>NZ_JBVASH010000001.1:0-691563 GCF_057813895.1 Nocardioides sp. F233
GCGATACGTCGGCAATGGCCGACCACCCGGAGGCCGCGGCCCCGGACAAGTGTCAGGGAAGTCTTGAGACACCTTCTGTCAGGGATGTCCTGATACAGAACTGTCAGGGATCTCCTGAGACATCACAGCCGTGCAGCGGAATAGGCGACTTGTATTCGAACATATGTTCGAGTAGGATGAGCGCATGACTTCTCCCGGAGCGCTCGATCAGGCCACTGCCGTGGCCGAGCGTGCCGCGGAGCTGGCGGGCGCCGAGTGGGGCCTGCTGGACGGTCCCGAGTCTGTGGCGGGCGTGGAGGCGATCACCGCGGCGCGGTCGTTCCTGGACGCCGCACTGTTGCGGGGCGTTGCTCGCCTCGAGGCCACCGGCGCTCAACGTCCGTTGGGGTGGGCCTCGGTCAAGGACTTCCTGACCCACCTCACCGGCGGCCACAAGGGCACCGGCGGCGGCCTGGTCCGCGCCGCCGAGCAGCTGCGCGACCTCCCCGAGGTCCAGACCGCCCTCGAGTCCGGGCAAGTCACCCTGCCGCAAGCGCGGGCGATCGCCACCAAGGTGCACACGCTGCCCCGGGTCCACGAGTTCCGCACCGCGGTCGCAGGACGGATGCTCGAGCTGGTCGACACCCACGGCCACGACGCCAGTGATCTGCAGACCGCGTTCGGTGACGTGGTCCGTGAGCTCGACCCCAACGCGGAGATCATCAACGCCGAGAAGGAGAAGGCGAAGGCCGAACGCGCCGCCCACCACGCCCGCCACCTCTCCTTCGCCGAGGACGGCCACGGCGGCGTCAGGGTCAAGGGCTACGGCACCATCGAGGACGCCGAGAAGATCAAGGCCACCCTCCACCCCCTCGCCGCCCCGGCCACCACCGAACCCGGAGCCTGCGGTGGGGTGAGCCGTGCACCGGGTGAGGCGATGTTCGACGAGGATGGTGTCTCCACGAGCGCGGCGTGTCTGACGCCGGGATGTGGGCACGATGGGCGTGACCCCCGCGATGCAGGCGCCCGGCTGTGGGACGCCCTCGTCGACGCCTGCGACCGGCTCGCCGCCACCGACGACCTGCCCCGCGACCACGGCACCCAACCCCGCATCGTGGTGCTCATCGACCAGGAATCACTCAAGCAGAAGGTCATCGACGCCGGTCTGGCCCGCAACGGCGAGACCCCGACCGGCGCCAGGTTCTCAGCGAGCGCCGTACGACGCCTGGCCTGCGACGCCGAGATCATCCCCGGTGTGCTCGGTGCCCACGGCCAGGTGCTCGACGTGGGCCGTACCCAACGGCTCGTGACCGCGGCGATCTGGATCGCGCTGGTGATCCGGGACCGGCACTGCGCGTTCCCGGGCTGCACGAGGATGCCCCTCGCGTGCGATGCCCACCACGTTGTGCACTGGGCCGACGGCGGCCCCACTGCTCTCTCGAATCTCGTCCTGCTGTGTCGCCACCACCACGTCCTCCTCCACCAGACCCCCTGGGTCGTGAAGATCGACGACGACACCGGACGACCCGTCTGGACTCCACCACCCCGACACACCCTCGACGATCTGCGCAGATCCGGAATCACCTACCAAGCCGCGCGACCACGCGCCGCCTGAGCGACGCGCACGTAGGTTGGCCTCGTGCCGAGCCGTCTCGAGATCGTCCCCTTCCACGACCCGCCCATGCCGGCGGGGGCGTCGCCCTGGGTGGCGGGTGTCGGCCCGAGCTCGGACGTCGGCGCGCGCTCGGTTGGCGGGCGCTGCTCATCGAGCACGTCGGCTCTTTCGAGCACCGACTGATGCGGGGCATCGACCCGGTCAGTCACGTACACGTCTTCGGCCCGGAGAGCCCGGAGGTCGTCAGGCACCGGCAGTTGCGTGACCGGCTCCGTGGCAACGCCGACGACGGGCGGCAGGCGAGCACGGGATGCAGTACAACGCGCGCTAGGTGTGATGCCCAGGCGCGTTGGTCGAGGACCTGTGACGACACGGCCTGAGGTGTAGATGGGCGAAGGCCTCCCGGTGTGGAGTGGAGCTGTCTAAGGAACCGCTCCGCCACCAAGGAGGCCTTCGTGTCCCACGCTACCCATGCCAACGCCGCTCTGACCCCGCGTGCCCGACTCCGACTCGCCCGGCTGGTCGTCGAGCAGGGCTGGTCGCCGGCCCGCGCTGCCGAGCGCTACGACGTGTCTTGGCGGACCGCGAAGAAGTGGGCCGACCGCTACGAGGCTGAAGGACCAGCTGGGATGGTCGACCGGTCCTCCGCGCCTCATCACCAGCCCAACCGGACCCCGGCGCCAGTCGTGCGCAAGATCGTGCACCTGCGCTGGAAGCAGCGGCTCGGTCCGGTCGAGATCGCCGACCGACTCAACATGGCGTCCTCGACCGTGCACGCGGTCCTGGTGCGGTGCCGGCTCAACCGTCTGTCCCACATCGACCGCGCCACCGGCGAACCGATCCGCCGCTATGAGCATGAGGCGCCCGGCGATCTGCTCCACGTCGACGTCAAGAAGCTTGGCAAGGTGCCCGACGGCGGCGGCTGGCGCTACGTAGGCCGACAGCAAGGGTTGAAGAACCGAGCAGCGACCTCAGCCAGGACCGGAGTGCCGAAGAGCAAGTACCACCAGCCCTTGGTCGGAACCTGCTATCTGCACACCGTCATCGACGACCACTCCCGCGTGGCCTACGTCGAGGCCCGAGATGACGAGACCAAGGAGACCGCGACCGAGGTGCTGCGCCACGCAGTTGCCTGGTTCGCCGACCGCGGAGTGAGCGTGCGTCGCGTCCTGAGCGACAACGGCGGCGCCTACCGATCCCATCTGTGGCGCGATACCTGCGCCGAGCTCGGCGTCACCCCGAAACGGACCCGGCCCTACCGGCCGCAGACCAACGGGAAGATCGAGCGGTTCCACCGCACCCTGGCCGAGGGCTGGGCGTTCAAGAAGTTCTACAGCTCTGAATCAGCCCGGCTCGCGGCTCTGCCAGCATGGGTCCACGAGTACAACCACCACCGGCCCCACTCAGCAATCGGGAAGGCCGCACCCATCACCAGATTGAACAACCTGGCCGGGCATCACAGCTAGGAGCGGGTCGTGCGGGAGATCTACGAGCGCGCCTTCACGGCGATGGGCCTGCTCGATCCGACGGCGGGCTGACGCCCTCGGCACCTGAGGACCGCGACGCGGCACCTCAGGCGGAGGTGCGGAGGACCGCCGTATTCCTAGCGTGGACGGCATGACGATCCTGCTGTCCGATCCCCGCGTCCGTGCGGTTCCCGTGGCCGAGTGCGGCGAGCCGCTGGTGCGCCTCCCGCACGACCTCTCGCCCGCCGGCGCCCTGGTCCGCGCGGACCTGGCCGACCGGCTGGTCGCCGCCGACCGGTTGCTGCCGGCCGGCATCCGGCTCCGCGTGGTGGAGGGCTACCGGCCGGTCGAGGAGCAGCGCGCCATCGTGGCGTCGTACGGCGCCGAGCTGGCCGCGCTGCATCCCGGCATCGGTGACACGGCACTGGAACGGCTGACCAGTCGCTTCGTGGCTCCGGTCGAGGTGGCGCCGCACGTGGCCGGGGCGGCGGTCGACCTCACCCTGGTCGACATCACGGGTGACGAGCTCGACCTGGGTACGCCGATCGACGCGACGCCGGAGCAGAGCGACGGCCGGTGCTGGTTCGCGGCGGCGGGGATCGGCCAGGACGCGCGGGCGCACCGCACCCTGTTGGCCCGGGTGCTGCGCTCGCAGGGACTGGTGAACTACCCGACGGAGTGGTGGCACTGGAGCTACGGCGACCGGTACTGGGCGCTGCTCACCCACGCGCCGCACGCGCTCTACGGCCCGGTCGCCGCGGCGGTCGCGGCATGACCGGCGGGCTCGCCGTGGCCCCGCGCCCGGCGACGGCGTCGACGCCCCGGCTGACCGTCGACCTCGGCGCCGTCGCCCGCAACACCCGCACCCTCGCGGACCGTGCGTCCGGCGAGCTGATGGCCGTGGTCAAGGCCGACGGCTTCGGGCACGGCGCGACCGACGTGGCCCGGACCGCGCTGGCCCACGGCGCCACCCGGCTCGGGGTCACCCACCTCGCGGAGGCGTTCGCGCTGCGCGACGCGGGCCTCGTCGTACCTGTCCTCAGCTGGCTCAACCCGGTCGACGCCGACTTCCCTGCGGCCGCCGTCCGGGACATCGATGTCGCCGTCCCGAGCCTCGCCCACCTCGCGGCCGTGGCCGACGCACCGGGGAGGAGCCGGATCCACCTGCACGTCGACGCCGGCATGGCGCGCGACGGTGCCGAGCCCACCGAGTGGGCCGCACTGTGCCGCGCGGCCCGTCGCGCCGAGCAGCGTGGGGAGGTCGAGGTCGTCGGTGTGATGGGACACCTCGGCTGTGCCGACGACCCGGCCGACGCGTGCAACGCCCGCGGCCGGACCCGGTTCGCGTGGGCTGTCGAGGTCGCCCGCGCCGCCGGCCTGCGGCCCCGCGACCGGCACCTCGCCGCGACCGCCGCCACCCTCACGGACCCGCGCACCCACCACACGATGAGCCGCGTCGGCGCCGGCCTGGTCGGCATCGACTCGTCCCGGACCACCGCGCTGGAGCCGGCGATGACGTTGACCGCGCCGCTGGTGCAGGTACGACGTGTCCGCGCCGGCACCCCGGTCGGGTACGGCCACGACCACCGCACGACCCGCGCCACCCACCTCGGCCTGCTCCCGCTCGGGTACGCCGACGGCCTGCCGCGCGTCGCCTCCGAGCGCGCCGAGGTGCTGGTCCGCGGCGCACGGCGTCCGGTCGTCGGCCGGATCTCGATGGACCAGGTGGTCGTCGACCTCGGCGCCGACGGCGCGCAACCCGGCGAGACCGTCACCGTCTTCGGGCCCGGGCGCGACGGCGAGCCGACCGTCGCCGAGTGGGCCGCGTGGGCCGGCACGATCGAGCACGAGGTGGTCACCGGGATCGGCGCCCGCGTCCCGCGTCTGGTGCGCCCGACGTCGTACCTGCGGCGGCTGGCATGAGGACCCGGGTGGCCGTGATCGGCGGCGGGCAGAACTGCGAGCACGACGTCTCCCTCGCCTCCGCGGCCTCGGTCGCGGGCGCGCTCGACCCGGCGACGTACGACGTCGTCCCGCTCACCATCGGCCGCGACGGCACCTGGCGCGACCGCGGCCTGCGCCCGATCGGGCTCAGCGGCGCGGCCCAGGTGCTGCGCGGCTGCGACGTGGTGTTCCCCGTCGTGCACGGCCCGCGCGGCGAGGACGGCGCGCTGGCCGCGCTGTGCGAGCTCGCCGGCCTGCCGTACGTCGGCAGCGGCATCCGCCCCGGCGCGCTCGCGATGGACAAGTGGGCCACCAAGCTGGTCGCCCAGGCCGTCGGGATCGCGGTCGCACCCGGCGTCCTGGTCACCCGGGCGACGGCCGCGCACCTGCGCTGGACCCACCCGGTGGTGCTCAAGCCGGTCGCGGCCGGTTCGAGCCAGGGCGTCAGCCGGGTCGACGTACCTGATGCGCTTCAGCCCGCTCTCGACGCCGCGTTCGCGCTCGACGACCGGGTACTCGTCGAGGACCTGGTGGTCGGTCGCGAGGTGGACGTGGCGGTGCTGCGGCGCGCGGACGGCAGCCTGTTCGTCCCACCGGCACTGGAGATCGTGGCCGACGGGATCTTCGACTACGACGCGAAGTACGGCGGCCACGCGGACTTCCGGCTTCCCGCCCAGCTCGACGAGACCGACGCCAAGGCGCTCAAGGAGGCAGCGGTCGCCGTGTTCGAGGCGCTCGGCTGCGCGGGCGTCGCGCGGGTCGACTTCTTCCTCACCGACGCCGGCCCGGTGCTCAACGAGGTCAACACGATGCCTGGCATGACCGCGCACTCGCAGGCGCCCCGGATGTTCGCTGCCGGCGGGATGGCGTACGCCGAGCTGCTCGACGAGCTCGTCCGCTCCGCCCACCGATGAGGCGTGTGGTTCGCTGTCCGCAGACCATCCCGATCGACCCGGCAGGAGGACCGGCGTGAACCGTGCCGAGCGCTGGCTGCCGGACCTGGCCGCCGGGGCGGCCGCCTTCGTCATCGGGCTGCTCGAGGTCAAGCGGTCCTACGAGCCCGACCCGTGGGCCGCGCTGCTGGTCGTGATCGGCGTGGCGGTCGCGGTCGGCCTGTCCCGGCGGTTGCCCGCGGCGGCGCTCGTGGTCGCGTGGGGGACCGGGCTGGTGCAGGTCGTGATCGGCGTCGAACCGATGCTGACCGAGGTGCTGCTCGCGGTGGTCGCCTTCGGCTGCGCGCGGTGGGGCCGGCTGCCGACCGTGTGGCTCAGCGGTCTCTCGATCCCCGTGAGTGCGGCGATCGCGGTGCTGATGTGGTCGCCGTACGCCTTCTACGAGGCGCTGCAGATGCTCGGCGTCGATCGGCTCGCCATCGACGCCTACAGCCGCTACGACTGGCGGCTGGCCGCGGGACTGGTCGGCTTCGCACTGTTGGCGACGCCGTGGCTGCTCGGCCTGGCGCTCCGCTTCGCCGCCCGGTCGCAGGACTCGCGCCGCTCGCAGGTCGCCGCCGAGGCGCAGCGCGACCAGGCCGAGGAGATCGCGCGGCTGCGTGAGGAGCAGGCCCAGCTGGCCCGCGACGTGCACGACGTCGTCGGCCACTCGCTGGCCGTGATCCTGGCCCAGGCCGAGGCCGCGCAGTACCTCGAGGACGCTGACACCCAGGGCCTCAGGACCACGATGGCCAACATCGCCGGCTCCGCCCGGTCCTCGCTCGAGGACGTCCGGCAGGTGCTCTCCTCGACCGCCGGACAGGCCGGGCCCACCGCGGCCGCGCAGCACACCGACCTCGACAGCCTGGTCGACGGCGTGCGGGCGAGCGGGCACGAGGTGGTCACGACCGAGGTCGGTACGCCGCAGCCGATGCCGCCCGAGCTCGCGGTCGTCGCGTTCCGCGTGCTCCAGGAGATGCTGACCAACGCGATCAAGCACGGCCGGCGCGACCAGCCGGTCCACGTCGAGCGGCACTGGGAGGGTGACTTGCGGATCGAGGTCCGAAACGCCGTACCTGCGGGGGAATCGGCCGACAGCGGGGGCCAGGGGCTGGACGGGATGCGGCGCCGACTGGAGGCGGTCGGTGGCCGGCTCGACGTACGCCGCCGCGCGGATCCGCCGACCTTCACCGCGACCGCGTGGGTGCCGGTGAGGAACCGGTGATCAGCGTGCTGCTCGTCGACGACCAGGAGCTGTTCCGCGAGGGCGTCCGGGTGATCGTCGACGCCCAGGAGGGGATGGAGGTCGTCGGTACGGCGGCCGACGGCGTCGAGGCCGTGCGCCTGGTCGACGAGCTCGCACCCGACGTGGTGCTGATGGACATCCGGATGCCGGAGATGGACGGTGTCGAGGCGACCCGCCAGATCTTCCTGCCCGACCGCGCCGCCCGCCGCGAGAAGCCGGTCCGCGTCGTCGTGCTCACCACCTTCAACCTCGACGACCGCGCCGCGACCGCGATCAGGTACGGCGCCAGCGGGTTCCTGCTCAAGGGCACCACTCCGGTCATGCTGCGCGACGCCATCCGCACCGTGCACTCCGGCAACGCCGTGCTCGCCCCGGCCGACCTGTCCACCCTGCTCGACAGCCAGTTCAGGGCGGCCGCCGCCCCACCGGCGTCGTACACCGGCCTCACCGACAAGGAGCGCGAGGTCTTCGCCGCCGTCGCGCGCGGGCTGTCGAACCAGGAGATCGCCGGGCAGGTGTTCCTCAGCGAGTCGACCGTGAAGACCCACGTCGGCGCGATCCTGCGCAAGCTCGGGCTGCGCGACCGCGTGCAGATCGTGGTGTTCGCGCACGAGCACGGGCTGGCGGGCTGAGGGAGCCGACCGTGCCGAGCCGCCACGACATCGTCACCTTCCACGACCCGCCCGTCCCGCCCGGCGCCTCGCCGTGGGTCGACGGCGGCGGTCCT
This sequence comes from Nocardioides sp. F233, assembly GCF_057813895.1. NCBI lineage: Bacteria > Bacillati > Actinomycetota > Actinomycetes > Propionibacteriales > Nocardioidaceae > Nocardioides > Nocardioides sp. F233. The sequence goes on from NZ_JBVASH010000001.1 coordinate 7,910, forward strand.
TCACCGGAGGTTGCGGTCGTGGCGGCGGATCCCGCATGGGCCGGCCTCTACGACGAGGTCGCTGCGGGGATCAGGGGAGCGCTCGGCTGGCGAGCGCTCGTCAACGAGCACGTCGGCTCCACCGCCGTCCCCGGCCTGCCCGCCAAGCCCGTGATCGACGTCGACCTCGTCGTCGCCGACCCGGCCGACGAGGCGGCGTACGTCCCCGCGCTGGAGGCGCTCGGCTTCGTGCTCCGGGTGCGTGAACCCTGGTGGTTCGAGCACCGACTGCTGCGCGGCAGCTCGCCGACCTCGCACGTGCACGTGTTCGGCCCCGACAGCCCCGAGGTGGTCAAGCACCGGATCTTCCGCGACTGGTTGCGCGGCAACCCCGACGAGCGCGAGCGGTACGCCGCCGCCAAGCTCGCCGCGTCCGCTGCCTCGAGCGCCGCGGGTGAGGACGGCATGCAGTACAACGCCCGCAAGGAGCAGGTGGTGCGCGAGATCTACGCGCGGGCGTTCGCGGCGGCCGGGCTGGTCTGAACGGCGCGGGTCTCGAGAAGCGCCCGTCGATCATGGCACCGCTCCCGAACCTGTGACGCCGTGTCACTACAATCCGGCCCATGCACCGGGTCGTCGCAGCAGGAGCCTTCGTGGTCCACGTGCTGTTCGTCGGCTTCACGGTCGTCGGTGGCTTCCTCGCCTGGCTGATGCCGTGGGTGGTCATCCCGCACCTCGCCGCCGCCGCGTGGGGTGGCCGGATGGCCGCGACCGACGCCGCCTGCCCGCTGTCGCGGCTCGAGGACTGGGGTCGCGAGGGCGCCGGCAAGCCGCGGATGGACGAGCGCGGGTTCATCGCGCACTACTTCGAGGGCCGGATCTACCCCTCGCGCCTGGCTCGTCGGGTCGAGGTCGGCGTCGCGACCGTCATCCTCGGTTCGTGGCTCGGGTTCGCGGTCCGCTGATCTCCCCAGCGCCCACGCAGTCCAGCGCCGCGAGGTAGCCGAACACGAGCGCCGGCCCGATCGTGGCACCCGGGCCGGCGTATGTGTGGCCCATGACGGCGGCGCTCGCGTTGCCCGCGGCGTACAGCCCCTCGATCACGCTGCCGTCCGCGCGCAACGCCCGCGCCCGCTCGTCGGTGAGCACGCCGCCCTTGGTGCCGAGGTCGGCGGGCACCATCCGGGCTGCATGGAACGGCGCCTTCGCGAGGACGCCGAGGCTCGGGTTGGGCTTGTTCGTGGTGTCGCCGTAGTAGTGGTCGTACGCCGACTCGCCGCGCTGGAAGTCGGCGTCCACCCCGGCCCGGGCGAACCCGTTGAACCGCTCGACGGTCGCGGAGAGCGAGGCAGCCGGTACGCCGATCGCCTCCGCCAGCGCCGACAGGCTCCCCGCCCGCGTGATGGCGCCGTCGGCCAGCCAGGACTTCGGCAGCGGCCGGCCGCCGGTGACGCCGGCGAACAGGTAGCGGTCGCGGTAGGTCTGGTCGAACACGAGCCAGCACGGGAGGTTCTCCGCCGGACCGTCGCCGGCGCCGTACGGGCCGCCGAACATCCGGTGCGTGGCCTCGACGTACGGCAGCGACTCGTTCATGAACCGCTCGCCGCGCGCGTTGACGATGATGCTGCCCGGCAGCGAGCGCTCGGCGAGTGCGAACCACGGGCCGCGGGGGAGCGGGATCGACGGCGCCCACCAGGCGTCGTCCATCAGCGCGGTCGCGGCGCCGACGTCGACCGCGGCCCGGATGCCGTCGCCGGTGTTGGTGGTGGCGCCGAGCGAGAGCTGCGGTCCGGCCGGCTCGCGCTGGTGCTCGGCGCGCATCGTGGCCGAGTGGTCGAAGCCGCCGCAGGCGAGGACCACCCCGCGCCGGGCGGTGATCCGGTCGCCGGTCGCCGTCAGGACACCGGTCACCCGGTCGCCGTCGCGGACCAGCTCGGCGAGGGCGGTGTCGAGCCGCAGGGGTACGCCGAGCTCGCGAAGCCCCACCAGCAGGGACGACGACAGCGCGCTGCCCAGCCCGACCAGGCGGCGTCCGCGCAGCCTCGCGAGGATCGTGCGCAGGCCGACCCGCAGCATGTGCAGCGGACCGCGCCAGTGCCGCAGCCCGGTGCTGAGCCAGCGGTAGTCGGACTGCTTGACCACCACGTTGAGCGGCGCCTTCGTGTAGAAGGGCTGCATCGTCGCGGCATCCGGGCCGATCCGGCGCGTGTCGAACGGCCGCGGCTCGCAGGACCGGCCGGCTGCCCGGCCGCCGGGCGCCTCGGGGAAGTAGTCCGAGTAGCCGCGCACCCACTCGAGGTCGAGCGCGGAGTTCTCGGCGAGGAAGCGCAGCGCCTCGGCCCCGCGGTCGAGGTAGGTGTCGATCCGGGCCGGGGCGACACCGGCGGCGGGATCGACGATGGCGTGCAGGTAGCGCCGGGCCTGCTCGAGGTCGTCGGCGGGTGCGTGCTTGCGGAGCACGTCGTTGCCGGGGATCCACACGCCGCCGCCCGATCGGGCCGTCGTACCGCCCCAGACGGGGGCTTTCTCCAGCACCACCGCGGACAACCCGTGCGCGGCGGCGGTGATCGCCGCCGCCATGCCGGCGCCGCCGGAACCCACCACGACCACGTCGAACGTCTCGTCGGCCATCTCGACTCCTTGATAGTCACTCCGAATGTGGGAGTTTCTATCAACTTGTGAGGATGTCCGCAACCGTGGGAGGGTCGCCGGGTGGCCCTGACCCTGCGCGAGCGCAACCGGCTGCGGGTGCGCCGCGACATCCAGGACGCCGCCTGGACGCTGTTCGCCGAGCGCGGCTTCGCGGCGGTGACGACCGACGAGATCGCCGCCGCGGCGGGCGTCTCGACGAGCACCTACTTCCGCTACGTCGCCGCCAAGGAGGACCTGCTCCTCCAGCCGCTGCTGGTCAGCAGTGCCGAGATCGTGGCGACGTACGCCGCCCGCCCCGACGACGAGCCGGTCGCGCCCGCGCTGTCCGCGGCCATCCGCGAGCGCAGCGCCGAGGTGCCGGACGCCGAGCTGCGCCACTGGCGCGACGCGATGCGCACCGCGCCCGAGCTGTCCCCCCGCGTCGTCCTGATCACCGACGGCGACCGCGCCGAGCTGGTCGCGATCGCCGCCGGAAGGATGGGGGTGCCCGACGGCGACGTCCGGGCGGGCGTCGCCGTCGAGGTCGTGCTGGCGGCGGCCGAGTACGCCTACCGCCGGTGGCTGGCCGCGGAGGATCAGTCGTTGCTGGAGCTGATCGACGCAGCGCTGGACGAGGTCGTCTCCGGCGCCTGGCGCTGAGCCGGCTCCCACGGGAAGCCGTCGGGGTCACTCGCCGCGGTGTCGCCACCGACGAGCACCACGCGGTGCGAGCCGCTGCCCTCGATCGGTACGCCGGCGTCCTTGGCCAGCGCCTTGCGGGGCAGCAGGCCGAGGGTCACCGCGCCCGAACCGGGCTCGAACTCGACGTACTTCCGCCCGAAGCTGCGGGCCACCCCGAAGCCGCGGTCGACGTAGAACTGCTTGGTGGCGGTGATGTCGTCGCAGCCGATGAGCAGCACGATGCTCTCGATGTCGCGGCTGGCCGGGCCCTTGTTCTTCTTCGACGAGCTGACGACCTTCCAGATCGCGCCGTCGGGCGCCCGCAGCACGCCGCCGTAGCCCCAGAAGGACTTGGCGACAGGCTTGATCGCGGTGGCCCCGGCCGCCAGGGCGGTCTCGGCGAAGCTGTCGACGTCGGCCGGCTGGGCCAGGGTGAGGGAGACGTGGAAGCCGCGGAAGCCGTCGGTCGGTGCGTCGGAGGCACGGAAGTCGAGCGGCAGGTCCGGACCGAAGGCCCGGGCGTAGAAGTCGCGAGCGGCGGCCGGGTCGGCCACCTCGAGGAGGATGGTGTCCAGGGAGTTCGTGTTCATGTCCCTGACGCTATGACCGACCCGGCCGCCGCTGCTTCTCGATTCCTGACGGGTTGAGCTCGTCGAGTAGCCCGAGCCGCTAGGCGAGGGCGTATCGAGACGCAGGGTGAGGCGTCTCGATACGCCGCTCGCTGGCGCTCGCGGCTACTCGACGGACTCTGGCTTGAACGAGCGCAGCCGCAGGCTGTTGGACACCACGAACACCGACGAGAACGCCATCGCGGCGCCGGCCAGCATCGGGTTGAGCAGGCCGGCCGCGGCGAGCGGCAGGGCGGCGACGTTGTAGGCGAAGGCCCAGAACAGGTTGCCCTTGATCGTGGCCAGGGTCCGCCGGGACAGGCGGATCGCGTCGACCGCGACCTGCAGGTCACCGCGCACCAGGGTCAGGTCACTGGCCTCGATCGCCACGTCGGTGCCGGTGCCCATCGCCAGGCCGAGGTCGGCCTGGGCGAGCGCGGCGGCGTCGTTGACGCCGTCGCCGACCATCGCCACCACGCGGCCCTCGTCCTGCAGCCGCTTGACGACGTCGACCTTGTCGGCAGGCAGGACGTCGGCGATCACGTCGGCCTCGTCGATGCCGACCTCCGCCGCCACGGTCCGGGCCACCACGGCGTTGTCGCCGGTGAGCAGCACCGGCCGCAGCCCGAGCTCCCGGAGCTGGGTGATCGCGGTGGCCGAGGTCGGCTTGATCGCGTCGGCGACCACGATGACCCCGCGCGCACGGCCGTCCCAGCCGACCGCGACCGCCGTACCGCCGGTGTCCTGGGCCTGCGCCAACGCGGCGGCCAGGGCCGGCGACAGGTGCTGCGACCACTCCTCCAGCAGGCGTGGCCGGCCGACGAGCACCGCGTGCGATGCGTCGCCGTCGAGCAGCACGCCCTGCACACCGAGGCCCTCGATGTTCGCGAAGTCCCCGACCGCCGGCAGCGGACCGGCCTCGCGGGCGGCGTCGGCGATGGCGCGGGCGATCGGGTGCTCGGAGGAGTCCTCCAGCGCACCGGCGTACCGCAGCACCTCCGCAGCGTCCTCGCCGTCGTCGGCGATCACGTCGCGCAGGGTCATCCGGCCGGTCGTGACCGTGCCCGTCTTGTCGAGGACGACGGTGTCGACGGCCTTCGTGGACTCCAGCACCTCAGGCCCCTTGATCAGGATGCCCAGCTGGGCGCCGCGCCCGGTGCCGACCATGAGGGCAGTCGGCGTGGCCAGGCCGAGGGCGCACGGGCAGGCGATGATGAGGACGGCGACCGCGGCGGTGAACGCCGCGGCGAGGCCGTTGCCCGTGCCGAGCCAGAAGCCGAGCGTGCCGGCCGCGAGCAGGATGACGATGGGCACGAAGATCCCGGAGATCCGGTCGGCCAGGCGCTGCACCTGGGCCTTGCCGTTCTGGGCGTCCTCGACCAGCCGTGCCATCTGCGCGAGCTGGGTGTCGGCGCCGACCCGGGTCGCGCGGACGACCAGCCTGCCGCCTGCGTTGACCGTCGCGCCCACCACGGCGTCGCCCTCGCCGACCTCGACCGGCACGGACTCGCCGGTCAGCATCGAGGCGTCGACCGCGGAGGAGCCGCGCTCGACCACGCCGTCGGTGGCGATCTTCTCGCCGGGGCGTACGACGAACCGGTCGCCCACCGTCAGCTCCCCCACCGGGACGCGAACCTCGACGTCGTCGGGCCCGAGCACCGCCACCTCCTTGGCACCGAGCTCGAGCAGCGCCTTGAGCGCCGCCCCGGCCCGCCGCTTCGAGCGCTGCTCGAAGTAGCGCCCGGCCAGGATGAACGTCGTCACGCCGGCCGCGGCCTCGAGGTAGATGTTGCCGCTGCCGTCGCTGCGCTCGATGGTCAGCTCGAACGGGTGCTTCATCCCGGTCGTGCCGGCGGTGCCCCAGAACAGCGCGTACAGCGACCAGCCCAGCGCGGCGAGCGTGCCGAGCGAGATCAGCGTGTCCATGGTGGAGGTGCCGTGGCGCAGGTTGGTCCAGGCCGCCTTGTGGAACGGGTACGCGCCCCACACCACGACCGGCGCCGCCAGGGTCAGCGACAGCCACTGCCAGTTGTCGAACTGGAACGCCGGCACCATCGCCATCGCGATCACCGGCACCGTCAGCAGCGCCGAGACGACCAGCCGCTGCCGCAGTGTCGCGACCGGATCCGGCTCTGCTGCGGGCTCCTGGCCCTCGGCAGCGGGCGGCTTCGGCAGCGAGGCGCCGTAGCCCGCCGCCTCGACGGCGGCGACCAGGTCGTCGGTCGAGACACCCTCGGCGTACGACACCTTCGCCTTCTCGGTCGCGTAGTTGACGGTCGCGGTGACGCCCTCGAGCTTGTTGAGCTTGCGCTCGATCCGGTTGGCGCACGACGCGCAGGTCATCCCGGTCAGCGCGAGCTCGACCTGGCTCTTTGGCCCGTCAGTGTGCGTGTCCACTGCCCTGTCCCTCCTGCTGGCCGTGCTTCTCCCCGGCCCCGGAGCTCCCGGCGGCGACGGTGAACGCCGCGGTGCGGACGACGCCGTCGTGCTGGAAGTCGAGGTAGAGGTGGTAGGTGCCGGCGCTGGGGACGGCCGTGTGGAACACGACGTCCGGCCCGGGCTGCGTCGTACCGTCGCCGGGCTCGCCGTCCGGGTGGACGTGGAGGTAGGCGAGGTCACCGCTGCGCAGCGCGACGAGGTGGCCGTAGGCGCCGAGGTAGGGCTGCAGGTCGGTGACGGGCTTCCCGTCCTTGCTGACGCTCAGCGTGAGCTTCGCGTCGGCGCCGGCGGAAAGGTCGCCGTCGAGGGTGACCCGGTAGCCGTCGACCGTGGCGGTGCGGTTCTCCTGCGCCGGCGGTGCCGCCTCGAACGCACCGTCGACCGCGAGGTCGGTGCCGAGGGTCAGCGCCTCGCCGCCGGTGGCCTTGAAGTCGGCGAACAGCCGCCACGTCCCGGGCGTCAGCGCGAGGTCGGTCGACCAGGTGCCGTCGTCGAGGGTGGGGTGGACGTGCTGGAAGCCGCTGAAGTCGCGTCGTACGGCGATCAGGTGGAGCTGCTTGTCGTGCTGGACGTCGTACGACGTCACGGGGGCGCCGTCGGGTCCGGTGATGGTGAAGCTCACCGGTATCGCGCTGCCGGCAGCGGCCTGCGTGCGGTCGAGGGTGAGGGTGTAGCCGTCCTGCGAGGTCATGAGTCCTCCGGGGATCTCGGTTCCCCCGGCCGGCGCCGGCGTCAGGTGGGTGCGCTCCGCGTGCGTGTCGTGGGTCGCGGGCTCCGCGCCGACCGGGCCGATGGCCCGGCCGGCGAGGAGGGCGACTCCGAACACGACCGCGGCGACGGCACCGAAGCCGGCCAGCCGTGTCGGGGTGTTCATGCGAGCTGGTAGCCGGCCTCCTCGACGGCGGCCTTCACGGCGGACTCGTCGAGGGGGGCGGCGCTGGTGATGGTGACCGCACCGGTGGGCAGGTCGACCGCGACGTCCTGGACGCCGGCGATCTCCTGCACCTCCTCGGTGACGGAGGAGACGCAGTGGCCGCAGGTCATGCCGGTGACGGTGAAGGTCTGGGTGGTGCTCATCGGAGGATTCCTCTCGTTGGGGATGGACGTCGGATCGGGACGCGTCAGGAACGGACCAGGCGGGCGATGGCGTCGGAGGCCTCCTTGAGCTTGATGTCGGCCTCCTCGCCCCCTTCCTTGGCGGCGTTCACGACGCAGTGCGCCATGTGCTCGTCGAGCAGGCCGAGGGCGACGGACTGGAGGGCCTTCGTCATGGCGGAGACCTGGGTGAGGATGTCGATGCAGTACTGCTCCTCCTCGACCATCCGCTGCAGACCCCGCGCCTGGCCCTCGATGCGGCGCAGCCGCTTGAGGTAGTCGTCCTTGGTGCGGTTGGCGATGTAGCTGTGCTGGTGCTCCGCGCCGGTGTCGCTGTGTGCCATGGCCCTCTGTCCTTCGTGTGCTGGGAATCGACCTGCCCGAACAGGATACCCCCCTGCGGTATTCCGTGGTAGCGTCCCGATCCGTTCAGTACGGTACCCCCCTAGGGTATCTGTTCGTCAAGAAGGAGATCCACGATGTCTGTCCTCACCCCACCGGAGACCAGCCGCGGCAACCGCCGCTGGCTCGGGCTCGCGGTGATCGCCGCCGCCCAGTTCATGGTCATCATGGACACCTCGATCATCGGCGTGGCCCTGCCCGAGATGCAGCGCGACCTCGGCTTCACGCCGGAGAACCTGTCCTGGGTGTTCAACGCGTACGTCGTCGCGTTCGGCGGCCTGCTGCTGCTCGGCGGCAAGGTGTCCGACGTCCTCGGTGCCCGCTCCGTCTTCGCCGCTGGCTGGGTCGTCCTCGCCGCCGGCTCACTCGTGGCCGCGGTCGCCGGCAACGTCGAGGTCGAGCTCGCCGGCCGTGCGATCCAGGGCGCGGGCGCCGCGCTCATCGCGCCCTCCGCGCTGACCCTGCTGATGATGCTGTTCGGCGGCAACCCGCGCGAGCTCACCAAGGCACTCGCGCTGTACGGCGCGGCCGCGCCCGCCGGCGGCACCGCTGGTGTCTTCCTCGGCGGTGTGATCACCGAGTACCTCAGCTGGCCGTGGGTGTTCGCGATCAACATCCCGATCGCGCTGCTGATCCTCGCCCTCGTCCCGTCCTCGATGCCGGCCGGTCGCTCGGGTGCGTCGCGGCGGGTCGATGTCATCGGTGCGGTCACGGTGACCGCCGGCCTCGCCGCCGTGGTGTACGCCGTGGTCCAGGCTCCCGAGGTCGGCTGGGGTGCCGCACGCACCTGGTGGGTGCTCGGTGCCGGCGTCCTGCTGGTCGCCGTCTTCGTCGCCCAGCAGGCCCGCGGCCGCGACCCGCTGCTCCGCCTCGGCATCTTCCGCGCGCCCGACCTGGCCGCTGCCAACCTCGCCCAGCTGCTGCTCGGCGCGGCGTGGATCCCGATGTGGTTCTTCCTGAACCTCTACCTGCAGCAGGTTCTCGGCTTCACCGCGTTCCCGAGCGGCGCGGCGCTGCTGCCGATGACGCTGCTGATCATGGTCGGGATGGTGGTGCTCGCCCCTCGCGTCCTCGCCGTGCTCGGCGTACGGACCGCGACCGTCACCGGGCTGGTCCTGCTCGCCGCCGGCATGGCCTGGCTGGCGATGATCGACGCGGACGGCAGCTACGCGGTCGACGTACTCCCTGCCTCGCTGGTCGCCGCCCTCGGCATGTCGCTCGCCTTCATCCCCACCCTCGGCACGGCGATCTCCGCCGCGCCGCCGGAGGAGGGCGGCCTCGCCTCGGGCATCGTCAACACCAGCTACCAGATCGGCTCGGCCCTCGGCCTCGCCGTGATGACCGCGATCGCAGCGGGCGCCGGCGCCGACCGGCTGGGCGACCCGGCCGCGCTCACCGAGGGCTACTCGGCGGCGTTCGTCGGCGCGGCGGTCGTGGCCGCGGTGGGTGCGCTCGCCTCGGCCGCGCTGCTCCGGGGACCTGAGCGCTCGTCGAGTAGCCGCCGAAGCGAGGGACGAGCGTAGGTGGCGTATCGAGACGCCGCTCGCGACGTGTTCCGGGTCGCCGCCGCGTGCGCACTGCGCTGCGCGGCGGCGGCCCTGGCCGGCTCGGTCGTGCCACGATCGCCGGGTGGCACCGGTGATCGTCCGACCTCGGCGTGCTGCTGACCTGCCTGCGCTGGCCGCGGTGCTGCGGCAGCAGCAACCGGCGACCCGGTATCCGTTCCGTGACCCGCTGCCGGTCCCGGTCGAGCAGTTCCTCCACGCCGACGCGGCGGCGGCGTGGACCGCGGAGGTCGACGGCCGCCCGGTCGGTCACGTGTGCCGGACCGGGCCTGCCGCCGGCTTCCCGGACGCGGCCGCACTCAACGACGTGTGCGCCCGGGCTCATGACTGCGAGGTCGCGGACCTCGCCTGGGTCAGCACGCTCTTCGTGGACAGCGGCGTTCGCGGACACGGCGTCGGCCGCCTGCTGCTCGACACCGTGGTCGCCGACATACGGGCGACGGGCCTCCGACCGTGCCTCGAGGTGCTGCCGGTCCACCCGGCGGCGTTGGCGCTCTACCGGCGCGCCGGCTGGACGGAGGTGCTGAGCCTGCGTCCCGAGTGGTTGCGCATGGCGGCTGGCGACGACGGGCCAGATGTGCTGGTGCTGACGCTTCCCGCCGCCTGACGGTCATGGAGTTCCGGCGCAAAGACCGGCCCGGCGGCACCGCTCTAGCCCACCAGCCCGACCACGAACGTCCCGACGCCGAGCGCCGCGCACAGCCCGAGCGTGCGCAGCGGGCTCCACCCCCACCTGAACATCACGCCGAGTGCGACGGCGGTGATCGCGAAGGCCACCGGGTCCCACGAGCCGAGCACGGGGACGTCGACGTGGATCCACCCGGCGTCGACGCTCCGGTTGCGGTCGAACAGGTTGTGCAGCGCGAAGAACACCGCGAGGTTCGCGATCACGCCGACCACGGCGGCGGTGATGCCGGTGAGGGCGGCGCCGAGGCCGCGGTTGTCGCGGAGGCGCTCGACGTACGGCGCTCCGAGGAGCACGAACAGGAAGCACGGCACGAAGGTCACCCAGGTGACGAGCAGCGACGCCAGGACCGCCGCGACCCACGGGTCGAGCGATCCGGGCTGGCGGTAGGCGCCGACGAAGGCGACGAACTGGACCACCATGATCAGCGGTCCGGGGGTGGTCTCGGCGAGGGCCAGGCCGCGGACCATCTCGCCGGGTGCCAGCCAGTGGAAGACGCCGACGGCCTGCTGGGCGACGTACGACAGGACGGCGTACGCGCCGCCGAAGGTGACGACCGCGGCGCCGGAGAAGAACAGGCCCTGGTCGACGAAGACGGAGGTGCCGGTCGTGCCGGCGAGGACGGCGAACGCGGCCACCGGTGCGAACCACAGCACGGCCCCCAGCAGCAGCACGCTCCCGGAGCGGCGGACGGTCGGCAGCTCGTGGTGCAGGGCGTCGTCGCTGATCAGCGGTTCGGGTCCGTCGCCGGAGGCGTGGACCGGGGGCTCGCGAAGGGCGGGGAGACGCAGGCTGAGCAGCCAGCCGAGCAGGCCGGCCGTGAAGACCACGACCGGGAAGGGCACCGCGAAGAAGGTGAGGGCGGCGAAGGACGCGACGGCGAGGGCGACCAGGGCCGGGTGGTGCAGCGCCCGCTTGCCGACCCGGTGCACGGCCTGGACGACGATCGCGATGACCGCGGGCGCGACCCCGGCGAAGAGCGCGGTGACGACGTCGGTCTCGCCGTACCCGACGTAGATCCCCGACAGCACGAGCAGCGCGAGCATCCCGGGGAGCACGAACAGGCCTCCCGCGATCAGGCCGCCGCGGATCCCGTTGAGGAGCCAGCCGGTGTAGATCGCCAGCTGCTGGGCCTCGGGCCCCGGCAGCAGCATGCAGAAGTTGAGCGCGTGCAGGAAGCGCTTCTGGCCGATCCACCGCTTCTCGTCGACCAGCTTGTGCTGCATCACCGCGATCTGGCCGGCCGGGCCCCCGAAGGTCTGCAGCGAGATCTGGAACCACGCCCTGGTCGCTTCCCGCAGCGGGATGACGTCGCCACCGGTCGGGTGGAGCGGATCGGGCCGCGCGCCGGACATGGCAGCAATGTCCCACACCAGGCCCTCAGAGCAGCGCGCGGTAGCTGCCCACGACCTCCGGCCGGTTGAGGAGCACGACACCGACCAAGGCGTCCTGGTGGTGGTAGCCGAGGACCGGGGCCTCGCTCAGCTGCCCGTCGAGGACCCGGTGGTCCCGGGTGCCGAGCCCGGGCAGGCCCAGCCCCTGCAGGCGTACGCCGAGCTGGTCGGTCCAGAACGTCGGCAGCGGGTCGAACGGAGCGGCCGCCGCCGCCGGCGCCCCGAGCTGCGCGGCAAGGGTGCGGCCGGCGTGCCGGCCCGACTCGGAGGCGAACGCCCAGTGCTCGACGCGGACCAGGCGCCCGCCGTACCGCCGCGAGGGGAAGCGGACGACGTCGCCGCAGCCCACGACCCGCGCGGTGCCGACCACGGCCAGGTGCTCGTCGCAGAGCAGCCCGTCGGTCAGGTCGAGGTCGTTGCCGCCGAGCCAGTCGGTGCTGGGGACCGAGCCGACGGTCTCGACGACGAGGTCGGCCCGCACCTCGGTCCCGTCGGACAGCCAGGCGCCGGAGGCCGAGTAGCCGAGGACCGCACTGCCGGTGTGGAAGACGGTGCCGCGCTCCTCGTGGCGTCGGCGCAGCTCGCCGGCCAGGGACGTGCCGAGGACCGACTGCATCGGGACCTCGTCGGGACCGACGACGACCTGGACCGCGACCCCGGCGTCGGTGAGCATCGAGGCGAGCTCGCAGCCGAGGACCCCGCCACCGACGACCAGCGCGGTCCGCGCGCCGGTCGCACGCTCGCGCAGGAGCGCGGCGTCCTCGAGGGTGCGCAGGGTCAGCGGTGCCGGGCCGGGCAGCGGGAGCCGGCGGGCGCGGACGCCGGTCGCGACGACGAGCCCGTCGTAGTCGACGGTCTCACCGTCCGGGAGCGTCAGCCGGCGTGAAGCCAGGTCTGCCCCGACGACGCGGGTCGACGTGCGCCACTGCACGTGCTCGGAGTCCGGCAGCGTGAACGACGCCGGCTCGAGCGGTCCGGCCAGCAGGTCCTTCGACAGCGGCGGGCGGGAGTACGGCGGGTGCGGCTCGTCGCCCAGCACCGTGATCCGGCAGTCCAGGCCGGAGCGCAGCAGCGCCTCGACGGCCCGGAGCGCGGCGAGTCCGGCGCCGACGACCGCGACGTACCGCGGCCGGTCAGGCCCTCGGTCAGACCCCCGGTCAGGCATCGTCGCCGACGAGCTCGATCGCCTGCGCGGGGCACGCGAACATGGCCTCCTCGAGCTCGTCGCGCATCGCGTCCGGCAGCGGCTCGGAGCGGAACTCGTCGAGGCCGCCCCTGCGCAGTCCGAGCTTCCCGCGCTTGTCGAGCGGGAAGGACGAGGACGTGAAGGCGCAGTGCCCGTGGTCCTGGCAGGCGCGCAGGTCGACGACGAATCTCATGTGTCCATGGCACCGCACCGGCCGGTACCGTCGCTACGCCGCCGGCGGCCTCCCCGTCTGGGATTGCAGACGTTGAGACGCGTTCCCCGGCGACGAGACGAGGACTAGCGTGCGAGGCGTGCGAGAGGTCCCGGCAGCCGCGAACGCGATGGCCATGCTGCGCTTCCTGGCGGGTCAGCCGAGCCCCGTGACGGCCGCGGTGCTGGCCGCCGAGGTGGGGGTGCCGCGCTCGACGACGTACCAGCTGCTGGCCACGATGGAGGCCCAGGGCTTCGTCATGTCCTACCCGGAGGACCGGCGCTTCGGGCTCGGCCCGGCGGCGTACGACCTCGGCGCGGGCTACCTGCGCCAGGTCCCGCTGCAGCGGATCGCGCGCACGCCGGTGGCGGCGCTCAAGGAGCGGGTCGGGTTCAGCGTGCACATGACGGTGCTGCACGGCCGCGATGTCGTCTACGTCCTCGAGGACAAGGTGCCGGGCGGCCCGCACCTGCTCACCGAGGTGGGCGTCCGCCTCCCCGCCGTGCGTACGGCGAGCGGCCGGGCCATGCTCGCGATGCTCACCCCCGAGCAGCTGCGCGCCAGCCTCACCGCCCTGCCCGGGCTCGACCGCGGCGCCGGCCAGTCCCGGCTCAGCGCGGTCCGCGAGGAGCTGCGCCACGTCCGGGCGCGCGGCTACGCGACCGAGGTCGGCGAGGTCGCCGACGGCCTGGCGTCGGTGGCGGTCGCGGTCATCGACTCGCAGGAGTACCCGGTCGCCTGTGTCGCGGTGACCTACCCGATCGGTGCGGTGGCGCCGGACAGCGTCGAGGCGCTCGCCGGCGAGGTCACGCGGACGGCGCGAGAGCTGGGGCGGCGGATGGGACGGCGCGCGAGCGGTGCAGCCACCCGAGCAGCACGACCGGGATGACCAGCGGCACGAACGCGTAGCCGGCGCCGTACGCCGACCACACGGTCGGGTCCGGGAACAGCCCGGGCGCAGTGAGGCTGAGCGTCCCGACGGCGAGGACGCCGGCGAGCTCGACGCCCGCGAGGAGGCCGATCAGGCGGCGGCGCTGCCCGGCGCGGCGCGGGCTGGTGGCGACGTACCCCGCGAGGTAGCAGCAGAACGCCAGCGTCGACAGGGCGTGGGAGAGGGGCGCGTGGCCCGGGTCGTCCAGCCATTCGACGAGCGAGCGGCCGCCCGCGGCGACGGCGAAGAGCAGGTAGAGGGCGCGGGCGAGGATCATGAGATCGCCTCGATCCGCAGCGCGAGGACGACGGTCGCGAGGCAGCCGATGCCCGCGGTGAGGGCGCGGGAGCGCCCGGTCGCGCCGGTGCCGAGGACCAGCGCGGGCAGCAGCAGCGCCCCGGCCAGCAGGTAGGCGACCTGCTTGGCCTCGACCGGCCGGTCGTCGCCGGCGAGGTCGACGGCGTGGACCAGCACCAGGGCCAGGATCGCCAGCTCCAGCGCGCCGAGGACCAGGCCGAGGTCGCGCGAGAGGCCACGGCCGGTGGCCGCGGCGAGGGTGCACGCGCCACCGGCACCGAGCGCGAAGAGCACGGTGCCGGCGGCGATCGAGGTGGTGGTCACGCGGTGGCCGTGGCCCGCGCGGCCTCGCGGGCCTTCTTGCGGCGGTGCCGGATCGCCCAGCTGGTCAGGCCGGTCGTGAGCAGGAGCAGCGGAGCCAGGCCGAACACGGCCCAGACCAGCCGCACCCAGCCGTTCAGGTACCAGCCGAAGTGGCTCGGGTAGAGCAGCTCCTCGTAGACCCGGTTCTGGACCGGGGCGTCGTGCCCGCTCCACACGACCTTGGTGTGCGTCGGGTCGTACTTGTCGACGTACACCCAGTCGTTGCCGGCGAGCATCGTGCCGTCGTAGGGGTCCCAGTCGGGCTCGGAGATCTCGAAGAGGTACGCCGACGCGGGGTCGCTCGGGTCCGGCAGCGTGTGGTTGCTGATCCGCCCGTCGACCTGGGTCAGCGCGGCCTTCGCGGCCTCGTCGAGGCCGATCTCGGTGGCGCCGTCCGTCGGCTCGCTGGCGAAGTCCCAGTTGAGCGCCTTGACCTGGCCGGTGTCGCCGCCGGTGACGGCCAGCAGGCCCTGCTCGATCGCCGGGTACTTGGCGGCCGCGCCGGTCAGGCCCCACATCAGCAGGAAGGGCAGCGCGATGATGCCGACGACCTTGTGCAGCTCGCGGTGGGTGATGTAGCGGGACTTGCCGCGGCGGAACCGGAAGCCGCTCGAGATCCGGCGCAGACCGGGCCACCACAGGTAGAGCCCGGACAGCGCGAGCAGCACCAGCGCGACGCCGAGCAGGCCGATCAGCGAGTCGCCGAGGGTCTTGCCCTCCAGTGCGGAGATGCCGAAGCTCGGCATCGAGGTGGCCATGAACGGGAGGTAGCCGGGGTAGCGCGGACTGGAGAGGCCGAAGGCGTGCAGGTTCTCGACGAAGCCCTGGAACCCGCCGTAGTAGTGGCCGGAGCCGGTGATCTTCCCGGTGCCCGGGTCGACGCCGTACGCCAGGTTGAGGCGCTGGTCGGCCACCACGTAGATGCCGCTGTCGGAGACGACGTTGCCGGCGGTGAAGTCGGGGTGCGCGTCCCGGACCACCTCGAGCGCCTGCTGCGCGGTGATCGGGTGTGCCGAGTGGGTCGGCTGGTACATGTCGGCGTTGCGTGCCCGGAAGCTCTCCGCGCCGTACAGCAGCGGGACGCCGGCGGCCATCAGCACGACCAGGAAGGCGGAGACCACCAGCGACGTCCAGCGGTGCACCGCGGCGAGCCTGATCCGGAGCCCCTGCTTGCGCGGCTTCGGCCGCGCCTGCTCGGCTGCCACCGTCGGCTGCTCGGTGTCCTGTGCCATCGTGACCCCCTTCGACGCCTCGGCCGGCGTCTTCCTCGTCGGCAAAGTTAGGCGTGACGGGGCCTCCGGGTCTGTGGCCGGGACACGGATCCCGTCTGGGATTGCAGACGTTGTGGACGCGACCCTCGGGCGGAGCGGGGCGCGCTCAGCGGCCGGGGACCAGGCCCCAGCCCTCCAGCGCGGACCGCACCTGCTCCGCTGCATCGACGTTCAGCGGCCCGCTGGTCCACAACGCGTAGGGCAGGTTGATGAAGCGGCCCTCCTTCACGGCGGGCAGGTCCCTCGTGGCGGGGTTGGCCCTCAGCACCGCGACCTTCTGCTCGAAGGTCTGGCCGGGGTAGTCGACGAAGGCGAACGCATCCGGTTGCGAGGTCGCGAGCTTCTCCCAGGAGACCTCGGTCCACGTGTCCCGCACCTGCGCCATCGCGTTCACGCCGCCACCCGACTCGATGATCGCCTGCGGCGCGCCGAAGGCGCCGGAGGTGTAGACCGCCTTCTCGCCGCTGTCGAAGACGAAGACCACGGGCGGTTCCTCCGCCTGCGGGGCGGCGGAGAGGGCCGCGAGGCGCTGGTCGACGTCGGCCACCACCTGCGCGGCGCGGTCCTCGTGGCCGGTGATCGCGCCGAGGTTCGAGAGGTCGTCACGCAGCGCGGTCCACGGGTCGACGATGCCGCGGGCGCTGGTTCCGGCCTGGCGGCAGGACTCGGTGAGCACGTACGCCGCGATGTCGCGCTCGGCGAGGCTGTCGGGGGTGAGCTGCTTCGTCTCGTCGTACCCGTAGCTCCAGCCGGCGACCATCACGTCGGGGCGGGCGGCGACCACGGTCTCCAGGCTCGGGTAGTCGTCGGACACCTGGTTCAGTCCCGCCACCGCGTCGCCGTAGTGCTCGGTCAGCACCTCCTCGTCGCGCCCGATGCTCGACACCGCCGCGACCTGGTCCTCGGCACCGAGCGCCAGGACCATCGAGATCAGGTTCGAGTCGTTGACGAACAGCCGCCGGGCCGGGGTGGGGAAGTCGACCTGCTGGCCGCAGTTCGTGATCGGGGCCGAGGCACGCTTCGGCGCCTCCTCGGCCCCGGCCGAGCAGCCGGTGAGGACGAGGACGGCTGCGGCGGCGAGGACGCCGTACGAGCGCAGGTTCACGGGTGGGTCTCGCTTTCGTCGTGGCTGAACAGCAGGTGCGTCCGGCCGGTGAGGGGGTGGGTGACCCGGGTCGCCAGGACGCCGAAGGCGTCGTGGAGCACGGTCGGGGTGAGGACGTCGTCGGGCTCGCCGGTGGCGACCAGCCGCCCGTCGTGGAGCACCGCGATCCGGTCGCAGAAGGTGGCGGCGAGGTCGAGGTCGTGCAGGGCGAGCACGACCGTCCGGCCCAGGCCGCGGATCAGCCGCATCAGGGCCAGCCGGTGGCCGATGTCGAGGTGGTTCGTCGGCTCGTCGAGGAGCAGCAGCGGCGCCTCCTGCGCCAGGCCCCGCGCGAGCACGGCCCGACGCCGCTCGCCACCGGAGAGCCGGTCCAGCGGCTGGGCGGCGGCGTACTCGAGGTCGACGAGCCGCAGGGCGTTGCGTACGGCGGCCCGGTCGTCCGCGCAGAGCCCACCCCAGGCGCCGCGGTGGGGCACCCGGCCGAGCGCGACCAGCTCGGCGACCAGCAGGTCGGACGGTGCCGCCTCCTCCTGGGCCACGTACCCGATCCGGCGCGCCCGCTCCTGGGGTCGCAGGCGCGCCAGCGACCGGTCACCGACCCGCACCTCACCGGCAGCCGGGGACCGGACGCCGGCCAGGGTCCGCAGCAGTGTGGACTTGCCGGTCCCGTTGGCCCCGATCAGCCCGAGCACCTCGCCCGGCACCACGGCGAGGTCGACGTCGCGCAGCACGGTCCGCCGCCCGATCGCGCAGGTCAGGCCGTGGGCGCTCAACGCCGGGACGGAGGTGCGGGTGGTGGAGTCGAGGAGGCTCACTCGTCGCCCCCGAACCGGTAGCGGCGCCGTCCGAGCAGCACCAGGAAGACGGGGGCGCCGATCAGGCCGGTGACCACGCTGAGCGGGATCTCGGTCGGCCGCACCGCCACCCGGGCGGCGATGTCGACCCAGACCAGGAAGACGGCACCGGCCAGTGCGCTGACGGGGAGCGCGACCCGGTGCCGCGGCCCGACCGTCATCCGGGCCAGGTGAGGCACGACCAGGCCGACGAAGCCGATCCCGCCGGCGACCGCGACGAGGACGCCGACCAGCACGGCGAGCAGCGCGAACAGGCCGATCCGCAGGCGGGCGACCGGTACGCCGAGTGCCGCGGCGGTGTCCGGCCCGACCGCGAGGGCGTCCAGCCAGCCGCTGGCCGCGAGGAGCAGCACGAAGCTCACGACCACCGCGATCGCCGGCAGCCACAGCTGCTGCCACGTCGCGCCCGACACCGAGCCCAGCAGCCAGAACAGCACGGACTGGGCGGCCTGCGGCTCGGCGCTGCGGAACACCAGGAAGCTGGCCATCGAGGAGAACGCCGCGGACAGGACGGTGCCGGTCAGCACCAGGCGGAGCGGGGTCAGGCCGCCCTGCAGCATCGCGATGCCGAAGACCAGGACCGACGCGAGCAGCGCGCCGACCAGGGCGCCGAGGGACAGCGCCCACAGCCCCGCACCGGCGAGCACGCCGGTCGTGATCACCGCGGTGGCGCCCACGCTGGCTCCCGCGGACACCCCGAGCAGGTACGGGTCCGCCAGGGGGTTGCGCACCAGGGTCTGGATGCCGGTGCCCGCAAGAGCCAGTCCGGCGCCGACGACCAGAGCGAGCAGGGTCCGGGGCAGCCGGATGTCCCAGACGATGGCGTCGTACGCCGGGTCGACCGGGGCTGCCGAGAACCGCGCCGCGAGCGTGTCGACGACCACCCCGACGGGCAGCGGCTCGGCGCCGAAGGCGGTCGAGAGGACCACGGTGACGACCGCGGCCGTCACCAGGACGGCGATGCAGGCCGCCACGGGGAGGCGGCGTGCGTCGGGTCGACGCTCCACCGCATCGAGGTTGTGCATCGAAGACCTGTCGGGCCGGGAGCTCAAGTCGCGAAGCTCGGTGGACACATCGAGCCAGCAGGTCTTCGGACTCGGGGTCAATCGGACGAGGCGCCTTCCCAGGCCAGCGTGCGGCCCAGTGGCTT
Source organism: Nocardioides sp. F233 (assembly GCF_057813895.1). Taxonomy (NCBI): domain Bacteria; kingdom Bacillati; phylum Actinomycetota; class Actinomycetes; order Propionibacteriales; family Nocardioidaceae; genus Nocardioides; species Nocardioides sp. F233. Next base: position 26,757 of record NZ_JBVASH010000001.1, read on the forward strand.
CGTGCCTCGCCCGTCGCCCTCACCGCTGCGCGACAGTTCCGGATTCTCACCGGATTCCCTCACCCCGGGGGGTGTGACTGGCTCGAAGCGGAATCTACGCACCCCGGTCAAGGGCCGACAAGGCCGGGGGGTGTCGGACGGGTCACGCCAGCCGCGAGAGCCGGTGCGCCTCCTCGAGCAACAGCTTGCCGAGCACCGGCTGCCGGTCGCGCCGGAACCGCTGCTCGACACCGGTCAGCGTCAGCGCCCACTCCGGGCGCCCGGCCTTGTCGAACACCGCGGCGGCCATGCCCCACGAGCCCTCGACGACCTGGCCGGGGTTGACGGACCAGCCGGTACGACGGGTCGCGGCCAGCCGCTTGCCGATCGCCGCCGCCGAGTGCTGCTCGCCCCACTCGGCGGTGAGGTCGACCCGGGCGAGGAAGGCGTCGATCTCCCGGTCGGGCAGGTGGGCGAGGATCGCGATGCCGGCCGAGACGACGCCGAGGGGGAAGCGGGCGCTCTCGTAGAGGACGTAGGAACGGATCGGGAAGTCGCCGTCCTCGCGCAACAGCACGACGGTCTCGTCGCCGCGGCGCACGGAGAAGAAGGCGCTCTCGCCGGTCTCCTTCGCCAACCGGAGGACGCTCGTCCGGGCCTCGTTGGTGAGGTCGTAGCGGGTGGCGGCGGCCATGCCGAGCACGTAGGTCTCCGGGCCGAGGAACCAGCGCCCGGTCTGCGGGTCGCGGTCGGCCAGGCCCTCGGCGGCGAGCGACTCGAGCAACCGGTGGGTGGTCGCGCGGGGTTGGTCGGTGGCGGCGGCGAGCGCGGTGGTCGTCGTACCGGACTCGGCAGTGGAGAGGGTGCGGAGCAGGGCGGCGACCTTCTCGACCACACCGGGCGCACGTTCCACGGCACGATCCTACGCGTCCACTCAGTGGACGCCAGCGGCCGGCGGCATCCGCGCACCGGTCACTTCGTTGACGCGACCGGCGCCGGTCGGCGGTGATGGCAGGCATGAGGAAGCTGGTGGACGACGCCCGCACGGCGGTGGCCGAGCGGGTCCGGGACGGCATGACGATCGCGGTGGGTGGCTTCGGCCTGTGCGGCATCCCGCGCGACCTGATCGAGGCGGTGCGCGACAGCGGCGTGCGCGACCTGACCATCGTGTCCAACAACATGGGCGTCGACGGCAAGGGTCTCGGCGTGCTGCTGGAGAACAACCAGGTCGCGAAGGTGATCGCGTCGTACGTCGGGGAGAACAAGCTGTTCGCGCAGCAGTACCTCGACGGCGCGCTCGAGGTCGAGTTCTGCCCGCAGGGCACGCTCGCCGAGCGGTTGCGCGCCGGCGGCTCCGGCATCGCCGGGTTCTACACGCGCACCGGCGTCGGCACCGAGGTCGCGGAGGGCAAGCCGCACGAGGTGTTCGACGGCGAGACCTTCGTGCTCGAGCGCGGCATCGTCGCCGACCTGGCCCTGGTCCACGCCCACACCGCGGACGCCGAGGGCAACCTGCGCTACCGGATGACCGCCCGCAACTTCAACCCGCTGGTCGCGATGAGCGGCCGGGTCTGCATCGCCGAGGCCGAGCACGTCCTCGACGGCTTCCTCGACCCGGACGAGGTGATCACGCCGGGCATCTTCGTCAACGTGACCGTGCAGGCGAGCGACCGGCCCAAGGACATCGAGCAGCGCGTCGTGCGCCAGAAGATCGGAGCCTGACATGGCCTGGAGTCGCGACGAGATGGCGAGCATCGCCGCCCGCGAGCTGAACGACGGCGACTACGTCAACCTCGGCATCGGCATCCCCACCCTGGTGGCCGACCACCTGCCGCCGGGCGTCAACGTGCTGCTGCAGAGCGAGAACGGCCTGCTCGGCATGGGCCCGTTCCCCTACGAGGGCGAGGAGGACGCCGACCTGATCAACGCAGGCAAGCAGACGGTCACGACCGCGCCGGGTGCGTCCTTCTTCGACTCCGCGACCAGCTTCGCGATGATCCGCGGCGGGCACGTCGACATCGCGATCCTCGGTGCGCTGCAGGTCGCCGGCAACGGCGACCTCGCCAACTGGACCGTCCCCGGCAAGCTGGTCAAGGGCATGGGCGGCGCGATGGACCTGGTCGCCGGCACCCGCCGCGTCGTCGTGATCACCGACCACGTCGCCAAGGACGGCACCCCGAAGATCGTCGAGTCCTGCACGCTCCCGCTCACCGGCGCGGGCGTGGTCGACCGGATCATCACCGACCTCGCCGTGCTCGACGTGACGCCCGAGGGCCTCGTGCTCGTGGACGTCGCGCCCGGCATGGACATCGGGAAGGTCCGCGAGCTGACCGGCGCGCCGGTCCTCGACCCGGTTCCCGACCCCGCGTCGTGACCGCGGTCGTCCACTACGCGCGGGTCGAGACCGAGGGTTGGCCGCACGCGGTCGTCACCCTCGACTCGGACCGCAACCGCAACGCGCTGTCCGCCCAGCTCCTCGAGGAGCTGCGGACTGCGCTGCACCGGGCGGCCGAGGACGACGTCCTGGCGGTGGTGCTGCGGGCCGAGGGTCGCGCGTTCTGCGCCGGCGCCGACCTGGCCGAGGCTCACCGGGAGGGGATGGAGGTGTCCGCGCAGCGCCTCGCCGGCCTGCTGCGCGCGATCCTGGCCCACCCCCTCCCGGTGCTCGCCCGGATCCACGGCCCGGTCCGGGCCGGCGGCCTCGGCATCGTCGCGGCCTGCGACCTCGCGGTGGCCAGCGACGACGTCAGCTACGCCTTCACCGAGGCCCGCCTCGGCCTCACGCCCGCGGTCATCTCGCTCAGCGTGCTGCCGCGGATGAACGCCCGGGTCGCCGGCACCACCTTCCTCACGGCCGAGACCTTCGACGCCCGCACCGCGCTCGACAGCGGGCTGATCACCCATGCGGTGGCACCGGACCGGCTCGACGCCACGGTCGACGACCTCGTCGCCGGGCTGACGGCGTGCGAGCGGCAGGGGCTGGAGGCGACGAAGCGGCTGCTGAACGCCGACGCGCTGATGTACCTCGACGACCGGCTCGAGGACATGGTCGCGCTCTCGGCCGAGCTGTTCGCCTCGGATGTCAGCCGACGGCACCTCGCCGCATTCCTGAGGTGAGCGCGAAGTCCGAGCGGTAGCGGGTCGGCGTCACGCCGAGCGCGGCGGTGAAGTGGGTCCGCAGCCGGGCCGCCGTACCGAATCCGACGCGGCGGGCGACCTCGTCGACCCCCAGACCGGTCGTCTCCAGCAGGTCCCGGGCGCGGGCGACCCGCTGGGCGACCAGCCACGGGTGCACGCTCGATCCGGTGCGTGCCCGGAACGCACGGGTGAAGGCGCTGCGGCTCATGCACGCCCGGCCGGCGAGCGCGTCGATGCCGAGCGGGGTGTCGAGGGCGCCGGCCGCCCACGCCATGGCGCGGGCGACGGCGTCGTCGGAGGCCTCGGGCACGGGCGTCTCGATGTACTGCGCCTGGCCGCCGGCGCGGTGCGGAGCGGCGACGATCCGGCGCGCGACCCTGGTGGCGGTCGACTGCCCGGCGCGCTGGGCCAGGACGTACAGGCAGGTGTCGACGCCCGCCGTCGCACCGGCGCCGGTGATGACCGAGCCCTCGTCGACGTACAGCGTCTCGGGGCGCAGCTCGACGGCGGGGAACCGGCGGCGGAAGGTGTCGGCCCACTGCCAGTGGGTGGTCGCGGCGCGGCCGTCGAGCAGGCCGGCGTCGGCGAGCACGAACACGCCGAGGCAGAGCCCGACGACCTGCGCGCCACGGTCGTGGGCCGCGCGCAGCGCCTCGAGGATCGGCTCGGGTGCGGGCTGCTCGGGGTCGTCCCACCACGGCATCACGACGATGTCCGCGCGTTCCAACGCGTCGAGACCGTGCTCGACGGTGATCGCGTAGCCGCCCGAGGTCCGCAACGGACCCGGGTGCACCGCAGCCAGCTCGATCGGCCACGGCGCCATCTCGCCGACCGGCTGCTCGGCGCCCCACACCAGGGACGGCACCGACAGGTGGAACGGGCTGATCCCGTCCACCGCGATCACGGCCACCCGTGGCTGCGTCACGACGTACCTCCGGCCGATGTCGATGTCAGGCGACCCGATTCGACCTGTTGGGACGGATTCGGGTCAGCCACCATGGAAGCACCGACACCCGTGGAAAGGAAACCCCCATGACCTCGACCCCGCTCCGCACCCTCGGCGGCGCCGACGACGCGCCCGCCACCCTCGCCGACGCGACGGTGGTCCTCATCGACTACCAGAACACCTACACGACCGGCGCGATGGAGCTGGAGGGCTGGGATGCCGCGCTCGACCGGGCCGCCGACCTGCTCGGCAAGGCCCGCGCCGCCGGCGCGACCGTCGTCCACGTCCAGCACGACGACGGCCCCGGCAACCTGTACGACACCTCCGCCGAGATCGGCGCGATCCACGACAAGGTGCGCCCGGTCGAGGGCGAGGCCGTGGTCACCAAGGGCGCCCCCAACTCCTTCCACGGCACCGAGCTGGCCGAGCTCCTCGAGGCGGCCGGCAACCAGCAGGTCGTCCTCGCCGGCTTCATGACCCACATGTGCGTCACGTTCACCTCCGAGGGCGCGCTCCTGCGCGGGTACGACGTCACCGTGGTCGCCGACGCCTGCGCCACCCGCTCGCTGCCGAGCGCCGCCGGCGACGTCCCCGCCGCCCAGCTGCACGCCGCGGCGCTGGCCACCATCGGCGACGTCTACGGCACGGTCGTGGGCTCGGTCGCCGACCTCGGCTGACCTACTCGCCGGCCTCGCGGCTCAGCACGAACTCCTCGGTGAGGGAGGTCAGCTTGGCCGGGTTGCGGACCACGAGGATCTTCGAGATCCGGCCGTCCTCGACCTCCAGGCTGATCGCGGTGACCTCGCCGCGGGCGTCGATCCGGGCGCCGAGCGAGCCGTTGATCCACACCGGCTCGATGACGCCGTCGGGTGCGAAGGTCGCGAAGTTCGCCAGCAGCCGGGCGACCGGCTCGGAGCCGTGCAGCGGCTTGCGGATCGCCTGGGCGACGCCGCCGTGGTCGGCCAGCAGCACGACGTCGGGAGCCAGCGAGTCGAGCAGCGTCTGGAGGTCGCCGCCCTGCACCGCGGCGAGGAAGCTCTCGACGACGGCCTGCTGCTCGCTCCGGTCGACGTCGACCCGCGGCCGCCGGGCGGCCACGTGGTTGCGGGCCCGGGTGGCGATCTGCCGGACCGCGGCCGAGGTCTTGCCGACGGCGGTCGCGATCTCGTCGTACGGCAGGTCGAACACCTCGCGCAGCACGAACACCGCCCGCTCGGTCGGCCCCAGCGTCTCGAGGACGGTGAGCATCGCCATCGACACGCTGTCGGCGAGCTCGACGTCCTCGGCGACGTCGGGCGTGGTGAGCAGCGGCTCGGGGAGCCACTCGCCGACGTAGTCCTCGCGTCGCCGGCTCAGGGTGCGCAGCCGGTTGAGGGCCTGGCGGGTGACGATCCGGACCAGGTACGCACGCGGCTCCTGCACCTGCGCCTGGTCCACCTCGGCCCACCGCAGCCAGGTCTCCTGCACGACGTCCTCGGCATCGGCCGCGGAGCCGAGCATCTCGTAGGCGACCGTGAAGAGCAGGTTGCGGTGGGCGACGAAGGGATCGGAGTCCCGAGAGGTCATGCGGGCGAGCCTACGGTGGGTCGCTCGGCGAGCGGCTTCATGCCGCAGGCCGCGGCGAAGCCCTCGGACTCGATGCCGAGCGCGGTGTTGGACCGGGTGGTCAGGTTCGCGAACCCGATCACGCTGGTGAGCTCGATCAGGCCGGCCGGGCCGAGCGCGGCGAGCAGCGGCTCGACCATCTCGTCGGTGACCGTCGGCGGCGTCTGGCTGGCCGCCTCGGCGTACTCCATCACCTGGCGCTCCAGGGTCGAGAAGACAGTCGCGGCCCGCCAGTTCGGGACCTCGCGCGCCTTGTCGACGTCGAGCCCCTTGTCGCGGGCCATGAAGTAGTTGAAGTCGAGGCACCACGAGCAGCCGACGAGCGAGGCGACGGCCATGTGGGCGTAGGTCTTGAGGGTCTCGTCGCACTCGTCCCACTTCTGCAGCTTCTGGCCGTAGGACATGCTCGCCTTGAGTGCGGGCTGGTGGTGCCACAGCACGCCGATCGACTCCGGCATCGAGCCGAACATCTTCGTGGCGAACTTCCTCACCAGTGCTCCGTAGAGGCCGGTGACGGGGGCGGCGGGGACGCGGGTTCCTGAAGTGGTCATGCCATCAAGACACCGGCCGACCGCCAGGTGTGACAGGCGATTGCTACGGCTTCGCGCGGAAGGCCACCCAGGCGTCGCTCATCCGCTGGGCCTGGCCTGAAGTGAACATGTTCATGCAGGAGTCCTGCGTGTAGTCCATGAAGTTGTGGATCGGGTCGGGGCCGGGGGCCGAGCAGGAGTCCGCGCCCTCGGGGCAGTCGAACTGAGCGGCCGCCTCGCGCGGGGTGTCCGCCACGCCGTCACCGGACGCCGAGCAGCCGCCCTGGAAGGTGTGCTCGAGCATCAGCCAGTGGCCGACCTCGTGGGTGAGGGTGTCGCCGAGCGAGTACTTGCCGGCGGTGCCGCCCGGCATCGACTCGTCGAGCATGACGACGCCGTCGATGTAGTCGCGGCCGTTGTTGTAGCCCTTGGGGAAGTACGCCCAGCCGAGCAGCCCGTCGCCGATGTCAGCGGTGTAGACGTTGAGCACCGTCGAGTCGCCGGTGTGCAGCGCCTGCTTCATGTCGCGCTCGGTCTTGCCCGGCGTCACGGTGTACCAGGCCGGGTTGTCGACGAACTGGATCGAGTCGAGGGCGAACCGGAACGGGGTGTCGGCGGCGTCCGGCGCCGTCTGCCCGGAGTACGACGCGTTGAGCACGTCCATCTGCGCGTGCACCATGTCGGCGAGCCGCTCCCTGTCGGCCTGGCTGGCGCCATCCGTGATCACGTGGAAGACGGTCCGGACGGTGACCGTGCCGTTGCCGAGGTACGGCGAGTCCTTGATGACGCCGTACTTGTTGGCCTCGTTCTTCGGGTACAGCGCCGGCTCGGTGGCGTGCGAGCCCGCGGCGACGCGGGCCGCGGAGCCGTCGTGGCAGTCGGCGACCGCAGGCGACGCAGTGCCGGCCGTCGCCACGATGGGCACGGCGGACGCGAGCGGGACGGCGAGCATCAGGGAGCCGGCAGCGACCCCGAGCATCCGGTGCGGGGTGGTGTGGCGCATGGCCAGACCCTAGGACCGGGCGCGGGGTGCTGTCAGCCCCATGATGCCGTGCCGATCAGCCCTTCGCGAGCAGGTCCTCCATGGTCGCGATCTCGGCCGCCTGGCTCTCGGCGATGGACGTCGCCAGGCCGATCGCGTCAGGGAACTTCCCGTCCGTCTGCTCGGCCTTCGCCATCGTGATCGCGCCCTCGTGGTGCTCGATCATCATCGTCATCCAGAGCCTCGGGAACTCCGCGTCGGAGGCGTCCTCGAGGTCCTTCACCTGCTCGCCGGACATCATTCCGGGCATGTCGTGCCCGGGCGCCTCGCCGCCCATGTCGTCCATGTCGTGGCCGGCGTTGGCGTGGTCCATCGAGGTGGCCGGGATGTCCTTTCCCCAGTCGGTCAGCCAGGTGGTCATCGTCTCGACCTCCGGCGTCTGGGCAGCCTGGACCTGGTCGACGAGCGCCCGGACCTCCTCGGGCAACGGGCGGTCCTGGGCGAGCAGCGCCATCTGCAGCGCCTGCGCGTGGTGCGGGATCATCGCGGTCGCGAAGTCCACGTCGGCGCCGTTGAAGACGTCGCCGTTGCGGGCGGTCTCGACCGCCGCGGGCCGGTCGTCCTTGCCGTCGTCGCCGCACGCGGCGAGGCTCAGGGCAAGGGTGATCGCGCCGGTCGCGGAGGCCAACCGGCGGAGGGTGGTGCGGTGCATCTCGTTCTCCTGGTCTGTTCGGTGTGCGTTGCGTGGTGGGAGCGGGGGCTCCTCAGCAGCGCTGCACCGACAGCCGGTGGAGATCGGGTGGGTCGCGGAACCGCGCCGCCCGGGCGACCAGGACCCGCCAGCGGGCGGGCCTGTCTCGCGCGGCGACGAGCGGACGTCGTACGGCGAGCAGGTCGACGACCAGCCCCGCCGCCATGACCAGCAGCGCCAGGCACAGCCCGGCCATGTCGTGACCGGTCGAGCCGCCGTGGTCGGGCGGTGCTGTGTCGTGGTGGGCGACGGCTGCGGCCGGCAGCGGCGCGGAGGCCGCGCCGTGGTCGGCGAGGCCGTGCATGGCGAACAGCCCCGCCAGCGCCGCGATCGTGACGAGCAGGCGGCGCAGGAGGTCGGGCTCAGGTCGCATAGCCGAGGCCGAGCTCGCCCATCGCCGCCTCGAGCCGGTCGAGCGCGATCGGCCCGACCCCGTGCAGTGCCGCGAGGTCGGCCCGGGTCCAGCCGCTGACCGCCTCGAGGGTGTGCACGTCGACCGCCCGCAGCGCGCGGGTCGCCGGGGCGCCGATGGTGCGGGGCAGCGGGGTGCCGGTACGACGAGGCGCGCGCTCGCGAGGCCCGTCCTCGTGGTCCAGGACCGCCTCGCCACGGGGTGAGAGCCGGTACCCGATCGCCAGCGACTCGGTCAGCCCGCGCTCCTTGAGCTTGCGGACGTCCTTCTTAAAGTCGGGGGTCTCGCGGCCCAGCTCGGCAGCGAGGTCGGGTGCCCGGACCTCCGGGTTGCGGTCGATGATCCGCAGCGTGGTGCGGGTCCACGGCCCGATCGCCGAGGCCGCATCCAGCCGGTCGAGGCCCGCGAGGATGGGGGCGATCTCGCCCGCCTCCGGGACGGTGGCGCGCAGGGTCTCGCGGGGGTCGGTGCCGCCGTACCGCAGGCCGACGCGGAACACGGGCCGGTCCGCTCGCGCGGCGAGGGCGTCCTTGAGCGCGGCCAGCGACGCGGCTCCCGCGCGGCGGGCGTCGTCGGCCCGCAGCCGTGAGAGCGCGACTTCCTCGACGCTGGTCACCTCGACCACCCCGACCGCGGTCCGCAGCTGGGTGCCGACCTTGACCCGCGGCCGGTCCCAGCGCCGGAACGCCAGGTCGACGGTCCCGGCGCGCACGCCCTCGAGCTCGGCCGGTCGCATCATCACGACGACGGAGCCTAGCCCTCTAGTCGTGAGGGTCGTCGGCCGTGCGAAGCTCGAAGAGCTGCCCACCCGGGCGTCGTGCGGCAGCGAGCGCCTGGTCCGCCCGGCGCAGCACGGAACGGGGATCGTCGGTGCCCGGCCGAGCCGTGGTGCCGCCGAGACTGGCCGTGACGAAGTACGGCCGCACGCCGAGGATGACGGGCGGGCTCAGCTCGACGACGATGCGGTGGGCGAGGGCCTCGAGTCCGTCCTGGCCGACGTCGCCCGGGAACACGAGCGCAAAGATCTCCGGGCCGTAGCGGCCGACCGAGTCGATCCCGCGGACGGCCGCACTGAGCCGTTCGGCGACCTCCTTGATCACCGCGCGGGCATCGGAGTCGGCGACGGGTCCGTCGGTGCCCTCGATCGAGGTGAGCGCGACGAGGACCACGGCAACGTCGTGTCGGGTGCGCTCGGCACTCCGCAGCGCCATGCCCAGGCGATCCACGACCAGGCTGCGGGTCGGCAGTCCGGTCTCGGCGTCGTACAGGCTGGCGTCGGCCATGGTCCCCACGATGTCCCCCACTCATGGCGGACGTCCCACACGCCGCCCTGGCTCCCACGATACGGGGCGGAGGGCGCCCCGGCCGGGCAAACGCGACGATGCCGCACGCAGCGACGTCTGCACCCGTCCGACGGCGCCCCGACCCTCTCCGCTTGACCACGTTCGCCATTCGGTGATTACATCGCCACATGGCGATGAATCAGCTGGACGGCACGCTGCCCGAGGCGCCCACCGAGGTCGACGCCCTGGCCGACGTGGCGGGCCTGCTCCACGCGCTCAGCGACCCCAACCGGCTGGCGATCCTCGAGCACCTCACCCTCGGCGAGCACCGGGTCGTCGACCTCACCGCCCACCTCGGGCTGGCCCAGTCGACGGTCTCCAAGCACCTCGCCTGCCTGCGCGACTGCGGCCTGGTCGTCTCGCGTCCGAGCGGTCGGGCCTCGTTGATCTCGCTCGCCCAGCCCGAGCTGACCCGCGAGGTGGTCCGCGCAGCCGAGCGGTTGGTCGCGGTCACCGGCGGCCCCTGCGGGAGGGACTGACCATGGGCGTCGGGCACGGGCACGGTCACGGCGGCGACAGCGGGCACGCCGGCGGCCGCCACCGCTGGCGGCTGGGCGTCTCGTTCGGCCTGATCGCGGCGTTCTTCGTCGTCGAGCTGGTCGTCGGCCTGGTCAGCGGCTCGCTCGCGCTGATCTCCGACGCGGGCCACATGGCTGCCGACGTCGTCACGCTCGGGGCGGCGCTGGTCGCGACCAAGATCGCGACCCGCGCGGACAGCACCGGGCGTCGTACCTATGGGTCGTACCGGGCCGAGGTCTTCGCCTCGGGCCTCGCGGTGCTGATGATGCTCGGGGTCGCGGTCTACGTCGTGGTCGAGGCGATCGGACGCATCGGCGCGGATCCCGACGTCGCGACCGGACCGATGCTGGTCGTCGGCTTCCTCGGCCTGGTCGTCAACCTGATCGCGATGGCGCTGCTGCGCGGGGGCTCGCAGGAGTCGCTCAACGTGAAGGGCGCCTACGTCGAGGTCGTCGCCGACACCGCCGGCAGCGTCGGCGTCATGGTCGCCGGCGGCCTGATCCTCGCCACCGACAACACGGTCTGGGACACCGTCGTCGCCTTCCTCATCGGCGCCTTCGTCGCGGTCCGCGCGGTGATGCTCGGTCGCGAGGTGCTCGCCGTCCTCGGCCAGCACGTCCCCGCCGGCGTCGACATCGACACCGTCGCCGGCGCGCTCGGCGGTATCGACGGCGTCTGCGACGTCCACGACCTGCACGCCTGGACCCTCACCTCCGGCATGCACGTCGCCACGGCGCACCTCGTCCTGGTCGAGGGCGCCGACGGCTCCGGCGTGCTCCGGCAGGGGCAGCTGTTGCTGCGTGAGCAGTTCCAGATCGAGCACGCCACGCTGCAGATCGAGGGCCACCGCTCGGCGGCCTGCGACGCCGTCACCTGGTGACCGATCCCTGAGCTCGTCGAGTAGCTGCCGGAGCGAGGAACGAGCGGAGGCGGCGTATCGAGACGCGGTGAGTCGTCTTGATACGCCGCTCGCTGGCGCTCGCGGCTACTCGACGAACTCGGGGTCAGGCGTGCGCGAGGGAGAGCTTGACCGCGAACCCGAGGAAGATCGCGCCGACGGCCGACGTGCCCGCCGCCGAGAGTCCCTTGCGCCGCCGGAAGGCCGCGGCCAGGCGGGTGCCGCCGAAGATCAGCGCGCTGAGGTAGGCGACGCTGGCGACCTGGGCGAGCGTGCCGAGGACGAGGAACGACAGCGCCGGGTGGGCGTACGCCGGGTCGACGAACTGCACGAAGAAGGCGACGAAGAACAAGATCGCCTTCGGGTTGAGCAGGCTGATGACCAGCGCGCGGCGGTACGGGCGCTCCCCGGCCACTGGCGCCGGAGCCCCCTCCTCGACCGCCTTCACCGCCCGCCGCCGGGCCCGCCACATGATGACCGCGCCGCGCAGCATGGTGAACGCGAGGTACCCGAGGTAGCCCGCGCCGACCCATTTCACGATCGAGAACGCGACGTGGTTCGCCTGCAGCAGCGAGGCCACCCCGGCCGCCGACAGCGTCATGAGCACCGCGTCGCCGGTCCACACGCCGGCCGCGGCGGCGTACGCCGGCCGGACGCCACGGCGTGCGGCCACCGACAGCACGTAGAGCGAGTTCGGGCCGGGCAGCAGGATGATCAGGATCAGGCCGACGAGGTACGTCGACAGGTCGGTGATGCCCAGCACGGACCGAATTGTCCCACGTACGCCGATGAGTCGGCGCCCCGATTTCGGTCAGCACCGGCATGGGAATCGTGACCGCGGACATCAGCACCACCCTCGACGGCTTCGGCGCCGCGACCGACCAGACGCGCGAGCACCCGTTCGGGTCGCTCGACGAGAACCAGCTGCACCGCTGGATGTTCGAGCACGGCGACGACAACGCCGCCGAGGTCGCGGCGATCGTCGACGCCGGCGCGTTCGTGATGGGCCGCAACATGTTCGGCCCCGGGCGTGGTGACTGGGACCTCGACTGGCGCGGCTGGTGGGGCGAGGACCCGCCGTACCACGCACCGGTGTTCGTGCTGACCCACCACGAGCGCCCGTCGCTGGAGATGGAGGGCGGGACGACCTTCCACTTCGTCACCGACGGCCTCGACGCCGCGCTCGCCCGGGCCCGCGCCGAGGCCGGCGAGCGCAATGTCGCCGTCGCCGGCGGAGCATCGACGATCAACGCCTGCCTGGCCGCGGGTCACCTCGACGAGCTGCGCCTCCACCTGGTGCCGTACGTCGCCGGGCTGGCCGACGGGTTGGCCACCGGACCCCGGCTGTTCGACGGGACCGGTCCGCTCGGGCTGGAGCCGGTCGCGAGCCGGCACACGCCGTACGTCACCCACCTGACCTACCGGCGGCGGTCCGCTGGTTGAGGTGTGAGGCTCGTCGCACCTCAACCACCGGGAGGCATCAGTCGAGGGCGACCACCGCGAGCGGCAGGTCGCCGACCCGCTGGTCGTCGGGGAGCTCGTCGAAGGAGACCCCGTCGAGCAGGTCGCCGCACAGGTGGCGCCCGCTGTTGCTCGACAGGATCCGGCTGAACCCGTTGACCACGGCGATCCGGTGCTCGCTGGCGCGCAGCGCCGGGAGCAGCGCCTGCTCGGCGTTCTTGACCGCGACGTCAGCGCCGCCGACCCCGCAGAACCGGCCGTCGACGAGGACCGGGACGGTGAAGGTGAGGGTGTACTCCTCGGTGCACAGGTAGTCGACGTACGGCCCGGTCACGTGCCGCCGGCCGCTCTCGCGCGGGACGACGTACCACGGCAGGTGCTGGTAGTCGTAGAAGCCGATCGCCTGCGGCTCGGAGTGGGTGATCAGCCGCTGCGGCCTGCCATCCGTGCCGCGCGCGAACCACTCCAGCCACCACTCGGCGTCCTGGAGGACACCGGGCGCGGCGACGAAGCCGGCGCCCTGGACGGGCTGCCTGCCGTCGGAGAGGACCGGGACGACGAGGGGCTCCACCGCCGCGAGGTCGGCACGACGCGGCGCGGCCCGGCCGGCGAGCGCCTGCTCGACGCTCGTCGCGATGGATGCGGCCAGCCCGAACGCGTGGTCGGCGATCTCGGCGACCGCCGCGATCACCGGCGCGGTGTCGGCGGGGGAGAGGCGGGTCCTGGGCGTGCTCATGCGTGCACCTCGCTCAGCTGGTAGTCGATGAGACGGGCGGTGGAGTCGGCCACCCGCTGCTCGGCCGCCTCACGGGCGGCGTGGGGATCGCGGTCGGCGATCGCGGCGACGACGGCCCGGCAGCTGCGGACCATCTGGGCGTGGCTGTCGTCGTCGCCGAAGGCGAGCCACAGCAGGGTCCCGAACTCGGCCTGGAGGCTGACTTCCTCGTGGTAGAGCCGGGGGGACTGGGCGGCCGCGGCCACCTCGATGTGGAACTGCGCGTCGGCCCGGCGCCGGGCGTCGGGCTTCTCGGCGTGCTCGAGCGCGTCGGCCACGCGCTGCAGCCGGTCGACGTCGTCGGGGCTGGAGCGGCGGGCGGCGAGGGCCGCGCTGGCGCCGCAGATGGCGGCGTACACGTCGCCGAGGTCGCGCAGCTCGCCCAGGCTGAACCCGTCGAGGCGACGCCGGGCGAGGTGGCTGATCCCGTCCTCCGGCGTCCGCACGAAGCTGCCGCCGCCGCGCCCGCGGCGGGTCTCGATGAGCCCTTCGGAGCGCAGCACGGACAGCGCCTCGCGCACGGTCACGGTGGAGACGCCGAAGATCCCGGCGAGGTCGAGCTCGCCGGGCAGCTGCTCGGCATCGGGGAGCAGGCCGAGCGCGATCGCGTCCGTGAGCCGTCGTACGACGAGCTCCGATCGGCTCAGCGACTCCAGCGGCGAGAACACCGCCGCAGATGCTCGCCCGTAGAACGGCACGGCCACCGTCTCGCCTCCAGTCCCTCGTCCCCGGCTGTCCCCGCCATCTTGCCGGAGGCCCTTGTGCTTTGAACTCTGAAGTCATATCTTATCGCCAATCCGTACGTGACGAAAGGCACATCCGATGTCTCTCTCGACCAGTGCTCCCGCTGAGGCCGCTGCCGTCGACCGCACCCCCGCCATCTCGATCCGCGGACTGCGCAAGACCTACGGCGACGTGGTCGCCGTGGACCACGTCGACCTCGACATCGCAGACGGCGAGTTCTTCTCGATGCTGGGCCCGTCCGGTTCCGGCAAGACCACCGTCCTGCGCCTGATCGCCGGCTTCGAGCAGGCCACCGCCGGCTCGGTCGAGCTCGGCGGCGTCGACGTCACCCGCTCCGCGCCCTTCGAGCGCGACGTGCACACCGTCTTCCAGGACTACGCGCTCTTCCCGCACATGACCGTGCTCGACAACGTCGCCTACGGCCTGCGGGTGCGCAAGATGGGCAAGAAGGAGCGCCGCGAGCGGGCCCAGCACGCGCTCGACACCGTCCGCCTCGGCCACCTCGGTGCACGCCGCCCGGCCCAGCTGTCCGGCGGCCAGCGGCAGCGGGTCGCGCTGGCCCGGGCGATCGTGCTCCAGCCGCGGGTGCTGCTCCTCGACGAGCCGCTCGGCGCCCTCGACCTCAAGCTGCGCGAGCAGATGCAGGTCGAGCTCAAGCAGCTCCAGCGCGAGCTCGGCATCACCTTCGTGTTCGTCACCCACGACCAGGAGGAGGCGCTGACGCTCAGCGACCGGATCGCGGTCTTCGACGCCGGTCGCATCCAGCAGCTCGGCACCCCGCGCGAGATCTACGAGAACCCGGCGTCGGCGTACGTCGCCGGCTTCGTCGGCACTACCAACCTCTTCGACGCCGAGACCTCCCAGCGCGTGCTGGGCGTCGCCGGCGAGCACGCCGTGCGCCCCGAGCGGTTGCGGCTCTCGTCGGGCACCGACACCGAGGCCGCCCGCGACGGTGAGGTCCGGCTCGACGCGGTCGTCGTCGAGACCATCTACCTCGGCACCGGCAACCGGGTGCACCTGCGCACCCCCGACGGCCTGGACCTGGTCGCGCTCGAGCAGTCGACCGGCTCGCTCGACGCCCGCGAGCACCGCGGCGAGGACGTCACCGTCCGGTTCGCCCGCGCGGACGTCGTACCCCTCAGCTCATGAATGCTCCCCGCACAACCAACGAGAAAACGGAGAACCCGATGAAGAACACCTTCCGGAGAGGCCGTGTGGCCGCGGCCTGCCTGACCCTGCTCTCGGTCTCCGTGCTGAGCGCCTGCGGCAGCGGTGACAGCGACAAGAAGACCGAGGCCGTCGAGAAGCTCGGCAAGACCGAGGGCAAGGTCTCCATCCTGGCGTGGCCCGGCTACGTCGAGGACGGCAGCAACGACCCCAACGTCGACTGGGTCTCCGCGTTCGAGAAGGAGACCGGCTGCGAGGTCACCAGCAAGAGCTACGGCACCTCCGACGAGGCCTTCAACCTCGCCAAGTCCGGTGAGTACGACGTCATCGCCGCTTCCGGCGACCTGTCGCTGCGCCTGGTCGCGTCGAAGGAGGCCCAGGCGATCAACACCGACCTGGTCCCGAACTACAAGAACGTCTACGACTTCCTCAAGAACACCGAGTGGAACACCGTCGACGGCAAGAACTACGGCGTCCCGCACGGCTACGGCGCCAACCTGCTCATGTTCAACAAGAACGACGTCGACCCGGCGCCCACCTCGTGGGGCGCGGTGTTCGACAAGGCGCAGCTCGAGAAGAACAAGGGCAAGGTGACGGCGTACGACTCGCCGATCTACATCGCCGACGCCGCGCTGTACCTGATGAAGACCAAGCCCGAGCTGAAGATCGAGAACCCCTACGCGCTCGACCAGAAGCAGCTCGACGCCGCCGTGGCCCTGCTCAAGGAGCAGCGCCAGTACGTCGGCGAGTACTGGTCGGACTACCTCAAGGAGATCCAGGCCTTCGAGACCGGCGACTCGGTCGTCGGCACGACCTGGCAGGTCATCAAGAACAACATCAAGAACAAGGACGTCGAGGTCACGCTGCCCACCGAGGGCGCCACGGCGTGGAACGACACCTGGATGTTGTCGTCGCAGGCGAAGAACCCCAACTGCGCCTACAAGTGGATGGACTACATCCTCTCGCCCGAGGCGAACGCGCAGGCGACCGAGTACTTCGGCGAGGCGCCGAACAGCCCGCAGGCCTGCGAGAAGACGACCGACCCCGACCACTGCGCGACCTTCCACGCCGGTGACCAGGACTACGCCAAGCAGCTGTGGTTCTGGCGTACGCCGGTCAAGAAGTGCCTCGATGGCCGCACCGACGTCGAGTGCACCGACTACTCGCAGTGGACCGAGGCCTGGACGGAGATCAAGGGCTGATCATGTCCGCCACGTCCGACACCCGGCCCGGCCCGGCCACCGACCCCGCACTGCGGGGGCCGGTGGCCCGGCCGGGGTCCCGGCTGCTCCACCGCATGGTGTGGCTCCGGCTCTCGCTCCTGCTCTCCGCGCCGCTCGCCTGGATGCTCCTGGTGTACGTCGTCGCGCTGGCGGCGCTGCTGATCACCTCGCTGTGGTCGGTGGACAGCCTCACCAGCGAGATCGACCGGACGTGGACGCTCGACAACTTCCGCACGCTCCTCGACAACGAGGTGTACCGCACGGTCACGATCCGCACCGTCGGCGTGGCCCTGGCGGTGACCGTGATCGACGTGGCGATCGCGCTGCCGATCGCCTTCTACATGGCCAAGATCGCCTCGCCGCGCGTGCGCCGGATGCTGGTGGTCGCGGTGCTGACCCCGCTGTGGGCCAGCTACCTGGTCAAGGTCTTCTCCTGGCGGGTGGTGCTCTCCGAGGGCGGGCTCGCCGACTGGACCGGTCTCGGCTCGCCCGGCTACGGCCTGGCCGCGGTGGTCATCACCCAGGCCTACATCTGGCTGCCCTACGTCATCCTGCCGATCTTCGCCTCGCTCGAGCGGGTCCCGGACTCGCTGCTCGAGGCGGCCGGCGACCTGGGCGCCCCGAGCGGGCTGGTGCTGCGCTCGATCGTCTTCCCGCTGCTCGTCCCCGGCATCGTGGCCGGCGCGATCTTCAGCTTCTCGCTGACGATGGGCGACTACATCACCGTCAACATCGTCGGCGGCGCCAACCAGATGCTCGGCAACCTCGTCTACATCAACGCCGGCGCGGCCAACAACCTGCCGCTGGCGGCGGCGATCGCGATGATCCCGATCGTGGTGATGCTGGTGCTGCTGACCGCGATCCGTCGTACCGGCGCCCTGGACAACCTCTGATGGAGATCCTGCGATGACCCTCAGCCCGCTCGCCCGACGCGTCCTGGCCGGCCTGACCTTCGGCGTGCTCGCGCTGATCTACGTGCCGCTGCTGGTCGTCGTCGCGAACTCGGTCAACCCGAGCCAGTCGATGACCTGGCCGCCCGACGGCGTCACCTTCGAGTGGTGGCGCCGGGCCGCGCACAGCGCCGGCGCCCGGGAGGCGCTGGTGACCAGCCTCCAGGTCGCGGTGATCGCCACCGCCATGGCCCTGCTCCTCGGCACGCTGCTCGCCCTCGCTCTGCAGCGCTACTCGTTCTTCGGCAAGAACGCCGTCAACCTGCTGGTGATCCTGCCGATCGCGCTGCCCGGTGTGGTCACCGGCATCGCGCTGAACAACGGGTTCAAGGGGATCCTCGGCGTGGACCTCTCGCTGTGGACCATCGTCGTGGCGCACGCGACCTTCTGCATCGTGACCGTCTTCAACAACGTGCAGGCCCGGCTGCGGCGGATGGGCACCAGTCTCGAGGAGGCCTCCGCCGACCTCGGCGCGGGCGTGCTGACGACCTTCCGGCTGGTCACCCTGCCGCAGCTGCGCTCCGCACTTCTCGCCGGTGGCATGCTTGCCTTTGCGCTGAGCTTCGACGAGATCATCGTGACGACGTTCACGGCCGGACAGGGGGCGACCACGCTGCCCATCTGGATCCTCAACAACATGTTCCGCCCCAACCAGGCCCCGGTGGTCAACGTCGTCGCGGTCGTGCTGATCGTCTTCTCGATCATCCCCGTCTGGCTGGCGCAGCGGCTGTCCTCCGACGTCGAGGGCGTCCGTTGATCCACCCCACCCCGTTCCACCCATCGTCCACGTGCACCATCAGAAGGAGCCCCACCCCATGACCGAGTACGCCGTCCGCAACCCCGCGACCGGGGAGCTGGTCGAGACCTTCCCGACCGCCACCGCCACCGACATCGCCGCCGCGATCGACGCGGCCTCCGCGGCGTACGGCTCCTGGGGCCGGACCTCCACCGTCGCCGACCGCGCGGCGCTGATCCGCCGGGTCGCCGAGCTCCACCGCGAGCGCAGCGCCGAGCTGTCCGCCGCGATGGTCGAGGAGATGGGCAAGCCGCTGGCCGACGCCGAGGGCGAGGTCGACTTCTCCGCCTCGATCTACGAGTTCTACGCCGACAACGCCGAGCGCTTCCTGGCCGACGAGCCGATCGAGCTCGGCGAGGGCGAGGGCACCGCGGTCGTCCGCAAGATGCCGGTCGGCGTCCTGCTCGGGATCATGCCGTGGAACTTCCCCGTCTACCAGATCGCCCGCTTCGCCGGTCCGAACCTGATCATCGGCAACACGATCCTGCTCAAGCACGCGCCGCAGTGCCCGCGCTCGGCCGCGCTGCAGGAGCAGATCTTCAAGGACGCCGGCTTCCCCGAGGGCGCCTACGTCAACATCTACGCCACCAACGAGCAGATCGCCGACGTCATCGCCGACCCGCGCGTCCAGGGTGTCTCGCTGACCGGCTCGGAGCGCGCCGGTGCCGCCGTCGCCGAGATCGCGGGCCGCAACCTGAAGAAGGTCGTCCTGGAGCTCGGTGGCTCGGACCCGTTCATCGTGCTGTCCTCCGACGACCTCGACGCCACCGTCGAGGCCGCGGTCTTCGCGCGCATGGACAACGCCGGGCAGGTCTGCAACGGCGGCAAGCGGTTCATCGTCGTCGACGGCCTGTACGACGACTTCGTCTCCCGCTTCACCGAGAAGCTGCTCGAGGCATCCGGCGGCTCGCCGCTCTCCTCGGTCACCGCCGCCGAGAACCTCGCGAAGCAGGTCGACCAGGCCGTCGCCGGCGGCGCGCAGCTGGCCACCGCGGGCGAGCGCAACGGCGCGTTCTACCCGAGCGGCGTGCTCTCCGGCATCACGACCGACAACCCGGCGTACCGCCAGGAGCTGTTCGGCCCCGTGGCGATGGTGTTCCGCGCGGCCGACGAGGCCGAGGCGGTGGAGATCGCCAACGACACGCCGTACGGCCTCGGCTCGTACGTCTTCTCCACCGACGCCGCCCAGGCCCAGCGGGTGGCCGACCAGATCGACGCCGGCATGGTCTTCGTCAACGGCGTCGGCCTCGACGCGGCCGAGCTGCCCTTCGGCGGCATCAAGCGCTCCGGCTTCGGCCGCGAGCTGAGCCGCTACGGCATGGAGGAGTTCGTCAACAAGAAGCTGATCCGCACGGTCGGCTGATCGCTTCGCTGGTTGAGGTGCGAGGCCGCCCGCGGCCGAGCCTCGAAACCCTACGCACGCACCTGACGGATGGGCTCCGTATCCGGTTGATACACAGCCCATTCGTCAGGTGCGTCGCCGTACCGGGCCGCGAGCAGGTCGACCAGGCCCGGGACGTCCTCGAGCGCGAGCTGGAAGCTGCCGGTGCACACGTTGTCGCGCCACAGTGACAGGACGACGACCTCGGCCTCCGCGTGCCAGCTGACCCGCATCGCGCGGCCGTCGCCGCGGGCGTCGAGGTAGGCGGCACCCGCGCTCGGGAGAGGGTGGTGGACCCGGCGCATGGCCCCATCATGTGCCGGGGTGCGCCGGGCTGTCACCGGTTCGGGTGAAGTCAGCCCTCCTGGGGCGGGCAGAGGCAGAACGGGTGCCCGTCGGGGTCGAGCATGACCCGCCACGAGCCGCCCACCTCCGCGGCCGGCTGGGTGTCGGCCACGCTCGCGCCGAGCGAGCGGGCGTGCTCGGTGGCGGCCTCGAGGTCGGGGACCCGGAAGTCCAGGTGGAACTGCTGCGGGTGCGCCTGGCCCGGCCACTGCGGGCGCGAGAAGTCCTGCACGGTCTGGAAGTTGAGGGTCGCGCCGAGGACGGAGGCCGACGCGTACCCGTACTCCGGGTAGTCGCCGGTCACCTCCCCGCCGGTCAGCTCGGCGTAGAAGCGGGCCAGCGCGGCGGCGTCGGCCGAGTCGATGGTGAACGCGATGAGCTCGGTCACGGGAGAAGTCATGTCCCCACCATGCCCGTGGCCACCGACAGTGTCTTGAAAGAATCCGACACATGCGCTGGACGCCCGACGGACCGCTCGACGTGGTCGAGCCCGCCCAGCTGCGCGACGTCCGCGGCTACAGCCCCTCGCTGCGGCGCTACGCCCCACCGCCGTCGCTGGCCGACGCCGTGCGCCGGTTCTGGGTGCCGGTCTGGTCCCTGCCGCCCGGGCAGAGCTCGGTGCAGCGGGTGCTGCAGTACCCGGTGTGCCAGGTCGTCGTCGGCCCCGACGGCGGGCAGCTGGTCGGCCCGCACGCCGGGCTCAGCACCGAGGAGCTGAGCGGCACCGGGTGGGCGGTCGGCGTGATGATGCAGCCCGCCGCGGGGCTCGCGCTGGTCGGGGGTCCGGTGGCGGAGCTGACCAACCTGCGTCGTCCGCTGTCCGACGTGGCGGGCCTGGACGCCGTCGGGCTGGCCGCAGCGGTGGCGGACGCACTCGGGGACGACCCCGCCGAGGTCGCGCGGCAACAGGAGGCGTGTGCACTGGTGGCCGAGGCGCTCGGCGTGCTCGTGCCGGTCGACGACGAGGGGCGACTGGTCAACGCGGTCGTGGAGTACGTCGAGGGCGAGCGCGAGGTGCAGCGGGTCTCGCAGGTGTGCGAGAAGTTCGACATCGGCGAGCGCGCGCTGCAGCGGCTGACGCGCCGTCGGATCGGGCTGTCGCCGAAGTGGCTGGTGCAGCGCCGCCGGCTGCACGACGCCGCCGACCTGCTGCGCGCCGGCGAGCGGGTCGACCTGGCGCGGGTCGCCGCCGAGCTGGGGTACGCCGACCAGGCGCACCTGACCCGCGACTTCCGCTCGGTCACCGGCGTCACGCCGGGGGAGTTCAGCGCGCAGCGGTCCCCGGAGGTCGAGGAGGTCGCGCAGCGACCGTCACGAGACCCCCGGGCCTGACACCCCGAGCTCGAGCTGGGGGAGCACGCGGCCGGGGATCGACGCCGACGGGACGGCAGCGACCCGGACCGCGCCGTGCGCGAGGTAGAAGGCCTCGGCGTTCGGGTCGGCGTCGACGGTGAGCACCGTGAAGCCGTCGGCCCGCGCCCGGTCGAGCAGGTGGGCGAGCAGGGCCCGGCCGACGCCCCGCCCGATCGCCACGGGGTCGACGAAGAGCATCCCGAGCTCGCCCCGGGGCGGCTCGCCCTCGAGGGTCCCGAATCCCGCGATCCGTCCGTCGTGTTCGGCGACGATGGCCCTCCGCGAGGCGAGCTCGTCGTCGCGGAGGGTGAGCTCGGCGCGGCAGGCCTCGAGGAAGGCGGCGTCGTAGCCCCAGTGGCCCTTCGACCGCAGCGCGAGGTCCGACAGCAGCGCGGCCTCGCCGGGACGGGCCTCCCGGACCAGCGTCACGTCAGCTCGCGGAGGTAGCAGAGCATCCGGTAGTCCTCACCGGGCTGGATGTTCGTGAACCCGTGCTGCTCGTAGAACCGCCGGGTGTCGGTGTCGACCTCGTCGACGTTGATGTGCACCTCGATCCCGCCGCGCAGCTCGACCTCGTCGAGCGCGCGGGTCAGCAGGGCGGTGCCGATGCCGTGGTCGCGCAGCGGCGGGACGACGTACAGCTCCTCGAGCTGGGCGAGCGGGCCGTCGCCGTACGGCGTGGGACGCAGCGTCAGGAAGCCGAACCCGGTCGCGTCGCCGCTCGCGGGGTCCTCGGCGAGCACGACGAACACGTCGGGGCGCGCGAGGAGCGCGGTGAAGCGGTCGCCGAAGTCGGCGGCGCTCGGGGTGGGGGTGTCGTACTCGGTGTTGAAGTCGAACAGCAGCCCGCCGACGACGAAGGCGTCGGCGGGGGTCGCGAGCCGGATCGTGGGGGCGCTCACCGGAGCCATGCCCCGATCATCGCGCGGGCCGAGGCGGTGAGCCGCTCGGCGCTGAACTCCTCGGGCTCGGCGAGGACCAGCTGGCCGAAGTGCTCGAGCAGCGCGAGCACCGCGTGGGCGAGCACGTCGGCGTCGGCACCCGGGACGACCGCGGCGACCATCATCCGGATGGTGCCGAGCACGCGACTGCGGTCGCCCTCGATCCGCTCGCGCACCGGGTCCGGCGCGTTGCCCGGCGACTGCAGGATCGCGCGCCAGGTGACCGGGTCGGCCAGGACCATCGCGTGCAGCGACGGGATCCCCTGCTCGACGATCCCCAGCGGGGTGCCGGTGAGCGCGGTGAGCGGCAGGGCGCCGTACAGCTGGGTGATGGCGCGCTGCTGCTGCCGGTCGAGGAGCGCGGTGAGCAGCGGGCCGAGCCCCTCGAAGGCGCCGTACACGACCGGGCGGGTGACCCCGACCTCGCGGGCGATGGCGTCGATCGAGACGCCGTCGTACCCGTCGCGGTCGATGATCGTCAGGGCGGCGTCGAGGAGCTGCTCGCGGCGCTCGGCCATCGGCACGCGCGGGGCGTACGGGCGGCGCTTGCGGGCGGTCTCGGACATGGCGCCCACCCTAGGTCGAAACTCCCTCTTCCATTTACTACACAACCGTAGCATTCTGTCGTCATGGCGATCCTACGGATGAACCGGGGCAGCGGCTCCCACGAGATCACGCCCGCCGAGGACTACGGGTTCTTCGGCCCCGACTCGGTGGCCTGGAAGGTCTGGGGCTACCCGACCTCGCTGACCATCGGCTTCAGCCGGGCGGTCGTCGTCGAGGAGCTCGACCCCAACCTGGTGGCCTCGGTCGACCGGACCCAGGACATCTACCAGCGGCCGCGGACCCGCTACGACCGCACCATCCACTACTTCGCGCTGGTGGCGTTCGGCGACAGCCGGACCACCGCCCGTGCCGCGGACGTGCTGGTCAAGGTGCACAGCAAGGCGATCGGCACCGAGCCGTACGGCGGCGGGCAGTACGACGCGAACGACCCCGACTCACAGCTGTGGATCCTCGTCACGGGGTGGCACTCGGTGCTCAAGGCGTACGAGATGTACGGGCCCGGCCGGCTGTCCGAGGCCGAGGAGGCGCAGTACTGGGAGGAGTGCGCCCGCGCTGCCGAGCTGCAGACCTGCTCGCCCGACGACGTGCCGAGCTCGCGGGCCGAGCTGCACGCGTACTACGAGCGGATGCGACCGGTCATGTCCGGCTCGCCCATCGCGCAGCGCGCGATGAAGCACCTGATGGACATCGACCAGCTGGTCGACGTACCGCTCGTGCTGCGACCGGCCCAGTGGGTCGTCGGGCGGTTCTTCCGGGCCGGCGTGATCGCGACCCTGCCGCACTGGATGCGGGAGATGGGCGACGTGGGCCAGCCGCGGTTCATGGACGTCGTGGCGCGGCCGGTGCTGCGCACGACGTTTGCGGCGATCTCGGTGAGCAAGCGGCTCCAGCTGCGAGTCCTCGCCCTGCTCTCCCCCAGCACGGTCCCGGTGGTCGCGCCGGTCCTGCTCGGCGTACCACCGGTGACCCCGGAGCTGCTGACCCCGGTGCAGGCCCAGGAGCGGTACGGGTACGACCGACCCGCCGAGGCGCACCTCGCCTGGCGCGCCAAGCAGCACGACAAGGTGTTCGGCCAGGGTGAGGCGCCGAGTGACGCCGGACTCGTCGAGTCCGAGGCCGTGTTGGGCCGCCTGGCCTGAGGGTCCGCCTGCCAGAGTGAGCCCACCTGTTCTGTGCTGAAGGAGAACCCATGGGTCTGAACCCCGTCGCCGACGTCCTCAAGCGCGCCGACAAGGTGCTCAGGAGCGCCGAGACCGCGCTCGGCAACGTCGACACCACGCTCGGCACGGTCGGCACGACGCTGGCCGACGTCGACGGCAAGCTGACCACCGTCGACACGACGCTGGCCGAGACCAAGGTGGTGCTCGGCGAGGTGCAGGCCCTGCTCGGCGACCTCAACGAGAAGCTCGTCCTGCTCGACGAGGTGCCCGAGCTCAAGACCAAGCTCGACGCGGTGCTGGCCGCGATCCAGAAGGGCTGAGTCCTCCGTCACGGTCTCCTGGATTCCTTGTTTGCAGACACTGCGTCGATATGATGTCGACACAGTGTCTGCAAGCAGGGAGTGGTGGAGATGTACCTCGCGCTGAGGGAGCTGCGTGTCGCTCGGGGACGATTCGTCCTCGTCGGGTCGGTGATCGCCCTGGTGGCGATGCTGACCACCATGTTGTCGGGTCTCGCCAACGGGCTCGTCGACGACGGCATCTCCGGCCTGCGCCGGCTGCCGATGACCCACCTCGCGTTCCAGCACGGGGCCGAGGAGACCTTCAGCCGCTCCACGCTGAACGACAAGGACCTCGAGCAGTGGTCCGATGTCGACGGAGTCGACGCCTCGCCGCTGGGGGTGTCCTTCGTGAACGCCCGGACCGAGGGCGGCAAGACGGTGGACGTCGCGCTGTTCGGCGTACCGGAGGGCTCCTTCCTCGCGCCGCGCCACGACGCCGAGAAGGCGCTCGCCGGGCCCCCCGGGCTGGTGCTGAGCCACGAGTTCAAGGAGCAGGGGATCAAGGCCGGTGACGAGCTGACCATCGTCGGTGTCGACGAGAAGCTCCCGGTCCTCGGCTTCACCTACGCCGGCTCGTACGGCCACGTCGACATCGCCTTCACCAGCCTCGAGACGTGGCAGTCGCTGCTGTACGGCGACAACGCCCGCGGCCGCTTCTCGGCCATCGCGCTCAAGGGCGACCCCGACACCGTCGCCGCCGCGGCCAAGCGGATCGACGCCGCCGACAGCACGTCGACGGTCACCAAGGAGCAGGCGTACGCCGGCTCGCCCGGGTACGCCGGCGAGACCCAGACCATGTCGATGATCCAGTGGTTCCTGCTCGTCATCTCCGCGCTCATCGTCGGCGCCTTCTTCGTGGTGTGGACCATGCAGCGCGCTCGCCAGATCGCCCTGCTCAAGGCACTCGGCGCGTCCCGCGCCTACGTCGCGAAGGACGCGGTCGGCCAGCTGGTCGTCGTGCTGCTCGGCGCGACCTTCCTCGGTGGCCTGGTCGCGTTCGGCGCCGGTGCCCTCGTCGACAACACCGCCGTTCCGTTCCGGCTCGCCGCGGCACCGGCGCTGACGTCTCTCGGGCTGCTGGTCGTCGCCGGCCTGCTCGGCTGCCTCGCCGGCATCCGCAAGGTGGTCTCGGTCGACCCCGCCATGGCGCTGCGCAGCGCCGACTGACCCCTCGCCCTTCCGCCCCTCAGGAGATCCCATGTCCCTCCACCTGGAGAACATCACCGTCGCCGTCCCGGACGGCACCGCGCGCCGCGTCCTCCTCGACCGGCTCGACCTCGAGGTCCAGCCGGGCGAGACCGTCGCCGTCACCGGCGCCTCGGGCTCCGGCAAGTCCACCCTCGTCGCGGTCGCCGGCCTGCTCCGCGCCCCCGACGAGGGGCGGGTGCTGATCGGCGGCACCGACGCGAGCGCGCTCAAGGACCGCGGCCGGGTCCGGCTGCGCCGCGACGAGGTCGGCATCGTGTTCCAGTCGCCCAACCTGCTGCCCGCGCTCACCGCGCGCGAGCAGGTCGAGGTCGTCGCCCACATCGCCGGCAACCTCGACGCGGCGGCCCGCGCTCGCGCGGTCGACCTGCTCACCCGCGTCGGCCTCGCCGACCGCCTGGGCGCCCGGCCCGCCGAGCTGTCCGGCGGCGAGCGGCAGCGGGTCGGCATCGCCCGCGCGCTGATGAACGAGCCGAGTGTCGTGCTGGCCGACGAGCCCACCGCCTCGCTCGACCCCGAGCGGGGCCAGGCCGTGCTCGACCTGCTCCTCGACGAGGCCCGACGCGTCGGCGCCGCTACCGTGGTGGTCACCCACGACCCGGACCAGGCCGCCCGGGCGGACCGGCACCTGCACCTGAGCCAGGGCGTGGTCCAGGTGGGCAGCAGGACCTGACCGACCCCGGGCGGACGCACGGGCCGACACCCGACCCCGACACCCGACCCTGACCACGGGAGGAGCCCCCATGCCGCGGATCACCGGCGCGAACATCGCCGAGCACGTCGCCGCGCAGGAGGCGGCCGTGGTCGAGGCCGCCCAGCGGCTGTTCGCGGAGCGCGGGGTCGCGGCGGTCTCGCTCGGCGACATCGCCGCCGAGGTCGGCCTCGGCCGGACCTCGCTCTACCGCTACTTCCCGACGAAGGGGCACATCCTCCAGGTCTGGTTCGACCGGGAGATGGACCCGCTCCTCGCCCGCTCGCAGGAGGTCGTCGACGAGCTCGGCCCGACGCCGGCCGGGTTGCGAGCCTGGCTCGACGTGCAGCTCGACTTCGTCACCGACGAGGCGCACGGCGCCCTGGTCGACGCGAGCGCGGCAGCGCCCGAACTGTCGCCCGAGATCGTCGCCCACTTCGGGCAGCGACACCGTGAGCTGTACGCCACGCTCGGGCCCGTCCTCCGGGCCGGCGGCGCCCGTACGCCGGAGGAGGCGCGGGTCCGCGCCCTGCTGGTGGCCGGGCTGGTCCGGTCGTCGGCGGACCTCGTGGCGGGCGGCGTGCCGGCGGCCGTCGTACGCGAGGAGCTGCACCGGGCCGCGACGGCGGTGGCCGGGCTCGACTGATCGTGGCGGGCCGCGGGCCGGCCGGATCGGTCCGATGTGGAGTTGTCAGGACTCCATCGGCACCGCCTCCTCGACCTTCAGGCCGAGCGCGCGCACCAGCACCACGGCCTGGTCGAGGTCGATGACCGCCTTGCCGAGCGAGGCCGCGACCGGGTCGAGCGAGGTCAGGTCGGAACCGCGCAGGTCCGCCCCCGACAGGTCGGCCTGGTGGAGCCAGGCGCCGCCGAGGTCGACGTGGTGGAGCGTCGCGCCGGCAAGTCGGGCACCGGTGAGGTCGGCCTCCCGGAAGCTGGCCCGCCGGACCGTGGCCTGCCGCAGATCGGCACCGGGCAGGCCGACGAACTGCCAGTTGCCGCCCACGATCTCGACCGGCCCGAACCGGCAGCGGTCGAACATCGACCCCACCAGCTTGCAGCCCTCGAACCGGGCGCCGAAGAAGGCGGACTTCGTGAAGGTGCAGTTGAGGAAGCCGGTGTCGGTGAACTGCCCGCCGTTGAGGTCGCAGTCGCGGAACGTGCACTCCTCGAAGGTCGCGCCCCGGGCAACGACGTCGGTCAGGTCGACGTCGACGAAGGCCACCCGTTCGAAGGTCCGGCCGGACAGGTCCTCGCCGTCCCAGCGCTCGGCGACCACCTCGGAGTCGGTCGGTGGGGCGGGGGTGCCGTGTCGTCGGTCAGCCATGGAAGGAGTCTGGACGCAGGGTCCGACTGTTGACAGCGGCCCCTCCACAGGTTCTAAATAGTAAGCGTGACGATTTTAGAGGAACAGTGGCGGCCGAGGGTCGTCACCGATGGTCCGTCCGTCGACCGCGCGGGCGCCCACCGCGCTGCGGTCGACCTGCTCGCCGCGCTCGGTCTCGACCTCACCGTCGAGCACCTCGCCGACACCCCGCGCCGGATGGTCGACGCGCTGGCAGAGCTGACGTCACCGCCGGAGTTCGAGATGACGACCTTCCCCAACGAGGACGAGTACGACGAGCTGGTGCTCGTGGAGGACATCCCGGTCCAGTCGCTGTGCGAGCACCACATGCTGCCGTTCGTCGGCGTCGCGCACGTCGGGTACCTGCCCGGCGGCCGCATCCTCGGGCTGTCGAAGTTCGCCCGCATGGTCGACCACCACGCCCGCCGGCCGCAGACCCAGGAGCGGCTGACCAAA
The DNA here is from genome assembly GCF_057813895.1 of Nocardioides sp. F233. Classification (NCBI taxonomy): domain Bacteria; kingdom Bacillati; phylum Actinomycetota; class Actinomycetes; order Propionibacteriales; family Nocardioidaceae; genus Nocardioides; species Nocardioides sp. F233. The sequence continues at coordinate 54,762 of NZ_JBVASH010000001.1, forward strand.
CGGATCGCCGACCACCTGCAGCGTGCCCTCGAGCCGCGCGGCGTGGGCGTCGTGATCGACGCCCAGCACACCTGTATGAGCCTGCGCGGGGCCCGCGCCACCGGCTCGCGGACGCTGACGTCGGCGATGTTCGGGCAGCTGCGTGACGACGCCCGCAGCCGCGCGGAGTTCCTCGACCTGACGAGGGGGCGGCGATGAACGTCGTGGTGATCGGCGCCGGGCTGGCAGCCGCCAACGCCGCCAGCGAGCTGCGCGAGCAGGGCCACACCGGCGACATCGTCGTCGTGGGCGGCGAGCCGTACCCGCCGTACGAGCGTCCTCCGCTGTCCAAGGGCCTCCTCCTCGGAACCTCCGAGCCGGAGGACGCCTACGTCCACCCGCGTGAGTGGTACGACGAGCACCAGGTCGACGTCCGCGTGGGGACCGTCGCGACGGGCCTCGACCTCGACCGGCGGCGGGTGCACCTCGACTCGGGGGAGCTGCCCTACGACCGGCTGCTGCTCGCGACCGGCGCCACCCCGCGGCACCTGCCGATGGCCGACGCATCGGGCGCACCGGTGGTCCACCTGCGCACCCTCGACGACGCCCTCGCCCTGCGCGAGCGGCTCACCGAGGGCGCGCGGATCGCGATCATCGGTGCCGGCTGGATCGGGCTCGAGGTCGCCTCGGCCGCCCGTCAGCGCGGCGCGTCGGTGACCGTCCTCGAGTCCGCGCCGCTGCCGCTGAAGCGCGTGCTCGGCGACGAGATCGCGACCGTCTTCGCCGACCTGCACCGCGGGCACGGCGTCGACCTGCGGCTCGGGGTCCAGGTCGCCGGCATCGAGAACGAGCACGGCGAGGCCGTCGTCCACGTCGAGGGCTCCGACCCGGTGGTCGCCGACCTGCTCCTCGTCGCCGTCGGCGTCTCGCCCACCGACGAGCTCGCGGCCCGAGCGGGTCTGGCCGTCGACAACGGCATCCTCGTCGACGCCTGGCTCCGCACCCCCGACCCGGCAGTCTTCGCCGCCGGCGACGTCGCCAACCACGACCACCCCGCCCTCGGCACGCACATCCGCGTCGAGCACTGGGACACCGCGATCCACCACGGCCGCCATGCCGCGAGGGTGCTCCTCGGCAGCGACGAGCCGTACACGCGGCTGCCGTACTTCTTCACCGACCAGTACGACCTCGGGATGGAGTACGTCGGTCACGGCGCCGGGTACGACGCCCTCGTCGTCCGCGGCGACTTGGCCGGTCGGCAGGCGAGCGTGCTGTGGCTGCGGGAGGACCGGGTGATCGCCGGGATGCACCTCAACGACTGGGACGCGATCGGGCCGCTGCGGGCCGTGGTCGGCAGCCCGGTCACCGATGCGGTCCGGGACCCGGCCGTGCCGCTGGCCGAACTCATGTAACTAAGTGTTACGTCGCTGATTTGGGGCCAGTGGGGCGCAAGTGGTGGAAAACCGCGCTGTAACACTTAGTTACAAGGGGCTCAGGCGCGGATGATCCGCCGCTCGATGGCGGCGGCGACGGCCCCGGCGCGGGTGTCGACGCCGAGCTTGGTGTAGATGTGCGACAGGTGCGACTTCACCGTGGCCTCGGAGACGAACAGCTCGCGCGCCATCTCCTTGTTGCCGAGGCCGCGTGAGAGCAGCTCGAGCACCTCGACCTCGCGCTCGGTGATGGTGACCGCGCCGGGGGTGGTACGACGCACGAGCGTCGCGGCGACCGATGGTGCGAGGACGGTCTCGCCGCGGGCGGTGGCGCGGATGCCGGCGAACAGCTCGTCGGGCGGCGCGTCCTTGAGCAGGTAGCCGCGGGCGCCGGCCTCGAGCGCGCGCAGGATGTCGGACTCGGTGTCGTACGTCGTCAGGACGAGTACCTCCGGCGGCGAGTCGAGCGCCCGCAACGCGGCGGTGACCTCGGCACCCCCGGCCTCGCCGTCGCCGAGGCTCAGGTCCATCAGCACGACGTCCGGCCGGTCGGCGGTGACCACCGCGACCGCGCGGTCGAGCCCGTCGGCCTCGCCGACCACGGACAGGTCGTCCTGCCCCTCGACCAGGGCACGCAGCCCGGCCCGGATGACCGGGTGGTCGTCGACCAGCACGATCCGGATCATCGCTCCTCCTTCTTCTCGGTCACGGGGAAGCGGACGGACACGGTCGTGCCTTCGCCCGGGGCGCTCTCGATGTCGGCGCGGCCGCCGAGGGCCTCCGCGCGGTCGCGGACGCCGGCGAGGCCGCGACCGCGCGTCCCCACAGCGCGCACCTGCGCGGGTTCGAAGCCGCGACCGTCGTCGCGGACGTCGAGGACCACCTCGTCGAGGTGGTAGGTCAGGGTGAGGGCCACGCGCTGGGCCTCGGCGTGCTCGCGCACGTTGGCCAGGGCGCCGCGGGCCGTGCGGACCAGGGCGGCCGCCACGTCGGGGGGTACGACGACCGGCTGGCCGTCGACACGGACCTCGACCCGCATGCCGGGGGAGGCCTGGGCCCACTGGTCGGCGGCGAGGCGCAGCGCGTCGGGCAGGGCGTGGCCGGTGACGTCGCCGGCGAGGTCGGCGGGCGCCAGGTCGCGTACGACGCGGCGTACCTCGTCGAGGCCGTCGCGGGCCGTGGCGGCGGCGGTCCGGACGTGCTCGCGGGCGGTGGCCGGCTGAGCGGACCAGGACTGCTCGGCGGCCTGCAGGAGCAGGTTGATGCTCGAGAGACCCTGGCCGACGGAGTCGTGGATCTCGCGGGACAGGCGGGTCCGCTCGGCGAGGGCGCCGGTGCGGTGCTGCTCCTCGGCGAGCTCGGCCTGCGCCTCGACCAGCTGGTCGAGCAGGTCCTGGCGGGCCCGCCACTCGTTGTCGAGCGCGCGGTAGGCGAGCACGGTGACCAGACCGACACCGATCGGTCCGGCGACCTGGACCGGGTCGAAGCCCTCGGTGATCCGCTGCCAGGCGGCGGTCAGCAGCACCGTCATCAGCACGACCGTGCCGACCGCCCAGGGGAATGGGAGCACCCGCATCACCGCGAACGCGACCGGCACGGCGCACCACGCGAACGACGGCGCGACCGCGGTCAGCGCGCCCCACAGCACCACCATGCCGGTCACCCAGGCCGTCGGCCACCAGCTGCGGTCGGCCATCAGGCCGCGGGTCGCGTAGGCCAGGCCGAGCACGAGCGCACCGGCCAGCACGGCGGCGCCGGTCGCATCGAAGGCGTGCCGGTCGACGTACCGCACCGCGCAGGTGACGAGCATGACCACCAGCACGACCAGCAGCCACCGGTCGAGGCGGCTGGCGGGCGCGAGGATGCCGTGCTCGCCGGGCCGGCGCAGGCCGAGCGAGACCGAGGACAGGGAGGGCAGGGACATGGTGCGCCCACCCTAGGGAGGTACGGCGGTCGGCGGCATCAACCATTTGGCTATCGAGGGGTAGCCGGCTGCCCGACGTCCGGGGGGTGGTGGACGGGGGAGGGTTGGGGACATCAACCTGATCCACCACTTCCAGGAGAGACGATGAACCGCAAGACCATCGCCAGCACGCTGCTCGCCGCCACCGCGGTCAGCACCCTCGGCGCCGCGTTCGGCACCGCGACCCCGGCCTTCGCCGACAAGGACCGCGACCACGGCCGCGCCGCCGTCTACAACCTGACCGGTGACGGGTCCTCGCTGTTCGAGGGCATCGGCGCCGACGAGAAGCGCGGCCGCTTCTACGTCAGCGAGGTCACCGGTGGCGAGATCCACCGCGGCAAGGTCGGTGTCGCCCAGACCCAGGAGTGGCTCGGCGGTGCCGGTACCGACGGCCGCTTCACCGCGCGCGGCGTGACGGTCGACGACAAGGGCCGCGTCTACATCGCCGGAGGCCCGAACGGCATCAACGACGCCGGCGCCAACGGCATCGGCAACCCCGGCACCGACAACACCTCGCGCCCCGACCTGTGGGTCTACTCCAAGACCGGCAAGCTGCTCGCCGCGCTCCAGGTCCCCGGCAAGCCGGTCTTCCTCAACGACGTCGCGATCGGCCCCGACGGTGCGGCCTACTTCACCAACTCCAAGGACGCCGAGGTCTACAAGGTCGCCAAGGGCAAGAACGGCTGGAAGGCGGAGCTCTGGTCCGACGCCAGCGCCAAGATCGCCGTCGCCGCCGGCTTCAACCTCGGCGGCATCGTGGTCAGCCCGGACGAGAAGTCGCTGGTGGTCGCGCAGGGCAACAACGGCAAGCTGTGGCGCTTCGCGCTCAGGACCGGCAAGGTCACCGAGGTCAAGACCGGCGGCGCCGACCTCGTCAACGCCGACGGCCTGGTCCTCCAGGGCAACCGCCTCACCGTGGTGCGCAACTTCAGCAAGATGATCGCCACGCTGCGCCTGTCCGACGACGGCCGCAAGGCCAAGCTGATCCGCCAGCGCGCCTCCTCGCCGAACCGCGTGCTGACCACGGCCAAGGAGATCGCCGGCCAGGTCCTGTACGTCGACAGCAAGTTCGACGAGGGCGCGAACGCCACGGGCCCGTACGAGGTCATCGCGGACCCGACCCGATGAACCGTCGGCTCGTCGTCGCCACCCTCCCGCTCGCGCTCGTCCTGGGCGCGTGCGGGGGCGGGGGCTCGACCGGACCGACCGGGCCGACCGACGCCGGTCGCCCGGCGGAGCGGCCCGTCACCGCCGAGCCGACGACGAGCCCTGCTCCCACCCAGGCGCCCGTCCCGCAGGCCCGGCTCGACCGGCGCCTGCGGGACGCGGCCTGGGCGAACGACGTCCCCCGCGCCCGCCGGCTGATCGAGCTCGGCGCGGACGTCAACGCGAAGGACGAGACCGAGCAGTCGGCGTACCTGATCGCCACCAGCGAGGGCTACCTCGACCTGCTCCGCCTGACGCTCCGGCACGAGGCGTTGGTCGACGACAAGGACAGCTGGAACGGCACCGGCCTGATCCGCGCCGCCGAACGCGGGCACGGCCTCGTCGTCGGTGAGCTGCTGCGGGCCGGCATCGACCGCGACCACGTCAACCGGATCGGCTACCAGGCGATCCACGAGGCGGTCTGGCTCGGCGAGGACACGGCGTCGTACGCCACCACCGTGCGCGTGCTCGCCGCCGGCGGCGTCCGACTCGACAAGGTCTCGCCGTCGGCGGGACTGACCCCGCTGCAGATGGCCCGCGCACGCGGGTACGACGGACTGGAGAGGATCCTGACGAACGTGACCACCGCTGATGCTCCGCGCGACGCCGACGCCGCGCTGCTCCGCGCCGCCCGCACCGGGGACGCCGATGCCGTCGCCGTCGCCCTGCGTGCCGGCGCCGACCTCGAGGCCCGCGACGACCACGAGCGCACTGCCCTGCTGCTGGCGTCGACCTACGACCACGTCGCCGTCGCCGACGTCCTCGTCGCGATGGGCGCCGACCCCGACGCCCTCGACGACCGCCACGACACCCCGTGGCTGGTGACCGGCGTGACCGGAAGCGTCGCGATGCTCGAGGCGCTGCTGCCGGCCAACCCCGACCTGACCATCAAGAACCGGTACGGCGGCCTCTCGCCGATCCCCGCCGGCGAGCGTGGCCACGTCGACTACATCCGCCGGGTCGTGCGGACCGACGTCGACATCGACCACGTCAACGACCTCGGTTGGACCTCGATGCTGGAGGCGATCATCCTCGGCAACGGCAGCGAGCCGTACCAGGAGATCGTCCGGATCCTGCTCGACGCCGGCGCCGACCCGTCCATCGCCGACCGCGAGGGCGTCACGCCCCTGCAGCACGCCGAGCAGCGCGGGTACGACGCGATCGCGGACCTCCTGCGCCGCTGATCCCCTGGCCGTGCGTAGGTGCGGTGCTTCGGGGCAGGATCGCCCGCATGTGGGAGCAGTACCAGGCGCCGGACGAGCAGCCGTCCGAGCAGCCGTCCGAGCAGCCGACCGAGCAGCCGCAGCCGTTGCTGGCCGCGGACGAGTTCACACCGGTGCGAGGCGCCCCGGCCAGCTCGGATGCCAAGGTCCTGATCGGCGGCGTCCTCGTGATCGCGATCGTGCTCATCGGTGCGGTCGTGGCGTCGTCGTCCTCCGCTCCGACGGGCGGCGGCAACGACTACTCCGACTGGTACGACTGCATCGCCGACGAGGAGGCCGACGGCAGCGGCTTCCTCTCGCCCGCCGACCTGTGCGACATCGGGCACGAGCGGCCGCCGGACTACGTCGACACCTACGAGTACGACCCGTACGACGACGGCGGCTTCGACAGCGGCTACTGATCCGGCGGACCGGGCATCAACCGATCGGCTATCCAGAGCTGGCCGGCTGCCCGACGTGCGGGACCCGGTCCGGGACGGAGCGTGGACTCAACACCACGAGCCACCCCGACCAGGAGATCACGATGAACCGCAGCGGTCGTCCCGACCTGTGGGTCTACAGCAAGGACGGCGACCTGCTCGCCGCGCTCCGCGTCCCCGGGCCACCCTCCGAGTGTCCGCCGACGGCAGCAGGCTGCTCACGCTCGGCCAGGAGGCCAGCGCGGCCGACCGCGTGCTGACCACCGCGAAGACGCTGCGCGGCCGGATCCTGTACGTCGACAGCAAGTTCGACGAGGCGGTCGCCTCGGGCCCGTACCAGGTCATCACCGACCCGACCCACTGATCGACCGGACCCGTCGGGGTCGGGGGACTACCGTGGCCGCGTGCCCATGTCCCCCGACCCCGGTTTCGTCTTCTCCGGCGCCGTTCTCGAGTGGCGCGGCCCGGCGCCGTTCCACTTCCTCGAGGTGCCCGTCGAGACCAGCGACGACATCAAGGAGGCCGCCCGCGGCCAGGAGTACTGGGGCCAGGTCGCGGTCGACGTCCGGATCGGCGACACCGACTTCCGCACCGCGCTGTTCCCCAAGGACGGGCGCTACCTGGTGCCGCTGAAGGTCGCTGTGCGACGGGCCGAGGGGATCGAGGTCGGGCAGCAGCTCACCGCGACCCTCGCGCTGGCGGCCCGGGACCGGGACTGACCGTGCCGGTCACCCTCGCCCATCCGGCCGCCGTCCTGCCGCTGCGCGGCCTCGGAGTGCCGTTGTCGGCGCTGGTGATCGGGTCGATGGCGCCGGACCTGCCGGTGCTCGCGCAGACCTGGGGGCTCTACGGCTTCAGCCACAGCCCCGCCGGGATCGTCACCCTCGACCTCGCGCTGACCCTGTTCCTGCTGGCCTTCTGGGACCTGCTGGGGCGCGACGCCCTCGTCGACACCGCGCCCGCCGCGGTCCGCGACCGGCTCCCCGCCCATGCCCGGATCGGGCGCCGGGCCTGGTTGCTCGCCCCGCTCGCGGCCGTCGTCGGCTCCACCACGCACGCGCTGTGGGACGCCTTCACCCATGACGGCCGCTGGGGAGTGCGGCACGTCGCCTGGTTGCAGGAGACGCACGGCGCCCTGCCCGGTCACCAGTGGGCGCAGTTCGTGTCCGGGATCCTCGGCCTCCTCGTCGTGGGCTGGGCGATCCTGCACCACGTCCGCCGCTTCCCGCGGAGCGCACCTCGTCCCCGGCGGCTGCCCGCCGCGACCCTGCCGGCCGGATTCGGTGTCGCCACCGCGATCTCGCTCGCCGGCGGCGTACGACACCTCGACGACGGTCTGCACACCGCTGCCTTCCACGCTGCGGTCGCCGGCATCCTCGCCCTGGCCGCGCTGGTCGGCCTGCTCGGCCTTGCCTGGCGGATCGCGCCGGAGGTCAGTGACCCGGTCGGGGCCTGAGCGCCACCGGCTCGCCGGTGTACGCCGCCAGCGCGGCGCGTACCGCGTCGGAGATCGGCCACGACGACCCGGCCGCGGTGTCCCAGAACACCGCGCTGGTCTCGGCGACGACGGCCGGCGGGTGGTCGGGCGCGACCCGCAGCTCCAGCGAGACCGCGAACGAGGAGCGGCTGACGTGGCTGACCCAGATCCGCACCAGGAAGGGCTGGTAGGCGGCGAAGCGCATCTCGGCGTGGTACTCGACGTGCTGGGAGCCGACCAGCTCAGTCACGCCCTTCGGCAGGTCGCGGAGCAGGCCGCGGGGCTCGTCACCGTCGGTCAGCCGCGCGTGCCGGAAGAACATCAGCCGGGCCTCGTCGAGCACCCGGATCGCCTCGACGTTGTCGACGTGGCCGCCGAGGTTGATGTCGCGCAGCCGCGCCTGGATCTCGCACTCGAAGACCTTGCCCACGAGCCGCATCCTCGCAGCAGGCATCACAGCTCGAAGCGGTAGCCCATCCCCGGCTCGTTCCTGATGTGCACCGGCCGCGCGGGGTCGGCCTCGAGCTTGCGGCGCAGCTGGGCGACGTACAGGCGCAGGTTGCCGTGGGCGTTCTCGTACCCGGGCCCCCACACCTCGGTCAGCAGCTGGCGCTGGCTGAGCAGCTGGCCCGGGTTGCGCAGCAGCACCTCGAGGAGGTGCCACTCGGTCGGCGTCAGCCGGACCTCCTCGCCGCGGACGGTGACCCGGGTGGCGCCGAGGTCGACGGTGACGTCGCCGAACGCGACCACGGGAGCTGCCTCGCCGATCGGCGCGGTACGACGCTCCATCACCCGCAGCCGGGCGAGCAGCTCGTCCATCCCGAACGGTTTGGTGACGTAGTCGTCGGCACCGGCGTCGAGGGCCTCGACCTTGTCAGCGCTGTCGCTGCGGCCCGAGAGGACGAGGATCGGGACGGCGGACCGCGCGCGCAACCGGGTGATCACGTCGACGCCGTCGAGGTCGGGCAGGCCGAGGTCGAGGATGACCAGGTCGGGCGGTGCGAGGTCGGCGACCGCGACCGCCTCGGTGCCGTCACCGGCCGTGGTGACCTCGTAGCCCCGCGCCCGGAGGTTGATCGACAGCGCCCGCACGATCTGCGGCTCGTCGTCGACGACCATGATCCGCGTCATCCCACCCGCTCCCTGATACCGAGGTCTCCTCCGGCGGGCTCGCCGGCCGCGACGGGCAGCGAGATCACCATGGTCAGCCCTCCACCGGGCGTCTCCTCGGGCTCCAGTGTGCCGCCCATGGCCTCGACCAGGCCGCGGGACAGGGCCAGACCGAGGCCGACGCCGGTGCTGTTGTCGTGGTCGCCGAGCCGCTGGAACGGCAGGAACACCCGCTCGTACTCGGCCGCCGGGATGCCCGGACCGGTGTCGACGACCCGGATCTCGACCCGGTCGAGCACGGCGCTGCCGGTCAGCAGCGGCGGCGCGCCCTCGGGTGCGTAGCGGTGGGCGTTGGTGAGCAGGTTGACCACGACCCGCTCCAGGAGGGCGGCGTCGACCAGCGCGGGCGGCAGGTCCTCGGCGACGTCGAGGCGCACCGGGCCGGCGATGCTGACGTCGTCGAGGGCGCCGGCGATGACGTCCTCGACCAGGGTGGGGGACAGGTGCACCGGCAGCGCACCTGCCTGCAGCCGGCTGAGGTCGAGCAGGCTGTCGACCAGCCCGGCGAGGGTGTCCAGCGCGTCGTCGGCGGTGCGCAGCAGCTCGCGCCGGTCGTCCTCCGTCAGCGCGACGTCCTCGGCCCGCATGCCCGACACGACGGCCTTCGCGGCCGCGAGCGGGGTGCGCAGGTCGTGGCCGACGGCGGCCAGCAGCGCCGTACGCACGTTGTTGGCCTCGGCGAGGGTGCCGGCCCGGGCGGCCTCCTCGGCGAGCCGGATCTGGTGCACCGCCTGGCTGGTCCGGGCCGCGAACGCCGCGGCGACGCGGGCGTCCTCGGGTGCGAGCCCGCGCCCGCGCAGGGCGAGGGAGGTGTCCGGATCCGCCGGTACGACGGTGTCCGCCGCCTCGGGCGTGGTGGCCGGGTCCGGTCCGGCTGCGCTCAGCAGCCGCCAGGTCCGGTCGTCCTTCTCCAGGAAGGCGACCGAGTCCAGCGACAGGCTCTCGCGGAAGCGTTCCAGGAGCACGGCGAGGTCGTGGCTGCCGGTGAGCGGGGTGGCGGCGAGGCTGGCGAGGACGTGGGACTCGGCGACCGCGCGCGCCGCCTGTCGGGTACGCCGGGCGGCCAGGTCGACCACGGAGCTCACCATCACCGCCACGAGCAGGTAGACGCCCAGCGCCAGCGCGTTGTTGGTGCTCGCGATGGTCAGTGTGTGCACGGGTTCGGTGAAGAAGAAGTTGAGCAGGAAGGACCCCAGCAGCGCGGCCACCACCGCCGGTCCGACGCCACCGACGAGGGCGACGGCGACCACCAGCAGCAGGAACAGCAGCACGTCGCTGACCAGGTTGAGCGCGTGGTCGACGGGCAGCAGCGCGAGCGTCAGCAGCGCCGGCAGCAGCACGGCCAGCGCGTAGCCGCGCATCCGCCGGCGCAGGCTGAGCGCGCCCCGGCCCACGGGCAGCCGGCGCCCCTGGCCGGCGTGGGTGTGGGACACGATGTGCACGTCGATGTCGCCGGACGCCCGGATGGTGCGGGCGCCGATCCCCGGCGGCAGGACGTACGCCGCCCACCGCGACCGCCGGCTGTCGCCGAGCACCAGCTGGGTCGCGTTCTCCGCGCGGGCGAAGGCGAGCAGGGTCTCGGGGACGTCGTCGCCGAGGAGCTGGTGGTAGGTGCCGCCGAGCGACTCGACCAGCTGGTGCTGGCGGGCGAGGTGCGTGGGGTCGGCACCGGTGAGCCCGTCGGAGCGGCTGACGTGGAGCGCCAGCAGGTCGCCGGTGCCGGAGCGGGCGGCGATCCGCGCGGCCCGTCGTACGAGCTGCTCGCCCTCGGGACCGCCGGTCAGCGCGACCACGACCCGCTCCCGGGCCTCCCAGGTGCCGGTGATGTCGTGCTGGCGGCGGTAGCCCTGCAGGGCGTCGTCGACCTTGTCGGCGACCCAGAGAAGCGCCAGCTCGCGCAGCGCGGTGAGGTTGCCCTCGCGGAAGTAGTTGGAGAGCGCGGCGTCGATCTTGTCGGGCGCGTAGACGTTGCCGTGGGCGAGCCGGCGGCGCAGCGCCTCGGCCGACATGTCCACCAGCTCGACCTGGTCGGCGGCGCGGACCACCGCGTCCGGCACCGTCTCCTGCTGCCGGACCCCGGTGATCTTCTCGACCACGTCGTTGACCGACTCGAGGTGCTGCACGTTGACGGTGGAGATGACGTCGATGCCGGCGTCGAGGAGCTCCTGCACGTCCTGCCACCGCTTGGCGTTGCGCGACCCGGGCACGTTCGTGTGCGCCAGCTCGTCGACGAGCGCGACCTTCGGTCGGCGCCGCAGGACGGCGTCGAGGTCCATCTCCTCCAGGTCGGTGCCGCGGTAGCGGGTGCTCCGGCGAGGCACCACCTCGAGCCCGTCGAGCATCGTCGCGGTGTGGCTGCGGCCGTGCGTCTCGACGTACCCGACCACCACGTCGGTGCCGCGGTCCAGCCGGCGCCGGCCCTCGCCGAGCATGGCGTAGGTCTTCCCGACGCCGGGGGCGGCGCCGAGGTAGACCCGCAGCCGACCTCGCTTCATGCCCTCAGTCTTCCAGCCCGTCGAGGGCGAGGTTGAGCTCGAGCACGTTGACGCGCGGTTCGCCGAGGAAGCCGAGGGTGCGGCCGGTGGTGCTCTCCTCGACGAGACGCCGGACGGTGGCGGCCGGGAGGTCGCGGGTGCGGGCGACCCGGGCGACCTGCTGGGCGGCGTACTCCGGCGAGATGTGCGGGTCCAGGCCCGAGCCGCTGGCGAGCACGGCGTCGGGCGCGACGTCGGCCGGGTCGACGCCGTCGAACGCCGCGACCTCCTCGATCCGCTGCCGCACGGTGGCGACCAGGTCGGGGTTCGCCGGGGAGAGGTTCGACGCACCGCTGGCGAGCGGGTCGTAGCCGTCGCCCGCGGCGGACGGACGGGACTGGAAGTACGCCGCGTCCCCGGCGTACGACTGGCCGACCAGGGTCGAGCCGACGATGGTGCCGTCGCGCTCGACCAGGGCGCCGTCGGCGCGGTGCGGTACGACGACTCGGGCGAAGCCGGTCAGTGCGAGCGGGTAGGCGAGGCCGAGGAGCACGGTCAGCACGCCGAGGACGCGGGCTGCTGCGGCGAGCTGCGTGAGGCCGCCGCGCAGGGTGGAGGTGAGGGACATGGGATCTCTGCTTTCCGGGCCGGTCAGCCGATGCCGGGGATGGTGGACACCAGCAGGTCGATGAGCTTGATGCCGAGGAAGGGCGCGACCAGGCCGCCGAGCCCGTAGACGGTCAGGTTGCGGCGCAGCATCGCCGAGGCGCTCGACGGCGTGTACTTCACACCGCGCAGGGCCAGCGGGATCAGCGCGACGATGATCAGCGCGTTGAACACGACCGCCGAGAGGATCGCGGACTCCGGCGACGAGAGCCGCATGACGTTGAGCGTGTCGAGGCCGCCGTACACCCCGGCGAACATCGCCGGGATGATCGCGAAGTACTTCGCCACGTCGTTGGCGATCGAGAACGTCGTCAGCGCGCCGCGGGTGATCAGCAGCTGCTTGCCGATCTCCACGATCTCGATGAGCTTCGTCGGGTTGGAGTCGAGGTCGACCATGTTGCCCGCCTCCTTGGCGCTGGAGGTGCCGGTGTTCATCGCGACGCCGACGTCGGCCTGGGCCAGCGCGGGCGCGTCGTTGGTGCCGTCGCCGGTCATCGCGACCAGCCGGCCGCCCTCCTGCTCGCGCTTGATCAGCGCCATCTTGTCCTCGGGCGTCGCCTCGGCGAGGAAGTCGTCGACCCCCGCCTCCTCGGCGATCGCCTTGGCGGTGAGCGGGTTGTCGCCGGTGATCATCACCGTGCGGATGCCCATCCGGCGCATCTCCTCGAAGCGCTCGCGCATCCCCTCCTTCACCACGTCCTTGAGGTGGATGACGCCGAGGACCCGCGGTACGGCGCCCGCGGTGCGCTCGGCGACGACGAGGGGCGTGCCGCCGGCGGACGAGATCGCGTCGACCGTCGTACCGACCTCGGGGGAGGGACTGCCGCCGTTCTCCCGCACCCACGCCGTGACCGCGGTCGCGGCGCCCTTGCGGATCTCGCGGCCGGGCAGGTCGACGCCGGACATCCGGGTCTGCGCGGTGAAAGGCACGAAGTGGGCGTCGGTCAGCTCGCCGGCGGAGCGCTCGCGCAGTCCGTGCGCGCGCTTGGCGAGGACGACGACCGAGCGGCCCTCCGGCGTCTCGTCGGCCAGCGACGCCAGCTGGGCGGCGTCGGCGAGGACCGCGACACCCACCCCGTCGGCGGGGATCAGCTCGGCGGCCTCCCGGTTGCCGAGCGTGATGGTGCCGGTCTTGTCGAGCAGCAGCGTGTTGACGTCGCCGGCGGCCTCGACCGCGCGCCCGGACATGGCGAGCACGTTGTGCTGCACGAGCCGGTCCATGCCGGCGATGCCGATCGCACTGAGCAGCGCGCCGATCGTGGTCGGGATCAGGCAGACCAGCAGCGCGACGAGCACCAGGATCGACTGGTCGGCGCCCGAGTAGATCGCCAGCGGCTTCAGGGTCACCGTCGCCGCCAGGAAGATGATGGTCAGGCTGGCCAGCAGGATGTTGAGCGCGATCTCGTTGGGCGTCTTCTGCCGGCTCGCGCCCTCGACCAGCGCGATCATCCGGTCGATGAAGGACTCGCCGGGGTTGGTCGTGATCCGTACGACGATCCGGTCGGACAGCACCTTCGTGCCGCCCGTCACCGAGCAGCGGTCCCCGCCCGACTCGCGGATGACGGGCGCGGACTCGCCGGTGATCGCGGACTCGTCGACGCTGGCGATGCCCTCGACCACGTCGCCGTCGCCGGGGATCACCTCGCCGGCCTCGACGACCACCCGGTCGCCGACCCGCAGGTCGGTCGCGGGCACCGGCACCAGGTCGCCGTCCGCCTCGAGCCGGCGGGCCAGGGTCTCGGTCTTCGCCCGGCGCAGCGTGGCGGCCTGGGCGCGGCCGCGACCTTCGGCAACGGCCTCGGCCAGGTTGGCGAAGGCGACCGTCAGCCACAGCCAGACGGTGATCGCCCAGCCGAAGGCGGTGCTGTCGCGGAGGGCGAGCACGGTGCAGAAGACCGCGCCGACCTCGACGACGAACATGACCGGGGTGCGGACCATGACCCGCGGGTCGAGCTTGCGCAGGGCGTCGGGGAGGGACGTCAGGAGGGTGTGCAGCATGGATGTCTCCGTGTCGGGGGTCTGCTTCGACGAGGAACTCGCTGAGGGACGTGGGGTGGTCATAGGCCCTCCGCCAGGGGGCCGAGCGCGAGCGCGGGGAAGAAGGTCAGGCCGGCGACGATGAATGTGACGACCGCGAGCATCCCGACGAACAGCGGGCCGCGGGTCGGCAGCGTTCCTGCGGTCCGCGGGACCGGGACCTGCCGGGCCAGCGAGCCGGCCAGCGCGAGGACCAGCACGATCGGGACGAACCGGCCGAGCAGCATCGCCAGCGCGATGGTGATGTTGTAGAACGGCGTGTTCGCGGACAGGCCGGCGAACGCGGAGCCGTTGTTGTTGGCGCCGGACAGGTAGGCGTAGAGCACCTCGCTCAGCCCGTGCGGCCCGTGGTTGAGGATCGACTCCCGCGGGCCGGGCAGCGAGAGCGCCAGCGCGGTGAAGCCGAGGACGAGCAGCGGCATGGTGAGGATGTTCAGCGCCACCAGCTTGATCTCGCGGGCGGTCAGCTTCTTGCCGAGCAGCTCGGGGGTGCGGCCCACCATCAGGCCGGCGATGAAGACGGTGAGGATCGCCAGCACGAGCATCCCGTACAGGCCGGTCCCGACGCCGCCGGGCGCCACCTCGCCGAGGCCCATGTTGAGCATCAGCAGGCCGCCGCCGACCGGGGAGAAGGAGGAGTGGAAGGAGTTCACGGCGCCGGTGCTGGTGCCGGTCGTGGACACCGCGAACAGGGCCGAGCCCGGTACGCCGATCCGTGTCTCCTTGCCCTCCATCGCCGACCCCGCGACGTCGTACGCCGCGGTCGGGTGTGCGGCCTCGATCGCCCAGACCGCGGCGAGCATGATCACCCAGATCACGGCCATCGCGGCGAGGACGGCGTACCCCTGGCGGACGTCGCCGACCATCTCGCCGAAGGTCCGGGTCAGGCAGACGGGGATGAGGAGCAGCAGGAAGACCTCGAACAGGTTGCTGACCGGGTTGGGGTTCTCGAACGGGTGCGCGGAGTTGGCGTTGAAGAAGCCGCCGCCGTTGGTGCCGAGCTCCTTGATCGCCTCCTGGGAAGCGACCGGCCCGCCGGGGATGCTCTGGTGGCCGCCGGTCAGCGTGGTCGCGTCGACGCCGCCCGACAGGTTCTGCACGACGCCCAGCAGGATCAGCGCGACCGCCGCCACGACGGCCAGGGGCAGCAGCACCCGGATCGTGCCGCGGGTCAGGTCGACCCAGAAGTTGCCGAGCCGGCCGGTGCGGGAGCGGGTGAAGCCGCGGATCAGCGCGACCGCGACCGCGAGGCCGACGGCGGCGGAGAGGAAGTTCTGCACGCCCAGGCCGGCCATCTGGACCAGGTGGCCCATCGTCGACTCGCCGGAGTACGCCTGCCAGTTGGTGTTCGTGACGAACGACGCGGCGGTGTTGAACGCCAGGTCCGGGGCGACGTCCGGGAAGCCGAGCGACCACGGCAGGTGGTCCTGCAGCCGCTGGAGGGCGTAGAGCAGGACCAGGCCGGCGGCGGAGAAGGCGAGCAGCGACATGGCGTAGGTGCGCCAGGCCTGGTCGCCGCGCGGGTCGATCCCGACGACGCGGTAGATCCCGCGCTCGACGCGCAGGTCACGCTCGGTGGTGAAGACGTGGGCGATGTAGCTGCCCAGGGGGCGGTAGCAGAGGGCGAGGGCAGCGATCAGTGCGCCGACCTGGAGCAGGCCGGCCAGGGTGTCGGGCATGTCTAGAAACGCTCCGGGAGGATCAGGGCCAGCACGAGGTAGCCGAGGAGGAGGGCGCTGACGACCAGCGCGACGACGTTCTCGGCACTCATGACGGCTTCTCCTCGGTCGAGCCGAGCAGTGCGGCGGCCAGGGCGACGACCACGAAGCCGGCGAGCAGGGCGAGGTCGCGCGGCGCGAGCGTCAGCTCGCCGTACGCGTGGATGGCGAAGCCCTCGGCGAAGGCCCAGCCGGCGATGCCGAGCCCGCAGGCCAGGCCGCGGGTCAGCGGAAGGGCCGCGGCGGCGGTGACGCCGAGCACGACGGCGGTGCCGAGGGCGGAGGGCAGGTCGAGGACGGTGACCAGCCCGGCGGCGAGGAACAGCGCGAAGCCGCCGAGGCCGAACCGGACGGCGGGCTCCTCGGTGATCCGCGGCGCGGCCGGCTGGGCCGGCACGGCAGCGCGGTGGAGGAGGTGGATCGATGTCATGACTCGGAGTCTTCGCCCGGTCCGGCCCGGCGGCGCGGGTCCTGACGCGTCCCTAACGGCGGCCTGACAGGGCCTAACGGGTGTTAGGAACGTGTTAGGGGATGCGCTGCCGGGGGCGGGCGCGGATTGACTTGAGGCGTGAGCACCCGAGTCCCGATCCGTCGCTCGCCGCAGCACCCACCGGCGGACCCGGGATCAGTGCACGACCACACCCGTCCGTGGTGGCAGGTCATGTGCCTGACCGGCGTCGACTACTTCTCCACCCTCGGCTACCAGCCCGGCATCGCGTTCCTCGCCGCCGGCCTGCTCAGCCCGCTGGCGACCGTGGTCCTGGTGCTGCTGACCCTGTTCGGTGCGCTGCCGGTCTACCGCCGGGTCGCGGCGGAGAGCCCGCACGGGCAGGGCTCGATCGCCATGCTGGAGCGGCTCCTCGTCGGCTGGCGCGGCAAGCTGTTCGTGCTCGCGCTGCTCGGCTTCGCGCTCACCGACTTCATCATCACGATCACCCTCTCGGCCGCCGACGCGAGCGCGCACGTCGTCGAGAACCCGCACGTGCCGGACTTCCTGCACGGCCAGGAGCTGTGGATCACGCTGGGCCTGATCGCCCTGCTGGGCGGTGTCTTCCTCAAGGGCTTCACCGAGGCGATCGGGCTCGCGGTCGGCCTGGTCAGCGTCTACCTGGTGCTCAACGCGATCGTGATCGTGGTCAGCGCCGCGCACGTGTTCGAGAACGGGCACGTCGTCACCGACTGGACCAGCGCGCTGACCGCCGAGCACGGCAACGTCGTGCTGATGATCGCCGTCGCGCTGACCCTGTTCCCGAAGCTCGCTCTCGGCATGTCCGGCTTCGAGACCGGGGTCGCGGTGATGACCCACGTCCAGGGCGCGCCGGACGACGCCGCCCGGCGGCCCGCCGTACGCATCCGCAACACGAAGCGGCTGCTCACCACGGCCGCGATCATGATGAGTGTCTACCTGATCTGCTCGAGCCTGGTGACCACGCTGCTGATCCCGGCGAAGGAGTTCGAGGACGGCGGCAGTGCCAACGGCCGCGCGCTGGCCTATCTCGCGCACGACTTCCTCGGCGACGGCTTCGGCACCGTGTACGACGTCTCGACGATCCTCATCCTCTGGTTCGCGGGCGCCTCGGCGATGGCCGGCATGCTGAACCTGATCCCGCGCTACCTGCCGCGCTACGGCATGGCGCCGGAGTGGGCGGGCGCCGTACGCCCGCTGGTGTGCGTGCTCACCGTGACCGCCTTCGTGATCACCTGGATCTTCGACGCCGACGTCAACGCGCAGGGTGGTGCGTACGCCACCGGTGTCCTCGTCCTGATGACCTCCGCGAGCGTCGCCGTCGCGCTGGCCGCCCGCAAGGCCCGCGAGCGCGGCTGGACGGTCGCGTTCACCGTGATCTCGGTCGTCTTCGTCTACACGACGATCGACAACGTCCTCGAGCGCCCGGACGGCGTCAAGATCGGTGCCTGCTTCATCGCCGCCATCGTCGCCGTCTCCCTGCTGTCGCGGATGACCCGATCCCTCGAGCTGCGCACCACCGACATCGAGTACGACGCCAAGTCGGACGCCTTCATCCGCGACTGCGCGCGCCGTACCCTCCGGCTGGTCGCGCACGACCCGGAGCACCGCGACGCCGGTGCCTACCGTGCGAAGGTCCGCAAGATCGTCGAGGCCCACGAGCTCACCAACGGCGGTGACCTGATCTTCGTCGAGGTCGTGGTCGAGGACTACTCCGACTTCGAGAGCCGGGTCGTGGTGACCGGGTCGGTCGCGCACAAGGAGTACCGGGTGCTCACCGTGCACGCCGCCACCATCCCCAACGCCCTCGCCGCACTGCTCCTCGACCTGCGCGACCGGACCGGCGTCCGCCCGCACATGTACTTCGAGTGGACCGAGGGCAGCCCGGTCCCGCAGATGGCGCGCTTCCTGCTCTTCGGCACCGGCGAGGTGGCGCCGCTGACCCGTGAGGTCCTGCGCCGGGCGGAACCGGACCCGCGGCGGCGGCCGTACGTGCACGCGGGCTGAACCTTCGCGGATCGCCACCCGGCAGCGGCCGTCGCTGTAACACGCCGTCCACCCGACTACCTGACCGTTGTCCGCAGGTGCGTCGGCGTGTCGTCGGCGTGTCGTGCTGAGAACCGCCGACCAGAGCGGTGGACGGCGTGTTACTTGCCCCGAGGCGGCCCGCACGCGCGACGGCGTACGGTCGGAGCATGGGCTACGAACGGATCAGCGCGGAGCAGTTCAACCAGGCCGAGGGTGTCGCGGACTGGCAGGTCCTGGGGGAGCACGCGTACGCCGTGTTCCGCACGGGGAGCTTCGTCAAGGGGCTCGCTCTGGTGAACGCGATCGGTGAGCTGGCCGAGGCGGCCAACCACCACCCGGACCTCAAGCTGGGCTACCCGTCGCTCGCGGTGCACCTGACCACGCACGACACCGGGTCGCTCACGTCAGCCGACCTCGACCTGGCGCAGCGGATCTCGGCGGCCGCCCGCGACCTGGGTGTCGCGGGCGACCCGGAGGCCGTGCGCGCCTGGGAGTGAGCTACTCCCCGACGTACGCCGCCAGGTGCTCGCCGGTCAGCGTCGACTGCTTCGCGACCAGCTCGGCCGGCGTGCCCTCGAAGACGACCGTGCCGCCGTCGTGCCCGGCGCCCGGGCCGAGGTCGATGAGCCAGTCGGCGTGGGCCATCACGGCCTGGTGGTGCTCGATCACGATGACCGACTTGCCGGCGTCGACCAGACGGTCGAGGAGGCCGAGCAGGTTGGCGACGTCGGCGAGGTGGAGGCCGGTGGTGGGCTCGTCGAGGACGTAGACGCCGCCCTTCTCGCCCATCCGCATGGCGAGCTTGAGCCGCTGCCGCTCGCCGCCCGACAGGGTGTTGAGCGGCTGGCCGAGCTTGAGGTAGCCGAGGCCGACGTCCTCCATCCGCTGCAGGATCGCCGCCGCGGCGGGGGTCTTGGCGTCGCCGGAGGCGAAGTAGGCGTGCGCCTGGGCGACCGGCAGGTCGAGGACCTCGGCGATGTTGAGCTCGCCGAGTCGCAGCTCGAGCACCGAGGCCTGGAAGCGCTTGCCCTCGCACTCGTCGCACACGGTGGCGACGGTGTCCATGAACCCGAGCTCGGTGTAGATCATCCCGTTGCCGTTGCAGCTCTCGCAGGCGCCCTCGGAGTTGGCGCTGAACAGCGCCGGCTTCACGCCGTTGGCCTTCGCGAAGGCCTTGCGAATCGGCTCGAGCAGGCCGGTGTACGTCGCCGGGTTGCTGCGTCGCGAGCCCTTGATCGCGCCCTGGTCGATGACCACGACCTCGTCGCGCCCGGCGATCGAGCCGTGGATGAGCGAGCTCTTGCCGGAGCCGGCGACGCCCGTGACGACGCACAGCACGCCCAGGGGTACGTCGACGTCCACGCTGCGCAGGTTGTGCGAGGACGCGCCGCGGACCTCGATCGCGCCGGTGCGCTCGCGCACCGTCTCCTTCAGCTCCGCCCGGTAGGACAGGTGGCGCCCGGTGAGGGTGTCGGAGGCCCGCAGTCCGGCGATGTCGCCCTCGAAGCAGATGGTGCCGCCGCCCGTACCGGCGCCGGGGCCGAGGTCGACGACGTGGTCGGCGATCGCGATGGTCTCGGGCTTGTGCTCGACGACGAGGACCGTGTTGCCCTTGTCGCGCAGCTCGAGGAGCAGCTTGTTCATCCGCTCGATGTCGTGGGGGTGCAGCCCGATGGTGGGCTCGTCGAAGACGTAGGTGACGTCGGTGAGCGCGGACCCGAGGTGGCGGATCATCTTGGTGCGCTGCGCCTCGCCGCCCGACAGCGTGCCGGCCGGCCGGTCGAGCGAGAGGTAGCCCAGGCCGATCTCGACGAACGCGTCGAACAGGTGGAGCAGGTTGGCGACGAGCGGCCCGACCGACGGGTCGTCGATGCCCCGGACCCAGTCGGCGGCATCGGTGATCTGCATGGCGCAGACGTCGGCGATGCCCTTGCCGTTGATCTTCGAGCCGCGGGCGGCCTCGTTGAGGCGGGTTCCGTCGCAGGCCGGGCAGGGCGCGAACACGGCCGCCCGCTCGACGAACGCCTTGATGTGGGGCTGCAGCGAGTCGACGTCCTTGCTGAACATCGACTTGCGGATCTTGGGGATCAGGCCCTCGTAGGTGACGTTGATCTTGTCGACCTTCACCTTGCGCGGCTCGGCGTACAGGAAGTCCTCGCGCTCGGCCTCGGTGTACGCCGAGACGACCTTCTCCGGCGGCAGCACCGCCTTGAACGCCGCCACCATCCAGCCGTCGGCGGTGTAGCCCGGCACCAGGATCGCGCCGTCGACCAGCGACTTCGACTCGTCGACGATCGCGGTCAGGTCGAGGTCGGAGACGCTGCCGCGGCCCTCGCACTCGGGGCACATGCCGCCGAGGTAGATCGCGTTCTTGACGACCTTCTTCTCGACCTTGCCGCCAGCCTTCTCAGTCTGCATCACGCCGCCGGCCTTGCGGGTCGGCACGTTGAACGCGAACGCCGTCGGCGGGCCGATGAACGGGTCGCCGATCCGGCTGAACAGCACGCGGAGCATCGCGTTGGCGTCGGTGGCGGTGCCGACCGTCGAGCGCACGTTGGCGCCCATCCGCTCCTGGTCGACGAGGATCGCGGTCGTGATCCCCTCGAGGTTGTCGACCTCGGGACGGGCCAGCGACGGCATGAAGCCCTGCACGAACGTCGAGTACGTCTCGTTGATCATCCGCTGCGACTCGGCGGCGACGGTGCCGAAGACCAGCGAGCTCTTGCCCGACCCGGACACGCCGGTGAACACGCTCAGGCGGCGCTTCGGGATGTCGACGTCGACACCCTTGAGGTTGTTGACGTGGGCGCCCTGCACCCGGATGTAGTCGTGGCTGTCGGCGGGATGACTGTCGCTGGTGCGGGGGGCGGCAGGCTTCGGCATGCGCCCATCATGTCCGACGGCACCGACACGGTCTCCTCCACTTGCGGGACCCGGGCCGCCCGCCGTCGTTGAGGTGTACGAGAATCATCCGTCCTGGTGGGGGATCCAGGGCGAACATGGGGGGAACCGTGCCGGAGGGAACCGTGACCGACGAGGTCACCACGCCGACGACGAACACGCAGAGCACGCCGACGACGTACGAGGAGTTCGGGGTCGCGTGGATCCGCCGGGTGCTCCACAAGGACCGGATCCTGCGCACCGTCGACGAGGTGCTGGGCGACCAGATCGCCCTCGGGCCGATCGGCGCAGGCCCGGGCCGGGCGTTCGCGAGCGTCAGCTTCGTCGGGACCTACCAGCCCACCACGGGCGAGCTGGTGCCCGGCGAACTGCTGACCTACGCGATCGACCTGCCGATCAGCGTGGTGTTCGAGCTCGGCCTGCCGATGGACCGGCTGATGTTCAACGCGGAGGTCGTCGTACCGCTGGTGCTGGTGGTCCACACCGAGGCACCGCTCAAGCTGCGGCTGGAGCTGAAGACCCCGACCGAGGACCAGATCGGCCTCGTGCTCAAGACCGACACCCGGCGCGGGGCGATGCTGCGGAAGGTCGCCGGCCTCGACGCCGAGCTGCGGCGGTTCCTGCTCAAGGTGCTGGACACCGAGCTGGCCAAGGCCTACGTGCGCAAGGCGACCCACCTCGACATGGAGCAGCTGATCGAGGAGGCCTGGCCGGCCTTCACCGAGCAGTTCCTGCCGCGGGGACCCGACGACCGACGGGGCTGACCGGAGCGCGGTGAGCCGAGGCAGTACGCCGAGCCACCCGCGCCGGTGCGACGACAGCGTCGTGGAGCACGCCGAACGCCATCGCGACGAGCGGGATCCACAGCGGGATCAGCATGAAGGCGAAGATCGGCACCAGGGTCATCAGGTCGTGCATCGCGGGCTCCTCGGGTGGGGTTCTCGACCTCACCGAGTCTGCGGCGGGCGCCGGACCCGTCGCTCGTGCCCAGCGACAGAGAGCTGCCGCGGATTTGTGCCCGCGTCACAGTCGACCGTCGGCGGCATCGGTCAACGCGCGTGTCACGATGTCCGGGTGACGGAGGCGCGACGGTACGGCGGCCGCGCGGCCGGGGAGCGGGTCGCCGAGCGCCGTGCGCGCCTGCTGGAGGCGGGCCTGGAGCTGATGGGCACCCGCGGGGTCGCCGGCGCGACGGTGCGCGGGGTGGCCGAGGAGTCCGGGCTGGCGGCGCGGTACTTCTACGAGAGCTTCGCGAGCATCGAGGCACTCCAGCTCGCCGTGTTCGAGCAGATCGCCGGCGAGGCCGCCACGCGTTCCCTGGGGGCGCTCGCCGCTGCTCCCGACGACACCGCCGCGCGGACCCGGGCCGTGCTGGCCGAGATGGTCGACCTGTTCCTCGAGGACCCGCGCAAGGGGCGGGTCGCGCTGCTGGAGTCGATCACCTCGCCGGTGCTCGGCCCCCGGGTGCTCGAGGAGTCCCGCCGCTTCGCCGGGATGCTGGCCGCCACCGCATCCTCCGGCGACCCGGCGGAGTCCCCCGAGGGACTGCCGGTGGAGGTGCGGCTGCGGGCGCAGTTCCTCATCGGTGGCGTCGCCCACACGCTCGGCGCCGCCCTGCAGGGCGACATCGAGGTCGAGCGGGACCGGCTGGTCGACGTTCTCGTGGAGCTGTTCGTCAGCCTCAGACCGTGACAGGGGCGTCGGCGAGCAGCTCGCGGACCCGCGGCACGACCTGGGTGCCGTAGAGCTCGATGCTGCGCATCAGCTGCGCGTGCGGCATCGCGCCGTTGCTGTACTTCAGGTCGAAGCGCTGGACCCCGAGCGCCCGGACGGCGTCGGCGATCTTGCGTGCGACCGTCTCGGGGGAGCCCACGAAGAGCGCACCATGGTCGACCTCGGCGTCGTACTGCTCGCGGGTGGCGGGACCCCAGCCGCGCTCGGCGCCGATCCGGGTGCGGCTCTCCGTGAAGTGCGGGTACAGCCCCTCGCGCGCCTCGTCGTCGGTGTCCGCGACGAAGCCGGGGGAGTGCACCGCGATCGGGAGAGCGGGCTGGCCGAGCTCCGTGAGCGCGCGGCGGTAGAGGTCGGTGAACGGAGCGAACCGGGCGGGCTCGCCGCCGATGATCGCGATCGTCAGCGGGAAGCCGTACCGGGCAGCGCGTACGACGGACTCGGGCGAGCCGCCGACGCCGATCCAGGTGGGGATGGAGCCGCGCTCGGTGGTCGGGAAGACCCGCGCGTCGCGCAGGGCCGGGCGGTGGGTGCCGCGGTCCCAGGTGACCGCCTGCTCGCCCTGGAGGGCCGCCCAGAGGTCGACCTTCTCGCTGAAGAGCTGGTCATAGTGGGCCAGGTCGTACCCGAACAGCGGGAACGACTCGGTGAACGAGCCGCGGCCCAGGGTGATCTCGGCGCGACCGTTCGACAGCGCGTCGAGGGTGGCGAACCGCTCGTAGAGGCGGACCGGGTCGTCGGAGCTGAGCACCGTCACCGCCGTACCGAGCTTGATCGTCTCGGTGCGGGCTGCGATCGCCGCCAGCACCATCTCGGGGCTGGTGACCGCGAAGTCCGCGCGGTGGTGCTCGCCGATGTTGAAGACCTCGACGCCCACCTGCTCGGCCAGCACGGCCTGCTCCACGATGTTGCGGATCACCTGCGGGTGCGCGAGGGCCTCGCCGGTGGCGGGGTCGAGCGTGACGTCGCCGAACGTGTCGAGCCCGAAGACGAGCTCGCTCACTGGTCGGCCTTCGCGGCGTCGACGTCGAAGTCGCGGACGGCGGCGATGACCTGTGCCAGCGCGGGCGCGGGCAGCGCACCGGCCTGCGAGAACACCAGCGCGCCCTTCTTGAACGCCATCAGGGTCGGGATCGAGGTGACCCGCGCGGCGGAGGCGAGCTGCTGCTCCTCCTCGGTGTTCACCGAGCCGAAGACCAGGTCGCCGTGCTCCTCAGCGGCCGCCTCGTAGATCGGGGCGAAGTTGCGGCACGGGCCGCACCAGGACGCCCAGAAGTCGACGAAGACGATCTCGTTGTCGAGGACCGTCTGCTCGAAGTTGCCGGCGGTGAGGTCGATGGTGGACATGTCACTCCTCAACGTTTCTCGATCGGAAATGTTCCCCGGTTGCGGTCGACGCCGCCGGTGACACCGGGCACCGAGCCGCGGTCGTCGTACTGCCACACGGCCCACTCCCGCGCCGGCGGCCGGTCGCCGAGCCGTCGTACCCACTGCGGGTGGTCGGCGAGGTCCCCCGCGAGCCCGTAGCGCGCCTCGAGGTCGGGGTAGAGGTAGACGAGCGTGGTGATGCCGAGGCGCTCGTCGACGGTCCGCAGGAAGGCACGGACCTGCTGCAGGAGGGCTGCCCGGGGCGGTGGGTCCGCGCAGCTGCCGGCCAGCTCGAGGTCGAGGGCGGGCGGTGGCTGCTCCTGCGGGTCGGGGCCGAGGACGTCGAGGAAGTGCTCGGCCTGGGCCGCGCCGTCGCTGCACAGCTGGAAGTAGTGGTAGCCGGCCACCGCCACCCCGGCGCGTACGGCGGCGGCCCGGTGGGCCGCGAACCGGGGGTCGGTGAAGCCGGTGCCCTCGCTCGCCTTGAGGTAGGCGAACCGGATCCCGGCGCCGGCCACCTGCTCCCAGTCGATCGGTCCCTGGTGGTGGGAGGCGTCGATGCCCTCGGCGAGCTCCGGGGTGGGGGTCGGCGTGGGGGTCGGCGTGGGGGTCGGGGTGGGCGGTGCGGTGGTCGAGGGCGGCGGTGAGGGGGCAGGGGTCGGCCCGGCTGCCGGCGTACCGCTGCACCCGGCGAACGCCAGCACCGCCGCGACCGCGGCGACCCGGCCCAGGGACCTCGGGCTCCTCACGCAGCCCAGCCAACCACGCGCCGCCGCGACGTATCGTCGACCCATGCGGAAGCTGCTGCTGACCTTCGTCGTCGCGACCCTCGCCGCCGTCCTCGCGGTCCCTGCCCCGGCCCGTGCCGCCGTGAAGGTGATCGACGACGGGGTCGATCCATCGCTGCCCGCCCAGATGGACATCCTGCGCGTGAAGATCGACAACCGCGCCGACCGCGTGGTGCTGAAGCTGACCTTCCGCGACCTGACGGAGACCCGCCGGGCCCAGACGAAGGTGTTCATCGGCACCGACCCGGCCACCGAGGCGGGCTTCATCGCCTACACCAGCCACCGCCCCGGCACCGCCCCGCTCACCCAGCTGTGGGAGCCGACCGACCAGGAGTTCGGCGGTACGCCGGTCGAGTGCACCGGGATCCGCGGGAGGTGGCGCTTCGACGTCAACCGGGTGCGGATCGTCGTACCCCAGGCGTGCCTGGCCAGTTCCGCGCCGCGCTACCGCTTCAAGGCGGTCGCCGGTTTCTACAAGCTGAAGGGTGACTGGACCGAGTTCCGCGGCGTGAAGCGCGGCTGACCTCTCCGCCGACCCACCGGCCCCGCGGCCCGGCTAGCCTCCTCCCATGGAGACCGCGCGGATCACCCACGTCCTGGTGGACGGGGAGAACATCGACGCCACCCTCGGTACGTCGATCCTCGGCCGGCGGCCCCGGCCCGAGGAGCGGCCGCGGTGGGAGCGGCTGCTGCAGTTCGTGGAGCGGCAGTGGGGGCAGCCGACCAACGGGCTGTTCTTCCTGGCGGCCAACAGCGAGCTGCCGATGTCGTTCGTGCAGGCGCTGCTGGCGATCGGCTACCGGCCGATCCCGCTGTCCGGCGGCGCGAACCAGAAGGTCGTCGACATCGCCATCCAGCGCACGCTGGAGGAGCTGAAGAACCGCGACGCGGACGTCGTCCTGGTCAGCAACGACGGCGACTTCGTGGAGCAGGTCGAGAACGTCCTCGACGGACGCAGGGTCGGGCTGGTCGGGTTCACCGAGTTCCGCAACAGCGCGTTCGCCCAGCTCACCTCGCGCGGCCTCGACTTCTTCGACCTGGAGTACGACGTCAACGCGTTCAACGAGCGCCTGCCGCGGGTCCGGATCATCCCGATCGACGAGTTCGACCCGACCCAGTTCATCTGAGCGGCAGGTCCAGCCACCGGCAGGGCATGCTGTCGGGATGAGGCTCCTGGTTCTCGGCGGCACCCAGTTCCTGTCCCGTGCGGTCGCGTCCGAGGCGGTGCGCCGCGGGCACGACGTGGTGTGCGCCAACCGGGGCCGCTCCGGCACCGTGCCCCCGGGTGTGACCAGCATCCGGTGGGACCGTGACGAGGCGGCGCCCGAGAAGCTCACCGACGGTGATCCGTACGACGCCGTGGTCGACGTGTCGCGCACGCCCTCCCACGTCGGCCGGGCCCTGGCCGCCGTACCCGACGCGCACTGGGTGTTCGTCTCCACCATCTCGGTCTACGCCGACGACGCCGACCCGGCCGGCCCCGGCGCCGGCCGCCTCAAGGACGCGATCGCCGAGGACCTCGACCCGATGGCCAGCGTCGAGAACTACGGCGGGATGAAGGTCGCCTGCGAGCAGCTCGTCCTCGACGCCGACCCGAAGGCGGCCGTCGTGCGGCCCGGCCTGATCGTCGGCCCGGGCGACCCGAGCGGGCGGTTCGCGTACTGGGCGCGCCGCTCGACCTCGACCGGCGAGGTGCTCGCCCCCGGCGACCCGCAGGACCTGGTCCAGGTGATCGACGTCCGCGACCTCGCCGCCTGGATCGTCACCCTGGCCGAGGACCGCACGGGCGGCACGTACGACGCCGTCGGCCCCGCCCAGCCGATCGCCGACCTCCTCGCGGCAGCCCTGCCCGACGCCGAGCTGGTCTGGGTCGACCAGGACTTCCTCGAGGCCGAGGGCGTCGAGCCGTGGTCGGGACCCGACAGCATCCCGGTCTGGCTCCCGCGGCCGGCGTACGACGGCATGCTGGCCCACGACGCCGCCCCCGCCCTGGCGGCGGGTCTCGAGCCCCGCCCGGTCGGGGCCACCACCCGCGACACCCGGGCCTGGCTGGACGCCGATCCTGCGGCGCGGATCACGGGGATCACGACCGAGCGGGAGGCCGACCTCCTGGCGCGCTTCCGGGCTCGCTGACGTCGCGCTGCCCTGCGGTTCAACTACCGAATTTGTCGCGAAGGGCCGCGATTGGCGACGAATTCGGTAGTTGAACCGTTCCCACTACAGTCCGGCCAGTGCTGAGAGTCGCCACCGCCAACATCAACGGCATCCGCGCTGCCCACCGTCGCGGCTTCGGCGACTGGCTCGCGATGCGCGGCTGCGACGTCGTCACCCTCCAGGAGGTGCGCTGCCCGGTCGACGCGCTCCCGGAGAAGGCGTTCGGCGACTACGCGGTGGCGTACGACGCCGGCGAGCTCGCGGGCCGCAACGGGGTCGCCGTGCTGACGCGCGAGCCGGCCGCCGCGGTGCGGACCTGGTCGGTCCCCGACCCCGATCGCCTCCTCCCGCGGGCGCTGCGCAACCACGCGACCGAGGGCCGGTACGTCGAGGTCGACCTGGCCGACGTACCCCTGACCGTGGCCAGCCTCTACCTCCCCAAGGGCGGCCTGCCCGCGCACCTGCAGGACCCGAAGCGGATGCGGGAGGCGCCGGACGGTGGGGCGAAGTACGACCGCAAGATGGCGTTCATGGCCGGCTTCGCCCGCCACCTCGCGGCCTCTCGGAAGCACGCGGCGAGCAGCGGGCGCGAGTTCCTGCTCACCGGCGACCTCAACGTCGCGCACACGAAGGCCGACGTCGCGAACTGGCGGCGCAGCAACCAGACCGAGGGCTTCCTGCCCGAGGAGCGTGCCTGGCTCGACGCCCAGCTGTCGCCGCGCACGCTCGTCGACGTCGTCCGCAGGCTGCACCCGGACGTCGAGGGCCCGTACTCCTGGTGGAGCTGGCTCGGCCAGGCCTACGCCAAGGACGCCGGCTGGCGCATCGACTACCACCTCGCCACGCCCGCGTTGGCCCGCACGGCGGTGACCGCGGTCGTGGACCGCGAGCACGCCGGCGTCCGGCTCAGCGACCACGCGCCGGTGGTCGTGGACTACGAGTTCGGCTGAGCCCCTACTTCCAGGCCCGGACCCAGGCGACGTCCATGGTCGCCGTCTTCGGCGAGGTCGACGTACGCGCGGCCGAGCCGGTGCCCCAGATCTGGGTGAGGACGACGTAGAACGGCTTGTCGAACGGCGCCGGCGGGCGGACGTTCGTCGGCGTCCAGGAGTGGGACCAGCAGAGCTGGTCGTCGTAGGTGAACCTCATGACCGTCGGCGTCCAGTCGAGCGTGTAGGTGTGGTAGCCGGTGCTCGCGGCGGGGCCGGGGCACGTGCGGCCCGTGCTCTTCGACTTGTCCTCACCGAAGTAGTGGACCGACGGGTACACGTGGCTCGGGTCGTTGCCCATCCACTCGGCGATGTCGACCTCGCCGGAGAGGGGCCACCGGCCGTAGGTCTGCACCTGGGGGTAGAGCCAGAACGCCGCGTGACCTCCGGTGGCGGCCGAGAAGCGCACGCGTGCGGAGAAGCGCCCGTAGGTCTGGGTGAACCGGGAGATGGTCGCGACCGTCGACACCTCCGAGTTCGTCGGGAACGGCGCGTAGGGGCTCTGGCACAGGAACACCTGGTCGAGGATGGACGAGGTCAGGCGCAGCGTCCCGCCCCCGACGCTGATGGTCCGCTTGTTGTCGCGGTAGCACCCGCCCTGCCCGGTGAACACCCCGGTCAGCGCGGTGTCCTGCGCCATCCAGCGGGTCCGGTCCAGCGCGGTGCCGTCGAACTCGTCGTGGAAGCTGCAGGAGAGGTACGACCCGTCGGGACGCTGTGGCCGGGTGCCGCACGCGTCGACCGGGTCGAGCAGCTGGCGGACGGTGCGTGTCCCGCCCTGTGCCTGCGCGGCGGGGGCTGCGGGTGCCAGCTGCAGGCCCGCTGCGAGTGCCGCCAGTGCCGCGACGGCGGCGATCCGGCGCGCGCCGAAGTGCTTCCCCATGCTGTTCATGACCCTCTCCTCGGGAGCTGTGAAGGGCGAGGGGGGTCGGGCACCGAGAGTGATCTCAGGTTAGGGGTCGGCCGACCGGCCGATCCGGGCCGGCCGGTCTTTTACCGAGGATTGGGGAACCTCCGCCCCTCGGGGAGAGGTCAGGTGCCGGAGGTCCCGGTCACTGCCAGACGCGGACCCAGTCGACCTCGAGGGTCGACGTCGTCGGCGACGACAGCCTCCGCGCGGCCCAACCGGATCCCCAGATCTGCGCGAGGACCATGTTGAACGGCTTGTCGAACGGCGCCGGCGCACGGACGTTCGTCGGCACCCAGCGGTGGGACCAGCAGAACTGGTCGTCGTAGAAGAACGTCATCTCGGTCGGCGTCCACTCGACGGTGTAGGTGTGGAAGCCGGTGGTCGCCCCGGGCACGGGGCAGTCGCGGCCCGTGCTCTCCTGCCTGCCCTCGCCGAGGTAGTGGACGGACGGGTACACGTGGGACTGGTCGTTGCCGAACCACTCGGCGACGTCGATCTCCCCGGAGAGCGGCCACTTGCCGTAGGCGTGGTCCTCGGGCGAGAGCCAGAACGCCGCGTGGCCGCCGGTCGCCGCGGAGAAGCGCATCCGGGCGGAGAACCGGCCGTAGGTCTGCGTGAACCGCGAGGTCGTCGTGACGGTCGCGACCTCCGAACGGGTGGTGAACGGTGCGATGGAGCTCTTGCACAGGAACATCTGGGGGTGGATGGTCGCGGTCAGGCGCAGCGTCCCGCCCTCGACGTCGATGGTCCGGGGGTTGTCCCGGTAGCACCCACCCTGCCCGGTGAACACGCCGGTCTGCGAGGTGTCCTGGGCCGTCCAGCGGGTCCGGTCCAGCGTCGTGCCGTCGAAGTCGTCGTGGAGGCTGCAGGAGTAGTACGAGCCGTCGGGGCGTTGCGGCTGCGGGCCGCAGGCGTCGGCCTGACCCGCCGGCACCGGAACGGAACCGCTCCGGACCCGGCGTGACTGGCTCGCTCGGCCCGCCGCGACCGCCCGGAACACGCGCGAGCGTGGTGGTGCGGGCAGGGTGACCGAGAACCGCCCGGACGACGCGGACCGGCGTACGGCGACCGTGGTCCACCGCCCGCCGCCCCGCATCTGCAGGCGTACGGCGGTCCGGGGCCGGGCCCGACCGCGGAAGGTCACGGACGTGCCGTGGTGAGTGGGGCGCCTCAGCACGGGGACCGCCCTCGCGCCGGCCTCGGCCGATGCTGCACCGGGCACGCCGGCAACGGGTGTCGCCGGTAGCGCCAGCAGACCCACGGCGAGTGCTGCCACGACGGTGACGACGGCGATCCTGCCCTGCCAGAACCGAAGGCGGCGTCCCCCTGCCGGGGGTGCTTCCACGCTCTCCATGTCGCTGCTCCTCGTTCGGCGTGTGCCGGCGTCTCGACCGGGTCCGTTGGCCACGGCTCGCCACGCAGGAGCATCGAGCACGAGACCGCGGTGGTCTCGGCAGGAGGCGGTTCCGGACAACAGGGAGCAGTGCTGGGCCTCGGTCAACGTCGGACGGGTCCCGCCGCTGGGGCCGAGGTCGGCGCCAGACTAGTGCGACGAGGTGAGAACTGGTACCCGTTCTACTTTTCGACAGCCGCGGGCGGTCCGAGCGGGGGGTCCGTCAGGCGTCGATCCGCCGCTCGCCGCCCACGGGCACGACCGCCACCGCCAGCAGCGGGAGCGCGGCCGCCAGGGCGTACGCCGCGCCGTACCCCCACGCCGTGATGGTCAGTCCCGCGACGGGCGGGACGGCGACCGCGGCGAGGTGCTGGGCGCTGTTCTGCAGGCCCAGGGCGCGGCCCGACCAGAACGGGCCGGCGCGCTCGGCGACGGCGGTGAAGGCGAGGCCGTTGTCGGCGACGGTCACGGCCGAGGCGACCACCAGCAGTGCGACCGCCAGCGCCGTCACCGGCCCGGACCCGCCGGCGCCCGCCGCGGCCAGGCCGAGCAGCCCCATGGTGGCCGCGGCGAGGAAGGCGACCGCACGCATCGGCCGCATCCTGCTGCCGACCAGGTCGGAGGCCCAGCCCGCGCCGATCCGGGCGGCCGCGCCCGCGACCTGGGTGCCGGCGACGACCAGGCCGGCGATGCCGGGCGACCAGCCGAGGTCGTCGACCAGCCAGGTCAGGCCGAAGGTCCACACCAGGAACTGGGGGACGACGAGCAGCACCGAGGCGGCGTGGATCCGGGCGAGGTAGCGGTCCGCGCGGTAGGGGTTGACGGCCGCGACCGCCGCGGCGACGGGAGGCCGCGGCGGGTCGAGGACGACGACCGCGACGAAGGCCGCGACCAGGACGGCGGCCGCGGTCGGCACCCACAGGGCCGGCCCGATGCCGTGGCGGTCGGCGATGACGGCGACCGTGCCCGCGGCGATGCCGACGCCGAGCGGCTGCCCGGTCTGCCGGATCCCCATCGCGATCCCGCGCCGCTCGGGTGGGAACCAGCCGACCACGACCCGGCCCGAGGCGGAGTTGGTCGCAGCCGCACCGATGCCGGCGAAGCCGAGCGCCACGGCCATCGGCCACGGCGAGGCGAGAGCGGCGGCAGCAGCACCGCCGAGGGCGGTCACGACCAGCCCGGCCAGCAGCGCGAACCGCTCGCCGCGCCGGTCGACCACCAGGCCCCAGAGCACGAGCGTGAACATCATCCCGGTCATCGACGCCGAGGCGACCAGGCCGGCCTCGGCCAGGCTCATCCCGTAGCCGCCGTCCGCGACGGGACGGTGCAGCTCGGGGATGAGGAAGCTCGGTGCGGTGACCATCGCCGCGGTCGCTGCCTGGGCGCCGGTGCCGGCTGCCAGCATCGCCCAGCGCCGGGCGGCGGAGACCGTCCGCACCCCCGCCGGGGACGGGGCGGCGGTCGAGGTCACTGCCTCAGTCAAGCACCGGCGCCGGGGCCGCCCGTCGTCGTACCAAATTGTGGGGATTCGGCTCGTCAACCCTCCCGCCGGCGCCTCGTGTTCCCCGACGCTGGTCATCCGGCGCGTTCTGGGGGGACGCGCCGGGTCCAAGGGAGGGACCACGCATGAACCCGTTGAGCTCGCACGTCCTCGACGACCTCACCGACTTCGTCGGTGCTGCGCTCGGGTGCCCGGTCCGGCTGATGTCGCAGCCCGGCGTACCCGGTGAGACCCAGTTCCACGTGTACGACGACCGGGCGCACCGCGTCGCCGTGGTCCGCTGGGCCGACGACGACGCCGGGGCACGGCGGGTCCTCGACGGCGCCACCGCGCTCGCGACCCTCGAGGCGCACCACCACGGCAGCCGGCTGGTCGCGCCCCGGCTCCTCGCGCTGACCACCCGGGCGGATCGGCCGCTCCTCGTGCAGGAGTGGTGCGCCACGCCGTACCCGGGCCGGGTACCGACCCGCCCGGCGCGGTTCGACGCCGAGAGGGTCCTCGTCGAGCTGGCCACGATCGCGGACCTCGACCACTCCTACGCCGGCGACCTTCGCGCCCGGCTGCAGGGTCTCCCGGCTTCGGCGTTCGGCGACCAGCTGCTCGCCGCGCTCGACCAGCTCGGCTCGCGCCACGACCTCGACGCGCTGGCGCGCGGCGCCTGGCACGGCAGCTGGTCGCGCCGCACCGTCGCGGCCGGAGCGCACGGGACCGTGCTGGTGCGGGAGTGGGACCGCTATGGCCTGAACCGCCCGATCGGCTTCGACACCCTGCACTTCCGGCTCGACGAGCTGCGTGGCGAGCTGCGCTGGTACGGCGCCGGCACGGCGCTCGTCGAGGAGGCGCCCCGCATCCTGGCCCGCTGGCACGGCCGGGTGGTCGTCGAGGCCCGGTGCGTCGCCCGGCTGCTCCTGCTCGAGCTCGCTGCCCGGGAGCTCGCCGAGGTCGGCCCGGGCCGCGCGCCCGTCTCCTGGCTCGCCGACTGGATCGCCCCGACACTGTTCAGCGCCTGATCCCTCGATCGCCTCCCGGGCGGGGAATGAAGGAGGCCGGTTCGGGGAACCGTTGCGGGTGTGGAGGTCGACGCATCGCTGGCCCGCACCCTGGAGCTCCTCGCCGAGGGTGTGATCGAGTTCGCCGGGTTCCGCGTGGCTGCCGTCAGCCTGGTCGACGCCGGCCTGCTGCACACGGTCGCTGTCGTCGGCGACGACACCGCCGCCGCCCAGCTGCTCGACCAGCGCACCCCGGTCGAGCTCCTCGAGCGCGAGCTCGTCGCAGCGGACGTCTGGGGCGCGCTGCGCTTCGTCCCCGCCGACCGCTCCGGTGGTCACCTCGACGAGCACGTGTGGGTCCCCGACGTCGTGCCGCTCGAGGAGCCGGACGCCTGGAACTCGCGTGACCTGCTCTGCGGTCTGCTCCACGACCAGGTGGGGCAGATGCGGGGCGTGCTGTGGGTCGACCTGCCCGCCAACGGCCACCGGCCCGACGCCGCCCAGCGCTCGACGCTGCAGATGTACGTCCGGCTCGCCGAGCGTGCCCTCGTCACCGCGCTGGAGCGCGACGACCTCGAGCTGCGGGTCGAGCACGAGCACGCGCTCGCCGAATACCGTCGCAGCATCATCGACGTGCTGTCCCACGAGCTGCGCGGTACGGCGGCCGCGATCGCGCACACCGTCGACTCGCTGCGCGGCGAGCCGGGGCTCGGCGACGCCGTGGCGGCCGGGCTCGCCGTGGTGCACGGCGGCACCGAGCGGCTCCGGTCGGTCGTCGACGACATGGCGGCGCTGGCCAAGCTGGGCCGGACCGACGCACCGCTGCGGTTGCTGACCACCGACCTCGGCCACCTCGCCCGGGAGGCGGTCGCGCTGCACGGCGCGGAGGCACGGAGCCGGGGTGTGAGCGTGGAGCTGGAGGTCGTCGAGGAGCCCACGCTGCGGGGCGATCCCGAGGACCTCGACCGGATGGTCGCCAACCTGGTGTCCAACGCCATCAAGTACTCCGAGCCGGGCGGGCGGGTCCTGGTCCGCGTCGTGCCGGGGCCGTCGTGGGTGGTGCTGACGGTGCGCGACGTCGGGATCGGGATCGACGCGGCCGACCGGGATCGGGTGTTCGAGGAGTTCTTCCGCTCCCGCCACCGAGCCGTACGCCGCCGCCCCGGCGCCGGCCTGGGCCTGGCGATCGTGCACCGGGTCGTGGAGCTGCACGGCGGCATCGTCCGCGTCGACTCGGCGCTCGGTGAGGGCGCGACGTTCACCGTCGAGCTGCCCCGGGCGGGCGTCGTACCCGAGGCGGGGTGATCGCGTGCGCGCCCGGCTCCGGATCGTCATCGTCGAGGACCACGCGCTCTTCGCGCAGTCCCTCGACTTCGCGCTGACCCGCGAGGGGCACGACGTGCGGGTCCTCACGCCCGACGACTTCACCTCCCCGGCCGCACTGCTCGCCCGGATCCGCGAGCTCCGGCCGCGGATCGTGCTGCTCGACCTCGACCTCGGGCCGCTCGGCGACGGGCGCCTGCTCATCGGCCCGCTCACGCAGGCCGGGATGCAGGTGGTGGTCCTGACGGCGACCACGGACCGGGTGCGGTGGGGCGAGTGCCTGGCGGTCGGCGCCCGGCGGGTGCTGTCGAAGGCCGGCACCCTCGACGGCGTGCTCGCCGTGATCACCGCCCTGTCCCAGGGCGGTCGGCTGATGGACGAGACCGAGCGCGCCGAGCTGATCGCCCTCGCCCACGCGAACGGCCAGGAGCACCGGGAGATCCGCGGGCGGTTCGAGAGGCTCACCCCGCGCGAGGCCGTGGTGCTCGGGCATCTGATGCGCGGAGAGACCGTTCACGACGTGGCGGTGGCGTTCGTCGTGTCCGAGAGCACCGTGCGGACCCAGGTGAAGCGGATCCTCGGCAAGCTGGAGGTGTCCTCGCAGCTCGCCGCAGTCGGGCTGGCCAACCGGATCGGGTGGCAGCCGCCTGCATGAATCACCTCCTCAGAGGTGAAACCTGCACTTACCGCCCGTTGCAATGGGCAGTAAGCGAGGGAATCGCCTCCCAGGAGGCGATTCCTGCAGCCCTCAGTCCCCGCTCGGCACGATCGCCGAGATCACCGTCCCGTCGGCGCGCTGGATCCCGGCCGGGTACGGCGGCTCGCCGTCGAGCGCTGGTCCCTGGTGCTCGAGCGGGACGACGACGGGCTCACCCGGACCGACCTTCACCAGCGCACCCCGCACCGCGAAGGTGACCGGCTCGGTGCCCTGCTCGACGTACAGCTCCAGGTCGGCCGGCCGCACCGTCACCCGCACCCGGGTGCCGTGGAGGGTCACCCGGAAGACCAGCGACGACCACGACGAAGGCAGCCGCGGGTCGAGCTGCCACTGCTGGTCACCGGCCCCGGAGCCGATGTCACGGAAGCCGCCGAAGCCACCGACCAGCGCGCTCCACACGCCGCCGGTCGAGGCGACGTGGACGCCGTCGGCGGTGTTGTTGTGGCGGTCGGCGAGGTCGACGAAGAGCGCGGAGTGGAAGTAGCGCAGCGCGAGTGCGGAGTAGCCGACCTCGGCGGCGACGATCGACTGCACGACCGCGGACAGCGTGGAGTCGCCGGTGGTGATCGGGTCGTAGTACTCGAAGTCGGCCTTCTTCTGCTCGGCCGTGAACTCCTCGCCCTGCAGGTAGAGCGCGAGCACGACGTCGGCCTGCTTGAGCACCTGGAACCGGTAGATCACCAGCGGGTGGTAGTGCAGCAGCAGCGGCCGCTTGTCGAGCGGCGTGTTCTCCAGGTCCCACATCTCGCGTTCGAGGAAGTGCGCGTCCTGCGGGTGGATGCCGAGGAAGGAGTCGAACGGGATCGACATCCCGTCGGCGCACTCCGCCCACTCGTCGGCCTCGTCCGGGGTCAGTCCGGTACGACGCACCAGGTCGTCGTACGCCGCCGGGGCGTCGCGCTGCAGCTCCCACACCGCCCTGGCCGCGCGACGGAGGTTGAAGCGCGCGAGCACGTTCGTGTACAGGTTGTCGTTGACGACGGTCGTGTACTCGTCCGGCCCGGTCACGCCGTGGATGTGGAAGGTCCTCCGGGTCTCGTCGCGCCAGAACCCGAGGTCGGCCCACATCCGCGCGGTCTCGACGAAGATGTCGACCGCCTCGCGGGCCAGGAACTCCTCGTCGCCGGTGGCGCCGACGTACTGGCTCAGGGCGTACGCGATGTCCGCGTCGATGTGGTACTGCGCGGTGCCGGCGGCGTAGTAGGCCGAGGCCTCCTGCCCGCTGATCGTGCGCCACGGGAACAGTGCGCCCTTCTGGGAGAGCTCGCGGGCCCGCGCGCGGGCGCTGTCGAGGAGGTTGTAGCGGAACCGCAGGGCGTTCCGCGCCGCCCACGGCACCGTGTACGTGAGGAAGGGCATCACGTAGATCTCGGTGTCCCAGAAGTAGTGGCCGCCGTACCCGGACCCGGTCACGCCCTTGGCCGCGATGCCCTGCCCCTCCGCACGCGCCGCCGCCTGCAGGACCGAGAAGAGGTTCCACCGGATCGCCTGTTGGACCGCCGGCTGGCCGGGCACCTCGACGTCCGCGCGTGCCCAGAAGCCCGTGAGCCAGGCCTCCTGCACCTCGTACTGGTGGGCGACGCCCTCCTCACGGGTGCGGGCCAGGGTGCGCTCGCAGCGGTCGATCAGCTCGCGCGGCGGCACCGTGGCCGCGGTGTGGAAGGACACCAGCTTGGTCAGCTTCACCGGGACGCCGGGCTCGGCCGCGACCCGGTAGATCGCCTTGGCGAGGTCGTCCTCGGCGTGCACCTCGAGGGAGTACGGCGACGCCGTCTCCAGCACGTGGTCCGCGACGACCCCCAGTGTCATCCCGCTCTGCGCCGCCCGGTAGCCGAGCTTCAACCGGCCGGTGACGGCGCTGGCCTCGTGGAGCCGCGGCAGCAGCACGCGGCGGTCGAACGCCTCGGCACGGCGGGGGTCCGCCGTACCTCCGCCGCTCTGGTCGAGCGGGCCGGCCTCGCGCTGCTCGTCCTGCCGGTTGACCAGCTGGGAGGAGATCGCCAGCGACGCGCGCTGGTCGAGGAGGGTCACCTCGAAGGTCAGCACGGCGAGGTGGCGCTGCTCCAGGGGCACCATCCGCGTGCTGCGGATATGGACCCGCTTGCCGCCGGGCGTGCGCCAGACCAGGTCGCGGGTGAGCACGCCGGTGCGGAAGTCGAGCGAGCGCTCGTACTCGATCAGGTCGGCCACCGACAGGTGTAGCGGCTCGTCGTCGACGTAGAGCCGGATCACCTTCGGGTCCGGCACGTTGACGATGGTCTGCCCGATCCGCGCGAAGCCGTAGGCCTCCTCGGCGTGGGAGATCGGCCAGGTCTCGTGGAAGCCGTTGATGAAGGTGCCGTCGAGGTGGGCGTCGCGGCTCTCGGGGTAGTTCCCGCGCAGGCCGAGGTAGCCGTTGCCGACGGTGAACAGGGACTCGGTGGTGCCGAGGTCGCTGCCGTCGAACCGGGTCTCGACCAGCCGCCACTCGTCGACGGGGAACCGGCTGCGGTCGAGCGGGTCGCCGGCCGGCGGCGCCTTGTGGGACGGGCCCTCGGGTGCGTTCATGCGTCCTCCTCGGGGACCAGCTCCGCCAGATCGGGTACGACGACGGTGGCTCCCGCCGCGCGGAGGGCGTCCTCGCCCGCGCCGCGGTCCACCCCGATCACCAGCCCGAACCCGCCCGCGTGCCCGGCGGCGACCCCGTTGATGGCGTCCTCGAGCACGACGGACCGGGCGTTGGTCGCACCGAGGGTCGCCGCGGCATGGGTGAAGGTGTCGGGCGCCGGCTTGCCCGGAAGTCCGAGCTCGGCGGCCAGGCCGCCGTGCATGATCGTCGCGAAGTAGTCGGTCAGCCCGGCCGCGGCGACCACCGCGGGCGCGTTGCGTGACGAGGACACGACGGCCATCGGCTTGCCGGCCTCGTGCAGCTCGGCGATCAGCGCCACCGAGCCCGGGTAGGCGACGACCCCCTCCGAGCCGAGGATCTGGTTGAACGCCTCGTTCTTCCGGTTGCCCAGCCCGCACACCGTCTCCGCCGTGGGCGGGTCGTCCGGCGACCCCTCCGGCAGGGTGATCCCACGTGCGGCGAGGAACGAGCGGACCCCGTCGTAACGGGGCTTCCCGTCGACGTAGGTGAAGTAGTCCTGCTCCGTGTACGGCGGGTACGCGACGCCGTCCGCCGCAGAGCGCGCGGTCAGGAACGACGTGAACATCGCCGACCACGCGTGCATGTGCACCTCGGCGGTGGGCGTCACCACCCCGTCGAGGTCGAAGAGCACTGCATCCCACGCATCCCAGTCCACCGGTGTCCGAGGCACCTGAACAGGCTATCCGTCCGAGTTCGTCGAGTAGGTCACGGCCGAGGAACGAGGCCGTGACCGTATCGAGACGCCTCGACGGGTCTCGATACGCGCCTCGCGGCTTCGCACGCTCAGCCGCGGCGCTTCTCGACCTCCCCGCCTGATCTGGTGCTCGCCTCGTCCCTCGGCGCCCACCAGGCCGCGACCTCAGGGTCGGGTCAGGGCGCGATCCGGGTCACACCTGATATATCGGGTCGTCTCGTCTGATGGAATACGGCTCATGCGCATCCCCCTCTTCGACTCGCTGCTCCGGCCTGTCCTGGACCCCGTGCTCGGTCCCGCCAAGCAGCGGATCGGCATCTGGCTGCTCAACCGGACCATGCGCAACGGCATCGACCTGCGCAAGCTCCGCTTCCTGCCGGACGCGTTCACGCTCCCGCTGCGCCGTGACGGGCTCGACCCGGTGCCCGAGCTCACGAAGGCACAGGCCGACGAGCCGGTCAAGAAGCTCGCCGACCTGTTCGGCAAGGGCGTGTGGCTGGTCAGCGGGTACGACGAGTCGCGCGAGGTGCTCGCCGGTGGCGCCGAGCTGTGGTCCAACGACCTCGGTCAGTTCGTGTCCCAGGAGGGCCGTTCCGACGAGGAGCAGATCGGCGGACTCGGCATGACCGACCCACCGCTGCACACGGCGCTGCGCCGCTACCTGACCCCCGAGTTCACGATGCGCCGCCTCGCCCGGCTGCAGCCCGGCATCGAGGCGATCGTGCGGCAGCGGCTGGACGCGATGGCCGAGGCCGGCCGCGACGGACGCCCGGTCGACATGGTCGAGGAGTTCGCTTTCGCCGTACCGTTCGACGTCATCTGCGACCTGCTCGGCCTCCCGGTCGACGACCGGGCCCGGTTCCTGGAGCTCGGCGTGGCGCGCTTCGACCTCACCGAGGGCGGCGCCGGTGCGTTCGGCGCGGCCGCGCACACCCGCGAGTTCCTCATCAACGCCGTGCGCGAGCAGCGGGCGAACCCGGGCGACGGCCTGATCGGCGCGCTGCTGAAGGAGCACGGCGACGAGCTCGACGACGTCACCCTCGGCGGCATCGCCGACGGTGTCTTCCTCGGCGGCTACGAGACCTCCGCGTCGATGCTGGCGCTGGGCGCCTACCTGATCGCGACCACCCCCAAGGCCGGCGAGATGCTGCGCTCGGAGGACGCCGAGCAGGTCAACAAGGTCGTCGAGGAGCTGCTGCGCCACCTGTGCGTCGTCCAGCTCGCGTTCCTGCGCTTCGCCAAGCAGGACGTCGAGATCGGCGGCACCCTGATCAAGGAGGGCGACGCCGTCGGCGTCTCCCTGCTCGCCGCCAACCGCGACCCGCGGCTCGCGCCCGGCCTCGACGAGTTCGACCCGAGCCGCGAGCCGACCCGGCACCTCGCCTTCGGGTGGGGCATGCACCGCTGCGTCGGCGCCGAGCTGGCCCGGATGGAGCTGCGCACCGCGCTGCGGATGCTCGCCGAGCGGTTCCCCGATCTCACCATGGCCGCGGACATCTCCGAGCTCGACTTCCGCAAGCTCTCGGCGGTCTACGGCGTCGAGGCGCTCCCGGTGCTGACCGGCGGCGACCGGGTGGCCGAGCCCGCCTGAGCCGGCTGAAGCGGATTCATCACGGTATGTAGATGGACAGGTGCATCTGTAGCGGAGCTCCGCAGGGGAAGCGGCTGCTCGACCACATCCCGTGGTGAACCAGCCACCCGCTTTCCGACGTGGCCACGCAACCTGAGTAACCGATACTCAGGACCAGGGCCGGGTGGCGTCGCTAGCGTCGCCCCCATGAGCGCGTACGACGCCATCGGCGGGGCCGGTGCCGTGAAGGCCGTGGTGTCGGTGTTCTACCAGCGGGTGCTGGACGACCCCGACCTGCGGGACTGGTTCGAGGGGATCGACGTGAGTCGCCTCAAGGCGCACCAGCGGGCCTTCCTCAGCCACGCACTCGGCGGCCCGGAGCTGTTCGCGGGCCGGCCGCTCGCCGAGGCCCACGCCGGGCTCGACATCACCGACGGCGCGTTCGACGCGGTGGCCGAGCACCTCGTGATGACGCTGCACGACATGGGCGCCGGGGCCGAGCAGATCGACCAGGTGCGGGTGGCGCTGGAGGCGCGGCGCGCGGTCGTGGTCGACGTCAGCGCCGCATCAGCGCTTCCCCAGCTCCTGCCGACCGCTGATCCCGAGCTTGGTGTAGACCGACTGCAGGTGGTTGTCGACCGTCCGTGAGGACAGGAACAGCTGGGCGGCGATCTCCTTGCTGGTCGACCCGGCCGCGGCGAGGGCCGCGATCTCCTGCTCCCGCGGCGTGAGCGGGCTGGCCGACTCGTCGGCGCGCAGGACGGGCAGGTCCAGGCCGTCGCAGCGGCGGACCAGGTCGGCGGCGCGGGCCCGGGCGGCGGTGGCCGTGCGGGCGTTGCCGAGGGCGCGGGCGGCTCCGGCGGCGGCGACGGCGGCCAGGCGCAGGCCGTCGCGCTGCTCCCACTCCTCGCTGATCGCCAGCAGTCGTGCGTGGTCGCGCCCCGCGGCGGCGGTCGCGTGCTCGGCGAGCAGGGCGATGAAGGTGCTGTCGCACTCCGCGGAGAGCTGCGCAAGTGCGTCGACGGCGGCGTCGGCCCGGTCGATCTCGAGCGCGGTCTGCCAGGCCTGGGCGGACAAGGTGCGGTTGCCGGCCTCGTGGGCACGGGTCGCGGCATCCTCGATGTGGCCGAGGGTGGCCGCCGTACCGGACGCCATGCCTTCGGACCAGCCGCGGGACAGGGCCAGCCAGGAGGCCGGGACCAGCTCGGCGGAGATCTGCGCGAAGGTGGCGCGGGCCAGGTCGAGGTCGCCGGTCGCACCCTGGACGGCGGTCAGGCTCAGCCGGGCGAGCACCGCCATCCCCGGCGGACCGACCGACCTGGCGCCGCTGATGGTCTCGGCGAGCCAGCGCTCGGCGGAGGCGAGGTGGCCGGCGTCGGCCGCGATCCGGCCGAGCAGGAACTCGATCGACCGGCTGAGGATCTCGTCGCCGTTGTCGGCCGCCTCGGTCAGCGCCCGTACGGCGGAGACCCGCGCGACGCCGTACCTGCCGGCGAGGTGCTGCACGGTGGCCAGGGCGAGCAGCGTCTCCGCGCGGCTCATTCCCAGCACCTTGCCGTCGGTCTCCTCTGCGAAGGCCACCGCCCGCTCCGCCGCGGCGACCGCCTCGGTCTCGCGGCCCAGGCACGCCAGCGGTACGGCGCGCGCCAGCCCGATCCGGATCCGCGCCTGCTCGGAGTCGCCGAACACCGGGGCGATGCCGGTCACCACGGCCTCGGCCTCGGTCGAGCGGCCGGCCGCGACGAGCGCCGCGGCCCGGGTGAGCTCCAGGGCAGGGTGGGGACGGTCGGCGGCCTGCGCGACCCGGTCGAGCACGTCGAGAGCGGCCAGGGGGCCGCGGCCGGTGAGCTGACCGACCGCGACCAGCCGGGCGATCCGGGCGCTGTTGTCGGGGTGGCGTTCGAGCAGCGCCAGCGCCTCGGCGGAGCGGCCGACGCGCAGCAGCGAGTCGGCCTGGAGGAGCAGCAGCTCGGCGTCGCCGGGTGCGGTGCGCAGCCCGGCCTCGGTCAGCCGGATCACCGCGGCGTGGTCGCCCGTGCCGGCGGCGTACTGCGCGGCGGCGGTGATCACCGCGGGGTCGGCGCCGATGCCCGCCTCGACCTGCCACATCGTGACGTGGAGCAGGTCGCTGTCGTCGGATCGGCTGGCGAGGAGGGCGGCCTGCTCGGTGAGGATGTCCTCGACCCGCAGCCGGGACAGCGACCCGGCGACCACGGTGCCGTAGACGGGTTGGGCCAGCCCGACCGTGCCGTCACCGCTGACCCGGACCAGGCCGGCCGCCTCCAGGGTCGCCAGCGCTGCGCGCACGCCGTCGCCGGGGAGCTGGTCGGGACGCAGGTCGCCGCACACGGCGAGCCGCTCCAGTGCGTCGCGGGCCGCCTCGCCCAGCGGCGCGACCCGGGCGAGCACCAGGTCGCGCAGGGTCGGAGTACCGGCCGGGCCCCCGGCCAGCTGCCACACGCCCGTCGTGCGCGACAGGCTGCCGTCGCCGAGGGCACCGACGACCAGCTCGCGCAGGTACATCGGGTTGCCGCCGCTCGCGGCGTGCAGGGTCGTCGCGGTCCGGTGGGCCACGGCACCGTCGAGGGCGCCCTCGAGCACCTCCTGGGTGGTGCCGGCGGTCAGCGGTACGAGGTCGATGCGTACGTCGCGCGCCGCGCTCCACGTCATCACCAGCGGCTCCGGCAGCGGGTCGCCGTGCCGCAGCGCCACGACCAGCCGGACCATGCCGGCCGCGGCCAGCTGGGCGACGAGGAGCACCGACGCCTGGTCGAGCAGGGTCACGTCGTCGACGACCAGCACGACCGGCCGGCCTCCGGCCGCGGCGGACAGCGCCGCGCTCGCCTCCGCGAACAGGCGGGCCGGGTCGAGCGGGGTGCCGTCGTACGGGCTCAGGCCGGGGAACTGCGCCGACAGCGCCCCCAGCGGTACGACCGCCAGGATCGCGTTGCCGCTCAGCTCGACGACGTGCCGGCCGGCCGCGGTGGCCCGGGACGCGACCTCGGCCAGGAGTCGGGACTTGCCCACGCCGGTCGGGCCGTGGACGGTGACGATGCGGGCCGCTCCGGCGAGGGCGGCGAGGGCGGTGTCGAGGTCGCGGTCGCGTCCCAGCAGCGGCCACTGCCGCTCGGGGTGCGGCACGACCGTCGTCGACATGGCTGGGATTCTAGGGCCGCGATCGGCCCGTTCCGGCACGAATGGTGAGTAATCACCACCCCGGTCTGAGTAAAAGTCCTCCACTGTGTTGAGCAGCCGGATGAGCAGGCCTTGCCCATCCGCCGGGGGCGCCGACGGCCCGAGGGTGGAGGCATGTCCCCACGCATCCCCCTGCGCGCCCTCGTTGCGGCCGTCACCACGGCTCTCGCGGTCGCCCTGGTCGCCCTCGTCCCGGGCGCCGCGCACGCCGACCCGGCAGCCGCGCCGACCGCCCCGATCCGCTACCTGAGCACGCCCAACGCCACTGCGCTCACTGTCAACCTCTGCGCCGGCGCGACCGACCCGCAGGGCGACCCCGTCTCGCTGTCCGCCATCGGCCCCAACGGCTGGAGCGTCAGCTACGACAAGCAGACCTGCATGACGACGATCACCGCCAGCGGCAACGGGGGCAACGGGGACCTGACCTACCGGCTCACCGACGGCACCAACGTCAGCGACTGGCTGATCCTCAGGATCACCTTCGGCCAGCCCGGCAACGCACCCGTGGTCGCGCAGCCGGACACGCTCGCGGTGGCGAAGGGCCTGAAGAAGCTGGTCAGCGACCTCAAGGCCGACCTGGCCGCCAACGACACCGACCCCGAGGGCTCCGCCGTCTCCGTGACGTCGATCGTGGCCGAGTCCGGTCTGCTGCCCGGCGAGGACCTCACCAACGCCAGCTGGATGACGCCGACGACCTGGGTCTACACGCCCCCGACCGACTACGTCGGGACCCGGCGCTTCGTCTACACCGTCTCGGACGGTTCCAACGCCGGCCGGCAGGTGCTGACCATCACGATCGCCGACCAGGGCCCGCCGAAGGCGCCGGTCGCGAATCCCGACTCCTACGTCGTCCCGAAGAACGGCAGCCTGGTGATGACCAGGGCCACCGGCGTGCTGGTCAATGACACCGACGCCGACTCGGCGTACATCGAGGTCGGCTCGCACGGTCAGCCCAGCCACGGCACGCTCAGCAGCTTCAAGGCAGCCGCGGGCACGTGGACCTACACCCCGCAGGCCGGGTACGTCGGCCCGGACTCCTTCCAGTACCAGACCCGCGACTCCGAGGGGCTGACGTCGGCGTACGTCACCGTGTCGCTCACCGTGAAGACCATCCCACCGGTGGCCGTCGACGACGCGATCCAGGTCGCGAAGGACGCTGCGTTGGTCGTCCCGTTCGCGACGCTGACCGGCAACGACACCGACGTCGAC
The DNA here is from genome assembly GCF_057813895.1 of Nocardioides sp. F233. Classification (NCBI taxonomy): domain Bacteria; kingdom Bacillati; phylum Actinomycetota; class Actinomycetes; order Propionibacteriales; family Nocardioidaceae; genus Nocardioides; species Nocardioides sp. F233. The sequence goes on from NZ_JBVASH010000001.1 coordinate 99,083, forward strand.
TCCGCGTTCGCCATCAGCAACGTGCTGCCGGGGACCCACGGCACCGCGCTGGCCGACTACGTGGCGAAGACGCTCACCTACACGCCGGCCGCGGGCTACACCGGCCCGGACCTCTTCGGCTACCGGCTCACCGACGCCGACGGGAACACCAGCAACTGGGCCAGCGTGATCGTCACCGTCGTACCGCCGCTGGTCAACCAGGCGCCGGTCGCCAAGGACGACACCTACGAGATCCACCAGGGCCAGACGCTCACCGTCGCCGCGGCGCAGGGCGTGCTCGCCAACGACACCGACGTCGAGAACGAGGACCTCGACGTCGGCTTCCGGGGTGCCGCCCAGCACGGCACCTTCACCGCCTTCGACGTCGAGACCGGCGCCTTCAGCTACCAGCCCGATGCCGGCTGGCACGGCACCGAGACGGTGACCTACGCCAGCACGGACCCGAAGGGCGCCCCGAGCAACCAGGGCACGATCACGATCGTCGTGCGCAACGACGCGCCTGCCGCGGTGGCCGACAGCTACCAGGCCGTCTCCGGCGTGCCGCTCGTCGTACCGGCGGCGCAGGGCGTTCTCGCCAACGACACCGACGCCGAGGGCGGGGCGATCAAGACGTCCAGCTGGTCGATCCCGCAGCACGCGACGCTGGTCTACGCCAACGACGGCAGCTTCACGCTGACCCCGGACGCGGGCTACACCGGCCTCGTCACGTTCTGGTACACGATCCGTGACGAGCTGCTGCAGGAGTCGGAGCAGGCCACGGTGACCATCACCGTCAGCGCGGCCCCGCCGGTCGTCGACGAGCCGGTCTCCGACGCTCCCTCGGGTGCCGGGCCGGGCGCGATCGAGGGCAGCACGCCGCGGATCTCGGGCAAGGCACGGGTGGGGCACCGGCTGACGGCAGTGGCGGGCATGTGGGGCCCGGCGCCGGTGCTGCTGACCTACCAGTGGTTCCGCAACGGCAAGCCGATCAAGGGAGCCTCCAAGGCCGGCTACCGGTTGAAGGCGCGCGATCGGGGGAAGAGGGTCTCCGTGCAGGTGACCGGCACCCGCCCGGCGTACGCCGCGGTGGTGCGGTTGAGCGCAGCCAAGCGGGTGCGCTGACCCACCCAGGACCCCTGCGCCGCGTTCGCCCATCGTGGGGATGGCGGGCGCGGCGCAGGCCTGCCGGGGGTGAGGCAAGGCTCGCTTTTCTGGAATCGTTCCAGAAATGGTGGCAGGCTCGTGGGCACCGACCTCCATCGAAGGGAGCACCACCCCGTGGCCACCACCGTGACCCGTCACCGCTCGTCCCAGCACGTCTCCCACCCCGCCTTCCGGGCCGACACGGCCCTCGCCGGCCACCTCCAGCGGGTCCTCGTCGACCTCAACGACCTCGCCCTCCAGGGCAAGCAGGCGCACTGGAACGCGGTCGGCCCGAACTTCCGCGACCTGCACCTGCAGCTCGACGAGATCGTCGACGCTGCCCGTGAGTTCACCGACGCCGTCGCCGAGCGGATGCGTGCGCTGTACGTCGTCCCCGACGGCACCTCCGCCCGTACCGCCGCCCAGTCCAGCCTCCCCGCCTTCCCGGGTGGCGAGGTCGCGACGGGTGACGCGATCGACGCGATCGTCGCCTCGATCTACGCCGTCACCGGCACCGTCCGCGAGGTCCACGACGACGTCGACGCCGCCGACCCGACCACGGCCGACCTGCTGCACACCATCCTCGACCGGCTCGAGCAGCTGGCCTGGCTGACCGACGCCGAGCGCCGGGCTCCCGAGGGGTCCGTGCCGGAGGCGATCATCGCCTGACCGCCGGCACTGGACAGATCGGCTGACATGTCTCACTCTTGGGGCATGTCGGCTGAATTGTTCCAGGGCTACCGGCCGGGCGGTGGCGAGGCGTGGCGCGACCCGTGGGCGTCGTACGCTTGGCTGCGCGACCACGACCCGGTCCACCACGTGGTGCCGTCGCGGCACCCGGAGCACGACCACTACGTGCTGTCCCGGCACGCCGACGTGCTGGCCGCGGCGGTCGACGTGGCGACGTACTCCAGCACCGGCGGGCTCACGGTCGAGTACGACGAGCTCGAGCGGATCGGGCTGGTCGACAACCCGCCGTTCGTGATGACCGACCCGCCCGTGCACACCACCTTCCGCCGGCTGGTGGCGCGCGGGTTCACGCCGCGGCAGGTGCGCGACCTCGAACCGGTGGTGCGGGCGTTCGTCGTGGAGCGGCTCGACGCGTTGCGGGAGGCCGGTGGCGGCGACGTCGTGGCCGAGCTGTTCAAGCCGCTGCCCAGCCTGGTCGTCGGCCACTACCTCGGCGTCCCCGTCGAGGACCAGCCGCGCTTCGACGACTGGAGCGGCGCGATCGTCGCGGCCAACGTCTCCGGTGACGGCGTGCTCGCCGCGGCGGACGCGGCGAGCGCCACGACCGAGCTGATGACCTACTTCGCCGACCTCGTCGAGCGGCGCCGCCGCGACCCGGGCGAGGACACCGTCTCCCAGCTGGTCATGGCGGAGACCGACCTGCTGGAGATCCTCGCGTTCGTCTTCACCATGGTCGCGGGCGGCAACGACACCTCCACCGGCGCGCTCGGCGGCGCGGCCCAGCTGCTGGCGGCGCACCCCGACCAGCGCGCCCTGCTGGTCGACGACCCTGGCCTGGTGCCGGACGCCGTCGAGGAGTTCCTCCGGCTCACCTCGCCGGTGCAGGGCCTGGCCCGCACGACGACGCGTGAGGTCGAGCTGCACGGTGTGCGCATCCCGGCCGGACGCAAGGTGCTGCTGCTGTACGGCGCCGGCAACCGCGACCCGCGCAGGTACGGGCCGGACGCCGAGCTGCTCGACGTACGCCGCCGCCCGAGCCAGGTGCTCAGCTTCAGCCAGGGCCACCACCACTGCCTGGGCGCGGCCGCCGCGCGGCTGCAGATCACCGTCGCGCTGGAGGAGCTGCTGGCCCGGATCCCCTCGTTTACGGTGGACGAGGACGCGGTGACCTGGGCGCCCGGCCCCTATGTCCGCCGCCCGCTCTCGGTGCCGCTGGTCGTCTCGTGAGCTGGGTCGACCGTCGTACGCCGGCGGTGGAGCGGATCCTCGACGCCGCCGGTGGGCTCTTCGCCGAGCGCGGGGTCGACGCCGTGGCGATGGGGGAGATCGCCGCAGCCGCCGGCTGCTCGCGCGCCACGCTCTACCGCTACTTCCCCGACCGGCCGGCCCTCCAGCTGGCCTTCGTGCAGCGCGAGGCGGTCCGCGTCGGCGCACTGGTCGCCGCCGACGCGCCTGCCACCGTGACCGACGCCGTCCTCGCGGCGCTGCGCCACGTGCGGGCGGCGCCGGCGCTCGTGGCCTGGTTCCGCGAGCCCGACGCCGGTCGTACGGCGGACCTGGCCCAGGGCTCCGAGGTGGTCGAGGCGCTCGGCCTCACCATGGCGCCCGACCCGGAGGCGGCCCGCTGGCTGGTCCGCGTGATCGTCTCGCTGCTCACGGTCCCCGGTGGCGACGCGGCCGAGGAGCGGCGGCTGGTCGAGCGGTTCGTCGCGCCGGTGATCGCCCTGACCGTTCCCTGACCGGCCCCTGAACCTGCCCTGACGCTCCCGGGAACCGGGGCTCCCGCCGCTTACGGTGGGGCGCGTGGGAGCAGTGGTCTGGATGTACACGGTCGTCACGAGCCTGTTCCTGGCGGCCGGTCTCGCTGCGGTGATCCGCCGCATCCTCGGCGCCCGGGTGGGCTGGTTGCGCACGCTGCTGGTCGCCTGGATCGCCCTGCTGGTGGGGGTTCCGGTCACCGGCAAGCTCGCCGTCGCGGCTGGGGTCGGCACCGAGAGCGGCCGGCTGACCACGTCCCAGGGCACGGCGGTCGCGTTCCTGTTCGTCAGCTGCCTGTGGGTCTTCGCGGCCGCGCTCGCGACCGTGATGCTCCTCGAGGTGCTGGTGCCGTCGGGCACCGTGCCCGGGCCGCGCGAGACCGTCGGCCGGCTCCGGGCCTGGCTACGTCGTACCCGTCGCTACCTCCAGATCGGCCGTGCCGCCACCGGATCCGGGCTCGGCGCCGTGCTCCGCGGCGGTCCCGGATCGGCGTCCTTCGGCCCCGCCCTCGCGTCGGTGTTCAACAAGTCGGGCGTCACCTTCGTCAAGCTCGGCCAGATCCTCGCCACCCGCGACGACCTGCTGCCCGCCGAGACCACCCGCGCCCTCGCGACCCTGCAGTCCGACGCCGACCCGGAGCCGTACGACGCAGTGGCCGCCACGATCGAGGCCGACCTCGGTGACCGGCCGGACGCCCTGTTCGCGAGCTTCGACACCGATCCGCTCGCCGCGGCCTCGGTGGCCCAGGTCCACACCGCGACCCTGCGCGACGGCCGCGAGGTCATCGTCAAGGTGCAGCGCAGCAAGGCCCGCCGGCAGGTCGAGGTCGACACCGACATCCTGGTCCGCCTCGCCCGCACCGCCGAGCAGCGCTGGCCGTGGGCACGTGACATGGCCGTGTCGCGGCTCGCTGCCGGGCTCGCCCAGTCGCTGCGCGAGGAGCTCGACTACCGGATCGAGGCGGGCAACACCGCCACTGGTGCGGCCGCGCTGCGGGCGCGGCCCGACATCCTGGTCCCGGCCGTGGACACCACGCTGAGCACCGGCCGCGTGCTGGTGATGGACCGGCTGCACGGCACACCGCTCTCGGCGGGGGAGTCCGCCGTCGCCGGTCTCACTGCCGAGCGTCGGGTCGAGCTCGCCGACACCTTGATCGGCGCCCTCCTCGACACCGTCTTCGTCGCCGGCGTCTTCCACGCCGACCTGCATCCCGGCAACATCCTGGTCCTCGACGACGGACGGATCGGGCTGCTCGACTTCGGTGCCGTCGGCATCCTCGACAGTGAGACCCGGCAGCTGCTCGCCCTGCTGCTGTTCGCGATCCTCAGCGACGACGCGGTCTCCGCCGTCGACGCGCTGACCCTGGCGTTCGACGTACCCGACGACCTCGACGTCCCCCTGCTGCGCCGCGAGCTGGGCCGCGAGATCGCTGCTCTCCAGCTGCAGACCACCATCGGCGGCGACACGTTCACCCGGATCTTCGTGGTGCTGCGGCGCCACGGCATCGGCGTGCCCGGCGACGTCGCCGCGGCCTTCCGCACGCTGACCTCGGTCGAGGCAGCGATCACCCTGCTCGATCCCGGCAGCAGCCTGCTCGGGTCGGCCCGCGCCCAGCTGCCCGCCCTGCTGCGCCGGCTCGCCGAGCCGAAGCGGGTCGCCGCCCAGGCTGTCAGCCAGGCCGGCGTCGTCGCCGCCATCGCCCGCCGCCTGCCCGAGCGGGTCGAGCACCTCACCAGCGCGCTGGGCGACGGCACCTTCACCGTCCGCACCCGCGCCTTCGGCGACGCCGAGGACCGGGCGTGGCTGCGCGACCAGGTCAACAACGGCCTTGCCGCCGCGTTCGGGATCACCGCCTGCATCCTCGCCGTCGTGCTCGCCCTGAACGGCGGCGGGCCCCAGCTGACCGAGGAGCTCTCGCTCTTCGGTCTGCTGGGGCTCGCGCTCGGGTTCTGCGGGGTGACCCTGGCGCTGCGGGTGGTCGTGCGGCTGTTCCAGCGTCGGGAGTAGGTCCGGCCGCCTCGCTGTAACACGCTGTCCACCCCACTGCCTGGCGCTTCTCAGCAGCGACCTCGGCGTGTCGTCGGCGTGTCGTGCTGAGAACCGGCGACCAGTCAGGTGGACAGCGTGTTACAGCGGGTGGCCCGCCGGCGCTGGCGGGCCGGCTACTGCGTGACCAGCACCGCCTGCACCTGGTCCTCCAGCGGCGGGGTGAGGGCATCGGTGCCGGTCACGATCTCGACCTGCTGGATCCGCCCGGTGAACCGGTACCCGTCGCGGGTTCCGTAGTCGTCGGTGACCGGCGTGCCGCGGTCGATGCCGACGTCGAGGGTCTGGTCCATCGAGAACATGCCCGGCAGCGAGCGCTCCAGTCGACCGCTGCCGACCACCTCGCCGTCGAGCACGAGGGTGATGTCGGCGCCCTTGCCGAAGCCGCCGCCGTCGTACGCGAACCGGACCTCGGCGACGTGCTCGCCCTCGGTCAGCGGGACCGACGAGCGCACGTGGGTCCAGTCGATCGCCGCGTAGCTGTAGGCCCAGGTGAGGATTCCGTCCTTGACGTAGAGCGACCAGCCGCCGAAGTACCCGCCCTGCGCGACCAGCACCCCCCGCGTCGAGGGACCGCCCGAGAACACGGCGCGGACCAGGTGCGAGGCGTTGCGGACGATCGGTACCGCGTCGTCGCGCAGCCGTCCCGACGTCGGACCGAGCACGATCGACTCCGGCGGCGCGGGCCGGCTCCCGGCGGAGCGGGCGAAGACCAGCTGGTCGTCCATCGGCAGGACGTGGTTGCGTCGCGCCTCGTCGAGGAACAGCGACTGCAGAGCGGCCAGCCGCTCGGGCTCCGCGGCAGCGAGGTCGCGCGCCTGGGTCCAGTCGGTGGTGGTGTCGTACAGCTCCCAACGGTCGTCCTCGAAGCGCGGCGTCTCCTCGAACCGCGGGTGCCAGGGGGCCTTGTGGGCGGCGACCGCGGTCCAGCCCTCGTGGTAGATCCCGCGGTTGCCGAACATCTCGAAGTACTGCGTCGTGTGCCGCTCCGCCGCCTCCGGTGCGTCGAAGGAGTAGGCGAACGAGACACCGTCGAGCGGCGCCTGCTCGACGCCGTCGACCGTCGAGGGGACGGGTACGCCGGCCACCTCCAGCAGCGTCGGCAGCACGTCGTTGACGTGGTGCCACTGGTGCCGCACCTCGCCGCGCGCCCGGATGCCGGCCGGCCAGTGCACCACCAAGCCGTTGCGGGTGCCGCCGTAGTGGGAGGCGACCTGCTTGGTCCACTGGTACGGCGTGTCCATGGCCACCGCCCAGCCGGCGGGGTAGTGCGCGTAGGTGTCCGGCCCGCCGAGCTCGCCGGGCCGCTCCTCGATGAACCGGGCGATCCGCTCGGGCGACTCCTCGATCCCGTTGAAGTGCAGCCCCTCGTTGAGGGTGCCGGCGTCGCCGCCCTCGGCGGAGGCCCCGTTGTCGCCGAGGATGTAGAGCACGATCGTGTTGTCGAGCTCGCCACGCTCGCGGAGCGCCTCGATCACCCGCCCCACCTGGGCGTCGGTGTGCTCCGCGAACGCGGCGTACAGCTCCATCAGGTGCTGTCCGGTCTCCCGCTCGAGCTCGGAGACGTCGTCCCAGTGCGGGACGCCGGGCGTCCAGGGAGCCAGCTCCGCGTCGGGAGGTACGACGCCCAGCTGCTTCTGTCGCTCCAGGGTGAGCTCGCGCTGGCGGTCCCAGCCGTGCGCGAACTCCCCGCGGTACCTGTCCCGCCACGACTCCGGCACCTGGAACGGCGCGTGGGTGGCGCCGAAGGCCAGGTAGCAGAACCACGGCTTGTCCGGCGCGTGCCGGCGCACGTCGCCGGTCCAGGCGATCGCGCGGTCGGCGAGGTCCTCGGAGAGGTGGTAGCCCTCGGCCGCCGTGCGCGGCGGGTCAACGAAGGTGGTGCCGTCGACCAGGGTCGGCTCGAACTGGCTGGCCTCGCCGCCGAGGAAGCCGTAGAACCGGTCGAATCCCTCGCCGGTGGGCCACCGGTCGAACGGCCCGGCAGCGGTCTGCTCCCACGGCGGGGTCTGGTGCCACTTGCCGAAGGCACCCGTGCTGTACCCGTTTCCGCGCAGGATCTGGGCCAGGGTGCCGGCGCTGCGGGGTCGCTGGCCGTCGTACCCGGGGGCGCCGGTGGAGATCTCCATGACCGTGCCGACGCCGACGGCGTGGTGGTTGCGGCCGGTCATCAGTGCGGCGCGGGTCGGCGAGCACAGCGCCGTCGTGTGGAAGCGGGTGTAGCGCAGGCCCTCGTCGGCGAGCTCCTCGGCGACGGGCGTCCGGCACGGGCCGCCGAACACGGACGGAGCGCCGAAGCCCATGTCGTCGAGGAGGACGACGAGCACGTTGGGCGCGCCCTCCGGTGCCTCGAGGCGCTCACGCAGGGGCAGCGGCGCGACCTGGTCGCGGGCGTCGAGCTCGGCCTCGAAGGGGACGCGGTCGCGGTGGAAGGGCAGGTGGGTGCGGTCGGTCATGGGAGTTCCGTTCGTCAGGGAGTGGGGAGGGAGTTGCCGCACCGGAAGCCGATGTTCGCGGACGCCGAGTCGGGAGTGTTGCCGGTGCGGGCGGCGACCCGGTAGCGGTTGCAGTAGGAGTCGTGGCACAGGTACGAGCCGCCGCGCATGACCCGGGCGTGGCCGTGGTGCGGGCCGCGCGGGTCGTCGGTGGGGGAGCCGGCGTAGTACGTCGGGTCGAACCAGTCGGCGCACCACTCCCAGACGTTGCCCACGGTCTGGAAGAGGCCGTAGCCGTTGGGCCGGTACGACTTCACGGGCGCGGTGGTGAGGTAGCCGTCGTCGAGGCTGTTGGCGACCGGGAAGTCGCCCTGCCAGACGTTGAGCCGCCAGGCGCCGCCGTCGTGCAGCGCGTCGCCCCAGGGGAACCGGCGGCCCGCCAGACCGCCGCGGGCGGCGTGCTCCCACTCGGCCTCGGTCAGCAGCCGCTTCCCGGCCCAGCGGCAGTAGGCCTGCGCGTCGTGCCACGTGACGTGCACGACCGGGTGGTGCGGCAGGTCGCCGATCGAGGAGAGCGGGCCCGCGGGGTGCCGCCAGTCCGCGCCCTTCACCGCGACCCACCACGGGGTCGTGTCGAGCCGGTGCAGCACGTCGGCCCGGGACGCCTCGACCGCGAGGTGGAAGACCGCGGAGACGCCGAGCTGCTCGGCCTCGGTGACGTAGCCGGTCGCCTTCACGAACCGGGCGAACGCCACGTTGGTCACCGCCGTCTCGTCGACGAGGTACGGCGCCAGCCGCACCTCGTGCACCGGACCCTCGCCGTCGCCGGGGGCACCGTCGCCGAAGGGATCACCCATGGCGAAGGTGCCGCCCGGCACGGGCAGTTGCCCCCGGGTGCTGCGGTGCGCGGGTTCATCACGGGATGTAGTCGAGTCGGGGCTTCCCGTGCGGAACTCCACTGGGGAAGCGTCGAGATCCCTACATACCGTGGTGAATCCGCCGCCCCCAGAGCAGCAGGCACCGCTCACGACGCGAGCTCGCGCACCCGGCGCCCGCCGCGGCGGGCCGGGTCGGGCACGGGGACGGCGTCGAGCAGCCGGCGGGTGTAGTCCGCCTCCGGCTGCGCGAACACGCGGCCCACCGGGCCGACCTCGACCAGCTGGCCGGCCCGCAGCACGGCCACCCGGTCGGCCACCTGGTGCACGACGGCGAGGTCGTGGCTGATGAACAGGCAGGCGAACCCGAGCCGCTCCTGCAGGTCGCGGAACAGCTCGAGCACCCGCGCCTGCACCGACACGTCCAGTGCGCTGGTCGGCTCGTCGGCCACCAGCAGTGCGGGCTCCAGCGCCAGCGCCCGGGCCAGGGCGATCCGCTGCCGCTGGCCACCGGAGAGCTCGCGCGGCCGGCGCTCGGCGTACGACGCCGGGAGCTGGACCGCCTCGAGGAGCTCGGCGACCCGCGCGTCCCGCTCCGCGGGGGTGCCCACGCGATGGATGTCGAGCGGCTCGCGGATGCTCGCACCCACGGCGTAGCGCGGGTCGAGCGAGGCCTCGGGGTCCTGGTGCACGAACGCCAGTCCGCGGCGCAGGTGGCGCCGCTCGGCGCGGGGGGCGGCGAGGACGTCCTCGCCGCGCAGCAGCACCTGGCCCTCGGCCAGCGGCACCAGGCCAGCGGCCAGCCGGCCGAGTGTGGTCTTGCCCGAGCCGGACTCGCCGACCAGGCCGACCACCTCGCCGGGCGCCACCTGCAGCGAGACGTCCGTGATCGCGGGGAAGGCGCGGCCGCGGCGGCTGGATCCGTAGTGCACGTGGACGCCGCGGAACTCGACGGCAGGGATGGTCGAGGCGTCTCGATACGCCCCTCGTTCCTCGGGACTACTCGACGAGCTCGGGGCGGGCAGAGCGGGCTCGACGACACTGTCGAGCTCGGGCAGCCGCAGCACGGAGGCGAGCAGGGTCCTCGTGTACGGCTCGCGCGGCTGGGCGAACAGCGCCCTGGTCTCGCCCTCCTCGACGACGTTGCCGGCCTGCAGCACGACGACCCGGTCGGCGATCTCGGCGACCACGCCCATGTTGTGGGTGATCAGCACGATCGCGGTCCCGGTCCGCTCGCGGATCCGGTCGAGCAGCCGCAGGATCTCGGCCTGCACGGTCACGTCGAGGGCCGTCGTGGGCTCGTCGGCGAGCAGCACGTCCGGTTCGTTCGCGAGGGCGAGGGCGAGCACGACGCGTTGCTTCTGGCCGCCCGAGAGCTGGTGCGGGTACGACGACAGGCGGCGCTCCGGCTCCGGGATCTCGACCGCCGTCAACAGCTCGATCGCCCGTTCCGTGGCGGCTTTCCGCGACGTGGTGCCGTGCGCGCGCAGTGCCTCGCGCAGCTGCCAGCCGATGGTGCGGACCGGGTTGAGCGCGGTCTGCGGCTCCTGGAAGACCATCGCGATCCGGGCACCGCGGATCCGGTTGAGGTCGGCCTCGGGGAGGCCGAGGATCTCCTCGCCGTCGTACCGGATCGAGCCGGTGGCCCTCGCTCCCGGCGGCAGCAGGCCGAGGACGGCACGGGCGGTCATCGACTTGCCGGAGCCGGACTCGCCCACCAGGGCGAGGATCTCGCCGCGGTGCAGGCTCACCGACACGTCCTCGACCGCGGGTCGTGGGTGGGCGAAGGAGATGGCGAGGTGCTCGATCGTGAGCACCTCCTCGGTGGAGTGGAGATCAAGCACGACGGGCCTCCGACAGGGACTGGGAGATGAGCAGGAGCCCGAGGACCAGCGCGACCACGACGGCCAGCGGACCCACGGCGAAGAACGGGGCTTCGTGCAGCAGCCGGACGCCGTCCTTGATGAGCGAGCCGAGCGACGGGTGGGGCGGGCGCACGCCGAGGCCGAGGAAGCTCATCGCGCCCTCGACGAACACCGCCACCGACATGGAGACGGCGAGCTGGACGGTGAGCGGCTCGAGCGAGTTGGGCAGCACGTGCTTGCGCAGCACCCACACGGGTCCCGCGCCGACGACCTGGGACGCCTCGACGAACGGCATCTCGCGGACCGTGCGCACGGCCGTGCGCACCAGCCGCCCGAAGACCGGGATCTCCAGCGCGACGATCACGATGCCGACCGTCAGCAGGCCGGGCCCGAGGAACGCGGTCAGCAGGATGCCGAGGATCAGGGCGGGGAAGGCGAGCAGCAGGTCGAACACCCGCTGGGCGATCACGTCGGTGACCGTCCACCAGCTGGTGACCAGGCCGAGGAGCACGCCGAGCACCGCGCCCACCGGGACCGCTGCGAAGACGACGACCAGGTCGACCCGGATGCCGTACAGCGTGCGCGACAGGATGTCCCGGTTCAGCTCGTCGGTGCCGAGCCAGTGGCCGGCGCTCGGGCCGAGCAGGTTGGCGCCCTTGACCTGCTCCGTCGGACCGTACGGCGCCAGCAGGGGCCCGAGCAGGCCGAGCAGCACCACCGCGCCGACGAGCACGACGCCCACCAGGCCGCGGCCGTGGCGCAGCGCGTGCAGCAGGCCGGGACGCCGCGCCGGTGCGGGGTCGCCGGGGACCGGCCCGACCGGGACCGGGACGAGCGGCTCGGCGATCGCGATGTCGGCCATCAGGAGACTCCGTTCAGCCGGACGCGCGGGTCGAGCCACGCGTGGAGGAGGTCGCTGGCGAGCTGGGTGAGCACGAACACGACGACCGAGAGCAGCAGCAGGACCTGCACGACGGGGTAGTCGCGCGCCGAGATCCCCTGCTCGATGAGCCGGCCCAGGCCGGGCCAGGCGAAGACCGCCTCGACCAGGATGGCGCCGCCGAGCAGGGTGCCGAACTGGATGCCCAGCACCGTGATCGACGACGGCAGCGCGTTGCGCAGCGCCTGGGTCAGCACGATCCGGCGCCGCGGGATGCCCAGCGCTCGCGCGGTGGTGACGTACGGCTGCTGCAGCTGGGTGCGCAGTCCCTCGGTCAGGAACCGGGTCAGCGCCGCCCACGCCGGCAGGGCCAGGGCGAGGCCCGGCAGCAGCAGGTACTGGACGGCGATGTCCGGGTGGGAGAAGAACCCGCCGGGCGGCGTACCTCCGGCCGGGAGGACCGGGAAGCGCACCGCGAACACCAGCACCAGCACCAGCGCCGTCGCGAAGGTCGGCACCGCCACCGCGGCGGTGTTGAGCGCGGACAGCAGCGAGTTCAGCCACCGCTTGTCCCACACGACCGCGGCGGTGCTGGTCAGCAGCGCGCCGGCCGAGGCCAGCACCAGCGCGAACAGGGTCAGCACCACGGTGTTGAGCGCGCCGTCGGCGATCAGGTCCCCGACGTCACCGCCGAGCTTGTACGACGGCCCGAGGTCGAAGCGCGCCAGGTCACCGAGCCAGTGGACGTACTGGCTCCAGAACGGCTGGTCCAGCCCGAGGTCCGCGCGGATGGCCGCGCGGGACTCGGGCGTGGCGTCCGGCCCGGCGAGCACCGAGACCGGGTCGCCGGGCACCAGCCGGATCAGGGCGAAGATCCCGATCGAGGCCAGCACCGTCACCAGCAGGGCCGAGCCCAGTCTGCTGAGGAGGTAGCGGATCATCGTGATCGACTCACTTCGTCAGGTAGGTGTCGTAGAACAGCGGCTCGCCACGCTTGGTCTCGCCGATGTCGTGGACCTGGGTGCTGCTCGCGTCCTGCGGCAGCGTGATCGCGATCTCCAGCAGGAACGAGCCCTTGAGCAGCTGCTCGTTCAGCGCGGTGTAGTCGGCCGGGTCGACCTCGCCGGGCTTCTGGTTCCACACCTTCTCCGCGGCTGCCTTGTAGTCCTCGTCGACGTAGAGCGACGCGTTGTGGTCGGCGTTGAACGGGTACGCCGAGACCGCCAGCGTCGACGGCGTGTAGTGCGCGTAGCCGTGGCTGAGGATCCACAGCGCCGGGAACTTCGCGCCGATCAGCTGCTGGATCACCTGCGCCTGCTCCTGGGGGTCGAGCTCGACCTCGATGCCGACCTTCGCCAGGTCCGCCTGCACGATCTGCGCGATGGCGCCGTAGATCGGGTTCTCCGAGGGGTAGGTCAGCGGGAGCTTCGGGATCGCCACGCCGTCGGCCTTCGCCTCGTCGACGAGCGCCTTGGCCTTGTCGAGGTCGTAGTCGTAGGTGGCGTTGGTCTTCTCGTCGTACGCCGGCGAGTAGCTCGGCCACGGCAGGCTGATCGGGACGCCGGCACCCCGGAAGACCTCGTCGACGACGCGCTTGCGGTCGAGGGCGTAGGCGATCGCCTGGCGGACGCGCACGTCGGACAGGGCCGGGTTGGTCACGTTCGTGCCGACGTACACCTGGCCCTCGGCGCCGTCCCACTGGTTGACGTGGAACTGGTCGTCCTTGCCGAGGCTCTCGAAGTCGCGGTACGACGCGCCGAGGATCAGGTCGAGCTGGTGGGCGCGCAGCTGGGCGACCTGGGCCTGCGGGTCCGGGATGACGCTGACGTCGATGCCGTCGAGCGACGGCTTGCCGCGCCAGTAGTCGTCGTTGCGGGTGAAGCTGATCTTCGCGCCCGGGCTCCAGCTCTTGAACTCGAACGGACCGGTGCCGACGAACGCCTTGCCCTCACGCAGCTGGTCGATCGTGTCCTTGTCGATGATCGGCAGCATGTCGAGCAGGTCGAAGACGTTGCTGAGCGGGTGCGCGAAGGTCAGCGTGATCGCGTGCTCGTCGCTGGTGTCGAAGCCGGTGATCGCGGCGGCCGTGCGCTGCAGCTGCACCGTCCAGACCGGGTCGGCCCAGGTCTTGATGCTGAACTCGACGTCCTTGCTGGTGAACGGACGGCCGGAGTGGAACTTCACGTCGTCGCGCAGCTGCAGCGTGAGCTGGGTGCCGTCCTGCGACAGCTCCCACGACGTCGCCAGCGACGGCTGGGGCTCGAGCTTGTCGAGCGGGTAGTCGATGAGCGAGTCGTAGACGCTGCCGATCAGCAGGTTGATCGAGTCGCTGGAGTTCGTGAAGATCCGCGCCGGGATGATGTCGTTGAGTGCGCCGACCCGCAGGGTGCCGCCCTCCTGGCGCTCACTGGAGCTGGACTTCAGCTCGTCGACGGCCGACGAGCACGCCGTGGCCGCCAGCAGGGTGGTCGAGGCGAGCAGTGCGGCCGCCAGGCGTCGGAGTCGTCGGCGCGGGTGCGCGGGGGCAGAGCTGGACACAGGTGTTCCTTTCGCAGGGGTGCGGGAGGGTGATTCGGTGGTCGAGGAGGTCGCGCAGCGACCGTCTCGAGACCGGGTGGTCAGGCGCCGGGTCGACACGCGCCGTCCGCCTCGACACCGGTGAGCTCGACACAGCCGAGCGGGTCGTCGAGGACGGGACCGAGGGCGACGGTGCAGGCGCTGATCGCCTGGATGTCGCTGCCGAAGCGGGTGAACGACACGGGGACCCGGTGGTCGAGGGCGGTGTGCTCCTCGTAGGCCGTGACGATGACGTCGAGCAGGCCCGGGTCGCCGGTGAAGGCCTGGCCGACCAGGACCACCTGGTCGGGGGAGAGCATGTCCCGCACCGAGCCGGCCATCGCGCCGAGGGTGCGGGCCCGCTCCACGGCAGGAAGTACGTCGACCGCCGCCGCCAGGCAGCCGGAGCGACCGCAGGTGCACGGGACGTCCGCACCGGTGGGGAAGTGGGTCAGGCTCGCCGCCCTGGTGACGTCGGTCTGCACGCCGCGGTCGACCGCGACCGACCAGCCGAAGGTGTCGCGGGCGTAGAGGTAGAGGGTCAGGCCGCCGGTCCCGCTGCGACCGTGCCGGCGGTGCAGGAACTCGGCAGCCGCCACCGCGGAGATGTGGTCACCGGTGCGGACCGGGAGCCCGGTGAGCTCGTGCAGCTCGGCCTCGCGCTCGGTGGGGACCAGGCCGATCTCCCGCCAGGGTGAGACCAGCCCGGCGGCCAGGGGCACCCGGCCGGGGTGGGAGCCGAGCAGGGTGGCGGCCTCCCGGCTGAGCTGCTCGAGGTCGGGCTCGGTGCCGAGCGGGCGTCGTACCGTCGCCGAGGCGAGGACCCGTCCGGTGAGGTCGCCGAGCGCGACCGTGGCGATCCGGCGCCCGACGTGGACGCCGATCGTGACGTAGTGGTCGGCGTCGATCTCGACCGGCACGCCGGGCCGTCCGGTGGCGCCGGGCCGGGCCAGGTCGGGCCGCTCGCGGAGCAGGCCGCGCTCGACGAGGAGCGCGGCGGTGCGGCCGACGGTGGCGATGCTCAGGCCCGTGGCGGCGGCGATCTCGTCGCGTGAGGCGCGGCCCGCGGTGCGGACCTGCTCGAGCACCTGGGTCGCCGTGGAGCTGAACCGGCCCCGGGACACGGTGATGATCGGTGAGCGCGTCATGCCGTGCCTCCTGTTCCGGTCGCCGATCTGTAATGTCTATCAACCTACTCGACAAACTGTAGAACACGACGGAGGGTGCGGCGCAACCGTGTCCCGGGATCCGGGCGGGTTCGGCTCACGGTGAGCGAAAGCCTTGTCCGGCGCGGGTTTCCTCCCCACCGTTGGGCCTCGTTCGATTCCCCAGCGACCCGAAGGACGCCCTCATGACCATCAGCCTCGACCGCGAGACCGCCGCTCCCACGACCATCACGGTGAGCAAGCTGGGCAGCCGGATCGGCGCCCGGATCGACGGCGTACGCCTCGGCGCCGACCTCGCGCCGGAGACCGTCGCCGAGATCCGGGCGGCTCTCAACGAGCACAAGGTCGTCTTCTTCCGCGGCCAGGACCACCTCGACGACGACGGACAGATCGCGTTCGGCGAGCTGCTCGGGCCGCTCACCACGGCCCACCCGACCGTCAACACCGGCAGTGCGCGGGTGCTCGCGCTCAAGGCCACCCAGGGCATGGCGGCGAACTCCTGGCACACCGACGTCACCTTCGTCGACCGGGTGCCGGCGTTCTCGATCCTGCGCGGCGTGACCATCCCGGCGTACGGCGGCAGCACGGTCTGGGCCAACACGGTGACGGCGTACGACACCCTTCCGCCGCAGCTCAAGGCCCTCGTCGACGACCTGTGGGCCGTGCACACCAACGACTACGACTACGCCAATCACTACACCGAGGAGGGCGAGGCGAACACCCAGTTCAGCCGGGCCGAGTTCGCCTCGACCGTCTACCAGACCGAGCACCCGGTGGTGCGGATCCACCCGGAGACCGGCGAGCGCTCCCTGCTGCTCGGGCACTTCGTGAAGAACTTCGTCGGCTTCAACACCAAGGAGTCCTCGACCCTGTTCAACCTGCTCCAGGACCGGGTGACCAAGCTCGAGAACACCGTGCGCTGGACGTGGGAGCAGGCAGACGTCGCGATCTGGGACAACCGCGCCACCCAGCACTACGCCACCGCCGACTTCGACACCCAGCTGCGCGAGGTCCGCCGGATCACTGTGCAGGGCCCGGTCCCGGTGTCGATCGACGGCCGCGAGAGCCGCGTGCTCAAGGGATCGGCCGACGTCTACAACCGGCTCGACGAGCTCATCCACTGACTGCCGCGCGTCGGCGCGCGGGCGTAGCGTCGGTGGCATGACTCCTGCCGAGCTGCTGACCGACTCGCTCTCCCGCGTCCTCGGCGTCGTCGAGACGGTCCTCGACGGCGCCGACGACGCGCTCCTCGTCCAGCGCCCGGGGCCGGACGCCAACAGCATCGCGTGGCTGGTCTGGCACCTGACCCGGGTGCAGGACGACCACGTGGCCCACGTCGCCGGGACCGGCCAGGTCTGGACCGACGACGGGTACGCCGACCGGTTCGGCCTGCCGCTCGACCCGCGCGACATCGGCTACGGCCACTCCAGCGAGCAGGTCGGGTTGGTCGTCGCCCCGGCCGGGCTGCTGCTCGACTACTACCGCGCCACCCACGCCCGCACCCTCGGCTTCGTCGGCGCGCTGAGCGCCGACGACCTCGACCGGGTCGTCGACACCCGCTGGGACCCGCCCGTCACGCTCGGTGTCCGGCTGGTCAGCGTGGTCGACGACTGCGCGCAGCACGCCGGGCAGGCGGCGTACGTGAAGGGGTTGCTGCTGGGTAGGGTCTGACCCCGGAGGTGCAGGGATGAGGGCGAAGATCGCAGCGCGACGCGCGGCGTCGAAGGTGGTCCACGTCCGCGGAGGTCTGCTGGACCCGCGGCGCCGGCAGTGCAACGTGTGCGGGAAGCGGAGCCGGTTCTCGGACATCACCGCCGATCTCGACACGACACTGGCCGCGCACGGCAGCAAGTACCGGGTCGCCGACTTCGAGACGCTGAATGCGACCTACTACCAGTGCCAGGAGTGCGGCTCGTCCGACCGTGACCGCCTCTACCTGCTCTGGTTCGAGCGGTTCCTGTCGCGAGGCCCACGGCGCCGCGTGCTCGAGTTCGCCCCGTCCCGCCCGCTCGAGGCCCGGCTGCGGGAACGGCTCGACGTCGACTACCGCAGCGCCGACCTGTTCATGCCCGATGTCGACGACGTCGTCGACATCACCGACATGAAGGGCTACCCGGACGCCTCCTTCGACGTGTTCATCTGCTCCCACGTCCTCGAGCACGTCTCCAGCGATGCCGACGCGATCAGCGAGCTCCACCGGATCCTCGCGCCCGGCGGCCACGGCATCGTCATGGTGCCGATCGCACCCGAGGGCTCCTTCGACGAGGACGTCACCGAGACCGATGTCTCCGAGCGCTGGCGCCGCTTCGTGCAGGACGACCACGTGCGGCTCTACGACCGGAGCACCTTCGTCCGCAACCTCACCGCCGGCGGCTTCCAGGTCGAGCAGCTCGGCTGGCGCGCGCTCGGACTGCACCGGATGGTGCGGCACGCACTGGCGCCGCGGTCGGTGCTGTACGTCGTGACGAAGCCGGCTTAGCGCCGGATCCCGAGGCGCCGGAGCAGCCGACCGCCCCGGGGGGTCGGTGCGGCCGTAGCCCGCTCGTCCTCAAGCCGGCTCAGGCGGCGCTTGAGCTCCTTGACCCGGCCCCGCAGCTCCAGGACCTTCGCCGTGCGCTGGTCGAGCTTCTCGCGGAGGATGCCGACGTCCCGGCTCAGCAGGGTCCCGAGTTCCTGCGCGTCGACGAGCGCCGCACGGTCCGCGGCCCGACCGGCGGCCTGGCCGCGGATACCGAGGGTCGCCCACAGCGGGTGGGCTTCGACGGTCTCGCGGAGCAGCCCGACCCCGGGATCCTGGCTGTCGGCGGCGCTCACGCTGCCGAGGATGCGGCCCGCGTGCCGGGCCAGCGCCTCGTCGGTCCCGGGGATCCCGGCCACGAGCCCGGCGGCTCCCTCGATGGCCGCGGCGTGCCCCGCCGCCTGCTTCTGCCAGAACTGCAGGGGCGCGGTGACGCTGTCGGACCACACGCCTCCGGCGTGGCGGCGGTACACGGACATGACCTCCGGGTCGACCAGGATCCTCCCGGACGAGGCGTGCAGCACGTGGAGGTACCAGTCCAGGGGCATCACGGCCGGCACGTCGTCGTACCCGTCCCGGCGCCGGTAGACGACGGAGTTGGTCTGGATGAAGTTGTCCTCCACCAGCGCGGCCAGGGTGGGCTCCGCGAGCCGCTCGGGCGAGGGGAAGATGCTCGGCTCCGCCGAGTCGTCGTCCCAGACCACCCGGACCGGGTGGAAGCAGACCGTCGCGTCGGGGGCGGCGTCGAGGAGCGTGACCTGGCGGGCCAGCTTCTGGTCGTCGATCCAGTAGTCGTCGCCCTCGCACAGGGCGAGGTACTCCCCGGTGGCGCGGTTCATCGCGTCGACCAGGTTGGCGTGGATCCCGATGTTGTCCTCCCGCAGGACCGGGACGAGCACGTCCGGGTGCTGCGCGGCGAGCTCGCGGATGATGGCCGCGGTCCCGTCGGTGGAGGCGTCGTCCGCGACGACGACCTCGAAGGGGAACGGAGCCGCCTGCGACAGGATCGTCTCGAGCGTCTCGCGCACGAACTGCTCGTGGTTGTAGGTGATCACGACGACGCTGACCCGGGGCGGGGTGGCGGGGCTGCCGGGCACGGTGCTCAGTCCTTCTCACGCAGCGCGGTGATGACACGCTCGATGTCCGCGGGGGCCATGGCGTCGTGGATCGGCACGGACACGATCCGGGCGCACAGGTCGTCGGTGACCGGCAGGTGCGGCAGGTCGGTGTCCCCGCCGGCGGTGCGGTGGAGCCGCTGCCGGTGCACGGGCGGGTTGTAGTAGTCGCGGGCATCGACGCCAGCGGCCGCCAACCGCGCCAGCGTGGCCTGCTTGGCAGCACTGTCCGGCGCGGCCAGGCTCGCGAAACCGAGCGTCGACTGGTCCGCGTTCACCTGGAAGGAGTAGCGCTCGCCGAGAGCCTCGCGGTAGCGGGCATGGACCTCGCGGCGACCGTCGAGGCGGGCATCGAGGCCCTCCAGCTGGAGCAGCCCGATCGCCGCCGACAGCTCGGGCAGCTTGGCGTTGAGAGCGAGGACGACGCTCTCGCGGGTGGCGTCGAAGCCGAAGTTCTCGAAGCGCTCGATCCGCCGCGCCAGGTCGGCGTCCCGCGTCGTGATGATCGCTCCCTCGCCCACACCGAACGGCTTCGTGGCGTGCATCGAGAAGACCTCGCAGGTGCCGCGAGCGCCGAGCCGCTCTCCGTTCGGGTACCAGGAGCCGAAGCCCGCGGCCGAGTCGATGACGAGCGGGACGCCGAGCTCGGCGGCCAGCGCCTCCCAGTCGGCGACGTCGGGGTTGCCGACGCCGAACACGTTGGCGAGCAGGATCCCTCGCGGCGGCCGGCGCCCGGACGTGGCGAGCTCGCGGGCGTGCCGCACGTCCGGTTGCCAGGTCTCGGGGGAGATGTCGACGAAGCGGGGGACGTGCCCCGACCACGTGACGGCCTGGGCCGCGGCCACGAAGGTGAAGGAGGGGACCAGGATCTCGCCGGTCCCGTCGCCGTGACCGACCGTGCACTCGAGGGCCGCGATCAGGGCGAGCGTCGCGTTGGCAGCCGTGGTGGCGGTGACGTCCTGGCCGACGTACGCCGCGAGTGCGGCGCTGAAGCGGCGCTCGACCGGCCCGAAGTTCGTGTACCAGTTGGCCTCGACGATCTTCTCGTAGGCAGCGGCCACGGCTGCGGGCGCCGGGAAGGCCGGGCGGATGAACGGGATCGGGGGCTCAGAGGGCATCGAGCCACTCCTCCCGGACCCGGACGGTGCGCGCGGGCACACCGACGACGACGGCGTTCGGCTGCGGGACGTCCTCGAGCACGACCGCGCCCGCTCCGACCACGACTCCGTCGGCGATCGTCACTCCGTCGGAGACAGTGGCACCGACCCCGATGAAGACGCCGTCGCCGAGGGTGACGTTGCCGGCGATCCGGGCGCCGGGACCGATCGTGGCGAAGGCGCCGGTGCGGACGTCGTGGCTGACGCTCGCCCCTACGTTGACCAGGTTGTGCTCGCCGAGGCGCACACCGGTGGTGATGACGGCGCCGGGAGCGACGACGGTGCCGGCGCCGAGCTCGCAGTCGCCGGCGATCCAGGTCTGCGTTCCCACGACGGTCGCGTACGTCGTCCCCGGCCACGCGCCGACCAGGGCCCGGCGCACCGCGGGCGGGCCCACCGCAGCGACGACCGGCATCGCGCGATCCTCGGCGGACGGGGCATCGATGTCGATCCGCCGCCAGGAGCCGGCGACGTCGTACCCCGCACTCACGGCGACGAACGCCACGGACTCCGTCGTGAGGTAGGACCGGATCTCCCGCGCCTGCGCGCCCGCGCCGAGCAGGCCGATGGCCCGTTCCTCCGTCGCGCGCCTGTGCTCCAACCCGTTTCCCCCTCCGTGATCCTGCGCGGGCGACACTACCGGGGTCTCACAGGCCGACCGTCAGCTCCCGGACGATCTCCCCGGCGGGCCGCTCCTCGGCGCTGCGCCAGCCGGTCCCCGCCCACAGGTGCAGCCGGTGCGGATCGCCCGTGCGGGCGGCGGTCCGGCGCAGGTCGCGGGTGAGGTGGTGCAGCTCCGGGTAGCCGTACGGCGCGTCCGCGTGGTGCCGCTCCGCGAACCCGTTGCGCAGTGCCCGCGCCGGCCGGCCGGTGAAGGCATGGGTGACCACGGTCGTCGTGAACGCCGGGTCGGCGAGCGCGGCTCGGTGCGTCGGTGTCGTGCCGGCCTCGGTGGCGCGGAGCAGCACGGTGCCGGCGGCGACCGCCTCGGCGCCGGCCGCCACCAGGTCACGTACGTCGGCCGACCCGGCCACCCCACCGGCCGCGACGAGCGGCAGCCGGGTCACGCCGGCCACTGCGCGCACGACGTCCGCCGTGGCGGCGTCGGTGATCGTGCGGCGCGGGTCGAAGGTGCCGCTGTGCCCACCTGCCGCGGGACCCTGGACGACCAGCCCGTCGACCCCGGCGTCCTCGGCGGCACGGGCCTCCTCCGGCGTGGTCACCGTCGCGAGGACTCGCGAACCGGCGGCCCGCAGCACGGCGATGTCGGCGCGGTCGGGGAGCCCGAAGGTCAGCGACACCACGGGCACGGGGGCGGCCACGAGGAGAGCGACCTTCTCCCGCCACGCGTCGTCGTCGTGCCGCGGCTCGGTGGGGAGGTCGACGCCGAGGGCCTCCGCGTCGGGTCGGACGGCCTCCCGGTAGGCCCGGTAGGCATGCGGCTCGATCGCGCCCGGCTGTGGCACGAACAGGTTCACCCCGAAGGGCGTGCCGGTCGCGTGCGCGGCTGCCAGGTCGTCGGCGAACGCCTCCGCCGACAGGTAGCCCGCGGGCAGGAAGGCGAACCCGCCCGCGGCGGTCACGGCCGCTGCGAGCGCCGGTGTGGAGGGGCCGCCGGCCATCGGGGCCGCGGCGAGGGGGAGGGCGGAGTCGAGCAGCGTCACGACTCCATCGTGGCTCAGTGCCCGGAACCACCGGGAGTGGCCGACGACGACACCTGGTCGCCCCACGCCGCGCGGGCACCCGAGTCGCCGACCCGGTACACCTGCACCGCCGTCGCCAGCGCCGCCACGACGGCGAGCGCGGCGACACCCTTCAGCACGGTGGCGCCGGCGTCGCGCCGGTGGAGCCAGGTCAGGGCGGCCGCGAGCAGCAGCAGCGGGATCGCGAACCAGATCAGCTGGTCGCCCAGTGCGGCGTGGCGACCCGGGTCCCCGACGTGCTTCTCGAGCGCCTCACCGCTCGACGTCGCGACCGGGACCAGCACGGCCGCGACGAGGACGGTGCCGACGACGAGGACGCCGTACCGCTCCCGCCAGGCGGGGCGTAGGGCGATGGCGATCGTGCCGAGGACGGCGATCGGCAGCAGGACCACGACGGCGTGGACGACGAGCGGGTGGAGGGGCAGGCCGTTGACCAGGTCGAACATGCCGGCAGCGTGCCGGACCGGACCTGACGACAACCTGACTGCGCGCGTGCCCGAGAATGGCCGGGAGATGAGCGAGAGCACCGTGGACCCGTGCGCCCGCGGCGTCCTGGTCACGCTGTGCGTCACGGTCACCGTCGCGTACGGCGTCCTCTACTACTCGTTCACCGTTCTCGCGCCGGGCATCAGTGCCGACACCGGCTGGTCCACGGCCGCCGTCACCTCGGTCTTCTCGGCGGGCAGCCTGGCCGGCGCGTTCGCGGGTGTGCTGGCCGGCCGGGTCATCCAGCGCCGTGGCCCGCGGGTCGTGATGACCGCCGGCAGCCTGCTCGGCGCGCTCGGCGTGGTGGTGATCGCCGCAGCGCCGAACCTGCTGGTGTTCACGCTCGGCTGGCTGGTCGCGGGCGCGGCCGGTGCCGGCACGTTCTACCCGCCGGCGTTCGCCGCCCTCACCCAGTGGTACGGCGACCATCGGGTCCGCGCCATCACCACCCTGACCCTGGCCGCTGCCTTCTCCTCGACCATCTTCGCGCCGCTGATCGCGTTCCTCGACGCCGAGTGGGGCTGGCGGGCGACGTACGTCGTGCTCGGCGCGATCATGCTCGTCGTGACCGGGCCGGCCCATGCGCTGGTGCTGCGTCTGCCCTGGCACGCCGCCACCGTCGAGCACGGCACCCACGAGCGCTCCCGCACCGACCGCGAGATCCTGGCCAGCCGCACGTTCGTGCTGGTGGCCGCGTCCGGCGCGCTGACCACGCTGGTCATGTTCGCCTCGCTGGTCCACCTGGTGCCGCTGCTCCTCGACCGCGGGATGAGCGTCCAGCTGGCCGCGTGGGCGCTCGGGCTCAGCGGCGCCGGCCAGGTCGTCGGCCGGCTGCTGTACGCCGCGCTCGAGCGCCGCCTCCCCACCAATACCCGGGCAGCGCTGGTGATGGTGCTGCTGGCGGCGATGGTCCTCGCCCTGGCCCTGGTGCCCGGGCCGGTGCCGCTCCTCATCGTGATCGCCGTGCTGGCCGGCGCCGCCCGGGGCCTGTTCACCCTCGTCGGCGCGACCGTGGTCAGCGACCACTGGGGACCGGAGCGGTACGCGGCGCTCAACGGCGTCTACAACGCACCCGTCGGCGTCGCCGCCGCGCTCTCCCCCGCCTTCGGTGCCGCCGTCATCGCCGCGACGGGCAGCGTGACCGGGCTCTTCGTCGTCCTCGCCGCTCTCGGCCTGGTCGGTGCCGCGCTGGCGGTCGTCGCCGGCAACACGCCCGACCATCGGTAGTACTGGTCACCGCACCCCCGACGGGTGCACGATGCCCAGACGCGGATCGTGTGCCGGCCCACTCGGGGGCCGACACGGACCAAGGAGGGCGCGGATGACCCAGGTGAGTGGCGCGCAGTCGGCGCTCGACGCGGAGCAGGTCGGGTACAAGCAGACACTCGGCCGCCGGCACGTCCAGATGATCGCGATCGGTGGCGCCATCGGCACCGGGCTGTTCCTCGGCTCGGCCAGCAGGCTGCACAGCACCGGTCCGGCACTGTTGTTCAGCTACGCGTTCGTCGGCGTCATCGCCTACTTCCTGATGCGGGCCCTCGGCGAGCTGGTGCTGCACCGCGCGACGTCGGGTGCGTTCGTGTCCTACATGCGGGAGTTCTACGGCGAGGCGGCGGCGTACGTCACCGGCTGGATGTACTGGCTCAACTGGGCGCTCACCGGCATCGCCGAGCTCTCGGCGGTCGGGCTCTACATGCAGTACTGGTTCCCGAACCTGCCCGCCTGGGCGACGGTGCTGGTCGCGCTCGCGGTCGTGCTCGCGATCAACCTGCTCTCGGCCCGGGCCTTCGGCGAGTTCGAGTTCTGGGCCGCGATCCTCAAGGTCACCGCGATCGTCGTCTTCCTCGTCGTCGGCCTGGTCGTCGTGATCGGCACCTTCGACATCGGCGGCCACGAGGCCGGCGTCTCCAACCTGTGGAGCAACCCGGGCGGGTTCTGGCCGGCCTCGGACGGGTTCTACTGGTACGGCCCGATCCTGGTCATGTCCGGCGTCGTGTTCGCGTACGCCGCGATCGAGATGGTCGGCGTCGCCGCCGGCGAGATGGAGGACGCCCAGCGTGAGGTGCCGAAGGCCGTCAACGCCGTCATCATGCGGATCGCGGTCTTCTACTGCGGCTCGATCCTGCTGCTCGTCTGCATGCTGCCGACCTCGGAGTTCAAGCCCGGCATCAGCCCGTTCGTCACCGTCTTCGACCGGCTCGGGCTGGACTGGATGGGCGCCGCGATCCAGGTGATCCTGATCGTCGCAGCCATGTCCAGCCTGAACTCCGGTCTCTACTCGACCGGTCGGGTGCTGCGCAGCCTCGGCATGTCCAAGCAGGCGCCGGCCTTCACGCTCAAGATGAGCGAGTCCGGCGTGCCGTGGGCAGGGATCGCCATGACGTCGATCGTCTACGTCTTCGGTGCCCTCCTCAACGCGCTGGCTCCCGACGCCTTCGAGATCGCGCTGGAGGCGGCCGCGATCGGCGTGGTCTTCACCTGGGCCTCGATCTTCCTGTGCCAGATCCGGCTGCGGCAGCTCTCCGACCGCGGCGTGGTCCCACCCAGTCCGTTCCAGGCGCCCTGGTCGCCATGGACGTCGATCGTCGGGCTGGTCTTCCTGGCCCTGGTGATCGTCGGGCTCGCCGTGTCCGGGTGGCAGAGCTCGCCGTACTTCTGGCACAAGACGACCTTCCTCGTCGTCGTGATCGGCATCCCCGTCATCGCGCTGGTGCTGTGGATCGGCTGGATCGTGGTCCGCCCGAAGGTCGCGGCCGACACCGGCGGGCGGATGCAGTCGGTGTGGACCAACGACGGACCGCGGTACGTCGACGAGGAGCCGTTCCCGATGGGCGGCAACGTCGAGGGGGCCGAGGGATGAGGAGGACAACCGTGCGGAGCAGCATCGCGATCGTCCTGGCGGTCGTCGCCACCACCCTCGCCGGCTGCAGCGGCGACGGCGAGATCAAGTCCCCCGACCTGGTGAAGGGCGCCCAGGAGGGCGGCAAGCTCACCATCGGCATCTCCTTCGACGAGCCCGGCGTGGGTTTCAGGAAGGGCGACACCTACAGCGGCTTCGACGTCGACACGGCCACGTACGTCGCCAAGGCGCTCGGCGTCGACGCGAAGGACATCACCTGGGTGCGGGCCGACCCCGGCGAGCGCGAGCAGCTGCTCGAGAGCGGGCAGGCCGACCTGGTCGTCGCGACGTACTCGATCACCGACGAACGCAAGCAGGCCGTCGACTTCGCCGGGCCGTACTTCGTCGCCCACCAGGACCTGCTGATCCGCCGCAACGACACGGAGATCACCGGCCCGAAGACCCTCGACGGACGCACTCTCTGCTCGGTCACCAGCACCACGTCGTCGGACTACGTGCGCATGCACTACAAGGGCGACATCACGCTCAAGGAGTACCCGCGCTTCTCCGAGTGCGTCGCCGCGCTGCTCGACGGCACCGTCGACGCCGTCACCACCGACGACCTGATCCTCGCCGGCTACGCGAGCGAGAAGAAGTACAAGGGCAAGCTCAAGGTGGTCGGCGACGGCTTCACCGACGAGCGCTACGGCATCGGGATCAAGAAGGGCGACCAGGAGCTGGTCGACCAGGTCAACGCGGCGTTGGAGCAGTACGTCGAAGACGGCTCCTGGAAGGCCGCGCTGAAGCAGTCGGTCGGCGACTCGGGCTACAAGATCCCCGACCCGCCGAAGCCCGGCACCGCCTGAGGCCCGACGCCGGTGCCGGTCCCCTCGCCCGAGGTGCTCGCCGCCCTCCGGGCCACCCCACCCTTCGACCAGCTCACCGACGCGGAGGTGGCCGCCCTCGGCAGCGCGGCCAAGGTCGAGGAGCACGCCGACCAGGAGGTGCTGCTCGACGCGTTCACCGCCACCCCGCGGCACGTCTTCGTCGTCGTGGCGGGCGAGGTCGCGCTGTGGGTCGACCCCGAGGGCGAGCCGGACGCCCCCGACTTCGTCCTCGGGCCGCACGACGTGTTCGGGCTCGACGCCACCCTGACCGGGCGGGCGATCGGGCCGCTCGCGGTCGCCGCCGGACCCGTCACGGTGATCCGACTCCCGGCGGCCCGCGTGTCGGAGCTGCTCGCGGGGGACCGGCCGGTCGTCGTACCGGACCGGTTGGCGGGCCCGCCGGCCTCCGAGTCCCCGGCGTACGTCGTCGTGGACGAGCTCGTCGTCAGCGAGCCGGTCGTCGTCGACCCCGCGGACCGGGTGGTCGACGTGGCGCGGGCGATGACCGCCGCGCGGCACGGGTACGCCGCGGTCCGGCTGCCGGAGGGCTGGGGGATGGTGACCGACCGGGTGCTGCGCGAGCGGGTGCTGGCCGGCGACGTGACGGCCGAGACCGCGGTGGGTGAGCTGGTCGCCGGCGAGACCCCACACCAGGTGGTGAGCGGGTCCTCGGCCGCCGAGGCGCTGATCCTGCTGCTCGACCGGAAGGCCGACTACGTGCTCGTCGTCGACCGCGACGGCACCTTGCGCGGATCGGTCGAGCCCCGCGACTTCGTGGTGTCGTCGACGACCGCCGGGGTGTCCCTGCACGAGCAGCTGCGTCGGGCCGCGAGTGTCGAGGAGCTGCAGGAGCGGGCGCGCGGGATCCCCGGCGTGCTGGCGACGCTCCTCGACGGGGGGCTCGCGTCCGGCAAGGTGATCCGGGTGCACACGGCGATGCTCGACACGACCGTGCGCCGGATGATCGAGCTCGCCTTCGCCCGGCACCCGGCCCTCGACCCGGATGCGTTCACCTGGCTCTCGCTGGGCAGCAACGGCCGCGGCGAGGCGGTCCCCAGCTCCGACATCGACTCCGCGGCCGCGTTCGACGACGCGGTCACGGCCGACGACATCGTCCGCTACCGCCACGTCTTCGCCGAGATCGCCGACGCCCTCGCCGCAGCCGGCCTGACCGGCGACCAGCACGGCGCGACCGCGGCCCGCGACGCCTTCTCCCGCACCAATGCGGCCTGGCGCGCGGCGGGGGAGCAGTGGCTGGCCGCACCGGACCGCAACAACGGCGCGATGATGACCTCGCTGCTCGTCGACGGCCGCCCGATCTACGGCGACCCGGGCCTGCCCGCCGTCGCGCAGGTGATGGCCGGGATGCGCGGGCACCCCGGCACGATGCGGCTGCTGCTCCAGGAGTCCCTGTCGCGGCGGGCCCGGATGCGCTCGCTGCGCGACCTGGTCCCGGGCCGCGGCCGCGACCGGTTCGACCTCAAGACCCACGCCCTGCTGCCGATCGTCAACCTCGCCCGGTGGACCGCGCTCAGCGTCGGCTCGCCCGCCCTGGCGACGACCGAGCGGCTCCGCGCCGCCTCCGGCACCACGGCCCTCCCCGCCCCGCAGGCACTCGCCCTGGTCGAGGTGTTCGAGGCGCTGCAACGGGTCCGGCTGCGCCACCAGCTGCGCCAGGTCGAGCAGGACCTGGCCCCCAGCGACCTCGTCGAGCTGAACGCCGTCTCCGCGATCGACCGCAGCATCATCACCCGCGCGGTGCGCGAGATCGCCGCCGCGCAGCGGCGGATGGACAACATCGCGTTGTACGACGACCCGGAGCGCTGGGGCCGATGACCGATCCGGTGACCGACCACCCGCGGGTCGCCGTGATCGGTGACGTCGGCGGGCACCTCGGCGAGCTGCGTGCGGAGCTGGCCCGGCTCGGCGTACCCGATGAGGGGCGGGGCCCGCTCCCGCCCGCGCTGAGCGTCGTCCAGGTCGGCGACCTCGTCCACCGCGGGCCGGACTCCGAGGA
Organism: Nocardioides sp. F233; assembly: GCF_057813895.1. Classification (NCBI taxonomy): domain Bacteria; kingdom Bacillati; phylum Actinomycetota; class Actinomycetes; order Propionibacteriales; family Nocardioidaceae; genus Nocardioides; species Nocardioides sp. F233. Next base: position 127,198 of record NZ_JBVASH010000001.1, read on the forward strand.
GGTCGTGCGCCAGGTCGACGGCTACCTGCGCCAGCAGCCCGGGCAGTGGGTGCAGCTGATCGGCAACCACGAGGCGCAGTACGTCCGCCGGGCCGCCTTCCAGTGGTCGCCGGCGCTGGACCCGCGGGCCGCGGACCGGGTGCAGGCGTGGTGGCGCGAGGGGCTGATGGTCGCTGCGGTCGGGCTGTCCGTCGCCGGCGAGCAGCTCCTCGTCACCCACGCCGGCGCGACCTCCTCCTTCTGGCGGTCGGTGCTGGGCGCACCGCCGACGGTGGCGGAGGCGGTGGCTGCGATCCGTGCGTTGGGTGACGATCCCGCGCTGTTCCGGGCCGGCTGCATGATGCAGGGCCGTGACCCCGACCCGCTGGCCGGTCCACTGTGGGCGGCCGCGGCGAGCGAGCTGGCGGTCTCCTGGGCCGGGGAGACGCTGCCGTTCAGCCAGGTGCACGGTCACTCCTCCGCCTGGGACTGGGATGCCGGCGCCTGGCGGCTCCCGCCCGACCTCGCCGCCCACGCCCACCTCGACGAGGACGACCGGCACGTCACGCTCACCCTCCCGGGTGGGCGGATCGTCGGCGTCGACCCCGACCACCGTGCCACGCCGCGCAGCCCGTGGCGGGGGTGGGAGGCCGGTGGACCTCAGGCGGTCGTCGAGGTGATCCGGTAACGCACGAACGACGGCACGGCGAGCGCTGCCGCGACCACCAGCACGACGACCAGCACGCCGCCGCCGGCTGCCGCGGTCGCCGTACCGACCATGGCGGCGGTGGCACCGTGGGCGACGTCCGCGATCCGCGGGCCGCCGGCGACGACCACGACGAAGATGCCCTGCAGGCGGCCGCGGACCTCGTCGGCGGCCGCGGTCTGCAGCATCGAGGTGCGGAAGGCGGCCGAGGCCATGTCGGCGGCGCCGCCGACGACGAGCATGAGGACGGCGACCACGAGCCAGCCGCGGGCGGCCCCGGGAGTCGCGTCCGCGCCGAGCACCGCCAGGCCGAAGCCGACCATCGCCAGGCCCCACACCACGATGCACCACACCACCGCCCGGCCCTGCGCGGAGATCCGCGAGACCCAGCCGGAGAAGACACCGCCCAGCACCGCACCGGCGGGGATGCCGGCGAACAGCAGCGCGAACGCGAGACCGCCCTCGTCGGGGCCGAGGAAGCTCTCGTGCGCGATCTCCGGGAACAGCGCGCGTGGCATGCCGAAGACCATCGCGATGATGTCGACGACGAAGGACATCATCAGCACGGGCTGCCCGCGCAGGTAGGCGATGCCCTCGATCACCGAGCGCAGGCCGGGCGTCCCGGTGCTGACGCCCTCGATGGGCAACGACGGCAGCCGGACCACCGCCCACAGGGTGGCGAGGAGCGAGACCGCGTCGCCGGCGTACAGCCAGGCGAAGCCGGTGAACGGGATCAGGATGCCCGCGATCAGCGGCCCGCCGATCGCGCCGGCCTGCATCACCGTCATGTTGAGCGAGTTGGCCGCGGGCAGCACCTCGTCGTCCAGCAGTCGCGGCAGCACCGCCGAGCGGGTCGGCTGGTTGACCGCGAAGAACGCCTGCTGCACCGAGAACAGCCCGAGCAGCACCCACACGTTGCTCATCCCGAGCGCCGCCTGCAGCCAGAACAGCGCCGCGGTGCCGATCAGCCCGCACGTGGTGACGAGGAGCATCGTGCGCCGGTCGAAGTGGTCGGCGAGCGCGCCGCCCCACAGGCCGAACACGACGAGGGGGACCAGGCCGAAGACGCCGGTCAGGCCGACGTACGCCGACGAGCCGGTGTCCGCGTAGATCTGGGCCGGCACCGCGACCACGGTGAGCTGCGCGCCGACGACCGTGATGATGTTGGCCGACCACAGCCGCCGGAAGTGCGGGTCCTGCAGCGGCCGGGTGTCGGCCAGCATCCCGCGCAAACTCACCGGAGCAGGCTACGGAGCGTGTGCCCGCGCCGATGAATCGGCCCGGTGCCGGGAGCGGCGGTGGATGTGCTGACCGACATCGGCGAGGGTGCATATCCACCCATTCGGACGTTGCGTTGATATTCGCCCATTGCGCCGATGGGTTAATATCAACGCATCAGGAGGTGCTGCATGGCCGCCAACAACCCCATTCGGTCCCAGAAGGCACTGGGCGAGGCACTCGCCCGCCTGCGCTACGACCGCGACGTCACCCAGCAGGAGCTCGCCGACACCCTCGGCATCTCGCGCCGCTACATCTACGACCTCGAATCCGGCCGGCCGACGCTCTACGCCGGTCGCCTCTTCGAGATCCTGCGCGACCTCGGCGCCCACATCGAGATCGTCAGGGACGATCGAGGGGACGCCGGGTGAGTCAGCCGACGGGGGCCCGGGAACCGCTCGCCATCTGGCTCTACGGCGTCAACCTCGCGCGCCTGGACGAAGACGTCCACGGACGGATGGCCCTGACGTGGACCGACGAAGCAGGGGACACCTTCGGCCAGGGCTCCCGCGTGCTCTCGGCGACGATGCCCATCGGCAGGCCCGCGGTGCCGCCGTTGGTGAGGAACTACATCGACGGTCTCCTGCCTGAAGGCAACGCCCGCACCAATGCTGCGTTGTCGGTCGGCGTTCCCCCCGACGACTCGTACGCGCTCATCCGGGCCTACGGGCGTGACACGCCCGGCGCGGCACAGGTCGTCGCCGCAGGCCACGGCGATCCCACACGTGCCGGACGCTACGAGCCGCTCGGCCTCGCCGAGGTTGCCGAGCGGGTCAGGACCGCCGACCAGCACTCCCCTGCCGACCCCACCGGTGCCACGGGGGAGTCCTCCACGCTGCCGGGCATGGTTCCCAAGATCACCCTGCACCGTGACGAGACCGGCTGGTACGCGTGCAAGCAAGGCGCTGCCTCGACGTGGATCATCAAGCGTGCGTGGTCACCCGAGTCGAACGTCGGCGACGTGATCGACACCGAGGTCCTGAGCCTGGCGCTGGCGCGCCGGATCGGACTGACGTCGATCCGGGCCGAGATTCTCGACCTCGACGACGTACGGGCCATCGCGGTCTCACGCTACGACCGCGACCTCGACGGCCCGGATCTGCGGATCCACCAGGAGGACCTCGCCCAGGCGATCGGCCTCGACACGAGAGACCCGAACCGGAAGTTCCAGTGGGGTTCGAGGATGCCGTCGCTGAAGCACGCCTACGACGTCCTGAGCGACGGCGGTGGTGACCCCGCTCCGTTGTTGCGACTGGCCACGTTCTCGTACCTGATCGGCAACACCGACATGCACGCCAAGAACATCTCGTTCCTCCGCATGCGGGACGGGCGAGTCGCGCTGAGCCCGGCCTACGACGTGGCGATGCACCTGCACCATCCGCGCGACAACCACCGAAGCGCCCTCGACGTCAACGGCACGTTCACGATGAACGACATCCGCCTCACGGACCTCGTCGACGAAGGGGTCGGGTGGGGGATGACCCGACGTCGGGCCCAGTCGCTCGTCCTCGGCACCGTGCACGACCTCGCATCCGCGATGGACCTCGAGGACCCGGCCGACCATCCAGGGGTGCCGCCCGAGGCGTGGGACGTGGTGCGCGCCCGTGTCGACGACGCCGTGTCGTCGGGCAGCACCCCGGCTCCGGTGCCTGCCGCGAAGGCGGCGCCACGGGACGCGACGGAGACGTCGTCGCGGCGGCGAGGCCCGCGACCGCCGCGCCGATGAATCGGGCCCCGAGCTCGTCGAGTAGCCCGAGGCGCTAGCCGAGGGCGTATCGAGACGCGACTGGGTCTCGATACGGCGGTCGCGCCTGCTCGCAAGCTCGCAGCCGCGCGCCTACTCGACCTTCGGGCCTGATCGGCCGGCTCGCAAGCTCGCCGTCCGGGCCCTCGTTCATGGCGCTCGGCGACGGCACCCACAAGCTGCCGGTCGCCACCGCGCTGCGGGTCGACTCGGGCAAGCAGGCCGGGGACACCGTCGAGATCCACCTGACCGAGCGATTGGCCTGACGCCGTACCCGCGAGAAAAAGAACCGTGCAAGGCTGTCGTACCGAGCATCGCCCGTTCGTGGAGAGGGTGAGCGACGGTCATCGGGACCGTCCCGCACCGACCGAGACCAGGAGATCCCATGACCCAGTACCTGCTGGCCGTGCACGGCAACGAGGACGGCTACGCCCAGATCACCCCCGAGCAGATGCAGCAGATGTTCGCCGACACCGACCGGTTCAACAAGCAGCTCCAGGCCGACGGCGTCTGGGTGTTCGCGGGTGGGCTCGAGACCGTCGCGTCCGCGTCCGTCGTCGACGGCACCGGCGACGCACCGGTCGTCACCGACGGCCCCTACCTCGAGACCAAGGAGCACATCGGCGGCTTCTGGATCATCGACGTCCCCGACCACGACACCGCGATGAGGTACGCCGCAGCGGGCTCGAAGGCCTGCCAGGGCAAGGTCGAGGTCCGTCCCTTCCAGGCCGAATGAGCCAGGACGCCCGCGAGGCCGTCGAACGGATCTTCCGCGACGAGTACGGCCGGCTGATCGCCTCCCTGGTCCGTCGCTTCCGCGACATCGACCTGGCGGAGGACGCGGCCGGCGAGGCGCTCGTCACCGCACTCGAGAGGTGGCCGGTGGACGGCGTACCGCCCAACCCGGGCGCGTGGCTCACCACCACCGCCGGGAACCGGGCGATCGACCGCCTCCGCCGCGAGAAGCTCCGTGATGGCAAGCACCAGGCCGCCGTCATGATCGAGGACGACACACCCCACGAGCCGACCGGCGTCATCGAGGACGACCGGCTCCGGCTGATCTTCACCTGCTGCCACCCGTCGCTCGCGCCGGAGGCACGGATCGCGCTCACCCTGCGCCTGCTCGGCGGCCTCACCGTCGCCGAGATCGCCAGCGCCTTCCTCGTCCAGGAGACGACGATGGCGCAGCGGATCACCCGCGCCAAGGGCAAGATCAAGGGCGCCAACATCCCCTACCGGGTGCCCGCGGCCGCGGACCTGCCCGCGCGGGTCGGTGCCGTGCTCGCCGTGCTGCTGCTGATCTTCAACGAGGGCTACCTCTCCTCCGGCGACGGTGACCCGATCCGCGAGGAGCTCACCGGCGAGGCGATCCGGCTGGCCCGGATCCTCCACGAGCTGCTGCCCGCCGACCTCGAGGCCACCGGTCTGCTGGCGATGCTGCTGCTGACCGAGGCGCGTCGTACCGCACGGGTGCGGGGCGGCGAGCTGGTCCCGCTCGAGGAGCAGGACCGCGGCGGCTGGGACCGCGCCCTCATCGCCGAGGGCCACGACCTGGTGCGCGCCTGCCTCGCCGCCAACCGCCCCGGCCGCTACCAGATCCTGGCCGCGGTCAATGCCGTGCACACCGACGCCCCGACCGCCGCCGCGACCGACTGGTCCCAGGTGGTCGCGCTCTACGACCAGCTCGCCCGGATCGACCCGTCGCCGATCGTCGCGCTCAACCGCGCGGTCGCGGTCGCCGAGCTCGACGGCCCCGAGGTCGCCCTCGCGATCGTCGAACGGCTGCCGCTCGACGGCTACCACGCCTGGCACGCCACGCGGGCCGAGCTGCTGCGCCGGTCGGGCCGCAGCGCCGACTCCCGGGAGCAGTACGACGCCGCGCTGGCCGTGTGCGACAACCAGGCCGAGCGCGCCTTCCTGCTCAGGAAGCGGGGACAGCTGGCCGGGTGACGGTGCGGTCGCGGGGCGGGAGCCACAGCACGAACCGCGTCGTGGCCGACGTCGTGTCGAGCGACAGGTGACCACCGCACACCTCGGCCAGCTCCGCCGCGACGGCCAGGCCGATCCCCTCCGAGCCGGCGGATCCGCTGCTCACCCCGCGCCGGAACACCTCGGGGCTCAGCGGCGCCGTGCCCTCGTCGCCGACGGCGATCTCGAGGTGGGTGTCGGCGTCGCGGACCTCGACCGTGATCGTGCCCCGGCCGTGCTTGCGGGCGTTGTCGATGAGGACGTCGAGAACCTGCTCCAGCGGGCCGAGAGGCACCGGGGTGCGGGACCGTCGTCCGACCTGCCCGACGACGAGCTCGCGCGACTCCGCGGCCAGGCGCCGCGCCCAACGTGCCTCGCCCGCGCGCACGACGGCGACGAGGTCGACCACCTGCTGCGCCTCGATCCGCCGGCCGCGGGCCAGGTCGAGCAGCTGGTCGATGGCGCCGCTGAGGCGGTCCAGCTCGCCGAGGCCGCGCTCGAGCTCGGTCGCGACCGCAGGGTCGGTCTCGGGCCACAGGGTGAGGTCCTCGAGGTTGAGCCGGAGGGCGGTGATCGGCGTGCGCAGCTGGTGGGAGGCGTTCGCGGCGAACCCACGCTCCCGCCGCACCAGTCCGTCGAGCTGGCTGGCGGCACCACGCAGGGAGGCGCCGATCGCGTCCGCCTCCGGGACGGCGTACGACGGCACGTCGATGTCGAACCGGCGGTGACCCAGCTCGCGGGAGAACCGCGCGAGGTCCTGGAAGGGCCGCGACAGCCGACGGGCGATCAGGGCGCCCAGCACGGCGGCGGCGATCGCGAGGCCCAGGCCGAGGAGGACCAGCGGCAGCAGGGCCTCGCGGATGCTCGCACCGATCGACTCCCCGGAGACGCTCAACCGCAGGGTGCTGCCGTCAGCGAGGTGGCGGGTGACGGTGACGCCCTCCGCGTCGGTGGCGCCGTCGCCCACGACGAGCGGGCTGCCCGCGGGCCGGTCGAGCTCGACGCGGTCGGCGGCGACCAGACCGCTCCGGAGCAGCGCCGCGTCGACCTCGCCCCCCGTGCGTGTCCGCTCGGTGACCAGGTCATCGAGGACCGCCGCGCTGCCCGCCAGGCTGGTACGGGCGTGCTCACGGACCAGGTCGGCCAGGAAGTAGGCCCGCGGCACGCCGTACAGGCCGATCACCGCGACCGCGAGGCCGACGAACGCGAGCATCAGCCGTTCACGCATCGGACGTGGCGTCCTCGGGAGGAACGCAGGTCGATCGCGCTTGCGCCGTGCCGGCGCACTCACCACCCGACGCTCGCGACGGCGCCATCGGTCAGCCTTCCTCCAGCCGGAAGCCGACGCCGCGCACGGTGTCGAGCCGGATCGGTGCGGAGCCGTCGACCAGCTTCTGGCGCAGCCGGCCGACCGTCGTGTCGAGCGTCTTGGTCGACCCGAACCAGTTCTCGTCCCACACCTGCGCCATCAGGTCCTCGCGGGTGACCACCGCGCCGCGACGCTCGTCGAGCAGCGCCAGGACGTCGAACTCCTTGGCGGTCAAGGACAGCTCGGTCCCGCCGACCCAGGCCCGTCGGGCGTCCCGGTCCACGCGGAAGGACTCGCCTGCGGGCGCGGCCGGGTCGGTCGGCACGGTCGGAGCGTCTTCCGCCACGAGCACGTCGGCCGCCTCCGTCGCCCCGCCCGGCCGGTGCGAGCGGCGCAGCAGGGCCCGCACCCGGGCGAGCAGCTCGGAGAGGCTGAACGGCTTGGCGAGGTAGTCGTCGGCGCCGACGTCGAGGCCCACGACCCGGTCGAGCTCGCCGGCGCGGGCGGTGAGGATGACGATGCCGCCCTCGAAGCCGTCGGCCCGGACCTGCCGGCACACGTCGAGCCCGTCCATGTCGGGCAGCCCGAGGTCGAGCAGCAGCAGGTCGACCCCGCCGGCGGCGACCTGGTCGATCGCCGGCTGGCCGGCCGCGACCCGGTCGACGTCGTACCCCTCGCGCTGGACGGCGCGCACGAGCGGGGCGGCGATGGCGTCGTCGTCCTCGACGATCAGCAGGCGCACGGGCACCTCACCGAGCATAGGGGTCGTCGTCGTGCGAACCGGCCGACCGCGCCCGGCGGGTGCGGATCCGACGGTCCGCGTCGATCGCGACCAGTACGGCGAACGGCACCACCAGGCCGGCGACGGCGGCGGCGTCGAGGACCTGCCGCGCCTGGCCCGGCAGCCCGATGGTCAGCGCGAGCGCGGTGAGCAGGATCGGCGCGGTCGCCACGAGGACCACGGCCAGCCGCGTCTCGAGGCAGTTGACCCGGGCCAGCGCTGCCGCGGCGAGCAGGCTGAGCGGAGCGAGGACCAGCGCGGTGGTCGTGGCGCGGTCGCCGCCGATCGCCCAGCCGACCTGGCCCGCGCCGAGCAGCGCGGTGAGGACTGCGGCCGTCCACGAACCCCGGGTGTGAGCGCCCATCAGAACTCCCGGTCCGCCGCGCCCGACTCGGTGGCCGGGGTCGCGGCACAGGCGCCGCCGCTCGTGGACTGGGCCGCGGTGGACGGTGTCCACACCATGGTCGAGGGGGTCGTCACGGTGCGCAGCCCGCTGCCGCTCGCCAGGGTGCCGACCGTGATGGTGACGACGGTGCGGTCGATGCCGTCGACGGTGACGGTGGTCGCCGTCATCGTGGCGTTGAGCTGTGCGGTCTTGCGGCCCTTGACGTAGTCCTCACGCAGCCCGACGGAGCCGAGCTGGACGGCGGCGCCGTTGCGCAGCACGTCGATCGCATCGGTCTTGCTGGTGCCGCCGAGCAGGTTGCCGTCGCGCAGCCGCAGGGTCACCGGCAGCGAGGTGCCGGTCCAGCCGGCGGTGATGCTGGCCGGTGCGACGACGTCGCTGTAGGTCAGGGTCAGGGTGTCGCCCGCGCCGACGCGGCCGGCGGTCCCGTCCCCGTTGCTGGTCTGCACGTCGACCGCACGGAGCCTGCTGTTGTCGACGCGGCGACCGCTGACGACCGCCGAGGTCGAGGTCGAGCCGTGGCCGTCGGTCAGGACGGCCCGCAGGTCGTAGGAGCCGTTGGCGACGGTCGTCGTGTCCCAGCTGCAGGAGTACGGCGCGGTGGTCGCCGTGCACAGGTCGGTCCAGGACGTGGTGCCGCTGACGGCGTACTGGATCCGGACCGCGGCGATACCGGCGGTGGAGCTGGCCTGGGCGGTGATCGTCGCCTTGCCGGACAGGAAGGCGCCGGGGTCGTCGAGGGACACCGACGAGACGGTGTTGTCGACGACGCGACCGGTCACCGGCGCCGACGTGGCGGTGTTGCCGGCGGCGTCGGTCGCGATCGCGCGGAACGCGTAGCTGCCGTCGGCCAGTGCCGTCGTGGCGAACCGGCAGGAGTACGGGTCCACGGTGAGCGTGCACAGGGGCTGGAAGCCGCCGCCGGTGGCGGCGTACTGGAGCACGACCTGCTGCACGCCGGAGCCCGCGTCGCCCGCGGTCGCCGCGAAGGTCGCCGTACCGCTGAGCGGGGTGCCGGGGTCGACCATCGTGACCGTGGGCGCCGCGTTGTCGACGAGCACGTCGCTGACGACGGCCGAGGTACTGGAGGTCAGGCCGGCCGTGGCGACCGCACGCAGGTCGAAGGAGTCGTTGGTGAAGGCCGTCGTCGACCAGGAGCAGGTGAACGGCGTGCTCAGCCCGCTGCACAGCGTCTTCCAGCTGCTGCCACCGCTGGTCGTGTACTGGACGGTGACCAGCCACGGCAGGACGCCGCCGTTGTAGACGGTGGACTTCAGCGACACGGTGCCCCGCACGACGTCGCCGGGGTCGCCGAGGACCACGAGGACGTTGTTGGCGACCGTGGTGCTGACGGTGTCCGACACCGTCGTGTAGCCGGCGCCGTTGACGGCGCGGGCGCGCAGGTCGTAGCCGCCGTCGGCACCGGCGCGGGTGTTCCACGCGCAGCTGTACGGCGCGGTCGTGGTCGTGCACGCCGTGGTCCACGTGCTCGCGCCCGGCGCGAGGTACTGGAAGGCGACGGAGGTGATGCCGGACTCGGCGTCGGTCGCGGTCGCGGTCAGGGTGACGGTGCCCTGGACCGACGTGCCGGGCTGGGCGACGACGACGGCCGGCGGTGTCCACTCGGCCGCCGCCCGGACGGTCGCGGTGTTGGTGGTCGACTGCACGTACGTCGCGTCCGAGGACGCCGTGGACGCCAGGACCAGCCACGCGCCGAGCAGGCCGAGGACGGCCAGGCGCAGGGTGGTCGGGAATCGCATGGGGCGTCCTTCGTGACGGAGGAGGGAGACGGCAAGGTGTCGTCCTCAACGCTAGGGAGGACGACACCACGGGAGATCCACGCGCAGCCCACGCGATCTCCACAAAAGGGGGCGGAGACATGGAGCGCCGGGCCCGCGTTCCCACAGACGCGAGCCCGGCTGTCCCCCAGTCGACGGCAGCTGCCGTCAGGCCGTCCGGACTCGACCCCCCAGCGCCGGGTCAGGACGGGAGCGGAGTGCGGCCACGAGCTGCCCGAGGCTGAGCAGCGCGACCAGGCCGGCCGGTACGCCGATGACGAGCATCCGGGTGTCCCGGTCGGCGAGAGCGATCAGGGCGTAGCCGACGTACGGCACGGAGAACACGACCACCGGCTGCTCCTGCGAGGTCAGCGAGAACCGCCACGGGTCGGGGTCCGGGTTCGCGTCGCCCTGGGTGCGCAGCACCTGCCGGCCCTGCGCGTCGTGCTTGACCCGGATGACCCGGTGGGTCACCAGCGTGGTCACGCCGGACGCGGCGGGCGGCTGGTAGGTGATGACGTCGCCGACCGCCAGGTCGCTCGCCGGGACCTCGCGCTCGAAGACCACCGAGCCCTTGTCGTACGTCCCGGTCATCGACCCGCCGGTGATCACGTAGCGCTGGAAGCCCAGGGCCGACGGCAGCACGAACGCGACCGCCGCGAGCGAGACGACGACCAGAGCGAACGTGCCGACGCCGCTGGCGACGCGACGGGCCACGCCCGGACGGTGAGGACGGCGGTGGGCGGCCATGGTCAGTTGTTGACGGTGTCGCCGTTGAGCTGGACCGAGTCCCACTGGTACACAGCGGAGGCGGCCTTGCCCTGGTCGGCGTTCGGGGCGGTGGTGGCGAGCTTGACCGTGAACCGGAAGCTGTTGACCGCGCCCGGCTGGATCACGCCGATGTCCGTCTTCGCCCCGTCGACCAGACCGCCGAAGGTGCCGTTGAAGACGGTGGCGCCGGTGGTCGTGTTGGTGATGGCCAGGCTCAGGTCGTCGCCGGTGAAGCCGTTGGTCGACGACGCCTCGGTGAGGCTGAAGGACGCCGGGAGGCTGCCGGTGTTGGTCAGCGACAGGGTGCCGTTGAGGGTGTCGCCCGGCTTGAGGTTGGTGAGGTCGAAGATCGCACCGCCGTCCTTGGAGTTCGCCTGCGACAGCGTGCCCGAGGTGACCGCACTGATGGTGTTGCCCGAGTGCGACGTGAACGTCGCGCCGGAGCCCACGGCGATGGCGCCGGCGGCGGACAGGGTGGCGAGCGGGACGAGGATCTTGCTTGACAGTCGCATGGCGGTGGTTCTCCTGTGGGGTCGTGCTCGTCATGAGCAGCGGCAGTGGTGATGACAGGAACACTGCTCCGTGGCGATCCACAGCCGGTCCACGCGAAGTCCGCCGTACCTCCCCGATATCGCCACAGGTCGCCACGCGGGGCACTCGTACGCTTGCGCCATGACGCCGGCTCCCCTCGACCTGCCCACGTCCGCCGCCGACTGGCCCGCCTGGTTCCAGGCGCGCACCCGGTCGGAGCTGGCGCGGGCGACCGAGCTGGTCGACGTACTGAAGGCCGACCCGCCGGCCGATCCGGTCGCCGTGCTGCGCCAGTGGGACCGCGCCGCCGGCCACCTCGGCAACGCCGCCGCCGCGGGCTCGCTGTTCGGCAACGTGCACCCCTCCGACGAGGTGCGCGACCTCGCGGATGCCGCCGAGCAGGAGGCGCAGCGGATCGGCACCGCCTGGGGCCTGGACCGTGCGTTGTACGACGTGTTCGCGGCCATCGACGACAGCGCGGTCGCCCACGATCCGCTGGCCGCGCGGCTGCTGGCGAAGGTGCGCGACGACTTCCGCCGCTCCGGCGTCGACAAGGACGAGGCCACCCGCACCCGGATCGCCGAGGTCAGGGAGCGGATCACCGAGCTCGACCAGGAGTTCAGCCGGGTGATCCGCGACGACGTCCGCACCGTGCGGGTCACGCCGCAGCAGCTCGCCGGCATGCCCGACGACTGGCTGTCCGCCCACCCCGTCGACGACGAGGGCATGGTCACCGTGACCACCGACTACCCCGACTCGGTGCCGGTGCGGATGTTCGCCCGCGACCAGGACGTGCGCCGCGAGGTGACCATCGCGTTCCTCGACCGCGGCTGGCCGACCACCGAGCCGCTGCTGACCGAGCTGTTCACGCTGCGCCACGAGCTCGCCACGACGGTCGGGTACGCCGACTGGCCGTCGTACGACGCCGACGTGAAGATGATCGGCGACGGACCCGCCATCCCGGTGTTCATCGAGCGGATCGTCGAGGCGGCCGAGGAGCCGATGCGCCGCGACCTGGCCCAGCTGCTCGAGCGCTACCGGCGCGACGTCCCCGACGCGACCGAGGTCCCCGGCTACGACTACAACCACTACGCCGAGCTGGTCCGCGCCGAGAAGTACGACGTCGACTCCCAGCGGGTGCGCACCTACTTCGACTTCGCGAAGGTGCGCGCGGGGCTGCTGGACGTCACCGGGCGGCTGTTCGGACTGCGCTACGAGCAGGTCGATGCACCCGTGTGGCACGAGGACGTGACGGCGTACGACGTCTTTCGGGCGGGCGAGGACGAGCCGATCGGGCGGATCCACCTCGACCTGCACCCGCGCGACGGCAAGTACAAGCACGCCGCGCAGTTCACCCTCACCGACGGCGTGGCCGGCGAGCAGCTGCCGGAGGGCGTGCTGGTCTGCAACTTCTCCCGCGGGTTGATGGAGCACGACCACGTGGTCACGCTCTTCCACGAGTTCGGCCACCTGCTGCACCACGTCCTGGGCGGCCACGGCGACTGGTTCCGCTACGCCGGCGTCGCCACCGAGTGGGACTTCGTCGAGGCTCCCAGCCAGATGCTCGAGGAGTGGGCCTGGCACGCCGATGTGCTGCGCACCTTCGCCACCGACGCGGCCGGCGAACCGATCCCCGCCGACCTGGTCGCCGCGATGCGCGCCGCCGACGACTACGGCAAGGGCATCTACGCCCGCACCCAGATGTTCTACGCCGCCATGTCGTACTGGTTCCACGCCGACCGGGTCCACGGCGACGACGCTCCCGACCTCACCGACCGGATGGTCCAGCTCCAGGCGCGGTACGCCGCGCTGCCCTACCTCCCCGGCACCCACATGTTCGCCAGCTTCGGCCACCTCGGCGGCTACAGCTCGGGCTACTACACCTACATGTGGTCGCTGGTGATCGCGAAGGACATGTTCAGCGCCTTCGACGAGTCGGACCTGTTCACGCCGGAGGTCGCCCAGCGCTATCGCGACCGGGTGCTCGTCCCCGGTGGCGCCGGCGATGCCGCCGACCTGGTCGCGGACTTCCTCGGCCGGCCGTCGTCGTTCGACGCGTACGCCGCCTGGCTGGCCCGCTGAGCCGGCGGCGGCACTTGTAACTAAGTGTTACGTCTCGAATATCCACCACTTGAGCCCCTTGCGTCCCAAATCGGTGACGTAACACTTAGTTACAAGGGCGCCCCCGCGCAGGCTCGATAGGGCTGCCGTTACGCCGACCCCTTGATCTGTGACCTCTCGTCGCGTACGGTGGCGATATATCGCGATACGAACACGAACTGTTCTCGCGATATCTCAAACCGAAACGGGGCTCACGAGGCCCCCGCAACCGAAGGAGGTCCCGCCATGGGACACCACGAGAACTCACGTCCGTACGACGACCGCGACCCCTGGGGTCGCTCCGAGCCCCGGGGCTTCCAGCGCCGCAACCGCGGCGGCCCCGGTCCCTGGGGCGGTGCCTGGGCCGGCTGGGAGTGGGGCGAGCCCGGCCGTGGCCGCGGCCGCCACGGAGGCCCCGGCTTCGGCCCGGGTGGACCGGGCGGACCGGCCATGCCGCCGCCGTGGCTGGCCGGCCTGTTCGGCATGGGTCGCCCCGAGCCGGGCCGTGGCCCGCGGGTACGCCGCGGCGACGTCCGCTCGGCCATCCTCGACGTGCTCCGCGACGCCAACCAGCGCGAGGAGTCGCCGAACGGCTACCAGGTGATCCAGGCGATCACCGACCGCAGCGGCGGTGTGTGGAAGCCGAGCCCCGGCTCGGTGTACCCGACCGTCCAGCAGCTCCAGGACGAGGACCTCGTCGAGATCGACGAGACCCGCGGCCGCCGCGCCATGCGGCTCACCGCCGCGGGAGCGGCCTGGTGCGAGGAGCACGCCGACGAGCTCACCGCCGTCTGGGAGCCCTTCGACCGCTCACGGGAGAAGGCCCAGGCCGGTACCGCCGACCAGGGTCACGCCGACCTCAAGGCCGAGATCGGCCAGGTCATGGGCGCGGTCTGGCAGATCGTGACCGCCGGCTCCGACGCCCAGCGCCGGGCCGCGGTCGACGTCCTGGTCGAGGCCCGCCGCAGCCTCTACGGCATCCTCGCCGACGGCCCGAGCCGGGAGACCGACCCCGAGGACCCCGCCGACCCGGCGCGAACTGGCTCCTGATTCGTGCCGACCCGGCGCGAACTGGCTCCTGATACGTGCCGACCCGGCGCGAACTGGCCGGAAAACGACGCCGACCCGGCACAAAGTGGCCTGACAAAGAACCACTTTGTGCCGGGTTGGCTCGTTTTCGGAACCACTATGTGCCGGGTCGGCCCGTTTTCGGGGCTACTTCCTGCCGGGTCGGCGGGACCTCAGGAGCCGGTGTAGTACTCGTCCGCCACGCTCAGCGCCTCATCGAGGATGGCGAGGCCCTCGAGCAGCTCCTCCCGGGTGGTGGTGCACGGCGGCGCCACGTGGGTGCGATTGAAGTGCACGAACGGCCACAGGCCGCGCTCCTTGCAGGCGGCCGTGAACCGGGCCATCGGCTCGGCGTCCGGGCCGGCGGCGTTGAACGGGACGAGCGGCTCGCGGGTCTCGCGGTCGCGGACCAGCTCGATCGCCCAGAACATGCCGAGCCCGCGCACGTCGCCGACCGACGGGTGGCGAGCAGCCAGCTCCGCGAGCCGGGGACCGATCACGTCACGACCCATCTCCTTCACGTGGTCCAGAACGCCGTCCGACATCACCTTGATCGACGCGACCGCGGCCGCGCAGGCCAGCGGGTGGCCGGAGTAGGTGAGGCCGCCGGGGTAGGCACGCTCGCGGAAGGTGTCGAAGATCTGCTCCGAGATCACGACGCCGCCCAGCGGTACGTACCCGGAGTTCACGCCCTTCGCGAACGTGATCAGGTCCGGTACGACGCCCCAGTGGTCGATCGCGAACCACTCGCCGCAGCGGCCGAAGCCCGCCATCACCTCGTCGGCGATGAGCACGATGCCGTGCCGGTCGCACAGCTCGCGTACGCCGGCCAGGTAGCCCGGCGGCGGCACCAGGATGCCGTTCGTGCCGACGACCGTCTCGAGGATGATCGCGGCGATCGTCGAGGGGCCCTCGACCATGATCGTGTCGGCGAGGTGCTGCAGGGCGCGGGCCCCCTCCTCCGCCTCCGACGTGGAGTGGAAGGCCGAGCGGTAGGTGTACGGGCCCCAGAAGTGCACCGATCCGGGGATCGACGGCTCGGAGGGCCAGCGCCGCGGGTCGCCGGTCAGCGCGATCGCGCCGGCGGTGGCGCCGTGGTAGCTGCGGTAGGTCGAGAGCACCTTGTGCTTGCCGGTGTGCAGCCGCGCCATCCGGATCGCATTCTCGTTGGCCTCGGCGCCGCCGTTGGTGAAGAACACGTGGTTGAGGTCGCCCGGGGCGCGCTCGGCGATCAGCCGGGCGGCCTCGCCGCGCACGTCGTTGGCGAACGCCGGCTGCACCATGCACAGGCGCGCGGCCTGCTCCTGGATCGCTGCCACCAGTTCGGGGTGCTGGTAGCCGAGGTTGAGGTTGACCAGCTGCGAGGAGAAGTCGAGGTACTTCCGCCCCTCGTAGTCCCAGAACCGGGAGCCCTCGCCGCCGGCGACCGGCAGCGGGCTGATCTTGTCCTGCGCCGACCACGAGTGGAACACGTGCGCCTTGTCGTCGGCGACGACGGTCGCGGCGAGCGAGTCGGCCGGCGAGTTGGTGGCGGAGTCGAGGAGGGTCATCGTGCTCACCGGTTCCGCGGGAAGCCGAGGTCGACCGTCGAGGTCGCCGGGTCGGGCCAGCGGGAGGTGACGACCTTGGCGCGGGTGAAGAACGCCAGGCCCTCGGGGCCGTACATGTGGTGCGAGCCGAACAGCGAGTTCTTCCAGCCGCCGAACGAGTGGTGCGCGACGGGAACCGGGATCGGCACGTTGACGCCGACCATGCCGACCTCGATCTCGCGCTCGAACTGGCGGGCGGCGCCGCCGTCGCGGGTGAACAGCGCGACGCCGTTCGCGTACTCGTTGCGGTTGATCAGCGCGATCGCGTCGTCGAAGGTGTCGACCCGCACGACCGACAGCACCGGGCCGAAGATCTCGTCGCGGTAGACCGACATCTCCTCCGAGACGTTGTCGATCAGCGAGGGCCCGAGGAAGAAGCCGGACGCCGGGAGCTCGGACTGCCGGCCGTCGAGGACGACCGTCGCGCCGGCGGCGGACCCGGCGTCGACGTACCCGGCGACCCGGTCGCGGTGCGCCTCGGTGATCAGCGGGCCCATGCCGGTGCCGGCGACGGTGCCGTCGCCGACCACGATGTCGTTGGCGCGGACGGTGATCTCCTTGATCAGCTGGTCGGCGACGTCGCCGACCGCGACCAGCACGGAGACCGCCATGCAGCGCTCACCCGCGGAGCCGTACGCCGCCGAGACGGCCGCGTCGGCCGCCATGCCGAGGTCGGCGTCGGGCAGGACGACCATGTGGTTCTTGGCGCCGCCGAGGGCCTGGACCCGCTTGCCGGCGCGGGTGCCCGACTCGTAGACGGACTTGGCGACCGGGGTGGAGCCGACGAAGCTGACCGCCGCGACGTCCTCGTGGTCGATCAGTGACTGGACGGCGGTCGCGTCGCCCTGGACGACGGTGAAGACGCCGTCGGGCAGGCCGGCCTGCTTCCACAGCTCGGCGAGGAGGAGGGACGCCGAGGGGTCGCGCTCGCTGGGCTTGAGGATGAACGCGTTGCCGGCGGCGATCGCGGTGGTGCACATCCACAGCGGCACCATGACCGGGAAGTTGAACGGCGTGATGCCGACGACGACACCGAGCGCCTCGCGGACGGTGCGCACGTCGATGCCGGTGCTGACCTCGGAGGAGTAGCTGCCCTTGAGGTGCTCGGCGATGCCGACGGCGTAGTCGACGTTGTCGAGGCCGCGGGCGACCTCGCCGGCCGCGTCGTCGAGGACCTTGCCGTGCTCGGCGGTGATCGCGGCGGCCAGGTCGTCGGCGTGGCTGCGGACCAGCTCGCGGAAGGCGAACAGCACCTGGGTACGACGCGCGAGGCTCGAGCGGCCCCACGCCGTCGCGGCGGCCGCCGCCGAGGCGACGGCCCGGTCGACCAGGGCGGTGTCGGCGAGCTGGAGCTGGCCGGTGACCTCGCCGGTGGCGGGGTTGAAGACGGGCTGGGTGCGGGCGTCGGGGACGGTCACTGCGGCGCCGTCGATCCAGTGGCTGATCGTGCTCATGACTCGAAGGTAGGCGCACCGACCGGCTGCTGAGTAGCATCAATCTGTCACGAGATCGCGGATCGTCATTACAGATTGGAAGTCGCCCGATGCTGCCGACTCTGGCCGAGGTGCTGGTGCTGCCGGAGGTGCGGCGCGGCGACCCGGTGGTGCTCGCCGGCGCGGGCCGGCTGCAGCGGTCGATCCGATGGGTGCACGTCGCCGAGCTGGTCGACATCGCGCCGCTCCTTCAGGGCGACGAGCTGCTGCTCAACACCGGCATCCTGCTGCCGTCGACCGAGCGCGGCCTGCGCGAGTACGTCTCCGGGCTCGCCGAGGTCGGGCTGGCCGGCCTGGCGATCGAGCTCGGCCGGCGCTACACGGACCGGCTCCCGGACGCCCTGGTCGAGGCCGCCGAGGAGCACGACCTGCCGCTGATCGCGTTCCGCCGCGAGACCTCGTTCGTGGCGGTCACCCAGGCGGTCCACCAGATCGTCGTGAACGCGCAGATGACCGAGCTGGAGGCGTCCGAGGAGGCGCACCGCGCCTTCACCCGGCTCACCCTCGGTCGGGCCCGGCCGCAGCAGGTCGTCGACCTGGTCGCCGAGATGGCCGACCGGCCGGTGGTCTTCGAGAACCTGGTCCACCACGTCATCGCCTACAGCACCGCCGGCCGCGACCACGACGCGGTGATCGGCGACTGGGAGCGCCGCTCCCGCAGCGCGCGGATGCTCGGCACCGACGCGGCCGTCGACGTCGGCCCGGAACCGGGCCGGTTCGGCCGCCTCGTGCTGCTGACCGACGGCACCGACGAGGCGATCACGCCCCGGCAGCAGATGCTCCTCGAGCGCGGCGCGACCGCGCTGGCGATGGGCCGGCTGATCGACCGCGACGCCCAGAACCTCGAGCTCCAGGCGCACCGCACCCTGCTCACCGAGCTCGCCGCCGGCGTCGACGTCCCCCACCTCGCCTCCCGGCTCACCTCGCTCGGGCTGCGCTGGAAGGGCAGGCACGTCACCGGGATGGTGGTCCGGCTGCCGGGGCCGGACGCCGATGAGCTGCGGGGGGTGGCCTCGGACCTGCTCGACGAGCTGCGGGTACGCCGCACGAGCGGGCTGGTCGGCCTCGTCGACGACGAGCGGGTGGTCGCCCTGGTCGCCCACGCGCCGGGCTCGGCCGACGCCGTCACCGACCGGCTGGTCGAGCGGCTGGCCCGCACCGGCACCCGCCTGGTCGTCGGCGTCGGCTCGGCCGTCGACGACGTCGCGGGCTCGGGCGGGAGCGTGCGCGAGGCGCTCGTCGTCGCCGACTCCGCCGCACCCACCGCCCCAGCGCGGGCCGTCCGCCTCTACGACCTGCGGCTGCGCGGCCTGCTCCACCTGCTGCAGAACGACCCCCGCGTGCAGCAGTACGTCGAACGCGAGCTCGGCACGCTGCTCGCCCACGACGCCCGGACGGGGGAGCAGCTCACGACCACGCTGGCGGCGTACTGCCGCACCGGTGGCAACAAGGTCCGCACCGCGGAGATCTGCCACATCTCGCGGCCGGCGCTCTACGCCCGGCTGCAGCGGATCGGCCACGTCGTCGACATCGACCTGGCCGACCCGGAGAACGTGCTCGCCCTCCACGTCGCGCTGCTGGCGCGCGAGGTGATGGGTCAGCCGACCATCAGGTAGTCCGCCGGCAGCGCGATCGGGTTCTCCTCGTCGATCCACGGGATCGGGGCGTCCGTGCACGTCCCGTCGACGCCGCACCGGCGCAGGGTCGCCGGCTCCTCGTCGAGCTGCCCGACGACCCGGCCGCCGATGGTCCAGCTGCTCAGGCCGGTGAACCCCGGCAGCTCCACCGGCGTCCCGCCCGCGGCCGGCTCGACGGTCGCCACGGACCCGGTGCCGTCGAAGCGCACGACGAGGACGTGGTCGCCGTCGGGCGAGAGCTTCGTGGTCTCGATCCGCGGGCCGAGGTCGCGGATCACGTCGCCGGTCGCGGCGTCGACGACGGTCCAGCGGCCGTTGTCGTCGAACGAGGTCGCCACGCCGTCGTGCACGTCGACCGGTGAGAACGGCAGCTCCTGGTCCTCGCCGGTCCGCCAGTCGACCCGGTGCGCCGTGCGCACGTCGGTCCCGACGTAGACGAAGTCGCCGTCCAGCTGGACCTCCCGCAGGCCCGACTTGCCACCCTCGGGGGTCTCGCCGGGCAGGTCGACCCGCAGGGTGGTCAGCTCCTTGTCGTCCGTGACGTCCCACACGTGGATCCAGCCCTCGTTCTTCAGCGGCACCAGCCAGGCCACCCGGGGGTGGTGCGGGTCGCCGGAGACGCTCCACGCGTCGACGGGGATCGACAGCGGCGTCACCGTGCCGTCCGGGCGGACCAGGCTGAACGCCTTGCCGTCGGAGCTGCCGAACTGCTGGGTGACGACGCCGACCGACGTCTGGGCCAGGTGGTGGGGCGCGGGGGACAGGTCGGCCGTGGAGTCGCCGACGGAGACGTGCTCGCCGACGGAGAACGCCCCCAGCTCGGCATACGCCTCGTCGGCCGGGTCCTGCGTGGCGATGTGCGAGCTGCGGGCCGGGCCGTCGTCGAGGCCGGCGACGACCGCGCCGCCGACCCCGGTGGCGGCGACGACGGCGGCAGCGACGGCGATGGTCCCGACCCGGCGCCGGGTACGACGCGCGCGGCCCGCCGTGGCGATCGCGAAGGCGTCCGGGTGGGGGACGGGCACGTCGTCCACCGTGTGGTGGAGCAGGTCGGTGAGGCGCTCAGCCATGGTGGCCTCCGTTGGTCGGGGCGGTCAGCGAGGTGGTCGAGGGGGTGGGGGCGGCTGCGTCGGGGAGGTCGACGCCGTCGCCGAGCAGGCGGCGCAGGTTGCCGAGCGCGGCCGAGGTCTGGCTCTTCACGGTGCCGGTGGTGACGCCGAGCAGGTCGGCGGTCTCCTCCACGGACAGGTCGTCGTAGTAGCGCAGCACCACGACCGCGCGCTGTCGCGGAGCCAGCTGCGCGAGCACCGCCAGCAGGTCGATCCGGTCTCCGGTGGGGCCGCGCGGGTCGTGGTCGGTGACCGGTTCCGGCAGGTCCGCGGTCGGCCGCTCCCCGTGGAACGAGCGGCGCCGGAACCAGCTGGTCGCCGTCGTGACCAACGCCCGTCGCGCGTACGCCCGGGCGGCGCCGACGTCCCTGATCCCCGACCAGCGGCTGTAGGTCCGGGCCAGCGCAGTCTGGACCAGGTCCTCGGCCAGCGCGTGGTCGCGGACCAGCAACAGGGCCGTGCGGTACAGCCCGGGCCAGGCCACGTGGACCAGCTCGGCGAACTCCTCGTCGGTGGGGCCCCGAGATGCGCGCAGCGCCATGGTGGCCATCCTCTCCTGCGTGTCGGTGTGGTGCTCACAGAAGGACGCGCGACGAGCCGGTCGGGTTGGGGCGCTCCGGATCTTTTTGGGTCTCATAAGGTTCAGGCGTGAGTCCGCGACGCGCTCCCGCCCTGCTCGCCAGTGCCACCGCCCTGGCGTGGCTGGCGCTGACGACCGGGTACGGCGCCGCGGCGGCCACCACCGGCGTCGACCTGGGCGGCGTGCCGCTGCCCGCGAAGGCGAGCACCGACGAGGCCCAACCCCTGGCGCTGGCGCCCGGCCTGTGGCGCGCGACCCTCGGGCCGTCGTACCCGCACTTCTTCAGCTACCAGCGCCGGATCAACGGCAGCCGGGTCCACATCGGCGTGCTGGGTGCGCCGCAGGGCGAGAGCAGCGACGGGATCCGGGTCCTCGCGGGCGTCGCGACCGAGGGGTCGAGCGACCTCACCAGCTGCGGCGACGAGAACGACACCGCCGAGAGCAACGTGCCGGAGGCCGTCATCGGCGCCCGGGTCGTGGTCGGTGGCGAGGACGGCAGCACCGGCGAGACCTGCCGCGACGCGGGCACGGTGGAGATTGAGGTCAACCGCGGGTACGGCTCGCCGACGACCGACCTGCCCTACGTGATCAAGGTCGTCGAGGAGGCCCCGTCGTCGGGGAGCGGCGACGCGAAGCCGGACGACGCGCCGACGTACGACCGCCCGAAGGCGGGGAAGGCCGAGCCGCTCCAGGGCGCGACGTCCTTCGACGAGGCGCCTGAGATCGACGTCCAGGACGGACCGGCGACGGTCAGCACCACGATCACCGAGGGCACCGAGCAGCTGTGGCGCGTGCCGCTGACGTGGGGCGACCTGCCGGTCGTGCGCGTCGACGTCGCCACCGCGGAGGACAAGGACGCCTTCGCCTACAGCGGACCGAACCTGACCCTCCACCTCGTCGACCCGACGCGCGGCCGGATGGTCCACGCCGACTCGGCGGCCGAGGACTCCCCGACCGGCCAGTACCTCGCCGAGTCCGCCGACCGCGACCCGACCGTCCTGGTCGGCTCCGGCTTCCCGGTGCGCCAGGTCGACGACCGGCTGCCCGGCGACTACTGGGTCTCGCTCGCGGTCTCCCCGCGGCCCGAGTCGGAGAAGCGCAAGGCGGTCGCCGTCCCGGTGAAGGTCACCGTCGCGATCAACCACCGGGCCGGCGCCACCCCGACGTACGACGGCGTCGTGGTCTCGCAGGACAAGAAGACCAGCCTGGAGGGCTACTCCCCGGACCGGCCGTTCCTCGTCGGCGAGGACACCTTCGCCGCGGTGGCCTCGGGCAGCCCGATCGGCGGCGACGGCTGGTTCTCGACCCGGCACTGGGCCGGGCTCGGCCTGGCCGCGGCCAGCGTGGCCTGCCTCGGTGCCGGGGTGGTCCGGCTGCGGGCACGGCGCTGATCGTGGCCAGCCCGTCTCGGCTTCATCACGGGATGTAGGTCAATCGCCGGTTCTGTAGCGGAACTCCACTACGGAACCGACTGCTCGCCTACATCCCGTGATGAATCGGCGCCGGCTCAGCCGAGCAGGAGCAGCAGCGCCACGACGAGCCCGAGCACGCCCACGCCGAGCAGCACGAACGCGTCGACGGGGCGCTTGGCGGCGACCGGTGCGCCGTATGTCGTCACCGCGGCGGTCGCGGCCGCGGTGGGGACCGGCGTGCTCGGAGGTGGCGGGGGCGGCGGGTAGGCCATCGTCGCCCGGCTCGGGGTCGGGTCCGGGGCCGTGGGGTACTCGTCGACCACCACGATCCGGTCGGCCAGCGCCGGGTCGTCCCAGCGCTCGACGAGACCCCGCAGGGCGGGGTGGGCGAGCAGCTCGGTGGCCGTGGGGCGCTGCGCGGCGTCGTACGCCGTGGCGGCGGCGACCACCTCGAGCACCGCGTCGTGCTCGGGGTTGCCGGTGCGCAGGGCCGCGACGTCGATCGGGCCGGGCTCGCCGTCGGCAGGTGGCCGGCGTCCGGTGAGCATCTCGAGCACGACGACGCCGAGGGCGTAGATGTCGGCGCTGGGGTCGGGGTCGGCGCCCCGGTACTGCTCGGGCGGCATGTAGCCGGGCGTCCCGATCACCATCGCCACGTGGGTCAGCCGCGGCTCGTCGCTGGGCACGGCGATGCCGAAGTCGGTGAGCCGCAGGTGCGGCCGGCCGTGGCCGGTCGGCTCCAGCAGCAGGTTGCCGGGCTTGATGTCGCGGTGCACGATCCCCGCGAGGTGCACGGCCTCCAGCGCCTGCAGGGTCTGGTCGGTCAGTACGGCGATCCAGCGTGCCGGCAGGGTCCCGCCGTTGCGCTTCATCAGCCCGGACACCGATCCGCCGCGCACCAGCGGCATCGTGAACAGCACCCGGTCGTCGACGCCGGCCCACGACTGCGGTGTCACGACGTGGGTGTGGTCGATGCGCACGGACTGCTCGCGCACGAACCGCAGCAGCATCGCCGCGTCGCCCTGGCGCAGCATCTTCGCCGCCTTGACGTCGCCCGCCGTCCGGTCGAGCACCCGCCACACCGTGCCCATGCCGCCCGCGGCGATCGGGTCCAGCAGCTCGTAGCGCCCCGCGAACACCTCGCCCATGCGGGCGACCCTATCCGCCGTCCGGGGGCAGGGTCAGTCCAGCCGCACCGCGCGGTGCACCCAGGTCGCCTCGACCTGCATGCCGACGTTCTCGTAGAGGCTGAGCGCGCCGGTCCGCGAGTCGGTCGACAGCGAGGAGGAGGTCGCCCCGCGCTCCCGGCCGGCCGCGAAGGCCGCGACGAGCAGCGCCTGGGCGAGGCCGCGGCGACGGTGGGCCCGGGCCACGGCGAGCTTGGAGACGAAGGTGTCCGTGCCCGCGTTCCAGGCGTGCGCGACGGCCACCACGCCGCCATCGGGCCCGGTCACCAGCTGCAGGTGCCAGGGCGCGGATCCGGGGCGGCCCCACACCTGGGCGCCGAAGTCCTCGAGGCTCGCCCGCTCGCGCACCGACCACTCGAGGAAGGCGTCCTCGGTGACGGCCCAGACCTGCTCGCGATCGGCGGGCGTCGCCTCGCGCAGCGTGTAGCCCTCGGGCAGGGCTCGCTCGGCCACCTGCGCGCCCTCGGGCAGCCGCAGCACCCAGCTGGTCCAGCGCACGCCGTACCCCAGCGCGGTCAACAGGCGGTCGCCGTCCGAGCCGTCGGGCACCGGCATCCCGACGATCGCGACGCCGCGACGGCGGGCCAGCTGCTGGATCCAGCCGGCCAGCCAGGTCCCGATCCCCCGCCCGCGGTACGACGGCACCACCGCCGCGTCGTACCTCTCCTCGCCGAGGTGCTCGGCGTACGCCACGATCCGCTCGCCGTCGAGCACCGCGACCGAGCTCGTCCCGAGGTCGTACGACGGCCGCCCCCAGTCGGCGAGGAGGTCCGCCTCCTCGACCTCGACGGTGCCGGTGTCGTGCTGCTCCTGCTCGGCGATGACGGCGAAGACGGCCGCGGCGTCGGCGAGGGTGAGCGGTCGGGAGGTCAGCCCGGAGGGCAGCGAAATGACGGACACCCGGGTGAGTCTGGACGACTCACCCGGGTGTCTGCGCGCGATTTACGATCAGGCGTTCTTGATGGCGGAGATGTCGAACTCGAGCTTGATCTTCTCCGAGACGAGGACGCCGCCGGTCTCGAGCGCGGCGTTCCAGGTCAGGCCCCAGTCCTTGCGGTTGACGGTGACGTCGCCCTCGAACCCGACGCGGATGTTGCCGAACGGGTCCTTGGCGGAGCCGTTCTCCTCGAACTCGATGGTGACCGGCTTGGTGGTGTCCTTGATGGTCAGGTCGCCGGTGATGGTCCACTCGTTGCCGTCGCGGGTGACGTGGGTGGAGACGAACTTCCACTCGGGGAACGCGGCGGTGTCGAAGAAGTCGGGCGAGGTCAGGTGGCCGTCGCGGTCGGTGGAGCCGGTCGAGACGCTGGCCGGGTTGATGGTCACGGTGACCGAGGAGGCGGCGGGGTTCGCGGTGTCGATGTGGGCGGTCGCGTTCCAGTCGGTGAACTGGCCGCGGACCTTGGTGACCACCGCGTGGCGCGCGACGAAGCCGAGGCGGCTGTGTGCGGTGTCGAGGGTGTAGTCGCCGGTGATGTCGGTGAGGGCGGTGGACTCGCTCATGGTGCTGGCTCCTGAGTGGTGGCGGGGTTTGTTTGAACTTTCAAAGACCGTAACCAATGGTGACACGGCAACCATTCCAGGGCAAGGGGTGACCTGCGTCACGCAGGTGACCGGTCGGTGAAGTCCTGGGGCTTCGCGCGGCACTACCCGGAAATGCCGGAAGCCACTCCCCGGGATCGGGGAGTGGCTTCCGAAGAGTTGTCCTGCGTCAGGCAGCGTGCGAGTGCGCGGCCGCAGGCTGGCCGACCTCGACCCAGACGGCCTCCATCCGGGTGCGTCCGTCCGGGGCGGTCACGGGCAGCCAGCGCATCTCGAGATGCGTCTCGGTCATGTTCGTGTCGGTCATGGGTCACCTCCTGTTCACCTTGTGTTCACCAAGATAGCACGTCCCCCACTCGGGTGGCTCGAATCGCCGGAAAGCAGGCCACTGTGCTCCACCGCGTGCCACCGGGGATGGTGATGAGAGGGCTCTGTCCTCCACCGCGAGCGGCAGCTCGGCGTACGACGCCAAGAACGCCGATCTGCCCGATTTCGGGCAGGAACTTGAGAAACGGTGACACCGGGGTGCAGGCTCGCCGGGTGCACGTCGATCCGCGGCTCCTCCAGCACGTCCAGGACAGCACGGGACTGGGAGCGACGGAGGCGGCGCGGCTGGTCCAGGACGTCCTCGCCTTCCACGACGAGACGGTGGAGGGCTGGGTCCGGCGGCGGCACGCGGAGCTGAAGCTGCACGGCGCGAGGAACGACGAGATCTTCGCCCGGCTGCGCGAGGAGCTGCGGACCACGGTGGTCGCGGCACCGGACCTGACGGAGCGCCAGCTCCGCCGCATCATCTACGGCTGAGGGAGATCACGGGACATGTGCGGAATCGTCGGCTACATCGGGACCCAGCAGGCGGCACCACTGCTGCTGGAGGGACTGACCCGGCTCGAGCACCGCGGGTACGACTCCGCGGGCGTTGCCGTCCTCGGCAGCAGCGGGCTCAAGGTCGCCAAGCAGGCCGGCCGGGTCCGTGACCTCGCCGACAGCCTGCCGAAGCGGTTCGGGGGCAAGATCGGCATCGGCCACACCCGGTGGGCCACCCACGGCCCGGCCAACGACGTCAACGCCCACCCGCACACCGACGAGGCCGCCCGGGTAGCCGTCGTCCACAACGGGATCATCGACAACGCCGCGGCGCTGCGCGCCGAGCTGGCGGACGACGGCGTCGTGCTCGCCTCCGACACCGACACCGAGGTGCTCGCCCACCTGGTCGCGCGCTCCACGGCCAAGACCCTCGAGCAGCGCATCGCCGAGGCACTCGGCCGGGTCGAGGGCACCTACGGCATCGCCGTCGCGCACGCGGACTTCCCCGACCGGCTCGTCGTCGCCCGCAACGGCAGCCCGCTGATCATCGGCGTCGGCGACCACGAGATGCACGTCGCCTCGGACCTGGCTGCCCTGGTCCGCTACACGACCACGGTCGCCCACCTCGACGACGGCGAGATGGCCACGATCACGGCGGCGGGCTTCACGACGTACCGGATCGAGGCCACGGGCCTGGCGGCCACCGACCGCCGTGCCAAGGAGGTCGACATCGACCCCGAGGCGTACGACGCGGGCGAGCACGACTCGTTCATGCACAAGGAGCTGCTCGAGCAGCCGGCGCGCGCCGAGGCGGTGCTCCGCGGCCGGCTCGACGAGCGGTTCGGCACCGGTCACCTCGGCGGCCTCAACCTCGACGCCCGCGAGCTGCGGGCCTTCCGCCGGGTCAAGATCCTCGGCTGCGGATCGGCGTACTACGTCGGCCAGATGGGTGCCTCGCTGCTGGAGGAGCTGGCCCGGATCCCCGCGGACGCCGAGGCGGCGAGCGAGTTCCGCTATCGCAACCCGATCGTCGAGCCGGACACGCTGTACGTCGCCGTGAGCCAGTCCGGGGAGACGATCGACACCCTGCTGGCCGTGCAGGAGGTCCAGCGCAAGGGCGGTCGCGTGATCGGCCTGGTCAACGTGGTCGGCTCGGCGATCGCGCGTCAGGTCGACGGCGGCATCTACCTCCACTCGGGTCCCGAGGTCGCGGTCGCGTCGACCAAGGCGCTGACCAACATGTTCCTCGCCTTCGGCATGCTCGCCGTCCAGCTCGGCCGGGTCCGCGACCTGTCCATCGCCGACGGCAAGCGGCTGATCGCCGGCCTGACCCGGATCCCCGAGCAGATCGACCAGGTGCTGGCCACGGAGGCCGATCTGGCGCTGGTCGCCAAGCGGCTGGCCGAGGCCGAGAGCCTGTTCTTCATCGGCCGGGTGCGCGGCTTCCCGGTCGCGCGCGAGGGCGCGCAGAAGTTCAAGGAGATCACCTACCGCCACGCGGAGGCGTACCAGACCAGCGAGCTCAAGCACGGCCCGCTCGCGCTGATCTCGCCCGAGGTGCCGACGGTCGCGATCGTGCCCGACGACGAGCTGGTCGAGCGCA
The DNA here is from genome assembly GCF_057813895.1 of Nocardioides sp. F233. Classification (NCBI taxonomy): domain Bacteria; kingdom Bacillati; phylum Actinomycetota; class Actinomycetes; order Propionibacteriales; family Nocardioidaceae; genus Nocardioides; species Nocardioides sp. F233. The sequence continues at coordinate 154,576 of NZ_JBVASH010000001.1, forward strand.
ACGTCGCGGCGCTCCACGAGATCGCCGCCCGGGGTGGCCCGCTCGTCGTGATCACCCACGAGAGTGTGGACCTCGGTGAGCTCGAGGGCATCGTGGCCGGGCGGATCGACGTACCCCGCAACGAGCGTGAGCTCGACCCGATCCTGCTGACCGTCCCGCTGCAGGTGCTGGCCTACCACGCCGCCCTCGAGCTCGGTCACGACATCGACAAGCCCCGCAACCTCGCCAAGTCCGTCACCGTGGAGTGACCTCCTAGTCTGGCCGCATGCGTCCGGGAGCACCTGCCAGGCGATTCGCGTGGGGCCGGCGCCGCTCGCCCGGCCAGAGCCCGGACGACGCCGTCGTCGACCTCGTCGCCGCCCACCTCGCCGGGCGTGCGGAGGCCCTGGTGGTGGTGATCGGGGCGCCCGGCCTGGCAGCACCGCTGCGCGCCGCCGGGCCGCAGTGGCGGGTGCTGCACTCCGACGCCGCTCCCGCCGAGCGCCTGGTGGACCTCGCACTGGCCGGACGGGCCGACGTCATCGTCGACCTGTCCGACGGCGAGCAGCGGCTGCGGCGCTTCCATGCCGGCTTCTTCCACCTCGCGGCCGGTGGGGCGTACGTCGTCCCCGGTGCCGCCGGCGAGCTCGGCTCCAGCCCGGGGCCACTCGGCGCGTTCCTCGCCGCGTGCTGGGCGAGCGACCCGAAGCCGTTGCGTGCCGGCAAGCGCTCGCTCACCGACAGCCGGCGGATCGCGGTCCGGATGCACGTCACCGGCCGTGCCGAGGCCGGTGCCCTGGTCCTCACCCACGACCTCCCCGACGTCCTGGTGAAGCTCGACGAGCCCCAGGGCAACGCGTACGTCGACCGCCTCGGCGGCCCCCACCGCGTGCTCTCCGTCCTCGCCGCCGAGACCCCGCCCGACGCCCGGGTGATCACCGAGGGGCCCGAGCAGCGTGAGCCGGCGATGGACCGGCCGGTCGCCGAGGCGGCGATCGCGCTGCGCGACTACCGCGACGTCGTCGTCGACGTGGAGCAGACGGTGATGACGGACCTGGTCGTGCTGCCCGACACCTTCCGGCACAACCAGTGGCCGCGCCTGGTCACCCGCCGGATCGCCGACGTGGCGCCGCGCTTCGGCGTCCCCATGACGCCGGTGCCCGCCGACCTGCCCCGGCTCGCGGGCACCTACCTCCACCTCGACAACGAGTTCCGCGGGCACTTCGGGCACCTGGTGACCGAGGTGGTCTCCCGGATGTGGAGCTGGCCGGCGGCGCTCGAGATCGACCCCGACGTGCGGGTGCTGGTCGGCGCCGCCCGGAAGCGGCCGGAGGTGGCGGCGTGGGAGTACGACTTCTACGAGGCGTGCGGCATCCCGCGGGACCGGGTGGTCCGCATCGACGGCCAGGTCCGGGTCGAGCGCCTGCTGTCGGGGAGTCCGATGTTCAGCAACCCGAGCTACGTGCACCCGCGGATCGTGGAGACCTGGGACCGGATCGGCGATGCCCTGGCCGCGCAGGCGCCCGAGCGCGACCGTCCCGAGCGGATCTTCGTCGCCCGCAGGCTCGCCAAGCGCTCCTGCACCAACGCCGACGAGGTCGAGGCCCTCTTCGTCGACCACGGCTTCGAGGTCGTGCACCCCGAGGACCACCCGCTCGGGGAGCAGGTCGCCATGTTCCGGGGCGCCCGTGTGGTCGCGGGGTACGCCGGCAGCGGGATGTTCACCACCGCCTTCGTCCCGCACCCGCAGCGCCTCGTCCTGCTCGGCTCCACGGCGTACACGCCCCGCAACGAGGTGCTGATCGCCGCCGTGCGCCGGCACCGGATCGACTCCGTCGTGAGCCGCGCCGACGGGACGGACGTGCAGTCGTCGTTCCGGGTCGACCTGGCGAGGGAGGGGCCCTTCCTCCGCTCGGTGCTGGCCTCGCTGTGACCCGTCAGGGGATGGTGACGGTGACCCGCACGGGTGCGTGGTCCGAGAGCAGGCTGGTCCACCGCCCGTTGGCGTAGGGCTCCTCGGTCTGCCACGACGCCACCCGCGCGTTCGGCGGCACGAACACCCGGTCGATGTGGCCGCCCCAGCGCGGGAGGATCCGCGGGACCGGGGACCACTCGGTGAACGAGTTGAGGTACGGCAGCGCGTTGTAGGACTCGGCGACGTCGTACGCGTCGTCGTAGCCGAAGGAGTTGAGGAACTCCCGTGCGCCGTCCCAGCCGCTGCCGCGGTCGGAGTTGAAGTCACCGCCGATGACGACCGGCAGCCCGGCCGCATCGGCGGACACGGCGGCCCAGAAGGTGGCGGCCTGGTTGGCGCGGGTCTGGTCGGAGGCCTGGGCCGGCGGCGCGAGGTGGACCGACGCGAGGACCAGCTCACGGCCGGTCCCTCCGGGCGCGGTGTCCTTGACCTTCACCCAGCAGCCGCCGTGGGTGTAGCCGCTGAAACGGATGCCCCGCGCGCTGTTGGGGACGATGGTGAACTTCGAGGTCTTGATGATCAGCGACTGGTTGCGAGCTCCGCCGAGGACCGGGTCGCCCGGGTAGCCATCGCCGATCCGGCAGCCCAGGGCATATCCGGGGGTGTCGTCCAGGTCGTTGATGGCGGGCGCCGACTCCTGGAACGCGACCGCGTCGGGACCGATGGCAGCGACCCGGGCCTTGGCGGCGGCCGCACGGTCTGCCCAGGGGTGCTGGCCGTCGCAGTTGTCACCGCCGCCGCTGCACACGTTCCAGGTCATCATGTTGACGGCGAGGTTCCCGCCGAGCTGGCGGCTGGTGGGGACGGTCCGCTTGCACCCCGCAGCGCCCCAGGCGCCGGTGCCGCGCGGCCCGGTGGCGCGCGCCTGGAAGCAGTAGGTCTTCGCCGGCTCCAGGCCGCCCACCAGCGCACCCACCGTGCCGGTCCCGGAGGCGGGGACCTGCACGACCAACTTGTTCTTGTGCTTCTGGATGTCCTTCTCGCCCGGGACGTAGGCAAGCTCGTACGACGTCGCGCCGGCGACCTCGTTCCACCGGAAGGTGAGGGCGACGCTCGCGCCCTGGATCTGCTGCCGGTCGACCCAGACCGGCTGCACCGGGGCGAGCCGGGCCGTCGTACGGCACCGGGTCTTCGACCACTTGCCCTTGCGCTTGCCGTTGTAGGCGCGCACGCGCACGCAGTAGTCGGCGCCCTGGGCGAGGCCCTTGATCGTCATCGTGGTCGTGCGGCTGCGGTCCTTGTGGGCCTTGCCGCCGGGCGTGCGCCACTGGACCTTGTACGACGTCGCGCGGGCTGCGCGCTTCCACTTCACCTTGAACGACGCGGTCGTGCCGTCGACGCGGGGCTTGGTGAGCTTGACGCCCTTCACCCGCGCCGGCTTGGGCGCGGCGCTAGCGGGCTCCACGAACCCGGCAACCAGACCGGTGGTGCACAGGAGGACGGCGATCGCCGCGAGCAGCAGCTGCCGCGCGCGGCGGGGGGTGGTGTCGGGCCTCATGGAGCTCTTTCTCGTCGCGGAGCATGACCGTATGCCGAGGGTGACAGCGGACGCATCCGTTCCGGCATTACAGGCTGTCCTTACCAGATCACACCCCGTTGAATCCGCCGTGACCCAGCGCACCGCGACGAGGATCACGCCTCGGGCGCTTGACGGCACTAGTCTTGACGGGTGAGTGACCTTCCCAGTGACGCCGCGGACCTGCCCGCCACCTTCGCCGACCTCGGTCTCGGTGACCGCATCCTGAAGGCTCTCAAGGACATCGGCTACGAGTCGCCGTCCGCGATCCAGGCCGAGACCATCCCGCACCTGCTCGCGGGTCGCGACGTGATGGGCCTCGCGCAGACCGGCACCGGCAAGACCGCCGCGTTCGCGCTGCCGATCCTCGACCAGCTCGACCTGTCGCAGAAGACCCCGCAGGCGCTGGTCCTCGCGCCGACCCGTGAGCTCGCGCTCCAGGTGTGCGAGGCGTTCGAGAAGTACGCCGCCAACCTGCGCGGCGTCCACGTCCTCCCCGTCTACGGCGGCCAGGGGTACGGCGTCCAGCTGTCCGCGCTGCGCCGGGGCGTCCACGTCGTCGTCGGCACGCCCGGCCGAATCATGGACCACCTCGAGAAGGGCACCCTCGACCTCACCGAGCTGCGCTTCCTCGTCCTCGACGAGGCCGACGAGATGCTCAACATGGGCTTCGCCGAGGACGTCGAGACGATCCTCGCCGACACCCCGTCCGACAAGCAGGTCGCGCTGTTCTCGGCGACGATGCCCAAGCAGATCAAGTCGCTGTCGGCGAAGTACCTGAACAACCCGGTCGAGGTCGCCATCGAGCGCAAGACCCGGACCGCCGAGAACATCAAGCAGCGGTACCTGATGGTCAGCTACCCGCAGAAGGTCGACGCGCTGACCCGGATCCTCGAGGTCGAGAACTTCGAGGGCGCGATCGTGTTCGTGCGCACCAAGAACGAGACCGAGACGCTGGCCGAGAAGCTGCGCGCTCGGGGCTACAGCGCCGCGGCCATCAACGGCGACATCGTGCAGGCCCAGCGCGAGCGCACCGTCAACCAGCTCAAGGACGGCAAGCTCGACATCCTGGTCGCCACCGACGTCGCGGCCCGCGGCATCGACGTACCCCGGATCAGCCACGTCTTCAACTACGACATCCCCACCGACACCGAGGCCTACGTGCACCGGATCGGCCGCACCGGACGCGCCGGCCGCAGCGGCGACGCGGTCTCCTTCATCACGCCGCGCGAGCGCTACCTGCTCAAGCACATCGAGAAGGCCACCCGTTCCACGCTGGAGCAGATGCAGCTGCCGAACGTCGACGCGATCAACGAGTCGCGCCTGAGCCGCTTCGACGACCGGATCACCGCGGCCCTCGAGTCGCCGCAGATCGACTTCTTCCGCGACGTGGTCGGCCACTACATCCGCGAGCACGACGTGCCCGAGGCCGATGTCGCCGCGGCGCTGGCCATCGCGCTGCAGGGTGACACCCCGCTGCTGCTCGAGGAGGAGCCGGAGCCGGAGCGCCGTCCGCGTCGCGAGTACGACGACCGCGACCGTGGTGACCGCGGCGACCGCCGTGGTGGCGACCGCGACCGCGGCGAGCGTGGTGGCCGCGACCGTGCCCCCCGGGCGGGCGGCAACTTCCAGTCCTACAAGATCCAGGTCGGCAAGCGGCACCGCGTCGAGCCCCGCCAGATCGTCGGCGCGCTCGCCAACGAGGGCGGCCTCGACCGGCGCGACTTCGGCAAGATCACGATCCGCCCCGACTACTCGATCGTCGAGCTGCCCGCGCAGCTGACCGCGGACCAGTGGGAGCGGCTCAAGGACACCCGGATCAGCGGCAAGCTGATCGAGCTGGCCAAGGACTTCGGCCCGCCGAACCGGTCGCGCAAGCCCCGGGACTGACCTACCCTCGGACTCCATGGGGGGTCTGCGTCGCTCGGCCGCGCCCGCTGCACTCGCAGCGGGCGCGCTGCTGCTGAGTGCCTGCGGCAGCACGACGGCTCCCGTCGCAGAGCCGGCTGCCGCGGCCTCCTCGGCCGTGCCCGCGCCGACTCCACGCGAGGCCGAGCCGTCGCGCTCGGGCGCGCGGGTCGACGTACCCACCGTCGAGATCATGGCGGCGCTCGCGCGCAGGGCCGAGCGGATCGCGAAGAAGCTGCCGCCGGTGATCGTGCCGGCCGAGGTCGACCCGGCGTCGAACCGTGGGCTCGGCTACCGGGAGATGATCGAGTTCGGCTTCCCGGCCGACCAGTGGCCCTACCTCGACGCGCTGTGGCAGCGCGAGTCCGGCTGGAACCACCTCGCCGAGAACCGCAGCTCCGGCGCCTACGGCATCCCGCAGTCCCTGCCCGCCACCAAGATGGCGGTCGTCGGCAGGGACTGGCGCACGAACCCGGAGACCCAGATCCGGTGGGGACTGGCCTACATCGCGGCGCGCTACGGCAACGTGCAGAAGGCCTGGGAGCACTCCCAGCGCACCGGTTGGTACTGACCGACCGAGCTCGTCGAGTAGCCGCGAGCGCCAGCGAGCGGCGTATCGAGACGCCTCGCCTGATCTCGATACGCGCGTCACGACCTCGTTCCTCGGTCGTGGCGCTACTCGATCTCCCCGTCTGCGCTGGCGGCCGCGAGCAAGCTCGCGTCCGCCAGGACGGCGAGCGCCGCGTCCTGCACGCAGGCCGCGGCGGCCATCATCCCGGCGGCCGCGGCGACCAGCACCGACGCCATCGGCATCGGCAGACCGGGGCCCTGGGCGAGGTCGCCGGCGGCGTAGACCCCGGGGACGCTGGTGCGGCCGAACGCGTCGACGACCACGGCACCGACCTCGGAGGTCTCCAGCCCGAGCTGGGCGGCGAACGGTGCTGCCTGCTCCCACTCGGTCTTCACGAACAGCCCGCCGAGCGCGAGCTGTTCGCCGCCGGCCAGGGTGACGACGAGGCCTGCCCCCTCCTTGCGTACGTCGACCAACCGGTCGGTCACGACGCCGGCTCCGGTCCGGGCAATCTGCGCAGCGGTCGCCTCGTCGAGGTCGCCACCATGGGTGAGCACCACCCTGTCCTCGGCGATCGGCTGCACCATCGAGGCCATCGCCGCGACGTGCGGCGCCGAGCCGAGGATGCCGACCCGGGTGCCGGCGTACTCGTGGCCGTGGCAGAACGGGCAGTGCGCGACCAGGTCGCCGAAGTTCTCGGCGATGCCGGGGACGTCCGGCAGGGTGTCGCGGACGCCGGTGGCGAGGAGCACGCGGCGGGCGCGCACGGGCTCCTCGCCCTCGACGTCCAGGGCGAAGTCGCCGAGCTCGCCGGAGATCCGGGTGACGCCGGCGCCGACGACGTCGAGGAAGCGCACGTCGTCGTACGCCTCCGCGTCCTTGCGGGCCGCGAGCCGCAGCTCGGCGGGCGGGGCGCCGTCGTGGCCGAGGAAGTTGTGCATGTGGCCGGTCGGGTCGTTGCGGTAGCGGTCGGTGCCGATCACCACGGTCGAGCGGTGCATCCGGCCCAGGGTCTGGGCGGCCTGCAGGCCGGCGGATCCGGCGCCGACCACGGCGACGTCGTACACGTTCGGTGAGAGGTGTGAGTTGATCATGAGCCCAGCGTGTGACTTCATGTGAACATGAAGTCAAGTACCCGGAACATCCGGTGGTCCGTGGGTGAGCTGGCCGCACGCTTCGAGCTCGAGACCCACGTGCTGCGGCACTGGGAGGACAAGGGCCTGCTGCACCCGGAGCGCGACTCCGCGGGCAGGCGCGTCTACGGCGAGGACGACGCGTACCGGGTGGCGGCGATCCTCGCCAGCAAGGCCTCGGGCATGAGCCTCGACCAGATCCGCACCCTCGTCGACGCCTCCGTGGAGGGCCGCCGCGATGCGCTGCGCGCGCACCTCGACGAGCTCGACCGGCGCCAGGCCGAGCTCGAGCGGTCGCGGCACATGACGAAGCACGCCCTCGAGTGCCGCGCGCACGACATCACCACCTGTCCGGGCTTCCAGGCGCACGTCTCCGACATCGTCGACGGCACCACGCAGGGCATCCGGTTCCTCGCCGGCCACTGACGTCTGCGGGTAGGCGCGGACCGGGCTGGTAGAACCTTCACCATGCGGCGGACCTCGGCAGCCCTCACCTCCCTGCTCGTGCTCGGTGGTGCCCTGAGCGCGTGCTCCGGCGACGACACCGGCGGCGCTGAGGCCGTCGCGGAGCAGCTGGCCGGTGCACTCGTCGCCGCCGCCACGCCCCAGACCGGCGACGCGAGCAAGGCCCCCGACCCGCTCGCCTCCGTCCCGTTCACGGGCACCGACTCCGCGACGGTGACCAAGGCGTACGCCGCGATCGTCGACGACATGGACGGCGTCGTCCCCACCGTCGCGGTCGGGAAGGTCGACGCCGAGGCCGACGAGCCGACCGCGACCCTGCGCTGGTCCTGGCCGGTCGTCGACGGCGCCGACCCGTGGGCCTACGAGACGACGGTCGCACTGAGCCACCAGGGCGACAAGTGGTCGGTCGGCTGGGCGCCCGACGTGGTCGCGCCCGACCTGGCCGCCGGCGAGGCCCTCGACGCGGTCACCCAGCCGACCGACCGCGGCGACATCACCGGCGCCGGCGGCACCGTCCTGGTGACCGAGCGCGCCGTCGTGCGGGTCGGGATCGACCGGTCCAAGGTCGACGCCGCGACCGCGCCGGCCTCCGCGAAGGCGCTGGCCAAGTTGGTCGGCATCGACGTGAAGCCCTACGTGAAGGCCGTCCGCGCCGCCGGTCCGCGCGCCTTCATCGAGGCGATCACCTACCGTGCCGGCGAGGAGCCGGCCGGCTTCGCCGACGCCCTCGCCGCCATCGTCGGCGGCACGACCGTCGACGCCGAGCTCGCCCTCGCGCCGAGCCGCGACTTCGCCGCCCCGATCCTCGGTCGGGTCGGCCCGGTGACCGCCGAGATGGTGGAGAAGCACCCCGACGCCTACCGCTCCGGCGACGTCGCCGGGCTCTCCGGCCTCCAGGCGCGCTACGACGAGCAGCTCCGCGGCAGCGTCGGCCGGGTCGTGTACGTCGTCCCCGCGTCCGACAGCAAGGACCCGGGGACCGACAAGCGTGAGCTCTACCGCCACGACGCCACACCGGGCCAGCCGCTCGCGATCACCCTCGACGAGCGGCTACAGACGCTGGCCGAGCAGGTGCTGGCGAAGACCGGCCCGGCCGCCGCCCTGGTCGCGCTCCGCCCGAGCGACGGCGCGATCCTCGCGGCCGCCAACGACGCGGCCACCGGTGGCCAGAACTACGCCACCTTCGGGCAGTTCGCGCCCGGGTCGACGTTCAAGATCGTGACCTCGCTCGCCCTGCTGCGCGCCGGCCTGACCCCGGACAGCCCGGTCGAGTGCACCCCGACGGTCAGCGTCAACGGCAAGCAGTTCAAGAACTACTCCGACTACCCCTCGTCGGCGCTCGGCACGATCCCGCTGCGCGAGGCGGTCGCCCAGTCCTGCAACACCGCGCTGATCGGCCAGCGCGACGCCCTCGGCAAGGGCGACCTGGCGTCGGCGGCGGCCACCCTCGGTCTCGGAGTCGACCACGACCTCGGCTTCCCGTCGTTCTTCGGCGAGGTCCCCGCCCCGGCCAGCGATACCGAGGCCGCGGCGTCCCTGATCGGCCAGGGCAAGGTGCTCGCCTCGCCGATGGCGATGGCGACCGTGATCGCGAGCGTCCAGGCCGGCACGACCGTCGTACCCCGTCTCGTCGACCAGGTCGACGTCAGCGTGCCCGCCGAGGCGAAGCCGCTCGCCCCTGCCGAGGCCGACCAGCTGCGCGCGATCCTGCGCCAGGTCGTCACGGAGGGCAGCGGCCGCGGCCTGGCCGACGTCCCGGGCCCCCCGGTGATCGCCAAGACCGGCACCGCCGAGTACGCCGATGGCGACACCGTCCGCACCCACGCCTGGATGGTCGCCGCGCAGGGCGATCTCGCGGTGGCCGTGTACGTCGAGACCGGCGAGTCGGGCTCGCAGACGGCCGGCCCGATCCTCGAGGCCTTCCTCCGCGGCGCCCGCTGAGCACGACTGAGCCTGACTGAGCCCTGCGGACCATGCACCCGGGACCAAGGTCCCGGGTCACGGGGGACGACCGGAGGAAATCTCGATGCGAGGTCTTGTCCCTCGGGTTCGGCGCGCTAGAGTGGCACCAGTCGTACTTCGGAGGGAGCACCGATACGACTGAGCCCCTCGTTGACCCCATGCAATGAGGGGCTCTCTCCATTTTTCACCGCCCGCGGAACAGGCGGGGAGGTCGAGTAGGCGACGGCCTCATCGAGACCTGTGAGACGACGTCTCACGACGGGACGCCGAGGTTCGGGCTACTCGACGGGCTCACCGGGCTACTCGACGAACTTGGGGGTTCTGGCCGTTGCCCCGCAGTGCCAGAGTGGGCCCATGACCTTCCGCGAACGCCTTGCCCACCTGCTCCCGGAGTCGCGTCGCCAGCTGTACGTCGGCGGCAGCTGGGTCCCCTCGGGCAACGGTGCCCGGATCGACGTGCTGGACCCGGCGGACGGGTCGGTGCTGACCGACGTCGCGGACGGCACCCTCGACGACGCCCGAGCCGCCCTCGACGCGGCCGCGGGCGCCCAGGAGTCGTGGGCGGCGACGCCGCCGCGCGAGCGCGGGGAGATCCTGCGCCGGGCGTTCGGCCTGGTCACCGAGCACGCCGACGACCTCGCGCTGGTGATGAGCCTGGAGATGGGCAAGCCGATCGCCGAGGCCAAGGGCGAGGTGACCTACGGCGCCGAGTTCCTGCGCTGGTTCTCCGAGGAGGCGGTCCGCATCCACGGCCGCTGGATGCAGAACCCGGCCGGCGGCAGCCGGCTGCTGACCGTGCGCAAGCCGGTCGGCCCGTGCCTGTTCATCACGCCGTGGAACTTCCCGCTGGCCATGGGCACCCGCAAGATCGGCCCGGCCGTCGCCGCCGGCTGCACGATGGTGGTCAAGCCCGCCTCGCAGACCCCGCTGACCATGCTCCTGCTCGCGGCGCTGATGGCCGAGGCGGGCCTGCCGGCCGGCGTGCTGAACGTCGTGACGACCTCCGACTCCGGCGGCCTCAGCAAGACCCTCCAGGCCGACTCGCGGCTGCGGAAGGTCAGCTTCACCGGCTCGACCGGCGTCGGCAAGTCGCTCGTCGAGCAGTCGGCCGGCCAACTCCAGCGCATGTCGATGGAGCTCGGCGGCAACGCACCGTTCCTCGTGTTCGCCGACGCCGACCTCGACGCGGCCGTCGACGGCGCGATGATCGCCAAGATGCGCAACATGGGCGAGGCCTGCACCTCCGCCAACCGGTTCCTCGTCGAGGCCTCCGTGGCCGAGGAGTTCGGCGCCAGGCTCGCCGAGCGGATGGGCGGCCTGCGGGTCGGGCGCGGCCAGGACGTCGGCGTCCAGGTCGGCCCGCTCATCGACGCCAAGGCGGTCACCTCGGTCTCCGCGCTCGTCGACGACGCCGTCGACCGCGGCGCCCGGCTGCTCACCGGCGGCAAGGCACCCGGCGGCGAGGGCTTCTTCTTCCCGCCGACGGTGCTGGCCGACGTACCGGCCGACGCCGACGCCGTGCGCAACGAGATCTTCGGACCGGTTGCCCCGATCACGACGTTCACCAGCGAGGACGAGGCGATCCGGCTGGCCAACTCGACCGAGTACGGCCTCGCCGCCTACGCCTTCACCCGCGACCTGGCCCGCACCATCCGCCTCGCCGAGCGCCTCGAGACCGGCATGCTCGGCATCAACACTGGCCTGGTCTCCAACCCGGCCGCGCCGTTCGGCGGGGTGAAGGCGAGCGGGTTCGGGCGGGAGGGCGGGTTCGAGGGGATCGAGGAGTACCTCGACACGACGTACGTCGCGCTGCCGGTCTCCTGACCCGACCGGTCAGCTCCGCAGGTCCTCGAGCACCTCGAGGTTGTGCCGGTACCCGAGCGCCTCGTAGCCGGCCACGGTCACCCACGGTGTGAGCGAGAGGACGACCAGGCACCACACGAGGTCGACGCCGGCGGCCGCCATGAGCACCGAGGCGGCGATCACGGCCGCGGTGACGACGAGCAGGACCACGTGCAGCCGGTCGAAGGTGCGGGTCAGCCACGAGTACCCGGCGTAGAAGACGACGGTGAAGGCGACCACGGGGACCACGACCGTGAGCAGCGTCCCGATCTCCGTGAGGTGGGCCTCGTGGTCGAGGTAGTAGGCCGCCACGTGCAGGCCGGCGCCGATCGCCACGATGCTGCCGAAGATCGGCAGGTGGCCGTAGCCGAACGAGAAGGACCGTTCCCGGCGCGCGTGCAGGATGTCGCCCGTCGGCACCACGAAGTAGGACCACCAGATGCCGAAGGTCAGGGCGGTGCCGGCCAGGGCGAGCAGGGCGATGTCCCAGGTGAGGCCGTCCTCGGCGAGCACGTTGATCGAGGCCATCGTGCCGATCATCCCCTCGCCCAGGGTGATGATGATCATCAGGCCGTAGCGCTCGGCGATGTGGTGCGCGTGCCACGGGGTGCCGCCGAGCCGGGTCTCGGCGTACGCCGGACCGCCGATCTCGATCAGGAACGGCACCAGCATCACGGCGAAGGTCGTGCCGACCGGGAGGTCGACGACGGCGAGCACGCACCACAGCACCTGGGCGATGACGATCGAGACGATGTAGGCGCGGCAGACGTCGCGGCGGGACTCGTCGTGCTGGCCGGCCCGCCACCACTGGACCACCATCGCGACCCGCATCACGACGTACCCGCAGACCATGACGTCGTTGTCCAGGGTCTTCTCGTGCGTCGTGACCGACTCGAACATCGGCTTGAGCCCGAGCGCGAACACCAGCACGCCGACCATCTGCAGCATCGTCGTCAGCCGGTACACCCAGTCGTCGGTGTCGTACGCCGACGCGAACCAGGTGAAGTTGATCCACGCCCACGAGATGCCGAAGGTGGCGAAGCAGAAGGCGCCGATGCCGGCGGCCACGTGGTCGTGGGCCACGGCGTGGGCGAGCTCGTTGGCCGCCGTACCGAAGGCGACGACGAACGTCAGGTCGAACAGCAGCTCCAACGGCGTCGAGACGCGGTGGGACTCGTGCGGGTCGCGGCCGAGCATCCGGCGGCTGCGGTGACGGATGTTCGGTACGGCGGTCTCCGGCATGCGCCGCAGTCTAGGACCGCACTTCGGCCGTCGAGGTTGCCCGCGCGCGCTGCGGGGTAGGTGGTGGCGGGTCGGTACCGACCCGCCACCAAGGACATAGAGGGAACGAGAACCCACCATGCGCACGACACTGACAGCACTGGCCGCGATCACGACCATGGTCACCGGACTGGGGGCCACGGCCACGCCGGCCGCGTCGGCGGACACCGGGTGGGAGACGGTCACGTCGTGGGCCGGCGGCCACGCGAAGGTCTGCGCCTCCTCGAACGGCAACGGCACGTCCACGGTCCAGGCGTACTGGGACGGTCGGAAGTACCCGACCGTCGCTGGCCCGTTCGTGGCATCGGGCGCTGCCGGGCTCGGCCACGTCTCCGACGACTTCGTCATCTCCGGGTGGACCTACTCGCACAGCGACAAGGGCACGGTCGGCCCCACCATCTCGATCCAGCGCCCCAGCAACGGATGGGTCTACGTGCTGTCCGGCTCGCAGGTCGGCATCACCGTCGAGACAGTGCTGCCCGTCCGCGCGCTGGCGACCTGCCCCGGGGCCGGTCGCGTGACGGCGCGGACCGCCCGTCAGCCTGCCGAGGTCGCAACGCCGCGCGCAGCGAAGTGCGTCTCCAGGAAGGAGTTCCGCCGCATCGACAAGGGGATGCGCCCCGGTGCGGTCAAGCGCACCGTCAAGGCCGGCGGCGTCGTCGTGACCGAGGCCGAGTACAGCGAGGTCCGGCGCTACACCCGCTGTGGCGGCGGCTCCGTCGTGGTGAACTTCAAGCGGGCTGCCGCGGGCAAGCCGCTGAAGGTCGACAGCCGGTTCAGGGGCTGACGTCCTCCGGGCCGAACACGGTCAGGAGCGTCGGCCGAGCAGGGCCAGCACGTGCGCCCCGGCGTGTGCCTCGACGTCGACCGGCAGGGGTGGCGCGAACCGGTCATCTCCGGCCAGTGCGATCTGCAGGGCGGAGGGCAGCAGCGCCACGGCGAGCGGCTCGGGCAGCGGCTGCGCCTGGCCGGTGGCCTGACGCACGTCCCAGCCGTGGACCGCGATCTCGAGGGCCGCGATCCGGGCGATCGCGTCGACGGGCAGCGGGTGCCCACCGACGTCGACACTCGGCTGGTCGGCGCGCAGCCAGGCGGTGAGCAGCGCGCAGGCCTTGAGCTGCAACGCCTGGACCCGAGCCTCGAGCGGGGTCGGTGCGGCGCTGCTCAGGCCCACCGCACCGTCCGCGGCTTCCGCGAACGCGTCGAGCGCGTCCTCCATGTGGGCGAGCAGGTCGGCGAGGTTCCAGCCGGTGCAGGGCGTCGGGCGGTCGACGTCGGCGCAGGTGATCGTGCCGAGCGCGGCGCGGGTGTAGTCGAGCGCGCGCTGCAACAGGTCGAGGCCGGCGACCATCCCGTCCGGCGCTCTCGTGGGCGCGGACATGGTGACCTCAGGCCGGGACGTAGTCGGCGGGCAGCCGCTCGGGCAGCCCGAACCGCATGAACAGCCGGGCGTCGAAGAACGCCGTGACGTGCTCGACGCGCAGGTCGTCGCCGGAGCCGGTCAGCTGCAGGACCTGCAGGTGGAACGGCTCGAAGTGGCCGTCGGGCTGGCGCATGTAGAGGCCGAACGCCGGCTGCCCGTTGGCGATCGTCTCGACCATCGGCATGTCGTTGCAGCCGCCGGGGCACTTGGTGCCGATGAGCTGGCCGATCGCCTCGGTGCCGCGGTAGTGGTTGAGGAACGGCGGCATGTCCCAGGTGGCGTCGTACTTGAGGAGCTGGACGATCTGATCGATGTCCTTGCGCCAGAACGCCTGCAGGTAGGCGTCGAGCAGGGTGCGCTGGGCCTGGTCGAGATCGGGCTCGACCGTGTCGGGGGACAGGCCGCGCTCGGCGAGCTGGGCGTGCGCCCGCTGCAGCGCTGAGTTCACGGCCGCGGTCGTGGTGTCGAGCGCCGTCGCGGTCTCGGCGGCCGACCAGCGCAGCACGTCGCGCAGGATGAGCACCGCACGCTGGCGCGCCGGCAGGTGCTGCAGGGCGGCCACGAAGGCCAGCCGGATGGTGTCGCGCTCGGCGACCTCGACCGCCGCGTCCGGGATCGGCTCCAGCCACGGGACCTCGTGGTCCTCGAGCAGCTCGTCGGAGGGAGCTGAGTCAGCCGTGCCGAGGCCGGTCGGCAGCGGGCGCCGCGGCTTGGCCTCGAGGTTGGTCAGGCACACGTTGGTGGCGATCTTGTAGAGCCAGGTGCGCACCGAGCTGCGGCCCTGGAAGCTCGCCGACGCCTTCCACGCGCGGAGGAAGGTCTCCTGCACCAGGTCCTCGGCCTCGTGCACCGACCCGCTCATCCGGTAGCAGTGCGCCATCAGCTCGCGCTGGTAGCGCCCGGTCAGGGTGTCGAAGTCGGCGAGCTCGTCACTCGCCGCTGCTGCCGTCGCCGTCGTCTTCGCCTCGGTCACCGTTGCGCTTCCCATCGCTACCCCCGTGGTCTTGCCAGTCTGCCTGATGGGTGTGACCGGGCGCGATCGGAAAACTCATCGCCGGGTGCTGCAGGAATCACCTCTTCAGTGGCGATTCCCTCGCTTCCTGACCGTTGCAACGGTCAGGAAGCGACAGTGTCACCTCTGAAGTGGCGATTCCTGCACGAGCGCCAGGACCCTCTCCGCAGCGGGTACGGCGAGCACCCGGTCGGCGGGCACCAGCCCGATCCGGGTACGCCGGTCGAGCAGGTCGGCGACGTCGGCGGCGCCTTCGTGGGTGACGCCGAAGAACAGCTCGGCCCACACGGTGGGGATGCCCTCCGCGATCGGCGCGAGCAGCTCGTGCTCGGTCCAGCCGCTGGCCTCGACGGCAGCGCGGAGGGCGAGGTCCGCGTCGGCGCCGTACCGGCGGACCAGGCGGGCTGCGCCCGGTTGGCCGGCCTTGGCGGCGCGGTCGGCCAGCGCCTCGCGCGGGGCGGCGCCGGCCAGCGGCAGGGTCGCGGTGACGCAGGGGCCAGCGGTGAGGCGGGCGTGGGCGACGGCCGCGTCGACGGCGTCCTCGGCCATCCGGCGGTAGGTCGTGAGCTTGCCGCCGACGATCGTCACGACGCCGGTCGGCGAGGTCAGCACGGCGTGCTTGCGGGACAGGTCGGCCGTCGAGTCGTCGCCGCTGTCGAGCAGCGGGCGCAGGCCGGCGAAGGCGCCGACCACGTCCTCGCGTCGCAGCGGCCGGGCGAAGGAGGCAGCGACCACGTCGAGCAGGAAGCCGATCTCGACCTCCGTCGGCTCGGCCACGTCGGGGATCGGTCCGTCGACCGGCTCGTCGGTCAGCCCGACGTAGAACTGCCCGTCGGGCTGCGGCAGGACGAGCACGAAGCGGTTGGTCTCGCCCGGGATCGGCGCGAAGACGGCCACGTCGAGGCCGGGCAGGGTGCCGGCGCGGAGCACGAGGTGGGTGCCGCGCGAGGGGCGGAGGCGTACGTCGTCGACCAGGTCGTCGGCCCACACGCCCGCGGCGTTGATCACGGTGTGGGCGGTGACGGTCGCGGTCTCGCCGGTGAGCTCGTCGCGCAGGGTGACCTCGCGGCCGGTGGCGGTCAGGACCCGGGCGTGGGTGCGCACGTGGGCTCCCCGCTCGGCCGCGGTGCGCGCGATCGTGGTGACCAGGCGGGCGTCGTCCTCGAGCTGGCCGTCCCAGCCCAGGTAGGCGCCACGCAGCCCGTCGGTCCGCAGCGGCGGCGCGACCCGGCGGGTCTCGGCGGCGCTGAGCCGACGCGGCCGGGGGAGCGTGTCGCCGCTGGTGCCGGCGGCCCGGCGCAGCAGGTCGCCGCCGAAGAACCCGGCGCCGGCGAGGGTGCCCATCGGGCGACTCACGCCGGCCGACAGGGGGATGATCGACGGCAGCGGGCGGGTCAGGTGGGGGGCGGTGGTCTCCATCAGGATCCCGCGCTCGACGGCACTCTCGTGGGCGATGCCGACCTGGCCGGAGGCGAGGTAGCGCAGGCCGCCGTGCACCAGCTTGGACGAGAAGCGCGACGTGCCGAACGCGAGGTCGTGGGCGTCGACGGCGAGCACGGTCAGCCCGCGCGAGACGGCGTCGAGGGCCACGCCGGCGCCGGTGACGCCGAGACCGACCACGACCACGTCGACCTCGGTCGGGACGTCGGCGAGGCCAGGGACGATGCGGGTACTGGGCTGGGGTGCGGTCATGGCGCGAGGCTCCGGGAGATGAGGGCGTGCAGCTCGTCGTCGAGCGCGGACTGGTCCACCGCGTCGTCGACCATCGTGTGTGCGGACAGGACGAAGCCGTGGGCGGCGAGGACCAGGCCCCGGGCGACCGCCTGCGGGAGGCCGTCGGTGATCAGGCCGGCCTCCTGGCCGGCGGCGATCGCGCCGGCGAGGACCTGGAGGATCAGCTCCTGCGAGCGGCCGCGGCGGGCCAGCAGGTAGGGGAGGATCAGCTCGGGGTCGAGCTCGACGATCCGGGTGAACAGCTCGTTGTCGCGCAGCGCGTGGACCGTCGTGACCACCGCGTCGGCGATCGCGTCGGGCGTGGGGGAGGCAGTCACGTCCACCCCTGAGGCGACGAGCGTGCCCCACTCGCGGGTCATCAGGTCGCCGAGCAGCGCCGGCATGTCGGACCACGCGCGGTAGATCGTCATCCGCGACACGCCGGCCCGGCGGGCGACCTCGGTGAGCGTCGTACGCCGCCAGCCCACGTCGAGGATGCACTCGCGGGCGGCGTCGAGGTAGCCATCTCGAGGATCACTGTTGTGACGATGTGACGTCATGTGTAACACTGTAACACATGACGATCGAGCGCCCCTCCGTTCTGCAGCCCGAGATGCCCGCCACGCGCTGGGGCGACCCGGCCCACGCCGCCGGACTGCCGGACGGCGTCCGCGACCTCGTCGGCCTCGTGTTCCCGATCCAGGACACGCCTGCCCGCACCGACGTCACGGTCCCGGCACCCCGCCTCGCCGACGACCAGGTCGCCGGCCTCCGCGCGATCGTCGGCGAGGGCAACGTCGTCCTCGACGACGAGCTGCGCCGCCAGCGCACCCGCGGCAAGTCGACCCCCGACCTGCTCCGCCAGCGCACCGGTGACCTCGGCGACGCGCCCGACGTCGTCGTCCGACCCGCCGGCCACGACGAGGTCGTCGCCGTGCTGGCCCACGCCCAGGAGCAGCGGATCGCCGTCGTCCCCTTCGGCGGCGGTACGGCGGTCACCGGCGGCCTGGTCGCCGACCCGGCCGGCCTCACCGGCGTCCTCTCCCTGGACCTCGGCCGGATGCGCGGCCTGCTCGCGCTCGACCCCGTCTCCTCGACGGCCACTCTCGAGCCGGGCCTGCGCGGCCCGGAGGCCGAGGCGCTGCTCGCGGCCCACGGGCTGATGCTCGGCCACTTCCCGCAGTCCTTCGAGTACGCCACGATCGGCGGCTTCGCCGCCACCCGCTCCAGCGGCCAGTCCAGCGCCGGCTACGGCCGGTTCGACTCGATGGTCGTCGCGCTGCGCGTCGCGACCCCGGTCGGCGAGGTCCGCCTCGGCGCATCACCGGCGAACGCGTCCGGCCCGGACCTGCGCGAGCTCTTCCTCGGCTCCGAGGGTGCCTTCGGCGTGATCACCGAGGTCACCGTGCGGGTCCGCCCGCTGCCCGAGGTCAAGGAGTACGAGGGCTGGCGCTGGCCCAGCTTCGACGCGGGCGCCGACGCGATGCGGGCGCTCGCCCAGTCCGACCTGCTGCCCACCGTCATCCGGCTCTCCGACGAGAACGAGACCGCGATCAACCTCGCCGACCCCGAGTCGATCGGCGGCGAGGGGAATGCCGGCTGCCTGATGATCGTCGGCTACGAGGGCACGCCCGCTGCCGTCGCCGCCAAGAAGGCCGCCGTCACCGAGGCGCTGACCGCGCTCGGCGGCACCGCCCAGGGCTCTGGCCCGGGTGAGGCCTGGGCGCACGGGCGGTTCAACGCGCCGTACCTGCGCGACAGCCTGCTCGACAACGGCGTCCTCGTCGAGACGCTCGAGACGGTCACCTTCTGGAGCAACCGCGACAACCTCTACACGCGCGTGAAGAGCGCGCTGCAGGAGACGCTCGGCGAGGGCGCGATGGTGCTCTGCCACATCTCGCACGTGTACGCCACCGGCTGCTCGCTCTACTTCACCGTCGCTGCCCCGGGTGGCGCGGACCCGCTCGCCACCTGGCTCCCGGCCAAGGCCGCGGCCTGTGAGGCGATCGTCGCGGCCGGCGCCTCGATCACCCACCACCACGCGGTCGGCACCGACCACAAGCCGTACCTCACCGCCGAGATCGGCGAGGTCGGCGTCGAGGTGCTGCGCGCGGTGAAGAGGGCCGTCGACCCGGCGGGCATCCTCAACCCCGGGGTGCTGATCCCGTGACGACGGGCAGGGCCTTCGCCTTCCTTGTGAACCCCGCCTCCGGTGGCGGCGCGGCGCCGAAGGTCGTCGTCCCGCTGGCGCGGGCGCTGCGCGAGGCGGGCGCCGAGGTCGAGGTCACCTACACGACCTCGGCCGCCGAGACCCCTGCGCTCGTCGACGCCGCCGTCGCCCGTGGCGCCGTCGTGGTGTCCGTCGGTGGCGACGGGATGCTCTCCTCGGTCGCCGGCTCCGTCGCCGAGCGCGGCGGCGTGCTCGCCGTCGTCCCGGCCGGGCGCGGCAACGACTTCGCCCGGATGCTCGCGATCCCCACCGACACCGCTGCCCAGGCGCGCCTGCTGCTCGACGCCGAGCCGCGGCTGATCGACCTGCTCCGCGTCACCCAGGCCGACGGGTCGTCGTACGTCGTTGCGGGATCGGTCTACGCCGGTGTCGACGCCCGCGCGGCCGAGATCGTGGACCGATCGCACTGGCTGCCCTCGAAGCTGCAGTACCCCTGGGCCGCGGTCCGCGCCCTCGCCACGTACCGCCCCGTCGAGTGCACCCTCGAGGTCGACGGCGTCCGCACGACCCACCAGGCCGCGACCGTCGTCGTCGCCAACTCGCGCTTCTACGGAAAGGGCATGGCGATCGCGCCGAGCGCGTCGGTCGACGACGGGCTGCTCGACGTGATCGTGATCGAAGCTGCCGGACACCTCGACCTGATCCGCTCCCTCCCCAAGGTGTACGACGGCAGCCACGTCGACCTCGCCGAGGTGACCGTGCGCACCGGCAGGAGCGTCAGCATCTCCGGGCGGCACCGCGGCGGCGCCGCCGTACCCGTGGGCGCGGACGGCGAGAGCCTCGGTGCCCTCTCTGCTGACGCCACCACGCCGCTGACCGTCGAGCTCCTCCCCGCGGCGGTCCTGGTCCTCGCCGACCCGGCCTGAACTGGCTCGTATTTCCCGCCGACCCGGCACAAAACTGCTCGAAAAAACCGCTGACCCGGCAGAAAGTGGCCTGCGAAAAGCCACTTTCTGCCGGGTCGACGCGATTTCGGAGCCAGTTCGAGCCGGGTCAGCGTATTTGCGGAGCCAGTTCGAGCCGGGTCAGCGTCAAGCGGGAGCCGGGAGAGAGCGAGCGATGATCTCCTTCATGATCTCGCTGGTGCCGGCGTAGATCTGGGAGACGCGGAGGTCGGCCCAGGCGCGGGCGATGGGGTACTCGTTCATGTAGCCGTAGCCGCCGTGCAGCTGCAGGCACATGTCGGCGACCTTCTGCGCGCGCTCGGAGCACCACAGCTTGGCCATGGCGACGGTGGGGATGTCGAGCTGCTCGTCGAGGTGCAGGCCGACGCACTCGTCGACGAAGGAGCGGGCGACGCGGGCCTCGGTGGCGATCTCGGCCATCTTGAACTTGGTGTTCTGAAAACCCCAGATGGGCCGGTTGAACGCGTGCCGGTCGTGGACGTAGCGCATGGTCTCCTCGAAGCAGAGCTCCATCGCGGCGACGTTGGAGACCGCGACGATCAGCCGCTCCTGGGGCAGCTGCTCCATCAGCTGGATGAAGCCCTGGCCCTCCTCGGAGCCGAGGAGGTTGGTGACGGGGATCCGGACGTCCTCGTAGAACAGCTCGGAGGTGTCCTGGCCCTTCATGCCGATCTTGTCGAGCACCCGGCCCCGCGAGAAGCCGGGGGTGTCGGTCGGCACGATGACCAGTGAGATGCCGGCCGCCGCCTCCTCGGGGGCGGTCTTCACGACGGTGACCACGACGTCGGACTGGGCGCCGTTGGTGATGAAGGTCTTGGCGCCGTTGACGACGTACTCGTCGCCCTCCCTGATCGCCTTGGTCCGCACGTTCTGCAGGTCCGAGCCGGTCCCGGGCTCGGTCATCGCGATGGCGCCGACGACCTCGCCGCTGGCCATCTTGGGCAGCCACTCGAGCTTCTGGGCCTCGGTGCCGTAGTTGAGGATGTAGTGCGCGACGATGCCGTTGTGGAGCGAGACGCCCCACGAGCTGTCGCCGACCCGGGCCTGCTCCTCGATGAGGATCGCCTCGTGGGCGAACGAGCCGCCCCCGCCGCCGTACTCCTCCGGGACCGAGAGGCAGAGCAGACCGACGTCCCCGGCCTTGTTCCACAGGTCGCGGTCGACCTGCTTGTTGGCGATGTAGGTCTCGACGTTCGGCTTGATCTCCTTCTCGCAGAAGGTCCGCGCGAGGTCGCGGAAGTCGTCGAGGTCGGTGTTCATCCAGGGTGAGCGGCGCATGGGTACAGGGTGTATCACGCAAGCCGATCCGGGTACAAGGTGTATCCGGAAGTCCGTGCGCGATAGCGTCGGCCGCATGGTCGACGTGGCGGACGTGGCGAAGTGGGTCGACTCGACCGTGCGCCGGCGCAACGCCAAGGAGGCACTCGAGAGCGACGCCCGCCGCGCCCAGGTCGTCCAGGCCGCCGTCGACGCGATCGAGGAGGGCGGCGGGCAGGTCGGGATGGGCCAGGTCGCCGAGCGCGCCGGCATCCCGCGCCCCAACGTCTACCGCCACTTCGCGAGCAAGGAGCAGCTCGACGCCGAGGTCGCCCGGTTCGCCGCGACCGAGCTGCTGCGCCGGGTCCGGCCGCACCTCTCGACGCCGGGCACGCCGGTCGAGATCGTCCGCGGCCTGATCGCCCCGTGTGTCGCGTGGGCCGCCGAGCACCCCCACCTGTTCCGCTTCCTCGCCGCCCAGCAGCAGACCAAGGCGCTGCACCGCGCGCGCCTCGGCCGCACCCGGCTGCTGAGCGAGATCGCCGACGCCGCCCGCGCGTACCTCAGTGAGACGTCGCTGTCCGCCGACCCGCCCGAGGGTGTCCTGGTCGGCGTGATGGGGATGGTCGACGCAAGCATCATCTGGTGGTTCGACCACCACGACGAGAGTCAGGAGCAGCTCGTCGACCGGCTCACCCGCCAGGTCGTCGCGGTGCTGGTCGATGCGCTGGCGCAGTCCGGCCTCGTCGTCCCCGAGGACCTGGTCCTGCGACCGGTCGCGGGAAAACCGGGCGCCTGAGCGGGAATACCTGCGGTCGCGGCCGCCTTGTGCCAACATCATTTCAAGTTTGAAATAATGGAGCGACCATGACGACCTGCCCCACCCGCGCCCGCCGGGCGCGCCGCGTCACCGCCGACGTCCCCGCGGTCCCGTACGCCGCCGCCCCGGCCGCCCCGGAGGCCGGTCCCGCGGCTGCCGTCCGCACCCGCGTCGTCGTACCCCTGCGCTTCCCCGACGGTTACGAGACCACCGCCGACGTCGTCACCTTCGACGGCCTCGTCGACGGCAAGGAGCACCTCCTGCTCGGCCTCGGCGCCTGGCGCGAGCGCCTCGACGCCGCGGCCACCGGGGGCCCGGCGCCGCTGGTCCGCCCGCACAGCGAGTGCCTGACCGGCGACGTCTTCGGCTCGCAGCGCTGCGACTGCGGCCCGCAGCTGCGCGAGGCCGTCGAGCGGATCACCGACGAGGGCGGCTTCCTGCTGTACCTGCGTCAGGAGGGTCGGGGCATCGGCCTGTACGCGAAGCTCGACGCCTACGCACTCCAGGACGCGGGCCTCGACACCTACGAGGCCAACGTCGCGCTCGGCCGCGGCGAGGACGAGCGCGACTACCGCGCCGCGGCCCAGATGCTGCGCGCCGCTGGCGCCGACCGGATCCGGCTGCTCAGCAACAACCCCGACAAGGCCCGTCAGCTCGGGGAGTACGGCGTCGCCGTCGACGAGCGGGTCCCGACCGGCGTGCACCTGTCGGCCGCCAACGAGCGGTACCTGACCGTCAAGCGCGACCACACCTCCCACACCCTCGACCTCGACGGGCTCTCGGCATGAGCGAGCCGCGCTGGCTGGACGAGGAGGAGATGGCGGCCTGGCTGCCGCTGGTCCGCCTCGTCCAGGAGCTCCCGCAGGCGATCGACCGGCGGCTGCGCGAGGAGGCCGGCATCACCCACACCTACTACGCGATGCTCGCCAACCTGTCCGCCGCGCCGGACCGGATGCTGACCATGGGCGAGCTGGCCCGGCTCACCGCGACCAGTCCGTCGCGGCTGACCCACGCGGTCGCGGTGCTGGAGCAGCGCGGCTGGGTCACCAAGGAGCACTGCCCCAACGACCGCCGCAGCCAGTTCGCGGTGCTCACCGACGAGGGCCGGGCACTGCTCGAGCGGATCGCCCCCGGCCACCTCGCCCAGGTCCGGGAGCTGGTCTTCGACCGGCTCACGCCGGAGCAGGTGCGCAGCCTCGCCGAGGTCGCCACCGCGCTCGTCGAGCCGGCAGAGGCGTTCGGCGAGGCCTGAGGCGCCGTACTTCTGGACCGATTCTCGCGCTTCTTGACCGTTGCAACGAGCAAGGAGCGCAGGAATCGCCGCTGAAGAGGTGATTCCTGCGGCCGTGCCCTGATCAGGCGAACGACCAGACCAGGACCTCGGTCGGCACCCCCGCTGTCAGCTCGTACGACGCCCCGTCGGTCACGCACATCGTGTCCCCGGCGGCGAGCGGCTCGGCCAGCGACGAGCGGAGCAGCGCGCCGGTCGTGAGGAAGGCGTGCACCCGCGTCGCGGCAGGCAGGGCCACGGTCTCGCCCGCGCCGAGGCGGACCACGTCGAGCGCCGCGCCGGCGACGCCGACCGACAGCGGCCCGCCGTCACCGACCACCCGCACCAACCCGGACCCGGGCGCCGCGGCCACCGTGGCCCGCCCGTAGGCAGGCGCGAGCTCGGGGTCGTCGGGTCGCAGCCACACCTGCACGAACCGGGCCGGCCCGTCCGGGCCGGCGATCTCCGCGTGCCGTACGCCGGCGCCGGCCGACAGCACGCCGCACTCACCCGCAGTGAGGACCTCCTCGGCGCCGGTGCCGTCGCGGTGGACGACCGCGCCCGACACCACCCAGGTGATGATCTCGAGCCCCTCGTGGGGGTGCTCCTCGAAGCCGGTGTCGCGGCCCAGGACGTGGTCGTCGTGACACACCATCGGGCCGAACGACAGACGCTCGGGGTCGAGGTGCGGCCCGAAGGAGAAACAGTGCTGGCTCAGCCGGCCGGGCTCTCGTTCGACGAACCGGGCGGTTCCCCTGCGGATCTCGACGCTCACGTGTCAGATTGTGCCGGTGTCGTGGGAGTCTGGTCCCGTGGGGGACAGGGTGGGAGATCTCGCGAGCCGTTTTCCGGCTGACTTCAGGTTCGGCACCAGCACGGCGTCGTACCAGATCGAGGGCGCCGTCGACGAGGACGGACGCGGCCCGTCGATCTGGGACGCCTTCTGCGCCGAGCCCGGCCGGGTCGTCGACGGCTCGAGCGGAGCGGTCGCGTGCGACCACTACCACCGCTACCCCGAGGACATCGCCCTCATGCGCGCCCTCGGCGCCTCCGGCTACCGGTTCTCGATCGCCTGGCCCCGGATCCAGCCGACCGGTTCCGGCACGGTCAACCAGGCCGGCCTCGACTTCTACGACCGGCTCGTCGACGGCCTCCTCGAGGCCGGCATCAAGCCGATGGCGACGCTCTACCACTGGGACCTCCCGCAGGCACTCGAGGACGACGGCGGCTGGCTCAACCGCGCGACCGTCGACCGTTTCGCCGACTACGCCGCGATCGTCGGCGAGCGCCTCGCCGACCGGGTCACCGACTGGGTGCCGGTCAACGAGCCCAACGTCGTGACCCTGATGGGGTACGGCGTCGCGATGCACGCGCCCGGCAAGGCACTGATGTTCGACGCGCTCCCGGTCGGCCACCACCTGCTCGTCGCCCACGGCCGGGCCGCGATCGCGCTGCGGGCCGCCGGCGCGACGAGCGTCGGCTGCGCCAACAACCACGCGCCGATCTGGCCGGCCAGCGACGACCCCGCCGACGTGGGCGCAGCGAAGCTCTTCGACACGCTGTGGAACGCCCACTACATGGAGGGCATGCTCCTCGGCCGCTACGGCGACGACCTGATGATGCTGCTCGAGCCCCACGTGCGCGAGGGCGACTTCGCGACGATGCGCCAGCCGCTCGACTTCTACGGCGTCAACTACTACAACCCGATGCGGATCGCGGCCGCCAACGAGACCGCCGAGCTGCCGTTCGAGTTCCGCGAGGTGCTCGGCTACCCGATGACCGACTTCGGCTGGCCGGTCGTGCCGGATGCCCTGCGGGAGTGGCTGATCACGTTCCGCGCGCGGTTCCGCGCCGCCGTACCGCCCATCATGATCACCGAGTCCGGCTGCTCCTACGGCGTCGGACCCGACGAGCACGGCATCGTCGACGACCACCAGCGCGTCGACTACCACGCGCTCCACCTCGGGGCCGTCGCCGAGGCGATCGAGCGCGGCGTCGACGTCCGCGGCTACTACGCCTGGTCGCTCATCGACAACTTCGAGTGGTCCGAGGGCTACACCCAGCGCTTCGGCCTCGTGCACGTCGACTACGCGACCCAGAAGCGCACCCCGAAGCGGTCGTTCAACTGGTACGCCGACCTGGTCGCCGCGCACGCCCGGCGCTCTGCCACCTCCTGACGTCCCTCGGGACAGGACCACTAGTGGTCATCTCCGGAAGTTCTCCGGGTGTCCCGCACCCCGAGCACGCACCTCGCGGCGTTGCAGACGCTCGCGAGACAACCCGGTATGGCTTCGCGCCTGCGCCTTGCGATGCACGCACTCGGGGGCCACTTCGTTCAGACCCGGGCCACCCCGAACAACTTCCGGAGATGACCACTAGCCTGCGAGGCATGCGCGCAGTCCAGGTCGTCACCACCACCGGTCCCGCCGACGTCGTCGTCCGGGAGGTGCCGGACCCGACGCCCGGGCCGGAGGACGTGCTCGTCGAGGTGCACAGCGTCGGGGTGTCCTTCCCGGACCTGCTGCTCAGCCGCGGCCAGTACCAGCTGCGCCCCGAGCCGCCGTTCACGCTCGGCGTCGACTACGCCGGCGTCGTGGTGTCCGGCCCGGGGTTCGAGCCGGGGCAGCGGGTCGTCGGCGTCGGTGGGTACGGCGGCGCATCCGAGCTGGTCGCCGGCCCCCGCCAGTCGACCTTCGCGCTGCCCGACGGGGTGAGCTTCGACGAGGCCGCCGCACTCCCGATGAACTACCTCACCGCGCTGTTCGCCCTCGACGAGCGCGCCGGCCTGCGCCCGGGCGAGACCGTGCTCGTGCACGGCGCCGCCGGCGGGGTCGGCACCGCCACGCTCCAGGTGGCCAAGGGCCTCGGCGCGCGCACCATCGCGGTCACGAGCACCGAGGAGAAGGCGGCGTACGCACGTGCTGCGGGTGCCGACGAGGCGGTCCTCTACGACGGGTTCAAGGACGCCGTGAGGGAGCTGACCGGCGGCAAGGGTGTCGACGTCGTCCTCGACGTGGTCGGCGGTGCCGCGTTCACCGACTCGCTGCGGGTGCTGGCGCCGCTGGGCCGGCTGATGGTCGTCGGCTTCGCGGCGGGCGCCGGCATCCCCGAGGTCAAGGTCAACCGGTTGCTGCTCAACAACATCGACGTGCGCGGCGTCGGCTGGGGCGCGTACGCCTTCTTCAAGCCCGACTACCTGCAGCAGCAGTGGTCACAGCTGGTGCCGATGATCGAGTCAGGCGTGGTGAAGCCGCCGATCGGTGAGGTGTACCCGATGGCGGACTTCGGTCGGGCGCTGGCCGACATGGACAGCCGCGCCGCGCTCGGCAAGCTCGTCGTGCGCCTGCGCGGCTGACGCGATGCGGCGACTCGGCGCCTTCCTGTCCGGATGGAGCAACGGCAGTGTGCCGCGTGCGGCGGGCATCCTGGTCCTGGTCAACCTCGGCGTGGTCGTGGTGGCCTGGGGCGGCTGGGCACTGTTCCTGCTGCCCGCCTTCTACGACGCCCGGGTGCTGCCGACCATCCTGATGTGGGTCTTCGCGGTCGGCGTCTCGATGGGCCTGCTGTGGACGATGGGCTTCTGGGGCACGGTCGCGACCCGGGGCGTGGGGCACGGCGAGGAGCACCTCGAGCGCTTCACCCCCGGACAGGCGCTCGGGCTGGGCCTGCTCCGCTGGGCACTGCAGCTCGTGATGATCGCAGGGGTGTCCGCGGCAGCGGTCTTCGTGACGGTCGACGGCCGCTGGTGGCACCTGTTCGGCACCGACGAGATCGACGCACTTCCCGACCGGGTGGCCGCCGTACCGATCCCGGCCGACTGGGACCTCGACCACAGCGACAACGGCGACGACGGTGGCAACCACCACCCCAACATGCGGTTCTGGCTGACCTACGACGTCCCGGCGACGTACACCTTCGACGACCTCAGGGTGTGGTTGGACGACCCGGCCTGGACCGACAACCCGGCCGGCCGGTCGTTCGGCGCGATCCGGGTGGTCAGCTGCGACACCGAGCAGCAGGAGTGCAGCGCCCAGCTCGTCCCGCCGGCGGGCGAGCCGGTCGAGTACTTCGTGCGCGTCGACCGCGACGACCCGCCGTACGACGGAGCCCCCGCCGAGGTGGACGTCCAGGTGACCTACAGGCAGTACGTCGAGCCGGACTGGGAGGTCGGTCGTGGTGTGGTCGCGCGCGGCCGGGCGATCCCGGTGCCCGCCGACTGGATCGCCGACGACGAGGACTCCTCGAGCAACGACAGCGGTGAGTACTTCACCCGCCGCTTCGGGGTGCCGGCCACCTTCACGCCGGCCGACCTGCAGGCGTGGATCACCGGCCCCACCTTCGCGGACCCGCCGGCCGGTCGCGCCTTCGGTGCGATCACCCTCGACGAGTGCCGGTCCTACGACCCCGGGACCTTCGGCTGCGACGCGACCGTCGACGACACCTGGTCGACCGACGAGTACGGCATCGCGCGCGCCGGCGACTGGGTCGAGGCGACGCTCGACACGACCCGTCACACCGTGCGGGTGTCCTTCCGGCACACCGACTGACAGAAGCGGGTCAGTGGCGCTTGCGGACCAGGTCGATGGTCCACCACAGCTCGTTGCTGTCGGCCTGCACGCCGAGACCGACCAGCCGCATCCGGCAGTCCAGCAGCAGCGCGCGGTGCGGCGGGCTGTCGAGCCATCGGCGCAGCGCCTCGCGCGCGCTCATCGGGCCCATCGCGATCACCTCGCCCATCAGCGCGGCCTGCGGGTAGCCGGCTGCTGCGATCCGCTGGCGCAGGTCGGCCTCGCCGGAGACCTGGTGGGACATGCTGTTCTGCGCCGCCATCGCACTGGAGTGCGCGGTCGCCGATCCGTGCAGCCCGGACCGCGCTTTCAGGCGCCGGCACCCCGACTGGCGTCGTACGACGTTGACCTGGTCGAGGAGCTTGACCTCGATCCGCGCCGTGTCCGGCCCCCGGGCGTGCTGCTGTGCTGGAGCAGGGCGCGACGAGGCGGGGACCGCCGTCAGCAGGACCGTCGCGAGGACGGCCGCGGGGAAGAGAGCCGAGCGCACGAGGAGCATCATGTCGGTCGCCGAGGAGTTTGTCAGCGGCGTCCGAAGTCCTGGGTCCACCAGAGCTGGTCGCCCTGGGCGACCACGCCGACACCGAGGTGCCGCAACCGGCAGTCGAGGATGTTGGCGCGGTGCCCGGGGCTGGCCATCCAGGCCTGCATCACGGCGCTGGGCGAGCCGTAGCCGGTGGCGACGTTCTCGGCGACGCGGCGCCAGCCGTGGTAGCCGGCGAAGGTGATCCGCTCACCGAGGCCGGCCTCGCCGGGGAGGTAGTGCGTCATGGTGCGGTACTGCGCCATGCCCACGCTGTGGGCGCGCGCCGAGGCGCGCAGCTTCTCGTTGGGGTGCAGGGCGCGGCAGCCGGCGCGGGCCCGCCGCTTGTTGACCAGGACGACCACGCGGTCCTCGAGGTCGGCGGCGACCGTCATCGGGATCGTGGCCGGCGCTGTGGTTCCGGGGGTGCTCGGCTGCGGGGCAGGCACCGACTTCTGGCCCCCGAGCAGCGCCGCCAGGAGGTTGGTGAGCAGGTTCGTCAGCGTCCCGGTCAGAGTCGGGGTGTCCGACGAGCTGACGACCGGTGCCGTGGGCGTGGCCGTCGCGGGCGCGACCCGGAGGGTCGTGGGCAGGGCGATCAGGACCGTCAAGGTGGCCATCGCGACCAACCGGGTGCAACGCAGGAGCATGGGCACGATCGTGCGATTTCCAACGGCGTTGCCGCGTCGGTGCTCCGTGCGGGACCTGCTAGTCCCGAAGGACTAGCAAGAAGTCGCGATCGTCCCTCGGAGCGGGCTCAGCGCACGCCGAAGTCCTGCGTCCACCAGAGCTGGTCGTCCTCCAGCACGACGCCCACCCCGATCTCGCGGAGGCGGCAGTTGAGGAGGTTGTGCCGGTGGTCGGGGCTGTTCATCCACGCGTCCATGACCGACTCGGGGGAGCTGAAACCGCGGGCGATGTTCTCGGCGACCAGGCTCCAGCCGCGGTAGCCCGCCCGCGTGATCCGGGTGGAGAACTTCGCCTCGCCCGGCAGCTGGTGCGACATGACCTCGGCCTGCGCCATCGAGACGGTGTGCCGGCGGGCGGCCTTGCGCAGCTTGTTCGACGGCTTCAGCGCGCGGCAGCCGTTGCTCGTGCGCTGCTCGTTGACGAGCTCGACGACCCGGTCCTCCATCGCGCGCTGGACCAGACCGCGCCCGGGCACCACGTCGGGCGCGACCGGGCGCAGCACGGCGGCGGTCGCCGTACCCGTGCCGGCGTCGGCGGCGGTCGGCGCCAGCACGCCCAGGCCGAGCACGAGGCACGGCACGAGAGCGATCAGGCGGTTCATGCCCTGCTGATCGGTGCCCGGTCAGGGGTCCTGAGCGCGACCTGGGAAGTCGGGACCTAGGTCCCCGCGTGTTCAGCCGATCGGGCCCCGCGCGTAGACGTCCTGCGTGGCGTTGGCGTCGGAGACGCCCGGCACCAGGTTGGTGGCGTTCGTGCTGAAGGCGGCGTAGGTGCCGCCGGCGGCGAGTGTCGCCGAGAGCGTGGCCCCGTCCGGGTTGCCGGACGCGGCCGGGGACAGGTTCGTGAACTGTCCGGTGGCCCGGGTCCACAGCATCGCGGAGTCGAGGAAGGTGCCGGTCCCGGTGAGGTCGTCGGGCTGGGCGAGGAACACGATCCGGCTGCCGTCGGCGGACATCGTCGGGTTGTAGGCGCTGGTGTTCCCGATGGTGCTCGGGTTGGTCGGCCGGGACACGAGGACCTGGGCCGCCGGGGTGTCCCGGCTCCAGAGGTAGACGTCCTTGGTGGTCTCGAGGTCGGTCTGCGCCAGCACGTTCGTCGCGTCCGTCTCGTAGGCGACCAGGTTCCCGTCGGTCGAGAGGGTCGGCCAGAAGGCTCCTTCTGCGCCGCCGGTCGCGGCGTTGAGGCCGGTCTTGTCGGTCGAGACCAGGAACGGCTCGGTGGTCGAGCCCATCGCGTCGTCCCAGAGGAAGACGTCGCTCCGCGCATTGGTGTCCGTCTGGCCGCCCGCGGCGCTGACCAGGTTGGTGGCCTTCGACTCGTAGGCGACGTGGTGGCCGTCGGCGGAGATCGCGGGGAACCTCGACGTGTCGTTCGCCGCGATCCCGGCGCCGTGCGAGACGAGGGTGAAGGTGTCGGGGGCGCGCCAGAGGAAGACGTCGTCCGCCGCGCCGCCGCCCGCGATGGTCGTGGCGGACGACGTGAACGCGATCGCGGATCCGTCGGCCGAGACGGCCGGATCGGTCACGCCGCCGTCCAGGTTGTCGTGGGTCAGTCGCTGGAAGGTGTCCGTGGTGCGGTCCCAGCGCCACAGGGAGTCGTAGGCCATGCCAAGGACGCCACCGAGCTGGTTGGCACCGCTCTGGAAGACGACGTAGCGGCCGTCGGCCGAGATCGCGGGATCCCGCGACGCGCTCGACCCGGGGGACCCGTCGGCCTTGTGGGAGACCAAGGTGAGCCCGCCCGTCGTCCGGTCCCACAGGTAGACCTGCCACACGTTGTTGCTGCCGCCCGGCAGCAGGTCGCCGGCGAAGGACTCGAACACCACGAACCGTCCGTCGGCGGAGATCGAGGGATCGGTCGACTCCTCGTCGCCCGTGGTGGCGCCCGCCGGGAGGTGCGAGGCCAGCCGCGTGCTCGGCGCCTCGGGTGCGGCCGGCCCGCCGGACGTCCGTCCGGTGACGGTGAACGCCGTGCCCCGCCGGCCCGGCGTGCTGCCCTGGCGGACGAGGACGACCCGGTACGTCGTCGTACCCGGCACGACGGCGACCGCGAACCGGACCCTGCGGACCGCGCCGTTGCGCGGCAGGCGACGGGCGGCGACCTTCGTCCAGGTCGAGCCGGTACGGCGCTGCAGGCTCACCCGCTGGCGGGAGGCGCCGCCCCGGACCCGGACGGTCGCCGTCACCGTCGTACCGACGGCGACGTCGGTGGCCGACAGGGAGACCCGGACCGTGGGGCGGGCGGCGGCGGTCGCGGACGGGGCGGGGCCGGCGACGAGGACCAGCACCACCGCGAGGACGAGGGCGAGCGGCGGCAGGAGGCGGCGGAGGACCATGGCTCCAGCCTGTCGACGCGACGGTGCGATGTCCTGAGCAACGATTACTCATCCGGGTCTAGGCTCGCCCGGGTGAGCATCCTCGACGACGCCCGACCGGGCATGGACCTCGACATCCGCCCGCAGGACGACCTCTTCGGCCACGTCAACGGCACCTGGTTGACCGAGGCGGAGATCCCTTCCGACCGGTCCAGCTGGGGCCCTTTCGTCCAGCTCGCCGACCAGGCCGAGGAGGACGTGAGGGCGATCATCACCGAGCTGGCGGAGACTGCCGGCGCGAGCGGCGACGAGGACGCCCGCAAGATCGCCGACCTGTTCAACTCGTTCATGGACACCGAGCGGGTCGAGGCCGCCGGCATCGCGCCGGCCCAGCCGCTGGTCGACGCCGTCGCCGGGCTGCGCGACGTCCGCGACGTCGCCGCCTTCCTCGGTGAGTTCGAGCGGATCGGCGGCTACGGCCTGTTCGGTTCCTACGTCGACACCGACAGCCGGCAGTCCGACCGCTACCTGTTCCACGTGGTGCAGGGCGGGCTCGGGCTGCCCGACGAGTCCTACTACCGCGACGACAAGTTCGCCGAGATCCGCACGGCGTACGTCGCCTACCTGGCCCGGCTGCTCACCCTCGGCGGCCACGCCGAGCCCGAGGCCGCCGCCCAGCGGATCCTCGCCCTCGACACCGAGCTCGCCAAGGGGCACTGGGAGCGTGCCGAGACGCGCGACGTCCAGAAGACCTACAACCTGATGACCGCCGACGAGCTGAAGGCGCTGTGCCCGGCGTTCGACTGGGACGCCTACATCACCAACCTCGGCGGCCACCTCGGCGGCGAGCACGCGACCATCGCGGAGGTCGTGGTCAAGCAGCCGTCGTACCTCGAGCACCTCTCCGGCGTCCTCGAGTCCGAGCCGATCGAGGCGTGGCGCGACTGGTTCCTCTCGCGCGTGCTGCGCTCGGCGGCGCCGTACCTCTCCGACGCGTTCGTCGAGGCCAACTTCGACTTCTACGGGCGCACCCTGTCCGGCACGCCCGAGCTGCGGGCCCGCTGGAAGCGCGCGGTGTCCTTCGTCGAGGGTGCGATGGGCGAGGCCGTCGGCAAGGAGTACGTCGCCCGGCACTTCCCGCCCGCCAGCAAGGCGATGATGGACGACCTGGTCGCCAACCTGCTCGCGGCGTACCGCCAGTCGATCAGCAAGCTCGACTGGATGACCGACGAGACCAAGGAGCGGGCCTACGACAAGCTCGCGACCTTCCGGCCCAAGATCGGCTACCCGGAGAAGTTCCGCGACTACACCGCGCTGGTCGTCGTACCCGATGACCTGGTGGCCAACGCCCAGGCCGCCGCCGGCTTCGAGACCGACCGCCAGCTCGTCAAGATCGGCTCCCCGGTCGACCGCGACGAGTGGTTCATGCTCCCGCAGACCGTCAACGCCTACTACAACCCCGGCACCAACGAGATCTGCTTCCCGGCCGGCATCCTGCAGCGGCCCTTCTTCAGCCCCGACGCGCTCGAGGCCGAGAACTACGGCGGCATCGGCGCGGTCATCGGGCACGAGGTCGGTCACGGCTTCGACGACCAGGGTGCGCAGTACGACGGCGACGGCAACCTCAACGACTGGTGGACCGCGGACGACAAGGCCGCGTTCGAGGTGAAGTCGAAGGCCCTGATCGCGCAGTACGACGGCTTCGCGCCGCGCAACCTGCCCGACGAGCACGTCAACGGCGCGCTCACGGTCGGCGAGAACATCGGCGACCTGGGTGGCCTCACCATCGCCCACACCGCTTTCGAGATCGCGCAGGGTGGCTCCGCCTCGCTCGAGGACCGCACGCGCCTGTTCCTCAACTGGGCCTACGTGTGGCGCACCAAGCGCCGTCTCGAGCAGGAGCAGCAGTACCTCACCATCGACCCGCACAGCCCGCCGGAGTTCCGCGCCAACATCGTGCGCAACCTCGACGAGTTCCACGAGGTGTTCGGCACCGCGCCCGGCGACGGGCTGTGGCTGGACCCCGAGGACCGGGTCCGCATCTGGTGAACGACGAGGCACCCCGCGAACGCTCGGGCGATCCGGGACGGTGGCCTCGCTACCTCGAGCCCGACGAGCGGCTCAGCGAGCATCTCGACACCGACGGCCTGCCGCTGCCGCCTGCGGGCGAGGGGCCCGACGCGATCTCGGCATGGGAATCGCGACGGGCCAGGGCGCGGCGGTCGCGCAACAAGTGGCTCCGGCTGGGGGTGTTCGTCGCCGTGGTCTCGACCTGGGGCGCGGTGGACCGGGCTGGTGGGGGCGAGCAGGAGCCCGACCCGCTGCCGGCGGAGGACGGGTACCAGCCGATCGCGACCGCGGAGAGCTTCGCAGCCCTCGGCGCGGCCTTGACGACGCAGACCGGCGGGACCGACGTCCTCGAGCTGCGCGGCTACGGCACCGACGAGATGCAGGTGACGATCCCGCCGGCGCAGCCCGGGGACCTCGCCGAGGTGTGGCGCTGGGACGGCCACACCCTGGAGAAGTGGATGGGTGAGCAGGCCGGCGACAAGCTGGCCTTCGCCCTCGCGGACGTCGACCCGGCCGTCCTGGTCGCCGTCGACCAGGACGCGCGGAGCCGCAGCGACGGGCAGATCAGTGACAGCAGGTACGACGTCGAGAAGCCGGTCGACGTCGAGTACGACCACTGGATCTACCTGCACGTCGACGAGGTCGACCACGGTGGGGTGTCCCTGTGGGCCGGCCTCGACGGCACGATCGAGTCGGACCTGGCCCACGAGAGCTGGCGCGACGACTGAGCGACCCGCCACCGGCGGGCCGCTCAGTCGGGATCAGTTGATCTGGAAGAGGAAGGGCTGCTGGTCGAGAGCCGTGTTGGCGCCGTCGCGAAGGAGGGTCACGACGCGGAAGCCGCCGGCGCAGTTGGTGTCGTTGACCCGCGTACTCGACTCGATGATCGCGTTCCGGGTACCCACGTTGGTGTTGTCGTCCTTGTAGTTCGGCGACGCGACGAGGCCGGCGGTCTGGGGGTTGACGGCGCGGGGACCGCCCGTGACGGTGATGCAGTAGTAGCCAGGCGTGCCCGGGTCGGCCAGCGCCGTCACCGTCGTCCCGGTCGGGGCGCGGAACACGGTCAGCACGCCCGACTTGCTCACCGCCCCGGAGACGGTCAGGTCGCCCAAGCCCGAGCGGACCGCGGCGGACAGGTCCGCGCTGTCGACCGAGCCGTCGGCGACGTCGGCCCCTGTGAGGTTGTTGTTCTTGATGTCCTTGGTGGTGACGGTGTTGTTCTTGATCTGCTTGCCGGTGATCATCGCGCCGGCGACGGCGCCGCCCGTACCGGCGGTGAGGACGAGGCCGGTCGCGACGGCGATGGTGGCGATGCCGGACTTGCTGAGGAGAGCCATGGTTTCCCGATCTGTTGGTGGAGGGGTCGTGCCTGAGGTCAGTTCGTCGAGTCTGGGTCGGTGGACCCGGTGGAATCCTGAGCAGCCGTTGCTCATTCGTCGGTGGGGATTACTCAGCCGCTCAGGGTTGGGCGGGAACGCAGAGCGCCCAGACCTCGAGGTGGGCCACGGTGCCGCTGTGGTTCATCCCGCTCATCGCCCAGCCGTCCGGGGCGCCGCTGAAGTCGTAGCTGGCGCCGGTGGGCTGTCCGCTGCCGTCGCGGACGGCTCGGACGGGCTGGTCGGTCTCGATCGTCGACGCCCCGGCCGAGCCGAGGCTCGGCACCCACCGGCCGCCACCGCCGACGACCAGGTGGCCCGCCGGGCAGTACGCGAGGGCGCCGGAGCTGCTGCCGTCGGCGGCGGCAGGCTCGTTCGAGCTGTTCACCACGACGTACCCGTCGCTGAGGCTGGCCGGATCTCCGGGAGCCCCGGCCGCGCCTGGAGGTCCGGCAGCTCCGGCAGGTCCGGCGGGGCCGCGCAGGGAGGACTGCGCCTCGGTCGCCAGGTCGCCGGTGCCCAGCGACCCGTCCTTGACGTCGCGACCGGTGACGGTGCCGTTCTTGATCTGCTTGCCGGTGATCATCGCCCCGGCGACGGCGCCGCCGGTCCCGGAGGCGACGACCAGCACCGTCGCGGCGGCCACGGCCGCGAGGGCGGCGCGCCTCATCCGGCCGCCTCGACCATGAGGCGCAGCAGCTTCTCGCTGGTCGCGACGAGCTCGTCCTCGGTCAGCCCGACGCCCTGGGCGAGGTTGAGCGTGTAGATCACGTGGCCGACGAGCACGCCACCGGCGACCTGCAGGTTCTCGCCGCCGGCGATGGTGCCGACGTCCACGTACGCCGCGTCCCCGATGCCGGCGAGGTCGCGCCGGGTGGGCGTGTCCATCGCGCCCTTCGTGCCGGACTGGTAGGTCTCGTAGCCACCGTTGGCCTGCACGTCGGTCGCGCCCAGCGAGCCGCTCAATGCGCGCGGGTCCTCCTGGTCGAACTCGCAGGCGTCGAAGGGGCCGGTGCTCGTGGTCACCGTCGCCCCCACAGCGGCGGTGAGCTGGTCGGCGGTCACCAGGTCGCAGAACACCGGGAGCGCTGCTGTGCCGGTGCCGGTGTCGGTGCCGGCTGCCGTGGCGGCGCCGGTCGCTGCAGGTACGTCGTCCGCGGCCCCGCCCTCGCTGTCGTTGCACCCTGCCGTCAGCGCGGCCACCAGTGCCAGTCCGCCGATCGTCCCCATCCACCGCATCCGGCCACCTCCGTGTGTCGCGGCGCCCGACTCTTCCCGACCGGGAGGGGGCGCGTCGGTAGGGAATGGTCGTAATCCCGGATCCGGCCGTGAACCCGCGCGGCCCGTGGGAACCTTCGGGTCATGGACCGCGACGCCCTGCTCGACGACGTGCTCCGGCACCTGGCCGAGGGGACGCCAGAGGCAGCGCGCACGGTCTGCCTGGCCGCGGCCGAGGGTGGGAGCGGTGACGACGGCGCGGCGGCGTACGGCTTGGCGGCGCTCGCCGACTTCTGGCTCGGTGACTTCGCCGGCGCGACCCGGCATGCGTCGTACGGTCTCGGGCTGGCGGTGTCGGACCCGACCCGGGCACTGTGCCTGGCCACCGCCGACCTCGCCGCCGGCGGCGACCTCGTCGCGGCCCCCGTCGACCGGGACGCGTTGCGCCGGCTCCTCGCCGCGGCCGACGGGCCGGGATCGCGCTGGTGGTCGGCGGTGCGGTACGTCGCCGCGGAGGCGGCCCTCGTCGGTGCCCGGATCCGAGACGCTGCGGAGGTCGACGCGCTCGGACCGCCGGCCGGCGAGGCCTGGGCGGGGCATCCGTTCGCGGCCGTGCTGTGGGTCTGCCAGGCCCGGATCGCTGCGTTCTCCGGCCGGATCGAGGCGGCCGACGCCCTGCTCGGGACGATGCGCGCGGCGGTGGTCCCCGGCTCGCGGGTCGCGCCGGTCGTCGAGTCCGTGGCGGTGCTGGTGCGGGGCAACGCGGGCGACGAGGACGGCGTCCGGGTGGCGGAGGCGATCGCCGCCCACGTGCCGGCCGAGCCCCGCGACTTCATCGACCGCGGTGCGCTCCTGCTCCTCGCCTACGGCGCGATCGCGCTCTACGACGTGGCGACCGCGGCCGCGCTCGCCTTCCGGGCCGGATCCGACGAGTCGCTCAGCCACTGCACGCTGATCGACCGCGCGATCAGCTTCGAGATGTTCCTGCACGCGGCGCTCCTCGAGCAGGACCGGGGCGCGGTCGAGGCCTGGCTGGCTGCGCTCGACGAGCTGGCCGCCCACCCGATCACCGAGCCCACGGTCCAGCGTGCCCGCGCCAGGGTCGCGATCGAGGCCGGCGATGCCGCCACCGCGATCGACCTGCTGACGACGAGCATCGAGCGCTGCACCGCCGAGGAGCGCGGCGTGGAGGCTGGCGAGGGCCAGATCCTGCTCGCCCGGGCCCGGATCCTCGACGCGGACCTCGGCACCGCGTCCCGCAGCCTGCGCGCGCTCGTCGCCGAGAGCGACCGCGCCGGCTTCGGCGCGATGCGCCGCGCGGCCGGCGCCACCCTCGCCGCCTCGGGACGCCGGCTGCCCCCGGTGGCCGGCGCCGGCTGGGGTGCCCTCTCGGCCCGCGAGGCGGAGGTCGCCCGGGCGGTCCTCGCCGGCCAGGAGGTCGAGGAGATCGCGGCGGCGCTGTTCCTCTCGCCCCGCACGGTCCGCACCCACCTGTCCCGGGTGCTGTGCGCCTTCGGTGTCGCCACCCGGGTCGGCCTGCTGGCTGCTGTCGGAGGCTGCTCGGAGTCGGCGCCGGTCGTCCCCGGTGCTTCGGCACTCAGCCCCCGCCAGGCCGAGGTCGCCGCCCTCGTCGCCGCCGGTCGCACGAACCCGCAGATCGCCGGCGACCTCGGCATCTCGGTCAAGGGCGTGGAGAAGCACGTGGGCGACGTACTGCTGCGCTGGAACGCCGGATCCCGCTTCGAGCTGGCCCGGATCTGGTGGTCGCTGGCCTGAGCCCGCGCCTGCCTGCCCGGGAGGCGCGCGGAAAAATAGGTGCAGCCGCCGGCGTCTCGGGTCACCAGCGGCTGCAGGAAGAACTCTACGGGGCCGGTGGTCGGGCCGTCCCGGGAATCCGCCGGTTCACTGGGTAAAAGATCTCAGCGGCTCAGCAGGGACTGCTCGCGCAGCTCGGTGACCTCGGCGATCACGCTGAAGTCGGCGTCGCGGTGGAGGAGCGGTACGTCATGCCTGATGGCGATCGTGGCGATCAGGCAGTCGACCTTCGAGCGGACCGTGCGCCCGGTGCGACGCACCGCGCGGTAGATCGCAGCTGCGTCGTGGAAGTCCGTCTCCGGCTCGATCGGGAGGGTGCTCTGGCTCGCGACCAGCTTCTCGACCCGTCGAACGGCGACCTCGTCGGTTGGGCCCAGGAGGAGCTCCATCTCGATCGGCTCACACATGGCGGCCTGCTCGGCCAGGAGCAAGCCCTGCAGCTCCTCCGACATGTGGCCCGTCACGGCCCTGGACCTGTGGACAACGTCTCGTCGTGAACACCCCCTGTGGATGCAGGAGCCGTCCTGTCGGGCGCCGCTGGTAGACACGGGGCATGGACACCCAGGCCCCCACCGACGCCGCCGTCCGCACCCGTGCGGAGGAGCACCTCCGTGCGCTGGTCGGCCACCCCGACGCGACGCTGTACGACGACCAGTGGGCCGCGATCGCCGCCCTGGTCGTCGACCGGCGGCGCGCCCTCGTCGTCCAGCGCACGGGATGGGGCAAGTCCGCGGTCTACTTCGTGGCGACGCTGCTGCTGCGCGAGCAGGGGAGCGGGCCGACGGTGATCATCTCCCCGCTGCTGGCCCTGATGCGCAACCAGATCGCTGCCGCGGAGCGCGCCGGGATCCGGGCGGTGACGGTCAACTCGACCAACATGGAGCAGTGGGACGAGGTCCACCGCGCGATCGCGGCCGGCGAGGTCGACGTGCTCCTGGTCAGTCCCGAGCGGCTCAACAACCCGGGCTTCCGCGATGAGGTGCTGCCCCGGCTCGCTGCCACCTGCGGCCTGCTGGTGGTCGACGAGGCGCACTGCATCTCCGACTGGGGCCACGACTTCCGGCCCGACTACCGCCGCATCCGGACCCTGCTGCGCGAGCTCCCCGACGGCATCCCGGTGCTCGCCACCACCGCCACCGCCAACCAGCGCGTCACCGACGACGTGGCCGAGCAGCTGGGTGGCGACGCGCTGGTGCTGCGCGGCACCCTCGACCGGGCGTCCCTGCGCCTCGGCGTGGTGCGGCTGACCACGGCCGAGCAGCGACTGGCCTGGCTGGCCGACCACCTCGCCGAGCAGCCGGGCAGCGGCATCGTCTACTGCCTGACCGTGGCGGCCACCCAGGAGGTCGCCGACTACCTGCGCTCCCGCGGGCACCGGGTGGCGGCGTACTCGGGCCAGACCGAGCAGACCGAGCGGCTCGCGCTCGAGCAGGCCCTGGTCGACGGCGAGGTCAAGGCGCTGGTGGCGACCAGCGCGCTCGGGATGGGCTTCGACGCGGCGCTCGGGTTCGTGGTCAACCTCGGCGCGCCCAACAGTCCCGTGGCCTACTACCAGCAGGTCGGTCGCGCGGGCCGTGGCACGGTCGACGACGCCACGGTCGTGCTGCTGCCGGCGATCGAGGACCGCGACATCTGGGCCTACTTCGCCTCGCTCGCGTTCCCGCGCGAGGAGCTGGTCCGCGAGACGCTCGCGGTGCTGGCCGAGGAGGGGAGGGCGCTCAGCACCGCCGCGCTCGAGCCCCGCGTCGACCTGTCCCGCAACCGGCTCGAGACCATGCTCAAGGTGCTCGACGTCGACGGGGCCGTACGCCGGGTCAAGGGCGGCTGGGAGTCCACCGGCCAGCCGTGGTCCTACGACTCCGAGCGCTACGAGCGGGTCGCCGCCGCCCGCCAGGCCGAGCAGCAGGCGATGCTCGACTACCTGCGCAGCGACGAGTGCCGGATGCGCTACCTGCGCCGCCAGCTCGACGACCCGGCGGTGCTGGCCGACGCGGAGTGGCGCTGTGGCCGGTGCGACAACTGCGGCGGCTTGGGCCTGTCGACCGAGGTGTCCGCCGCCGCGGTCGAGGAGGCCGCCGACCGGATCGCCCGGCCCGGCGTCCCGATCGAGCCCCGCAAGCTGTGGCCGACCGGCCTCGCGGCGATCGGGGTCAGCCGGTCCGGTCGGATCAAGCAGACCGCCGAGGAGGGGCGGGCCATCGCGCGGCTCACCGACCTCGGCCACGGCGCCGCGCTGCGCGGGCTGTTCGCGGTCGACGCCCCGGACGGGCCGGTGCCCGACTCGCTGGCCCGGGCGATGGTCACGATGCTCCACGACTGGCAGCCACGGGTCGACGCGATCGTGGTCGCCGAGTCCGAGCGCAAGCCCCAGCTGACCGCCGACCTCGCCGGCGGACTGTCCCGCTTCCTGCAGGTGCCGGTCGTCGGTCGTTGGGACGTCGTCGACCTCTCGGTCGGGCCGGACCGGGGTGCCACCAACTCGGCCCA
This sequence comes from Nocardioides sp. F233, assembly GCF_057813895.1. Taxonomy (NCBI): domain Bacteria; kingdom Bacillati; phylum Actinomycetota; class Actinomycetes; order Propionibacteriales; family Nocardioidaceae; genus Nocardioides; species Nocardioides sp. F233. The sequence continues at coordinate 194,899 of NZ_JBVASH010000001.1, forward strand.
GCGGGTGGCCGCGGTCAGCCGCCGGTGCGCGCTCCGGCTCGATGACCCGGTGGCCGTCCAGGACCGTCGGGTGCTGCTCGTCGACGACCGCCTGGTCACCGGGTGGTCGCTCACCCTGGCAGCGGAGGCGCTCCACGAGGCGGGCGCGGCCGCCGTCGTACCGCTCGTGCTGGGGGTGAGTTCCTAGCCCGACGCCCACCTCCCGCGATCGGGTGCCCCACGGTCCTAGAGTCCGATGCATGACCGACGACGCTCCCGCGAACGGCACCCCCGAGCAGCCCGGCGACGGGCCGCCGCCCCCGCCTGCGTCGATGGCGCCCGACACCATCATCCGCCCGCCGGCGTCGGCCATCGTGGCCGACCCGGACGACGCGGACGGTCCGGTCACCGACGACCACGGGGCCGGCCAGCCGCCCCTGCCGCCGGTCGGTACCGGGCTGCCGGGCCCGATCGGGCCGGGGGACCCGACGCGCGCCGCCCGAGCGGGTACGACGGCCGGCCTGGTCGCCCTCGGTGCCGGCCTGCTCGGCGCCGCCGTGGTCATCGCCGGCTTCCGCAGCCGCAGCGACGACGGGCTCGACTGGTCCAACTACGGCGTCGGCCTCGGTGCCACCGCAGTGCTGCTCGTGATCGCGGTCCTCGGCGCCCTCGCCGGTCGTCGTACCGGCGGCCGGGCGCGCGAGGAGGTCGTCACCTGGCCCGGCACGGTCGGCATCCTGGCCACCGGCCTGATGATCGGCATCGGGATCGACCGCAACGACCACTGGGTCGGGTACCTCATCGGTGGCGTGATGACCGTCCTCGCGGTGGTCGGGTACCTCGCCGCGCGGCGCGCCGCCTTCGTGGTCGTGGCGATCCTCGGCCTGGCCATCGTCTACTGCCTCCTCTTCGACGACCTGCTGGCCGACAGCATCGGCAGCGACCACCCGCAGGTGACGGGCGCGGCGCTCGTGGTCGTCTTCGTCGCGGCCGTGACCGTCGTCGGCTGGGCCCTGCCCAGCCGGGCGGTGTCCGGTGTCGTGGTCGGCGCCTTCGGCCTGGTCGGCATCCTCGGGACGCTGGCGTCGTTCGCGGTGATGCGCTTCCTGGGCGGGATCTTCGGTGAGATGGGCTCGATGCTCGGGAGCGACACGAACAGCGGTCGGAAGGGCTTCGCGTCGACCATCAGCGTGTCCGGTGGCTTCGACGCCTCCGACGTGTGGTGGGTGGTCGCGTTCGGCGGCGTCCTGGCCGTGCTGTGGGCGCTGGCCGCGACGGCCTCCAACCACGCCGGGTTCTCGGTGCTCGCGATCGCGATGCCGGCCCTCGGTGTCCCGCTCGCGTCGATCGCGCTGGCCGCCGAGCACCCGACCTGGTGGGCGGCGAGCGCCGCGGTCGCCGGCGGGGTGCTGCTGCTCGGAGCCGCATTCCTCGCCCGGCTCCGCGGCCGTCGTACGGCGACCGCGGGCTGAAGGGCGCCCGCGACGGCGCCGAGTTCCCAGCCATGGCCTAGCGTCCCCATGTGAGCTTCGTTCCCGTCTCCGGACCCGCGACCTTCCGGACCGGGGACCCCGCGACGATCGAGTTCACCGACGCCGACGGTGCGCGCCGGATCGCGCTGCCGGTGAGCGCCGCGCTGCCCGTGCTGAGCCGGGCGCGGTCGGCGTCCGACGCCCACGCGAGCGTCCGCCTGCTCAGCGGGGCGGCCCTGCTCGGCCTGCGCCTGGTCGCCGCCGGCAAGGTGGCGCCCGACGAGGCCGGCCGTGCCTGGCGGGTCGAGGGGCTCGACCCGCGCGACCTCGACGCGGTCGACCGCCTCGCCCGCTCGTTCGACGCCGAGGACGTCGTGGTGCGCGGGATGCTCGACGCGGTCGCCGACACCCTGCCGCGCGCGGCACCGACCGGCCGCCGCAGCCCAGCCCCCGAGCAGCCCGAGCAGCCGGAGCAGGAGCAGCGCACGCCCGACCACTTCGCCGAACGGGTACGCCGGCGGATGGCCGAGCGCCGCGACGACGCCGTGCTGCCCGAGCTGGTGCGGGTCTCGCTGCGGGTCGAGGCCGACGAGGAGGAGCTGGTCGCCGGCACGGTCCGGGTGGTGCTGCAGGTCCACGACGAGCGCGACCCGCTCCACGTCAGCGACGCCGCGCTGCTGTGGACCGGCGGCCCGGCCGAGCACGGCTTCGGCAGCCGCGCGCGGGTGCACGCGAGCATCGCCCTGCGGGCCGCGGCCGACGCGTGGCCGGTGCTCGACCGGCTGCTGGGTCTTGCCGTCCCCGACCAGCTGACCCTCGACGGTGAGGAGATCGGCAGCCTGCTCGGCCACGTCGGCGCGCTCCGCGACGCCCGGGTCGACGTGCACTGGCCGCGCTCCCTCGGCCCCGAGCTGACCACCCGCGCGGTCCTCGACCGGCGCCGCGAGAGCACGGGGCCGACCCGCGGCGAGGAGCTGCCGCTGCAGGACAGCCCGTTCTCGACCGAGGGGCTGTTCTCGTTCTCGTGGCAGGTCTCGCTGCACGGCGAGGCTCTCACCAGCGACGAGATGGCCGAGCTCGCGAAGGCGGCCAGCCCGGTCATCAAGCTGCGCGGCGCCTGGACGGTCGTCGACCCGACCGTCGCCGCGCGCGCCCGCAAGCGCCTGATCCGCAAGGCCACCGGTGCCCAGGCCCTGGCCGCCGCGCTCACCGGCGTCACCGACCTGCCGGCCACGGGCGACGAGCAGCCCGCCACGACCGAGGTGGTCGTCGGCGCCAGCCTGCTGAAGGTCCGCGAGCGGGTCCTCGACGCCGCGACCCGTACGCCGATCCCCGAGCCCGCCGGGCTCGCCGCCCGGCTCCGCGACTACCAGCGCCACGGCCTGACCTGGCTCGCGGACCTCACCGGACTCGGCCTCGGCGCCTGCCTCGCCGACGACATGGGCCTCGGCAAGACGATCACCCTCATCTCGCTCCACCTGCACCGCCTCGAGCAGGGCACGTCGCACGGCGGGCCGACGCTCGTCGTCTGCCCGGCCAGCCTCCTCGGCAACTGGGAGGCCGAGGTCGAGCGGTTCGCACCCGGCGTACCCGTCCGCCGGTTCCACGGCGGCTCCCGCTCGCTCGAGGGTCTCGACAAGCTCGACCAGCGGGGTGGCGGGTTCGTGCTCACCACCTACGGCACCCTGCGCCGCGACGCCGAGAGCCTCGCCGAGGTCGCCTGGGACCTGGTCGTCGCCGACGAGGCCCAGCACGTCAAGAACTCCCGTACGTCGACCGCCCGGGCCCTGCGCCGCCTGCCCAGCCGGGCGCGGGTCGCGCTGACGGGTACGCCCGTCGAGAACGACCTCACCGAGCTGTGGTCGATCCTCGACTGGTGCGTCCCCGGGCTCCTCGGCAGTCGTCAGGCGTTCCGCCGGGTGTGGGGCGCGCCGATCGAGTCGGGCGCCGAGCCGACCAAGGCGCGGCAGTTCGCGGACCTGATCGGCCCGTTCCTGCTGCGCCGCCGCAAGTCCGACCCCGGCATCGCCCCCGAGCTGCCGCCGAAGACGGAGACCGACCACCTGCTCGGCCTGACCCGCGAGCAGGTCGTCCTCTACGAGGCGTTCGTCAAGGACACGATGGAGCGGATCGAGCGCGCCGACGAGGAGACCCGCCGCGGCCTGGTCCTCGCGCTCCTCACCGGCCTCAAGCAGATCTGCAACCACCCCGCCCAGTTCCTCAAGCAGTCCGGCGCGATCCGCCTCACCGGCCGCTCCGAGAAGCTCGAGCTGCTCGACGAGCTGGTCGCGACGGTGCTCTCCGAGGACGGCGCGGTCCTCGTGTTCACGCAGTACGTCGCCATGGCCCGCCTCGTCGAGCAGCACCTCACCGCCATCGGCGTGCCCCACCAGTTCCTGCACGGCGGCACGCCGGTCCACCAGCGCGAGCAGATGGTCCGCCGGTTCCAGGCAGCGGAGGTGCCCGTGTTCCTGCTCTCGCTCAAGGCCGGCGGCACCGGCCTCAACCTGACCCGCGCCGACCACGTCGTCCACTTCGACCGGTGGTGGAACCCCGCCGTCGAGGAGCAGGCCACGGACCGCGCGTACCGGATCGGCCAGACCCGACCCGTGCAGGTGCACCGGATGGTCACCCGCGGCACGATCGAGGAGCGGGTGGCCGGGCTGCTCGACCGCAAGCGCCAGCTCGCCGACGCCGTCCTGGCTCGCGGCGACGCCGCGCTCACCGAGCTGAGCAACGAGGAGCTGCGCGACCTGGTGACCCTGCGCCGCCAGGCCCGCGAGGCGGCGACGGAGGATCAGCGATGACGGAGCAGCCGCGCCGCGATCCGGCGCAGCCGTGCCCGGAGGGTCCTGCTCCGGAGCCGGTCGAGCTCGGCCTGCAGGTCCTGCGAGCGCTGCTTGAGCCGGTGGACCCGGCGCTCCAGCTTCCCGATCCGCGCCTGCAGCGGGGCGAGGTCGTCGTACAGCCAGCCGGGCAGGTCGGTGCCGGGGTCCGGCTCGGCGAGACCGTCGGGCGCCTGCCCGTCGACCCCCTTGCGCAGCAGCACGAAGAACTCGCCGGCGCGGGGCTTGTCGGGCGTCACGGACTCGACGAACCAGTTCGTCACGCCGAGGGCGCGCAGCTCCTGGACCTGGTGGAGGAAGTCGGTCGGCGACCACAGCCAGACGTGGCAGTCGACGTAGTGCCCGGCGCGGTTGAGCTCGACCAGGCGGCGCGCCTCGTCCAGGGTCGAGTGGACCCGCCGGTCGCGGCCGGGGATGGTCTTCAGCTGCGCCATCTCCCACGAGTCCACGTCGAGCGCGGAGGCCGCGAAGTCGTGCAGGGCGCGGGTCCCCGGCCGGGTCTGGCCGAGCTCGTGCGCCTCCAGCGCCTGGCCGACGGTCGTCGGCGGGCGGTGCCGGTCGAAGGACTGGCGCCGGTCCGGTACGGCGAGCAGCAGAGCGCCTCCGTCTGCCGTCAGCCCCGCGATCTGGTCCAGCCAGCCGATCACGTCCGGCACGTGCTCGATGACGTGCGAGGCGATCACCCAGTCGTACGGCGCACCGGGCCCGGCTGCGGTCGCGAGGTCGCGGTAGGTGCCACCCACGTAGTGGGGGAAGTCGACCTCGGGGATCAGGTCGAGCAGCACGTTGGGGTCGTCCGCGTAGTGCTCGCGCAGTCCGGCGGTGTCCTTGATGTCGACGTAGCTCACGTCGTCGACGGCCTTGTCGGTCAGGGCCGAGTCGAGAGGGCCGATCTCCAGGCCGTGCCCCGACGTGAAGTCGTGGAGCGACAGCATCCGGGCGCGCCGGAGCGCGAGGTGGTGGAGGTGCGCGTCGTTGCCGCGCAGCCTCCTGTCGACGGTGTCCGAGTTCCCGTTCACCGACGCCACGCTAGGTGGTTCCGCTGATGCGCACCACCTTCACCCGCCAGACCCAGCCGACGCGCGGCGTCCGCTCGTGGTGGGGCAAGGCCTGGCAGCGCGCGGTCGAGGAGGCGGCGTACTCCGAGGCAGAGCTGCGCCGGGGCCGCACCCACGCCCGCCGGGGCGACGTCGGCGCGATCAGCGTCGAGCCCGGCAGCCTGCTCGCCGCCTGCCGTGACGGCGACGATGCCTGGACCGTCCAGATCGCCCTCCCCGTGCTCGATCCCGCTGCCCGCATGGCCCTGGTCGAGGCGGTCGCGGCGGAGTCCGGCCGGATCGCCGAGCTGCTCGCCGGCAACCTCCCCCACGACCTGGTCGAGCACGCCGAGGAGGTCGGCGTCGAGCTGCTGCCGTACGGCGGCGAGCTCACCGCGACCTGCACCTGCACCCACTACCTCGACCCCTGCCCGCACGCCATCGCCGTGCTGATGCAGGTCGGCTGGCTGGTCGACACCGATCCGCTGGTGCTCTTCGCCGTCCGGGGCGTGGAGCGCGACACCCTGCTCGCCGACCTGCACGCCCGGACCACCCCGGCCTCCGACGCCGCCGGGCACCTGATGGTGTCCGCCGACCTGGCCGACGACGTCGAGCTCGTGGTCGATGCCGCCGTCCGTGCCCAGCGGCTGGTCGCGCTGTTCGAGGCGGGGGCCGAGCTGCCCGACGGGCTGGTCTAGGAGACCTGCTGGCGCGGGGTGAGCGCCAACTCGCGCAGCTCGTCCTGGTAAGCGGCGTACGCCGTCCGCATGGCCGTCGCCGGCCAGTCCGCCGGGAGCAGCGTGGCGGGTAGCAGCGGGTCGGCCGCCAGCTGCCGCACGAGGTGCGCCGCGACCGCCAGCCGGGTGGCCGGCTCCCGGGTCGCCTCCAGCTGCGCGAGCAGGGCACGTCCCCGGGCCGCCCATCCGCCGAGGTCCCACAGCTGCCGGACGAGAACGACCGGGTCCTCGTCGGGCGTCGCGGTGAAGGTGCTCAGCACCAGCTCGGCGGCGTACCCGCGCCCGCGGCGCAGGTTGGCCGGCCGGGTCCACACACCCTCGCGCAGCTCCGCCATCCGGTACGACGCCAGCCGGTCCCGCAGCGCCGCGCGCTCGGTCCCGGTGCGGCCGGCGACCACCACGACCGCCATCTCCCAGCTGCCGTCCCACGCGGTCTCGGCGTCGAGGACCGCCTCGTCCTGCCGGCGCTGACGGGCGGCGAGCCGCTCGCCGAGGAGGTAGTCGCTGTCGGCGCGCCGCAGGTCACCTGCCGCGACCGCCCGGGTCAGCGCGACGCGGGCGGTGGCCGCCGGCACTCCGAAGTGCTCGCCCGCCCGCACCAGCTCCGCGGCGGACATCCGGTCCGGGTGGGACCCGAGCAGCAGGCTCAGCATCACCGAGCGCGCCGAGAGTGGGGCGACGTCGGGCATGGGCACAGTCTCACATCGTTACAGTTCTGGACACAACTGTCTGCGCAATCGTAATATCTGGACATGGCTACGCACGAGGTCGTCAACCAGGTCCCGCCGCTCGTCGACCACGACACCTCCGCCGACCCGGCGCTGCTCGAGGGCATCGAGCGTGAGGGCGCGGGCTGGGCGCTGCCCGAGATCCAGGCCGTCGGCCGCCTGGCCGGGACTCCCGAGGCCATGGACCTCGGTCGCCTCGCCGAGCGGGTCCCGCCACGGCTGCACACCCACGACCGCTACGGCCGCCGCGTCGACGAGGTCGAGTACGTGCCGGCGTACCACCGGCTGACGGAGACCGCCGTCAGCCACGGCATCCACGCCGCCCCCTGGGCCGACGACCGCCCCGGCGCCCACGTCGCCCGTGCGGCCAAGTTCTACGCCTGGAACGTCGACGCCGGTCACGGCTGCCCCATCTCGATGACGTACGCCGTCGTCCCGGCCCTGCGCGCCAACCCGGACCTCGCCGCGCGCTTCGAGCCGCTGCTCACCAACCGCGAGTACGACTTCGGCCTGCGCGACCCCGAGACCAAGCGCGGCCTGATCGCCGGCATGTCGATGACCGAGAAGCAGGGCGGCTCCGACGTCCGTGCCAACACCACGACGGCCACCCCGCAGCCCGACGGCACATACCGGGTCGTCGGCCACAAGTGGTTCACCTCGGCGCCGATGTCCGACCTGTTCCTGACCCTCGCCCAGGCTCCGGGCGGCCTGTCCTGCTTCCTGCTCCCGCGGGTGCTGCCGGGCGGCGACGCCAACCCGATCCGGTTCCTGCGGCTCAAGGACAAGCTGGGCAACAAGTCCAACGCGTCGTCCGAGATCGAGTACGACAACGCCGTCGGCTGGCTGGTCGGCGAGGAGGGCAAGGGCGTCAAGACCATCGTCGAGATGGTCAACATGACCCGCCTCGACTGCGTGATCGGCTCGGCCTCCGGGATGCGGACCGCGCTGCTGTACGCCGCCCACCACGCCCGCCACCGCGCCGCCTTCGGCAAGCTGCTGATCGACCAGCCGCTGATGCGGAACGTGCTCGCCGACCTCGCGGTCGAGTCCGAGGCTGCCACGACCGCGATGATGCGGCTCGCCGGCGCCAACGACCGCGCGATCCATGGCGACGCCGGCGAGGCCGCGCTGCGTCGCCTCGCCCTCGCCGCGACCAAGTACTACGTCTGCAAGCGCGGCCCGGTCCTCGCCAACGAGGCGCTCGAGTGCCTCGGCGGCAACGGCTACATCGAGGACTTCGACATGGCGCGGATCTACCGCGAGCTGCCGCTGCTCTCGATCTGGGAGGGTTCCGGCAACGTCGCCGCCCTCGACGCGCTGCGCGCGATCGGCCGCGAGCCCGAGTCCCTCGACGCCTTCTTCGCCGAGGCCGAGCTCGCCGTCGGCACCGACCAGCGCTACGACGACGCGGTGACCTCGCTCAAGAAGGAGCTCACGCAGTTCGACGACATCGAGCTGCGCGCCCGCCGCCTGGTCGAGCAGATCGCCGTCGTGTTCCAGGCCGGCCTGCTCATCCGCCACGCCCCGACCGCCGTCGCCGATGCCTTCTGTGCCAGCCGCCTGGCCCGCGACTGGGGCAGCGCCTTCGGCACCCTGCCCGCCGGCCTCGACCTGGCCCCGATCCTGGAGCGGACCGAGCCGGGCTTCTAGCCTCCTGTTCCGTGCGGCGGATTCATCACGGTATGTAGGCGAGTGATCGGTTCTGTACCGGAATTCCGCTACAGAAGCGGCGATTCGCCTACATACCGTGATGAATCCGCGACCCCGAGCGCACCCAGCGCCATCGACGCGAGCAGGTCGCGCAGGGCGGCATCGGGGATCGCGTGGCCGGCGCGGGGGGTGGAGTTGAGCAGCCCGAACGCGGCCTGGGCGGCGGCATGGGCGCGGGGCTTGTCGAGGTCAGGGCGCAGGGCGCGCAGCTGGTCGGCCCACAGGTCGACGTACCTGCGCTGGAGCCGGCGTACCTGCTCGCGGGCGTCCACGGGCAGCGACTCCCAGTCGCGGTCCTGGACGATGATCAGCGGCCGGTGGCCGAGGGCGAACTCGACGTGCCAGTCGACCAGGCCGCGCAGGGCGGCCGACGGGTCGCCGGCGCCGGCCGCGACTCGCTCACGGCCCACCTCGAGCAGCCGCTCGCTGATCGAGGTCAGCATCTCGGCGAGCACCGCCTGCTTGGACGCGAAGTGCTTGTAGAGCGCGGGACCGGAGATGCCGCACGCGGCGCCGAGGTCCGCGACCGAGACGCCGTGGAAGCCCCGGGCGGCGAACAGGTCGGCGGCGGTGGCCAGGATCTGCTCGCGGCGGGTCGGCTCGGTCACCCCCGAAGGCTACCCAGATTGGGTCATGACGCTGTCGTGGCGCCGCTGCTAGGCAGGGTGACGGTGCGGTGCGCGCGCCATCGACCCGAGGAGCAGACCATGGGCAAGGCAGCGATCAGGATCGGTACGGCGGTGGCGGCGCTCGCGCTCGCGGCGACCGGAGCCCCGGCGGTGGCAGGGCAGCAGGACGGCGGCCGGGCCGCGCCGAAGACCGTCGCCTCCCTCATGGGTCCCCGCGGCGTCGACGCGCTCGGTCACGGCCGAACGCTCGTCACGGAGACCGGCGGCAACTTCAGCCTGGTCGTGGAGCGCAGGCACAAGGCGGCGCGCGTGGTCCCGCTCGGCAACCTCCCTACGGACTTCCCGCCGGCGATCTCGAAGGGCCCGCACGGCACGATCTACCTGCTGACCGGCGCGTCCGGCCCGCCGCCGGAGCAGCGCCCGTCGGTCCTGCGTGGCGCCTCGGCGCCCGCGCCCGGGACCACGCTGTTCAAGTGGAAGCGCGGCTGGCCCGCGCCGAAGGTCGTCGCCGACATCAGCGCGTACCAGAAGACCGACCCGGACCCGTGGGACCAGGAGGGCTTCCCGGCCGACAGCAACCCGTTCGGCGTCGTCGCGCTGGACGACGGCACGGTGCTCGTCTCCGACGCGGCCGGCAACGACCTGCTCCGCGTGTGGCCGAAGACCGGGAAGATCAGGACGGTCGCCCGGCTGATGCCGCGCACCGTGCTGGTCCCGGCCGGGCTGCCAGAGGTACCCCCGGAGATGGGCGGACCGCTCCCGCCCGCCGGCACCCCGATCGTCTCCGAGGCCGTCGCCACGTCGGTGACCGTCGGGGCCGACGGCTACTGGTACGTCGGCGAGCTGCGCGGCTTCCCGGCGACCCCGGGCACCTCGCAGGTGTGGCGGATCAAGCCGGGCACGAAGAACGCGACCTGCGACCCGGAGCACCCGCGCAAGGGTGCTTGCAAGAGGTACGCCGACGGCTTCACCTCGATCACCGACCTGGCCGCCGGCCCGAAGGGCATCTACGTCCTGGAGCTGTCGAAGAAGAGCTGGTTCGCCTTCGAGATGGGTCTGCCTGGCGCCCAGGAGGGCGGCCTGTTCCTCATCCGTCCGCGCGGCACCGCGCCGCGGGTGCGTGAGCTGGCTGCCGGCCAGCTGACGAACCCGGGTGGGGTCGACGTCAGCGACCACGTCTACGTCGTCGGCCCGCTGTTCGGCCCCGGAGCCCTGCTCCGCCTCCGCTGAGGTCAGGGGGATTGCGGGACAGGTTAATGATCATTAACCTGTCCCTGTGTCCGAGACTTCCGAGCCCACCCTCCGGGACCTGGCCGTCGACCTGCGCGAGCGCCTCGCGCGCGTGCGCCAGGGCGGCAGCGAGGCCGCCCGCACCAAGCACACCGACCGCGGCAAGCTCCTTGCCCGCGACCGGGTCGACGGCCTGCTCGACCCGGGCAGCCCGTTCCTGGAGCTGGCGCCGCTGGCGGCGTACGGCATGTACGGCAAGCCGGGCAGCACCGACGACTACGCCGTCCCCGCGGCCGGTGTGGTCGCCGGCATCGGCCGGGTCGAGGGCCGCAACGTCATGGTCGTCGCCAACGACGCGACCGTGAAGGGCGGCACGTACTACCCGATGACGGTCAAGAAGCACCTCCGGGCGCAGGCCGTCGCCGCCGAGAACGACCTGCCCTGCGTCTACCTCGTCGACTCCGGCGGCGCCTTCTTGCCGATGCAGGACGAGGTGTTCCCCGACAAGGAGCACTTCGGCCGGATCTTCTTCAACCAGGCCACCATGTCGGCCCGCGGGATCCCGCAGCTCGCCGCCGTGATGGGGTCGTGCACCGCCGGTGGCGCCTACGTCCCGGCGATGTCCGACGAGACCGTCATCGTGAAGAACCAGGGCACGATCTTCCTCGGCGGCCCGCCGCTGGTGAAGGCCGCGACCGGTGAGGTCGTCAGCGCCGAGGACCTCGGCGGCGGAGACGTGCACGCCCGCAAGTCCGGCGTCGTCGACCACCTCGCCGACGACGACGCCCACGCGCTGCGCATCCTGCGCGGCATCGTCGACACCCTCCCCACCCCCGCCGCCGCCGAGCGGACCGAGGTCGAGGACCCCCACGAGCCGCCGGAGAGCATCTACGACGTCGTGCCGGTCAGCACCCGCACGCCGTACGACGTGCGCGAGGTGATCCGACGCCTCGTCGACGGCAGCCGGCTCCAGGAGTTCAAGCAGCTGTACGGCGAGACGCTCGTCTGCGGCTTCGCCCGGATCCACGGCCACCCGGTCGGCATCGTCGCCAACAACGGCATCCTCTTCTCCGAGTCCGCGCTCAAGGGCGCGCACTTCGTCGAGCTGTGCAACCAGCGCGGCATCCCGCTGCTGTTCCTGCAGAACATCTCCGGCTTCATGGTCGGCCGCGAGTACGAGAACCGCGGCATCGCCCGTGACGGCGCGAAGCTGGTCACCGCCGTCGCCTGCTCGGTCGTGCCCAAGCTGACCGTCGTGATCGGCGGCTCCTTCGGCGCCGGCAACTACGGCATGTGCGGCCGGGCCTACGACCCGCGCTTCCTGTGGATGTGGCCCAACTCCCGGATCTCCGTGATGGGTGGCGACCAGGCGGCCGGCGTGCTCGCCACCGTCGCCGGCCGCGAGGACGACGAGGAGTTCAAGCAGCCGATCAGGGACCAGTACGAGACCCAGGGCTCGCCCTACTACGCGTCCGCTCGGCTGTGGGACGACGGCGTCATCGACCCCGCCGACACCCGTCGGGTGCTCGGCATGGCGCTCGACGTCGTCTCCGCGGTACCGACGCCCGCCCCCAACTACGGCATCTTCCGGATGTGATCAAGCGAGCAGCGGCATGCGAGGAACGAGCATGGCGCGTTGCGAGACGAGGTTGAGCAAGCCCAGCGACCGAGGGACGAGGTCGCGACGGGCGCGTCGAAACCCACCAGCCGAACCCAAGGGAGTCACCCGATGATCACCACCCTCCTCGTCGCCAACCGGGGCGAGATCGCCCGCCGGGTGTTCCGCACCTGCCGCGACCTCGGCATCCGCACCGTCGCGGTGCACACCGACCTCGACGCCGACGCGCTGCACGTGCGTGACGCCGACGTCGCGCTGCGCGTCCCCAGCTACCTCGATGCCGACGCCGTCCTCGCCGCCGCGAAGGAGGCCGGCGCCGACGCGATCCACCCCGGCTACGGCTTCCTGTCCGAGAACGCATCCTTCGCCGCCGCAGTCACCCACGCGGGCATCGCCTGGGTCGGGCCCAGCCCGAAGGTCATCGAGCAGATGGGCCGCAAGGACGCGGCCCGCGACCTGGCCGTCGCCGCCGGCGTACCGGTCGTCCCCTCCTACGCGATCGACGAGGACCCCGCGACCTTCGCCTACCCGGTGCTGGTCAAGGCCGCCGCCGGCGGCGGCGGCAAGGGCATGCGCGTGGTCCGTGCGGCCGGCGACTTCGACGCCGCCGTCGCGGCCGCGAAGCGCGAGGCCGCCAGCGCGTTCGGCGACGACACGATCATCGTCGAGAAGTACGTCGAACGCGGCCGCCACATCGAGGTGCAGGTGCTCGGCGACAGCCACGGCACCGTCGTCCACCTCGGCACCCGTGAGTGCTCGGTGCAGCGCCGCCACCAGAAGGTGCTCGAGGAAGCCCCCGCCCCCGCGCTCGACGACGAGCTGCGCGACCGCATCCACGCCTCCGCCGTCGACCTCTCCGCCTCGGTGGGCTACGAGAACGCCGGCACCATCGAGTACCTCCTCGACGCCAGCAGCGGCGACTTCTACTTCCTGGAGATGAACACCCGCCTGCAGGTCGAGCACCCGGTCACCGAGCTGCATGCGGGAATCGACCTCGTCGCCTGCCAGATCGCCGTCGCATCGGGGGACCCGCTGCCGTTCGACCAGTCGGGCCTGCGGTTCCACGACCACGCCATCGAGGCCCGGATCTACGCCGAGGACGCGTTCGGCGGCTTCCTGCCGCAGGCCGGTACGGCGACCGTCGTGTCCTGGCCCGAGGCCGCGCGCGTGGATCACGCGCTCGAGTCCGGCCAGGTCGTGAGCACGTCGTACGACCCGATGCTCGGCAAGGTGATCGTCGCCGGTCGCGACCGCGAGGCCGCCCGGCGTGCGCTGGTCGCCGCGCTCGACGACACCGCGATCCTCGGCCTCACCACCAACACCGGCTTCCTGCGGGTGCTGGCGGCGGGCGACGAGTTCGCCGTCCCCGGCGGCATCGACACTGCGTGGCTCGACCGCCACGAGGTCCCTGCTCCCGACCGGGGGGCGGCCCGGGCGGTCGCGGCCCGGCTCTGGCTGGACGCCAACAGTGCGGCGAGCGGTCCGTTCGCCGGTGACGGCTTCCGGATGGGCGCCCCGGCGGCGGCCCCGGTCGTCGAGCTCGACGAGCCGGCCATCCCGGTCGCCCGCGTCCCCGCCGGCACGGTCGCCCGGGTCAGCCGCCACCACGTCGAGCTCGCCCACCAGGGCCAGCGCTACGTCTTCCACCGCCCCGACGCCAGCACCGACCACGGGGCGGCCGCCGGCGACGGCACCGTCCTCGCGCCGATGCCCGGCACCGTCCTCGACGTGAAGGTCGCGGTCGGCGACACGGTCGCCGAGGGCGACGTGCTCGGTGTCGTCGAGGCGATGAAGATGGAGCTGGCGCTCAAGGCGCCGTACGCCGGCACGGTCACCGCTGTCGGTGCGAGCACCGGCCAGCAGGTGGCCCTGGGTGCGGAGCTGTTCGTCGTCGAGGGGAGCGGGTCATGAGCACGTTGCCGATGGTGGTCCCCGAGCCGGGCCTGCCCGCGAAGGTCACGATCTACGAGGTCGGGCCGCGCGACGGCCTGCAGAACGAGAAGTCCGTCGTACCCACCGACGTCAAGGCCGCCTTCGTGAAGCGGCTGATCGACGCCGGGCTGCCGATCGTCGAGGCCACCAGCTTCGTGCACCCCGACTGGGTCCCGCAGCTCGCCGACGCCGCCGACCTGATGACCGGCCTCACCGCCGACCTCGGTGACGTCGCCCGCCAGCTGCCGGTCCTGGTGCCCAACCAGCGCGGCCTCGACCGGGCCGTCGAGCTCGGCCTGCGCCACGTCGCGGTCTTCGCCTCGGCGACCGAGACCTTCGCCGACAAGAACCTCAACCGCAGCCTCGAGTCGCAGTTCGAGATGTTCGAGCCCACCATCAAGGCCGCCCTGGTCGCCGGCATGGACGTCCGCGGCTACGTCTCGATGTGCTTCGGCGACCCGTGGGAGGGGGCGGTCCCGATCGAGCAGGTCGTGGCCGTCGGCACGCGGCTGCTCGACCTCGGCGTCGGCCAGCTCAGCCTCGGCGACACCATCGGCGTCGCCACCGCCGGCCACGTGAAGGCGCTGATCGCTGCCTTCGCCGACGCCGGCGTCGCCTGCGAGCGGCTCGCACTGCACTTCCACGACACCTACGGCCAGGCCCTCACCAACGTCCATGCGGGACTCCAGTCCGGCGTCACGACGTACGACGCCTCGGCGGGCGGCCTCGGCGGCTGCCCCTACGCGAAGAGCGCCACCGGCAACCTCGCGACCGAGGACCTGGTCTGGTTCCTGACCGGGCTCGGCATCGAGCACGGTGTCGACCTGGCCGCGGTCGTCGGCGCCAGCGTGTGGATGGCGCAGCAGCTCGGGCGTCCCAGTCCCTCGGCGGTCGTCCGGGCCCTGAGGGGCGCCTGACCGGACGAGGCCTGCTGCGCGGCGCTCGCGACGGCCCCGCCCGGTCAGGCGCCCCTCGGTTCCGCCGATTCCTGGCGCCCCCTTAACGTTGGGCCATGAGTGGTCGACGACGCGCCTGGGGGTGGGTGGCCGCGTTGCGGAGCGGCGCGACGACGCCGTGGCTCGACTGGCCGGCCGACGGCTCCGGTGAGGGCGAGACCCTCGGCGCCGAGCTTCCCGGCGCCCAGCAGCTCGCGCTGCTGCGCCGCCTCAACGCTCACGCCGCCGCGGCCGGTCGCACCGTCCCGACGACCACCGCCGAGCGGGTGCTCGCCGCCGGCGTCTCCGGACGCGGCCGCAGCGAGCTCGAGCTGGTGGGTGTCGACGACGCTCCCGACCAGTTCGGACCGCGCCCGGTCGACCCGGACGCGCTGACCGACGACGAGCTGCTCCGGGTCGCCAGCGCGCTGATCGCCGACGACATCGCGGCCGTCTCCGCCGTGCCCCCGGCGGAGAAGACGTTCGTCGACAAGGTCCGTGCCGTACGACGCCCGTGGGTGCGCTCGTTCGTCGTCGTCGGGATGCCCTGGCGCGCCGACGCCGTCCGCGCCGAGCTGACCGCGCAGGGGCACCGTCCGGGCGGGCGCCGGCCGACGGCGTACCTCCTCGCCGACGACCTCGAGACCGTCCTCGTCCAGGCCTGGGCCGCCCGCAGCTTCGACCAGGGAGGTGCCTCCTGGCGCGGCTTCGTACGCGCCAACGCCGGCGCCGGGCACCTGCCGCCGCGCGCCGACCTGGCGCGGATGGCGCGGTCTGCTGCCTACAAGTACGGCGCCGAGCGGGTCCGCGTCGTCCTCGACGACCGGCTGCTCGCCGACGAGCTCGGGGTGACCCGGCTCGGAGGCCCGCCGCGCCTCGGCGCGCACGCCGTCGACCTGGTCCGCCGGGTCGGTGAACCGCTGGGCCTGCTGGTGGCCTCCGAGGACCGCCCGCGGCTGCTCCGCGAGACCCTGGGCGAGCGTCTCGACGGGCTCGGCGGCCCGTCGCCGACGCTCCCGCCGCGGTGGGACGGCTGGCTCAGCACGCAGGCCGAACGCACCCGCCACGACCTCGCCGCTGCTCGCTACCCTGTGCTCGGCGACCTCGACCGGCTGCTGCCCCGCCCCCTCGGTTCTGGGCCGGTGGCGCCGGTCGACGCCGAGGTGCTGGCCCTCGCGCTGGGGCTGCTCCTCGATCCCGTGACGGCGACAGCCAGGACCAGAGCCAAGGAGGAAGCGTGAGTCGGCGAGTCCTGCTCCACGTCGGGACGCCCAAGACCGGGACGTCGTACCTCCAGGACGTCCTCTACAAGAACCGGTCGAAGCTCCTCAAGCAGGACGTGCTCTACCCGGCCGAGCGCTTCGACGAGCACTTCCTCGCCGCGCTCGACCTGATGCGGCTGCGCTGGGGCGGGCTCGAGGCCCAGGCCGTCGGCGCGTGGGACCGGCTCGCCGAGCAGGTCCGGGCCCATGACGGCACCGCGATCATCAGCCACGAGATCCTCGCCTCCGCCTCGCGCAGCCAGGTCGCCCGCGCCCTCGCCTCGCTCGGCCACCGGCCGGGCGGCGACACGAGCGACGGTGGCACCGAGGTGCACCTGATCCTCTCCGTGCGCGACCTGGTTCGGCAGATCCCGGCCGAGTGGCAGGAGAACGTCAAGCACCGCGCCCGCTTCGGCTACGGCCGCTTCCTCGAGCTGATCCAGGACCCCGAGCGCGCCCACCGGGTCGGTGCCTGGTTCTGGGGCGTCCAGGAGATCCCCGACATCCTCGACCGCTGGGGCGCGGACATCCCGCCGGAGCGGATCCACCTGGTCACCGTGCCGCCGTCCGGCGGCTCGCCCGACCTGCTGTGGGACCGGTTCAGCACGACCTTCGGCCTCGACGGGCTCGACCTCAAGCTCACCACCCGGCGCGCGAACCCGAGCCTCGGCGTCCCCGAGTCGGCGCTGATCCGCCGGATCAACCGCACCGCCGCGCGCGACCTGCCGCCGCAGCACTACCGGCCGCTGGTCCGTGAGCTGCTCGCGCACCGCACCCTCTCCAAGCGCACCAAGTCCGCCCGCCTCGGCCTGCCGCCGGACCAGTACCCCTGGGTGCACGACCTCACCGAGAGCTGGATCGCCGAGCTGTCTCGCCGTGGGTACGACGTCACCGGCGACCTCGAGGACCTGCGCGGCGCCCCCGTCCCGGCCGGCAAGTGGGTCGACCCCGACCACCCGCCGGAGCGTCAGGTCGCCGCTGCCGCGGTCGACGCGATCAAGGCACTGCTGCTCGACAACGCCGAGGCGCACGCCGAGAACGAGCGGCTGCGCCGCAAGCTCGAGGCCGCCCGCCGCGAGCTGGTCCGCGCCCGGACGCCCCGGCTGATGCGGTCGATGGAGTGGACCGTGCAGAAGCTGGAGCGCAGCGGCAAGGGCCGCCAGGCACTGGACGTCTACCGCAAGGCGCGCAACCGGGCGCCGCAGGAGCCCTGAGCTCGTCGAGTAGCCGCGAGCGCTAGCGAGAGGCGTATCGAGACGCCTCGCCGACGTCTCGATACATCTTCGCTCGTGCCTCACGACAGATCGCCTAGCGGCTCGGGCTGCTCGACGAGCTCGGCCGCAGCGGCCGGAGCTCGCGGCCGGCGTACCGGCCGATCCGGTAGGTGCTCCACCCGTCGGCCACCGCACCGACCGCACCGCCGACCAGCGGCACCTTCTTGCCGACCGTCGTGGCGAGCCGCTTGCCGATCACCCGGCCGATCAGCTCGCCGGCCAGCACCGTCGAGACCGTCCGGTCCAGGGTGGGATCGTGCTGCGGCGCGGTCGCGATGGCCATCGGCGGCGCGGGCAGCTGCTGCCGCTTGACCATCGCCTGAACCGTGTCCTCACCGAGGATGCAGACCAGGATCGCGTTGCGCACCCGCGGGTCGTCGAGGTCGTAGCCGCGCAGGTGGGCGATCCCCGCCACCATCCGGCACTGGATGAGCGCGAGCCCGGTGATGCTCGCCGGCGCCATGATCGCGGCCGTGACCAGGCCGCCGAGGTTGGTGGCGAGGCCCTCCACGCTGGCGTAGGCCACGTGGTTCTCGATCAGCTCCCGCACGGCCTTGTCGACGTTGCCGCGCTGCTCGTCCAGCTGCACCTGCGCCGCCTCCGCCGCCGGCGGCAGCGGCCCGACGCCCACCAGAGCGCGGTGCAACGCCTCGCGCACGAAGGACTGCGTCAGCCCCGGCGCCAGCCGGGTGACCTTCGGGGCGAGCTGCTGCGCGGTCCGCAGCGCCAGGCCCTTCTTGAGCGAAGCCATGTCCCGAGCCTAGAGGGGCAGCCCGAGCGCTTACGCTCGGCTCGTGCCCGTCGAGCCCGAGCCCAGCCCCTGGGTCTTCCCGACCCGTGCGGAGCTGGCGGCGCTGCCGGTGCTCGACGACCCGGGCGAGTACGACGACGAGGACGAGGACGACGGCACCCACGACGGCAGCGACCTGGTCGCGGTCGGCGCCGACCTGGCGCCGGGCACCCTGCTGGCGGCGTACCGCAGCGGGCTGTTCCCGATGCCCGAGGGCCGGGCGGTCGGGTGGTGGAGCCCGGCGTACCGCGGGGTCCTGCAGCTCCACGAGCTGAAGGTGTCCCGCTCGCTGCGGCGCTCTGCCCGCGACTTCGAGATCCGCGTGGACACCGCCTTCGACGAGGTGGTCGCCGCGTGCGCCGACCCGCGCCGGCCGCACGGCTGGATCGATGCCCGGATCGCCCGTGCGTACGGCGACCTGCATCGCCTCGGGTGGGCGCACTCGGTCGAGACCTGGCGAGACGGGCGCCTCGTCGGGGGCCTGTACGGCGTCGCGATCGGCGGGCTGTTCGCCGGGGAGTCGATGTTCCACCACGTCACGGATGCCTCGAAGGTCGCGCTGATCGGGCTGGTCGAGGGCCTGCGGGCGGACGCCGACGGTGCGGCCGGCAACCGGCTGGTCGACGTGCAGTGGGCCACCCGGCACCTCGCGAGCCTGGGCGTGCGTGAGGTCCCGCGGGCGTCGTACGTCGTGGCGCTGGAGGGGTTGCTCGCGGTCCCGCCGGCCGCGCTCTGGGACCGCTGACGGCGTTGTTGCACCACGCCGGTCACGGGGTCGCAACCTGTTGTTCGCCCTACCTGTGAATAGTCTGAGGCCGGTGGGGGCAGGGTGACCGCGTGGTTGCCCGTGCGGCCGCGCTCCCGTCGGGGGCGTGGCGAGTGCTCCGCTCCCTGACGGAAAGGAATCGACATGACCCCGATCAAGCGCCCGCTGGCTGCCGCCGGCGCTGCCGTGCTGCTGGGCCTCAGCCTCACCGCCTGCGGCGGCAGCAGCTACCCGACCGACGCGTCGGTGAAGGACTTCTGCGGCGGTTTCGAGGACATCTTCAAGGTCATCACCACGATCAAGGGCGAGGAGCCCACCGAGAGTGAGTGGAAGAAGGTCCAGAAGGCGTACGGCGACCTCGGCGACATCGGTACGCCGAAGAAGATCTCCGACGCCGAGCGCAACGGCTTCGAGGTCATGGTCGACACCGTGACCGGTCTCGACTACGCCGAGGCGAAGAAGTCCTTCGGCTCCAAGGACGGCGACGACTCGATCCCTGGCGTGTCCAAGGACGACGAGAAGGACGTCACCACGTTCACCGAGTACGCGCAGAAGACCTGCGCCGACCAGTTCGGCGGCTGACGCCGCCACCACGAAAGGAAACACATGACGCTCATGAAGCGCCCGCTGGCCTCCGCCGGT
The DNA here is from genome assembly GCF_057813895.1 of Nocardioides sp. F233. Lineage (NCBI taxonomy): Bacteria > Bacillati > Actinomycetota > Actinomycetes > Propionibacteriales > Nocardioidaceae > Nocardioides > Nocardioides sp. F233. The sequence continues at coordinate 214,486 of NZ_JBVASH010000001.1, forward strand.
GCCGTCGTCCTGCTCGCCCTCTCGCTCACCGCCTGCGGTGGCGGCGCGCCGTCCGACGCGTCGGTCAAGGAGTTCTGCAGCATCTCCGCACAGACCGCTGACGAGGAGTTCCTGAAGGCCTTCGAGAAGAAGGACTACGACAAGATCGCCGACCTGTTCCAGCAGCAGGCCGAGGAGGCCGAGAAGATCGGCACCCCGAAGGGCATCCCGGACGACGCCCGCGAGGGCTTCGAGATCCAGGTCGACGCGCTCAAGGACATCGACGGCGACACCGTCAAGAAGGCCTTCGAGTCCAAGGACCCGAGCAAGTTCGAGGACGAGCTGATCTCCAAGGACGACCAGAAGAAGGTCGAGGCGTTCACGAAGTACGAGGACGAGAAGTGCTCCGGCTCGACCGGCTCCGACTCGGGTGAGCCGACGGACCTGCCGACGGACCTCCCGACGGACCTGCCGACGGACCTGCCGTCCGGCATCCCGACGGATCTCCCGACCTCGCCGGAGGACCTCGAGAGCCTGCTCTCCGACCTCCCGTCGAACCTGCCGACGGACCTCGAGAGCCTGCTCTCGGACCTGCCCACGCAGTGACGCACTGAGTGTCGTACGACGACGGCCCCGCTGACCGACAGGTCAGCGGGGCCGTCTCGTTCGGTGAGGACCTCAGACGACGTACGGCGGCTGGTCGCCGTCGGCGGTCATCGCCCGCCCGGCGCGCTCCCAGCCGAGCATGCCGTCGACGAGGTTGACGACGTCGTACCCCTGCTGGGCGAGGTAGGCCACCGCACGGGCCGAGCGGCCGCCGCCCTTGCAGACCACGAGCGTCTGCGGCGCCTCGAGCTCCACGAACTCGCCCAGCCGGGCGGGCAGCTCCATGAGCGGGATGTGGAGCGCGCCGTCGATGTGGCCGGCGGCCCACTCGTCGTCCTCGCGGACGTCGAGCACCACCAGGCCCTCGGGGAGCGGGTCGGGCACGCCGTCGATCTCGATCTGAGGGATCATGGCTCAACTCTAGGAGGCGTCCTCGGACGCGGTTCTCAGGGCGCCCGCACGACGCCGACGCTCTCCGGCTGGAAGCCGGGGAACACCTGGGCTGACGACGCGCCCAGACGACCGACGACCACCTCGGACAGCACGCTGCGGTAGTCGGTGGTGACCAGCAGGTCGCCGTCGACGTCGTTGACCAGGCCCGGCCACCGGCCGTGGTAGCCGCCCGTGACGCCTGCGCCGAGCAGGAACATCACGTTCCCGTAGCCGTGGTCGAGGCCGTAGTTCGCGTTCTCCTTCGTACGGCGCCCGAACTCCGAGAGGGTCACGACGGTCACCTTCGACGCGAGCGGTCCGAGATCGGTGAGGAAGGCGGCGAGCGCGGCGGCGAGCTCCTTGGTCATCCGCTGCATCTGGCCCCAGTCCAGGGTGCCGAGGTCGACGTGGTGGTCCCAGCTGCCGGTGTCGATGGTGATCACCTCCGCCCCGACGTCGCCACGGATGGTGCGCGCGGCCGAGGCCAGGCTCTCGCCGAGGTCGCCGTCGGGATAGACCGCGCCGTTGGCGGGCGTCGCCGGGGACGTGCGGACCGGCGCGAAGTCGGCGATCGCCTTCATCGCCGACCGGGCGCCCACCCCGAGCGGGCCCCCGGCGTCCGCCCACATCGTCGTCATCGACTGCGGCCGCCGGCCCTGCGGGTCCCAGCGGTCCGCGCCGGCGAGCACCATCGACTCGACCCGGTCGACGGCCACCGCGGGCTCGGGCCCCAGCAGCGAGGCGGGCAGCACGGAGTCGCCGAACTGGACGGCTTGCAGCGGGTCCGTGTCGGTGTCGCGGCCGATCAGCCGGTTCAGCCAACCGATCCGCGCGGCCGACCCCGGGTCGGCGTCCTCGACGGCCTCGATCGCCGCGAAGTGCGAGCGGTTCGGCGCAGGGAGCCCGGTCGCGTGGACGGCGGCCATCGAGCCGGCGTTCCACCACGGCACCAGGGGAGCGAGGTCGGGGTGCAGGCCGAAGAAGGCGTCCTTGGCGAGCAGCCTGCTCGACGGTACGGCGATCCGCGGGCGCGCCGCGTAGTACACCGGGTCGGCGTGCGGCACCACCAGGCTCATCCCGTCGACGGCACCGCGCATCGACAGCACGACGAGCACCGCAGGGGCGCTCGCTGTGGCGGCGTACGACGTCGACATGAACGCTCCGCCGATCGCGGTGGTGGTCGTCACCGCCGCCGTCGTGGCGGCGAGACCGCGGAACAGGCCGCGCCGGGTCAGCCCACCGTCGAGGGCGGCGAACTCGTCGCACGAGCAGGAGGACGTCATCGGCACCTCACCGGGTCATGTGCAGGGGTGAGTCGAGCAGGACGGTGACCAGGCGCGGCATCTCCCAGGCCACGATCCGGTGCTGCGGCGTGATCACGTCGGTCGGGGCGCAACCGGCCGCCTCGCACGCCGCCTGCAGCATGGTCGGTGCGACCGGCTGGCCGAGCATCGTGCGGCACAGGTGGTCGACGAGCTCGTCGAACCGGATGCTCGCGACGGGGTTGGTCGGCGTCTCCGGCTCGTCGGGCGGCTCGGGCACGACCGGGTCCGGTGGTGGCGGGCTCGGCGGGGGAGCGGGGTGCTTCTTCTTCTTTTTCTTCTTCTTTTTCTTCTTGTCCTTCTTCGGGCGCCCGACGACCAGCGGCTCGTTCGCCGCGCCGGGGGTCGCGGGGGGCGCCGTGGGCAGCCAGTCGATCGGCTCGCGGTAGCGGGCACCCTCCTCGGGCCACCAGCCGCCGCTCATCGTGTAGTGGACGTCCAGCGAGGCCAGGAAGCGTGACGTCGACGACCAGGCCTGCGCCGTGTCGGGCCGCCCGTCGGGTCGCGGCCAGTTGAACGGCTTCGCCCCGATCCGCTGGGCCTGCCAGATCATCGTGTTGGCCGCCGACTCGTCGGCGAGGTCGGTCGGTCCACCGGTCAACTCCACCCCGAGCGCGCGGTATGTCGCCACCACGTCCTCGGGTGGCGTGCGCACCTTGGCGTCGGCGGCCGCGCGGTACTCGGCGGAGGCGACCAGGGCCAGCAGCACGGACGTGATGTCGGTGTCGTGGTCGACGTACACCGCGGCCAGCTCGTCGACCAGCGCGTCGGAGGGCGCGTCGGAGACGAACCGGACGGCCAGCTTGCGGGCGATCCGGCGCGCGGTCGCGGGGTGCCGGGCCAGGTAGCGCAGGTACGCCGACAGGGCGGCGCGCCCGTCGGGATCGCTGTTGGGGTGGCTGAACCCCATCACCTGCACCGGTCCGGTCCAGTGCGCATTCGGGTCGTAGGACGTGGCCCAGGTCGTCCAGATGCCCACCTTGAACCCGGTCAGCAGCCGCGCGGAGCTCTTGACGTCGCTCTCGCCGTACTGGCCGATGCCGACGGTGTGCAGCTCGAGCAGCTCCCGGCCGAGGTTCTCGTTGGGAGCGGACTTCGTCGAGTTCGCGTTGCCCAGGTAGACGCTCATCGCCGGGTGCGTGATCGCCGCCTCGAGCAGGTCGGAGAACCTGCCGAGCGCGTGCTTGCGGATCTCCTTGCCGTACGCCGTCCGGAACGGCCCGACCGCGCCCTGCGCCGGCACGTGCAGGTGGTGCTCCCACAGCTCGGCCATCGTCTCCAGCACCTGGCGCTGCGAGCCGAAGCGCCGGACCATCGCCCAGCTCTGGTAGTTGGCGTCGGCCCACCACAGCGACTCGACGTCGGTCCGGTCGCGCTGCCACACCGTCGCGTCGTCGGCGTTGATCGAGAACCACCAGCGGGAGGTCGTGTCGTACCACGTGTCGTCGTACGAACCGTCGAGCTGGCGGGCGAACCACGCCTCGAACCCGCCGGCCTCGGCGACCTGCACGCGCAGCGCGGGCGTGTAGCCCGCGGTGAACCGACGGATGCCGTGCCAGGTCGCCGCGTCGGGGATCGGGGTGGCGGGGTAGCCACGCACGTCGGGCGCGGCGAGGGCGACGCCGGGCCGGGCCAGCACCGCGCCCAGACCGGCGGCGGCGCCGGTCAGCACCGCGCGGCGGGCCGCGCGGGAAGGGGTCGGCGAAGGCGGCCTCAGGCCCATGGATCCAGGATCGGCCGTCGTGGGTGCTACTTGAGCAGCTTGCTCATCCGGCGGTCGGCGAGTGGCTTGCCGCCGGTCTGGCAGGTCGGGCAGTACTGCAGGCTCGAGTCGGCGAAGGACACCTCGCGGACGATGTCGCCGCACACCGGGCACGGCTTGCCGGTCTGGCCGTGCACAGCGAGGTTCGACTTCTTCTCGGCCTTGAGCTCGCTGGCCGCCAGTCCGCGGGAGCGCTCGACCGCGTCGCCGAGCGTGTCGCGGACGGCGGCGTACAGGGTCGCCAGCTCGTCCTCGGACAGGCTGTCAGCCGGCTTGAACGGCGACATCCGCGCCGCGTGCAGGATCTCGTCGGAGTAGGCGTTGCCGATCCCGGCGATGGTGCCCTGGTGGCGCAGCACGCCCTTGAGCTGCTTGCGCCCGGCGTCGGCGAGGATCCCGGCGAGCCGCTCGGGCGTGAAGTCGTCGGTCAACGGGTCCGGGCCGAGACTGGCGATGCCGGGTACGTCGAGCGGGTCGCGCACCAGGTAGAGGGCCAACGACTTCTTGGTGCCGGCCTCGGTGATGTCGAGGCCCGGCGTCAGGCCGTCGCGCTCGTCGAGCACGACCCGGACCGCCAGCGTCGACTTGGTGCTGGGGCGCGGCGGCAGCGCGGGGACCTCGTCCTTCCAGCGCACCCAGCCCGCCCGGGCCAGGTGGAGCACGAGGTGCAGGCCGCTGGCCTCGATGTCGAGGAACTTGCCGTGGCGGCGTACGTCGTCGACCAAGGTGCCCTCGATCGCCGACAGCGGCGGGTCGTAGGTCTTGAGGGCGCTGAACGCCGCGATGTGGACGCGGGTGATGGCGCGCCCCTCCAGCCGGCCCCGCAGGTCGAGGGCCAGGGCTTCCACCTCGGGCAGCTCGGGCACGCGCCCCAGCCTAGGACCTTCCTCCGACCTGGCCAGGGGATCCGGGACTTCGTCCTGTTTCCGGCCCGGTGCCGTCACCCCGCCGCGGGCCCGCGTGTTGTCCGGTCATCGGCGCCGCTCGGGAGCCCCTCCATTTCCCATTCCAGAAGGGCCCCTCCCATGCACAGCAGGCACCTCACCCTTGGAACGCTTGCCCTCGTGGCGGTCATCGGCGTCGGTTCCGGGCTGCTCCCGTCAGCGGCCGCGACGCCCGGTTCCCCGGCGCGCCCGGGCGACCAGCGGGGCTGCGGGCAGCCCGAGGTCCCGGCGCAGTGGGGGACCATCGAGCACCCGGCCGTGACCCGGACCGTGCCCGCGGTCACCGCCACGGCGTGGCGCTGGCAGCGGACGACGGGGACGATCGAGCGGGCGTACGCCCGGGAGACGGCCGCGGCCGTCGTCCTCGTGCACTGGACCCGCACCACCGATGTCGTCGAGCGTGAGCACGCCTGGACCGTCGTCGACCGGCCGGCGTCACCCGGCTCCCCGGAGCAGGGCCACACCGAGACCCGGGTCGTGACCCCTGCGGTGACGGTCGTCGAGTGGGAGTACGTGCAGCAGCAGAACGGCAACACCCGCTGGGAGCGCGAGGGCTGGAACGCCGGCGACAACGGAAAGGGCTGGTCCCCGACCGGCCGCACCCGCGACGTGGTCGTGAAGCCCGCCGTCACCGAGGACGTCTGGGTCGTCGACCGGCCCGCCGTCTCCGCCACGCCCGAGCAGTCCCACGTGGAGACCGCCTGGGTCGCCGACGGTACGACGCCGCCCGCCGGCTCGACCCCGACCGGCCGCACGCGGGTCGCCTCCTCGAGCACCGAGGAGCAGGACCTGCCGGTCGGCGAGCAGCCCACCGGCACCGGCTGGGTCGACGGCGCCACCTCCGAGATCTCGGCCGCCGAGGAGGAGCGGGTCTGGCTGCCCGACGGCACTGCGCCCGACGCCGGTTTCGCCGCCACCGGTGAGACCCGACCCGGTACGCCGGCCGTCGAGACCACCCCCGCCGCGACCGTGCTCCCGCCGGCCGGCACCGGCTGGACCCAGCTGCCCGGATCCGCCGCCGAGGTGGTCGTCGAGGCCGCGCACGACATCGTCGACCAGCCCGCCTGGGTGGAGGACTACATCGTGGTCCCGGGCCAGCCGGCCACCCCGGACTGCGTGCTGCCGATCGACGAGGGCGTCGACCCGGCGGTCGTCCTACCGGCTCAGCCGGAGGTGCCGACGGGGGTGCTCGCCGAGACCGAGGTGCAGCCGGTGATCACCTCGGTCACCGTGCCGGACGGTGCGGTCGCGCCCGCCACCGAGAGCGCGCCGTCCGGCGCGCTGCCGTCGACGGGAGCCTGATCAGCCCGACGATCCGACACGCTAGCCGAATCTAGGGAACCCGCTAGACACCTCGATAGCGTCGGATCATGGACCCGATCCGCAACCCGTACGCCCCCGGCGCCGGGCAGCGCCCGCCCGAGCTCGCCGGTCGCGACGAGCAGCTGACGGCCTTCGACGTCGTCCTCGAGCGGGTGGCGCGCGGTCGCCCGGAGCGCTCGCTCGTGCTCACGGGCCTGCGTGGGGTCGGCAAGACGGTCCTGCTCAACGCGCTGCGCTCGGCGGCGGTCCGCAAGGGCTGGGGGACCGGCAAGCTGGAGGCCCGGCCCGACCAGTCGCTGCGCCGGCCGCTGTCCTCGGCGCTGCACCAGGCGGTCCGCGAGCTCGGGCACCCGGAGCCGGCCGAGGCCGACCACGTGCTCGGCGTGATCCGGTCCTTCGCCCAGCGCGAGGCCGGCACCGACGCCAAGCTGCGCGACAAGTGGTCGCCCGGCATCGACGCTCCGGTGGTCCGTGGCCGGGCCGACTCCGGCGACGTCGAGATCGACCTCGTCGAGCTGCTCACCGACGTGGGCGGCCTCGCCGCCGACGTCGGCAAGGGCGTGGCGGTGTTCATCGACGAGATGCAGGACCTCGGCGCCGACGACGTCTCCGCGCTCTGCGCCGCCTGCCACGAGCTCAGCCAGAACGGCCTGCCCGTGATCGTGGTCGGCGCCGGACTGCCCCACCTGCCGGCCGTCCTGTCGGCGAGCAAGTCCTACTCCGAGCGACTGTTCTCCTACCAGCGCATCGACCGGCTCTCCCGCGACGCCGCCGACCGCGCCCTCGTCGCGCCCGCCGCCGAGGAGGACGCCGAGTTCACGCCCGAGGCCCTCGCCGCGATGTACGACGCCACACGCGGCTACCCGTACTTCATCCAGGCCTACGGCCGCTCCGTGTGGGACCTCGCCCCGCGCGCCCCGATCACCGCCGAGGACGTCGCCGTCGCGGGGCCCGAGGCCGAGACCGAGCTCGCCGTCGGCTTCTTCGGCTCCCGCTACGAGCGGGCCACCCCGGCCGAGCGCGACTACCTGCGCGCGATGGCCGACGCCGCGGTCGCCGCCGCCGACGACGGCGTCGAGGACCCGGTCGGCTCGGTCGCCACCGCCGACGTCGCGACGGTGCTCGGCAAGAAGCCGCAGTCGCTCTCGCCGGCGCGGGACTCGCTGCTCAAGAAGGGGCTGATCTACTCCGGCGAGCGGGGCCGGATCGCGTTCACGGTCCCGCACTTCGGTCGCTATCTGCGCACCCAGGCCTGAATTCGCACCTACGCTGTCGGCCATGACTCCCGCACCTCGGGACGCGCCGAGGCCGCCCTCCGTGATCGGCAGCTACCTGCCGCCCGTCCTGTTCCTGCTCCTGTGCGGGGTCGTCGGCCCGATCTTCCTGGTCATGGGCCTCGCCATCGGGGGCGAGGAGCCCGGCAGCGGTTGGCTGCTGCCGACGGGCATCGGCATCACGGTCCTCGACCTGGTCATCGGCGTCCTCGTCGGTCGCGGCCGCTACCGGTCCGCGAAGAAGCTGTACCGCTTGCGCAGCAAGGGCCGCCCCGCTCGCGCCCAGGTGCTCTCCTTCGACCCCACGAACGTCCGGATCAACGACCAGCCGCTGCTCAAGCTGCGTCTGCGGATCCACGGCGACGACGTCGTGCCCTTCGAGGTCGAGAGCCGCACCGTCGTCCCCGACTTCCGGATGCCGCTGCTCTACACCGGCGACCTCCCCGTCCTCGTCGACCCCGAGTCGAAGGAGTGGGAGCTCGACTGGGACTCCGCCGAGCCGATCACCCCCGTGCGCCCGAGCGCCGCTGTCCTGCCCCCTGAGGAGAAGACCCCCGCCGAGCGCCTCGCCGAGCTCGACGACCTGCTGAAGCGGGACCTCGTCAGCCGGGAGGAGTACGACGCCACCCGGGCCCGGATCCTCGACGGGATCTGAGGGCGTTCGCGAGACTCGGTGGCAGGTGCGACAGCCGGACCGTTCAGAGGTTGATGGTCGTCATCCGGCGAGAACTGGACGAGCCCGTCAGTACGGTGGGTTTCGAATCGAGCCTCGGCCGCCCGCCGTACTTCGCTTGATGCCACTGAACTCGAGGCGACCCAGGTCAGCACGAGGCCGAGTATCGCCAGCAAGGTGACCAGACCGGCGGCTTGCAGCGTTGAGTTCTTGCCGACCAAACCCTGCACGCCCAGCAGCGTGAGCAGGGCGATGTAGGCCATCGCGATGTCGAAAGCGAGCATCGCCCGGAATGGGTGGCGTCGGTTCCACTCGAACTGAGCGAGTCGACGGAGAACGTGCAACCAGGCATCGCGTCGCGTCTCCTCCGCCCACTCCGCCTCGCCCATGGCCGAAAGCTTCGACGCAACCCTGGTCTGGTCGTCCATCCTTGCGAGCGCCCTCGCCACCCTGTCGTCGTCTAACCAACGCGCGAACCGTGACCCCAGAGCGGCCACGGCGGCAATGATCGCGACCAGTGAGGCCAAGGATGGCAAGAGCTGAATCCAAGTGCCGTCCATCGCGGGACCCTAGGCCGAGGGGCCGACCCAATCGAACCTTGCTCGGACGAGGGACGCGGGTCGCAAATCGGTGGCGTCCGCGTCCACCCGCCCCGTAGGCTCGACTCATCATGCTGATCCTCGCCTGACCCGACTCGCGCCCGCGGCCGTCCCTGAGTCCCTCGACCAGTGCCCGGCGAGTCCGACCCCGTCATCGATCGGATCAGCCATGTCAGCGCCCACCACCGCCTCCCTCACCCCGCTCGTCGTCCGTGACCTCACGGTGGCGTTCGGTCGTCGTACCGTCCTCGACGGGATCGACCTGCTCGCCCAGCCCGGCCGCCGGATCGGCCTGATCGGGGAGAACGGGGCGGGCAAGTCGACGCTGTTGCGGGCCGTCACCGGCGACCTGCCCGACACAGCGCAGGTCACCGGCACCATCGAGCGTCCCGCCGACCTGGCGTTCCTCACGCAGGAGCCGCCGTTCGCGGACACGGACACGGTGGCCGACGTGCTGGCGACCGCCCTGCGGCCGCTGCGGGAGGCCGTTGCGAAGGTCGAGACCCTGGCCGACCGGCTCGACGATCCCGTCGTTGCGGAGGAGTACGCCGCCGCGCTCGACCTCGCCCTCGCCCACGACGCCTGGGACGCCGACCGGCGGGCGCTGCTGGCCGCCGAGCAGCTCGGCCTGGACCACCTGGCACAGGACCGGCGGGTCGGCAGCCTGTCCGGGGGTCAGCGCACCCGGCTCGCGCTGGCGACGCTGATGACCCGCCGACCGCAGTGCCTGCTGCTCGACGAGCCGACCAACCACCTCGACGACGAGGCGGTCGCGCTCCTGGTGGCGTTCCTGCGCGACCTGCCCGGCGTCGTGGTGCTCACCAGCCACGACCGGGTGCTGCTCGACGAGGTCTGCACGGACCTGGTCGACCTCGACCCGGTGGGGATGGGGACCGACGGCCGCGGTGGTCGGCGGTACGGCGGCGGCTGGACGGCGTACGCCGAGGCCCGGGCCGCCGCGCGACGACGGTGGGAGGAGACCTTCGCTGCCCAGCAGGAGGAGCTCGAGCGGCTGCGCGAGGCGGCGCGGATCGACAAGAGCGCGGTCGCGCCGGGCCGGGGGCCGCGTGACAACGACAAGTTCATCCACGCGTTCAAGGGTGCGAACGTCGACCGCGCGCTCGCCCGCCGCAAGCGCGACGCGGAGCGGCGGCTCGAGGAGGCCGAGCGCAGCCAGGTCCGCAGGCCGCCGGCACCGTTGCGGCTGTCGACCGGCCTGACCGCCTCGGCGCCGAGCGCAGGAAGGGCGGTCACCGTCCGCGACCTCACCGTCGAGGGCCGGCTGCGGCTGCCCGTCCTCGACCTCGACAGCGGCGGCCACCTGCTGGTGACCGGCGCCAACGGCACCGGCAAGTCGACCCTGCTGGGCGTCCTGTCCGGCCGGATCGCGCCGACGTCCGGTGTGGTCCAAGTCGGCGCCCAGCGGGTCGCCGAGCTCACCCAGGACCCGCTCTTCCCGGACCTGACGGCCACCGCGCAGGCGACCTACGAGCAGGCGGTCGGCCCGGAGCTCGCCGTACGACGGCCGCTGCGGAGCCTCGGCCTGCTCCACCCGCGCGAGCACGCCAAGCCGGTCGTGCTGCTGTCGGTCGGCCAGCGGCGCCGGCTCTCGCTGGCGATCGCGGTCGCGACCGAGCCGGACCTCCTGCTGCTCGACGAGCCGTCCAACCACCTCTCGCTCGCGCTCGTCACCGAGCTCGAGGAGGCGATCGGCGCCAGCCCGGGCGCCGTGGTCGTCGCCTCGCACGACCGCTGGCTGCGGCGGCGGTGGGACGGCGAGGAGCTCAGCCTGCCCGGCGTCCGCTGACCGCGGTCGTCTCGCGCTCCTCGTCGCGATGCGTGGCGGCGACGAGTCCGGCGTCGGCAAAGGCGGCCATGGCGGCCGGTGCCTGGTCCTCCGAGACCTCGGAGAACAGCACCCCGCCCGGCAGTAGCCAGGTCGGGGCGAGGGCGGCCACCCTGCGGAGCAGGTCCAGCCCGTCGTCGCCACCGTCGACGGTGCCGCGCGGCTCGTGGTCGCGCGACTCGGGCGGCATCAGTGCCACCGCGGCGCTCGGCACGTAGGGGACGTTGGCGACGACCACGGCCGCAGTGCCCTGCAACGACGGGGACAGCGCCGCGGCCAGGTCGCCGACGACGGCGGATCCCCCGACCGGGGCGAGGTTGCGGGCCGCGCAGGCGACGGCCACGGGGTCGATGTCGGACGCGTGCACGCTGATTCCGGAGACCCGGCGGGCGAGCGCGAGCCCGAGGGCCCCGCTGCCGCAGCACAGGTCGAGCACGGTGTCGCCGGCGCCGAGCAGCGGCGCCGCCAGTTCGACGAGGTACGCCGTGCGCTGGCGTGGGACGAACACGCCCGGCTCCACCACGACGCGGCCGCCGTCGAAGGCGACCCAGCCGACGACGTGCTCGAGTGGCTCGCCGGCGACGCGGCGGGCGACCATCTGCTCGAGCTGCGCGGGCGAGGTCGCCGAGGACGTCAGCACCTCCGCCTCCTCCTCGGCGAACACGCAGCCCGCGGCGCGGAGCCGGGAGACGAGGTCGGCGGAGGTCACGAGGGTCAGGGTGTCAGCCGCGCGGCATCAGCCACCAGCCGGCGAGGTAGACCAGCAGCGCCGCACCGCCGGTGAAGACCGTCACGGCGACCATCAGCAGCCGGACGACGGTGACGTCGACGTTGAGGTGCGCGGCGAGGCCGGAGCAGACGCCGGCGATCATCTTGTCGTGCTCGCGGCGGGTCAGCCGGCGGGGCGCGACGGGGTTCTGGGGGCTGGAGTAGCTGTCGTAGTTGCTCATGCCTCTACCGTGCCTCGCCCTGCGCCGCGACACATCGGGGAACGACCCCGGTCCGACCCCGAACTCGACCCTGAGACCTGCCACAATCGTCCCGTGCCCACCGTACGTCCCCAGGTGGTCGCCCACCGCGGCGCCAGTCACGAGCTCGCCGAGCACACGCTGGGCGCCTACCTCGAGGCGCTCGACATCGGCGCCGGCGGCCTCGAGTGCGACGTCCGGCTCACCGCCGACGGTCACCTGGTGTGCGTCCACGACCGCGACCTGCGTCGTACCGCCGCCAACAAGGGCATCGTGTCGACGATGGAGCTCGCGGACCTCTCCGAGCTCGACTTCGCGGCCTGGAAGAACCCGTGGGCCGACCTCGACGACGAGGCGCCCGACGAGGACCTGGACCTGCGCGGCGTGCTCACCCTGCGCAAGCTGCTCGAGACCGTCGCCGACTACGACCGCCGGGTCGAGGTGGCGATCGAGACCAAGCACCCGACGCGGTACGGCGGCCTGGTCGAGAAGCGCCTGGTCGACATGCTGCGCGACTTCGGCTGGGACCAGGCCGGTGCGCCGGTGCGGGTGATGAGCTTCTCGTTCACCGCGTTGCAGCGCGTCGAGCGGCTCGCGCCCGAGATCCAGCTGGTCCAGCTGCTCGACAAGCCGAACTACTGGCCGATGCTGCGCCGCGTGATCGGCCGCGACTGGATCGTCGGCCCCGGCATCAAGATGCTGCGCGACCACCCGCGGGTCGCGGAGTCGATCGCCCGCTCCGAGCGCGACATCCACGTGTGGACGGTCAACAAGGAGAAGGACCTCGACCGCTGCCTCGCCCTCGGGGTGAAGGCCGTGATCAGCGACCGCCCGCGGTTGATGCTCGACCTGCTGGAGCAGCGGTTCGGCCCTGCCGAGTAGGTTTCCGCGCATGGCGAAGAAGAACCGCACCACGACCGCTGCCGAGACCCCTGCGGGTGAGGTCGGCCCCCGGCAGCCCTGTCCCTGCGGCTCCGGCAAGCGCTACAAGGCGTGCCACGGCGCGACCGGTGGCGGCCAGGTCTTCGTCAAGCGGCCGTTCGAGGGCCTCCCCTCCGAGTGCGACCTCGTCGCGCTGCGCGAGCTGGTGCCTGCCGCGACCGCGCCGCTGACCCTCCAGGGCGAGTACGCCGACCGCGTGGTCAAGCTCTGCACCCTGCTGCCGATGGCGGCGCCCGCGCTGGTCCGCGACAGCGGCGAGGTGTGGCTCGGCCTGCAGGTCCAGCACAACTTCGGCGACCCGGCCCGTGACCTCGGCGCCGTCCTGCTCGAGGCGCTGGCCGCCGAGCCCGGCGCCGGCATGGTCGGCCTGACCGCGCCTCCGGGACCCGGTCCCCGCCTGCAGGACCTCCTCGCCGGCGACGACCTCGCCGTGGAGGTGCACGAGGGCTTCGACTACTGGGTGTCCGACATGGACGCCAGCTCCGAGCTCGCCCAGGCGCTGGAGCAGGCCCAGGGCGCTGCCGCCCCGACCGCGCGACTGACCGGCGTGACGGCGGCGTACTGGACCCGGATGGGCGCCAAGGAGCACCTGCGCTGGGTGATGCCCGAGCCCGAGGACGCCCTCCTCGACGCGCTCGCACGGCTGCACGTCTCCGGCGACGACGTGATCGTCCCCGACGCCCGCTTCGTCGGCATGTTCCGCGCCCACGGCCTGCTCGCCCCGGTCTGGGACCTGCCCGTCGGTACCGGTCCCGAGCCGCTCGAGGAGGCCGCGACCGCGTTCAAGGCCAAGCTCGACGCGGCTCTCGCCGACACCAGCGACCTCACCACCGAGCAGCGCTCGGCCCGCAGCGGCCTCGCGAACCGTCAGGTCACGATCCGCTGAGCCGGTTGCAGGGATCGCCGCTTAGGAGGTGAAACCTGCGCTTCCTGACCGTTGCAACGGTCAGGAAGCGCAAGCATCACCTCTGAGGAGGTGATTCCTGCAGCGCCCACACCTTGAGGCGCGAGTAGCCCTTCACCGACACCCGCCGCAACCGCCGGAAGCGGTAGGTGCCGGTGTGCTCGTCGGACTCGTCGTCCTCGCGCCCCGTGAGCGCCTCGTAGGCACCGAGGTCGACCAGCACCGAGCTCGGCCGGGCCACGGACGTGAGCCGGGCGGCGATGTTGACCACGGGACCGAACACGTCACCGAGGCGGGTGACCACCTCGCCGTACGCGATGCCGGCCCGGACCGCCGGGAACGGGTCCTCGGGTTCGGCGCCACGGCGGGTCAGCTCGAGCGCGATGTCGGCCATCGCCTCGGGTGAGTCGGCGACGATGAGGAGCTCGTCGCCGATGTTCTTGATGATCCGGCCGCCGCGGTCGACGGTCAGCCCCAGCACGGTGGACTCGAAGGACTCCAGCCAGGTCACCAGCTCGCGGTCGCTGAGCGTGCGCGAGCGGGACGTGTAGCCGACGATGTCGACGAAGCACACGGCGAGCGTCGCGGTCGGGCCGGACGTCTGCTCGGCCAGCAGCCGGGCGCTGGCGCTGAGCAGGTGGCGGCGCCACACGTAGCTCTGCAGCTCCTCGACCCGCGGCAGCGCCTCGTCGGAGATCGCGAGCAGTCCCTCGGTGGGGTCGGCGCCGAGCTCGCCGGCGACCGAGGCCAGCAGGGCGACCTGCCAGTCGGCGAGCCGGGCGAAGCTGCGCCCCCAGGTGCGGACCAGGCCGTCCTGCCGCTCCTGGCTGAGGATCCCGAGCCGGATCAGGTCGTTGGTCAGCTGCAGCGCCCGGACGTCGGCGGTGGTGAAGGCCGCCTCGTCGTCGGGCACGTGGGCGAAGCCCAACAGGTGCCACAGCTCGTTGGCCGTCGCCAGGGGTACGCCGGCCCGCTCGGCCACCTGCTCCTGGGTGAGCCAGGGCGTCTCGCCGAGGAGGTGCTCCTCGAGCGCGCCGACGACCCCGCCGTCCGAGGAAGCGGGGCCGTCAGCCGTGGTCATCGAACCTCGGTCAGGCGTCGCCGAGGCGCGCCTGGGCGACGTCGACGAGAGCCTGGTGGAACGCGGGCCACTCGGCGTCGAGCTCGCGCAGGGTGTCGTCGGTGAGGTGGATGGTGTCGAGCGGCGTGAGCGCCACGATCGTGGCGTTGCGCAGCTTCTGGCCGACGATCGCGGCCTCGCCGACGATGTCACCGGCGCCGAGCTGGGCGATCTCGGTGCCGTCGCGGCGCACGGAGACGGTGCCGTCGAGGATGACGTACGCCTTGTCGGCCGGGGTGTCCTCCCAGATCGGCGACCAGCCCTCGGGGAGCTTCACCCGCCGTCCAGTCGCGCTGATCCGCGCGATCTCCTGAGGCGAGAAGTGCTCGAAGAACGTTGCCATGCTGACCCTTTCGCTGTACCCGACGCAGCGCGCCGGGCTCACCTTCTCTCCCCGACTGTCACCGCCGACCCTAGTGCGCCCGACGCCGGTGCGGGAGACACCTGTCACAACGTGTCCGGGACACTTGCGTTATCCCGGCGTACGACGGATCGCGGCCCGGTCAGCCCCGGAACGGGTCGGCCGGGTAGACCCCGAGCACCTTGATGTCGGTGGTGAAGAAGGTCAGCTCCTCCAGGGCCCGCTTGAGGCCCGGGTCGTCGGGGTGCCCGTCGACCTCGGCGAGGAACTGGGTGGCCGCGAACTCGCCGCCGACCATGTAGCTCTCGAGCTTGGTCATGTTGATGCCGTTGGTCGCGAACCCGCCGAGCGCCTTGTAGAGCGCCGAGGGCAGGTTGCGGACGTTGAACACGAAGCTGGTGACCACCGGACCGTTGCCCTGCGGTGCCATGACGTACTCGGGGGAGAGCAGCACGAACCGGGTCGTGTTGTGGTCCTCGTCCTCGACGTCCTTGCGCAGGATCTCGAGGCCGTAGATCTCCGCTGCGAGCGGCGGTGCGATGGCAGCCTGGGTCGGGTCGCCTGCCTCGGCGATCTCGCGGGCGGCGCCGGCGGTGTCGCCGGAGATGATCGGCGTCAGTCCGAGCTCGCGGATCACTTTGCGGCACTGGCCCAGCGCGTGGACGTGGCTGTGCACGGTCCGCAGCGTCTCGGCGGACGCCCCCGGCACCACCATCAGGTGGAACTGGATGCGCAGGAAGTGCTCGGCGATGATGTGCAGCCCCGAGTCGGGCAGGAAGTGGTGGATGTCGGCCACCCGGCCGGCGATCGAGTTGTCGATCGGGATCAGCGCGAGGTCGCAGTCACCGCTGGCCACGGCCGCGAAGACGTCCTCGAAGGAGGCGCACGCGACCGCCTCGGCGTCCGGGTAGTGCTGCTTGCACACGATGTGCGAGTTGGCGCCGGGTTCCCCCTGGTACGCGATACGGACCATGCGGCAAGGGTAGTGGCGGCGCGTGGCCACCTGCCGCGCAGTCTCGCCGACTACGGTCGCCCCATGGCCGTCGTCCTCGCGCTCCTCGCCCTCCTCGTGGCTGTCGCCGCCCTCGCCGTGGCGCTGCGCAACGGACGGGCCGGCCGTACGACGGACGCCGACGACCTCCCCGCCGACGCTGCCGGACTGCGCCGCGAGGTCGCCGCGCTGCGGGCCGAGGCGGTCGGGGCGCTGCGCCACCTGGCCGTCGTTCGCTACGACGCCTTCGACGAGATGGGCGGCCGGCTGTCCTGGTCGCTCGCGCTGCTCGACGACGCCGGCGACGGCGTCGTCCTCACCTCGATCCGCGGCCGCAACGAGGCGCGCACGTACGCCAAGTCGGTCGCCGGCTGGAGCAGCGACCAGGAGCTCTCGCCCGAGGAGTCCGAGGCGGTCGCGCACGCGCGGCTCGCGCGCAGCTGACGTCGGCGCTCCGGGTGAGGGCGGTTCAACTACCGAATTGGTCGCGGTCGGACCGATCTGACGACGAATCCGGTAGTTGAAACGTCCTACACAGTCCGCGGTACCCGCACCAGCACCCGGCCGTGGATGCATTCCATCCGCAGCTCCGAGCCCAGGCCGATGGTGTCGCCGTCGAGCTGGCGCGGCACCTCGCCGGACGCGCGTACGACGACCTTGCGGCCGGTCATCCGCGCGACCGACTCGCCGGCGTTGCGCTCGCGGCGGGTCACGACGCGCAGCAGCAGCGGGATCCAGCTGAGGAAGCGGCGCGGGTAGAGCAGCACCACGTCGAGCTGGCCGTCGTCGATGGCGGCGTCCGGGAGCAGGTTCATCCCGCCCTGCAGGCTGCCGACGTTGCCGATCACGCAGGTGCGGGCGCGGTGCTTGGTGAACGGCATGTCGTCGACCGAGATCTCGAGCTTCATCGCCGGGAACATCAGGCCCTTGAGGCCGGAGAGGACGTAGGCGAGCCAGCCGACCTTCTTCTTGAGGTCCTCGTTGACGCCCTCCATGATCGCGGCGTCGAAGCCCATGCCGGCCATCACCATGAAGTGGGTGCGCTCCAGGCCGTCGCCGTCGACCTCGACCATGTCGATGGCCCGGTCCTGGCCGGTGAGCGCGATGTCGATGGCCGCCCGGATGAAGAGCGGGATCTCCAGGTTGCGGGCGAGCAGGTTGCCCGTGCCCGCGGGGACGACGCCCACCGGGATGCCGGTGCCGGCGAGCTCGGCGCACACCTCGCGCACGGTGCCGTCGCCGCCGCACACGATGACCAGGTCGGCACCCTCGACGGCGGCCTGCTCGGCCTGGCCGGTCCCGGAGTCCTCGACGGTGGTGAGGTACCAGCGCGGCTCGTTCCACCCCGACTCGATCGCCATCTGGGTCACCAGGGTCTGGAACTGCTCGACCGACTCGACCTTGATCGGGTTGAGGACCACCGCCAGCTTGCGCGCCGACGGGAACGGCTCGGGCAGCGGCTCGGCCTTGAGCGCGTGGCTGCGGGGGAGCGGGTTGTAGAGCGCCACGCCGAGGAGGAGCACGCCGATGCCGAGCAGGGTGCCGCCGACGACATCGCTCGGGTAGTGCCGCCCGAGCAGGATCCGGTCGGCGGCGACCAGCACCCACACCAGGACCGCGAGGGTCGAGAGCAGGCGGCGGATGCCCGGTCGCCGTACGAGCATGATGGCCAGGAGCACGACCAGGCCGGCGAACGCGGCGGCCGCGGAGGTGTGGCCCGACGGGAAGGCGTTGGAGTGCAGGAAGTACTCGGGGTCCTGCCACACGGGCCGGCCGCGCCCGACGAACACCTTGGCGCCGTACGTCGCCAGCGCGGTGGCCGCCATCACGGCTGCGACCAGGATCCCGGCCCGCCGGTGCCCCTTCACGAACAGGGCGACGGCCAGCACCGCGGTGATCGCGGTCATGCAGGCAGTCCCGAAGACGATCTCGATGATCCGCAGCGGGTGCTCCAGCCAGCCCTGGTCGCCGGCCCACGTGCGGGCCGACTCGCCGTGGCTGTCGAGATCCATCACCCACGACCAGTCGGCGGCGACGGCTCCGGCCACCCCCGCGAACAGGGCGAGCAGGATCAGCGAGGCCAGGAGAGGGGTCCGGCGGGGTCGGTCGAGCACCCCCGGAGGATAACGTCGGGGCATGACCGCCCCCTCTTCCGTGACCCTCGGCCGCTCGGGCCTCGTCGTGTCCCGCGTCGGCCTCGGCTGCAACAACCTCGGCCGTCCCGGCGCAGCCACGGAGTCGCAGGAGGGCACCGACCGCGTGATCCGCGCCGCCCTCGACGCGGGGATCACCTTCTTCGACGTCGCCGACGTGTACGGCGCCACGCCGGGCCTGTCCGAGGAGCGGCTCGGTGCCGCGCTGGGCTCCCGCCGGGCCGACGTGGTCGTCGCCACGAAGTTCGGCATGGACATGCGCGGCGCCAACGGTCCCGACTTCGGGGCCCGCGGCTCGCGTCGTTACATCCGCACCGCCGTCGAGGCCTCGCTGCGCCGCCTCGGTACCGACTGGATCGACCTCTTCCAGTTCCACACGCCCGACCCGAGCACCCCGATCGAGGAGACGATGTCCGCCCTCGACGACCTCGTGCGGGCCGGGAAGGTGCGTTACCTCGGCCACTCCAACCGGGCGGGCTGGCAGATCGCGCAGGCCGAGTACGTCGCCCGCGAGCTCGGCGTCGAGCGGTTCGTCTCCGCCCAGAACCACTACAACCTCACCGACCGCCGCGCCGAGCTCGAGGTGCTGCCCGCGTCCCGCGCCTTCGGCGTCGGCGTGCTGCCGTACTTCCCGCTCGCCAACGGCCTGCTCACCGGCAAGTACGCATCGGGCAACGCCCCCGAGGGCTCCCGCCTCTCACACACCCGCCAGCACCTGCTCGAGGACGCCGTGTCCCCGACGCTCAAGGCCTACTCCGACTTCGCCCGGGAGCGCGGGATCTCCGAGGTCACCGTCGCCATCGGCTGGCTCCTCGCGCAGTCGCCCGTCGCGTCCGTGATCGCCGGGGCCACCTCGCCCGAGCAGGTCGCCGCCAACGCCCAGGCGGACCAGTGGGTGCCCACCGTCGAGGACCTCGCCGAGCTCGACGCCCTCTTCCCCGCCCCCGAGCCCATCGCGTTGTACTGAGCCGGTTGCAGGAGTACCCGCTTCAGCGGGTATTCCTACGACCTTCTTGACGTGTCCTTGCGCTTCCTGCCCATTGCAACCGTCAGGAAGTGCAGGGATACCCGCTGAAGCGGGTATCCCTGCATTCCGCGCGAGTCGGACCCGACGGATAGCCTGAGCCGCATGATCGACCCCCGCATCCTCCGCGACGAGCCCGACCGCATCCGCGCCTCGCAGGCCAAGCGCGGGGCGTCTCCCGACGTGGTCGACCGGGCGCTGGAGGCCGACGCCGTACGCCGCGCCGCGATCGCCGCGTTCGAGGAGAAGCGCGCCGCGCAGAAGACCTTCGGCAAGCAGGTCGCGCAGGCGCAGGGTGACGAGAAGCAGGCGCTGCTCGCGCAGGTGAAGCAGCTCGCGGCCGAGGTCAAGGACCTGGAAGCCGCGCAGACGACCGCCGACGAGGCGTGGACCACCGCGCTCAAGGCGATCCCCAACGTCGTCGCGGACCAGACCCCGACCGGTGGCGAGGACGACTTCGTGGTCCTCGAGACCGTGGGCACGCCCCGCGACTTCGAGAAGGAGGGCTTCGAGCCGCGCGACCACATCGAGCTCGGTCGGATGCTCGGCGCGATCGACCTCGAGCGCGGCGCCAAGGTCAGCGGCAGCCGCTTCTACTTCCTCACCGGCGTGGGTGCCCAGCTCGAGCTGGCGCTGGTCAACCTCGCGATGGAGCAGGCCCGCAACGCCGGCTTCACCCAGGTGATCGCGCCGTCGCTGGTGCGCACGGAGGCGATGGAGGGCACCGGCTACCTCGACCAGGGCGGCGGCGAGGACATCTACCGGATCGAGGGCGAGGACCTCTACCTCGTCGGCACCTCCGAGGTGCCGATGGCGGCGTACCACTCCAGGGAGATCCTCGACGCCGACAGCCTGCCGCGCCGCTACGCCAGCTTCAGCCCGTGCTTCCGCAAGGAGGCCGGCTCTCATGGCAAGGACACCAAGGGGATCATCCGGGTCCACTGGTTCGACAAGGTGGAGATGTTCGTCTACACCACGCTCGAGGACGCCGAGGCGGAGCACCAGCGCCTGCTCGCGTGGGAGAAGGAGTTCCTCGACAAGCTCGAGCTCGCCTACCAGGTCGTCGACATCGCGGCTGGCGACCTCGGCGGCAGCGCGATCCGGAAGTTCGACTGCGAGGCGTGGATCCCCACCCAGGGCAAGTACCGCGAGCTCACCTCGACCTCCAACTGCACCGACTTCCAGACCCGCCGCCTTGACACCCGTGGCCGGTTCGGTGACCGGACCGGCCCGGTCGCCACCCTCAACGGCACCCTGACCGCGATCACCCGCGCGATCGTCGCCGTCCTCGAGACCCACCAGCAGGCCGACGGCTCGGTCCGGGTCCCGAAGGCGCTGCAGCCGTTCATGGGCGGCCTCGAGGTCCTGGAGCCCGTCGCACGATGAGCGACTGGCAGCCCCGCCTCGTCGCGCTCGACATCGACGGCACCCTGCTCAAGTGGGTGGCGGGGCTCGGCATGAGCCATGAGGAGGTCACGCCGGCGGTGCACGACGCCGTCCAGCGGGTCCTCGACTCCGGCGCGCACGTCGTGCTGTCCTCGGGGCGCGCGCCCCACAACATGACCGTCGTCGCCGACAAGCTCGACCTGCACGGCCACGGTGAGCGGCTCTGGATCATCGCCGCCAACGGCGCCGTCGTGCTGCGCTACCCGCCCGCGGAGGTCGTCCACGAGGTGACCTTCGACGCCCGCCCCGCCGTCGCCGCCGTCCTGGCCCAGCACCCCGAGGCGCTGGTCGCGGTCGAGGAGCGCGGGGTCGGCTACCGCGTGTCCGGCCCGTTCCCCGACGGCGAGCTCGGCGGTACGACGATCATCGCCGACGTCGACGACATGGTCGCCCAGCCGGTCAGCCGCGTGATCATCCGCGACCCGAAGGCGACCGCCGAGGACTTCGTGGCCCTCGCCGCCAACCTCGGGCTGCAGGGCACCGACTACGTCGTCGGCTGGACCGCGTGGCTCGACCTCGCCCCGGTCGGGATCTCCAAGGCCTCCGGTCTCGAGTACGTCGCCCAGCAGCTCGGCATCGACCGCACCGACGTGCTCGCCATCGGTGACGGGCGCAACGACATCGAGATGCTGCAGTGGGCCGGGCGCGGTGTGGCCATGGGCCAGTCCGTCGACGAGGTGAAGGAGATCGCCGACGCGGTCACCGACTCCGTCGACGACGACGGCGCCGCTGTCGAGATCGGCCGCTGGTTCCCCGTCGCCGGATCTGGTGGGATGGGCCTGTGAGGTCCCCCCGTCTGCTCCGCGCTGCCCTGCTGGCGGTGCCGGTGGCGCTGGTCGCGCTGCCGGGTGCTGCCGTCGGGAGCGTCGAGGGCGCGTCCGGCGGGCTCCCGGCCGACTGCGCTCCCATCGACATCACGAACGAGGCGGCCGTCGACCAGCGTGCCGCCGCGGCCGACGACGTCTTCGTCGGCCGGGTCGACGCCGCCGCGCCGGTGACCGGCTCCGGCCGGGTCGGCTACGGCGTCACGGTCGAGCACTCCTGGCTGGGCGACGTGCCCAAGGGTCAGCAGGCCGCGGTCACCGTCGACTGGCCGGTCGGCGCGCAGCCAGGGGTGACCCAGGGGGCGTCGTACCTCTTCTTCACCAAGGACACCGTCGACGGCATCGTCGCCGACCCCTGCGGCGGCGCGGTGCTGCTGCCCAAGGGCCTGACCCCGAAGGTCAAGGCGATGCTCAAGCAGTACCTCGCCTCCGTCGAGCCCCCGCCGGCTCCGGAACCGACCCCGGAGCCGGTGAGCTTCCACCCGCCCGCCGACCCGCTCGGCGACCCGCCCCAGATCAGCCGGGTGCTCGCCTCGGGTGGCGCGATCAGCCTGATCGGCCTGCTCGGGCTGCTGCTCGTCTCGCGGCTGGGCCGCCGGCCCCGCGCCTGAGCCCAGACCTAGAGGTACAGCCCACTCGAGGAGGACGGGTCGCCGCCGGCCCGCTCGGGTGCCGCGTGCTCGTCGGGGTGACCGCCACCGGGAGCGCCCGGACCGCCGAGGCTCATGCCCGGTGGCAGCGCCCGACGGATCTGCTCGAACTGGGCGCGAGCCGCCATCTGCTGGGCGTAGATCGCGGTCTGGATGCCGTGGAAGAGCCCCTCGAGCCAGCCGACCAGCTGGGCCTGGGCGATCCGCAGCTCGGCCTCGGACGGGGTGACGTCCTCGGAGAACGGCAGGGAGAGCCGCTCGAGCTCCTCCACCAGCTCGGGGGCCAGGCCCTGCTCGAGCTCGGCGATCGACGAGCGGTGGATGGCCGCGAGGCGGCTGCGGCTCGCCTCGTCGAGCGGAGCCGCCTTCACCTCCTCGAGGAGCTGGCGGATCATGCTGCCGATCCGCATCACCTTCGCGGGCTGCTCGACCAGGTCGGTCAGCGCACGCTCGCCGTCGTCGTCCCCGTCGTCCCCGTCGTCCCCGTGAGCCGACGAGGCCTGCTCGACCACCGACGCGGGGACGGTGCCGATCGGCTGCCCGTCCGGACCGATGACGACGATCTGCTCTTCGCTCCCGGAGGCGTTCTCGCTCATGCCCCCAACTTAGAGGATCCGCCCGAGCGGATCCTCCACTCATCCCCTCGTTGGGCGATGCCGTGAGTACCGCTCCGGCGTAGGTTGCCGATGGGCCCGGTTGGGGCCCGGTGTGAGCGGCCTCGACCGGTCCTGTGGACAACCACGTCCTATCCGACGACCGAGGAGCAGCACATGTTCATCCAGATGATCCAGGCCGCCTGCACCCGGCAGGACGAGGCCGACGCAATGCTCGACGAGTGGCGCAGGGACCTGTCACCCGGTGCGACGGGCTGGCTGGGCGGCACCTACGGCTTCACCGACGACGACCAGCTGATGGCCGTGGTCCGGTTCGCCTCCCGCGAGGAGGCGATGGCCAACTCCGCACGGGCCGAGCAGAGCGCGTGGGCCGAGCGGTTCATGGCCCTCATGGACGGCCCCGCCGAGTTCCACGACTGCGACGACGTCACGTTGTTCATGGACGGCGGCTCCGACGACGCCGGCTTCGTCCAGATCATCCGCGGCAAGGTCGACGACCCCAGCCGGCTCAAGGCGATGATGGCCGACACCGAGACGCTGCACGAGATGCGGCCGGAGATTCTCGGCGGCACCCTCGCGATCGAGGCCGACGGCTCCTTCGTCGAGACCGTCGCGTTCACGACCGAGGCCGCGGCCCGCGAGGGCGAGCGGATGGAGCCGCCGGACGACGTACGCCGGGAGCTGGAGTACGCGATGCAGGGCGCGACCTTCCACGACCTCCACAGGCCGCACTTCCAGAGCGCCTGACGGGACCCGTCCGATGCTGCTGGAGGACTGCCAGGTCACCGCGAACATCCCGGCCGGCGACCTCGCCCGCGCCCGGAAGTTCTACGCCGACACCCTCGGCCTCGAGCCGGTCGAGGAGAACCCGGGCGGGCTGATCTACCGGACGGGCGGGACGGACTTCTTCCTCTACGAGACGCAGTACGCCGGCCAGGCGGGCCACACCATCGCCCAGCTGCACGTCGCCGACGTACGTCCCGTGGTCGAGGAGCTCAAGAACCGGGGCCTGACGTTCGAGCACTACGACCTGCCCGGCACTACCTGGGACGGCGACGTCGCCGCGATGGGCGACATGGGCCACGCTGCGTGGTTCAAGGACAGCGAGGACAACATCCTGTGCCTCGATGACAGAAGGACCGACTGATCGCCGATCTGGTCAGGGGGTGAGCAGGACCTTGCCGACGGCGTCGCCGGACTCGATCATCCGGTGCGCCTCGGCAACGTCGTCGAGGGGGAGCACGGCGGAGACGATCGGCTGGATCGTCCCGTCAGCCACGAGCGGCCACACGTGCTCGACGACCGACGCGCAGATCCGGGCCTTCCCCTCGACCGGACGGGACCGGAGGGCGGTCGCGATCACCGCGCCGCGCTTCGACAGCAGGCGGCCGAGGTCCAGCTCGGCCCTGGTGCCGCCCTGCATGCCGATGACGACCAGGCGGCCCTCGTCGGCGAGCACGTCGACGTTGCGGGCGAGGTACTTCGCGCCCATGTTGTCGAGCACGACGTCCGCGCCCGCGCCGTCGGTCGCGGCCCGCACGACCTCGACGAAGTCCTCGTCGCGGTAGTTGATCGTCACCTCGGCGCCGAGCTCGCGGCACCGCTCGAGCTTCTCCGCGCTGCCCGCGGTGGTGAACACCCGCGCACCCGACGCGGCGGCCAGCTGGATCGCGAAGGTGCCGATCCCGCCGCCACCGCCGTGCACGAGGAAGACGTCCCCGGGGCGCAGCCCGGCGATCATGAACACGTTCGACCACACGGTGCACGCCACCTCGGGCAGCGCTGCGGCATTGACCAGGTCGACGCCCTCGGGCACGGGCATCAGCTGCCCCGCCGGTACGACGACCCGGCTCGCGTAGCCGCCGCCGGCCAGCAGCGCGCACACCTGGTCGCCCACCGCCCACTCCGTCACGCCCTCGCCGAGGGCGGTGACGGTGCCGCTGCACTCGAGACCGATCACGTCCGAGGCGCCGGGCGGCGGCGGGTAGAAGCCCTGCCGCTGCAGCAGGTCGGCCCGGTTGACCGCGGTCGCGGCCACGTCGAGGAGGACCTCGCCGGGTCCGGGGACCGGGTCGGGCAGCTCGGTGACGACGAGAGTCTCGGGCCCGCCCGGAGCGGACTGGGTGACGGCACGCATGGGTGCAGTCTTGCCTATACGAGCGAGTCCTCGTCCGAGTAGTCGGCGTCGGCGAGCTCCTCGATGTCGACGTCCTCGTCCTCCTCGTCGGCCGCACCGGCGGGCCGGTCCCACGACTCGGCGAGCGCCTGTGCCTTCGCGGCGAGCCGTTCGACGGCGTCCGGGTCGGCACCCTGCTCACCCGCGGCGAACCCCAGCAGGAAGGCGGTCACCAGCCCCGCGGCCGGGTGGACGTTCTCGACCGCGATCCCGGCGAGGTCGCCCAGCAGGCCCTCGTCGGCCTCGGCCTCGATGTCGAGGGCGTCGCACAACTCATCGATCCAGTCGTGGAGGTTCACCCGTCCAGAATCACCCGAGGACCCCGCAGGTGCAAGGTTTTCGGGCCACTCCGGGACCACTCCAGATCAGTAGGCTCAGGAGTCGCCGGCGATGTCGCGCAGGTCGCTCCAGGTGTCGATGTCCCGCGCCTCGTCGCCCAGCGGTGCGACCTCGACCAGGTCGAGCGGCTCGAGCAAGGCCCGGATCGACAGGCCGTGCTGACCCTCGTGGTCCGGGCGTACGGCGTCCAGCCGGGCCGTCTCCACGACGAACGCCAACTGTCGGCGACCGTCCGCGTCGGCGAGCACCGCGCCCTCGTGGCCCACGGCAGCCTCCTGCAGCCGGCGGAAGGTGCCCGGCGCGAGCCGCGGCATGTCGACCGCGAGCACCGCGATCGTCGGGAACGAGCGCAGCAGCACGTCGCGCCCGGTCAGCAGCCCGGCGGCGGGTCCGCCGAACCGCGGCTCCTCGCGCACGAAGGTCACCGGCCGGTCGGTGGGTACCTGGTGCCCGACCACGACCACCTCGCTCGCGTCGATGACAGCGTCCAGCGCGTGCTCCAGCAGCGGGCGGCCGTCCACCTCGATCGACGCCTTGTCGACGCCGCCGAGCCGCGAGCCCTGCCCGCCGGCCAGCACGATCGCCGCGAATCCGGTCAGTCCGAGCTCGATCACCACCTGCCGATCCTCCCAAAGGACTCCTAGGCTGGCACCGTGAGCAGCCCCACAGCCCCCTCGCTCCGCCTCGCGCTGGTGCAGGCCGCGTCGGCGCTCGACCCCGCGGCCAACCGCGACGCCGTCTCGAAGCTGGCCGCCGAGCACGCCGGCGACGCCGACCTCGTGATCTTCCCCGAGGCCTTCGCCCGCGACTTCGGCGAGGCCGGCTCCGACGTCAGCCCGTACGCCGAACCCGTCGACGGACCCTTCGGCACCGTCCTCACCGACACCGCGGCCGCCCACGGCACCACGCTGGTGGCCGGCATGTTCGAGCAGGGCCCCGACCCCGACCGGCCGTGGAACACCCTGCTCGTGCGCGGCGAGGCGACGGCGTCGTACCGCAAGGTGCACCTCTACGACTCCTTCGGCTATCGCGAGTCGGACCGACTCTCGGCCGGGCCGCTCGAGCCGGTCGTCGTCGACCTGCACGGCTGGAAGGTCGGGCTGATGACCTGCTACGACCTGCGCTTCCCCGAGCTCGCCCGAGCGCTGGTCGACCGCGGCGCCGAGCTGATCGTGC
Organism: Nocardioides sp. F233; assembly: GCF_057813895.1. Classification (NCBI taxonomy): domain Bacteria; kingdom Bacillati; phylum Actinomycetota; class Actinomycetes; order Propionibacteriales; family Nocardioidaceae; genus Nocardioides; species Nocardioides sp. F233. The sequence goes on from NZ_JBVASH010000001.1 coordinate 240,934, forward strand.
TCCCCGCGGCCTGGGTCGCTGGCCCGCGCAAGGTCCATCACTGGCGCACCCTGGTGACCGCTCGTGCGATCGAGAACACGGCGTACGTCGCCGCCGTCGGCCAGCCCGCCGGCCGCTACTGCGGCCACTCGCTCGTCGTCGACCCGTACGGCGAGGTGCTGGCCGAGGCCGGACCGGGCTCCCCGGAGCAGCCGGAGGTGGTCCGCGCCGTGATCGAGCGCACGGTGCTGGAGGAAGCCCGTCGCGTCAATCCGTCCCTCCTCAACAGGCGAATGTAGGCTCCACCTCCGTGTCCCGTGCCCCCTCCCGTGTCCCGCTCGAGCAGCGCATCGGTGAGTTCGGGGCGTCGCGCTGGCCGCTGACGATCTGGTTGGTCGTGATCGCGGCGAGCACTGCCGCGCTGGTCTGCGCAATGGTGCCGGTCGGGCCCGACTGGCTCGGCACGGCCGGCTCGATCGCGGTCGCGACCGCCTTCGCCTGGGGCCTGGCCGCGCGCACCGGCGGCCGCCCGTTCGTCTTCGCACCGCTCGCGCTCGCCTGCGGGCTGACCGCGGTGCTCACCGACCAGGACCTGCTGCTCACCGGCGCCGCGGTCGGCACCTCCGCGGTCGCCGCGGTGCTCGGCGTGATGATCACCGTGCCTGCGGCCGGCATCGCCACCGCCGCCCGCGAGTGCGTGGTCGGCCTGGTCGTCGCCGGGATCGGCGCGATGGCCACGGTCGGCTTCGAGCCGGCGATCCAGAAGGAGCGCTTCGAGTACGTCGGTCTCGGACTCGCCTTCCTCGGCGCGATCGTGCTGGTCCACCGCCTGGGCGCCGGCTTCCACGGCCTGGGCCGACGCGGGCTGATCATCGTCGCGATCGGCGTCGTCGTGCTCGCCGTGACCCTGCTGTACGCCGAGATGCTGCGCCGCTACGGCTCCACCGGGCTCGTCGACCAGTTGCTCGAGTGGGTGGCCTGGAGCCGGGACCACCTCGGTGCGTTCCCGCGCCCCGTCGCGACCGTGCTCGGCGTACCCGCCCTCGCCTACGGCTGCCACATGCGCGCCCGTCGCCGCCAGGGCTGGTGGGTCTGCGCGTTCGGCGTCGCCGCCACCTCGCCCACCGCCACCGCCCTCGCCAACCCGGCGGTCTCGGTCAGCGAGGCTGCGCTGTCGGTCGTCTACGGCCTGGCCGTCGGCCTGGTGCTCGGCTGGTTCCTGATCCGCCTCGACCTCGCGCTGACCGGCAACCGCGGTCGTCGCAGCCGGGTGGCGGAGCAGGCGGCCGCCGTACGCCCCGAGCCGAGCCGGTTCGCGCCGCTCCTGTGAGCGGGCACTGACATGGCCCGACCCCGGGAGCTGGACCTCGACGTCCTCCTCGACCACGTGCGCGCGATCTGGGTGACCGACGGGATCGGGGCGGTGACGATCCGCGCGGTCAGTGCCCGGGCGGGGGTCTCGAACGGCGCGATCTACCACCACTTCGAGTCCCGCAACCACCTGCTGGCGCGGGCCTTCGCACGCGAGATCGCGGCCTACCTGACGGTCCAGCGGCAGCGGGTCGTGGCCGCCGCCCGCACCGGATCGGCCGAGGACGTCGTGGTCGCGGCGGCCCTCACGCCGGCGACGTACGCCGCGACCACCGCCGACTCCGCGCTCGTGCTGCTCGCCACCCGCGCCTCCGAGCTGGCGTCCGGGCCGGTCCCCGACACCGTCGTCGAGGAGCTGATGGCGCACCGCGTCGCGGTCGCCGCCCTGGTCACCGAGCTGACCGAGCGGCTCTGGGGCCGCACGGACGACGCCGCGACCCGACTGGTGCGGTACTGCATCGACGACATCCCGGTCCGCCTGCTGATCACCTCCCGTCGCCCCTCGGACCCGCTGGCGTCGTACGCCGTGGAGCACGCCGTCCGCGGCATCCTGCGGGCCGGTCCACCGGCCGTCTGACCCCTCGCCGAACCTGCCCTGTTGCCGGGCGGGGCTTCCTCGTGCACAATTACCGAGCACTTGCTCTGTAATTCACGTGAGGTCCTGATGAAGCTGCTCCGAGTCGCCCTGTCCGCTGCCGTGGCCGTCCTCCCCTCCGCCGCCGTGGTCGGCCTGGCTGCCCCGGCCCACGCCGCCGGTGGTCTGACGGTGAGCGTGGTCGGATCGCAGCTGGTGCTGCTCGATGACTACGACGTCAACAACGTCGTCACGATCGCTCCGAGCGGTTCCTCGATCGCCGTGCGCGACATCGCGGTCAACCCGACGCCGGGTCCGGGGTGCGCTGCCGGAGGCTTCCCGTCGATCGTGGTCTGCTCGGTCGGCGGTGGCTTCACGAGCATCTCGGCCACCCTGGCCGGCGGCGCCGACAACGTCGCGGTCACCGGGCTGGCGGTGCCGGGGAAGTACGACGGCGGCGCGGGGACCGACGGGTTCACGACGGGCACCGGGAGCGACATCGTCTCTGGGGGCTCAGGCGTCGACACGGTCGGGTACGGCACCGCTGTCGCGGGCGTCACCGCCCAGCCGGGCGGTGCCGCGACCGACGGTGCGCCGGGCGAGAACGACGACATCAAGGCGGACGTCGAGAACGTCGCCGGCTCGCCGTTCGCCGACGTGCTGCTGGGCGACGGCGGCCCGAACACCCTCCAGGGCGGTGACGGCAACGACTTGATCGACGGCGGCCTCGGCGCCGACGACATGGAGGGTCAGGCGGGTCAGGACACGGTTACCTATGCCGTTCGCGTGAACCCGGTCATCGCCAGGATCGGCGGCAGCATCGGCCAGGCCGGTGAGGTGGGCGAGGGCGACAGCGTCGACTCGACGGTGGAGCGCCTGATCGGTGGCTCCGGCGCCGACCAGCTCGGCGGCAGCAATGCGCAGAACTGGCTCGAGGGCGGGCCCGGCGACGACACCCTCGAGGGCAACGAGGCACCCGACAAGCTCGACGGTGGCCCGGGAGCCGACACCCTGCTCGGCGGCTCCAACGTGGGCGGCATCGACTGCGCCATGTACGACACCCGCGTCGCCCCGGTGACGGTTCGCGCGGGGAGCGGCGCCGTCAGCGGCGAGCTCGGTGAGAACGACACCGTCGGCGCCGATGTCGAGTGCGCCGAGGGCGGCAGCGGCAGCGACCTGCTCGTCGGGACCGACGCGGTCAACGTGCTCATCGGCAACGCCGGCGACGACAGGCTGCTCGGTGGGGGCGCGCGGGACACGTTCGACGGCGGCGTGGGCAACGACACCGTGTCGTACGAGGACCACGCCCTGCCGGTGACGGTCACGCTCGACGGGGTCTACAACGACGGCGCCGCGGGCGAGACGGACAACGTCGCGTCGTCGGTCGAGAACGTCACCGGAGGCGCGGCCGCGGACCGGCTCACCGGCAACGGGTCCGTCAACGTGCTGCGCGGCGGTGCCGGCGACGACGTGATCGACGGTGGCCTCGGAGCGGACGTCGTCGAGGGCGGAGCCGGCTCCGACACGATCACCTACGCCGTCCGGACCGCTCCGGTCACGGTCACCCTGGACGGCGTCGCCGATGAGGGTGAGGCCGGCGAGGGCGACCAGGTCGCCGCGGACGTCGAGAACGTCACCGGCGGCGAGGCCGCCGACCGGCTCACCGGGTCCGGGAGTGCCAACGTGCTCCTCGGCGGTGGCGGTGACGACGTGCTCGACGGAGGCCTCGGCGCCGATGTCCTGGGGGGCGGCGCCGGGGTCGACGTCGCGACGTACGCCGTCCGGACCACCCGCCTCGCCATCCGCCTCGACGACCTCGCCAACGACGGCGCGAAGGGGGAGGGCGACGACGTCCGCACCGACGTCGAGAACGTCATCGGCGGGCGCCTGCGCGACAAGATCATCGGCTCGGCCGCAGCCAACGTGCTCACCGGCGGTCGGGGCGCCGACGTGCTCAAGGGCAAGGCCGGCAAGGACCGGGCGCTCGGCGGCGCCGGCAAGGACCGGTGCGTCGCCGAGGTCGAGCGGTCCTGCGCGTCCTGACTGCTCAGCAGAGGGAGCGGGATTCGAACCCGCGGTAGGTCTCCCTACGACCGCTTTCAAGGCGGTTCCGATCGGCCACTCCGGCACCCCTCCCGGGCCCGCTACGACGCAAGCGTCGGCCGGGCACCGGGTCGAGTCTAGTGGGGGCGCCGCCGCCGCTTTGGCCGGTCCGTGACCGGCCCGGGACAATGCCGACCATGAGCAGTGCGCAGCCGACCCCGGTCACCGACTACCGCCTCGCCCCGCCGGTGATGGCGCGCTTCGTCGGCGCCTACCTGGTCGTGCTGGCGATCCTGCTGTGCGTCGTCACCGCCGTCGTGGCGGCCGCCGACCTCAACGCCGACCTGCTGGTGCTGGTGCTCGGCCTGGGCGTGCTCGGCCTGATCGGGCTCTCCTGGTGGCTGCGCTCCCGGCTGGTCGTCGTACGGCTCACCGACGCGGGCTACCAGGTCCGGATGATGCGCGCGGCCGGCGCGACCGAGGCCCGCTGGACCGAGGTCGAGGACGCCGTCGCCGCCGCTCCCTCGGGCATCGACTGCCTCGTGCTGCGGCTGCGCGACGGGCGCAGCACGACCATCCCGGTGCAGCTCGTGGCCGCCGACAAGGACGACTTCGCGCGCGACGTACGCGCCCACCTGCAGCGCGCCGCCGGCTGACCGCTCGCCGGTCGGTTCCGGGGTCGGGTCAGTGGGCGGGCCCGATTGGGACAGGCGCGCGCGGTCCTAGTAGCCTTGGCACGCTGGCCGATCCGTGGATCGGCGCAGTGGAGGAGGCGTCGCCTAGTCCGGTCTATGGCGCCGCACTGCTAATGCGGTTTGGGTTTATCGCCCATCGAGGGTTCAAATCCCTCCGCCTCCGCCACAGACGAGACCCCCGGCAGACCCTGCCGGGGGTCTCGCATATTCGGGAGCCGTGAGGAAAGATGTTTGGCGGCGTCGCCATGGGGAAGGCGCCAGCGGTTCGGGTTGATCCGGAGGGACGGGGCTCGGCCGCCCACCAGTGAGGGGAATGCTCATGAAGAAGCTCGCTCGCAAGACCGCTTTCGGCCTCGCCGCACTGATCACCGCGGCCGGCATCATCTCCCTCCCCACGGCTGCGGAGGCTGACACGGGCTGGGGTTGGCGCGTCTTCCACCACGCCAAGGGCTGACGGGCCGCAGTCGCGGTGTGCGATCAGGACGACGTGAGGTCGTCGTCCTGACCGGCGATGCCCAACGTCCCCATGGTGTAGCCGAGCTGGAAGCGCGTCTCGGCGTCGTACTCCTCCTTGAGCTCGGCGACGTAGCCGGCGTACGTGCGCGGGCTGACGCCGAGCCGCTTCGCGCTGACCGCGTCGGCGTGGCCCTCGATGAGCATCCGGATGGTCATCGAGCGCTGCTCGGACGCGATCTCCTTGGTGACGCTCTGGCCCGCGCTCGCGAACGGTCGCCCGCGCGCGAACGCCCGCTCGAAGACGTCGACCAGGTACGCCACGATCGCCGGCTCGCGTACGACGACCGCGGTCGCCAGGCTGTCGGCGGCCGGGATCAGCGCGACCCGGCGGTCGACGACGATCATCCGGTTGAAGAACTCGTCGAGGGTGCGGACCTCGGCGCCGTGCTCGGTGACCGTGGCGACGTACTTGTGCGTCGCGGGGTGTCGCCGCGCGCTGTGCTGGTAGAGCGTGCGCATCGTGAGGCCGCGCTTGAGTGCCTCGACGTCGCGCACCGTCGCCTCCGACACCGTCTTCGCGCTGCGCGTCGCCTGCGGCTGCGCGGTCAGCAGCTCCTCCTGGGCCTCGCTGACCAGCGTCGTGAGGTACGGGTTGATCGCCTCGCCGTGCAGGTAGAGGAAGGGCCCCGACTCGCTCGCCGCCGGCGAGCGGCGCCAGCTCTGGGTCAGGTGTGCGAACGCCGACGCCCACCGCGCCGACTCCTCGAGCAGCCGCGCCCCCTCGTTCCCGAGCGGCGTCACGACCCGCGACTGCGCGTTGCTCGGCTCCAGCGGCCGCCAGGTCTGCCGCGACGCGTCCAGCTGCAGCAGGCCCAGCTCGACCAGCAGGTCGAACCCCCGTCGTACGGCGGACCCCTCGACCAGCCGCGGGTCGTCCGCCGCCAGCCCGCCCTCCGCCAGCACCTGCTCGTAGAGACCGCTCGCCTCCTCCTCGAAGAGGGCCCGGTCCGCGGGCTCGTAGGAGGTCATGACGTCATGCTTCCACACCCGCGCCGCCGCTCGTGGCGTCGGTGATTCGGCATCCGCGCGTCGCCTCGGCTATTCTCATTCGGTCGCACAGCGACGGGCGCCTGTAGCTCAACGGATAGAGCATCTGACTACGGATCAGAAGGTTTGGGGTTCGAATCCCTACAGGCGCGCAGGGTGACCTCTCACGAGATCACCAGAAGGCCGGTCCCAGAGCTTGGGTCCGGCCTTCTGAGATTTGAGGGCTGGGGTCCGCGTGGTCGGCCGAGTGCCTGGTCCTCGCCGGTGGTGGTGGATCGTCAAGGTGTCCACCAGACCGGGTCTCACCGGGCAGCTCCTGCTGGGCAGCCCACGAATCTCGTCTGCACGGCGCCAGCCGCTCATCACTCAGGCCGAGCGGTCACGCGTACCCTCCAGGCAAGGGCGTGGGGCCCTGTGGGCCGCGATCATCCATGCGGCTGCGCCGAACTCGGGCGGAAGAAGACCTGTACCTTGAGGCCGCCTTCTGGCAACCCGGTGAGTCGTAGTTCGGCGCCATGGCGGTTGGCGATGGCGGCGACGATCGACAGCCCAAGGCCGCGGCTGGTCGTCGACGCGCTACTGCTGGTGCGACCGGCACCGCGGAAGAACGGGTCGGTAAGTCGTTGAACCAGACCGGCGGGGATCGCGTCGCCACCGTTGGCCACCTCGAGCGTCGCGGCTTCGTCGCCGCTCGAGGAGATGCGCACGCTCACCCGACCTCCGGGGGTGTTGTGGCGGATCGAGTTCTGGAGGAGGTTCAGCGCGAGCTGGCGGAGAAGGGCGTGGTCCCCCTCGACCGTCGCGGGCGCGAGCTGGGAATCGATGCTGATGTCGGCCTGGGTCGCTTCCGCGGTGATCTCGCCGATGGCGTCTGCGACAACGCTGCGAAGGTCGACCAGGTACATCCGAGTGATGACGGCGTCGATCTCGGAGAGGTCGAGGAGCGCTTCGACGGTGTCGACGTTGCGCTCGTTCATGGTGCGCAGGCGAGCGAGGAGGGGGCGATCCGCACCGGGCGCCGAGGCGAGCGCGACGTCGAGCATCGCGCGGGTCGTGGCGAGAGGAGTGCGCAGCTCATGAGCGGCATTCGCGGCGAAGCGCCGGTATGAATCGAACGAGCGCTCCAACTCGGCGAGCATCTCGTCGAAGGTGTCGGCGAGGTCGGTGATCTCGTCGCGCGGGCCGGCGAGGACGATGCGGTGGTCAAGCTGTCCCCGTGCGGCCTGACGGGCCGCCGCGCCGACGTACTGCAACGGGCGGAGCATCCGCCCTGCCACGAGCCATCCCGCCAACGTTCCCCCGACAGCGAGCAGCGTCAGGACGCCGCCGGAGACGATGAGCAGAAGGGTCAGGACGTCCTCCCGCGACCTCACGTCGAATGAGTTGGTGGTCTCGGCAGCCGGGGTGGTACCAGGATTCAGCTGACCTTCGTCGGCAGGCGGAATCTCGGCGCCGGGAGGGAACGCCGGGGTGAGCGGGGCCTGCGCGAACTCGTAGTTCGGCAGCAGTCCCAGGAACACGAAGACGATCGTGAGCATGATCAGCCCGGCACCGGTGAGCAGTGCCGCATAGGTCAGGGAGAGCCGGGTGCGCACGGTCAGCCGGTACCGGTGGGGCGTCGCAAGCCGGACGTCGTCCGACTTACCCGTCGATCGCATAGCCGACTCCCGGGATGGTGCGGATCATCCAGGGCTCGCCGAGCTTGCGGCGCAACGTGCTGATGGTGACCTTGACCGTGTTCGTGAACGGGTTCGCGTGCTCATCCCACGCCTTCTCGAGCAGCGTCTCGGCACTGACGACCCCGCCGTCGGCGCGCAGCAGCACCTCCAGCACCGCGAACTCCTTGCGGCTGAGGGCGACCTGCCGTCCATCGCGATGGACCTCCCTGCGAAACGGATCGAGGGTCACCCCCGCTCGCGCCAGCTGTGGTGGGAGCGCGGTGAATCGACGCCGGCCGAGCGCACGCAGCCGCGCTGTGAGCTCGGGGAACTCGAACGGCTTCGCGAGGTAGTCGTCGGCGCCGAGCTCGAAGCCCCCCACCTTGTCATGCAGTCGCCCGGCCGCCGTCAGCATGAGGATCGCGGGCCGCTCCTCGCGTCTCGTGAGAAGGCGGCACACCTCGTCGCCGTGGGTGCCCGGGATGTCCCGGTCGAGCACGATCGCGTCGTAGTCGTTCACGTCGACCGCAAGCAGCGCCGCGTCGCCATCACCGACGACGTCGGCTGCGATCGCCTCGAGGGCGAGTCCGGCGCGGATGGCCTCGGCGAGGTACTCCTCGTCCTCGACAACCAGCACACGCATCCCATCTCCTTCGCTGTCGACGACAGCCAAGTCAAACACCCGCCAGGTCAAGGAAACGTCAAGGCTGTTCCTTACCTTCCTGTAACCGCGGATCGAGTGGGCTTGCTCTCGCCCACGACCGGGCATACCGAGAGGACTGATCTGGACATGACCACCATCCGTACGAAGCGCCGCGGCTTCGCGACCACTCTCCTCGCCACCGTGGCCGTGACCACCGCACTCGCCGGTTGCTCAGCCGCGAGCTCCAGGGACGACGGCGGTGCCGGGGCAGGCGGCGGCAGGCTCGAGAGCGGTGACCCCGCGGCGGTCTACGCGGAGTGGAGCGACAAGTTCGACGGCTGCATGAAGGACAAGGGGTTCGACCTGTCGACCCTGAGCGACAGTGCCGTGCCGAACGCCGATGCCGAGGGAGTCAATGAGGCTGCGGACACGTGCTACGAGAAGATCGGCAACCCGCCGCCCGACCCCAGCGTGCCGTCGGTCGAGGAGATCAATGAGCAGATGCTCGCGTTCGCGAAGTGCATGCGCAAGGCCGGATACGACTACCCCGACCCGAAGATCGACCCGAACGGCGGCGTCGCGATGGGTCAGGCGATGCCGGCCGACTGGGACACGGCGGACGTCGACCGCTGCAGCAAGGAAGCCGGGATGCTCGACGGCGGGCAGAAGTGATGGGGGCGAATTCGGAGCGGGAGGCCGTTGATCCCCAGCCACGGGCGACCGGGTCGCCCGCGCGGGGTCGGTCGCGACGCAGGCCCATCATGATCGGCGCGGCTGCGGCCGCGCTGATCGGAATGGCTGCGGGAGTCGGGTACCTCACCTGGCCGACGGCCGCAGCCGAGAGCCGGACGGATGTGAAGGTCGACAGCGAGGACGTGGTGCGGGGCGACCTGATCGAACTGGTGCACGCGACCGGCAAGCTCCGATTCGGCGCGCCGCACGACGTGGGCACGATTCTCGACGGCACGATCACCAGTCTGCCCAGGATCGGCACCGTGGTCGGGGCCGGCGGAGAGCTGTTCCGGATCAACGACCGGCCGGTGCTGCTGTTCCGCGGCAAGCTGCCGATGTGGCGGTCCTTCGAGACCGGCATGGAGGACGGGGACGACGTACTCCAGCTCGAACGCAACCTCGAGGACCTGGGCTTCTTCGACCTCGTGCCCGACCAGGAGTTCGGGACCGGCACCGTCGCGGCGATCAAGGACTGGCAGGAGTCCCTCGGCCTTGACGAGACCGGTTCGATCGAGCTCGGGCGCATCGTCTTCTCGCCGACCGACGTGCGAGTGGCCGAGCGCAAGATCGCCGTCGGCTCGGAGGCGGGCCCGGACGTCCTCGGCGTCTCGGGCACGACCAAGGAGATCGCGGTCTCCGTGGATCCCGACCTCAGCGCCATCGCGACCCGCAGGTCGAAGGTGACCGTGGTGCTGCCGAACGGCAAGCAGGCGAAGGGCAGGATCGCCAGCGTCGGCGCGCCCGTCGAACAGGATGACCCGACGAGCGGCGAGAAGACGCTCAAGCTGCCACTGACGATCACCTTGGACCATCCTGCGGTCGCGGACGGCCTGAACGACGTCAGTGTCAGCATCGACCTCTCCCGAGTGATGAGCGAGGACGCCCTGCAGGTCCCGGTGCTCGCGCTGCTCGCCACGCCCGGTGGCGGATTCGCCGTCGAGGTCCTGGACGGCACGAAGAGCAGGACGATCGGCGTCGAGCTGGGCTTGTTCGCCGACGGGATGGTCGAGGTCACCGGAGGCGACCTCGCCGAGGGGGACAGGGTGGTGGTGGGCAGGTGAACGAGCCGATCATCGAGCTGCGCGGGGCGACCCGCGCCTACGGGAGCCCCCCGACCGTGGCGCTCGCCGAGGTCGACCTCCGCGTCGATCGCGGCGAGATGCTCGCGATCGTCGGACCCAGCGGCTCGGGCAAGTCCACGATGCTGAACCTCATGGGCACCCTCGACCGAGCGAGCGCCGGGGAGATCCGCATCGCCGGCGAGGACACCACGACGCTCACCGACGCCGAGCTCTCCGCGCTTCGGGCCTACACCATCGGGTTCGTGTTCCAGCAGTTCCATCTCGCCGATGGCGTGAGCGCGATCGACAACGTCGCCACCGGCCTGCTGTACACCGGAGTGCCGCTCGCGGAGCGGCGTCGTCGCGCGGCGGTTGCGCTCGAACGCGTCGGGCTCGGACATCGGCTTCGCCATCGCCCCCGGGAGCTGTCTGGCGGTGAGCGACAGCGTGTCGCCATTGCTCGCGCCGTTGTCGGGGAGCCGCCGCTGCTCCTCGCCGATGAACCCACCGGCAGCCTCGACACGCGCTCCGGTGCAGCGGTTGTCGAGATCCTCCACGAGCTCAACCGCGACGGGACGACCGTCGTCGTCATCACCCACGACGTCGAGCTCGCCGAACGTCTGCCTCGTCAGGTCACGATCCGCGACGGACGCATCGAACACGACCGACAGGACCCGACACGGGTGGTCGCGTGATGGCGACTATCCAGCGGCACTCACGGCTCCGCTTCGTCGACCTCCTCGGCCTCGGCAGCCACGGTCTGCGGGCGCACCCCCTGCGGGCCACTCTCTCCGCACTCGGGATCGCGGTCGGGATCGCCGCGATGATCGCGGTCATCGGAATCTCGACCTCGAGTCAGGCCCTGGTCCGCGAGAAGCTCGACTCCCTGGGCACGAACATGCTCACCGCGACGGCGGGCACCGACTTCCTCGGAGAGGACTCGAAACTGCCGCCCGACGCGGTCGGACGAGTTCGCCGCATCGACGGTATCGAGACCGCGAGCTGGATCGCGACCCTCGACAAGGTCAACGTGTATCGCAGCCCAGTCGTCGACCCCGGCGCGACCGGGGGACTCTCCGTCGCCGTCGGCGAGCACTCGCTGCTCGAGGCCACGAGCGCGAAGCTCCGCCGCGGCTCCTGGCTGAACACGGCGACCGAACGCTATCCAGCAGTCGTCCTCGGCGAGCGGGCCGCGCAGAAGCTCGGGATCCGCGATGTCGGCTCCGACGTCTGGATCGGGGGCCACCAGTTCACCGTCGTCGGGATTCTGGAGGCATCACCGCTCGCACCGGAGCTCGACCCGGCCGCGTTCGTCGGGCCGGGTATCGCGAAGGAGCTCTTCGGCTTCGACGGATCGCCGACGACGATCTACGAACGCTCGGACGACGCACGCGTCGCTGAAGTCCGCGACCTCCTCCCGGGCACCATCAACCCGGAGTCACCGAACGAGGTGAAGGTGAGCCGACCATCGGATGCGCTCGCCGCCAAGAACACCGTCGACCAGGCGTTCACCGGACTGCTCGTCGGCGTCGGCTCCATCGCACTGCTCGTCGGCGGCATCGGTGTGGCCAACACCATGGTGATCTCGGTCCTCGAGCGCCGCCGCGAGATCGGCATGCGCCGCTCGCTCGGCGCGACCCGACGGCACATCCGCTCCCAGTTCCTCGTCGAGGCGATGCTGCTCGCAGCCTACGGTGGACTCGCGGGAACCGTGCTCGGCTGGCTCATCACCGCCGTCGTCGCCCGCGGAAACGGTTGGGTCGTCGCCATCCCGCCGTTCGTCCTTGCGGCCGGCGTGACCGTCACCGTCGTCGTTGGAGCGGTGGCCGGTGCTCTCCCCGCCGTGCGGGCCGCGCGCACGTCACCAACCACCGCACTGTCCACGTAGCCGTGCCCTGGCGGCCGCACCGCATCCCGGCGGCTACGGCGGAATCAGACCCGAACTCATCCGGCCGGAGCCTGGTCGGGCGGCGGCGCAAGTGTCGCTGTCTTCCGGCCTCTCGGACGCTGGTCGCGATCTCGGTCGACTTGAGTGGATCGATTGCTGAGTTCCGGCTCCAGCTGAACAACGCCCACAGGGCCCCACCTGTCGGCGGGGCCCTGTGGGCAGTCCGGAGAGTGTGCTCGGAAGCTCGCGGACGTTGTGGCTAGGGGGTCACCTCCTCGCCGGGAAGGCGGGCGGCGCGCGCGCGGATCATCGATGCGGCGCGGTTCGCGCGCTCCAGGGCAATGCTCGTGTCCTGGCCGTGGCCGGGGTGGACGATAGTGTCGGCCGGGAGCCGGTGGAGGCGGGTCTCGATGGAGGTCTCGAGCGTGGGCCGGTCGCTGTGGGAGCGGCCGGTCGCGCCGGGACCGCCGTGGAAGAGGGTGTCGCCGGTGAAGACGCAGCCCAGGTCCGGCGCGTACAGGCACACCGCGCCGGGCGCGTGGCCCGGCGTGTGGAGCACCTGCAGCGTCGTACCGCCCACCTCGAGGGTCTGGCCGTCGGCGAGGTCGACGTCCCACAGGTACTGGGTGTGGGTGAGCTCCCACAGCGGCTTGTCGTCGGGGTGCAGCAGGATCGGTGCGACCACCTTCTCCCGCAGCGCGGGGGCGACCCGGACGTGGTCGTCGTGGGCGTGGGTGCACACGATCGCCTTCACCCGACGGTCCCCGACCAGAGCGAGGATGTCGTCGACGGAGTGGGGTGCGTCGATGACGATGCACTCCTCGTCGTTGCCGACGACCCAGATGTTGTTGTCGACGTCGAAGGTCTCGCCGTCGAGGGAGAACGTGCCGGAGGTGACGGCGTGGTCGACCCGAGCGGTCCCAGCTGCCATCAGAGGATCACGACCGAGCGCAGCACGTCACCGTGGTGCATCTTGTCGAACGCGGCCTCGATGTCGCCGATGCCGATCTCCTCGGTCACGAACGCGTCCAGGTCGAGGCGACCCTGCTGGTAGAGGTCGACCAGCATCGGGAAGTCGCGGCTGGGCAGGCAGTCGCCGTACCAGCTGGACTTGAGCGCGCCACCGCGACCGAAGACGTCGATCAGCGGGATCTCCGGGACCTTCATGTCGGGGGTCGGTACGCCGACCAGGACGACCGTGCCGGCCAGGTCGCGGGCGTAGAACGCCTGCTTCCAGGTCTCCGGACGACCGACCGCCTCGACCACGACATCGGCGCCGTCGGCACCCTCGTAGGTCTCCGCGCAGATCCGCTTGATCTCCTCGACCGGGTCCACCTGGCTCGAGTCGACGGTGTGGGTCGCGCCCATCTCACGAGCCTTGGCGAGCTTCTTCGCGTCGATGTCGACCGCGATGATCGGCGACGCGCCCGCGAGGGCGGAGCCCGCGATCGCGGCGACGCCGACACCACCGCAGCCGATGACGGCGATGGACTTGCCGCGGCCCACGGCGCCGGTGTTGATCGCCGCACCGATACCGGCCATCACGCCACAGCCGAGCAGGCCGACCGCGGCCGGGCGGGCCTTGGCGTCGACCTTGGTGCACTGACCGGCCGCGACCAGGGTCTTCTCCGCGAACGCACCGATCCCCAGCGCCGGCGAGAGCTCGGTGCCGGCGTCCGGACCATCAGCCAGCGTCATCCGCTGGGTCGCGTTGTGGGTGTTGAAGCAGTACTGCGCCTCACCCCGCTTGCACGCACGGCACTCACCACACACCGCACGCCAGTTCAGGACCACGAAGTCCCCGGGCGCGACACCGGTGACGTCCGGTCCGACGGCCTCGACGATGCCGGAGGCCTCGTGGCCCAGCAGGAACGGGAAGTCGTCATTGATCCCACCCTCGCGGTAGTGCAGGTCGGTGTGGCACACCCCGCAGGACAGCACCTTCACCACCGCCTCGCCCGGACCCGGGTCGGGGACGTTGATCGTCACGACCTCCACCGGCGCGCCCTTGGCCCTGGCGACGACGGCCTTCACTTGCTGACTCATCTACTTGTTCTCCTGTTCGGTGGACTCGAGGATCGAGGTCGCCCACAGACCGTGGACGGTGGCGTCGGGGCACGCGCCGGAGCGCCGTACGGCGGCTGTGGCATCGGCGGTCCGGCAGAGCCGGAGTGCCACCTCGGCCTCCAGCAGCCAGTACCGCGCGGAGGATTGCTGGCCCAGGCCGGCCATCCGCTCCAGGACCTGACCAGCGTCGCCGGCGCGGTCCGCGGCGAGCAGCGCGCCGATCGCCTCGACGCCGAGCTCGACCTCGCAGGGCTGGGTGCGGTGGGCGCGCAGGTAGCGGACGGCGGCGGCGTCGCGGCCGCTTCGCGTGCCGCGGGCGAGGTCGACCAGCGCCAGGTTGCGGTCGGCCCAGGCGGTGGGGCGCAGCGAGTGCGACCACGACCAGCGGGCCGCGGCCTCGACGAGGTCGCCCTGCAGGAAGGCGATCTCGCCCGAGCGCAGGTGCACCCGCCAGTCGCCGAGGGCCTCCTGGCGCCGGGCCCGTCCGAGCTGGGCCTGCCAGGGGAATCCGGCGGGCTCTCCGACGTCGCCGGGGTGCACCCGGTCGGTGGTCCCGAGTCCCTCGTCGCGCAGCAGGTGCAGCCACTGCGAGCCGGCCTCGGTGCGCTGCCGGGTCGCCACCTCCTGGTGCTCCAGGTCGGCGACCGGGGTGACCCGGCGGTCGAACGGTACGGCCGCCCCCTCGGCGTCCAGCCGTGCCAGCTCCAGCGCCAGCCAGGTGCTGCCCTGGGCGATCAGTCCGCCGCGCCAGTGCGGCACCGGGTCGTCGAGAGCCGCGATCGCGCACAGCTCCTCGTCGGCGTCGAGGACGTGATCGGCCGGCCTCGACATGCCCAGGTCCGAGGGCGTGCCGGGCGCGAGGACGAACCAGCTGACTGGACCTGAGGTCCCGGCCGGACGGAGCACTCGGTCGTCGGCCAGCAGCCGCGGCGCCGGTACGGCGGTCCCGGCGGCCAGCGGTGTCTGCCGGACCACCACGACCAGCCGGGCGGGGTTGCGCAGGAGGTGCAGGTCGACCTGGGTGAGGTGGTGCGAGGCGCGCTCGAGCTGCCACCACCGGAGCCGGTCGCCGCCGAGCCGGCTGGGCAGCCCGAGTGCGGCGGGTACCGGTTCGAGCGCCCACGGCGAGCGCGGGAACGGGCTGGTGTTGAGCTCGATCCCGCCACGCAGCCCGATCCCGCGGACGTCGTCCGCGGTCGCGACGCACCGGGAGGCTGCGGCCCAGGAGACGCCGTCCGGCCCGTGCATGCCGACGATCCGCCCCCCGTGTCCGAGGTCCACGCTGACGCGCAGGTCGGCCGAGCGCAGGTCGACCTGGTGCGGCGCGCGCTGCGCCGGCTCGGGCAGCACGCCACCGGACCAGTGGCTGTACGGGTAGGACGAGAACGGCTGCTCGCGCTGCGGGTGGTGCGGCGGCAGCGCGGTGCTCCGGTCGAGCGGCGAGAGCCGGCTCGGCGCCAGCAACGCCGCGCGCACGTCGACCGGAGCCGGGGTCGGCGCCACCTCGGGGGCGGCGGTCACGACGCGGCCACCTCCGGCGAGAACGCGGCGGGGACCAGCAGCCGCATCCGACGCTCGACGATCAGGTGGCCGAACTCGGTGGCGAAGCTCGTCCACGCCTCGTCGGCGGCCAGCGTCCGGCGGCGCCGGGCCCGGTCGTCGTGGTCGGCGAATGCCCACACCTGGACCATGGTGTCCATGTCGCCGCCGACCTCGCTGGTCCAGCATGCGACGAGCGTGCCGAGGTGGCGGCGCAGCACCGCCAGTCCCCGCGCGTCGTACGCCGCCAGGAGGGCCGGGACCTTGCCGACCTGGATCCGGTAGCTCTGCTCCTCGAGGATCATCGCGAGCCCGTGCCGGCCGCGGCCTGCTCCGGGGTGGACTCGAGCTCGACCTTCTCGAGGACCTTCCACAACGCGTCGGCGCCCTTGGCCGCGGCCGCGTCGAGCTCGCGGATCCAGCGCCGCCACAGGATCATCGCCTTGTCGGGCATGATCGACAGCTCTTCGGCGGCCTCGCCGATGCGGGCCGGCTGGTGGCTGGAGACGACGGGGAGGTCCTCGCCCAGGACCATGTCCTGGAGCTGGAGGTGCACCTCGTCGGCGGAGCCGTCGACGGTGTGGCAGGTGAACCAGTAGCTGCGGCTGGTCACCTCGTCGATCGGGGTGGCGTGCATGAAGATCTGGGTCGAGAAGGTGTCGGACCAGCGGAACTTCAAGGTGATCGTGAACGGCATCTCGATGACGTACTCGGCGGGCGGCAGCATCCGGGAGTTCTCATCGGTGGGCGGCCCGTAGGTGTCGGTGCCCGGGTTGTGGGCCAGGAAGGTCTCGGTCTTCCAGAACAGTCGGCGGTCGTGCTGATCCATCGGGAACACCGGGAAGACCGTGTTCGGCGGCGCGCCCAGCGTGCCCTGGTGGGTGAAGGGGAAGTGGGTGACGTCCATGAAGTTCTCCATGCGACGACCCGACGAGCACGGCCAGGTGTAGGGCTCGCCCATGATGCAGTGCATCGCCTCGTCCGACCAGCCCTCGAACTCGGGCAGCACCGTGTCGGCCGAGCTGTCGAGCCGCACCCAGACCAGGTCGTAGCGGACCTCGCAGTCGTACTTCGTCAGCGCCGCGCGGGCGGGCTTGGTCTGGTCAGCGGGCAGCGAGGGGATCTCGGTGCAGGAGCCGGCCGCGTCGAAGCACCAGCCGTGGTAGCGGCACCGCAGGCCGTCGTCCTCGGCCCAGCCGAGCGTGAGCGCGACGCCGCGGTGGGGGCAGCGGTCCTCGAAGGCGATGACCTGGCCGGCGATCTCGGCGATGCCGATGTGCTCGCCGAGCAGCGTCGTGCGCAGCGGTCCGCGGCCGCCGGGCTTGGCCTCGCGCAGCTCGTGCAGGGTGGCGACCGGGTGCCAGAACAGACGCCAGGTCTCCGCGCTGGTGTTGAGGTCGTAGCCGGCCTCGGGCCGGGAGGTGGAAACGGACACGGTGATCTCCTTCGGGTGGTGCTCGGTCAGGCGAACAGGTCGATCTCGGCGCCCGAACGGGCCACCGCGATGCAGAGGGTGGGGCAGTTGCGGGCGGCACGGACCACGTCGTCGAGGGCGGCGCGGCCCGCGTCCGGGCGGACGACGGCGTAGCCCGCGGCGTCGACGGCGAAGGCCTCCGGGGCGATCGCCGCGCACATGCCGGAGGCGCAGCACTCGGTGATGTCGATGGTGATCTGGACGGTGGGTGACTCGGTCATCGGTCTGCTCCTGCCGGGAGGGGTACGTCGAGGGGTGGGAGGTGTTGCATGGCGGTTCGCCACGAGTCGTCGGTGCGGGCGCGCTTGCGCAGGGCCGCGAACTCGCGCGGGGCGTTGACGCCGACCGCGCCGGTGAGCACGTCGCCGGAGCGGAAACCCGCCAGGAAGGCGCTTCTCGAGGGGTCGCGCGCCAGGACGACGGCCTCGCCCGCGGTGGCGCCGAAGCCCTGGATCCGGCTGCCGTACTCGTCGGACCAGAAGTAGAGGTCGTGGTCGAAGGGACCGGCCTCCTCGCGCCCGCGCACGAGCACCCGGCCGACGTGCCGGCCCTGGTCGCTCGCGGTGGTCCACTGCTGCGAGCGGGCGCGCCGGCCCAGCCGAACGCTGGGCCACGAGACCGCGTCGCCGGCGCCGTAGACGCCGTCCGCGCCGGCCGCGAGGTGGTCGTCGCAGGCGAGCCCGTCGTCGAGCGCGAGGCCGCTGTCCTGCAGCCACTCGACGTCGGGAACCACGCCCACACCGACCAGCACGAGGTCGACCTCGAGCACCGAGCCGTCGTCGAGGGTGAGCCCCTCGACCCGGTCGCGGCCGACGAAGCCGGTGACTGCCTTGCCGCACACCAGGTGCACACCGGCGTTGGCGTGCAGCTGGGCGAGCTCGGCGCCGACGACGGCACCGACGGCCCGGACCAGCGGGGTCGGCGCGGTCTCCACGACGGTGACCTCGACACCGAGGGAAGCGGCAGACGAGGCGACTTCGGCGCCAACGAATCCGGCGCCGACGATGGCGAGCCGGCTGGCCCGGGCCAGGTCCTGGCGGAGCCGGGCGGCGTCCTCACGGGTGCGCAGCACGTGCACGCCGTCGGCGGGGGACACGAAGGGGAGGCGACGCGGGCGCGAGCCGGTGGCGACCACGAGTGCCCGGTAGGGCAGGGCGTCGCTGTCCGCCAGCAGCAGCCGGCGTCGCGCGACGTCCACCCCGGTGGCGGTGACGCCGAGGATGGTGTCGACGCCGAGCTCGTCGGAGAAGTACGACGCCGGGTGGTAGCCCGTCGCGTCGAGCGCCAGGTCGCCGGTCAGCACCTGCTTGGACAGCGGTGGGCGGTCGTAGGGGAGCCACGGCTCTGCCCCGAGCAGGGTGACCGGGCCGGAGTACCCCTCCTGGCGGACCGTCTGCACGACCCGCAACCCGGCCACCCCGCCCCCGACGACGACCAGCCCCAGGTCGCCCGGCTCGGAGGCCCGCAGCTCGCCGCCGCTCATCCCAGCTCCTGCGGACGCCGGCCGCGCAGCAGCTGGGAGAGCGAGACCGCGATGACGAGCGCGCCGCCGTAGAAGAGGTCTTGCACGAACGGGTCGGCGCCCATCATCTGCAGGCCGGTGATGCCCACGATCAGGAAGTACGCCGCGATCACAGTGCCGAGCGGGTTGAACTGACCGGGCTGGACGCAGGTGCCGCCGAGGAAGGCCGCGGCGAAGGCGGGCAGCAGGAAGGCGACACCGCCGCGCGGGTCTGCAGAGCCGGTGGTGCCGGCGTAGAGGACACCCGCGGCCGCGGCGATCGTGCCCGACCAGACCAGCGCGCCCCAGCGGGTCGCGGAGACCCTGATGCCGGAGAGCCGGGCCACCTCGCGCTGCGCGCCGACGTAGAGCCAACGGCGTCCGAGCAAGGTCCGCTCGAAGACGAACCACAGGACGAGGCACAGCCCGAGGGCGTAGTAGAACTCGATCGGTACGCCGAGGGGGCGGGTGAGCACCACCAGGTCGAGCAGCTTGGGGTCGATGCCGGCCACGATGCGGTTGTCGCTGAGCCAGCTGACGACGCCGAGCAGGAAGGTGCCGAGGCCGAGCGTGACGATGAACGAGTTGATCCCGAACACGATCACGAAGAAGCCGTTGATCGCGCCGACCAGCGCTCCGGCCAGCAGGGCCGCGGCGATCGCGGCCCACAACGGCCAGCCGTGCATGCCGTTGAGGACCGCGACGAGCATCGTCGACAGGGTCAGCGTGCCGCCGACGGAGAGGTCGAAGTCGCCGCAGCGCAGGGGGATGATGAGCGCCAGCGAGAGCACGACGAGCACCGCCTGCGAGCCGAGGATGGCGGCGGCGTTGTCGGTGGTGGCGAACGACTGCGGGCGCAGGATCGAGAACACCGCGACGAGCAGGAGCAGGCCGGCGGGGAGCGCGAGCCGCTCGGCCGTCGTACCCCAGCGGAAGCGGTCGGTGCCGGCCGCCGGGGCGGTACGCCGGGGCGTGCTCGCCGCGGGGGCGAGCTCGGCCGGCGCGGGGGTGTCGGTGGTCATGAGGCCTCCTTCTCGTCGGGCTTCTCGTCGGAGCCGGAGCTCGTCGCGAGGAGACAGGCCCGGGTGATGTTCTTCTTGGTGACCTCGGCGTCGTCCAGCGAGCGCGTGACGCGACCGCCGGAGAACACCAGGACGCGGTGGCAGAGCGCGGCGAGCTGGTCGGGATCGCCACTGCTCAGCAGGACGGCGGCGCCGTCGCGGGCGGCGGCGCGCACGAGGTCCTCGATCTGCCGGCGGGCGCCGACGTCGACGCCCTGGGTGGGCTCCTCGAGCAGGAGCAGCCGGGGCGCGACGCCGAGCCACTTGGCCATGAGCACCTTCTGGGCGTTGCCGCCGCTGAGCTGCTCGACGGGCCGCCCGGGCTCGGCGGGGCGGACGGCGTAGCGTCGCACGGCCGTGTCCGCGGCACCGCGCAGGCCGCGACGCGAGAGCCCGAGGGGCCCGCGGTGGCGGCGCAGTGTGGTGGCCGCGAGGTTGTCGGTGATCGAGAGCGAGCGGAAGACGCCGTGCCGGTTGCGGTCGGCCGGGACCAGGGCGATCCCGGCGCGCATGGCCCGGAGCGGTGCGTGCCGGCGCAGGTCCACGGGGACGCCGCCGACACGCACGCGGCCGGTGGCCGGGGCGACGCCGAACAGGGCGCCGAGCACGTCGTCGCAGCCCGAGCCGATCAGCCCGGTGACACCGACGATCTCGCCGGCCCGCACGGTGAACGACACGCCGTCCAGCACGTCGGTGGAGAGCTCGTCGACCTCGGCCGCGACCTCGGCGGTGCAGGCGTCGGGCCGCGGGGGAGCGCCGGCGGGCGCCGTACCGACGATCGCCTCGACCAGCACCTCGTGGGTCTTCCCCTCGGTGGGGTGCTCGGCCACGGTGACCTGTCCGTCGCGCAGCACGGTCACCCGGTCGCAGAGCGTGAGCACCTCCTCGAGGAAGTGCGAGACGAAGAGGACCGCACTGCCACGGGCGGCGACCCGCTCGACCAGCCCGTAGAGGACGCGCTTGTCCTCCTCGGGGAGGAAGGCGGTGGGCTCGTCGAGCACCAGCAGGGTGGGCACCTCGTGGTCGTCGCCGGGACGACGGCAGACGGCGCGCACGATCGCGAGGTTCGCCTTCTCGACCGCGCTCAGGCCCGCCACCGGCCGGCGTACGTCGACGCTGAGGCCGAACTCGGCCAGCGCCGCCCGCGCGTCGCGGCACTGCGCCCCGAAGGACACCTGGCGGCGGCTGCCGCGGGCGACGTCGTCGAGCCACAGGTTCTCGGCCACACTGAGCCGCTCGACCAGGCCGAGCGTCTGGTGCACGAACCGGATCGCGTGGTCGCGCAGGACGCTCGCCGGGACGGGCGTCGGCACTTCGTGGCCGCGGACCCGGACCGTGCCGGCGTCCGGCCGCTCGAAGCCGGCGAGCACCTTGATCAGTGTCGACTTGCCCGAGCCGTTGTGCCCGAGCAGACCGTGCACCTCGCCGGCGCGGAGAGTGAGTCCGACCTCGTTGAGTGCCTGCGTGGTGCCGAACCGCTTGCTGAGCCCGGCGACAGCGACGGCGGGAGCCGCCTCGGCTGCGTCGGCCACGTCAGCTCAGTCCCCACAGGGTGCGGAAGCCGTCCTTGTACTCCGCGCCGTAGCCGCGCGAGTCGGTCGCGGGCTCGCCTGCCTGGTCGAGGTTGTCGTGCGTCCAGATGTAGAGGGGCCAACTGGCCTTCGGGTTCGTCGGCAGGCCGCCGACGGTGCGCATCGCCTGGTCGAGGGTGACGTGGGCCATCCAGTCGTTGCTCTGGCCGACGTTCATCTCGATGATGTCGGAGTCGCGCATCAGGTCGAGGATCGACGGCGTGCCGTTGTAGGTGGCGATCTTGACCTTGTCCTGGCGCCCCGACTGGGTGATCGCCTGCACCGCCCAGATCGACATGGTGTCGAAGACCGGCAGTACGTAGTCGATCTCGGGATCCGCGACAAGGGCCGACTGTACCTGCGGGAGGATCTTGGTCGCCCAGTCCGCCGACGGGATGTCGATGAACTTCGCCTCGCAGCCGGGGCAGACGGCCTTCAGCTCGTCCTTCATCGCCGACTCGGAGGCCGCGCTGGCCTTGACGTCGCTCGACGTCAGCACGAGCAGCTTGCCGGCGCCCTTGGTCTTGAGGGTGGCCCAGTCGACCATCACCCGCGCGGCCTCGGAGCACGGGCAGCTGACCGTTCCGGCCAGCCCCTTGTCGGGGCTCTGGGTCAGGTCGTAGCCGTCGGTGGAGAGCACCGGTACGCCGGCGTCGTCGGCCCGCGCCATCGCCGGCCCGATCTGGGCGGGGTCGATACCGGCGAACAGCTCGACCAGGTCCGCCCTCTCGGAGAGCGCCTTCTGCACGCCCTGGTCCCACTCGGTCGGGCTGCCCTGGTTGGGCCACGTCGTGTAGGTGAAGCCGACCTCGCCGGCGATCCGCTCGGCGGCGTCGGCGTAGAACTGGGTGAAGTCGATGGCAGAGTTGACCGGGATGCCGGCGATCGTCTTGCCGGACATCACCTTGCGGGCGTCGAACGGGTCGCCGGGTGCCTCGAAGGCCGGCGGCTCGGCGTACTTGTCGACCCGGGCCTGGGCCGCGGTGAGGTCGGCCTCCGCGGCCGAACCGGTGGTGCTGCCTCCCTCGGAACAGGCGGTCAGGCCGGCCGCGACGAGCGTGAGCGCCGCCGCGGCGAGCACGGGACGGACGGAGCGGGACTGGGACATGTGACGCTTCCTCTCTGGGGCCGAGACCGTGGAGAAAGCGTCGTCGCGCAGCGGGGTGACCCACATCACCCCGAGCGCGCGTCCTTGGGGGCGAGGGGCCGACTGCTCGCATGCGCGCGATCACCCCGTCGGGGTGAGGCGAGGGGACGGGCGGTCGGCTACAGCAGGCCGAGCGCCTCGGCCTTGGCGATCGCCTCCCGGCGGCCGTGCACGCCGAGCTTGCGGTAGAGGCTGCGCAGGTGGGCCTTGACGGTGTTGACCGAGACGAAGAGCTCGGCGGCGACCTCGGGCAGCGTGGCCATCGAGTCGAGCCGGATCAGGATCTCGTGCTCGCGCGCGGTCAGCGGCTCCTCGAGACCGCCGTCGGGACGGACCTGCTGGGCGGTCGAGACGTGGGCCGCGATCCGGGAGCGGACCAGCCGGACGAAGTCGAGGTGGGTGCGGTCGCGCCGCTCCAGCAGTTCCAGCATCCGGTCGATCCGGGCGCCGAACTGCAGCAGCGGCTGGACCATCCGCTCGCTGGCGGCCATCTCGACCGCCTCGGCGAACACCGGGAGGCCCGCGCGGACGCCGTTCTGCTGGGTCTCGACGATCGCGAGCAGCACCTGGGCCTGGATCCGCTGGTCGAGGAAGCCGCGGCCGTCGGCGACCGCGGCGCGCAGCACCTCGAGCGCGGCGTCGGGCCGGCTGTCGGAGAGCAGCAGCTCGGCGCGGCTGATCCGCAGGTGGACGCCCTCGGTCTCCGGATCGGTGAGAGCGAGGGCGCGACGGGCCGGGCCGAGCTGGCCCAGAGCGAGGTTGAGCCGGACCAGCTCGGCCTCGACGTAGTCGCTGAACACCCAACGCGCCCGCAGCCCCGCGATCTCCCGTTCGACCTGGAGCATCTGGGCCAGCGCGTGGCGCTTGCGGCCGCGTTGGGCCAGCACCAGCCCGCGGACCAGCTGGATCGCGGCCCGCACAGGTGTGTCGTCGAGGCGGACGGCGTCGTCGCCGAGGTCGAGGAACTGGTCAGCCGCATCGGGCTCGTCGCGCAGGTAGTGGATCCATCCGAGGGCGTGCCACAGCTCGGCGGCCGCGGCGGACTGCTCCCAGCCGCGGCGCCCGGCGAGCTCGCGGGTCTCGTCGGCGACGGCGAGGGCGTCGTCGAGCCGGTCCTGGGCGGTCAGGACGCCCACCAGCTGGCTCAGGCAGCCGAGCTCGACGTACGCGTGTCGCCCCGCGCGGGCCGCCTCGTGGGCCTGGCGCAGGTGCTCCTCGGCGGCGAAGCCGTCGCCGCGCCAGTACTCGGTCGCGCCGAGCTCGTAGAGGGCGAGCGCGGCGAGGTCGCCGAACGACTCCGACGCGGTCGACACCCCGGGGCCGGCCCGCAGCATGTCGGTGGCCGCCGCCTGCACGGTGGGCAGGTCGCCGCAGGCCCGGCCCTGCTCCAGCGCCAGCACCTGGCCGGCCAGGCTCGGCGTCGCGGGCGGTAGGGAGACCAGGTGGCTACCCGGCTCGCCGAGCGCGAGCCCGACCACGGTGCGGACCAGTCGCAGCTCGCCGTCCGCGACATCGGGTGGGCCGGTGAGTACCCGGTCGACCATGTCGCGCAGTGTGACGAGCTGCCCGCCGACGTACAGCGAGAACCAGGCGGAGCGGACCAGGTCGCGGGCGAGGCCGGCCGAGGTGCCCTGCTGGGCGTGCTCGAAGGCTTCCAGCCAGAGCCGGTGCTCGGCGAACCAGCCGGCCGCGCGGTCGTGCAGGGCGCGCCACCGGCCCTGGTCGGCCTGCTGGAGCTGGCGGCGCAGCATGCCGGCGAACATCGCGTGATAGCGGTACCACTCCTCGTCCGACGACTGGCGGACCGTGAAGATGTTGTGGTCGGCCAGCCAGCGCAGCGTTGCGGCACCGTCGTTGTCTCCGGTGAGGGCGTCGGCCAATGGCCCGCTCAAGCGGTCGCACACGCAGGTCGTGAGCACGAACGCGCGGGCCTGCTCGGGCAGGTTGGCCAGCACCTCGCCGAGCAGGAACTCGTCGGCCTCGGCGCTCCCCGACGTCAGCAGGTACGGCGAGTCGTGCCCGGTCAGCGCGTCCGCGCCCGCAAGCGCCGCCAGACGCAGCCCCGCCGACCAACCCTCGGTGCGATCGACCAGCTGGGCCACAAGATCGTCGGTGGGGTGCAGCCCGGTGCCCTGGAACATCGAGCGCGCCTCGACTGCGGTGAACGCGAGCTCCTCGCCGGGGATCGTCGAGAGCCGCCCCTCCAATCGGAGGCGGGCGCGAGGAAGTGCTGGGAGGAAGACGCCGGTCAGGACCACACGTACGGCGGAGGGAACGTGGAGCAGGAAGTAGGAAAGCGCCGCGACCGTCGGGCTGTCGTCGATCTCGTGAACGTCGTCCAGAACCACGACGACCTCGTGCTCGAGATCGCTGAGAGCATCGACGACGAGGGCGGGAAGCACCGACAGCAGGTGAGTCCGGCCTGGCACCGGCTCCAACGTCGCCAACGCCGAGTCCTCGCCGAGACCTGGGATTGACCGGAACGCGAAGAGAAGCGCCGTCCAGAACCGGTAGGGATCGCTGTCGTGGGCGTCGAGGTTGAGCCAAGCCACCGGCCGCGGGGAGTGACGCGCCCAGGACGCCAGCAGCTGCGTCTTCCCGGACCCGGTCGGCGCCGTCAACGCGGTGACCGGTCGGAGGGTCGCGGCATCCAGGAGGTCCCAGAGTCGTGCTCGCTCGACCGCCGCGTGATGGAGATCGGGTATGGAGGTCTTCGCCTTCAGGAGCGACCGCGGAAGAGTCAGCTCCGGGGCGCTGGCAGGGTCTCGGCGGTCTCGTGAACCTGCGTTCGCGCCAAGCATGGGATCCTCACCTCGGCCAGCTGCCAAGGCAAGAAGTCTAGTCGACGGGTTGAGTTGACGACTGCGACACCTTGCTGAACCGCGCTGGACGAATTCGGATACTCCTGCCCTGGGTTCCGCGGGTCGAGATTCCTGGACCTGATGGTGCGGTTGCGGCGTCAGCCAGCAGAGCAGGCTGTGACGGCCGTGTGTGTGGCGCCAGATCCCGAGGAAGTCGATGCGGCCGTGCAGCGGCGCAGGAGGACCATGACGTCGTCCAGGGTGCGCACCGTTCCCAGGTCGACAGGAGTGCCTCGATGGGCCGCGACCCACCAGACCTCGACACGACCTTCAGCACGCGGGAACAACGTGAGCTCACCGCTCAGGTGTCTGGTCCGCACCGAGACACTGGGCTCGGCGGGGCCGGCCGTGCCCAGCTGGTCGATCCTCACGACCACGACCTGTGCGCAGGCCATGTTCCGGGCCAGCCGGAAGAGCTCGACCTGATCGCGTCTCGCCGCCACGGACTCTCACCCTCAGGCTCGGGCCGTCGATGCGCGGTCTGCCGCCTCCAGGCGCAGAGCGTCCGAGAGCAAGGCGCGGGCGACGGCGCGGTGGGTGAGCACCGAGGTCGGGCAGGGTAGCCAGTAGGCCGCGTTGGCAGCTTCGGCCGCTGCCTGGTCGTCCTCGTGCTTCGCGAGCAGCCGCAGCTCGCGGCACAGGGCGGCGACAGGGTCAACGTCCCGTGGAGCGTGCCCCCGAGGGGCGGGCGTAGCGCCAGGGATCGAGTTCTTGGTCATCGTGACTCCTCTCGGTCGCACGTACCTGAATCGGAACAGCACCAGCGTGCGGGCCGAGACCTCTTCGGCACATCGCACGATCAGCACGGCATCTGTTCACGAGAGGGATCCCCTCGTGGCGACTTCCTCACCCCAATCGGGTGAGGAGCCCCGCGAGAGGTGCCGGTCCGACCAGCCTCGGGATCTCACGTCCCCGGAGTTCGTGGCGTCTGACGCCCGCTCGCCGCTGGTTCACGATCGGCCCGCAGCAACTCCGCTTCGGCTCCGCTTCGGCTCAGGTGCCGCCGGCGAGGACAGCTTTCGTCTGCGGTCGACCTTTCACACTTGCGCCCACCGCGTGTCAAAGCCGGTTCCTAACGTTCTGGCTGCCCGGGTACGGCGACGATCATCCCCCCGAGACTCGCCGTACCCGTGCCCGCCGCGCGGTGTGGGGCCGCGCGGCCCGGGTCCCGCGGTGCGCCGCTGGGCGAAGTAGCCTCGGTCCGTGCTCAAGTACCTGGGTTCCAAGCGGACCCTGGTCCCCGTGCTCGGCGACATTGCCGAGGCGGTGGGGGCGCGGACGGCAGTCGACCTGTTCACGGGTACGACGCGGGTCGCGCAGGAGTTCAAGCGGCGGGGGCTGGTCGTGACGGCGACCGACCTGGCGACGTACAGCCAGGTGCTCAGCGACTGCTTCATCGCGACCGACGCGCGTGACGTCGACGAGCAGGAGCTCGACAACGAGCTGAAGCGGCTGGCGGCGCTGCCGGGCGAGGCGGGGTACTTCACGGAGACGTTCTGCGTGCAGTCGCGGTTCTTCCAGCCCAGGAACGGCGCGCGGGTGGACGCGATCCGCAACGTGCTGGAGAGCGATCACCGGGGCTCGCCGCTCTACCCCATCCTGCTGACAGCCCTGCTGCTCGCGGCCGACCGGGTCGACTCGACGACGGGCGTGCAGATGGCCTACCTCAAGCAGTGGGCGCCTCGGTCCCACAACGAGCTGGTGCTGCGCCGACCCGAGCTCCTCCCCGGCACTGGTACGACGATCGGCGGGGACGCGATGCGGACGGTCGACGAGCTGCCGGCGGTCGACCTGATGTACCTGGACCCGCCGTACAACCAGCACCGCTACTTCACGAACTACCACATCTGGGAGACCCTCGTCCGCTGGGACGCACCCGAGCACTACGGGGTCGCGTGCAAGCGGATCGACAGCAGGGACGCGGGGACCAGGAGCGTCTTCAACGCGCAGCGCGAGATGCCCGCCGCGTTCGCGGACCTCGTCCGACGCGCCCGGGCCGAGGTGGTCGTCGTGTCCTACAACGACGAGTCGTGGATCACCGCCGAGCAGATGGTGGACTCCCTGCGCGATGCCGGGCACGAGGACGTGCGGATGCTCGCCTTCGACAGCAAGCGGTACGTCGGCGCGCAGATCGGCATCCACAGCCCCTCGGGGAAGAAGGTCGGGACCGTGTCGCGGCTGCGCAACGTGGAGTACGTCTTCGTCGCCGGACCGACGGCGAAGGTCGAGGCCGCCATGGCCGCCCAGCAATAATGCGCCCCATGCTCTCGATCCGCCGGTCCGCCGCCCTCGTCGCGGCCACCCTCCTCCTGCTCACCACCGGCTGCTCCTCCGACGGTGACGGCACGGACGGCAGCAGCGGCAACGACAGCGCGGCGACGAAGCCGAGCACCCCGCCGCAGACCGCGCCGGCTCCCACCATCGACGCCGACGTGGCCACCAGCCCGCAGGGCCGGGCGATCGACGCGTGGGCGGCGGCGTACGCGCAGGCGATCAACCAGGGCGACCACGCCTTCGCGGGCGTGGCCGATGCGCCGGCGGTCCGGGAGTGGATGGAGCGCCACGCCGCGCCCGAGTGGGGTCGCTACCTCCCCGGCCCGCTGCCGGTCGCGCCGCTGGGGGTCCGCCCGGCCGGCGACACGGAGCGTGAGGTCGAGGCCTGCGTGATGGTGTCCGGGTGGTCGCAGGAGTCGAGGTCGGTACGTCGTACCCGCTCCCGCGACGTCGTCGGGATGACCTTCCGGGTGACGCAGGCGACCGGCGGCTGGCAGGTCGAGCGGATCACCAGCGCCGAGGTCGACTGCCGGGGCGTCGTACCGCCGACCCGGACCTGGTAGCGCTCAGAGTTCGGAGACGGTTCCGCACAATTCTGCGGAACGCCGGACACGCGTGGCCGCCGCTGGTTAGCCTCCGGCGAGCAGCCGCACGTCTCCGGGACGCGCGGCGCCACGACTATGGGGAGTCGATTGATGCGCACGCACGTCCGCGGACCGGTGGTCCGCCTGCTCACCGCGGTGCTGACCACCGCGCTGGCGCTCGTCGGGCTGGTCGCGCTGACCACCGCCACGGCGCCGGTCGCGAACGCCGCGGCGGCAGGCATCAGCGGCACCGTCACCGCGGCCGACACGGGCACGCCGCTGGCCGGCATGACCGTCATCGCGTTCTGCAACGAGGACGGCGACTGGTACTGGTGCCAGAAGACGACGAGTGCGGCGGGCGGCGCCTACGCCTTCGACTCGCTTCCCCCGTCGACCGGCGGCGCCTACCACGTGGGCGCCTACAGCGACGACAACCGGTACGCCGCCGCCTTCTTCGGCGGCACCGACGAGGTCAACGCGGCCGACCTCGTCCCCCCGGTCGGCGACGTCGACCTCGTGATGGCCCCGAACGCCGCGGTCAAGGGTCGCGTCGGCACCGGCCTGCTGAACAGCGCCGTGCCGGATGTCGACGTCTGCCTCTACCAGCAGGTCACCTACGACGGCGACAGTTGGTGGGACTGCGCCGGCTGGGCGACGACCGAGAGCAACGGCACCTACACGGCGTACGCCGCGCCCGGCACCTACCGGGTCGGCTTCTCGGTCGGTGACAACCACCTGCGCGAGGTCTACTACCCCAACGCGTCGACCGTCGACACCGGCACCAACGTGGTACTGGCGTCCGCGGGACGCACCGGCATCAACGCCAAGATGGTCCCCAACGCCAAGGTGACCGGCAAGGTCACCGCCGAGAACGCCACCGCGATCGCGGGCGCGCAGGTCACGGCGTACCAGCAGTTCCAGTACGACGGCACCTCGGATTGGGAGCCGACCCGCGGCACCAGCGCTGACGACAACGGCAACTACGAGCTCTACCTGGCTCCCGGCACCTACCGGATCCAGTTCGACAACGCCTGCCCCGTCGACGGCCCGTGCAGCACGAAGTACCAGGCCGAGTTCTGGAACAACAAGCAGACCGTCGAGACCGCCAACGACGTGACGGTGCCCAACAGCGGCGCGGTCACCGGCATCAGCGGCGCCCTCGCGCGCAACGCGAAGATCCCCGGCACCGTCACCGCCGAGGCTGGCGGCGCGCCGATCGCCGGCGCCCAGGTCGCGGCGCTGCAGCAGGTCACCGAGGTCTTCGAGGGCGAGACCTACACCTACTGGGAGCAGGTCGCCTGGGCGAGCGCAGACAACGCTGGCGCCTACGAGCTCTGGGTGCCGACGGGGACCTACCGGATCTCCTTCGACGAGGGCTGCGAGGAGGAGGACTGCGAGGACCTGTACCAGGCCGAGTACTGGAACAACGTGGCCACCATCGAGACCGCCACGGATGTCGCGGTGACCGCTCCTGCGTCGTACTCGGCCAAGAACGCCGCCCTGGCCCGCAACGGCCAGATCACCGGCACCGTCACCGCCGAGGCCGGCGGCGCCCCGCTCGCCGACATCCAGGTCGTCGCCCTCGACGAGGAGACCTACGAGTACGACGGTGACACGTACACCGACTGGAGCCCGGTCGGTTTCGCGACGACCGACGCGAACGGCGACTACACGCTGAACGCGCCTCCCGGCACGCACCGGGTCGGCTTCTCCGAGCCCTGCTGGGGCGCGAACTGCCGGTACCTGGACGAGTTCTACGACGACGCGGCCACGCCCGAGCAGGGTGTCGGTGTCACGATCGCCGGCCCGGCCACCGTCACACCCGACATCGATGCCGCGCTCGCCGAGGGGTCGAAGATCTCCGGCACGCTGACCGACAACGCCCAGGCTCCCGTCGAGGACGCCTTCGTCACGGTCTACGCCCAGGACGGCGGCGCCTGGACCGAGGTGGACTGGACCTCGTCCGACGAGCACGGCCGCTACGCCGCCCTCGTCCCCGACGGCAGCTACCGGATCGGCTTCACCTCGTGGGACGGCTCGTTCACCGACGAGTTCTACGACGACAGCCACACCCTGGCCGACGCCGACACGGTCGTCGTCGCGGGGGCCGACAAGCCGCACGTCGACGCGACGCTCGGCCTTTCCCTCCTCAACGACGCGGCCCCGTCGATCCCGGACGCCGACCCGAAGGTGGGCGAGACCGTCACGGCCGACCCCGGCACCTGGTCGGCGACGCCGGACGCGTTCAGCTACCGCTGGTTCCAGGACGGCACGCTCATCGCGGACGCCACCGGCAAGGACCTGGTGGTCCCCGCCGGTGCGCTCGGCAAGGCGCTGACCGTCGAGGTCACTGCGACCAAGGCCGGGTACGCCACCGGCGTCGCGACCTCCAGCGCGTCGCCCGCGGTCGCCCAGGGCGTGCTCGCCAGCACGGCCAAGCCCACCGTCTCGGGTGCGGCCACCGTTGGCAGCACGGTCACGGCCCTCGAGGGCACGTGGTCGGCCACCCCGGACGCCTACACCTACGAGTGGTTCCAGTCCGGTACGCCGACCGCGATCGGCACCGGGAAGGAGCTCGTGGTCCCCGCGGGTGCGCTCGGCAAGACGCTGACCGTCAAGGTGACCGCCACCAAGGCCGGCCACAGCAGCGCCACCGCCACCTCGGACCCGACCGCTGCGGTCGCCGCGGGCGGGCTGTCGAACACGGCCAAGCCGGTGATCTCCGGCGACGCCAAGGTCGGCAGCACGCTCACGGCGAGCGACGGCACCTGGTCCGCAGGTCCGGCGACCTACACCTACCGGTGGATCCAGGAGGGCACGGCGACCCCGATCGGCACGGCCCAGAGCCTGGTCGTCCCGGCGAGCGCGCTCGGCAAGAAGCTGAGTGTCGAGGTCACGGCCACGGTGCCCGGATACGGTCCCAGCTCGGCTGTGTCCGACCCGACGGTCGCGGTCGCAACCGGCACCTTCACCAATGACACCAAGCCGACGATCAACGGCTCGGTGAAGGTCGGTGGCACCGTCCAGGCGGTGGAGGGCAGCTGGACCCCGGCGGCGGGCTCGTACCTCTACCAGTGGTTCCAGGACGGCGCGCCCATCGCGAATGCCACCGCCAAGACCCTGGTCGTCCCGGCCTCGGCGCTGGACAAGGTGCTGACGGTCGAGGTCACCGCCCGCAAGCTCGGCTACCAGAACAAGGGAGCCACCTCGGACCCGACGGCCACCGTGGCGCTCGGCGACCTGGCCAGCACCGGCGCCCCGACGATCACCGGCACCGTCCAGGTCGGCAAGCAGGTCTCGGCCGGCAACGGCACCTGGTCGGCGACGCCGGACAGCTACACCTACCGCTGGTTCCAGGTCGGTACGGCGACCCCGATCGGCACCGGGAAGGACCTCGTCGTCCCGGCGGGCGCTGCCGGCAAGACGCTCACCGTCGAGGTCACGGCCAAGGCAGCGGCGTACCACGACGGGGTCGCCACCTCGGCGCCCTCCGCCGCCGTCGCCCTCGGCGACCTGGTGAACACCACTGTGCCGTCGGTGAGCGGAACGACCCAGGTCGGGAAGACGCTCACGGCGAACCCGGGCACCTGGACGCCGGCTCCGGCGGCGGACGGCTTCGCCTACCAGTGGTTCGAGAGCGGTACGCCGATCCCGGACGCCACCGGCAAGGAGCTCGTCGTCCCGGCGAGCGCCGAGGGCAAGACGCTCACGGTCGAGGTCACCGCCACCGTGGCGGGCTATGCGCCGAGCTCGGCGGAGTCCGTGGGCACGGGCGCCGTCGTACCGCCGACCGCGGTGACGGCGACGACCAAGCCGGGCATCGCCGGCACGGCGCAGGTCGGGCAGACGCTGACCGCGCAGGACGGCACGTGGTCCACGACGCCGGACAGCTTCACCTACCGGTGGTTCCAGGTCGGTTCGAAGACCCCGATCGGCACGGGCAGGACGTTCGTGGTCCCGCCGGGTGTCGTCGGCTGGTCGCTGGTGGTCGAGGTGACCCCGGTCAAGGCAGGCTTCGCCGGCGTCCCGGCGTTGTCCGCGCTGACCGCGCCGGTCGCCCTCGGCAAGCTGCAGGTGACCGGGAAGCCGACGCTGAGCGGCACGGCCAAGGTCGGCAAGAAGCTCAAGGTCGTCCTGCCGACGGCCGCGCCGGCCGGTGCCACGGCGAAGATCCAGTGGCTCCTCGGGAAGCAGCCGATCCCCGGCGCGACCAAGAAGGGGCTCAAGCTCAACACCAAGCTGTACCGCGGCACGAAGGTCCGTGCCGTCGTGGTCTGGACGCTGCCCGGCTACGCGCCGGTCACGCTGAAGACCGCGAAGGTGACGATCAAGTAGTCGTACGACGACGAGGCCCCCGCCGGATCCCGGCGGGGGCCTCGTCGCTTCTCGGGCTCGGTCAGCCGATCGTCGCCGGCGGCGTCACGCCGAGCGCGCGGAGCGCGGCGGCGTACTCCTCGATGTTGCGCAGCTTGACCGTCTCGTAACCGCGGACCAGGTCGGGCAGGTCGGCGATCCGCACGGCGCGGTCGTACGACGCCGCGTCGCCCAGCTCGGACGTCAGGTCGGTGACGAGCGTCCGGTAGTGGTCGCGCAGCTCGCGCTCGACCTTGCGCAGGTGGGCGTAGCCGAAGACGTCCGCGCGGGTGCCGCGCAGCGACTTCATCCGGGCCAGGGCACGCAGCGATCCGTGCGACTTCGGGCCGAACGAGATCTTCGACTTGCGGCCCATCGCCCGCAGCACGGGCGGGTGCAGCTTGAACGCGATCGTGCCGCCCGGGAAGGCATCGCCGGTCGAGGCGAGGAAGGCCGGTTCGGTGAGGAGCCGGGCGACCTCGTACTCGTCCTTGTACGCCGTCAGCTTGAACAGGTTGCGCGCCACGGCCTCGCTGAACCGGGTCTCCGCGGACACGGCGCGCTCGGCGGCGGCGACCTGGGCGACCAGGGCGACGTAGGAGTCGGCGAGCTTCTCGTCCTGGTAGGCGACCAGGTCGGTCGCCCGCTGGCTGACCAGACGGAGCAGCTCGCCCTCGAGGCCGGCGGCCGCCACGGAGGCGGGCACCGGGAGCTCGCGGACCGGGGCGGGGGCTGCGGTGACGGCGCCGGCGGCCATGAAGGCGGCCGGGTCGGTGACCGCAACGCGGCCCCAGCGGAACGCGGCGATGTTGGCGGCGACCGCGGTGCCGTTGATCTCGATGGCCTCCTCGATCGCGGCCGCAGGCAGCCGGAGCGCACCGGTCTGGTGGGCGGCACCGACGAGCAGGAAGTTCGCCGCGACGGTGTTGCCGAAGATCCGGTCGGCAGCCTCGAGCGCGTCGAAGTCGAACAGCTCGACGCTGGCGGTGCGGACCCGGTCGAGCAGGCCGGCCTCGTCCGGGTGCGACACCTTCGGGTCGTGGACCATCGCGCCGGTGGCCGTGCGGCTGGTCGACACGACCGTGCGGGTGGCCTCCGGGTCGCCGTACGTCAGGTTGCGGTCCTCGGCGAGGGTGAGCAGGTCGAAGCCGAGGAAGCAGTCGGCCGAGCCGGGCGTGAGCCGGTTGGCCGGCTCGAGGTCGCCGGCGGCGAACCGCAGGTGACCGGTGACCGGTCCGGCCTTCTGGCTGAGCCCGGTCTGGTCGAGCGACTCGACGGCGTACCCGGCGCGCAGGGCGGCCGTGGCCAGCACCTGGTTGACGGTCACGATGCCGGTGCCGCCGATGCCGGCCATGAAGACGTTCTGGGTCGTCGTGACCGGCTGGTCGGCCGTGCTGGCCGCGACCGCCGGCGGCGTCGGGTACGAACGCTTGGTCTTCGCGGCCTTGGGGGCCTTGCGCTTGCGTCGCGGCTCCGTCTCGACCATGACGAAGGACGGGCAGTCGCCGTCGAGGCAGCTGTAGTCGGTGTTGCAGGACGTCTGCTCGATGCGGGTCTTGCGGCCGTACTCGGTCTCGACCGGTTGCACCGACAGGCAGTTGCTCTTGGCGCCGCAGTCGCCGCAGCCCTCGCAGACCGCCTCGTTGATGACGACCCGCTGGGTGCGTGCCGGCAGGCCGCCCCGCTTGCGCTGGCGGCGCGCGTCGGCGGCGCAGTGCTGGTCGTAGATCAGCACGGTCACGCCAGGGGTGTCGCGCAGGATGCGCTGCGCCTCGTCAAGGCGGTCGCGCTCCCAGAGCAGGGTGCCGGCGGCGAGGTCGCGTCGGCGGTGCCGGCCCGGGTCGTCGGCGCAGACGATGATCTTCGTGACGCCCTCGGTGCTCAGCTTGTGGGTCAGCTGCGCGACGGTGAGCGCACCCTCGGCGTCCTGGGCGCCGGTCATCGCGACGACCTCGTTGAACAGCAGCTTGTAGGTGATGTTGACGCCGGCCGCGATGCAGGCCTGCACGGCGAGCTGCGCGGAGTGGAAGAAGGTGCCGTCGCCGACGTTCTGGAAGATGTGGCCGGCGTCGGTGAACCACGCCTGCCCGATCCACTGCGCACCCTCGCCACCCATCTGGGTCACGCCGGTGACGGCGCTCTCCGGGCGGTCGGAGATGGTGACCATCGCGTGGCAGCCGATGCCGCCGCCGCCCATGGAGCCCTCGGGCAGCACGGTGGAGCGGTTGTGGGGACAGCCGGAGCAGAAGTACGCCGACCGGTTCACCGGCAGCAGCGGCAGCGAGGTGCGCGGGCGCTGGGGCGGGGTGACGGTCAGCCAGCCCTCGAGGGCGTGGCGCAGCGGCGCGAGCAGGCGGCCCGCGGTGAGCTCGCCGTCGGCGGGGATCAGCCGCTGGCCCGTGGCGTCCAGCTTGCCGAGGATCCGCGGCGCGTTCGCGCTGCCGTAGAGCAGGTCCCGGACCTGCATCTCCATGAAGGAGGTCTTGTCCTCGACGACCACGATCTCCTCGAGGCCGTCGGCGAACCGGCGTACGGCCTCGGGCTCGACGGGGCTCATCATGCCCATCCGCATCACCCGGACGCCGGCCGCGACGAGGGCCTCGTCGGTGACGCCGAGGTCCGTCAGGGCCTGGCGCAGCGAGTCGTAGCAGCTTCCGGAGGCGACCAGGCCGAGCCGGGCGCCGGGAGCGTCGACCTCGACCACGTTCAGGCCGTTGCGCGCGGAGTACTCGTGGACGAGCGCGGTGCGCGGGCCGACCAGCTCGGCCTCGGCACCGACGATCATCGCCGGGCGGAGCACGATCGGGCTCTGGGTGTAGGCGTAGGGGTTGCCGTTCCAGTCGATCGTCGGGGTGACCGGGGTGAGGTGGACGTCGGAGCTGTCGACGACCCACGCGCCGTCGGCGACGTCGGCGACGATCTTGAGCGCGACCACGCAGCCCGTGGAGCGCGACATCTCGATCGCGTGCAGGCCGAGGGTGACGATCTCGGTGGAGTTGCGCGGGAACAGCACCGGGATGCCGAGCGCGGCCAGGGACCGCTCGCTGACGGCCGGCACGGTCGACGACTTCGACGCCGGGTCGTCGCCCACGAGGAGGACGGCGCCGCCGCGGCGGTTGACGCCGTACATGTTGGCGTGGCGCAGCGCGTCGGTCGCCCGGTCGACGCCGGGGCCCTTGCCGTACCAGAAGCCGGTCACGCCGTCGTACTTGCTCGTGCCGAGCGGCAGGTCGATCTGGCTGCCCCACACGGCGGTGGCGGCGAGCTCCTCGTTGAGGCCGGGCACGAAGCGGATGTCGTTCTCGTCGAGCACGTCCTGCATGCCGGCGAGCATCCGGTCCAGGCCGCCGAGCGGGCTGCCCTGGTAGCCGGACACGAAGGACGCGGTCCTGAGGCCGCGGCGGCGGTCGAGCGCGCGGTGCTCGACGAGGAGGCGGGCGATCGCCTGGACGCCGGTGAGCAGCGTCGGCGGGGCGTCGACCCGGAACCGGTCGTCGAGGTCGTACGGCGCAGCCGGCTCGCCGGCCGGTCGGTCGAGCAGCTCGGTCATGCGCGGACCCTCTCGGTGGTGGTGCCGCGGGCGGGCGCCGCGGCGAGGCGTTCGGCGACGATCTCGGCGGCGACCTCGCTGGGCAGCCGGCCGCTCTCGTCGGAGCGGGTGAGGATCGCGCGCACCGTGGTGGCGATCGCGGCGACGTCGCCGCGGACCTCCTCGGGGGTGCGATCCCAGATCTCGCCGCCGACCTGGATCAGGCCGCCGGCGTTGGCGACGTAGTCGGGCACCCAGGTGATGCCGCGCTGCTGGAGCAGCGGGGCGACCGAGGAGTCGAGGAGCTGGTTGTTGGCGGCGCCGCAGACGATGCTCGCGCGGATCGCGTCGACCGAGCCCGGCGTCAGCGTCGCGCCGAGCGCGCAGGGGGCGTAGACGTCGACCGCTGCGTCGAGCACGGTCTCGCGCGTGGTCACGCTCGGGTGCGCCTCGACGATGCGGACCAGGGTGGCCTCGGACGCGTCGGACACGACGACGTCCGCGCCCTCCTCGAGGAGCAGTGCGACCAGGTGGGTGCCGACCTTGCCGATGCCCTCGACGCCGACGGTGCGACCGCGCAGGCCGTCCGGGCCCCAGCGGTGCTCGGCGGTCGCCTTCATCGCGCTGAACACGCCGTACGCCGTGGAGAAGCCGCTGTCGCCCGAGCCGCCGTTGTGGCCGACGACGTACCGCGTGGCGGTGGCGACCGCGTCGAGGTCCTGCGCCGTCGTACCCACGTCGGCCGCGGTGAAGTAGCGCCCGGAGAGCGTGTCCACGAACCGACCGTACGCCGCCATCAGCTCCGGCGTCTTGATCGAGTCGGGGTCGCCGATGATGACGGCCTTGCCGCCACCGAGGGCGATGCCCGCCGCGGCCGCCTTGTGGGTCATGCCCTGCGAGAGGCGCAGCACGTCGGTGAGTGCCTCGGCCTCGCTGGCGTACGGGTAGAACCGGGTGCCGCCGAGCGCCGGACCGAGCCGGGTGTCGTGGATCGCGATGATCGCGCGCAGGCCGGTGGCCTCGTCACGGCAGAACACGACCTGCTCGTGGCCGGCGGAGCCGAGCTCGTCGGTGCGCTCGAAGACCAGGTCGACAGGTTCGGCGGGGGCGGCGGTGAGGGTCATGCGCACGAGCCTGGGGCCTGGTGGGCCGGGTCACAAGACTTGTCGCCCGGTTTGGCGTCGATCCGCAATCTGGGCGGCGAGTTGGCCCTCGGCTGCGCAACAGGGAGTGGGTCAGGAGTAGATTCCGTTGCGTGAGCGATGCCGCTGTTCTCGACACCACCGACCGCGCGATCCTCGACCTGCTGAGGGAGAACGCGCGCCGGCCGCTGCGCGAGATCGCCACCGCCGTCGGGCTGACCGTCGCGCCGGTGCAGCGCCGGATCGCGCGGATGGAGAAGCTCGGCGTGATCGAGCGCTACACCGTGAAGATCAACCACGGCCGGATCGCCACCGGCATCGAGGCGATGACCGAGCTGCACTTCGGTGACGACCTCGACCTCGCGCAGATCATGGAGTCCGTCGCGCAGATCCCGGAGGTCGAGGAGGTGCTCACCCTCGCCGGTGACCCGGACGCGCTCGTGCGGATCCGCGTCGACGGGGTCGAGGACCTGCGCCGGGTGGTGGGCCAGCTGCGCTCGGGCCGGGCCGTGGCCAGCACGAAGACGCTCGTCGTGCTGGAGCAGTGGACCCGCTTCGGCTGAGGTGGCGCGGGGGATCGGACCCACCGGTTCGGATGGGGTCGGCCGTGCGGGCGCCTCCGGCGCCTCCCGTCCCACCCCTCCGCGGCTCGGAGCGAGGGCCCCGCCGTCGGCGCCACCGTCGTGCGCACGACACATGCGGCTCCCGCGCCGACGGCACCCCGACTTCGCCGCGGAGGGTGGGCCGTCCGGCGCCTGCGGCGCCCGCACGGCCGACCGGGTGGCCGAACCGGTGGGTTCCGGCCGGCTGACGGCGGCTGGTCAGCCCAGCGCGATCGAGGGCGCGGTGCGGTTCCTGATCATCTCGGCGCGTGCGGCGAGGCCGGCGTCGGTGAAGTCGGGGTGCGTGATCACCCAGTACTCGCCGGCGGCAACGGCGTCGAGCACGATCCGGGCGTACTCCTCGCCGGGGATGCCCTCGTCGACGTTCTGCTGGGCGAGGTACTGGTGGAAGCCGAGCAGCGCCGGGTCCTCGGTGTCGGGCGCCTGGGCGAAGATCTCGCTGCGGACCGGGCCGGGCGTGACCACGGAGACCTTGACGGGCGACTGGGCCATCTGGAGCTCCATGGCCAGCGACTCGGTGAGGCCGAGGACCGCGAACTTCGTGGCGGTGTACGGCGCCATCATCGGGCTGGGCAGGAAGCCACCCACCGAGGAGACGTTGACGACGTGGGCCGCGGTGCCCTGGGCGACCAGGCGCGGGACGAACGCGCGGATGCCGTTGACGACGCCGCGCAGGTTGACGTCGATGGCGGTGTCCCAGTCCTTCGCGGAGATCGCCCACGAGTAGCCGATCCGCATCACGCCGGCGTTGTTGACGACGAGCTCGACGCTGCCGAAGCGCTCGAACGCGGCCTCGGCGAGGCGGTCGACGGCGTCGGCGTCGGCGACGTTCGTGACGACGGTCAGCACCTCGCCCGGCAGCTCGGCGGCCACGGCGGCGAGGCGGGCCTCGTCGATGTCCGCGAGGACGAGGTTCATGCCGAGGGACGCGGCGTGCTGCGCGAGCCCCTTGCCGATGCCGCTGCCGGCGCCGGTGATCACTGCGGTGCGGCCGGAGAAGACGTCGTGGGCCGTGCTCATGGGGAACCTCCCGGGTCGTTGGTGACCTCACTGTGGTGAGGCCGACCGGGGCGGTTGCCGCGGGTCCCGCTGGACGGGATCGTCGCAGGGTCAGGCAGGGAGCAGGGCCGCGCGGGTGTGCTCGATCGCGACCTCGCGCTGGGCGGTGCCGCCGCCGTTGACGATCGCGATCGCGAAGCCGTCCCACATCGCCCGCAGCCGGGCCGAGAGCCCCTCCGCATCGACGGTCCCGGGCAGGCAGGCGCGCAGGACCGTGACCAGGTCGCCGTGCCAGTGGTCGTCGAGCTCACGCTGGGCGGCCGCCAGCTCGGCGTCGTACGGCGCCCGCGCCCACAGCTCCAGCCACAGCATCCAGCGCGGGTCGCGCTCGTCGACGGGCAGGAAGACGCCGGCGAACTCGAGCACGGTGGCGAGGTCGCCCGTCCCGTCCGCGGCCCGCTCGACGAGCGGCGCCCGCTGCTCGGCGTACTGGCTCTCGCTCCAGCGCAGCGTCTCCAGGAGCAGGCCGTTGCGGGTGCCGAAGTAGTAGAGGAGGTGGCCGCCGCTGGTCTCCAGTCGGGCGGCGAGCGAGGCGATGGTGACCTTGCCGAGTCCCTGCTCGGCGATCATCTCGAGGGTCGTGGCGAGCACTTGCTCGCGGGGCCGGTCCAGGCGCCGGTTCGATCGGGTGCGTGCCACGGGCCTCACCCTAGAGGTCCTGCTTTGGTGACCGGTCGCGAAGAAAGAAATCCTGGCCCAGGGGTTGACGAGAGACCGTGTCGTACGTCACTTTGAATGTCGTTCAAATGTTTGTACGACGTTCAAAGTGCGTCGAGAGGCACTGCCGAGGAGTCCGGGAATGACCGAAACCATCACCGCGAGGGCGGCGGAGACCGCGCCCGCCGACGGGCGTGAGGGACCTGAGGGACACGGGGGAGGGCTGGCCCGCGTGCTGGGCCCGGCCGGCGCCGTGCTGCTGGTGCTGTCCTGCATCACGCCGGCGTCGAGCCTGTTCATCATCGTCCCCGAGATGATGGCCAGCCAGGGCAGCGGCGTGGTCCTCACGATCCTCGCCGGCATCCTGATCTCGGTCGCCGTCGGCGCCTGCTACGCCGAGCTCGGCACCCGCGTCGCCAGCGCAGGCGGCGAGTACGCGATGGTCAGCCACACCCTCGGCCGTTGCGCCGGCTGGCTGACCTTCGCCCTGTCCGGCGTGCTGCTCTGGGTGATCCCGCCGGTCATCGCGCTCGGCACCGCCGACTACCTCGCCGACCTGGTCAGCCTCGACCGCGCGATCACCGGTGCGGTCGTCATGCTCGTCGCCACCGGCATCGCGTTGCTCGACATCCGCGCCAATGCACTGGTCACCGGCATCTTCCTGCTGCTCGAGATCGTGGCTGCGGCCGTCGTCGCGCTGCTCGGCGCGGCGCACATCCAGCGCGGCCCCGGCGAGCTGCTGAGTGCGCATGCCCTCGGCGACAGCGGCCTCGAGCCGTTCACTGCCGCCCTGCTGGTCTCCGGCCTCACCGTCGGCGTCTTCGTCGTCAGCGGCTTCGGTACGGCGGCCTACCTGGCCGAGGAGGTCGTCGAGCCCCGCCGCAACGTGTCCCGCGTCGTGTTCTGGTCGCTCGGCCTCGGCGGCCTGGTCATCCTGGTCCCGACCGTCACCACCGTGCTGGCCGTCGACGACCTCGGCGCGCTCGCGACGGGCGACTTCTCCGAGTTCGTCCGCGCCTGGGGCGGCGACGCCACCGCCGTCGCGGTCAACCTCGGCATCGCGATCGCGATCCTCAACGCCGCCATCGTGATGGTGCTGCAGAACAGCCGCGTGGTCTACGCCTCGGGTCGCGACCGCGCCTGGCCGCCGGCGGTCAACCGCGCGCTCAGCCTCCTCGGTCCGCGGTACGGCGCCCCGTGGGTCGCCACCCTCGTCATCGGCATCCCCGGCGCGGTCCTCGCGTGGGCCGTCGACATCGAGGCCCTGCTCGGCATCACCTCGGTGATCATCTCGGCGATGTACGTCGCGCTGGCGATCGCCGCGATCAAGGTGCGCCGGATGAGCACCGCCCCGGGCTGGCGGATGCCGCTGTGGCCGTTGCCGCCGCTGCTCGTCGTCGTGGCCGTCGGCTACGCCCTCGTGGGTGCCGACCCCGTCGACCTCGCCATCACCGGCGGCATCCTCGCCGCCGCCCTCGTCTACTACCTCACCTACCTCGCCCGCCGGCCCGACGAGCGCTTCGTCGTGATCGACCCGACCGACGAGCCCGTCCTCCAGGAGAACTGACATGACCTTCCGCGACGTGATCGTGATCGGCGCCGGCGTGACCGGCCTGACCGCCGCCTGGCGCCTGGCCGAGGCCGGCCAGGACGTGCTGGTGCTCGAGGCCCGCGACCGGGTCGGCGGCCGCCTGCGCACCGATCTCACCGACCAGGCCGGCGACCCCGCCATGTTCGAGATGGGCGGCCAGTGGGTCTCGCCCGACCAGGACGCGCTCATCGCGCTGGTGGACGAGCTCGGCCTGGCCATGTACTCCCGCCACCGCGACGGCGACTCGCTGTACGTCGGCCGGGACCGGGTCGCGCGCCGCTTCACCGAGGACCTGCCGGTCTCGGCGTCCACCAACGCTGCGATCGTCGAGCTCACCAAGAAGCTGGACGAGCTCGCCGCCGCGATGGACCCGGCCCGGCCGTGGGAGCTCGAGGACGCCCGTCACCTCGACAGCATCTCGCTGCGCACCTGGCTCGAGGAGCAGTGCGACGACGCCGAGGCCCGCGACAACATCGCGCTCTACCTCGGCCCGGCGATGCTGACCAAGTCCGCC
Source organism: Nocardioides sp. F233 (assembly GCF_057813895.1). NCBI lineage: Bacteria > Bacillati > Actinomycetota > Actinomycetes > Propionibacteriales > Nocardioidaceae > Nocardioides > Nocardioides sp. F233. Next base: position 282,628 of record NZ_JBVASH010000001.1, read on the forward strand.
CACGCGTTCTCCGCGCTGCAGGCGGTGCAGATGGCCGCGAGCGCCGGCTCGTTCAGCAACCTGCTCGACGCCGACATCATCCTCGACCGCCGCGTCGTCGGCGGCCTGCAGTCGGTCCCGCTCGAGCTGGCCCAGCGGCTCGGCGACCGGGTCCGCCTCGGCCAGGACGTCACCCACGTCGAGTGGAACGAGGACGGCGTCGTCGTCCGCGTCGGCGACGAGCAGCACGCCGCACGCCGGCTCGTGGTCGCCGTACCCCCGACCGTCGTGCGCCGGGTCCGGTTCACCCCCGAGCTCCCCGCCGAGCACCGGATCGCCCGCGAGCACCAGTCCTTCGGGCTCGTGATCAAGGTGCAGGCGATGTACGAGACGCCGTTCTGGCGCGAGGCGGGCCTCGACGGCACCGCGTTCGGCCCCTACGAGCTGGTGCACGAGGCCTACGACAACACCCCCGAGGGGGAGACCCGTGGCGTCGTCGTCGGCTTCGTCTCCGACGTCAACGCCGACGCCGTGGGTCCCCTGAGCGAGGAGGAGCGTCGCGAGCGGGTCCTCGACTCCCTCGCGGCCTACTACGGCGAGCAGGCCCGCCACCCGATCGCGTACGTCGAGAGCGACTGGCAGCACCAGGAGCTCACCGGCGGCGCGTACGGCACCAGCTTCGACCTCGGCGGCCTGACCCGCTGGGGCCACGTGCTGCGCCAGCCGCTCGGCCCGATCGAGTTCGGCAGCAGCGACGTCGCCGGTCATGGCTTCCAGCACGTCGACGGCGCCGTGCGGGTCGGCTCCGAGATCGCCGCGGGGATCCTCGCCGCTCGCTAGATTCCCTCGCCACCCCGGGCAAGTAACACGCCGTCCACCCGACTGGTCGCCGGTTCTCAGCGCGACACGCCGGTGAATCAGAGCCGGTTCTGCTGACCAGCGTCAGGCAGTCAGGTGGACGGCGTGTTACAGCCCACCCCCGCCGCGCCCCACGGCGCGGCGGCCAGCTCTCGCACGGCCTCCGCTGTCGTCGCCTGCACTCTCCCGTCGTCGGGTCCCCGACGCGGCCGAGGTGCCGCTGGACGTCGTACCCCGGGCGGTCGAGGACGACCGCGAGCACCGTGGTGTGCTCGAAGCAGTAGCGGCCCCGCCCCGCGACCTTCTTGCTGAACGCGTCGAGCGCGGCCCGCGACGGTGTCGTTCACCCGTCGACTCACCCCTCGAGCGTACGTACCTTCCGCACCGGTCCGGTCGCGATCACCTCGATCGTCAGCGCCCGCCGCGCGATCAGCCAGCGGCCGTCGACCTGCGCGTACGCGTCGTCGTAGTGCAGGTACCAGGTCAGGTCGCGGGCCTGGCCGTCCTCGCCGACGCTCACGTGGTGCGCCTCGCAGGCGACCCGACCGGTCGCTCGGTCGGGTCGGTCCGGGTCGGCGTCCGCGATCCGGCCGACCACGGCGTGGAAGGTCGCCGCGAAGCCGGTGAGCCGGCCGAGGGCGGCGACGACCGCTTCGCGACCGTGCACCTCGACGGTCGGGAGGAGGGATGCAGGAGGGTCGGGCAGCACCAGCTCTGCGTCGAGCGTGAACAGCTCGCCCACCGCGGTGAACGAGCGCTGGTCCACGAGCAGGGCGTAGCGGTGGACGAGGTCGTCGAGGGCGAGCCGGTCGGCCGGGGGCAGGGGTGGCATGAGCACAGTCACATCTTGCCCTAGCGTTTGCTTGGTTCGTCACGTACTATGACGATTCGTAATACCCCGGAAGGTCATAACGAGAGGCTCGGGTCCTCGTGTCGAACTGGCGGGCCTGCCCGGTCTGCCCACGGTCATCAGAAGGAAATCTGGGATGAAGACACGTCTGTTCAAGGTGGTCGGCGGTCTGGCCGCCCTCGCCCTCGTCGCAGCGGGCTGCGCCGGCGAGGACTCCGCCAGTGGCAGCAAGGACGGCGAGTACCGCGTCCTGGTGCTCGGTGGCATCTCGGCCGAGGGCCCCCTCGCCGACAACGCGAACACGTCGGTGCTGTCCGCGAAGGCGGGCGTCGAGCTCGTCAACGCCAACGGAGGCATCGACGGCAAGAAGGTCAAGCTCGAGGTCCTCGACGACCAGGCCGACCCGACCGTCGCCGTCACCAAGCTGCGCGAGGCGATCGCCAAGGGCAAGCCCGACCTGGTCCTCAACTCGGGCCCGTCGACGGTCGCCGACGCGACCCTGCCGATCCTGAAGCAGAACAGCATCCTGTCGTTCAACATCGGCCCGACGGCGACCTCCGCGGACCCGAAGACCAACCCGTTGAACTTCGACATCTCGGCCGGCGCCCAGGACCAGCTCGACGCGTTCCCGCCGTACTTCGAGGAGAAGGGCTACAACAAGGTCGGCATCCTGCACGGCTCCAGCTCCTACGGTGAGGTCTACGGCGCCGCCGCCGAGACCACCCTCGATGGTGCTGGCCTCGACGTCGTCGCCAACGAGGAGTACGACGTCGCCGCGCTCGACATGACCGCGCAGCTCGAGGCGATCCGCGCCAAGAACCCCGACGCGCTCGTGCTCGACGCGTACGGCGCGCCGCTCGGCTACGTCCTCAAGGGCATCGAGAAGCTCGGCTGGGACGTCCCGATCGTGGGCAACACCTCGGTCGCCGCGACCAGCCTGATCTCGACCGAGCCGCCGTCGGGCGTCCTCGGCACCCCGGCCACCAAGAACCTGGTCATGCAGGTCTACACCAGCACGGCGTACGACGCGGCCGACTCCGCCGTCGTCGACCTGGTCGCCCGGATGAAGAAGATCGACGAGATCAAGTCGACTCTGATCCTGGCCTACAACAACGACGCCCTCGCCCTGGTGCAGGCCGCTGCCGACGAGGCCGGCTCGACCGACCCGAAGAAGCTTGCCGAGGCCCTGCTGGACCCCAAGGTCCAGGAGGCAGCCCACACCGCGGTCATCGGTACCTACCGGTTCACCGCTGACAAGCACTCGGCCCAGCCGGGTCCGGAGGAGTTCGCGTTCATCGCCCCCGGCCCCATCAAGGACGGCCAGTTCCACTGATGCGCTGACGCCGGCGGGGTGGGGCGACCCGCCCCGCCGGCGTTCGCCGTACGACCTGAGGGAATCACCGTGACTCTGATCTGGGGTGGCCTGTCCCTGGGGGCGATCTACGCGATCGTCGCCATCGGCTACAACATCGTCTTCATCTCTTCGAAGACCTTCAACTTCGCCCACGCGCAGCTGACCATGGTCGGCGCGTTCGTGGCCTACACCGGTCTCGTGACCTGGGACCTGCCCGTCGTCGTCGTGGTTGCGATGGCGGCCGTCGCGGTCGCGGTGGTCGCCGCGATCGAGGAGCGGATCGCGATCCGCCCCGTCGGCGACATGCACAACATCCTGGTCACCACGCTCGGTGCCTCGATCCTGCTCGACGGCATCGCTCAGCTGACCTGGGGCACCCAGCCCCTGACCGTTCCCTTCTTCGGTGGGGACAAGGCCATCACCCTGCTCGGCGGCCGCGCCTACCCGGTCGAGCTGTTCCTGATCGTGCTGGCCGTGCTGCTCGTCGTCGCGCTCGGCATCTACAGCCGCCGCTCGCTCACCGGTCTGGCCCTGCTCGGCATGGCCGAGGACCGGGAGGCCGCCCTGCTCCGCGGCGTCAACGTGCGCCGGATGGCGTTCATGGCCTTCGTTGCCGCAGGCGCGCTCGCCGGCTTCGCCGGCATGTTCGTCGGGTCCAAGACCTTCGCCGTCTCGACGCTCGGCGCGGCGCTCGCGCTCAAGGGCTTCGTGGTGCTGGCCATCGGCGGCTTCGGCTCGATGCCGGGCACGCTCGTCGGCGGCACCCTGGTCGGGCTCGCCGAGGCCTACGCGTCGCGCTACCTCGGCGGTGAGTACGCCAACCTCACGGTCTTCCTGATCCTCATCACCATCCTCATGGTGCGTCCCGCCGGGCTCTTCGTCCGCACGAAGGAAAGGGTGGTCTGACCATGGCTGCTCAGACGCTCGCTCGTCGTGTCGCCGGCGGTCCGCTCTGGATCGTCCCGCTGGCACTGGGCATCCTGTTGATCCTGGTGCCGTACTTCAACCTGGAGTACTCCATCGTCCGCCAGCTCCAGCTGGCGATGATCCTGTCGCTGCTGGTCAGCGGCCTCAACCTGAGCCTGGGTTTCGCCGGTGAGCTCGCGCTCGGCCAGGTGGCGATGTACGCCGCCGGCGCCTACACGGCCGGCCTGCTCTCCGTGCACGGGCACACCGACATCCTGCTGCAGCTGGTCGCGGCCGGCACTGCGGCGCTCCTGGTCGGCGTGCTGACGGGCATCCCCGGCCTTCGCCTGGGCAGCTGGTCGCTGGCGATGACCTCGTTCTTCCTCGTGCTGCTCCTGCCCGACGTGATCGCGATCTTCAAGGAGGACACCGGCGGCCGCAACGGCCTCAGCGGCATCCTCTCCCCGACGCTGTTCGGGCGGATGCTCACGCCCGAGGACTACTTCATGGTCATCGCGGTCGTGACCGTCGCCTGGTTCGCGGTGATGCGCAACATCGCCGTCTCCCGGCACGGCACCGCGCTGCGAGTGCTCAAGCAGAGCCCCGTCCTGGCCGCCTCCATGGGCATCAACGTGTTCCGGATGAAGCTGATGGCCTACGCCCTCGGCGCCGTCCCGGCCGGACTGGCCGGTGCGCTGTTCGCCAGCCTGGACCTCTACATCTCGCCCGAGGCCTTCGGCTTCACCGTCGCCACCACGATCCTGGCGGCCTCGGTGCTCGGCGGCTCGGCCAGCGTGTACGGCGCCGTGTTCGGCGCGTTCGTCCTGCAGTTCGGCCTCAACCAGTCGACCGACTTCCAGAAGTACTCGCTGGTCGTGACGGGCGCCTTCCTCATCATCGGTGGCGTGCTGCTCACCGGCGGCCTCTCCGGCCTGGCCAGGGCGCTGTGGCGCAAGGTGCTCGCCGAGGACCCGACCGCGGCTCCGGCCGACCGGGCCGCCGCCGCGAGCGACGAGGTGCCCGCCGTCCCCGGCAAGGTGCTCAGGGTCGAGGGCGTCGCCAAGGCGTTCGGTGGCAACCAGGCGCTCAAGGGCGTCGATCTCACCGCCGTCCCCGGTCGCGTGACCGCGCTGATCGGGCCCAACGGCTCGGGCAAGACCACGCTGCTCAACATGATCTGCGGCTTCTACCGCACCGACGCGGGCGTGATCGCCCTCGACGACCGGCAGCTGCAGCGGATGGGCCCGGACCGGGTCGCCCGCACGGGTGTCGCGCGTACCTTCCAGACGCCCAACATCCCCGAGGGCATCACCGTCCGCGAGGCCGTGATGGCGGGTCGGTACGCCGGTCACCGGGCCACCGTCCTCGAGGCCGTGCTCCGGCTGCCGCGCTACCGCAAGGTCCGCAAGAGCGACCTCCTCGAGGCCGACCGCGTGCTCGACCTGGTCGGTATCCGGCACCTCGAGAACGCCGAGGCGACCGCGCTGCCCCTGGGCCAGCGCCGGTTGCTGGAGGTGGCGCGCTGCCTGATCAGCAACCCGGGCGTGCTGCTGCTCGACGAGACCGCGTCCGGACTGGACGAGGACGAGGTCGAGCGGCTCGCCGAGGTGATCCGCCGGGTGCGCGACGCAGGCGGCACCGTCGTCCTGGTCGAGCACAACTTCCAGCTCGTGCTCTCCCTGGCCGACGAGATCGTTGCTCTCGCGCACGGTGAGCTGATGGCCAAGGGCACGCCGGAGGAGATCCAGAACAACGAGCGGGTGATGAGCGAGTACCTCGGCATCGACCCCGACGCGCCGTCGGCCCCGCACGTGGTGCTGGCCGACGTACTCAACGACGCAGCGCAGGACGGAGCGGGCCGATGAGCAACGAGAACGAGCTGCTGCTCGAGGTCCGCGGCCTCGGCACCGGGTACGGCGACCTGCGGGTCGTGTGGGACGTGTCGTTCGACGTGCGGGCCGGTGAGATCACCGTCCTGCTCGGCCGCAACGGCGCCGGCAAGACCACGACGATCCGCGCGATCAGCGGCCTCAACAAGATCGTCGCCGGCGAGGTCACCTACCGCGGCGAGTCGCTCGCCAAGGTGCCTGCGCACCAGCGGGTGCGGCAGGGGATCGCCTACGTGCAGGAGGGCAAGCGCGTCTTCCACTCGCAGACGATCGAGCAGAACCTGCTCCTCGGCGGCTACACCCGCAAGATGAAGCGGGCCGAGCTGCGTTCCGAGGTCGAGCGGATCTACGAGCTGTTCCCGATCCTCGCCGAGAAGCGGGCGCTGCCCGCCGCCAGCATGTCCGGCGGCCAGCAGCAGATGCTCGCCATCGGCCAGGCGCTGATGGCGCAGCCGCGGCTGCTCATGCTCGACGAGCCGTCCGGCGGCCTCGCCCCGGTCATCGTCAACGAGGTGATGGAGCGGGTCCACCAGCTCAAGGAGACCGGTATCGGCATCCTCCTGGTCGAGCAGGCGGTCGAGGCGTCGTTCGCGATCGCCGACCACGTCACCGTCCTCGACATGGGCCGCACGATGCTCTCCTCGCCCGCCAGCGAGGTCAGCGACATGACGCTCCTGCAGGACGCGTACTTCGGCAAGACCGCGGGCTGAGCCCTACAGCCGCCGACCCGGCAGAAAGTAGCGCCGGGTCGGCGCCGACCCGGCGCTACTTTGTGCCGGGTCGGCGCAATTCTCAGGCCAGGCGGAGGACGGCGCTGCGCTTGGTGGGCACCCAGTCCGGGTACAGCGTGCGGCTGGTCGTCCGGGCGGCGGCGATCAGCATCGGTCCGACCACGGGAAGCGGCAGGTGACCGCGCCGGACCACCGAGATTGCGGCCAGCGGCCGCGGGCCGCGCGGGCCCGGGATCACGGTCGCCATCGAGCTGATGCCGGTGCCGGGCAGGCCGTCGAGGATCGCGATGCCCTTGCGGCGTCGTACGGCGGCCAGCTCGTGGTGGACCGACTCGAGCCCACCCGGGGTGCGGTCGAGGTGACCGACGAGGGAGTCGACGCGCTCGGGCGCGAGGGCGGCCAGCATGGCCAGGCCGCTGACCGAGTCGGTGGCGATGATCCGGCCGCCGACCCGCGACGGGATGGTCGTGGCGCGCGCACCACCGACCTTGTCGAGGTAGTGCACGATCGGGCCGTCGAGGACCGAGAGGTGGACGACGGCGTCGGTGGCGAGCTGGAGCTCGTTGAGCGCGACCGACGCGGCGGCGCGCAGGTCGAGGTGCTCGCCCTCACTGCTGGTCGGGGACAGCCGGCGGCCGGGCGTGTAGCCGCGGCGGTCGTGGTGGACCCAGCCGAGGTCGCGCAGCGTGGTCAGCAGGCGGAAGACGGTGGTGCGCGGGAGCTCGGTGATCTCGGCGATGTCGTCGAGCCCGAGCGGCCCCGGCGCGTCGTCGAACGCGTCGAGGATCATCGTCGCGCGCTCGAGGACCCCCAGCCGCGTCGCCGTCTCCGTCATCGCCGACTCCCTCCTAGCCGCGGTGCTGCCGCAGCTCTGCCGACGTACGCCGGGCCTCGGCCGCGGACGACGTGCTCCAGGTGCGCGACGCCTCGTCGAGCTCGGCGAGCATCAGCTCGGCGCGGTCGCGCTCGTCGGCGTAGTAGCGCTCGGACCAGCGCAGCACCAGCTCCGGGAACGCCCAGCCGGGCTCGGCGGTCGCGCCCTCGCGATCGGCCTCGGCGCGCACCCGCATCCGCTCGGACTGGTCGCGGTGCTCGGCGAGGACGGTGCGCAGCCGGTCGGGGTCGGACAGGTGGCCGAGCCACAGGCGCAGCATCACGCCGTGCTTGAGGACGACCGGGTCGACATGGTCGTCGGCGGCCCAGTCGCGCAGCGCGGCCTGGCCGGCGGCGGTGATCTGGTACATCCGCTTGCCGCGGACGTCGTCGCGGTTCTCGATCCGCGAGCTCGCCAGGCCGAGCTTCTCCAGACGGCGCAGCTCGCCGTAGATCTGGGAGAACGACGGCGACCAGTAGAAGAACTTCAGGCTCCAGTCGGCCCAGCGCTTGAGGTCGTAGCCGGACAGCTCCTCGCCGAACGAGAGCAGGCCGAGGACCGCCCACCCGGTCGGGGGGAGCGCGGGCGTGGCGTCGTCCGACGGCACGTCGGATCCCTTGGTCGGCACGGTCTCATCCTAGCGTTCTGGTAGCGGATCGAACTATACCTAATAGGCATACAGGTGTCCCGGACGAGCGCTTGGTTGGCCAAGGGGTGATATCCCGCGTGACCTACCAACGAGTCACCGGCAGGGTGGGACACGTGCCTGCGACCCTCGCCGAACTCTGGTTCGACCGCGCCCGCACACATCCCGACGACCCGGCCGTCGACGACGGCCGCGGCTGGCTGACCTGGGGTGAGCTGCTCGCGGGTTGTCGCGCCGTCGGGGCGACGCTCGGCGAGGCCGGCGTCGAGCCAGGTGACGTCGTCGCGCTGCAGGCCCGGAACACGGTCGAGTGGGTGCTGGTCGCGGGCGGCGTCCACCTGCTCGGCGCGACCCTCGCGCCCCTCGGCGCGGAGGAACCGGTCGCGTCGCGCCGGGAGTACGCCGCACGCGTCGGTGCCCGGGTCGTCGTCGCCGAGGTCCCGGTCGCTGGGGAGCTCGACCTCGCGCTGGTCTGTGATCGGTTCAACTACCGAAATCGTCGTGAATCGACCGCTCTGGCGACAAATTCGGTAGTTGAATCGCCGGGACCCGCCGTGGTGCTGGCGACGTCGGGAACCACGGGGCACCGGAGCACGGTCCCGATGGACCACGACGTCCTCGTGCGGCTGTACGGCGACGTGGCGGGCATGCTCGACATCGAGCGGCACGACCGGCTGCTGGGCGTGGTGCCACTCGCGCACTCGTTCGGCTTCAACGGCCTGCTGGTGCTGGCGCTGCTGACCGGCGCATCGCTGCGACTGGTGCCCGACCGCGACCGGAACGCCCTCCCCGGGCTGGTGCGGGGCTCCGGGGCGACGATCGTCGCCGGTCCTCCCGCACTGCTGCACGACCTCGCGGCCGCCGTGAGCGACGGGGAGGAGCTGGGGCCGCAGGTGCGGCTGTTCATGACCGGCGCGACCGAGGTGCGGCCGGATGCGTTGCTGCCGATGGCGGCCCGGGCGGGGATCCCGCGGGTGTCGTCGGGCTACGGACTCACCCAGACCTGCGGCACGGTCGCGATCTGTCCCGACATCGGCCGGCTCACCGACGCGGGCCACGCCCCGATGACCGTCGTGCCCAGCGTCGAGGTGGTCGTGGTCGATGCCCTGGATGCTCCGGTCCCGCCCGGCGCGCGTGGTCGGGTGCTGACCCGCGGCTACCAGGTCGCGGTGCCCACGGACGCCGACGGCTGGCTGGTCACCGGCGACGAGGGACACCTCCACCCCGACGGCACCCTCTGCATCACCGGACGGGTCGACGACCAGCTCGTCGTGTCGGGGTTCAACGTCGACCCCGTGCGCGTCGAGCAGGCGCTTGCTCGGTCGCCGTACGTCGTCCAGGTGGCGGTCGTGGGCCTGCCCGACCTGCGGCGCGGGCACCGGCTGGTCGCGGTCGCCGTACCCGCCGACGGCGTGGATGCCGATGGGCGGAACGACGCGGCGGTGCTGGCGCAGGCGCGGGCTGTACTGGCCGGGTACGAGGTGCCCGACGCCGTGGTCTGGATGGACGACCTGCCGCACACCACCACGGGAAAGCTCTCGCGCGCCACCGTGCGCGGGATGCTCGCCGAGCGCCTGGGGGACCACGACCAGGAGGACTGATGAGCGCAGCAGTGGCGGACCGGTTCGGGGGAGGCGTCGCGCTGGTGACCGGCGCGGGATCGGGACTCGGGGAGGCGATGGCTGCCGAGCTCGCGGCGAGTGGTGCCCACGTCCTCGTCACCGACGTCGACCGTGAGCGCGCCACCGCGGTGGCGACCGCCTGCGTCGCGGCCGGCGGCAGCGCCGAGGCGCACCTGCTCGACGTCGCCGACGGACACGCCGTGGACGCGCTCTTCGCCTCCGTGTGGGAGCAGCACGGGAACGTCGACCTCGTCGTCGCCAACGCCGGCATCGAGGCAGGGGACCGGGTCAGCGACATGACGCCGGAGCAGTGGCGCCGGGTGTTCGCCGTCAACACCGACGGCGCCTTCCACTGCGCCCGCTCCTCGGTGCAGCGGATGACCGACCAGGAGCGCCCCGGCGCGCTGGCGGTCGTCGCCTCGGTGGGCTCGGTGACCACGCTGCCGTACCAGTCGGCGTACATCGCCAGCAAGCAGGCAGTGCTCGGCCTCGTCCAGTGCCTCGACCTCGAGCTGCGCGCCGCCGGGGCTCCGGTGCAGGTCTCCGCGCTGCTGCCCAACTGGGTACGGACCCGGATCTTCGACGACGTGCGTCGTGGGACGGAGCCGGTGAACGAGCTCGCGCGGGCCACCTTCGCCCGGATGGCGGCCTCGATCCAGGAGCAGGGCATGGACCCGGCGCAGGCGGCGGACCTGCTGCTCTCAGCGGTGGCCCGCGGTGACTTCTGGTGCTTCACCGACCCCGAGCGCGCGGCGCAGCTCTTCGAGGAGCGGGCGCGGACCCTGCGCGAGCTGCGCCCGCCCGAGCGCTCGGGGTGGCTGACCGCGCCTACTGCGTGATCGTCCAGCCGCCGTCGACGGGCAGGAAGACGCCGTTGACGTACGACGCCAGCGGCGAGAGCAGGAAGAGGATCGGCCAGGCCATCTCCTCGGGCCGGCCCATCCGCTTCAGCGGTACCCGGCCGAGGATGTGGTGGCCCATGTCGGACTGGGCGAAGCCGGCCAGTCGCGGGGTGTCGGTCATGCCGGGGCCGATGCCGTTGGCACGGATCCGGTCGGCCTTGTGGGCCGCGAGGTGGCGCACGTAGCCCATGACGGCGGCCTTCGATGCCGAGTACCAGTCGCTCTCGGTGCCGACCTTGTTGCCCGCGACCGACGCGGTCACGACCATGGCGGCACCGGCCGGCGTACCCGCGTCGAGCCAGTCCTGGGTCAGGCCGCGGACGCTGCCGACGCTGATCCGCACGGCCTCCTCGAAGTCGAGGGGGACCTGCGAGGACGGGCCGGCGTTGTTGACGAGGTAACGGGGTACGCCGCCGAGCGCCTCGGTCGTCGCTGCCAGCGCGGTGGTCCGGGCCGCGGCGTCCGCGACGTCGCAGACTGCCGTGTGGACGCCCTTGTCGGCGAGCTCCTCGAGGCCGTCGGGACGCAGGTCCCAGCCGCTGACGCGCAGGCCGGCGTCGAGCGCGCCGAGGGCGACCGCGCGGCCGATGCCGCTTCCTGCCCCGGTGACGATGACGGCGTCGCCGGGGGTGAAGCCGAGGTTGATCGTGTCGTTGGTCATCGCTGTCTCCTCAGACCCCGTAGCCGCCGTCGATGTCGAGCTTCTGGCCGGTGATGAACCCCGCCCGTTCGCTGGCCAGGAACGCGACGGCCTCGGCGATGTCGACCGCCGTACCGAACCGGCGCAGGGGGATGTTGGTCCGCGCGATCTCGAGGGCATGGTCGTCGAGGTCGCCGCTGGCGATCAAGCGCTCGGCCATGCCATCGGTGAGCATGCCGGGGCCGACGCAGTTGACGCGTACGCCGAACCGGCCCTCCTCGGCGGCGAGCCCGCGGGCGAGTGCCTCGACGCCCGCCTTGGGGGACGAGGAGAGGCCGTCGCGGATCGGGTACCGCACCGTGGCGGCGGTGGTGACCGCCGTCAGCGATCCCTGGGTCGCGCGCAGCGACGGCAGCACCGCGTGGGCCAGGTTGAAGAACGCGACGAGGTCCTGGTCGACCTGGGTCGAGAACTGCTCGGGGGTGACCTTCGAGAGGTGGACCATCGGCACGTGGGGGCCGGCCGCGTGGACGACCGTGCGGACCTGGCCGTGCTCGGCCTCGAGCTCGCCGATCGCCTGGGCGACGGAGGCGGCGTCGCTGAGCTCGCACTGCCGCGTGCCCCGGACGCTGGTGCCGAGCTCGCCGACGAGGGCGTCGGGCGCCGTACGCCGGTGCAGGAGCAGCAGCTCAGCTCCGTCCTTGGCGAGGCGGCGGCAGATCTCCGCGCCGAGGCCTCCGGTCGCGCCGGTGACGAGGGTGGTTCCGTAGCTCATGCAGTGGCCTCCGTGGGCTGGTCGGTGTTCGTGGGGGTGAGGCGGGCGCCCTGCGCCCAGGCGTCGAGGTGGCGGCGGAGCAGCTCGGGGATCTCGACCGAGTCGATGCCCGGGGAGACGGCGACGATCCGGATCCGTGCCCGCGCGACGACCTTGTCGTCAGCGGTGCGCACCATCCGGTGCAACATCTCGAACGAGCGCCGCCCGACCGCACCGAGCCGCAGCTCGATCCGGATCTCGTCGAACAGCCCGACCGCCTCGAGGTAGTCGCACGCCGTGTGCGCGGTGACCGTCCAGAACCCGTGGCGCTGCTTGAGCTCGTCCTGGCGCAGGTCGTTGAGCCAGAACCACTCGCTCTGCATCCGCTCCATCCACGGGAACCATGCCCCGTAGTACAGGATCCCGGCCGGATCGGTGTCGGCGTAGCTCAGTCGGAAGGTCGTCGAGTGGAGCGCCGGGCCTGGCCCGCCGTCCGCGACGCGTGCGTCGGTCGCCATGAAGACAACCTAGCACTTGCTTGGTTGGGGAGGTAGGGGTGTTGCGCGTGCGACCGGTCCAGAAATGCAGATCGGCGGGGGCCGGATCAACCAGGTTGATCCGGCCCCCGCCGATCTGGGGTCAGTGCCCGAGCCAGAGGGTCAGGCCTGTCGCAGGTCCGTCTTCAGCACCTTGCCGCTGGCGTTGCGCGGCAGCGCCTCCTCGAGCACCACGTCCCGCGGGACCTTGAAGTTGGCCAGCCGCTCACGCACCCAGGCGACCAGCTCCTCGGGAGTTGCAGAGGTGCCGGGGCGGAGGACGACGTGGGCCGCGCCGACGGCGCCCATCCGGTCGTCGGGGACGCCGATGACGGCGCTCTCCATGACGGCGGGGTGGGCGGCGAGGACGTTCTCGACCTCGGCGGGGTAGACGTTGAAGCCGCCGGTGATGAACATGTCCTTGATCCGGTCGGTGATCTTCAGGCAGCCGTGCTCGTCGAGGCGGCCGATGTCGCCGGTGTGGAACCAGCCGTCGGCGTCGATCGCGGCCGCGGTGGCCTCGGGGTCCTCGAAGTAGCCGAGCATGACGTTGGCACCGCGCAGCCAGACCTCGCCGTCGGCGCCGACCTCGACGTCGTTGCCGTCGCCACCGACCACCCGGACCTCGATGCCGGGAACGCCGGGACCAGTGGTCTCGGCGATGTGCCGCGGGTCCTCGTTGCGGCGCGACACGGTGGCGACGACGCACTCGGTCAGCCCGTAGGCCTGCGCGACGGTGTCGAAGCCGAGGATGTCGAGCATCTGCTCGAACAGGGTCTCCGGCACGGAGGTCGCGCCGGCGATGGCGAAGCGCAGCGACGACAGGTCGAACTCGGTACGACGCTCGTGGTTGATCAGCGTGATGAAGATCGTCGGCGCGCCCGGGAGGACGGTGATCCTCTCGTCCTGCACGAGCTGCATGAGTGCGACCGGGTCGAAGGTGATGACCGGGTAGATCGTCGTACCGGCGGTGAGCGAGGTGATCACGCCGGCCTTGTAGCCGAAGCCGTGGAAGAACGGGTTGACGATCGCGTAGCGGTCCTGCGGCGACAGCGAGGCGCCGTCGGCCCACACGTCGGCCACGCCGATGGTCTGGGCGTGGGTGCTCATCACGCCCTTGGGGATGCCGGTGGTGCCGGACGTGTAGAGGATGTCGCAGACGGTGTCGGGGGTGACCTCGGCGGCGAGCTTCTCGACCTCCTCGACCGACACGCGCTCGCCGAGGGAGAGGAACTCGACCCACGGGAGCGTGCCCGGACGGCCGGCGGAGTTGACGTCGACGAGGGTGCGCAGGTGCGGCAGGCCGGGTACGACGGGACCCGGCTCCTCGCCGCCGGCCTCCATCAGCATCGTGGAGTAGTCGGTGGTCAGGAAGCCGTCGCACAGCACGAGGGCGACCGCGCGCGAGCGCTGCAGCACGACCTGGGCCTCGTGGCCGCGGTAGCGCGTGTTGAGCGGGACGACGGACGCGCCGATGTACTGCGCTCCCAGCAGCGCCACGATGAACTCGACCCGGTTGGGCGCCCAGATCGCGACACGGTCGCCGGGCTCCACGCCGATGGCGCGGTAGGAGCGGGCGGTGGCGACGACGAGGTCCCGCAGGCCCTCGTAGGTGACGGTGGTGCCACCGTCGACGACGGCGGGGTGGCTGCCGTGGGTCGCGGCCCCCTGGGCCAGGAGGGCGGGAATGGTCCGTGCTGCCATCAGGCGAGACTCCTCGTGAACAAGTGCTTGTTAGGTACTGTAGTCCTGCCCGTCCCTGCCGGCCTGTGTGTCCGGCGAGAGGGACCGTGGGAAAGGATCAAGTCATGGCGAGCAGCAACAACGAGGCTACGGCCCGCGGCGGTCGACGCCGCAGCAATGGCGCGGGGTCGTCCCGGCGCGCCCAGCTCCTGGCGATCGCGGCGGAGATGTTCGCGACGCGCGGCTACTCGCAGACGACGGTGCGCGACATCGCCGACGAGGCGGGCATCCTGTCGGGCAGCCTCTACCACCACTTCGACTCGAAGGAGGCCATGCTCACGGAGATCCTCCGGGACTTCATGGGCAACCTGCTGAGCGAGATCCGCGACATCGCCGAGCGGGGCCAGACCCCGCGCGAAGCGCTCGACGGGCTGATCTACAACTCGTTCGAGACCATCCACCGGGTGCCGTTCGCGGTCGCGCTCTACCAGAACGAGTCGGCCCTGCTGGCCACGACGCCCGAGTTCGCGTTCGTCCACAAGGCGAGCCTCGACGTCGAGAAGGTCTGGCTCGGCGTGCTCAAGCAGGGGCAGGCCGAGGAGGACTTCCGCGCCGACCTCGACCCGGGCATCACCTACCGCTTCATCCGCGACGCCATCTGGTCGACGGTGCGCTGGTACAACCCGCGCGGCCGGCTGCAGCACCGCACCGTCGCCGATCAGTACCTCGAGATGCTCCACGGCGGCCTGCTCGCCTGAGTCGCGCCGACGACGGGAGTACGACGCGCTCAGCGTCGTACCTCCTTGTCGCGCAGCCCCTTCGGGTCCAGGACCGTGCGGATCAGCTCGAGCTCCTCGGCCGTGGGCAGCCGCGTGGTGCCGGCCGTGCTGGTGTCGATCGCGAACCCCGTGTTCTCGGCGACCTCCTCGGCCGTGACGCCGGGGTGGAGCGAGCGCACCTTGAGCCGGCCCTCGTCGTCGTAGTCGAGGACGGCCAGGTCGGTGACCACGACGCCGAGGTCGTGGAAGCGCAGCGCGCTGCCCTCGTGGGCGCGGGCCCGGTCGTTGCCGACGCCGGACACGACGTCGACGGCCTCGACGAGGACGCGTGCGCTGTGGTTGCTGAGCCAGTAGTCCGTGCGGTGGTTGACCGTGTTGCCGGGCGCCCCGCGCACGCCGATCAGCTGCCGGGTCGGCTTGCGCCAGTCGCCGATCGAGGAGATGTTCTGGTTGCCGTAGCGGTCGACCTGGCTGGCGCCCATCATGCTGTGCCGGCGGCCGGTCGCGAGGATCTCGAAGACCCGGCGGAACGGCGCCCAGGACTCGATCGTCCCGCCGCCGGAAGCGTTGCGGCCCAGTGGCGGCGGCTCGCTCATCAGGAAGCAGTCGCCGTCGGTGAGGACCAGGTCGGGCTCGAAGGTGAGCTTCGCGAGCCGAGCGCTGATCGTCGGCACGATGCCGACCGCGTGGGCCAGGATCTCGCCGGACCCGCGCCAGGCGTCGGCGCAGGCGACGACGCAGACCTCGGCGCGGGTGACGTCGGTGGTCTCGCTCATCGGGTGCTCTCCTCGAGGTAGTTCTTCTCGAACGCGGCCCAGGTCTCCGGGTCGCGGGCGGCCTCGGCGTACGCGCGCTGCGAGGTCTCGTCGCGGCCGTAGTCCGGGTCACAGCTGGTGAAGCCGGCGCCGCCCGGCGCCTCGACGACGCCCGAGACGAACATCCGACTGACCAGCAGCGACTGCGGCGCGGCGGTCGCGGTCAGCTCCTCGGTGGGGACGATCTTCTCGACGCTCATGATGGTGCGGTCGGCGGCCATCGCGTACAGGTCGTCGAAGTACGGGTCCGGGCCGAGGTACTGGCCGTTGCCGGCTGCGTCCGCACGGTTGAGGTGGATCAGCGCGAGGTCCATCCGGACGCCGGGGACGGCGACGTAGACCTCGTCGTCGTACGGCGACGCGACGGTCTTGAGCTCCGGATTCATGGTGAGCACGTCGGAGGCGAGTCCGGCCCGGGTCGGCAGGAAGCTCAGCCGGCTGGCGCCGGCGCGCAGGGCGGCGACGAACATGCCCTCGTCGTACTCGGTCGTCTCGACGGTTCCGGCCTCGCGCGCGGCCCGGAAGTGCGGGTCGAGCGGGATGCTGTCGAGCGAGACGAAGCCGTAGACCAGCCGCTTCACCTTGCCCGCGGCGCAGAGCAGGCCCACGTCGGGACCGCCGAACGTGACGACGGTCAGGTCGGTCACGTCGCTGCGCAGCAGCTCGCGGACCAGTGCCATCGGCTTGCGCCGTGATCCCCAGCCGCCGATTCCGATGGTCATGCCCGACCGCACGTGGCTCGCCACGTCGGTCAGCTGCATGGTCTTGTCCGCCATCAGTCCTCCATACCTAGCGCTTGCTTGGTGGCGACTGTACCTGCGGACGCGCGGCAGTGCCACTGGAGGGGACTGCCCTTGCGGCCGGGTCGCCGTGGTGATTGCATCACAACAAGCAAACGCTTGGTAGAGAGGTGGACCGGTGACCGGACACGTGGTGGTGACGGGCGGGGCGAGCGGGATCGGAGCGGCGGTCGTCGACCGGCTCCGCGAGCGCGGGCACGCCGTGACGGTCTGGGACCTGGCCGCGCCGGCGCGTGAGGACGTCGGGCACACCGAGCTCGACGTGACCGACGCCGACGCTGTGGCTGCTGCGGTGCGCGCGGCCGAGGAGGACCGGGGCGTGGTGCGCCACCTGGTCGCCAGCCACGGCATCCGCGGCGCCTTTGTCCCCGCCCTCGACCTCGACCCGGCCGGCGTACGACGGATGCTCGACGTCCACGTCGTCGGCACCCTGCTGACCGTGACCGCCGTCGCCCGCCGACTGGTGGAGCTCGGCGCGACGCAGGGCGGGTCCGTCGTGACGCTGGCGTCGACGACGGCGTACCGCGGCTGGGTGAACCAGTCCGACTACGGCGTCGCCAAGGCTGCGATCCGCCAGCTCACGGAGAACCTCGCGATCGAGTGGGCCGGCCTCGGGATCCGGGTCAACGCGGTCGCCCCCGGCCACACGCTGACGCCGATGGTGCAGGACATGATCGACAACGGGTACGACGTCGGCCCGGTCGAGGCGCGCACCCCGCTGGGGCGCCTGTGCACGCCGGAGGAGATGGCGCGCGAGATCGTGCACCTGCTGCTCGACGCCACCTTCACGACCGGCGTCTGCGTGCCCGTCGACGGTGGCTGGACGGCGGTGGGCAAGTGAGTGCCCTGCCGAGGCGGCGTCTCGGTGATCTCGAGGTCTCGGCGATCGGCTTCGGCGCGATGACGCTGACCCAGACGCCGGAGAGCGACGTCGAGCGCGGGACCCGCGCGGTGCACGCCGCGCTCGACGCGGGGATCACGTTGTTCGACACCGCCGACGTCTACGGTCCGACCGGCTACGACACCGGCGGTGCCTATGGCGTCAACGAGCGTGCGCTGATGGCGGCGCTGCGGTCGTGGGGCGGACCGCTCGACGACGTCGTGATCGCCACCAAGGGCGGGCACACCCGCGACGGGCTGACCTGGTGGATCGACGGCGGACGCGACCACCTGCGGGCGGCCGCGCTGGCGTCGCGGGAGCGGCTCGGCCTCGACGTGATCCCGCTCTACCAGCACCACCGCCCCGATCCGCGCCGCCCGTACCGCGAGTCGATGGAGGCGCTGCGCAGCCTCGTCGACGACGGGATCGTCGCCCGGATCGGCATCTCCAATGCCGACGTCGACCAGATCAGGCTCGCGGCCGAGGTCGTCGGGGACGCGCTGGTGTCGGTGCAGAACGAGTACTCGCCGCTGGCGCGGAGCAGCGAGCCGGAGATCGACCTGTGCGCCGAGCTCGGCCTGACGTTCCTGTCCTGGGGGCCGTTCGGGGGCATGCGGGAGGCCAAGTCCCTCGGCTCGTCGTTCGCGCCCTTCGCCGAGGTGGCCGAAGCGCGTGGCGTCAGCCCCCAGCGGGTCGCGCTGGCCTGGCAGCTCGCGCGCTCGCCGTGGATCGTGCCGATCCCGGGAGCCAGTCGACCGGAGTCGGTGCTCGACTCGGTGCAGGCGGCGACACTCGTCCTCACCGAGGACGAGCTCGCCGGCTTGTCGGGTGCGGATCAGGCGTGAGTCGGCGGCTCGACCAGCTCCACGCGGACCCGGTCCGGGTCGAGCACGTAGACGACGCGATACCCGGCCATCGGGGCGCTCGCCACGATCGGGTCCGACAGCACCGTGGTCCCCGCGGCGCGCAGGCGATCGAGTGTGCGGTCCAGGTCAGCCACCGCGATCGCGACGTGCGCGGCACCGACGTTGCCGTTGTCCGGGTCGAGCACCACGTCCGACCCGCCGTCGTACTGCAGCAGCTCGACGACCGTCGAGCCCTCCTGGGCGTGGACGAAGGCCTGACGTACGACGACGCCCGGGTAGCCGGTCACGGCGTCGATCCGGGGACCGCTGCGCTCGTACGGCCCGAGCCGCTCGCCGCCGAGCAGGTCCTCGTAGAACGCGAGGGACCGTTCCATGTCGCTGACCGTGATGCCCACGTGATGGATCGTCGTCATGAACGAAACCTAGCAAGCGCTTGGTTTATGTGAAACCCTGAGGAGATGAACATGCCGGACACCGCACCCCACCCGCTCGTCGACCTGACCGACAAGGTCGTCGTGGTCACCGGTGCCAGCCGCGGGCTCGGCGCCGCCCACGCCCGCACGCTGGCGCAGGCGGGCGCCACCGTCGTGGTGACCGACCTCGCCGCCGACGGCGTCGCCGAGGTTGCCGCGGAGCTGGGGGAGCAGCACGCGTCCGCCGCCCTCGACGTGACCTCGCCCGAGGCCTGGGCCGACCTCGTGGCGTTCGTCGTCGAGAAGTACGGCCGCGTCGACGGCCTGGTCAACAACGCCGGCCGGTGCGAGTACGCGCACTTCCTCGAGACCTCCCCGGAGATGTTCGAGGGGCACTTCCAGGTCAACGTGATGGGCGCGGTCCACGGCATGCAGGCGTTCGCCCCGCACATGCGCCCGGGCAGTGCCATCGTCAACATCGCCTCGGTCGCCGGCTTGGCCGCCTGGCCCGGCAGCAGCGCGTACGGCGCCTCGAAGTTCGCCCTTCGCGGCGTCAGCCGGGCTGCTGCGATCGACCTCGGCGGCGAGCGAGGCATCCGGGTCAACTGCGTGCTGCCGGGCGCGGCCGACACCGCGATGCTCTCCGAGGCCTCGCGCCAGGGCGGCGGCGTCGTCGCGACACTGCCCGTCCCGCGCGCCGCGCGCCCGCACGAGATCAGCGCGATGGTGACCTTCCTGCTCAGCGACGCGGCGAGCTACTGCACCGGCCAGGACTTCGTGGTCGACGGCGGGATGAAGGCCTGACCATGCCGTTCTACGAGATCGACGGCGTCGTCCCGGTCTGCGACCCGACGTCCTACGTTCACCCGTCGGCCGACGTGATCGGCGACGTCATCATCGGTCCCGGCTGCTACATCGGCCCCTCGGCCAGCCTCCGCGGTGACTTCGGCCGGATCAGGGTCGAGGCCGGCTCCAACGTCCAGGACTCGTGCACCGTGCACGTCTACCCCGGTGCTGACTGCGTCCTCGGCGAGGGCAGCCACGTCGGCCACGGCGCGATCCTGCACGGCTGCGTGCTCGAGCCGCGGGTCCTGGTCGGCATGAACTCCGTCGTGATGGACGGCGCCCGGATCGGCGAGGACTCCCTCGTCGGCGCCGGGAGCGTCGTCAGTGCGGGGTTCGTCGCCCCGCCGCGCTCGCTGGTGGTCGGCAGCCCGGCGAAGGTCCTCCGCGAGCTCGACGAGGCCCAGCTCGCCTGGAAGTCCAACGGCCCCGACGTCTACCGCCAGCTGGCCGAGCGCTCGCTCGCCACGATGCGCGAGGTGGCGCCACTGGCCGCCGAGGAGCCGGACCGGGCGCGGGTCAGCACCGACGCCTCGGTGAGCAAGCCGCTGCACGAGCTGCGGGCGGAGCGGGAGTCGCGGTGAACCCCCGCCGCGACCTGACGGAGGCGGTGCGCGAGCTCGCCTCTGCGATGGCCGTCACCGACGTCGACGACCCGGAGATGGTGCTGGCGGCCGCATCGGTGCGGGAGCTGACCAAGCTGCTGCGGGAGCGGCAGCTGGACGACGTCCCGCGGACGCCGTACGACGAGGCGGTCGGTGCCACCCACTACGGCTGGCACCTCGACAACCCGGCCCTGCCGGGGCTCACCATGGTCTTCGATGGTGGCCGGGCGACTGCGGTGGTCCCCGACGGTCTCGGGAAGGCCTACGCCGGCCCGCCCGGCAAGCTGCACGGTGGCGTCGGCGCGCTGCTGCTCGACGTGCTCCTGTCGAGCCTGGTCCAGCACCACGGCGTCCGCGCCGTCACCGCGTCGCTCAACGTCGACTACCGCGCCGCCACCCCGCTCGACGTACCGCTGCGGATCACCGGGGAGATCGTCGGCCGCAGTGGCCGGAAGGTCGAGACCGTCGGTGCGCTGTGGTGCGGTGAGGTCGCGACGGTCGAGGCGCGGGGGCTGTTTGTCCAGATCGGCTAGAGGAAGTGAAATCTCCTCAATGCTGCTGCGCGACGACTGGCTGCACGCCTAACGTGCCTCGCGTGCTGGCGGACGCCGATCAGGATCAGGCATCAAGACAGAGGTTCGTGTTGCGAACCGGGCTGACAACTCGCCGACGTGCCCTCGCCCTTGCGGTGCTCGTCAGTCTGGGACTGGTCTTGGTCGGAGTGGCGCCGGCCCGCGCCACGGGCTGGCCCCCGCCTTCGCCGACGGTCCACGACGGGTGCGGAACTGTGCAGGACCGGTTCTTCGTCCCGGCGAGCACGGGGGAGTACGCCGATGTCTCGTGGTTCCTCGGGGCCATCAACGAGGGGAGGAACCTGAGCTCGGGCGCTTGGAACTCGTCGGCGGGTGCGTCCTCTGTGACGGTGACCGCGAAGGACTACGCGAATCCAGCCAATCCGGAGGCGTCCTACACGCTCACGTTCGGCGTCAGCACTGCGGTATGCGTGGAGGCCGAGGATACGGTCGCCACGACGATAGGTGCCTGCAATCCGTCGAACAACGGCACCCAGGTCACGTTCACCTACACGAACACCGATGACGCCACTGACTGGTATCGCAAGGGCATGCAGGTCAACGTCGAGTTCTGGAACGGCGACTATGCGATCCGCGACGCCTATGTACTGCTCGCTCAAGGTGAGGTTGCCGATGGGGCGTCGGCTTCGGTGACTGGAGGCGACGCTTCGGAAATCGGCTCGTACAACGGCCAGTTCAACCAGTTCCGTCTGTATCCCGGGACATATCGACTCTGGCTCTACGGCGCCGGCGTCGCTCCGCACTACTTGGCGAACACCCTGTTCGTACCTCCGTGCGGTACATCATCGCTCGTGCCGGATGATCCCATGGGTGGGCCTCTGCCCGCATGGCTCCAGTCCTCCGCCAAGGTAGGGCAATGCACGGCGAAGAACACGGTCAAGGTCCGTCTCGACGCGCGTAGCTCGGCGATCCCGGTCGACTACCGCGTGACGTCGAAGCCGAGGCGGGGCAAGAAGAAGGAGCGCGCCTTTCAGGTCGGTGCCGGCGCGAGGTCGATCGTCACTCTTCGGAAGCAGCGTTCGGGCACGCTGGTGAAGGTCTCCGTTGGCAGCAAGGTCCTGTCCAAGCGTCGACTGAGCTGCTGACCCGCTAGGCGGGGGGCTGCGAGGCCCTGACGGGTGGCAGCCGCCAGGGCCGAGCGCCGCGGTGGCTACAGCTCGCCGGCGTCCCGCTTGTTCGACTCGGCCATGGCGGCGGCGTCGAGGCCGGCGAGCGAGTCGACGGTCACCTCGGCGTTGTGCGAGTGGGCGGCGTGGTGGAGCCCGAAGACGGAGTCCATGCCGGCACGCTGACCCATCAGGTCCTCGGCCTGGTTGATCGCCTTCTTGGTGAGGGCGAGGCCGAGGCGGGGCATGGCGGCGATGCGGCGGGCCATCTCGTCGACGGCGGCGTCCAGCTCGGGGCGCGGGACGAGGTGGTTGACCATGCCGAGCTCGTGGGCGCGGCGGGCGTCGAAGCGGCCGCCGGTGTAGAGGAACTCCTTGGCGGCGCGGGGGTTCATCACCCAGGGATGGGCGAAGTACTCGACGCCGGGGATGCCCATCTTGACGACGGGGTCCTGGAAGAAGGCGTCGTCGGAGGCGATGATGAAGTCGCAGACCCAGGCGAGCATCAGGCCGCCGGCGATGCACGCTCCCTGCACCTTCGCGATGACCGGCTTGGGGATCTCGCGCCAGCGGCGGCACATTCCGAGGTAGACCTCGGACTCGCGGGCGAACCGCGCGTCGACGCCCTGCGCGCCGACGTGGTCCCACCAGATGACGGCCTTGCGCTCGAACGACTCGTGGATGTCGCGGCCCGGGGTACCGATGTCGTGGCCGCCGCAGAAGTGCTTGCCGTTGCCGCCGAGCACGATCACCTTGACCGCGTCGTCGTCGACGGCGTCGGTGAAGGCCTGGTCGAGGGCGTAGGTGACCTTCGAGTTCTGCGCGTTGGCGTACTCCGGCCGGTTGAGGGTCACGTAGGCGACGCCGTCGCGGACGTCGTACGTCACCACCGGCTCGGTGGTCGTGGTCTCGTCGCTCATGGCTGCTCCCGGGGTCGTCGTACAAACCTAGCGTTTGCTTGGTATCGTAGCAGGATGACGATGCAACCCGACCTCGATGTGACCGACACCGCTGACTGGGCCGGCCGGTCCCTCGGGGAGCGCGAGGTCAGCTGGGACGAGCGCGACGCGATCCTGTTCGCGCTCGCGGTGGGTGCCCCCGCCGAGCGGCTGGACCTCGTCTTCGAGCGCGAGCTGAAGGTGCTGCCGACCTTCGCACTGACCCTGGCGCAGTGGGCGCCCGACGTGCTGGGTTCGGCGGGTGCCTTCGACGTCGGTACGGCGCTGCACGGCTCCCAGAGGCTCGAGGTGCTCGCGCCGATGCCGGCCACCGGTACGACGCTGATGCAGGCTCGGGTCGGCAACGTGTGGGACAAGGGCGCCGCCGCGGTCTTCGAGGTCGTCGTCGAGTGCGAGTACGTCCGCGCCACGTGGTCGATCTTCGCGCCGGGCCGGGGTGGCTTCGGTGGCGAGCGCGGCCCGGGCCGCACGGCCGGTCCCGAGGGCGACCCGATCGCGACCGTCGGCCTCGACGTCGCGGCCAACGCCGCGGCGCTCTACCGACTGAGCGGCGACCGCCACCACATCCACATCGACCCTGTCGCGGCCGAGAAGATCGGTCAGCCGCGGCCGATCCTGCACGGCCTCGCGACCCTCTCGGCCGCCGTGCTCGCCGCCGCCGAGGCGCAGGGCGCCTCCCCGGCCGACCTGACCCTGCTCGAAGGAAGGTTCAGCAGTGCTGTCTTCCCGGGCGAGCACCTGACCGTGCCGGTGTGGGCGGACGGCTCGTTCCGCGTCGACACCGAGCGCGGTACGGCGATCGACGGCGCGCGCGCCCTCTTCGCGTGACCACCGCCGCGGCGCCGGCGACCCCAGCCGTCCGGCTGCGGCCGGTCGTCGCGGTGCTCGCCGCCGCCGGCCTGGTCGGGATCCTCTCGCAGGCGCTGCTCATCCCGCTGCTCGGCGACCTGCCCGCGCGGCTCGACGTCAGCGGCGAGGCCGCGTCCTGGGCGATGACCATCTGCCTGGTCGCCGCCGCGGTGGCGACGCCGGTCAGCGGTCGCCTGGCCGACATCGTCGGTCGCAAGCGGGTCCTCGTCTGCTGCCTGTTCGCGACGACCGTCGGCAGCGTGCTGTGCGCGAGTGGCGGGCACTACCCGCTGCTCCTCGCCGGCCGCGCGCTGCAGGGCGCATCGAGCGCGGTCATCCCGCTCGGCATCAGCGCCCTCGCCGAGATCGCGGTCGGCGTCGGCCTGCAGCGCGGTGCTGCGCTGATCAGCGCCACCATGGGCATCGGTACGGCGGGCGGCGTCGCCTTCTCTGGGCTGATCGCGGCCGTCGCCGACTGGACCGCCGTCTTCTGGGTCGCTGCCGGGCTCGGTCTCCTGGTCACCGCTGCCGTCATCGTCGTGGTGCCGACCCCCAACCCGGACCCAGACCGAGCAAGCGACCGGACAAGGTTCGACGGCATCGGCTGCGTGCTGCTGTCCGTCGGACTCGCCACCGGCCTGCTCGCCGTCACCAACGGCGGCCGCTGGGGCTGGGCCAGCGCGCCGACGATCGGCTGCGCCGTCGGCGGCCTGCTCGTGCTGGCCGGCTGGTGGCGCTGGGAACGGCGTACGACGGACCCGCTGGTCGACCTCGACTCCGCCACCGAGCCACGAATGGCGCTGGTCCAGACGGCCTCCGTGCTCGCCGGCGTCGCGATGTTCACCCACGTGCTGGTGCTGCCCGTGCTCCTGCAGCACCCGGTCGACGGCAGTGCCGTCAGCATCCTCGTGGCCGGGCTGTGCCTGGTCCCCGCGGGTGTCGCGATGATGCTCGCGGCCCCGCTCGGGTCCTGGCTGGTCGACCGCCGTGGCGCTCGGTGGGCTCTCGCGGCGGGCCTGGTCTGCAGCAGCATCGGGTACGCCGCCTCCGCGGCCACCGCCCCGTGGCCGGCCGCGGTGGTCGTCGCGTCGGTCGTCATCGGGATCGGCATCGGCCTGTCCTTCGCGACCCTGCCGTTCCTGGTGGTCCGGCTCACCGCGCCCGAGGCGGTCGGTGCGGTCAACGGCCTCAACACCCTGATGCGGATGATCGGCGCCTCGGTCTCGAGCGCCGTCATCGGCGCCCTGCTCGCTGCCCAGGCCGGGTCGGCCGTCGGGTACGCCCTGGCCTACGGCTGGGGCGCGGTGGCGGCGGCGGTCGGCGGGCTGCTCGCCGTACGGCTCCCGAAGGAGCTGTAGCAGCTCAGACCGTCGTCGTCGTGAGGATGTCGATGACCGCCGCCGGGTCGGTCGCCGGGTTCACGAACGCCAGCCGCAGCACGGTCTGGCCGCGCCACGACGTGGGGACGCAGAGGATCCGGCCGGCGCGGGAGAGCTCGTCGGACCAGGCGTAGTAGTCGTCGCGGGTCCAGCCGGGGCGGTCGAACAGCAGTACCGACAGGTCCGGCTCCATCAGCAGCCGCAGGCTGGCGCTCTCCCTGATCGCGTCGGCGACGGCCCGCGTGGTGGTGAGCGTCTGCTCGACGGCGGCGGCGTACCGATCCGTGCCGTGCACCGCCAGGCTGAACCAGAACGGCAGCCCGCGCACCCGCCGCGACAGGTGCACGGCGAGGTCGGTCGGGTTCCACGCCTCGCGGTCGATCCGGTCGAGGTACGACGCGTGCTGGCTGTGCGCGGCGCGGGCCAGGTCGGGGTCGCGGTAGAGCAGCGCGCAGCAGTCGTACGGCGCGAACAGCCACTTGTGCGGGTCGACGATGAAGCTGTCGGCGCGCTCGATGCCGGTGAACCGGGCACGGGCGGAGGGGGCTGCGAGCCCGGCGCCGCCGTACGCGCCGTCGACGTGCAGCCAGATGCCGTGCTCCTCGCAGACGTCGGCGACGTCGGCGAGGTCGTCGATGATGCCGGCGTTCGTCGTGCCGGCCGAGGCGACGACGGCGAAGACGCCGGGCTCGTCGGCGATGGCGGCGCGCACGGCGGCACCGGTCAGCTGGCCGCGGTCGCCCTCGGGGACC
Organism: Nocardioides sp. F233; assembly: GCF_057813895.1. Classification (NCBI taxonomy): domain Bacteria; kingdom Bacillati; phylum Actinomycetota; class Actinomycetes; order Propionibacteriales; family Nocardioidaceae; genus Nocardioides; species Nocardioides sp. F233. The sequence goes on from NZ_JBVASH010000001.1 coordinate 308,491, forward strand.
TCGACGACCTCGACGTCCATCACCCGTGCGTCGGCGAGGATCGAGGAGTGCGCGCCGGAGGTGCAGGCGATCCTCCAGCCGCCCTCGGGACGGGACCCGCGGCGAGTGAGCGCGGTGTGCCGCGCGGTCACCAGGGCCGACAGGTTGCCGGAGGTGCCGCCGGAGACGAAGCAGCCGCCGGCCTCCTCGGGCCAGCCGAGCAGGGAGACCAGCCAGGCCAGCGCCTCGTTCTCGGCGAAGATCGCGCCGGCGCCGGCCTCCCAGGTGCCGCCGAAGATGTTGAAGCTCGACACCACGGCGTCGAACGCGAGGGCGGCCCGGGTCGGCGCGGCCGCGATGTAGGCCAGGTTGAGCGGGTCGTCCTGGGCGCGGGTGGCGGGCGCGATGACGTCCTGGAAGACGGAGAAGGCCTGGTCGACGCCGATGCCCGCGGGGGTGATCGTCGTACCGGCGTCGGCGCGCAGCGCGGAGATCGGGCGCGCGGTGGTCTTCGGGTCGGACGGGCTCGAGATCCGGGCGGACGCGATCTTCACGGCGGCTTCGGTGACGCGACGCTCGTCGCCCCAGATGTGGGTGGCCTGCATGGGCTGAGCAGATCAGGTCGGCGCCGGACTCCACAACCTGACCATTGGGAGGTGATCAGGATGCACATATCTGTCGAGCAACTGGCAGCGCAAGTAGGCAGATTGACTAGATTGGACGCGTGCTGACCCTGGACCAGATCGACCTCGCGCTGCTCACCGCCCTCACCGAGCACCCGCGCGCCGGCGACCTCGAACTGTCGCGGCAGACGTCGGTCGCCCGGGCCACCGTGCAGAGCCGGCTGCGCCGGTTGACCGAGGCCGGCGTGATCGCCGACTGGGACCCGACCCTCGACGTCGCCGCGGCCGGGTTCGAGGTGCAGGCCTACGTCACGCTCGAGATCGCCCAGGGCGCGCTCGACGAGGTGGCCCGCGACCTCGAGCAGATCCCGCAGGTGCTGGAGGCGTACGTCACCACCGGCTCGTTCGACGTCCTGTGCCGGGTCGCGACCCGCTCCCACCCCGAGCTCCAGGCGACGCTGGTGCGGATCGACCAGGCCTCCGCGGTCGTCCGCTCGACCAGCGTCATGGTGCTGTCGGTGCTGGTGCCGCCGCGCGTGCTCCCGCTGCTGGCCAGCGCGGAACCGGTGCCGAGTCGCCGCGCTCCGGCGTACCGCGACCAAAGTGGGACATCTGTACTAGACGGTTGACCCACACGCTCGGGATCCGGCACGCTGCCCGTATGGAGGGGCAGGCCGTGGCGAGCGCGCTCCGCGACCCGGTCGAGCCGGCGCCCCGGTCCTGGGTCGCCGCGATCTCGCTGGCGAACGCGGGTCTGTACACCGCGTGGTTCGGCCCGATCCTGACCCTCCTGGGGTTGCAGGCCGAACGCTTCGCCGGTGACGACAAGGAGGCCGCGCTGGCCTGGGTCGTCGGTCTCGGCGCGCTGTGCTCGACGGTGGCGAACCCGGTGTTCGGGGCGCTCTCGGACCGCACGACCTCGCGGCACGGCCGCCGCATCCCGTGGACCGTGGGCGGCGCGCTGGGCGGCGCCGCGTGCCTGGCCCTGCTCGCGTTCGCGCCGAACCTCGTGGTCGTCGCGATCGCCTGGTGCCTGGCCCAGGTCGCCCTCAACGCCAACCTCGCCGCGATCACGGCCGCCGTCCCGGACCACGCGCCGCACCGCCAGCGCGGGGCCGTCGGCGGGTACCTCGGCCTGGCCCAGACCCTGGGTGCCGTGGCCGGTGCGGGACTCGCCGCGGCGCTCGGCGGGATCGCCGGCGGCTACCTCGCCTGCGCCGTGGTGCTGCTGGTCGTCACGGTTCCGTACGTCGTGCTGCGCCGCGACGTCGTGCTCGACCCGGACGAGCGCCGCCCGTTCGACTGGGCATCGTTCGCGCGGTGCTTCTGGGTGAGCCCGCGGCAGCACCCCGACTTCGCCTGGGCCTGGCTGGTCCGCTTCCTGGTGAACCTCAGCTTCTCGATCGGGCTGGTCTATCTCCTGTACTACCTCGACGACGAGGTCGGCTACAGCGACCCCGAGACGGGGGTCTTCGTGCTCAGCGCGGTGAACTCGCTCGCCCTCCTCGTCACGGTGCTCGGCGCCGGCGTCGTGTCCGACCGGGTCGACCGCCGGCGGGTGTTCGTCCTCGTCGCCGGCCTGGTCATCGCGGGCGCGACGCTGACCCTCGCCGCCGTCGACGACTGGCCCTCGGCGGTGGTGGCGGTGGCGATCCTCGGGCTCGGGATGGGCGTGTTCACCTCGGTCGACCTCGCGCTGATGATCGACGTCCTGCCGGACGCGGCCGATCGTGGCAAGGACCTGGGCGTGGTGAACATCGCCGCCGCACTGCCCCAGGTGCTTGCGCCGGTGCTCGCCGCCCCGCTGGTCGCCTGGGGCGGCTATCCGGCGCTGTACGTCGTGGCCGCGGTGATCGCCACCTCCGGGGCACTGGCCGTGCTCCGCATCCGCTCTGTCCGATGAAGCCCGTGGAGGAACCCACATGACTGACCTGCCCGTCCTGCCCGCCGGCTTCGAGTACGGCGTGGCCACCGCGGCGTACCAGATCGAGGGTGCGCCCGACGCCGACGGGAAGGGGCCCTCGATCTGGGACACCTTCGTCGCCGAGCCGGGCCGCGTCCTGAACGGCGACACCGGGGCCGTGGCCTGCGACCACTACCACCGCCATGCCGAGGACGTCGCGCTCGTGCGCGACCTCGGCGCCGACCTGTACCGCTTCTCGGTCTCCTGGCCGCGGATCCAGCCCGAGGGTGCGGGACCGGTCAACGGGCCCGGCCTCGACTTCTACGACCGGCTGGTCGACGAGCTCGCCGCCGCCGGGGTGAAGCCGGCCGTCACGCTCTACCACTGGGACCTGCCGCAGGCGCTCCAGGACGCGGGCGGCTGGCAGGACCGCGCCACGGCCGAGCGCTTCGCCGACTACGCGGCCGCCGTCGTCGACCGCCTCGGCGACCGGGTGGACCGGTGGATGCCGCTCAACGAGCCGGTCGTCGCCACGATGATGGGACACGCGCTCGGCGTCCACGCCCCCGGTCTGGCGCTCGGCTTCGACGCCCTGCCCGTCGCCCACCACCTGCTGCTCGGCCACGGGCTCGCGGTCGCGGCCCTGCGAGCCGGGGGAGCCACCAGCGTCGGCATCGCCAACAACCACCAGCCGGTGTGGTCGGTGTCCGAGGCGCAGGAGGACCGCGACGCCGCCGGCCTGCTCGACACGATCTACAACCACCTCTTCTCCGACCCGGTCCTGCGCGGGGCCTACCCCGACGGCTTCGCCGAGGCGATGCCCGGCCCGGTCGCCGAGGACCTCGCGGTCATCGCCGCACCCCTGGACTGGTACGGCGTCAACTACTACACGCCGCTCCTCGTCGGCGCCCCGACCGACGACGCCGGGCCCTCGCCGGTCCTGGACGGTGCCTCGGCGGCTGGTCTGCCGTTCACGCCCCACGAGCTGGCCGGCGTACCGACCACCGACTTCGGCTGGCCGATCGTCCCCGAGGCGCTGACCGAGGTGCTGGTCGGGCTGAAGGACCGGTACGGCGCCGCCCTGCCGCCCGTGCTGGTGACGGAGAGCGGGTGCTCCTACCACGACCAGGCCGGGCCCGACGGCGTCCAGGACCAGGCCCGGATCGACTACCACGACGCCCACCTGCGGGCCGTCGCCCGGGTGATCGAGGCCGGGGTCGACGTCCGCGGCTACGTCGCCTGGTCCCTCATGGACAACTTCGAGTGGGCGATGGGCTTCCAGGAGCGCTTCGGCCTGGTGCACGTCGACTACGCCACCCAGGCCCGAACGCCCAAGGCGTCGTACCGCTGGTTCCAGCAGCTGATCGCCGCCGGCCGGGCCTGAGCGGACCCACCCCGAAGAGGCTGCGGACGGCGACCACTCCCTCCCGGCTGGCCGCCGTCCGAACCCGACTCGGTCCCTGGTCAGGGGCCGAAGACCTGGACCTCCCACAGCGAGTACCCGTAGTTCGTCGCGCGGCTCACGCCGTGCACCCGCAGGTAGCGCGCGGTCACCGGTGCGAAGCTCGCCACGTCGAGGCCGCCGTTGCCCTGGTCGGTGGACCAGACCGTGCGCCAGCTCGAGGCGTCGTCGGACACCTCGATCCGGTAGCTGCGGCCATAGGCGGCCTCCCAGTCGAGGAGCACCCGGGCGACCGTACGGGGCTGGTGCAGGTCGATCTGCAGCCACTGGTCGGCGCTCCACTCGCTCGCCCACCGTGTGCCCGGGTCACCGTCGCGCGCCTTCCAGCCGGAGTAGTCGTAGAACGACCACCACTCGGCGCTGCTCGCGGTCACCCACGAGGACCGTGCGAGGTTCTCCGGGGCGTTGTACGCCGTCGTCGCGGCCCAGGTGTCGAGGTAGGTCCGGGCTCCCTGGAACATGTCGTGGACCGCGTCGGTGCCGCCGACCCGGCGGATGTCCTCGATCCAGTCGGGCATCAGCCCGTAGTGCGCGACGCCGTCGGTGTTGACGTCCCAGGTCCGCTCGCCGGTGACCTGGCGGTCGAGGACCGCTCCGCCGTCGGTGCTGCGGAACGGGTACTCCACCTTGTTCGGCGCGTCCGCACCGCGCGGGGCCGGCCAGCCGCCGACGCCGTTCATGTCCATGCCGATGCCGATGCCCTTGTCGTACTTCGTGCGCAGCGCGTCGGTGCGTGCGGCCTCCTGCACGAAGCCCGGGCCGGCGGAGTCGTAGATCCCGCTCATCCCGCCGAGCTTGAACACCCGCTCGGTCCAGCTGATGTCCATCCAGCTGTGGCTCGACAGCACGCCCGGGTAGCCGACCGCCTCGAGCATGCTCAGCGCCCGGTCGGCCGCCTTGACGCTCATGTGGTCGATCTCGAGCATCATGTGCCGCTTGATCAGCCCGTTGACGGCGTACTCGCCGAGCCTGGTCAGGCCACGCACGTTGCACTTCGCGCTCGGGTCGTACGTCGGGACGCCGCCCGGCGGGACCGGCAGCTGCGGCGGCGCGGGTGCGTTGCCGATCGGGTTGTCGTACTGGGGGCCCTTGCACTGCTCGGTCTGCCAGAAGGTGCCGGTGGAGAAGAACTGGCCGACGTTGATCAGCGTGCCCTGGGTGCCGGGGTCGAAGCGGACGCCGCACAGGGCGTTGTCGACCTTGTGGCACAAGAACATGCTGCGCACGCCGAGCGCCTGCAGCTCGTCGAGACCGCGGTCGATGTCGGCCTTGCTGCACTGGGCGACGTCCATGATCTGCTTGCAGCCGAACGGCTCGGACGTCTCGACGCCCAGCACGACGGCGAGGCGTCCCGACTCGATGACCTGCTGGGCCTGCTCCGGCGAGGTGACGATGCGGAAGAAGCCGCGGCCGGTGCCGCCGTAGACCTGGTCGATGTAGTCCTGCATCTCGTAGGTCTTCTTGGCCTGCAGCCGCACCGAGTCCATCTCGTCGCAGCCGCGGTCCTTGGGCATGATCGGCAGCGAGCAGATGATGCCGTTGCTGGTGAGGTCGGTGACCATCACCCGCAGGCCACCGCGCCAGGCGCGCTCGATCCAGGCGTAGTAGTTCTGCTGGTGGCTCAGCGAGTCGTGCCGCGGCCAGTCCTTGAAGGTCGGCCAGCCGACCGGGTCGTGGTGCCAGTCCGGGTCGGCGGTGAGGTTCTCGAAGATCGCGCCGAAGCCGTCGGGGTAGTGCTCGGGGCAGTCCTTGAGGGCGTCGGCGATGCCCTTCTGCGAGAACGGCTTGCCGCAGATCATCCGGCCGCCGAAGCCCTCGTTGGTCATCACGTGGTTGTGCAGGTCGGCGAACCCGCGGACGTCACCGTTCTTGTCGGTGCCCGTGAACGGGGCGCCGGTCACGTTGACCTCCGAGTCGGGGGCGGGCCGGTTGGCCGGCTCCCACCAGGGGTCGCCGGGCGCGGCGCCGGCGCTGCGTCCGGGCGTGAGGAACGCCAGCGCGAGCAGCAGCACGGTGGCCAGTGCGGTGCAGAGCGTGCGGCTGCGATGCGGTGCCCGGCGGATGGATGACATGACGCCTCCCGAGAGTTGTGATCGGCGTCACCGTAAAGTGGGACAAGCGACCCGGTCAAGCGTCTCAGACTGCCGCTGGGACGGTCGTGGACAATGGCCGCTGCACTGCAGACGAGATGGGGAGGGTGACGGATGGCACGGGTCGCGGCCGAGGACCGGCGCCGGTTGCTGGTGGACGCGGCGATCCGCGTGATGGCCCGCGACGGCGTCCCGCGCGCGACCACCCGCTCGATCGTCGGCGAGGCCGACATGGCGCTGGCCGCCTTCCACTACTGCTTCCGTTCGAAGGCCGAGCTGCTCGAGCGCGTCGCGGAGGAGATCCTGGCCCGCACGCTCAGCCCCGCGCTGGAGATCGTGACGGGTGAGGGCACGCTCGAGGAGCGGGTGCGCTCGGGCGTGGCGTCGTACTGGCGGCACGTCGTCGAGCACCCCGACGAGCACCGGCTGACCTACGAGATCACCCAGTACGCCAGCCGCACCGAAGGACTGGAGGTGCTGGCCCGCCACCAGTACCGCGCGTACGTCGACGCGCATCGCAGCCTGCTCGAGGCCCTGATCGAGCACGACGAGCTCACCCTGGCCCGGCCTGCCGAGGACGTCGCCCGGTACCTCGCCGCCGTCGTCGACGGGATCACCCTGCTCTACCTCAACGAGGGTGACGCGGCCGCCGCCGCGACCGCCCTCGACGTGGCCGTCGACCACCTGCTGGGGCTACTGGGCTGCTGAGTCAGTCGCCCTCGTCCGGCTCGGTCCCGGTCTCGTCGTCGTCCGGAATCACCTCGCCGTCGAGCAGGTGCTCGACCAGGCCCTGCGCCTGACCGGGGGTCGGCGGGGCGTCGAAGTCCTCGGTCGCCGGCACCAGCTCGTAGAGCTCGGCCAGGCTCACCTCGTCGCCCGGACGCGTGTCATCGGTCCTCGGGTCCCCCATGATCCGAGCCTAGGCGCTACCGCGTCGGCGGGGGCCGGAAAGTTTTTCCTCGCAACATGATGACAACAGAGCGCGCGCTCTGGCATGCTGCTCTCGCCGCCGCAGGTGACCCGAGACGCCTGCGGCGGCTTCCATTTTTCCCTCGCCCGGCTCAGGACTTGAACAGCAGCGCGGTCTTGAAGTCCGTGTTCATGTAGTTCACCAGCGAGGTCAGCCTCTTCTCCGGGACCTTCACCCGCGACGTACCGATGGTGACCGCGACGACATTGCCGTAGACGCTGGAGTTCCACTGCCCCTGCACGAAGGACGGGTAGAGGCTGCCGTCGGGCAGCTCGAAGTCCGTGTCCTTCATCGCACTCTGTGCGGCCTTGGCGTGCCGCTCGGTGTCGAAGACGAGGAACACGTGGGTCAGCCGGACCTTGCCGCCGAGGGCGGTGAAGACCCACCGGGCGGCGTACTCGCAGCGTTGGTCGGTGAGCACCGACCCCTTCTCGACCGGCGCGCAGCTGGGGTGGTCCGTCGAGCTGACCAGGGTGGCGTGGTGCTCCACGTCGCCGAGCTTGAAGTCCCAGTCGCCCGGGAAGTCGGCGACCTCGACGTCGTTGTGGATGTCGTCGTCGGTGTCGTCGGACGGGGTGTACGGCGTCGTCGGGCCCGAGGTCGGCGTCGCGGGGGTGCCCTCGGAGGTGGCCCGGGACGTGGGCGCCGAGGTCGTCGTGCTGCGGGTCGGCTCGTCCGCGGCCCGGTCGTCGTCGCCCCCACCCGCGACGAGGAAGGCGCCGACCGCGACCGCACCGAGCAGCACGATGGCGAGCAGGACGCCGCCGATGACCAGCGCGACCCGCGCACCGCTGCCCTTGTGTGGCGGGGGACCGAAGGGCGGGTACGGCGGCGGCGGTCCCGTCGGAGGAGGGGGCGGGAAGCTCATGGGGGCGGTCCTACCCGTCCTGGTCGTGGCTCAACCGAGCCCGAAGACGACGCTTCCGTCCTCGAGGACGTCGTAGACCTCGATGCCCTCGGCGACGTGCGCCTCGTCGGTGCCGAGCGCGACCGCGACCTTGTTGGCGGCATTGCGGAGCAGGTCGAGGACCAGCTCGACCTGCTCGGCGGGTGAGTAGTGGGTGTGGACCGCGGCGACCAGGTCGGGGCCGAGCCCGGCGGGGTCCCAGACCAGGGCGTCGACCACGGCCAGGCCGGTGCGGTGCCGCTCCGACAGGTTGCTCTCGGTGTAGTCGTCGATCGCGTCGTAGGTCTCCTCGGTGCCCCCGGCGACCAGCGCCGAGCGGCTGCGCAGCGACTGGCAGATCCGGCAGTTGTGCTGGCGGGCCTGGCGCAGCCGGAGCACCTCGGTGGTCACCGGGTCGAGCACGCGCAGCCGGGCGATCGCGCGCCACAGCTCGTCGAGGGTGGGCCACGGGTCGTCGACCGTGCCGTCGGCCGTCGGCTCAGGCCGGCGCTCCCCGGCGAGCTGGCCGAGGGCCCGCCGGGCGCGGGGCACCCAGTCGGCGACGTACAGCTGGCCGGCGAAGGTACGGGTCCGCGGGCCGAGGGTGGCCGCCAGCGCCTGCCGCTGCCCGGTGCTGATCACCGACACGTCGAGCGCGAACTGCTCGGCGAACGCGACCACGTCGGCGGCCTCGTCGGCGACCAGCTCGTCGAGCGGGACGACGGGCAGACGGTCCAGCAGGGCGGCGACCTCGGGCGCGTGGGTACGGAGCACGACGCCAGCAGATCAGGCGGTCCGTGGCGTCCGGAGCCGCCGTGCCGGTGGCCGGGACGCGGCGCCGCGCATTCGAACGATCCAATCCGGAGCGTCGCCGGAACCGTCGTGAGACGGAGGCTTCGCCGATGTGCGTGAAGGCAAAACGGGTGTCATGGTGACTGTCACGCGGACGACGGTGTCCACGGATCGCACGATTCGAACCCCGGAAAAAACCGGGTGGGCTGTGGGGTAGCGTGCCCACACCTTGTCAAGGACCGAAAGGCTGGCGAATAGCACATGGTTGATGTGGAGCGGACGCTCGACGAGGCGGGTCTCACCAACCCCCACGTCCGTGAGTACGTCGCACACTGGGCCAACATCACCGGAGCAGAGCGCATCGAGGTCGTGTCCGCGGCCGACGACGCGCGCCTGATCCAGGAGGCACTGGACGCGGGCGAGCTGCTCCCCGCCGGCGAGGGCCGTTACTACTCGCGCTCCTACTTCAAGGACACCGCTCGCGCGGAGGAGCGCACCATCGTCGCGACCTCGAACGAGGCCGACAAGGGCATCTACAACAACTGGAAGCCCTCCGCCGAGATGAAGCCGAAGCTCGTCGAGCTGATGACCGGCGCCTCGGTGGGCAAGACGATGTACGTCATCCCCTACCTCATGTCGCCGAAGGGCTCGCCGGTCGAGAAGTTCGCCGCCGGTGTGGAGCTGACCGACAACCGCAACGTCGTCATGCAGATGATCCGCATGGCCCGCGTGGGCGTCGAGTACGTCAACGACCTCGGCGACTCGTTCGTCAAGGCCGTGCACGTCACCGGTGACCTGGAGAACCTCGGTCAGGGCACCCCCGACGACAAGCGCTACTTCGTGACCGTCGCCGACGAGCGCACGATCCTGCACTTCGGTTCGTCGTACGGCGGCAACGCGCTGCTCGGCAAGATCGCCCACGGCCTGCGCCAGGGCTCCTACGACGGCTGGAAGAACGGCTTCCTCGTGGAGCAGTTCATGCTGCTCGGCATCACCGACAAGGAGACCGGCAAGAAGTACAACATCTGCGGTGGTTTCCCGTCGGCCTCGGGCAAGACGAACCTCGCGATGACGCTGGCTCCCGACGCCCTCGGCGACCGCTACTACGTCGAGTTCTACGGCGACGACATCGCGTGGATCTGGGTCGGCGACGACGGCAAGCTCTACGGCATGAACCCGGAGAACGGCGTCTTCGGTGTCGCGAAGGACACCAACGAGAAGACCAACCCGACGGCGATCGACTCGATCGTCGACGGCACCGGCGCCATCTTCACCAACGTCGCCTACAACCCGAAGACCCAGGAGGTCTGGTGGGAGGGTCGCGGCGACAAGCCGACCGACCTCGACGGCTGGGAGGACTGGAAGGGCGACGTCATCGCCGACCGGGCCCCCGAGAACGCCGACGACCCGTGGGCGCACCCCAACAGCCGCTTCACGACCACCCTCGCGAACGTCCCGAACGTCGCCAAGGACTTCGAGGCCCCCGAGGGCGTCGAGATCCACGGCATCATCTTCGGTGGCCGCACGCGCGACCGTGAGCCGCTGATCCGTGCGATCACCGACGTCGCCGAGGGCGTCTACGACGGCCTCACCCTGGGCGCCGAGGCCACCGCGGCGGCCGACGGCCTCGAGGGCGTGCTGCGCTACGACCCGATGTCGATGCGTCCGTTCATGTCGTACTCGGAGGCGGACTACGCCGCGCACTGGCTCGAGGTCATCGGCCGCGCGACGACCAAGCCGATCTTCGCGCACGTCAACTGGTTCCAGCGTGGCGAGGACGGCCGCTTCCTGTGGCCCGGCTACCGCGAGAACCTGCGCCCGCTGAACTGGCTCATGGAGTTCCTCAACGGCGAGGTCGAGGGCGTCCAGACCGCCGTCGGCGTGCTGCCGAAGCGCGAGGAGCTCAACCTCGAGGGTCTCGACGAGCAGTGCCTCGCCGACCTGGACACGCTGCTCACGATCGACGTGGCGCGCTGGCAGCAGGAGATGGGCTTCCGCGAGAAGCACCTCGCCCAGTTCGACGGCCTGCCGGAGGAGATCTGGGAGGCGCACCGTCGGGTCGCGTCCGCGCTCGACAACGCCTGAGCTTCACCTCTTGGCGGCACCCCGGCTCTTCGGAGCCGGGGTGCTGTGCTTTTCCAGCAGTACGTCGAGCGCCGCGGTCGGGTCGATGCCCGTCGGCTCGGTCGCGCGGCGGCTGGTGAGTGCGGCCAGGCCGTGCACGCCGGACCACAGGGCGAGTGCTTCCTCGGGGCTCGGGCTGCGGCCGGTCGTGCGGGCCAGGGTGGCGCCGAGGTCGGTGAACCAGCGGCCGGTGATCTCGCGCAGGTTCCCGCCGGCGCCCTCGAGCAGGTCGTGCCGGGTGACCAGCGCGAACATCTCCGGGCGCTGCTGCGCGAAGTCGAGGTAGGCCCGGGCTGCCGCTCGCAGGTCGTCCCCGGCCAGGGCCGGGCCGATCTGCCGGTCCAGGTCCTCGAGGCCGCCGCGGGCGATGGCCGCCAGCAGGGCCTGGTACGTCGGGAAGTGGCGGCGCGGGGCGCCGTGGGAGACCCCGGCTGCGCTCGCGATCGAGCGCAGCGAGATGCCGGCCAGGCCGTGCTCCTCCAGCAACGCGGTGCCGACGGTGACGAGGTGGTCGCGCGGGCTCACGTAGACATTGTCTACGGTGCCGGGGCAGACTGCCAGTAGACACCGTCTACCTGTCCGGGAGGATGCATGTGGTTCTGGGTGCTGCGGTGGGTCCTGCTCGGCCCGGTCGTCCGGTGGTACACCCGCCCCCGGGTGCTTGGCCTGACGCACGTCCCGGCCTCCGGCCCGGTCGTGGTCGCCGCCAACCACCGCGCCGAGATCGACTCGCTGGTGCTCTCCCTGGTGCTGCCGCGGCAACCGCGGTTCCTGGCCAAGGCTGAGTACTACGCCGGCCACGGCCTGCGTGGCCGGCTCGAGCGGTGGCTGTGCTCGGTCACGGGCCAGATCCCCGTCGACCGGGCCGGCGGTGACGCCGCGTCCGCCTCGTTGGCCGCGGCCGAGGGGCTGCTGCGGTCCGGCGGCGTGTGGGCGATCTACCCCGAGGGCACCCGCTCCCCGGACGGCCGGCTGCACCGCGGCCACACCGGGGTGGTCCGGGTCGTGCGGGCCGTGCCCGAGACGGTCGTGCTGCCGGTCGGCCTGCTCGGCACCGAGCTCGTCGACCCGCCCGGCCGCCGGCGTCGGGGGTGGCGCCGCGGGCGGGTCACCGTCGTGGTCGGCGCGCCGGTCGACGTACGGCAGGGGGAGGTGCGGGCCGCCACCGATGCGCTGATGGCCGCGATCGGCGAGCTGACCGGCCAGCAACCACTCACGGAGTACGTCCCCCGGCGAACGGCATGATGTCCGCATGCGCGCCGTCGTCTGCCACCAGGCCGAGCTCACCGTCGAGGACCTCCCCGACCTGACGCCCGAGCGGGGGCAGCTGCTCATCGACGTGGAGCGGTGCGGGATCTGCGGCTCGGACCTGCACGCCCGGCTGCACTGCGACGAGACCGCCTCCGACGTCGCCGAGCTCGGCTACGACCACTTCATGAGGTCGACCGACCGGGTCGTGATGGGCCACGAGTTCGTCGGCACCGTCGCCGACTACGGTCCCAGGACCCGGCGGCTGTTCCCCGTCGGCACCCGCGTCGTCGCGCTGCCGGTGTTGCGCGCCGGCGGCTCCACGCACCTGACCGGGCTGAGCCCGCTGGCCTCGGGCGGGTACGCCGAGCAGGTGCTCGCCGTCCCGTCGATGACGATGCGCGTGCCCGACGAGCTCGACGCCGACGCCGCGGCCCTCACCGAGCCGATGGCGGTCGCCCTGCACGCCGTACGCCGGGGAGAGGTGGGAGCGAAGGACACCGCCGTCGTGATCGGCTGCGGCCCGATCGGCCTGGCCGTGATCGCGATGCTGAAGGCCACCGGCGTGCGCCACGTGATCGCCAGCGACTTCTCCGCCGGCCGCCGTGCCCTCGCCGAGAAGATGGGGGCCGACGTCGTCGTGGACCCCGCCGACGAGTCGCCGTGGGCCTCCTTCACGGAGTCGAAGCGCTACCTCACCGAGGCGATCGCCCTGGCCGACCTCGGCATCGACGCGATGGACAAGCTGCGCGCCGTACCCCTCCTGCCGTGGGCGCACGTCATGCGCGCCGCCGAGAAGGCCGGCGCCACCCCGCGCGGCCCGGTCGTCTTCGAGTGCGTCGGCGTCCCCGGCATGATCGAGCACGTCGTCGCCAACGCCCCGCTGCTCTCGCGCGTGGTCGTCGTCGGCGTCTGCATGGGCCAGGACTCCTTCCGCCCGTCGATGGCGATCAACAAGGAGATCGACCTGCGCTTCGCCTTCGCCTACGACCCCAGCGAGTTCCACCAGACCCTGCAGTGGATCGCCTCCGGCAAGGTCGAGGTCCGCCCGCTCGTCACCGGGGTCGTCGGCCTGGACGGTGTGGCTGGTGCGTTCGAGGACCTCGGCGACCCGGAGCGGCACGCGAAGATCCTGGTCGACCCGTCGGCCTGAGGCCTCAGCCGCGTCCGACCGCCCGCCCGGCGGCGCGGCCGGAGAAGATGCAGCCGCCGAGGAAGGTGCCCTCGAGCGCGTTGTGGCCGTGCACGCCGCCACCGCCGAAGCCGGCGACCTCGCCGGCGGCGTACAGGCCCGGGAAGGGCGAGCCGTCGGGGCGGACGACCTGGCTGTCGAGGTTCGTCTCGATCCCGCCGAGGGTCTTGCGGCTCAGGATGTTGAGGCGTACGGCGATCAGCGGGCCGTGCGCCGGGTCGAGGATCTTGTGCGGCTTGGCGACGCGCATGATCCTGCCGGTGCGGTCCTTGCGGCCGTTGTGGATCGCCATCACCTGGGCGTCCTTGCAGTAGGCGTTGTCGATCTGGCGGTCGCGGTCCTCGATCTGCTTGCGCAGCACGGCGACGTCCAGGACCCGGCCGCCACGGGCGATCTCGTTCATCCCGGCGACCAGCTCGTCGAGGTCGGTGGCGACGACGAAGTCCTCGCCGTGCTCCTTGAACGCCTCGACCGGGCTCGTGGCGCCCTTGCCGAGCCGCTCCTTCAGCATCAGCTTGACGTCCTTGTCGGTCCAGTCCGGGTTCTGCTCCGAGCCGGAGAGCGCGAACTCCTTCTCGATGATCGACTGGGTCAGCACGAACCACGAGTAGTCGGCGCCGGTGGCGAGGATCTGCTTCATCGAGCCGGTCGAGTCGGCGCCCGGGACACCCGACATCCCGCGAAGCCGCTGGCCGTCGGCGTCGAACCACATCGACGACGGGCCGGGGAGGATCCGGATGGCGTGGTCGGGCCAGACCGGGTCCCAGTTGTGGATGCCCTCGACGTAGGCCCACATCCGGTCCTTGTTGACCAGGTGGGCGCCGGCGGCCTCGGAGATGGCGAGCATCCGGCCGTCGACGTGGGCGGGTACGCCGGCGATCATGTGCTCGGGTGCGGGGCCGACCCGGTCGGTGGGCCAGTTGGCGCGCATCAGCTCGAAGTTGTGGCCGATCCCGCCCGAGGTGACGATGACGGCGGGGGCGCGCAGCTCGAAGGAGTCGACGACCTCGCGCGACGACTTCTCGCCGCGTCCCAGGTCGGACGGCTCGAGGACCGAGCCCCGCACGCCGACGCAGGCGCCGTCCTCGACGACCAGGTCGTCGACCTGGTGCCGGAAGGCGAAGCGCACCTGGCCCCGGGCCTCCGCGGCCTCGACCGGCTCGAGGAAGACCCGGACCACCTCGGGGCCGGTGCCCCAGGTCAGGTGGAAGCGCGGGACGGAGTTGCCGTGGCCGCTGGCCGAGCCGTCGCCGCGCTCGGCCCAGCCGACGAACGTGAGGGACTTGAGGCCGAGCTCGCGCAGGTAGGCGCGCTTCTCGCCGGCCGCGAAGTCGACGTACGCCCGCGCCCAGCGACTGCCCCAGTGGTCCTCGCCGCGCTCGGGGCCCGCGTCGTCCGGGTCCTCGCCGATCCGGTCGAAGCCCGCCGAGCCCTGCCAGTCCTGCCACGCCAGCTCGGGGGAGTCCTTGATCCCCATCCGGCGCTGCTCGGGGGAGTCGACGAAGAACAGCCCGCCCAGCGACCAGAACGCCTGGCCGCCGAGGTTGGCGCGGTTCTCCTGGTCGAGCACGAGCACCTTCCTGCCCGCCTTGACGGCCTCGTGGGTCGCGACCAGGCCGGCGAGGCCGGCGCCGACGACGATCGCGTCGGGCTGGAAGGTGGGGTCGACGCTCTGGCTCATCGGGGTCCTCGCTGCTCGGAAGGGGCGGTTCTGTTCCAGGTCCCATTCTGGGGGGCGGCCGGTTGGGTCGAACGCGAGGAGCTGACCTGTGTCACCAGCGCCTGGGCCCCGGACTCGACCGAGATCGACGTCCAGGTTGCACGGCCCGCCGTCACCGCGTGGGTTGGACCCGGCCGAGGTCGTGCATGCGGCAGGCCAGGTGCAGGGCGAACCGGACGTCGGGATCGCCGAGATCGAGCCCGAGGGCCTCCTCGATTCGCTGGACCCGGTAGCGCACCGCGTTGGGGTGCAGGTGCAGGTCCGCGGCCGCCCGTTTGGGCGAGCTCTGGTGGTCGAGGTAGACCGCCAGGGTGTGCACCGCCTCGTTGGCGAGCGTGGTGCCCAGGCGGTCGAGGGGCGCCAGCAGGTCCGTCACGATCTGGCGGCTGAGCGGTGAGGCCCACAGGTCGGCGAGCACGCGGCGCACCCCGGTCGCGTCGAACGAGGTGATCCGGCCGGCACGCGCAGCGGTCCGGCCGGCGTCGGCGGCGACGCGCGCCTCGATCGCGGACTGCCGCAGGCCGGCGATCCCCCGGGCGGCCGTACCGATCCCGAGGTAGACGGGGTCCTCCTGGGCGATCCGTCCGAGCACCCGCTCGAGCAGGCCGGTGACGCGCTGGGTGAGGGCGGTGCCGTCCAGGTCGTCGCTGGCCAGGATCAACAGCTCGCCGCCCATGCGCGAGACGTGGCACCAGCTCGAATCGGGCAGGAACTCCTCGAGGCAGGCCAGCTCGGCGCGGTCGACCAGCCGTCGGCGGACGGCGAGGTCGGACTCGCTGGTCCGGTCGGTGCTCGTCGAGAAGGACATCCACGCGGCGACGTGGTTCAGGTCGACCGGGAACACGAGGCGCCGCGCCTGCTGGGTGAGCGAGGTCAGGTGGGCGTCGTCGGCGACGGCGATCTGCGCGAGCAGCTCGGCCCGGGTCTGCGACGACGCGAACGACTCCTCGAGCTCGCGGCGCCGGCGCACGCTCACCGCCGCGGCGACGGCGGGCAGCACCAGCCGCGCCGCCTGCTGCCCGGGCGGGCTCACCACCTCGCCGACCAGGCGATCCCCGATCAGCACCGCTCCGGGACCGGCGCTCGCCGCGTCGACGACGAGCTCGAGCGGCTCGCCGAGAGCCGCGGTCACGTCGGCGAGCAGGTCCTCGACCGACGCGGCGGCGGGTACGTCGGCCAGCGCGGCCAGCGCAGCCTCGGCGCGCGAGAGCGTCTCCGCCGCTCCGCCACGGACCACACCGGTCAGCCACAGCACGAGCTCGGCGACGCTCGTGTCGGAGGCCGCGTGGACGACGGTCAGTCCGCCTCGGGTGGCCAGCTGCCGGCTGGTCATCGGCAGCGAGACCTCGCCCATGACGACGATGCAGCTGTGGCGACGCGCGATGCAGCCGCGGATCGCCACGTCGAGCTGGTACGGCTCGGCATGGCGCAGTGCGCGCGGCATCCACACCACCATCGCGCCCTCGGCGACCGCCCCGACCTCGGCGAGGTCGTCGACCGCGACGACGTCACCGATCTCGGACGGTACGTCGAACGGGCCGACGATCGCGGTCAGGCCGCGGTAGGCGCCGCCGCGCAGCACGTCGTGGACAGTGGCCATGCCGCATTGTTGCATCCCTCCAAGAAGTGCAACTTCATTGTCGCCAGCCTCCATGGACCTCGCGCGGCCGGTCGACGATGCTCTGTTGCATGACGGAGAAGACGCGTGAGATCAGTCTCACCAACCTCGACGCCTTCGCTCGCGGTTGCGCCATCCTCGGCACGGGCGGAGGCGGTGCGGTCGATCCCGGCCTCCTCGCTGCGCGTGCCGCGATCGAGACCGAGGGGCCGGTCCCGGTCGTCGAGCTCGACCAGCTCGACGACGACATGATCGTGCTGCCGATCGGCAGCATCGGCGCGCCGACGGTCTCGAACGAGATGCTCGGCAGCATCGACATGGTCTGGCGCCTGCGGGACGAGGTCGAGCGCACGGTCGGCCGTCCGGTCGGGGCGCTCATGTCGTCCGAGATCGGCGGCTCGAACGGCGTCCACCCGGTGGCGTGGGCCGCTCGCCTCGGGCTTCCCGTCGTCGACGCCGACGCGATGGGCCGGGCCTTCCCCGAGGTCCAGATGGTCTCCATGCACGTCGCCGGGCTGCCGCCGACCTTCGTCGCGATCGCCGACGTCGTCGGCAACGTGAGCGTGCTGCGTCCCGTGGACGGGCGCTGGGCGGAGCGGCTCGCCCGCTCGGTCGCCGTCGCGGCCGGAGCCTCCGCGCTGATGTCGGACTACGTCCTGAGCGCCGCGGAGTTCCGGGGCGCCGTCATCGAGGGAACCGTCAGCCAGGCCGTCGCGATCGGCGCCGCCACCGTCGGCGCCGCCGACCCGCTCGGCGCGCTGGTCGACGTCCTGGGCGCGCAGCGCGTCCTGACCGGCAAGATCGTCGACATCGAGCGTCGTACGTCCGGCGGCTTCGTCCGCGGCTCGGTGGTGCTCGAGGGCACCGGCGTCGATCGCGGTCGCCTGGTGCGCGTCGAGATCCAGAACGAGAACCTCGTCGTCTTCGAGGGTGGAGACGTGCGCGCGACCGTTCCCGACCTGATCAGCCTCGTCGACACGGCGACCGCCACGGCCATCTCCACCGAGTCCCTGCGCTACGGGCAACGCGCGACGGTCCTCGCCTGGCCCTGCGCGCCGCTGTGGCGCACCGAACGCGGTCTCGACGTCGCCGGGCCGCCCGCCTTCGGCTACGACCTCCCCTACGTCCCTGTCGAGCAGATCGGAGCGACCGTTGCCTGAGAACACCACGACCGAGGGCCGTGCCGTCGACCTCCGCATCGGGATCGACGTCGGCGGCACCAACACCGACGCCGTCGTCCTCGACGAGAGCAACGCCGTCATCGCCTGGACCAAGCAGCCCACCAGCCGCGACGTCATCACCGGGCTCGACGCGGCGGTCGGGCACGTGCTGGAGGACCTGGGCGAGCGGCGCTCCCGCGTCGGGCGCGTGATGCTCGGAACCACCCACGCCACCAACGCCATCCTCGAGCGGCGCGCGCTCGGCAAGGTCGCCGTGATCCGGATCGGGGCCCCGGCCACCACCGAGATCCCGCCCACCCAGGCCTGGCCCACCGACCTGCGCGACGCCGTCCTGCTCGACGCCACCATCGTCGGTGGCGGCCACCTGGTCGACGGATACCCGCTCGCCGAGCTCGACACCGACGCCGTACGACGCTTCCTCGAGTCCGTCGCCGGCAGGGCCGAGGCGGTGGCGGTCACCGGCGTCTTCAGCCCGGCCTTCCACGACCAGGAGCTCGAGGTCGCGGAGATCGTCAGGAGCGTGCTCGGACCGGACGTCCCGACCTCGCTGAGCCACGAGATCGGAAGTCTCGGCCTCGTCGAGAGGGAGAACGCGACGATCCTCAACGCCGCCCTGTACGGCGTCGCACGGGGCGTGACCGAGGCGCTCGCCGCCGTCCTGCGCCGCCACGAGCTGGACGTCACGAGCTACTTCGCCCAGAACGACGGCACCCTGATGGCGCCCGAGTACGCCGCCCGGTACCCGGTGCTGACCATCGGCTCGGGACCGGCGAACTCGATCCGTGGCGCGGCGTTCCTGTCGGGCGTGAGCGACGCCGTCGTGGTCGACGTCGGCGGCACCTCCAGCGACTTCGGCGTCCTCGTCAACGCGTTCCCCCGGGAGTCCGCACTGGCCGTCGACATCGGCGGGGTGCGGACGAACTTCCGGATGCCCGACATCCTGGGCCTGGCGATCGGCGGCGGCACCTGCGTGCGCGGCGACGCCGGCGCGCCGGCCATCGGGCCGGACTCGGTCGGCTACGCGCTGACGACCTCCGGGGTGACCTTCGGGGGCGGCGTACCGACCCTGACCGACGCCGCGGTGGTCGAGGGCCGGACGAGCATCGACGTCGCCGACCCCGGTCGCGTCGGGCCGCAGCTGCACACGCTGCTCGCGGCAGCCTTGAAGGCGACCGACCTCCTGCTCGAGGAGGCCGTCGACCAGGTCAGCCTCGGCAACATCTCGCAACCACTGATCGCGGTCGGCGGCGGCGCCTTCCTGGTGCCCGACGACGTTCCGGGCGTCAGCGCGGTGCTGCGGCCACCCCACGCCCAGGTCGCCAATGCCGTGGGGGCGGCGATCGCCCTCGCGAGCGGGCGCTGGGAGACGATCGTCCCCGCCGGCGCCGGACGCGGCGCCGCGATGGACGAGGCACGCCAGAAGGCCTGCCAGCGCGCGGTCCAGGCCGGCGCCGACCCCACCGCCGTCGAGGTGGTCGAGGTCGTCGAGATCCCCCTCAGCTACCTGCCGGAGCCGGCCGTGCGCGTGAGCGTCAAGGCCGCCGGCCCTCTTGCCCGGATCTGACATCCACCCGAAGGAGCACATCGTGAGAAGGAAGATCGCACTCGTCGCCGCCCTGGCGACACTGGGTCTCGGCGCTGCCTGCGGCTCGGGAGGTGGCACCGCGCCGGCGGACGACACGTTCGTCTACGCCTTCAACCTCGACATCGTCACCGAGTGGGACCCCGGTGTCTCGTACTCCAACGAGATCATCGCGATGCAGAACATCTACGAGACGCTGACGAAGTACGACCCCGCCACGAAGCAGGTCCAGCCGCGGCTGGCCACCGCGTGGAAGCAGTCCGAGGACGGCCTCACCTGGACGTTCACGCTCCGTGACGACGTCACCTTCCACACCGGCCGGAAGCTGGACGCGGCCGCGGCGAAGCAGGCGATCGACCGGACCATCGAGCTCGCCGGCGGCCCGGCGTACATCTGGGACGCCGTGAAGTCGATCGAGGCGCCGGACCCGACGACCCTGGTCCTCCACCTGAAGTACGCCGCACCGGTCGACCTGATCGCCTCGTCGGGGACGGGCGCCTACGTCTACGACGTGGAGGCGGCGGGCAAGGGCGGGGAGGACGCCCTGGCGGCCTGGTTCGACGAGGGACAGGACGCCGGCACCGGCGCCTACACGGTCGACACCTGGGAGCCCGGCACGGAGCGCGAGCTGCTGCTGGCGAAGTACGACGACTACTGGGGCGGCTGGGACGGTCCGCGGTACGACGCCGTCGAGTTCCGCGTGACGCCGGAGGTCACGACGGCCTGGCAGCTTCTGCAGTCCGGTGAGGTCGACTTCGTCCAGCGGCTCAGCCCCGAGCTCTTCCAGCAGGCCGAGAAGACCGAGGGCGTGCGCACCGTCCAGACGCCGTCGTTCCAGAACCTGATCGCCTTCTTCGACACCGCCGACGGCCCGATGGCCGACGTCCGCGTCCGGCAGGCGGTCGCCCACGCGATCGACGTCGACGGCCTCGCGGCAGCGCTCCAGGGGGCGGTCAGCCCCGCCGACGGGCTGGTTCCTGAAGGCCTCGTCGGTGCGGGCGCCGGCTACGCCACCCCCGCCGACCTGGACCAGGCGGCCGCCCTGCTGCGCGAGGCCGGCTACGGCAAGGACCACCCGCTGAAGCTGACGCTCACCTATGCCCAGGGCGACGACGACCAGCAGATGTTCGTGACCCTGCTGAAGTCCGCCCTCGCCGAGATCGACGTCGACCTGCGGGCCACGCCGATGCAGTGGAGCGCCCAGTGGGACCAGGCCAAGACCGGGAAGCGCCAGGACATCTTCCTCATGTACTGGTACCCGGACTACGCCGACGCCTACACCTGGTTCGGCAACCTGTTCCGCTCCTCCGACGAGCCGTACTTCAACCTGTCCTACCTCGACGACCGCGCGATCGACGACCAGATCGACGCTCTCCCGGCCCAGGCGGCCGGCGACCCGGACGCAGCGGTGAAGACCTACCACGCCCTGCAGCAGGAGCTGCTCGTCGACCAGGCCGCGGCGGTGCCGCTGTTCGTGCAGAACTTCCAGCGCGCCTACGCGTCGTCCGTGGAGGGCTACGTGGACAACGCCGCGTACTCGAACGTCGTCTTCGTGCACGACCTGACCGTCGCGGAGTGACCCGATGATCCGCTTTCTGACCCGCCGCCTCGGCCAGGTCGTGGTCGTCGTCCTCGGGGTCGTGGTCATCAGCTTCCTGATGGCCCGTCAGATCCCGGGCGACGCGGCTGTCTCGGCCGAAGGAGCGCGTGCCAGCAAGGAGCAGCTGGCGGCGGCGAGGGAGCGGCTCGGGATCGACCGGCCGTTGGCCGAGCAGCTCTGGAACTACCTGTCCGGCCTGTTCCACGGTGACCTCGGGATCAGTCTGGCGACGAAGCAGCCGGTGGCGGACGACCTCGCCCGGGCGCTGCCCGCCTCGCTGGAGCTGGTCGCCACCGCGATGCTGTTCGCCGTCCTGGTCGGGATCCCGCTGGGGGTGCTCGCGGCGCGGTACCGGCGGGGTCCGGCCGACGTCGCGGTGCGATTGTCGTCGATGTTCCTGGTGTCGGCGCCCGTGTTCCTGCTCGCGCTCACCCTCCAGCTGCTCTTCGCCACGCGACTCGGCTGGCTCCCCACGGCGGGTGAGTACGACGCGACGCTGGCCCGCACGCAGCCGGTCGACGGCCCGACCAACCTGACGATCCTCGACGCCCTGCTCACCGGGAACTGGCCGGTGCTCGGGAGCACGTGCCTGCACCTGCTGCTTCCGGCCGTCGTCCTGGCGGCGTACCCGACCGGGCTGGTCGCCCAGATGGTGCGCGCGTCGCTGGTGGAGGAGGCGACCCAGGACCACGCGGTCATGGAGCGAGCCCTCGGGTTCAGCCGGCTGGCGGTGCTGGTCCGGTTCTCGTTCCGCCCCGCGCTGGGTCCGGTGCTGTCCCTGCTGGCGCTGGTGTTCGCCTACGCCCTCGTCAACAGCTTCCTGGTGGAGGCGGTCTTCAACTGGCCGGGGCTGGGGAGCTACACGACCAAGGCGATCCGCGCGCTGGACGCGCCGGCCATCGCCGGCGTGACCCTGACGGTCGCGCTGGTCTACGTCAGCCTCAATCTCCTGGTGGACCTGGTCCAGGCCGCCATCGACCCGAGGGTGCGCCAGGCATGAGCGCCGTCACGGGCTCCCTGCCCGCACGTCTGGTCCGGTCCGACCGGCTCGCGGCCGTCGGCGCGGTCGTCCTCGCGCTGCTCGTCGTGCTGGCCGTGCTGGCCCCGTGGATCGCCCCCTACCCGGCGGACGCGAGGAACGCGACGCACGCGCTGGAGACGCTCCAGGCACCGAGCGGTCAGCACTGGTTCGGCACCGACACCGTCGGGCGCGACGTCCTCAGCCGGGTTCTCTTCGGCGCGCGGACCTCGCTCGGGATCGCGGCCTGCGTCCTCGTCCTGGCCGCGCTGGTCGGGGTGTCGCTCGGGGTGGTCGCCGGATTCGTCGGCGGCTGGGTCCGTGACGTGATCATGCGCGTCACCGACGTGTTCCTGGCCTTCCCGGCGATCCTGCTCGCGCTCGTCTTCGCGGTGATCCTCGGGCCCAGCGTCCGGACGACCATCGTGGCGATCGCGATCACGTGGTGGCCCTGGTACACCCGGCTCAGCGCCTCGGTCGCCGCATCGGTGCGCTCACGCGGCTACATCGACGCCGCGACCTGCCTCGGCGTACCCCGTCGTCGGATCATCGCCCGGCACGTCCTGCCCAACTCGCTCACCCCCGTCATCGTGCAGCTCTCGCTGGACGCCGGCGGCGTGATCCTCACCGCCGCTGCCCTGTCCTACCTCGGGCTCGGCGCGCAGGAGCCCACCAGCGAGTGGGGCCTGATGGTGCAGCAGGGCCAGAGCCTCTTCTCGACCCACTGGTGGATCGCCGGCGCACCCGGCTGCGCGATCCTGCTCGCCGCCTTCTGCTTCAACGTGCTCGGCGAAGGTCTGCGGCACTCGCTCGACCCCCGTGGAGGAGTCCGATGACCGCCCCTCTCCTGTCGATCCGGGAGCTCACCGTGGCGTACGGCGGACGGACCGTGTCCTCGATGCCCGAGCTCGACCTGCACCGCGGCCGCTGCATCGCGATCGTCGGCGAGAGCGGCTCCGGCAAGTCCACCGTGCTGCACGCGTCCATGGGCCTGCTGGCCGGGACGCAGGCGCAGGTGAGGGGGACGGTCCGCGTCGGTGACGTCGACATGGTGGCGAGCACCGAGCGGCAGATGGCCGCGGTCCGGGGCTCCCGGATCGCCATGGTCATGCAGAGCCCGCAGGGATCGCTGAACCCGGTCCTGCCGTTGCGGACCCTGGCTCGTCGGGCGATGCGCCGGCACGGGATCGGGCGGCGCGAGGCCGACGCGCGGATGGCCGTGGCTCTCGAGCGCGTCCGGCTCGACCCGGCGCTCCTCGACCGGCTGCCGTACCAGCTGTCCGGCGGTCAGGCCCAGCGGTTCGCGATCGGGCTGGCGGCCGCGCTGGGCGCCGGCGTCATCGCCGCCGACGAGCCGACCAGCGCGCTCGACGTCACCGTCCAGGCCGAGGTGATCGGTGTGCTGGAGGAGCTGCGTCGCGAGCAGGGAACCGCTGTGCTCCTCGTCTCCCACGACCTCGCCCTGGTCTCGACCGTCGCCGACGAGATCGTCGTCATGCAGGCCGGCGAGGTCGTCGACCGGGGCACGGTGACCCACATCCTCGAGGAGTCGACCGTGCCCTACACCCGAGCCCTGATCGACGCGGTCCCGACCGTCGGCGCGACCTGGGGAGGCGCAGATGCCTGAACCACTGCTCGAGGCACGGCAGGTGAGCGTCGCCTACGGGCGACACGTGACCGTGCACGAGGTGGACCTGGTGGTCGAGCCGGGCGCCCGGATCGGCATCATCGGCGAGAGCGGCTCCGGGAAGACGTCGGTGGCGCGGACCCTGCTCGGGCTGCTCGCGCCGTCCGCCGGCGAGGTCCGGCACCGCGGCGTCGCCCTGGCGACGATGGCGCGCCGGGAGCGCCAGCAGTACCGCCGCGAGGTGCAGCCGGTGTTCCAGGACGGCGTGGAGACCCTCGACCCGCGCATGTCGATCGCGGACGCCGTCGCCGAGGGGATGTCCGCCGTCCCACGACCCGAGCGCCTGCGTCGCGTCGCGGCCCTGCTCCGCGACGTCGGGCTGGACCCGGAGACCGCTCCCGGACTCCTGGACCGGCGGCCGCACGAGCTGTCCGGCGGGCAGCGGCAACGGGTGGGCATCGCACGAGCCCTGGCCGTCGAACCTCAGCTGCTCGTGCTCGACGAGCCCACGAGCGCCCTGGACGTCACGGTCCAGGCGCGGATCCTCGCGCTGCTGGAGAAGCTGACGGCCGAGCGCGGCCTGGCGCTCGTCCTGATCACCCACAACCTCGCGGTGGTCGACCGCCTGTGCGACACCGCGCTGGTGATGCACGCCGGACGCGTCGTGGAGCGTGGCCCCACCGCCCAGCTGTTGGCCGCGCCACGACACCCCTACACCCAAGCGCTCTGCGCTGCCGTGCCGCGCCTCGGCGGCCGCCCGCCCCGACCGGCAGGGACGGCGACCGGGCAGGTCGACAGCGGCTGCGCCTTCCGGCTGCGCTGCCCGCTGGCGTCCGAGCGGTGTGCAGCGGAGCGCCCTGAGCTACGCGAGAGCGACAACGGTCGCCAGGTGGCCTGCCACCACGTTTCGTCCTGGGTGACGGCAGCGCGGCCTGACATCCCCATCGATCCAGAACCGAGGAAGCCATGATCACCCACACCATCCGTGACGGCATCGCACTGACCGAGGAGCAGCGGGAGTTCGTGGCGCTCGCGCGTGACTTCGCCGAGCGCGAGATCCGTCCCCGCGCCCGCGAGGTCGACGAGGCCGACACCGAGTCGCCCCTGGACCTGTGGCGGGGTTGCCTGTTCAACGGCGGCCGGCCGAGGTGCAGGAGCTGATGGCAGGGCTCCTCCAGATCCCCGAGTGACCCTCGCCACCGTTCCTTGCCAGTGGCAAGGAACGGGTTCTAGTTTCGCCGCGTGGGCACGACGCATGGGGATGACAAGGCGGCCGGCTACGCGCGCTTCGCCGTACGACGAGCCGGGTGGGTGGTGCTCGCCTGGTTGGCGATCACGGTCGTGATGAACGTGGCGGTGCCGCAGCTCGAGGAGATCGCCGGACGCGACTCGTCGCCGATGGTGCCGAAGGACGCGCCGTCGATGCGTGCCGTCGAGCTGATGAACCAGGAGTTCAGCAACGGCGACGCCGAGAGCTTCATCGTGGTCGCGATGGAGCGGACCTCCGGGCTGACCCGGGCCGACCGGACGTACGCCGAGTCGCTGGTCACCGGCCTCGCCCAGGACAAGGGCGACGTCGCGTTCGTCCAGGACGTCCGCGACCCCGCGCTGCGCAAGGCACTGACCAGCGAGGACGAGCAGGCCCGCTACCTGCTGGTCGGCATCACCGGCGCCACCGGGGCGCCGGCGTCGCTGCGCCAGGTCGCCGCCGTCCGCGACATCGCCCGGGCCAGCGCGCCGGACGGGCTCAGCGTCGAGGTCACCGGTCCGACCGCGACGGTCGTGGACCTCGCGACCGAGACCGAGCACAGCGTCGTCCGGATCACCGTGGTCACCATCGGCCTGATCGCGCTGATCCTGTTCCTGATCTACCGCTCGTTCGTGATCCCCGTCCTCATCCTCACCGTGGTCGGCCTGGGTCTGGGACTCGGTCGCGCGGTCGTCGCCTGGTGCGGGCTGCAGGACCTCTTCGCGGTCTCCACGTTCAGCGGCTCCTTCCTCACCGCGATCGTGCTGGGCGCCGGCACCGACTACGCCGTCTTCCTCGTCGCGCGCTACCACGAGCAGCGCCGCCTCGGTGTGGACCCGGGGCGGGCGGCCGCGATCGCGGCGACCCGGGTCGGCTCGGTCATCGCCGGCTCCGCGGTCACCGTCGTGCTCGCCACGCTCGCGATGGCGCTGGCCGACCTCGGCTTCTTCAACACCACCGGCCCCGCGGTCGCGGTCAGCATCGCGGTCAACCTGCTGGTCAGCCTGACCTTGACGCCCGCGCTGCTGGCCCTCGCCGGCCGCCGCGGCTGGGCCGAGCCGCGGGAGTCCAAGGCGTCCGGGGTCTGGGCGCGGATCGCCGGTGTCGTGGCCGCGCACCCGGCCCGGATGCTCACGGCCTCGCTCGTCCCGCTCGCCCTGCTGGCGGCGGTGTTCCCCCTCACCGACCTGTCGTACGACGTCCGGGACCCGCTCCCGAAGGATGCCGAGAGCAACCAGGGCTACGCCCTGCTGGGCCGCCACTTCCCGGTCAACGAGGTGCTCCCGGACTACGTGCTGATCCGGGCCGACCACGACCTGCGCACCAGCACGGACCTGGCGGTGCTCGAGCGCGCGTCGGCCGCGGTCGCACAGCACGACGGGGTGGCGCTGGTGCGCGGCGTGACCCGGCCGCTCGGCGTACCGATCACGGAGGCGTCGGTCGCCTACCAGTCCGGCCTGGTCGGCGACCAGCTCGACGAGGCGCAGGGCAAGGTCGCCGAGGGCACGAGCGGCGCCGAACGGCTGGCGGACGGTGCCGGGCAGCTCGACGACGGAGCCGGGCAACTCGCCGCCGGCGCCGACAAGGCGGTGGCCGGCGCGGACCGGATCGCCGCATCCACCGGCAAGCTGACGTCCGGCATGACCAAGCTGCTCGACGGCGCGGACGCCGCGATCACCGGGACCGGCGACCTGCGGACGGGCGCGGGCGGACTCGCCGACGGCCTCGACGCCGCCGCCGACCAGGTGCAGCTCGCAGTCGATGGTCTCGGGCTGGTCCACGACGCGCTGGCCACCAAGAGCCTGACCTGCGGCCTCGACCCGGCCTGCCGGCAGGCCCGGACCGGGCTGAAGAAGATCTGGGAGGCCGAGCGCGACCAGCTGCTGCCGGGACTGCGACAGGCAGCGAAGGGCGCCCGGGCGCTGGCGACGGGCAGCGGCGACCTGCAGTCGGGTCTCCAGCAGCTGCGGGCCGGGCTCGCGAAGGCCCGCAACGGCAGCCGCCAGCTCGCTGACGGGCAGCGGGTCTTCGCCGACCGCCTCGGCGACCTCTCCGCCGGCGCCGACGAGCTCGCCGCCGGTGCGGACCGTCTGCACGGCGGCACCGAGCAGGTCGCGGCCTCGCTGCCCGAGCTCGAGGACGGCCTCGCGGCGGCGGCGCGCCACCTCCGCGAGACGCGTACGGCTGCCGACGACCCGGTCAGCGGTGGCTTCTACCTGCCGCCGACCGCCCTGCAGGACCAGGACTTCGCCGCCGCCATGCGGCTCTACCTGTCGCCGGACGGCCGCACCGCGCGGCTCGCCGTGCTCGGCACCACCGACGCCTTCGGCCCCGAGGCCTCCGACCGGGTCGAGGACATCCGGGCCACCGTCGAGACCTCGCTCAACGGCACCCGCCTCGACGATGCCGAGGTGCTCACCACCGGCATGGCGAGCACGAACGCCGACCTGCGCGACTACTCGATGTCGGACCTCGAGGTGATCGCCGGCTTCGCCCTGGTCGCGGTCTTCCTGGTGCTGCTCCTGCTGCTGCGCAGCCTGGTCGCGGCGTTCGCGCTGATGGCGACGGTGGTGCTGTCGTACGTCGCCGCGATCGGCCTCTCCGTGCTGGTGTGGCAGTACGGGCTGGGCATCCAGCTCGACTGGACGGTGGCCGCGGTCGCCTTCGTCGTTCTCGTCGCGGTCGGTGCCGACTACAACCTGCTGCTGACCAAGCGGATGCACGAGGAGGCGCCCGACGGGTCGGCGGCCGGGATCGCCCGCGCCACCGCCGCCACGGGCGGCGTGATCACCTCGGCCGGCGTGATCTTCGCGGTGTCGATGATGGCGTTGCTTGCCGGCCGGGTGACGACGATCGGGCAGGTCGGGTTCACGATCGCGGTCGGCCTGCTGCTCGACACCTTCGTCGTGCGCTCGCTCCTCGTGCCGGCACTCGCTACGTTGCTGGGGAGGCGGCTGTGGTGGCCGCAGCGAACCGGGGGCTGATCATGAGGCAGGTCGACCTGCGCCAACGGCTGATCCGCGCGGCTGAGCAGGAGATCGCAGCGTGCGGCCCGGCCAAGGCCAGCCTGCGCGCGATCGCCCGCCGGGTCGGCGTCTCCCACCAGGCGACCGCCCACCACTTCGACGACCGGGCGGGCCTGTTCACCGCGCTCGCGGTCGAGGGCTTCGAGCTGCTGCTGTCGTCGACCCGTTCGGCCGTCGTCGACGTGCCGGTCGCTGGGGGTCAGCAGGTCACGGCCGCGGGGGTCGCGTACGTCGAGTTCGCCGCCCGCCAGCCGACCATGTTCGACGTGATGTTCCGCCCCGAGCTGCTGCACGCCGACGATCCCGCACTCTGCGAGGTCCGGCTGGCCCACCGCGGCCTGCTGCTCGACCTCGTCGGGGCGGCGCAGGCGACGGGGTGGGCGGCATCGGTGCCGACCGAGGAGCTGGTCACGATCGGCTGGGCCACCGTGCACGGGCTGGCGGTGCTGCAGCGCGACGCCCAGCTGACCGCCGTACCCACCGAGGTCGACCTGGACCCGGCCAAGCTGCTCGTGGTGATCGGTCAGGCGCTCGGCGCGCTGGCCTGAGGCTTGTAACTAAGGGTTACAGCACGAGAACCGGTGCCACAGCGCCCGGGTAGTAGCAACAGCACCGAGGTGGATGGGTTTCAGCGTTCGCGCGCGGGGTGTGCGAGGCCGGACGTGCGTGACCGGCCCGGCGAGACAACTACCCGGGTGCTGTGGCCGCTACCCGGGCGTTTTTGCATCGCTCTCCGCGACGTAACACTTAGTTACAAGCGCTGGATCGCCAGGCGGGTCGGCTCGGTCCGGCCTCGGAGCACCACCTCACCGTGCTCGACCCAGTGGGCTGCCTCGGCGTCGCTGGCGGCGGCCACGGAGTCCCAGGACGCGAGCACCCCGCCGGGGACGTCCTTGGCGAGGTCGGTGAGCCGGGCGGCGGAGTTCACGGCGTCGCCGATGACGGTGTACTCGAAGCGCTGCTCGTGACCGACGTTGCCGGCGACGACCTGGCCGGTCGCGACACCGATCCCGGCGCCGACCTCGGGTACCTCGACGGCCAGCCGCGCGGCCGTCGACCGGGCCGCGGCCAGCGCTGCGGTGGCGTGGTCGGCGTGCTCGACGGGGGCGCCGAAGATCGCCAGCACCGCGTCGCCGATGAACTTGTTGACCAGCCCGTGGTGGCGGTCGACCTCGTCGACGACCACCTCGAAGAACCGGTTGAGGATGGCGACGACCTCGGCCGGTCCGTGCTGGGTGGCGTACGTCGTCGAGCCGACCAGGTCCACGAAGAGCACCGAGCACACGCGGGTCTCGCCGCCGAGCTCGATCTCGCCGGCCCCCAGCGCGGCCGCGGCGGCCGCGACCTCCTGGCCGACG
Source organism: Nocardioides sp. F233 (assembly GCF_057813895.1). Classification (NCBI taxonomy): domain Bacteria; kingdom Bacillati; phylum Actinomycetota; class Actinomycetes; order Propionibacteriales; family Nocardioidaceae; genus Nocardioides; species Nocardioides sp. F233. The sequence continues at coordinate 337,739 of NZ_JBVASH010000001.1, forward strand.
TGCCGGCCGAACAGGTCGCGGATCTGCTCGCGCTCGCGCAGCCCGTGGACCATCGAGTTGAAGCCGGATTGCAGCTGCCCGAGCTCGGTACCGTCGTACACGACGATGTCGGTGTCGAGCCGGCCCTTCTCGACCTCCTGCATCGCGTCGCGCACCGACAGCAGCGGTGCGACGACGGAGCGTGCGTTGAGGTCGGTCAGCAGGAAGCCGAAGACCAGGACCGCGCCGCACACGATGATCGTCACCACCGCGAGCTGGGTCAGCGTCGCGTCCGAGCCGGCGGGCGTGAGGGCGAGGATGGCAGCGATGAGCAGCCCGACGACCGGTGCGCCGGTGCCCAGTGTCCAGAAGATCGCCATCCGCGGACCCACCCCGACGCCGCGCACCCGCTGGGTCACCTTCACGTCGGCGAGGGCCCGGGCGGCGATCGGGCGAAGCGTGAACTCGGTGAGCAGGTAGGCGATCCCCGCCACCACGACCGCGCCGATGCCGACGGTGAGGGCGGTGCCGACGGCGCGCGACGGCTGCAGCACGACCGTCAGGACGGTGAACAGGATCGTGCCCACCATCCAGATGTAGAACTGGGCGAAGGTGAGGGTGAGCGGCACCCGCAGCGCCCGCGCCCGTTGCGCCGGGTCGACGTCGATCTCCGGCTGGGTGGCCCAGCGCAGCGCGCGCAGCGACGACGTCGTGCCCCAGATCGCCCCCACGATCGCCGCGAGCACGACGTACGTCGGGATGGCGATCGCCAGCGCCAGCACCATCTCGCCGTTGGGGCCGGGCGACGGGATCGCCCAGGTGTTGATGACGAACACGACCAGGGCGCCGACCAGGTTCGTCGTCACGAGCATCACGGTCAGCAGCGCCTGGATCCGCACCCGCAGCTGGCGGGGCTCCTGGTCGCGCGGACCGAGGACGCGCGAGCCGAACGGGCTGCGTCGTCCGGAGGGCATGGGCCGAAGCCTAGGGCGTCAATTGGCCGGACCTGATTGGATCGACCCATGAGTGCAGCCCCCTCGTTCACCGCCGAGGAGATCACCGAGGCGTACGCCGCCTTCCACGAGCAGGTCGCGGACTTCGCGAAGACCGGGAACTGGGACGGGTACGCCGACCTGTTCACCCCCGACGCGGAGTACGTCGAGCACGCGATGGGCACCTTCCGCGGCCGCGACGAGATCCGCGCGTGGTCGGTGCGCACCATGACGTCGTATCCCGGACGGGTGATGCCGGAGTTCCCGGTCTCCTGGCAGGTGGTCGACGCCGCGCAGAACCGGCTGGTCTGCGAGGTCCTCAACCCGATGCCGGACCCGGGCGACGGGACGATGCTGACCGAGCCCAACATCACGATCATGACGTACGCCGGCGACGGGCTCTTCTCCCGCGAGGAGGACGTCTACAACCCGCTCCGCTTCCACGCGATGGCACAGACGTGGGCCCGGATCGCGGCGGCCCACGGCAACGCCGACGAGGACGTGCTCACCTGGCTCGACCGCTTCGGAGGTGGACGGTGACCGGCGCCGCGAAGCGGATCCTGCTGGAGGTCCTCGGCTGGCTCCTGCTCGTCGCCGGCATCGCCGCGATGGTGCTGCCCGGCCCCGGGCTGCTGCTGATGGCGGCCGGGCTGGCGGTGCTGTCGCAGCAGTACACCTGGGCCGAGCGGCTGCTCGACCCGGTCCTGCTCCGTGCCCTGCGCGCGGCCGCCGAGGGCGTCGAGACCTGGCCACGGATCATCGCCTCGAGCATCGGCGCCCTCGGGATCGGTGCCTTCGGCATGGTCTGGCTGCTCGACCCCGACATGCCGGCCTGGTGGCCGATCGACGAGAAGTGGTGGCTGCCCGGCGGCACCTGGACCGGCATCACCCTGCTGCTGTCGTGCGTGATCGCGCTGGGGCTGCTCGTCTACTCCTACCGGCGGTTCCACGGGAGGCCGGAGGCGCGCGCGGCGCTCGAGGGTGAGATCACCCAGGCGGACGACCGGCGGCACCACACCGACGAGCAGGAGCGGTGAGTGCGGTGGACGACACCCGGTCGACGAAGGAGCGGATGCTCGCCGGCGAGCTCTACGTCGCCGACGACCCCGAGCTGATCGCGGACCACGTCCGGGCCCAGGAGCTGACCGAGGCCTACAACGCGACGGGGATCCACGACCGTGGGCGTCGTACCGAGATCCTGGGCGAGCTGCTCGGCTCCCTCGGCGTGGACAGCGCGATCCGTCCGCCGCTGCGCGTCGACTACGGCAGCCAGATCCGGGTGGGGTCGGGGGTCTTCGTGAACTTCGGCCTGGTCGCCCTCGACGTCGTCGACATCACCATCGGCGACGACGTGCAGATCGGGCCCAACGTCCAGCTGCTCACGCCGCTCCACCCGCTGGAGGCGGGGTTGCGGCGCGACAAGTGGGAGAACGCAGCGCCGATCACGATCGGTGACAACGTGTGGCTCGGCGGCGGCGTGATCGTCTGTCCCGGCGTCACCATCGGGGCGAACACCGTCGTCGGCGCCGGCTCGGTCGTCACCCGCGACCTGCCCGCGGGCGTGCTGGCGGTCGGCAACCCGGCCCGGGTGGTGAGAGAGCTCCCGGAATGACGACCCTGCTCCACGCTCTCGCGCAGCGCCGTGCGTCCGGCAGCCGGCCGGGGCAGCGCACCGACGGTCACCGGATCGCCCTGGCCATCGAAGGCGGTGGCAGCCGGGCGGCGTACTCCGCGGGCATGGCGCTCGCGATCGACGAAGCCGGCCTCACCGACTGCTTCGACGACGTCTACGGCACCTCCGGCGGCGCGCTCAACGGTGCCTGGCTGCTGACCGGCGAGGCGCAGCGCTGGCTGCGCAGCTGGGCCTGGCCCGAGGTCCAGGCCGCGAGGGTGACCGACCCGCGGCGGGTCCTCCGCGGCGGCCCGGTCGTGGACCTGCGGCGGCTGGTCCACCACGTCTACGAGGCGATCACCCCAATGAACTTCGACGCGATCGTCGCCAACCCGATCGGGTTCCACCCGATCGCGACCGACGCCGCCACGGGCAAGGAGACCGACCTGGCGCCGTACGTCGTCGACCGGCTCGGCGCCCAGACCGCACTGCGCGCCAGCTCGTGCATCCCGCTGCTGGCCGGGCGTCCCGTGCGGCTGGGCGATCGGCGGTACGTCGACGGCGGGCTCTCGGAGGGCGTGCCCTACCGCACCGCGCTCGCGCAGGGTGCCACGCACGTGCTGGTGCTGCGTACCCGTCGCTCCGACCAGCGGGCGGTCCCGCCCTCACGGCTGGAGCGGATCCTGTTGGCGCCGTACTTCCTGCGGCACGGTCGGGCCGCCGGTGCCGCGCACATCGACCGCTTCCGGTCGTACGCCGCCGACGACCTGCGCCTCGCTGCGGGGACGCTGGCCGACGTACCGACCCTGGTCGAGGTGCGTCCACCGCTCGGCTCGCCCGACGTGTCCCGGCTCAGCGCCGACCTGTCCGCCATCGACGACGCGATCGAGCGCGGCCGGCTGGTGATGGCCGACTACCTCGACCGACTGTCGGCCTGATGTCCGACACCGTCCCGCAGCGCCGCCCACGCAACCGCAAGCAGCTGATCGTCGCGGCCGCCGCCCGGCAGTTCGAGCGCGCCGGCTTCCACGACGTCTCGGTCGCCGACATCGCCGCCGAGGTGGGTGTCTCGGCCTCCGCGCTCTACCGCCACTTCAGCGGCAAGACAGGGCTCCTCGCCGCTGCGGTCGAGCAGGAGATCGAGCTCCTCGAACAGGCGTACGGCGGCCCCACCGATCTGCCCGGGCTGCTCGATGGGGCGGCATGGGCACTGCTGCGACCGGACCGGCCGGGCAGCGTGTGGCAGCGCGGGCAGGTGTTCCTCGAGCCGGAGCGGGCCGCGGAGCTGGAAGCGCGCTACGACGCCGCTCTCGAGCCGTTGCGTCGTGCGGTCGGCGGGGAGGTCGCGGCCTGGGGTGTGCACTCGGTGCTCACGACCGGACGGGCGTTCGAGCGGGCGAAGGTGGACCGCGATCGCGCGCAGGAGCTGATGGTCCGGGCCGCGACCGCGGTGGCGGGGCTGGGGGACCTCGGGTCCGGTGGTGCCGTCGTACGCCGGCCGGCTGGCTCGGGGGACGGGCTGCAGCCGGCGTCCCGGCGGGAGGCGGCGCTTTCGGCCGCCGTACGCCTGTTCGCGGAGCGCGGCTTCCACGCTGTCGGCATGGACGACATCGGTGCCGCGGCAGGGATCTCCGGGCCGACGCTCTACCACCACTTCCCACGCAAGTCCGCGGTGCTGGCGCACGCCATCACCCGGTGCCTCGACGCGATGCAGTTCGACCTCGCCGGCGTCCTGTCCGCCACCAGCGACCCCGCCGAGGCGCTGGAGAAGGCGTTGGCGTCGCTGGTGCGGATCAACGTCGCGCAGGGCGACGCGCTGGCCGCGCTGTTCACCGAGCTGGTCCACGTGCCCGAGGACGAGCGGGCGCCGATCCGGCGGATGCAGCAGGACTACGTCGACGAGTGGGTCGTGCTGCTCGTCGCCTGCCGGCCCGAGCTGGCGCGCCCCGACGCCCATGCGCTGGTGCGCGCGGCGCAGACGGTCGTCAACACGATGCGGCTGCGGCTGGCGCTCGACGAGGAGGGCCAGCGCGACGGGTTGCTGCGGATCGGGCGGGCGGTGCTGGGGACTCCGTCGGCTTCTGCCGGACCACCTCAGTAGCCTCGGCCCCGATGACCCTCCACCTGCACCGCGCCGCGCGGACCGACCTGCTCGCCGACGAGCTCGGCCGGCTGCTGGCGACCCCGCTGGCCGACCCGTTCGCCAGCGAGGTGGTCGTGGTGCCGGCGCGGGGCGTCGAGCGGTGGCTCACCCAGCGGCTGTCGCACCGGCTCGGTGCGGGGCCGTCGGGTGGCGACGGGGTCTGCGCCGGGGTGCGCTTCCTGCAGCCCGCGTCGCTGGTCGGGCTGCTGCTCGGCCGCGACCGCGACGACCCGTGGCACCCCGACCGCCTGGTGTGGCCGCTGCTCGCGACCATCGACGACGCGCTCGGCGAGCCGTGGTGCATGACCCTGGCGACCCATCTCGGGCACGACCTCGACGGCGAGGAGGGCGAGCTGCGCCGCAGCCGCCGGTGGTCGGTCGCGCGGCGGCTCGCGGAGCTGTTCGCGTCGTACGCCGTCCAGCGGCCCGCGCTGGTCCGCGACTGGCGCGAGGGCCGCGACACCGACGGGGCGGGCGAGCCGCTCGCGGCGGACCTCGCGTGGGAGGCCGAGCTGTGGCGGCGGCTGCTCGCGCGGATGGCCGCGGCGGGGCACACCGAGGCACCCGACGTCCGGCACGACCGAGTGTGTGCGGCGCTGCGGGCCGGCGAGATCGCCGGCCTCGACCTGCCCGACCGGCTGTCGCTGTTCGGCCACACCCGGCTGCCCGAGACCGAGATCGACCTGCTCGTCGCGCTGGCGGCCCACCGCGACGTCCACCTCTGGCTGGCCCAGCCGTCCGCGGCGCTGTGGTCCGCGGTCGCCGATGCCGGGGTCGAGGTCGGCCCGCGGGACGCGTCCGTGTCCGCCGAGCTGGCCCACCACCCGCTGCTCGCCTCGCTGGGTCGCGACTCCCGCGAGCTGGCCACCGTGCTGGGGGCGCGGGTGCGTGCGGGGGAGGCCGCCGACGCCGGTGCGGCGCCGGACCCCGGGGCGCCGGACGACCTGCTCGGGTGGCTGCAGGCGGACCTGCGGGCCAACCGGGTGCTGTCGGAGGAGGAGCGAGCGGCCCGGGTGCTGCGATCCGACGACCGGTCCCTGCAGGTGCACGCCTGCCACGGCCCGGCGCGCCAGGTCGAGGTGCTCCGCGAGCTGCTCGTCGGCCTGCTCGAGGACGACCCGACCCTGGAGCCGCGCGACATCGTCGTGATGTGCCCCGACGTCGAGACCTACGCGCCACTGATCTCCGCCGGGTTCGGCATGGGCGAGCTGATCGGCGAGAGCGCCGGGGCGGGCGGCCCGCGTGACGCTGTGCTGCACCCAGCGCACCAGCTGCGGGTGCGCCTGGCCGACCGTGCCGCCAGCAGCACCAACCCGCTCCTCGCCGTCGCGGTCGTGCTCGTCGAGCTCGCGGGCGGCCGGGCGACCGCGTCCCAGGTGCTCGACCTGCTGGCCCGGCCGGTGTGCCGGCGCCGGTTCGGGTTCACCGACGACGACCTCGCGCGGATGACCCGCTGGGTCGCGGAGGCCGGGGTCCGGTGGGGGATCGACGCCACCCAGCGGGCGGCGTACGCGATGGACGGGTTCGAGCACAACACCTGGCGGGCCGGCCTCGACCGGCTGCTGCTGGGCGTCGCGATGAGCGACGACGACTACCGCCACGTCGGGCGCGGGCTGCCCGTCGACGACATCGCCAGCGGCGAGATCGAGCTGGTCGGCCGGATGAGCGAGGCGGTCGCCCGGCTCGGCGACTGCCTCGGCGCGCTGGACGCCGCGACCGCCGCCGACCAGTGGTTCGCCGCGCTGACCGAGGGCGTGCGCGACCTGTGCGAGGTCGAGGACGACGACGCGTGGCAGCTGCCGCAGTTCGAGCGCGAGCTCGCTCGGGCCCGCGCCAGTGCGGACGAGAGCGATCCCGACGTCCCGCTCCGCCTGGCCGACGTCCGGGCCCTGCTGCAGGCCCGGCTCGCCGGTCGCCCGACGCGGTCCAGCTTCCGCACCGGCATGCTGACGGTCTGCACGATGACGCCGATGCGGTCGGTGCCCCACCGGGTGGTGTGCCTGGTCGGCCTCGACGACGGCGTCTTCCCGCGCACCAGCGGGGTCAACGGCGACGACGTCCTCGGCCGGCGGCCGCGCGTCGGCGAGCGCGACCTGCGCGGTGAGGACCGTCAGCTGCTGCTCGACGCGATCCTGGCGGCCGGTGAGCGGCTGGTGATCACCTACACCGGCGCTGCCGAGCACACCGGTCAGGAGCGGCCTCCAGCCGTGCCGCTCGGTGAGCTGCTCGATGCCCTCGACCGCACGTCCGCCTCGCCCGTGCGCGAGCGGGTCGTCGTACGCCATCCGTTGCAGGGCTTCGACCCCCGCAACCACGTGCCCGGCGAGCTCGTCGGCGCGGGTCCGTTCAGCTTCGACCGTGCGTCGCTGGCCGGGGCACGGGCGTCGGTGCGCGAGCGGATGCCGGTCCCGACCTTCCTGTCCGGCTCGTTGCCGGCGCAACCGGCCCGGGACGTGTCGCTCGCCGACCTCATCGACTTCGTGCACCGCCCGGCGCGGACCTTCCTGCGTGGCCGCCTCGACGTCGCCACCCCGTTCGAGCCCGGCGAGGTCGCCGACGCGATCCCCGTCGACCTCGACAACCTCGAGAAGTGGGCGATCGGTGACCGCCTGCTGCGCGCGGTCCTGTCCTCCGAGGATCCGGCCACGACCGGCCAGGCCGTGATGCTCGCCGAGCAGCTGCGCGGGTCGCTGCCCCCCTTCGGACTCGGGTACGGCGCCCTGGTCGACGTCGTCCGCGACTGCCAGGCCCTGCTCCAGCAGAGCGCGCCGCTGCGCGCCACCCCCGCGCGCAGTGTCGACGTCGATGTCGACCTCGGGGGCGGTCGGCGGCTCACCGGCACCGTGCCGCGGGTCCACGGCAACCTGCTCGTCGATGTCACCTACTCGCGGCCCGGACCCAAGCAGCGGATCGCGGCCTGGCTCCGGATCGTCGCCCTCAGCGCCAGCCATCCCGACGAGAGCTGGACCAGTCACGCGATCGCCCGAGCCAAGGGCGGCCCGCAGCGAGCGCTGGCCGGACCGCTCGACCACCGCGCGGTCGAGTGGCTGCGCGCGGTCGTCGACCTCTACGACGAGGGCGCCGCCCGGCCGCTCCCGATCCCGCTCAAGACCGCGCACGCGTGGGCGGAGGCGCGGGCCAAGGAGCTGCGCGGGATGGACGTCGACCCGGTCGAGGTCGCCGGGCGCTCGTGGGTCACCGACCCGTTCAACCAGTACGGCATCGCCGGCGAGGACAACGACGCCGTGCACCGCCGGATCTGGGGGCACGACGCGCCGGTGTCCGTGCTGATCGACGCCGGGCTGCCGTCGTACGCGTGGACGCTGTGGGAGCCGCTCCTCGCCGGCGCCGAGAAGGTCGGCCCACTATGACCACCCCACGACGTTCTTCTCCTCCGCTTCGCTCCCCCGAACAACGCCGCGGGGGCCCCGGTCCCTCAGCGGATTCCCCCTCGGAGAGCATGACTCCCTTCGACATCCGCGGCCCGCTGCCCACCGGCACCACCCTGCTCGAGGCCAGCGCCGGCACCGGCAAGACCTGGACCATCGGCGCGCTGGTGACCCGGTACGTCGCCGAGGAGGGCGTGCCGCTCGAGCAGCTGCTCGTCGTGACCTTCGGGCGGGCGGCGAGCCAGGAGCTGCGCGAGCAGGTACGCCGCCAGCTGGTCGAGGCCGAGTCCGCGTTGGCCGGGACCCTGGCGACACCGCCCACCGAGGTGATCGAGCAGCTGCTCGACTGCCCGCCCGAGGAGAGGGCGCTGCGGCACCGCCGGGTGAGCCAGGCGCTGGCCGACTTCGACGCGGCCACGATCGCCACCATCCACCAGTTCTGCTCGCTGGTCCTCGACTCCCTCGGCGTCGCGGGCGACACCGACGCCCGGGCCCGGCTGGTCGAGAACCTCGACGACATGCTGGTCGAGGTCGTCGACGACCTCTACCTGCGGGCGTTCGCGCAGCTGCCCGACGGCACCGCGCCGGCGTTCACCCACACCGAGGCGCTCGCCATCGCCCGGCGCGTCGTCGGCGACCCGCAGGCCGACCTCGAGCCGGCGGACCTGCCCCGGGACGACCCGGCCGGGCGGCGGGTGGCGTTCGCCGCCGCCGTGCGCAACGAGATCGACCGGCGCAAGCGCCGCTTGGGCGTGCTGTCCTACGACGACCTGCTCGACCAGCTCGCCCACGCGCTGGAGAAGGAGGACTCCCCGGCCCGGGCGCGGATGCGGGCGCGGTGGCGGATCGTGCTGGTCGACGAGTTCCAGGACACCGACCCGGTGCAGTGGAAGGTGTTCGACCGTGCCTTCAGCGGCCGGGCCACCATGGTGCTCATCGGTGACCCCAAGCAGGCGATCTACGCCTTCCGCGGGGGCGACGTGACGACGTACCTCACCGCTGCGGAGACCGCCACCACCCGCCAGACGCTCGGGGTCAACCGGCGCAGCGACGCGGACCTGATCGCCGGGTTCGGCCGCCTGCTCGGCGGTGCCGAGCTCGGCGACCCGCGGATCGTCGTCCACGACGTGCGGGCCCACCACCAGGAGTCCCGGCTGGTCGGGGCGCCGAAGCCCGCGCCGTTCCGGGTGCGGGTGGTGCGCCGCGAGACCTTCGGCAAGCGCGGCGGCACCAACCTGACGGTCCACCAGGTCCGGCCCCACATCGCGCGCGACCTCGCCCACGACATCCGCGCGCTGGTCACCAGCGGCGCGACCTTCGACGGGCGCGACCTGCGTCCTGACGACATCGCGGTCATCTGCTACCGCCACGCCGACCTTGCCGCCGCCCGTGCCGCCCTGCAGGAGGTCGGTGTCGCCGCCGTCATCGCCGGCGGCGGCAGCGTGTTCGCGACCCCGGCCGCGGTCGAGTGGCTCTCCCTGCTCGAGGCCCTCGAGCAGCCCCACCGCACCCCACGGGTGCGGGCCGCGGCGCTCACCTCCTTCCTGGGGTACGACGCCGCGACCCTCGACGCCGGCGGTGACGACCTCAGCGACGACCTGGGCGACCGGCTCCGGTCGTGGTCCGAGGCGCTCGGCCGGCGCGGTGTCGCCGCGGTGGTCGAGGCCGCGACCTCCGGCGGCATGCCGGAGCGTCTCCTCGGCCAGGTCGGTGGCGAGCGCACCCTGACCGACCTGCGCCACATCGGCGAGGTGCTCCACGAGGCCGCGCTGCGCGAGCAGATGGGGGCTGTCGCGCTGCTGGCGTGGCTGCGCCAGCAGGTGCTCGAGGCGCGCGACGGTCGCGGTGCGGAGCGGACCCGCCGTCTCGACTCCGACGCCGATGCGGTGCAGCTCGTGACGATCCATGCGAGCAAGGGCCTGCAGTACCCCGTCGTCTACCTGCCCTCGCTCGCCGACCGCTGGGTCGCGTCGACGGCCGACAAGCCGCTCTTCCACGACGCCGACGGCCGCCGCTGCCTCGACGTCGCCAACGCCGGCCCCGACTGGGCCGACCACGTCCGGCGCTGGAAGGACGAGGAGAACGGTGAGTGGCTGCGGCTGCTGTACGTCGCCCTCACCCGCGCCCAGAGCCAGGTCGTCGCCTGGTGGGCGCCGACCAGCAACGCCAAGGCCTCCCCGCTCCACCGCCTGCTGCTGCGCGGTCCGGCACCGGACGGCGACGGCCTGAGCAGCGTTGTCCCCGTCGACCCGGCGGTGCCCGACGAGGACGCCGCGACCCGGCTCTTCGCGACCTGGCGCGACCGCGGTGCCTTCGTGCCCGAGGTCGCCGAGCCCGCGACAGCACTGCCCCCGCTGCCGCAGGACCCGCCTGCCGAGCTGAGTGCCCGCGCCTTCACCCGGTCCGTCGACACCGGGTGGCGGCGTACGTCGTACTCCGCGCTGAGCCACGTCGACCTCGGCGTCCCGGCCCCCGGCGTCGGCAGCGAGCCCGAGGTCGAGCCGAAGGACGACGAGGACCTGCCACCGGTGGTCGAGGTCGCTGAGCCCGACCCGGCGCTCGCCGTACCGTCCCCGATGGCGGGGCTGCCGCTCGGTGCGACCTTCGGCTCGCTGGTCCACGGCGTGCTCGAGCACGCCGACCCGGCGGTGCCCGACCTGCGCGCCGAGCTGCTCGGCCACATCGAGGACCAGCTGACCTGGTGGCCGGTGGCGCTCGACACCGAGGAGCTGGCCGACGCCCTCGTGGCGGTGCTCGACACCCCGCTCGGGCCGCTGATGGACGAGACGACGCTGCGTCGCGTCGGCACGGCCGACCGGCTCTGCGAGCTCGACTTCGAGCTGCCGCTGTCCGGCGGCGACCACCCGGTCCACCAGGCGCGCTCGCCGGAGGAGGTGCTGCTCGGCGACGTCGCGTCCCTGCTGAGGAAGCACCTGCCCGAGGGCGACCCGGTGAGGGCGTACGCCGACGCGCTCGACAACCCGCTGCTCGGTGGGCAGGTGCTGCGCGGCTACCTGACCGGCTCGATCGACGTCGTGCTCCGGCTGCCGACGGCCGACGGCGCGGACGTCCGCTACGTCGTCATCGACTACAAGACCAACTGGCTCGGGCCGACCGACGAGCCACTGACCGCGGGCGCCTACCGGCCGAGCGCGCTCGACGACGCGATGGGGCACTCCGACTACCCGCTCCAGGCCCTGCTGTACGCCGTCGTGCTGCACCGGTTCCTGCGCTGGCGCCAGCCCGACTACGACCCCGCGCGCCACCTCGGCGGGGTCGCCTACCTCTACCTGCGTGGCATGTGCGGCCCGGAGACGCCACGGGTCGACGGCAACCCGTGCGGCATCTTCACCTGGCAGCCGCCGGTCGACCTCGTGGTCGGGCTGTCCGACCTCCTGGACGGACGGAAGCCGTGACCGAGATCTTCGAGCCGACCTCGCCCCACGACCCACGCCTGGCACGGCGGGTCGACGGGCTGCTGGGCGCCTTCAACGCCGCTGGCGTCGTGGACGCGGCCGACGTCCGGGTCGCCGAGCGGGTGGCTGCACTCGCGGGTGAGGACGAGGAGCGCGTGCTGCTCGCGGCCGCTCTCGCCGTTCGCTCGGTCCGCGGCGGATCCGTCGGTCTCGACCTCGACGCGCTGCCCGACCTCGACGGCACCGACCTGCTCTGGCCGGACCGCGCCGACTGGGTCGCGGCGATCGAGGCCTCCGCCCTCGTGGCCGCCGAGGTGCTGCACGTCGAGCACGGCCTGGTCTACCTCGACCGCTACCACCGGCTCGAGCGCCAGGTCGCCGACGACCTGACCGCGCGGATCGTGCTCGGTCCGCCCGCCGTCGACGAGGCGGTCCTCGCGGCGACCCTGCAGCGCGTGAGCGGCGACCACCTCAGCACCGAGCAGGCGGCCGCGGTCGAGCACGCCGCCCGCCACCGCACCACCGTGCTGACCGGCGGCCCCGGCACCGGCAAGACCACCACCGTGGCGCGGCTGGTGCTGGCGCTGGCCGACCAGTTCGCGGTGGCCCACGAGCGGCGGATGTCGATCGCGCTGGCCGCGCCGACCGGCAAGGCCGCGACCCGGCTGCAGGAGGCGGTCTCCGCCGAGCTCGGCGCCCTGGGCGCGCTGGGCGACGCCGACCACCAGGTCGCGCCGCCCGAGGCGATGACCCTCCACCGGCTGCTGGGCTGGCGTCCCGACAACACCACGCGGTTCCGCAACGACCGCGGCAACCGGCTCAAGTACGACCTGGTCGTGGTCGACGAGGCGTCCATGGTCGACCTGACCATGATGGCCCGGCTGCTCGAGGCGGTCCGCCCCGACAGCCGGCTGGTCCTCGTCGGCGACCCGCGCCAGCTCACGTCCGTCGGCGCCGGCGCCGTGCTCTCCGACCTGGTCGCCGGCTTCGCCGACCATCCCGACTCGCCCGTCGTCGCCCTCACCGAGAACCACCGCTCCACCGAGGAGATCAAGGGCCTCGCCGCGGCCCTGCGCGACGACTCGCCGGACGCCGCCGACCGGGTGATCGAGGTGCTGCGGGCCGGCACCGGCGAGGTCGAGTGGCGCAACACCGACGACCCCGTCGAGGCGCTGCAGGCCGAGTGCACCGCCGCCGCGCTGCGAGTCCGGTCCGCGGCGGTCGACGACGGGCCCGAGGCCGCGCTCGCCGAGATCGAGGGCTTCCGGCTGCTCTGCGCCCACCGCGACGGCCCCTACGGCGTCCGTGTCTGGAACCGCCACGTCGAGCAGTGGCTCGCCGCCGAGATCGGCGCACCCCTCGGCTCGGCCTGGTACGCCGGACGCCCGCTCCTGGTCACCAGCAACGACTACGCCCTCGACGTCTACAACGGCGAGACCGGCGTCGTCGTGACCGACCCGTCCGGCCGGCCCCGGGCGTGGATCGCCGGCGCCGGCGCACCCCGCCCGTTCGCCCCGGCCCGCCTCGACGCGATCGAGACCATGCACGCGATGACGATCCACAAGAGCCAGGGCAGCCAGGCGACGCGGATCGCCGTGCTGCTGCCGGAGGAGGGCTCGCGCCTGCTCAGCCGCGAGCTCTTCTACACCGCCGTCACCCGCGCGCGAGAGAGCCTGCTCGTGGTGGGGTCCGAGGCCGCCGTACGCGCTGCGGTGACGACGACCGCACAGCGCGCGACCGGCCTGCGGCACCGGCTCGCGCCGTAGGACGCAGCCAGCGACGACGCCGCGCCCAAGCGGTGGCCCCGCAACCGGCCCGAAACCTGGTCGGGTTAGTGTCGAGACCATGCCATTCCTGCTCCGCGTGCTGCTGCCCGACGTCCCGGGGTCGCTGGGTCGCGTCGCGACGGCGATCGGTATGGCGGGCGGCGACATCGAGGCGATCGAGATCGTCGAGCACCGCATCGACGACGGCACCGCGGTCGACGACGTCCTGCTCGAGCTGGAGCAGGGGATGATGCCCGACTCCGTCGTGTCGGCGTGCAATGCGCTCGACGGGGTCGAGGTGCTCTTCGTGAGCCGCTACCCCGCCGGCGGCAACCTGATGCTGGACCTCGAGGCCGTCGAGGAGCTGACCGCTGCGCCCGACCAGGCCTTCGACAAGCTGATCGACCTGCTGCCCGCGACCTTCCGGGTCGACTGGGCCGCGCGGGTGCACCGGGCGAAGGGCGTCGTCTACGGCACCAGCGCCGCGCCCGACGACTTCGAGTTCATCGAGATCGAGTCCCCGACGCGGCTGGAGTCGCCCGAGGACGAGGTCACCCTGTTCGCGGCCGCGCGGCTCGACGGCAACGAGATCGTCGTCGTCGGCCGCCGCGGCGGGCCGGAGTTCGCCGACTCTGAGATCATGCGGCTCGGCCACCTGTGCGGCCTGACCGTCACGATCGCCAACAGCTGAGCCACGGCCGAGGGCTCGGCGTTTCCCGCGCGGTCAGCGCGGCTATCTTCCTGCCATGCATCTCGGGCACAGGTGGAAGGTCGGCGCGGTTCTCGCGTCCCTGGTGGTGACGGCAGCCTGCTCCGGCGGCGGCTCGGCGACGCCGTCGGCGGACAGCAGTCCCTCGGGCTCCCCGGCTGCCCGGGAGGAGAAGCCGAAGGCGGCGCCGACCTGGATCGGCACCGACGGCCAGGAGATCAGGATCGGCGAGCGCCGCTACGTCAGCCCGTGCCAGGTGCTGACGCCGCGGGACGCGTCGGTGGCCGTCGGAGGCTTCTCGGGGCGCGACAACATCGAGGAGGAGTACGTCGACTCCTCGAAGCCGAAGGATGGGCGCGCGTACCCGACGAGGTGTGAATACCTGCTGGTCCGCGGCCTCCTCGACGTCTGGACCCTCTCGGTCGAGGCCGAGCAGGTCGCGGACAGGCCGAAGCCCTCGGAGGCGCTCCTCGTCGACGACTTCGTCGCAGCCAGGGAAGAGCTGGAGCCGGTGGTCGCCCGCCTCGAGCAGGTCGTGACGGCCGACCCGGGACGACAGCTCGTGGCCCAGATGCGGGCCAGCCTCGAGCTGCTGCCCGACGAGCTCGACGTCCCGGTCACCGAGGAGCAGGTGGCGTCCCTCGTGCTGCCCGACCGATGGGCCACGTCCGGCGTGGTCGTGCGGCAGGGCGACACGGAGTGGACGGTCGAGTACCGCGGCGGCGACACCTACGGATTCGAGAAGCTGACCGACGACGACCTCCGCGAGCGGGCCGACGTGCTCGCCAGGGCGGTCGAGTCGGTGCGTGCGCACCTCGCGGACCCGGAGCTGTCCCAGGAGCCCGCGCCGACGTACCTCACGACGACGACGCACCGCGGCCCGTCCCCCGTCCTCGAGCCGTGCGCCATCCTCACCGACGAGGCGTTCGAGAAGATCCTGCACGGAACGCCCACCGTCACGGTCGAGCGGGCCTCGGCGGCGGTCGACCTCGAGGCCTCTCCGAGGGGAGTCGACGGGATCACGATCCTGCCGTGGAACAGCTGCAAACGGACCCACGACAGCGGGATCGGTCCGCTCGACGAGTCGAAGCAGACCTCGATCGAGATCTCCGTGTCCTATGCCGCGGATCTCGCGGAGCTCAAGCGAGACGGCCGACTCGAGTCGAAGTTCGCCCACCGGAAGCTGCGCACCCGGGCCGACTGGGCCAGGGTGAGCCTCGTGCTCGGCTCCCTGAGCTACGTCTTCCGGGTCGGCCCCTACTTCGTGATCCTCGACGTCAGCCGCCTCGATCGCGAGGCCGGCATCGGCGACATCGACACCGTCGACGGTTCGAAGCGCGACCACGTGCGCGCGATCAACGTCCTCTCCGACGCCCTGCGCGCGGCGATCGACCGGTCGACCACCCTGCTGGCCGACTGAACGCCGGGCTCAGGCGGCGACCGGCTCCAGCAGGAACACGGGGATCTCGCGGTCCGTCTTCTCCTGGTACGACGCGTAGGTCGGCCAGGTCGCGACGGCGTGGTCCCACCACTGCCGGCGCTCCTCGCCCTCGGCGATGCGCACCGTGCAGGCCTTCGGCTCCGGGCCGTCCTGGAGCTCGACGAGGGGGTTCGCGACGAAATTGGCGTACCAGCTCGGGTTCTCCGGAGCGCCGCCCATGGACGCGATGGCGGCGTACACGCCGTCCTTCTCGACCCGCATGACCGGGTTCTTGCGGAGCTTTCCGGACCTGGCGCCGACCGAGGTGATCACCACGATCGGGTCCTTCGATCCACGCAGCGTGTTTGCCTTCGTGCCGCCCGAGGCCTCGTACTCCGCGACCTGGTCGCGGACCCACTTCTGGCTGCTGGGCTCGTACTCACCGTGAAGGGTCATGCCCTTCTCAAGGGCACCGTGCGCCCGGCTATTCCGCTCAGCCGGCGAGGGCGTGGTCGATCTCCCGGTCCAGGGCGGCCTTCGGGCGCGCGCCGCGCAGCTCGTGGACGGGTACGCCGTCGCGGAAGACCAGCATCGTCGGCAGTCCCATCACGCGGTAGCGGGCCGAGATCACGGGGTTCTCGTCGCTGTTGACCTTCACCACCCGCAGCGCGCCCTCGCGCTCGTCGGCGATCTTCGCGAGGACCGGCGCGACCTGGTGGCACGGGCCGCACCACTGCGCCCAGAACTCGACCAGCACGGGCTGGTCGGACGCGAGCACCTCGTGCTCGAAGTCGGCGTCGGTGATCTCCTGCAGGGTCATGATGTCTCCTCGTGGTTCGTGGTGGTCGGGTAGTTCTCGGCGTCGCTCAACAGCCCGGACAGCTCGCCGCGCAGCTTGCTCAGCTCCTCGATCCGCTGGTCGATCTCGGCGATCCGCAGCCGGTAGGCGTCCAGCGACGACGGGCACACGTCGGCCCGCTCGTTGCCCGCCCGCAGGCACTCGACGAACGGCACCGTCTCGTCGGCGGTGAGGCCCAGCGAGAGCAGGGCGCGGATCTCGCGTACGACGAGCACGTCCGCGTCGTCGTACTCCCGGTAGCCGTTGGCCGCCCGCTCCGGCGTGATCAGGCCGCGCGACTCGTAGTAGCGCACCGCCTTCACGCTCACGCCGGCGCGTTCGGCGAGGTCCTTGATGAGCACGCACCGACCGTAGACCTTGCCCCCAGGGGCAAGGTCAAGCCCGAACCTCGTCATGCCCTAGGTTCAGGTGCCATGAGTGCGATCGAGGGCGTGAGCGAGACGTTCGACGCGAGCCAGTGGGATGTCGTCCCCGGCTTCGAGGACCTGACCGACCTGACCTACCACCGCGCGAAGGCGCACGGCACGGTCCGGATCGCGTTCGACCGCCCCGACGTCC
This sequence comes from Nocardioides sp. F233, assembly GCF_057813895.1. Taxonomy (NCBI): domain Bacteria; kingdom Bacillati; phylum Actinomycetota; class Actinomycetes; order Propionibacteriales; family Nocardioidaceae; genus Nocardioides; species Nocardioides sp. F233. The sequence goes on from NZ_JBVASH010000001.1 coordinate 354,582, forward strand.
TCAATGCCTTCCGCCCGCACACGGTCGACGAGCTGCTGCGCACGCTCGAGCACGCGCGCCAGTCCGGCGACGTCGGCTGCGTCCTGCTGACCGGCAACGGCCCCAGCGCGAAGAACGGCAAGTGGGCCTTCTGCACCGGCGGCGACCAGCGGATCCGCGGTCGCGCGGGCTACCAGTACGAGGACGTCTCGGCCGGTGCCGCGGACACCGGTGCCGAGGAGCCCAGCCCGATCGACAAGGCCCGCCTCGCGCGCCTGCACATCCTCGAGTGCCAGCGCCTGATCCGCTTCATGCCCAAGGTCGTCATCTGCGTCGTCCCCGGCTGGGCGGCCGGCGGCGGCCACAGCCTCTTCGTCACCTGCGACCTCGCCCTCGCCTCCACCGAGCACGCCCGCTTCAAGCAGACCGACGCCGACGTGGGCTCCTTCGACGGCGGCTACGGCTCGGCGTACCTCGCCCGCCAGGTGGGCCAGAAGTTCGCCCGCGAGATCTTCTTCCTCGGCCAGGAGTACTCCGCCGACGACGCCGTCCGGATGGGCGCCGCCAATCGCGCCGTTCCCCACGCCGAGCTCGAGGCCACTGCCCTCGAGTGGGGCCGCCTGATCAACGGCAAGAGTCCCACCGCCCAGCGGATGCTCAAGTACTCCTTCAACCTGCTCGACGACGGCCTGGTCGGCCAGCAGTTGTTCGCCGGCGAGACCACCCGGCTGGCGTACATGACCGACGAGGCGCAGGAGGGGCGGGACCAGTTCCTGGAGAAGCGGGAGCCGGACTGGTCGCCGTACCCCTGGTACTACTGATCTGGGCGGTTTGCGCAGGTCAGGAGTTTGACACGCTTGTCCAGGTCAGCGGCCTGCGTGGGCATCGTGAGGCAGATGCGTGGCGGGAATCGCGATCGAGATTCGGATCGCGATCGCTGTCGCCCGGACCGCGTCGCCCTGATGTCTCGCGCCCGTCGGGCCTGACGCCGGCGCCAAGACGGCACTCCTCCAGCAGGTCAGTGGTCGGGCGGTCAGAGACCGCCGGGGTATGGCGACAGCCAATCGGCATGACGGGCCTTGAGGGCGTCGCGCTCGACCGCATGCGGAAGTAGAACGTCGGTACCTCCGTCGTACGGGCAGTAGAGCCACTCGAGATTGGACGCGCCGATCACGAAGTGGCCTCGATCGTCGGCTGCCGCAAGGAGGAGCGCGTCGATCTCGGATTCCGACAGTCCGGTCGCCGCCCAGAAGTAGTTGTGGCCGGTGTCGGGATCTTCGTCTGTCGGGCCACGGCGCCAAGGCCAGGCGTCAGGCACGTGGCGCTTCGACCAGCCGGCAGACAGGTCCTGCCAACCCCAATCCGCAGCGATCACGCGCAAGGCACCAACGCGGTCGGAGCCGCGAAGCTCGTTGAGGACCGTGCGATGCCGTCGGAGGATCTCGGCGTACTCGGCCGGGTTCTCGGCGTACCGCTTCGACTCCGGGAGGCTGTGGAATCGGACCCATCGGTCGGCGTACTCGACTCGAAGCACGTGGCCGAGGGGCTCGGCCTTGGGCCACGTGCGCTGCCACAGATCCGTCAGTCGTGCTGCCCGCGCGCTGATCTCGCCCTGCTCGAACGCGCCGTGATGACCGCGTGCTCGTCGCCAACGGCTCGTGAGCGCCCAGCGCACCTGGAGTGACCTGAACCCGATCCGCCCACGCAGCGACTCGAGGGTGGGCGGCCGGCGCATGGCGACGAGCGTAGTGACCCGGACGGCCGGCAGCGGTACGTCCGCCATTGACAGGACGGTCTCTGTTCTACAGAATCAATCTCTGTAAAGCAGAGAATCGAAACGAAGGGACTGGCGATGGGTGTGGACCAGGAGCTGCTGGCGAACGTGAGGCGCGGCATGCTGCCGGCGCACATCTACAACGACGAGGGCGTCTTTGCTGCTGAGTGCGATCGGCTGTTCAGCCGGGCCTGGCAGTTCGTCGCGCACGAGTCCGAGATCCCCGAGGTCGGCGACTACGTCGTGCGCCGGGTACTGGATAACTCGTTCATCGTGTCGCGTGACCACGGGGGTCAGGTCAACGCGATGTTCAACATGTGCCTGCACCGCGGCATGCAGGTGTGCCGGGCCGAGCAGGGCAACGCTTCGCACTTCCGCTGCCCCTACCACGGCTGGTCGTACCGCAACGACGGCAAGCTGGCCGGCCTCCCGTTCCACAAGGAGGCGTTCGGCGGCGAGGAGGGCTTCACTCGCAAGGGCCAGCGCCTGCTGCCTGCGCCGTCGGTCGAGTCGTACAACGGGCTGATCTTCGTCTCACTCGACCCGGAGGCCATGCCGCTGCGTGAGTTCCTCGGCGACTTCGCCTTCTACCTCGACTACTACACGAAGCAGAGCCCGTCCGGTGTCGAGGTGCTCGGCCCCCAGCGGTGGCGGGTGAAGGCCAACTGGAAGATCGGCGCGGAGAACTTCGCCGGCGACATGTACCACACGCCGCAGACCCACACGAGCGTCGTGGAGATCGGGCTCTTCCGCGAGCCGAAGGCGGAGAAGCGCAAGGACGGCAACACCTACTGGGCCGGTCGTGGCGGCGGTACGACGTACAAGCTGCCGCCCGGCACGCTCGAGGAGCGACTGCGCTACGTCGGCTACCCGGACGAGATGATCGAGCGGATGAAGGCCAGCTGGTCGGCCGAGCAGCTCGACGTCATCGGGCGCGACGGCTTCATGATCTCGGCTGCGTCCGTGTTCCCGAACCTCAGCCTGGTCCACAACTGGCCGAAGGTCGCCGACTCCGACGAGGTGCTGCCGTTCATCTCGCTGCGTCAGTGGCAGCCGATCAGCGAGAACGAGACCGAGGTGCTCTCCTGGTTCGTGGTCGACAAGGAGGCGCCGGAGGAGTTCAAGGCGCTGTCCTACAAGGCCTACCTGATGTGCTTCGGCACCAGCGGCATGTTCGAGCAGGACGACGTCGAGAACTGGGTCTCGCTGACCAACACCGCGGGCGGCACGATGGCTCGTCGCCTCCTGCTGAACGGCCGGATGGGCCTGCTCCACGACGACAGTCCGGTGGTGCAGCCGCTCGGCCCCGACGAGTTCGCAGGCCCGGGGGTCGCGCACGTCGGGTACGGCGAGTACAACCAGCGTCACCTCCTCGACCTGTGGGCCGACCACCTCGAGATGCCGCCGGCACAGTTCGGTTCGATCGAGGTCGGCACGCCCGCGTCGGAGGTCGCGCGATGAGCACCTACATCCCGATCCGCTCCGACGACTCACCCCTCGGGCGTCAGGCTGCCGCGACCCAGCCTGTGGGGGCGAGCCTCGACTTCGCCGACCCGCGCCACCAGATGGCGCACCGCTGGCTGGTGGAGGAGGCCTACGTCCTGGACCGCCAGAGCTACGAGGAGTGGCTCGACCTGCTGGCCGAGGACATCCACTACTACATGCCGATCCGAGTCACGACCGCGCTGGGAGCCGGCTACGACACCGCCCGTCGGATGGCGCACTTCGACGAGGACAAGTACTCGTTGAGCCGACGGGTCGCCCGGTTCGCCACCGAGCACGCCTGGACCGAGGACCCGCCGTCCCGGATCCGGCACCACCTCTCCAACGTGCGCACCTTCGCGACGGAGTCGGCCGACGAGCTGGTCGTCGAGTCCGCCGTGCTGCTGTTCCGCAGCCGGGGCGACGTCAACGAGCCGTCACTCATCTCCGCCGGCCGGACCGACCTGCTGCGTCAGGTCGACGGATCGTGGCTCCTGGCCAGGCGCCACATCGCCGTCGACGAGTCGGTGCTGCGCACCCAGAACCTGGCGATCTTCCTGTGAGCCTCGCGTGGGAGGGGGAGCAGGAGGACGCCGAGGCCGCCCGTCGCGCGGCCGCCGACCGGGATGCCTTCCTCGCTACCCAGGAGGGCCCGGCTCTCGTGCTCGGCAACGAGTTCTCCGAGGTCCGGGTGCTCAAGGTGCACGGACGCAACGGCGCCCGCCTCATGATCGAGGCGCCGCGCTCGGGCCAGTGGATCACCCTCGACCCGCTCGAACTCGAAGCGCTGACCTGGCAGAACGCCGCGACCTTCACGGCGATGGTCGGCCAGCCGTTCGGCCCGCTCGTCCCCGAGGCGGAGTGATGAGCGGCTGGTTGGAGGGCAAGCGCGCCCTCGTCATCGGCGCCGGTTCCGGCATCGGCCGCGCCGTCGTTGACGCCTATCTCGGGGAGGGCGCGCAGGTCGCGGCGCTCGAGCTCGACGACGTGAAGTGTGCGCAGCTGCGAGAGGAACGGCCCGAGGTCGTCGTACTGCAGGGGGACGCCGCCACCCGCGGGGCCAACGACGCGGCCGTGGCCGCGACCGTCGATGCGTACGGCGGGCTCGACGTGCTGGTCAGCACCGTCGGCATCTTCGACTTCTACCGTCCGCTCGGCGACCTCGGGGCCGACGAGCTCGACGGGGCCTTCGACGAGATGTTCGCCGTCAATGTGAAGTCGCTCCTGCACTCGGTGAAGGCGGCGACGCCGGCGCTGCGCGGCTCGGGTGGGAACGTCATCCTCACCGAGTCGACGTCGGCGTACTACCCCGGCCGGGGCGGCGTGCTGTACGTCGCCTCCAAGTTCGCCGTCCGCGGGCTGGTCACCGCGCTGGGGCACGAGCTGGCCCCGGACGTGCGGGTCAACGGCGTCGCACCCGGCGGCACGCTGAACACCGACCTCAAGGGACTGTCCGCGCTCGGGCTGACCGAGAACCGGCTGGACGGTCCCGATCGCGCCGCCGCGCTCGCGGCACGCACTCCGCTCCAGGTGGCACTCAGCGGTGCCGACCACGCCGGGAGCTACGTCTTTCTCGCCTCCGACCGAGCGCGAGGGATCTCCGGCCGCACCGTGCACACGGACGGTGGCATGGGGATCAAGGTCTGAGAATCAAGGAGTTGAACTGAGATGGCTGTCCTCAAGGCCGACCTGGCCGCCTGCCAGGGGTACGCGAACTGCGTCGTCGCTGCCGATGACGCCTACGACCTCGACGACGACGGGATCGTGGTCCTGCTGATGGACCGCATCGACGAGTCCGACCGGGCCCGGATCGAGGCCGCCGCCCGCAGCTGCCCGGTCTCCGCCCTCTCCGTGGAGGACGAGTGAGGCACGGTGACCGCGTCGTCATCGTCGGCGGTTCCGTTGCGGGGGTCCGCGCCGCGCGGGCGCTGCGCGACGCAGGCCACGGTGGGTCGATCACGATCCTCGAGGCCGAGACGGAGCTGCCCTACGACAAGCCGCCGCTGTCGAAGGGAGAGGCCGGCGAGCGCGGCTGCGTCCGCCTGCTGACTCCGGACCAGGCAGACGAGCTGGGCATCGAGCTGCGTCTCGGGTTCCGCGCCGAACGACTGGACGTCGCCCCGCGTCGGGTGTGGCTCACGGACGACACCTTCGTCGACTACGACCACCTGGTCATCGCCACCGGCCTGACCCCCCGCCGGCCGTCGTACGACGTCGCGGGGATCCACGTGCTGCGCACCCTCGAGGACGCCCGCGGCGTGCGGGACGCGATCGACCGAGCCATCCGGATCCTGGTCATCGGTGCCGGGTTCATCGGCGCCGAGGTCGCGTCGATGGCGCGCGCCAGCGGCGTCGAGGTCGTGCTCGTCGATCCGGCGGTCGTGCCGATGCGCAGGATCGTCGGCGAGGAGGTCGGTCGGCGCTTCGTCGAGCTGCATGAGCGCCACGGTGTCGACGTCCGGTTCGGGGTGACAGCCACGACCATCGTCGAGGACGGGGACGGCTACCTGGTCGACCTCTCCGACGGCACTTCGCTCCCTGTTGACGCTGTGATCGCGGGCATCGGGTCCGAGGTCAGCCTCGACTGGCTCGGCGATTCCGGCCTGCCTCTCGACGACGGCGTCGTCTGCGACGAGCGCGGTGCCGTGGTCGGCGTCGACGGGATCCACGCAGTCGGCGACGCGGCCCGCTGGAACGGCGCGCGCGTCGAGCACTGGACCAATGCCGTCGAGCAGGCCGACTGCGTCGCTCACAACATCGTCCATCCGGACCAGACCGTCGCCAACACGGCGGTGCCCTACGTCTGGAGCGACCAGCACGACTGGAACATCCAGATCGTCGGGCACCTCGACCCGGAGGCCGAGCCGGACATCGTCGAGGAGGACGCGCCGTACCGGCTCGCCGCGACCTGGCGCGACGCCTCCGGTACGACGACCGGTGCCGTCACCGTGAACTGGCCGCGCGAGTCGCTGCGGGTGCGCAAGGCGCTGCGGCACGGCGGTGCCGCATGAGCCTCGACTCACTGCGCCAGGACATCGCAGACGGGTGTCGTGTGCTGGCCGCGCGGAACCTCGCGCCCGGCTTCCTCGGCCACATCAGCGTCCGCGTCGACGACGACCTGGTGCTGGTCCGGTGCCGTGGGCCGCGGGAGCGGGGCCTCGCGCACACGGAGGCCGACGACGTCCGACTCGTGCGGTTCGACGGAAGCGCCGGCGGCCCGGGCGAGCTGGACGGCTATGCCGTTCCCGCCGAGCTGCCGTTGCACATCGCGGTGCTGAAGCGACGCCTCGACGTGACCAGCGTCGTGCACGCACACCCCGTCGATGTCGTCGTCGCCGACCTGGCAGGGCTGCCGTTCGTGCCGCTGGTGGGCGCCTACGACATCCCGGGCGCCGTGCTCGCTGCCGGCGGGATCCCCGTCTTCCCGCGGTCCTCGCTGATCTCTACGCCCGAGCTCGGCGACGCGGTCGCGGGAGCCCTGGGTGACCGTCCGGTCGTGGTGATGCGCGGGCACGGCCTGACCTCGACCGGGGCGACGGTTGCGGAGGCGGTGCTGCGGGCGTCGTCGGTCGCGACCATCGCGGGCCTGGCGCGGGCGGTCGCTGCGGCCGGGGGCACGCCCCGGGCCATTCCCGACGAGGACCTCGCCGACCTGCCCGACCTCGGCGGCGGCCTCAACCTGGACACGGCGTGGCGTCACGAGCTCGCCCGTCTCACCGAACGCAGCCTCCTTCCGTGACCATGCGGTGCGCGGTCGTTACAGTGCGCGGGTGACCAACGGCAGCGATGCGCCGCGACCGCAGTACCCGATCGAGTCCGTCGACAACGCGCTCAAGATCCTCCTGCTCCTCGGTGAGCGGCGCAGCATTCGGCTGACCGACGTCAGTGAGTACCTCGGCGTCGCGTCCTCGACCGCCCACCGCCTGATGGCGATGCTGCTCTACCGCGGGTTCGCGCGGCAGTCCACCGACTCGCGCGCCTACGAGCCGGGCCCGGCGATGACGACCATCGCGTTCTCGGTGCTCCGGCAGGTCGACGTCCGTGCGCGGGTGCATCCCTATCTCGAGCGGCTCTCCGCCGGTCTCGGTGAGACCGTCCATCTGAGCCGCCTGCAGGGCAGGGTCGTGTCCTTCATCGACGCGGTCGAGAGTCCGCGGGCGGTGCGCGTGGGTTCGCGCCTGGGAGTGACAATGCCGGCGCACTGCACGTCGTCCGGCAAGGCCCTGCTCTCCACGCTCGACGACGCCGCACTCGAATCCCTCTATCCCGACGAGGAGCTCGTCGGGATGACCCCGAAGTCGATCACCAAGCGCTCGACGTTGCTGCGCCAGCTCGCCCGCGCCCGACAGGACGGATTCGCCGTCAGCAACGGGGAGAGCGAGGAGGGCGTGGCTTCCGTCTCGGTCCCGCTGGGTGAGTACGACGGGGCGCGCTACGCCGTCAACGTGTCGACTCCGAAAGCGCGAATGACCGACGAGACCCGCGCGGAGATCGCTGACGAGCTGAAGGCGGTCGCAGCGGACGTCGCCGGGTTCTTCCTCTGACGCCGCATCGGGTGGTGTGCCCGGCTCTGCCTACAGGCGCTCGATGATGGTGGCGTTCGCCATTCCCGCCGCCTCACACATGGTCTGGAGCCCGTATCGGCCGCCCGTCGCCTCGAGGTGGGTGAGCAGCGTCCCGAGCATGCGCGTGCCCGACGAGCCGAGGGCGTGGCCGAGAGCGATCGCGCCGCCCCGAGGATTGAGCCGGGCCGGATCGGCGTCGAGCTCGCGGGCCCACGCCAGCGGTACCGGGGCGAAGGCCTCATTGACCTCGTAGGCGTCGATCGCGCTCAGGCTCAGCCCGGCGCGTGCCAGCGCCTGTCGCGTCGCGGGGATCGGGGCGGTCAGCATGAGGAGGGGGTCGTCACCGGTGACGGCGAACGACACGAACCGCGCCCGTGGCGTGACACCGAGGCGCAGAGCGGCTGCCTCGCTCATGATCAGGGCCGCTGAAGCCCCGTCGGTCAGGGGCGAGGAGTTGCCGGGCGTGATGTTCCACTGCAGGTCGGGGAAGCGCGCAGCCAGCTCGTCGGTCCGGAAGGACGCCCGCAGGCCGGCGAGGCCCTCGCGGCTCGTCGAGGGACGCACAGTCTCGTCGACGAGATGGGTCGTCGACGGTCCGCCGTCCGTGCCCGGCACGACGAGCGGCACGATCTCGCGGTCGAACGATCCGGCATCGATCGCTGCCGAGGCACGGCGGTGCGACTCTGCGGCGAAGGCATCGAGGTCGTCGCGATCCAGGTTCCAGCGGGCCGCCACGAGCTCGGCCGAGACTCCCTGGTTGACGAGGCCGTCCGGGTAGCGGCTGGCCATCTCGGGGCCCTCGAAGTCCTGGCCCAGGGTGGCCGCGTTCATGGGGACCCGGCTCATCGACTCGACGCCGCAGGCGATCACGATGTCCTGGACGCCGGCCATCACGGCCTGTGCCGCGAAGTGCACCGCCTGCTGGCTCGAGCCGCACTGGCGGTTGAGCGTCGTGGCCGGCACCGACTCCGGGAATCCGGCCCCGAGCACGGCACTGCGCGCCAGGTTCATCGACTGCTCGCCCACCTGCTGCACGCAGCCCGCGATGACGTCGTCGACGACACCGGGATCCAGGTCGTTGCGTCGAACGATCTGCTCGAGGCCGCTGACCAGCAGCGAGACGGGGTGCACTGTTGAGAGTGCGCCTCCGGGCTTGCCTCGGCCGGATGCGAGCCGGACGACGTCGACGAGAACGGCGTGTGCCATGTTCGGTACTCCTCCTACGCGCCGCGACGTACGGCACGGTCGATGACGGCGCGAGCGGCGTCCGCGGCGCTGCGGACCTCCCGCGCCACTTCGGGGATGCGGCTGTGGGGGCATCGGGCACGCGCCATGGCCACGCCGAACGCGCCGTGCACCTCGCCGACCGAGTCCCGGACGGCGACGCCGACCGCGACCACGTCGCGCTCGGTCTCCTCCATGCTCACGGCGTAGCCGGCCCTGCGTACGGAGGCGAGCTGCTTCTTGAGCGCGTCGAGGCTGCGCGGCGCCGGTCCGTAGGAGTCCGGGAGGTCGCGCGGGTAGAGGGCGTCGAGCTCGGACGAGGTGAGGGTGCTGAGCACCGCCTTCCCGACCGCCGTGGCGTGGGCCGGCATCGTCATCCCGACTCGCGACGTCACGCGTCCGGGCAGGGTGCGCTCCGCGCCCGCCATGAAATGGGCCGCGGTGCCCCGGACGACGACGAAGTGCGCGGTCTCGTCCAACCGTCCGGCCAGGTTCGCCAGGATCGGATCGAGGGGGAGGGCAGGTGCCGGCAGGGGCCGTGAACCCTGCGTGGGACCGATCGCCGTCGCTTCGTACGCCCGCCGCGCGTTGCGCGTGGCGAAGCCGCGGAAGACGAGCATCGCCAGCAGCCGATGGGCCGTCGAGGGTGCGACGCGCAGCTCGCGGGCGGCCTCGGTGACGCCGACCGCACCGCGCTCCTCGAGGAGCCGGATCAGCCGAAGCGCGTTGTCGACGGACTCGATCGGATAGGCGACGGAGCTCGGCTGTGCGGTCATGCCCGGTTCTCCTCTCGAACCTGGTGGTGCGGGACGGTCGGCCGGGTCAGGCCCGCGCGCCCCGACGGACCTGGGGGTACTTGGCGGCGTCGGCAGGCACGCCGTCGCTGTCGACCGGCAGGTGGGCGACGTCATCGGCCCGCAACTCACGGGTCCAGGCGGCGAACTCGAGCAGGACGCCGTCCGGGTCGAAGAAGTAGAACGAGCGGACGTAGACACCGTCGTGGAAGTCCCGGGCCACGCCGTACTTGCTCTCGTCGTGGTCGAGCACCGGGCCCGTGGTGACACCCTTCGCCTCGAGGTCGGCCTTGTACTGCTCGAACTTGTCGAGGGGCACCTTGAACGAGACGTGGTTCATGCTCGCGTGGGCCGTGGCGATGTCGCCGATGCCCGGGAGCTCAGCCGGGGAGGCGATGCCCGGGGCCCGGTCGGGGGCGTCCTTGAACCAGAAGAACGCCAGGTACTGGTCGGCGCCCATGTGGAAGAAGAAGTGCTGGCCCATGGGCATCTCCACGGTCTTGGCCAGCTTCATGCCGAGGACGTTCGTGTAGAAGTCGACCGTGCGCTCCATGTCCGAGCACACGAGGGCGAGGTGACACACCCCGCCGAGCTCGAACTCGTCGTTGGTCAGGTCTGCTGCAGTCATCGTCGGCCTCTCGATCCGGGTGCGGCGGTATGTGCCGTCGACGCTAGGAGGGATATGTTCGTTCGACAAGGACGTACGATCGTTCTCTCGAAACCGAACACTTCTGGTCCGCGGTGAACAGCGCGACCGGAGAGGGTGGGACATGGCCGCCTCCAGCACGCACCGGGATGAACACGCGTCGACCGAGCCGGACGGCGCGCTGGTACGGGCGCACCGGACGGCGCAGGGGATCGCGCTGCGTCGCCTGGCGGCCGAGATCGGGATGAGTGCGTCGGCCCTCAGCGACTTCGAGACCGGGAAGACCCAGCTGCGTCCTGCGCGCCTGAGGGCGCTGTGCGACCGCCTCGGCATCGCACTGCCTCCCGAGGAGGACGCCTCTTTCGACGACTGGCGCGTGTACGAACCGATCGCGGTCCCGCGGGTCTACCAGGCCGCGCTCGAGCTGTTCTCCGAGCTCGGCTACCACGGCACCTCGATGCGCATGATCGCGGAGCGGGTCGGCATCTCGGTCGCGGGCCTCTACCACCACGCAGCGAGCAAGCATGATCTGCTGACCTGGTTGCTCGAACGCGCGATGGCCGAGCTCGAGGCACGCTGTACGGCGGCGGCCGCGGAGTCGCCCGACGCGCTGGCGCAGGTCCGGGCCGTGACGGAGTGCCTGATCCGGTTCCACGCCGATCGCAAGGCGTGGGCCCGCCTGGCGGCGAGCGAGCTGCGAGCGCTCGAGCCGCCCGCACGGGCGCGGCTCTGGGGTGAGCGCGCACGGGTCTACGAGCGGGTCCGGGCGAGCGTTGCGACGGCCCGCGGGGTCGCGGAGGACGATCCCGCGGCGGACCACGCCGCGATCGCCATCGTGACGATGTCGGTGGCGGTCGCCGACTGGTACCGGCCCGGAGTGGACGACGTGGAGGCGATCGCGGCCGACTTCGGCGAGCTGGCAGTGGCCATGGCTTCCCGGAGGCCGGAATGTGATTCTGCTCATAAGAATGCCCTGTGATGGGCCGAGCGCGGCCGCCGGGCGGCGGTGATCCTCTCCTGAACCAGCAATCGGCGCAGTCGCGCCGGGACGGATCAGGAGAATCATGCGAAACCAGATCACTCACGACCGGCGGTCCGTCCGCCGGATCGTCCGCTCGCGGGGGCGGGCGGCCGCTCTCGGCGCGGCACTGTCGCTGACCGTGGCGTCCCTGGCCGCCTGCTCGTCGGATGCCGGCGGCGCGGACTCGGACACCATCACGATCATGATCGAGGGCGCGATCTCGGGACCCGTCTACGCGCTCCCCGAGATGGTGACCGGTGCCGGCGCCGCCGTGAAGCGCATCAACGACGACGGAGGCATCGACGGCAGGAAGGTCGAGCTGGTCGTCTGCGACGACCAGGGCAACCCGAACAAGGCGGCCGAGTGCGGCCGCAAGGCAGCGTCCGAGAAGGTCGTCGCCGTCGTCGGCGGACTCTCGACCTACGACAACCGGTTCATCCCGACGCTCGAGGCAGCCAAGATCCCCTACATCGGATCCGTCGACCAGCTGCCCGAGACCCACCTCAGCCCGGTCTCGTTCCCGATCGTGTCCGGTGCGGTGACCTATGTCGCGGGCGCCAAGCTGCTCAGCCGGGAAGGGTGCACCAAGCCGTCGATCCTGGTCGTCGACCAGCCGGGCGTGGACGACACCATCGCGCAGATGACCTCCGGCTACCGCGACTCCGGCACCAAGGACGTCGGCGTGTTCAAGTTCGCCACCAACACCACCGACTTCAGCGCCGCGGTCGGTGCTGCCACGGCGAACGGCGCCGACTGCCTGCAGCTCGGTGCCGGACCGCAGGCGCTCGCCGGGATCCTGCTGGCCGTGAAGAAGGCGGGGATCGACATCCCGCTCGCCGTCTCGACGTCAGCCGTGCTCGACTCGCTGCTCCAGCCGATCGACTTCCCTGCCGGCCAGCTGCGCGCGACCGGTCCGTTCTACCTGCCGGGCTCGGGTGCCGGCGCCGAGCAGGACGAGGCTCTCGAGCAGTTCGTCTCCGACATGAAGGCGATGAAGAAGAGTGGTCAGGAGGCCGCGATCGACGCCCTGTCGCTCAACTCCTACGTGACCACCCTGATGTTCGCCGACGTGGCCAAGGACCTCGACGAGGTGACGGCGTCCTCGGTGCTGGAGGCGATGAGCTCCTACCAGTCGACGCTGCCCTACACGGGCCCGATCGACTTCGGCGGCAAGGCGCCGATCGAGGACCACCCGCAGGTGCACGCCAATGTCTCGATCGTCTACGCGTGGGACGGTTCCGCGCTCAAGGTCGAGGGCGAGCCGATCGTCGTCGAGTGACACGGTCCGTGGGCGGGGCGCCGCCTCGCCCACGGACCTCTCGTCGTCGGCTGCCGGCCAAGGAGAAGTCGTATGTCTTTGTTCTTCCAGTTCGTCCTGCTCGGCCTCGCGAGCGGTGGGCTCTACGCCCTGTCCGCGCTCAGCCTGGTCGTCGTGCACCGCGTGTCGGGGGCGATCAACTTCGCCAACGGTGCGATCGCGGTGAGTGCGGGCTATGCCCTGTCGTACCTGCGCACCAGCGGAATGCCGATCGTGCCCGCCATCGCGATCTCCCTCGCCCTGGGCGCTGTGCTGGGCGTCGTCATCCAGCTGCTCGTGATGCGCCCGCTGCGGGCGGCGAGCACGCTGACCAAGGCGATCGCGACCCTGTGCGTGCTCGTCGTGCTCCAGGCCGCCTGCGCGTTGAAGTTCGGCACCCAGCCCCTGATCGTCGCGACCTACCTGCCGCAGGACCAGGTCACCATCTTCGGCGCGACCATCACGGTCGACGTCCTCATCACCGTGGCGATCGCGCTGGTCCTGGCCGTCGGCCTGTCCGTCCTCTACCGCCGCACGCGTTTCGGTCTCGCGACATCGGCGGTCGCCGAGAACGGCGAGGCGTTGTCGGCGCTGGGCTGGTCCACCGACCTGGTCGCCCTCGGCAACTGGGCGATCGCCGGATTCCTCGCCGCGGTGACGGGCGTGCTGCTGGCGCCGAGCATCGGCGTCAGCCTGGCCGGGATGACCACTCTGCTCCTGCCGGCATTGGCAGCCGCGCTGTTCGGCGGGCTCCGCTCCTTCACCTGGACGTTCGTGAGCGCTCTCGGCATCGGCGTCCTGACCGCCGAGCTGGCCCTGTACGCGCAGCGACCGGTGCTGCGGGACTTCCCGAACCTGCCCGACGCGATTCCCTTCCTCATCATCGTGACCGTGCTGATGGTGCGTGGCCGGAGCCTGCCCACCCGGGACTTCGTGGAGGCCCGGCTGCCCGCGCTGGGCTCCGGGCGGATCCGGCCCGTGGTCGTCGTACCCGTGCTGGTCGGTGCTGTCGTGCTGATCCAGTGGGTGCTGCCGGTCGACTGGGTGCAGGCGGTCACCACGACGATGATCGCCGGTGTCATCCTCTGCTCGCTGGTGCTCCTGATCGGGTACGCCGGACAGCTGTCCCTCGCGCAGCTTTCCATCGGTGGCGTCGGCGCCCTGGTCGCGGCGCGCCTGGTGGCCGATGCCCAGCTCCCGTGGCTGTTGGCGGCTGTGCTGGGAGTTCTGGCCGCCGTACCCCTCGGGCTGCTCGTCGGGCTCCCGGCCGCGCGCGCTCGCGGTGCGACACTTGCCGTCGTCACGCTCGGGCTCGCCGTCACCCTCAATGCGCTGGTGTTCAGCACGACGCGCCTCACCGGAGGCAACGCCGGGATCGATGTCGGGCTGCCGACGGCCTTCGGGGTGAGCATCGACGAGACGCTGTACCCGCGCCGCTACGCGCTGGTCGTCCTCGCGTTGTTCGCGGGACTTTCCCTGCTGCTGTGCGTGATCCGACGCTCGGCCTGGGGACGGCGGATGATCGCCGTCCGTGGCAACGAGCGGGCCGCCGCGTCGGTGGGGATCTCGGTCGTGTCGACCAAGCTGACCGCCTTCGCGGTCTCGGCCGCCATGGCCTCGGTGGGCGCGGTCCTCGGTGCCTTCCGGTACCCGACGGCGCTGTTCACGGCCTTCGACCCCTTCCAGTCGGTCAACTACGTCGTGGAGGCCATCGTCGGCGGTGTCGGGTTCGTGTCCGGCGCGGCGGCGGGAAGCACGCTGGAGCCCAGCGGCGTGGGAGCTCGCATCCTCGAGAACGGACACCTCGGCAACCTGCTCACGCTGGTGGGCGGGATCCTGGCGCTGATCACGGTGGTCGCCAACCCGGACGGGCTGGCCGGCGGCTGGCGTCGCAAGCGCCGGTCGGTCGTTCCCGACGACGAGACGCCGGCGCCGTCCGCGGAGGGGCAGCCGCCGGGTGACCTCGTTCCGCTGCCGTCCGGATCCGACCTGCCGGACCTGACCACCCTCGCGGTGAACGACCTCGTCGTCAGGTTCGGCGCCGTCGTGGCCGTCGACCACGTCGGTTTCGAGCTGCGCGGTGGTGAGGTGCTCGGGATCATCGGGCCGAACGGCGCCGGCAAGACGACGCTGATCGACGCATTGACGGGCTACGTTCCGGCGTCGGGCAGCGTCACCCTCGACGGACGCCCCGTCCACGACCTGGAGCCGCACCGGCGCAGCCGGCTGGGCATCCTGCGGTCGTTCCAGTCACTGGAGCTCTTCGAGGACCTCAGCGTTCGCGAGAACCTCATGGCAGGCCGCAGCCCGGGCCGGCACGGGCGCCGCAAGGGCGAGCTGAGCGACTTCGCGCGCGCAGCGGTCGAGGAGCTCGGGCTGTCGAGCTCGTTGGACCGCCTGCCGAGCGAGCTCAGCTATGGAAAGCGGCGGCTGCTCGCGATCGCCCGAGCGCTCGCCTCGCGCCCGTCGGTGCTGCTGCTCGACGAGCCCGCCGCGGGTCTCGACGACCGCGATCGCGAGGCGCTCAAGCACCTGGTGCGCCACCTGGCCTCCCAGTGGCGGATCGCGGTCATCCTCATCGAGCACGACGTGGACCTGGTCATGTCCGTGTCCACCAGGGTCCTCGCTCTCAACTTCGGCAAGGTGATCACGATCGGGAGCCCGCAGGAGGTGCGACGTCACCCCGAGGTGGTCGACGCGTACCTCGGCGCGGACGTCGCGACGGAGGGAGTCTCATGACAACGAACGGTCTGGTCGCGCGCGGGATCTCGGCCGGGTACCACGGCGTACCCGCCATCTCGGAGGTCGACATCGAGGTCCGGGCGGGGGAGGTGGTCGCGCTCCTCGGCGCCAACGGCGCCGGGAAGACGACCACGCTCAAGGCGTTGTCCGGTCAGCTGCGCCTGATGGGAGGCGAGGTGGCGAGCAACGGTACGACGGTCTGGCGCCCCCTGCACCGACGAGCCCGCGCCGGGCTCGGCCTGCTGACGGAGACCAGGTGCGTCTTCATGGACCTGACCGTGCGCGAGAACCTGCGACTCGGACGCGGCGCCGAGTCGGCGGCGCTGGGCTACTTCCCCGAGCTCGAGCAGCGGATCGACGTCCGTGCCGGTCTGCTGTCCGGAGGGGAGCAGCAGATGCTCGCCCTCGCCCGCATCCTCGCGGGTCGGCCGAAGGTCCTGCTCGCCGACGAGCTCTCCCTGGGGCTGGCCCCGCTGGTCGTCGCCCGCCTGTTGCGCGCCCTGTCCGACGCAGCGGCTGAGGGGACAGCGGTGCTGATGGTCGAGCAGCAGGCCCGCGCTGCCCTCGGCGCAGCCGATCGGGCCTACGTCCTGCGGCGCGGCCGTGTCGTTCTGGACGGTCGTGCTGCCGACCTGGCACAGCGCCCCGAGGCGCTCTCGGAGCTGTACATGTAGTGGGTGGGCCCACCACGACGAAGGGTCGGCCCGCTTCCCTCCGGGGGAGCGGGCCGACCCTTCGTGCTGGTCAGCGGGCGAGGCGCCGAGTCAGCCGATCAGCTCGGCGAGCTCGGTCACGGCCTCCTGCAGCACGCCGACATAGCGGTTGCGTGCCGCGGTGGTCATCCGGTGGACGGGGGCAGCCACGTTGAGCGCGAAGTGGTGTCCCGCGGTCGTGGTGGTCGGCACGGTGACCGCGACGGAGACGACGCCGTCCTCGCTCTCCTCGTGGTTGGTCGCGAACCCGCGGCGGCGTACCTTGCGCAGCTCCGCGACCAGCTGGTCCCAGACGACGATCGACGTCGGGGTCATCTGCTCGAGCTCGTGATCGGGGAAGAGCGCGTCGAGCTGTGCCGTGGAGAGGCTGCTGAGCATCGCCTTGCCGGTGGAGGAGCAGTGCGCCGGCAGCACCCTGCCCGCGCGCGAGACGACTCGCACCGCCTGGTCGGGCTCGATCGAGTCGAGGAAGTGGACCCGGTTGCCTTCCAGGCGCCCGAGGGTGACCGTCTCCTGGACCTCGGTGCTGACCCGTTCCAGGACGGGACGGGCCAGGGCTCGGGCATCCAGGTGCCGGCTCACCGCATTCGCAATGACCGTGAGGGCCGGTCCCGCCACGTAGCTGCGCGAAGCGTCCTGCCGGACGAATCCCCGGTACTGGAGCATCGCGAGCAGCCGGTGCGCGGTCGACGAGGCGACGCCGAGGTGCGCGCTGACCTCGGTCGTGCGGACCCGCGGCCTGTCGGCGAACAGGAGCAGCAGCCGCAGGGCGTTGTCGACCGACTCGATCGGGTACTGCGGAGGCGGTCCGGTGATCATCGACGCCTACCGGCTGCCCTTCCCGAGACGCATGACCTCACGGTTGCCGGTGCACCAGCGCTGGACCGCGCGGACCTTGGTGATCCGCCACGTGCCGTTGTCGGGTGCGAGCTCCATCTCGTACTGGGCGCCGACGGTCCACAGCGGGTCCCCGGTCGGGGTGGCCTTGAGGTGGGTGGCGGTCACCTGCGAGACGCAGCGCACCTTGCCGTCCTCCTCGACCACGAAGTGTCCGCCGACGTGGTGGTGGGTGGCGTCGAGGTTGCCGAGGAGCAGTTCGGCGTTGCGGATGTAGTCCGCACGCGGCGTCCGCATGGCCTCGCCGCCGAAGAGGTCGGTGTAGTCGATCGTCACCTCGGGCGCGAGGATCTCGGCGAGTCGGGACCAGGCCCGCTCGTCAATGAAGTAGGTCAGCTTGGCGCAGGTCTCGATGATGGCGAGGCGGTCGTCGGTGCTGAGGGTCATGGTGTTCCCGTCGGTTCGGTGTCGTGGTGATGGGTGATCCCCGCGTCGAGCAGGGCGTCGATCTCTGCTGAGGTGAAGCCCCAGTCGGACAGCACCGGACGAGTGTCGGCGCCGTCGTCGTGGCCGGGGAAGGGCACGTCGAGCACGGTGCGCGAGAAGCGCGGTGCGGGGGCCGGCTGGACGGTGCCGCCGACCTCGATGAAGACCCCACGTGCCCTGTTCGGCGCGTAGGTGGTCGCCTCCGTGGGCGAGAGGACCGGCGCGAAGCAGGCGTCCGTGCCTTCGAGCAGGTCGCACCAGTGCTGTCGGCTGCGGCTGCGGAACCGTTCGCTGAGTGCTCGCCGCAGCGCGTCCGGGTCATCACGGACGGCGGCATCGATGTCCAGCAGGTCGCACAGCTCGGCCCGGAACCGCGGCTCGAGGGCGCCGACGCTGACGAAGTGCCCGTCCGCGGTCTCGTAGACGTCGTAGTGGGCGGCGCCGCCGTCCAGCACGTTCGCGGCGCGCTCCTCGCGCCACTCGCCGCTCTGGACGAGCTCCAGCATCGCCGTCGTGAGCAGCGCGGCGCCGTCGACGATCGAGGCGTCGACGACCTGACCCTTGCCCGAGGCTCGGGTCTCGAAGAGGGCGCTGACCACCCCGAGAGCCAGCAGCATGCCGCCGCCGGCCATGTCTCCGAGCAGGTTGCTCGGAGGAGTGGGCCGGTCGCGGGGGCCGATGCCGTGGAGCGCGCCGGAGATCGCCAGGTAGTTGATGTCGTGCCCCGCCGCGGCCGCCCACGGGCCGTCCTGCCCCCACCCGGTCATGCGCCCGTAGACGAGACGCGGGTTGACCGCCTGGCAGACGTCGGGCCCGAAGCCGAGTCGTTCGGCGACGCCGGGGCGGAAGCCCTCGATGAGGACGTCGGCGGTGGTGCAGAGGCGGAGCAACGTGTCGATGCCCTCACGACGCTTCAGGTCGAGGGCGATCGAGCGCCGGCCACGTCGTACCGGCTCGACGGTGACGAGCGCCTCGGCGGCCGGGGAGACCCGATCGACGCGCACGACCTCGGCACCGAGGTCCGACAGCAGCATGCCGGCGAACGGCAGGGGGCCGAGCCCCTTGATCTCGAGGACCCGTACGCCGTCGAGCGGCCCGGTCAAGCTGCCCCGCCTGCGGTGGCCGCCTCCGGCTGCCGGTGGGCGCGGAGCAGGTGCACCTGGTCGACCAGGTTGTCGAGGAGGCGGTGGATCAGCTTCGTGGCACCGGGGTCGTTGAGGACGCCGTCGTCGAAGCGGGTGTGCGCCTTCGTGACGAAGACCTCCGGGTGGTTCACGACGTGCGACTGGGTGAAGACGAAGAACTGGCGGAGCTGGGACTGCGCCCGCGCGGTGCCGAGCAGGCTCGGGGAGGCGCCGAGGACGGCGACCGCCTTGTGCTCGAGACCGGAGCGCCCCGGGGGCAGCGAGATCCAGTCGAGGGCGTTCTTGAGCACACCGGGCACGCCGAAGTTGTACTCGGGCGTGACCACGATCAGCGCGTCGGCAGCGCGTACGGCCGACGACAGGTCGGCGACCGCTGCCGGGACGCCGGCCCGGGCCACGTCCTCGTTGAACAGCGGGATCTCGCCGAGACGGTCGAACGCCTCGATCTCCAGGCCCGGAGGGCTGAGCCGGATGACGTTGTCGAGGAGGATCCGGTTGTAGGACTCGGCGCGCAGGCTGCCGACGATGGCGACGGCCCGCAACGGCGGGGTGGGGGTGGTGGTCATGGTCAGTTCCTCGGCTCGGGGCGTTGGGGTTCGCGGGGCAGCGCCAGGACCCGCTCGGCGATGACGTTGCGCATGATCTCGTCGGTGCCGCCACCGACCCGCAGGCCGAGAGCGCCCGTGAGGAGCTCGGACCAGCGGTTGGTCAGGACGCCGTCGGCGCCGAGCGCGTCCAGGGCGGTCTCGGCGGCCAGCTGTTGCCCGGTCGTGGTGAGGAGCTTGGTGATCGAGCCCTCGGGTCCCGGTGGAAGTCCCTCCGTCGCCGCCGACCGCAGCCGGAGCTTGAGGACGGTGAGGATGTGCTGGATCGTGACGACGTCGGCCGCGTGCCGCAGTGTGCTCGGGTCCGAGGTGCCGAGCTCCGCGAGGAGCGCAACGAGCGGGTCGGCGCCCACCTCCTCGGGTGCCAGGCTGTAGCGCTCGGCCATGAGCGTGCTGAGCGCGACCTGCCAGCCCTGCCCCCGCTCGCCCAGCACGGCGCCGGGCTCCACGACGGCGTCATCGAAGAAGACCTCGTTGAAGGTCTGGGCCCCCGTCGCCTGGCGGATCGGGCGCACGGTCACCCCCGGCTGCTCCAGGTCGATGAGGAAGGCGGTGAGGCCGTGGTGGCGCGGGCCCTCCCCGGTGCGCGCCAGGAGATAGCCGAAGCTGGCGTACTGCGCGTACGACGTCCAGATCTTCTGGCCGTTGATCCGCCAACCGTCGGCGGTCTGCTTGGCGGCGGTACGGACCGCGGCCAGGTCTGACCCGGCCTCGGGCTCCGAGAAGAGCTGGCAGGAGAGCTGCTCGCCGCGCAGCAGCGGCGCCAGGTAGCGATCACGCTGGTCGGGGGTGGCCCACTGCGCGAGCGTGGGCACGACCATGCCCTGGGTGACGGACTCCGCGTCCAGCGGCACCCGGTAGCGCGACTCCTCCTCGGTGAAGAGGAGGGACTCCGGCACCGTGCCGCCGGAGCCGCCATGGCTCTCGGGGATGCCGATTCCGGCCCAGCCGTCGGCGTGCTTGCGTGCCTGCCAGGCGAGGGCGGCCGCGACATGCCGGGCGGACTCCTCCGGGGTGCGCATCCCGAACACGGTCAGCCGGCCGGTGTCCGGCTCCTCGTGCTGCGGCGCGTTCTCGGCGAGCCAGCCGGCCGCTCGCTCGCGGTAGCGGAGGTCGGTGGTCGAGTCGGTGAGATCCATGTCTGCTCCTAGGCCTTCGGTGCCCGCAGGCGGGTCATCAGGAGGTCGCGGTGGTCATCGGCACTGCCCAGGAGGAGCGAGAGGAAATGAGCGCGCCGGACGTGCAGGTGCGCGTCGTGCTCCCAGGTGAAGCCGATCCCTCCGTGGATCAGCAGATGAGCCTCGGCGGCCTGGACGTAGGTGTCCGAGCACCAGGCCTTGGCCATCGGCGCCACGAGCAGCAAATCGTCGGTCGCGCCCTGGTCGGCGAGCCACGCGGCGTGGAAGACGAGCGAGCGGGCCGCCTCCACGCGCAGCAGCACGTCGGCGCAGCGGTGCTTGATGGCCTGGAACGAGCCGATCGGGCGCCCGAACTGGCTGCGGGTGCGCGCATACGCCACCGCTGCATCGAGGCAGGCGCTCGCGCCGCCGAGCTGGACGGCCGCGATGGAGACGGCGGCCCGCGCGAAGCCGTCGTCGACGTCCGGCTCGCCCGGCTGGTCGATGCGCCGCGCGGGCGTCGCGTCGAAGGTGATCGGGCTCAGGCCCGACGTCCGGTCGTAGGCGTACGCGGCGTCGTACGGCGCCCGGGTGAGGGCGTCGGCCTCGACAACGAACAGCCCGCGCCCGTCGGCGGTCTCGGCCGGGACGACGAGCAGGTCGGCCGACGACCCGTTGAGCACGGCCGCGCACGTTCCGATGAGGCGGGACTGCGCGTCGGCGCGGACGTCCGGCCGTGCCGGCGATCCCGCGCCGACCGGGAGCGTGGCCGTGGCGACGACCGTGCCGCCGGCGATGTCGGTGAGGTGCTGCTCGGCCACCGGGCCGCCCGCGGCGAGCAGCATCGGCGCCGCCAGCCCCGCGGTCGCCAGGTACGGCGACGGCGCCAGCGTCCGGCCGTGCTCCTCCAGGACGAGGGCAAGCTCGACGGTGCCGCCGCCCGAGCCACCCAGGCCCTCCGGTACGGCGATCCCGGCCAGCTCGAGCTCGTCGGCCGCGCGGCGCCAGGTCGCGGCGTCGTACTCGAGCCCGGCGTCGAGCGTCTCGCGGGCCCGCTCGCGCCCCGCCGTCTCCTCCAGGAAGCGCCGCAGCGCCTCCTGGAGTGCGGCCTGCTCGTCGTTGAATCCGAATCTCACGGGTGCTCCTAGGTGAGGAGGTCGGCCATCAGTCGGATCGCCTCCGGCTGCTTGGTCATGATCGACATCGAGGTGATGGGTGCGGCCGTCCAGTCCTCGACCAGCTCCTTGATGCGTGCCGGCGGACCGCACAGGGCGACCTCGTCGACCAGCTCGTCGGGCACAGCCGCGATCGCGGCTTCCTTGTCGCCGGAGAGGTAGAGGTCCTGGATCTTCCGCGCGGCGTCCTCGTACCCGTAGCGGCAGGCGATGTCGTTGTAGAAGTTCTTGCCGCGTGCGCCCATCCCGCCGACGTACAGCGCGACCATGGGCTTCACCTGTGCCCGGCAGGCATCGACGTCCGGCCCGACGACGACGTCGAGGATCGGGCAGAGGTCGAAGCCGGACCGCAGCTCGACGCCCTGCGGGATGATCTCCTGGTGGCGGCGGGGGGAGAAGAAGACCGGGAACCAGCCGTCCGCGACCTCCATGGCCAGCTCGGCGTTCTTGGGGCCGACGGCGGCCAGGTAGATCGGCAGATCGGTCCGCACGGGGTGCAGGATGAGCTTGAGCGGCTTGCCCAGGCCGGTGCCGTCGGCGCCGGTGTAGGGGATGTCGTAGTGCCGGCCGTGATGCTCGAGGGGAGCCTCGCGGCGCAGGACCTGGCGGACGATGTCGACGTACTCGCGGGTGCGGGCCAACGGCTTGCCGTACGGCGTCCCGTGCCAGCCCTCGACGACCTGCGGGCCGGAGAGCCCAAGACCGAGGCGGAACCTGCCGTTGGACAGGTGGTCCATCGTGGCTGCGGTCTGCGCGGTCAGGGCGGGCGAGCGGCCGGCCATCCCGAGCACGGCGGTGCCGAGGTCGATCCGGCTCGTCCGCGCCGCCAGCCACGCCAGCGGCGTCACGCCGTCCGATCCGTACGCCTCGCCGGCCCAGACGCAGCTGAAGCCGACGTCCTCGGCGAGCTCGACCAGGCCGAGCGTGTTGTCGCGGTCCGAACCCCAGTAGCCGAGGTTGAGGCCGAGTTTCATCGATTCCCTCCGAAGTCGCGTGGCAGACAGGTGGTGCGGGCCCAGCCTGATCGGTGGGACGGGGGTCGGCCACCGCTTGCCAGACAATTCTACTGTGCAGAGCGTTGTTCTGTTTTTGTTGTCACGGCGTGTTTCCCGGTGCGATGCTCGCCGGGCAGAAGCTGAACCTTTTTGATCCGAATGGAGTCCTGATGGCCACCGACCCGATCCTCGTCACGATGCCCGAGCCCGGGGTGCAGCTGATCACGCTGAACCGCCCTGAGCGGCTCAACGCCCTCAACCCGGGACTGATCATGGCGCTCAGCCGGGAGCTCGACGAGCTGGCCCACAAGGACGACGTCAAGGTCGTCGTCATCACCGGCGCCGGGCGTGGCTTCTGCTCGGGCGCTGACCTCTCGGGCGAGGTCTTCCCGACCGGCGTCGAGAACGACCCGAACCGGCACTGGTCCGCGGTCCAGGCGTGGTACTCCGGGGTCATCTCCCGGATGCGGCGGATCCCGCAGCCGGTGATCGCCGCGGTCAACGGCCCCTGCGTCGGTGGCGGGTTCTCGATCGCCATGGCCAGTGAGATCCGCTTCGCGGCACCCGCGGCGTACTTCTCGGCGGCGCAGATCAACATCGGCCAGTCGGTCTCGGAGATGGGCGCGAGCTACCTGCTGCCGCGACTCGTCGGGGGACGCGCGACCGAGATCCTGATGACCGGCCGCCGGGTCGACGCCGCCGAGGCCGACCGGATCGGCCTGGTCAGCGCGGTGGAGGAGGACGTCCTGGCCGCCGCCATGGCGACGGCACGAACCCTGGCGGCCAAGGCACCGCTCGCGCTGCGCATGTCGAAGGCCGCGCTCAACGCCTCCCAGGAGATCGGCAGCTTCGATGCGGCCATCGTGATGGAGGACCGCAACCAGGTCGTCTGCGTGATGAGCCGTGACCTCGCCGAGGGTGAGCTTGCCTTCCGCGAGAAGCGGCCCGCCGTGTTCTCCGATCAGCCCGGGGCCGGGCAGGAGTCCCGGTCGTGACGCCGGACGTGGCCGCGCCGTCCCGCTTCGAGCTCTACCTGCCGGGTGCGCCGCGGATCGCGGACGGGTGGCGGCTGGAGACGCTGCGCGAGCCCGGGCGGTTGTTCGGCGCGAACGGGATCCGCTTCCGCGACGGCCGGCTGTGGATCACCGAGCTCGTCGGCGAGCACATCAGCATCTGGGACCCGGAGGCCGACGTCGTCGCCGTCGAGTCCCCGCAGGGCTCACCGCTGCTCGGCCCGGACGACCTGGCCTTCGACTCCGAGGGCACCGTCTACGTCACCGAGACCATGAACGGCCGGATCACCGGCCGGCGGGCCGACGGCACCTACTTCGTGCTGGTCGACGACTGCCCGGCCGTCAACGGGATCACCGTCGATCCCGCCACGGACCGCCTGTACGTCGACGAGATGCGCGAAGGCGGCCGGATCCTCGAGGTCGACCGGCACACGCCCGACACGGTCCGTGTCATCGCTGAGGGCCTCGACTGGCTCAACGCGCTCGAGGTCGGGCCCGATGGCCGCCTCTACCTCCCGCAGGTGTTCGCCGGGACGGTCCTCGCGGTCGACCCGGAGACCGGTGCGGTCGAGACCGTGGTCGACGCTCTGGCCTGCCCGACCGCGGTCAAGTTCGGCCCGGACGAACGCCTGGTCGTGACGCAGTCGAGCCTCGGCAAGGTCACGGCCGTCGATCTCGTGACCGGGACGCAGGAGTGCCTGCTGACCACGGCGCCGGGCATCGACAACATCGACTTCGACGGTGACGGCCACATCTTCGTCTCGAACTTCGTCGAGGCGGCCGTGCAGCGATTCTCCCTGGCGACCGGCGAGGTCGACCGGGTGCTGTCGAGCGGCTCGTTCCTCGGCCCCTACCAGGTGGCGAGCGGCCCGCAGGGCCTGGTCGCCGCCGACCAGGGCAGCGTCTGCCGGATCACCGCCGACGGCGCGATCGACCGGGTCAGCCGCCTGCTCCTCGACCAGCCCTTCGTCGCGGTCGGCGTCGCGGAGGTGGCGGGACACCTCGTCGCGCTCAGCCAGGGCGGCGAGATCTACAAGCGGGTCGAGGAGACCGGCGAGTGGATCAAGGTGCTCGGCTCACTGAGCAGCTCGACCGACGAGTACTTCGCCACCGATGCCAACGGCGTCACGGCGATCGCCGTCTCCGGCGACTACCTGGTCTGTGGGCTCCGCAACGGCGACATGTCCGTCATCACGATCGACGGCACCGAGCTCAACCAGCACCCGACCGGGCTGGACTCGGTCACGGCCATCGCCGTCGCGGGCGAGACAGTGGTGGTGAGCGACGAGCAGACCGGCGAGGTCCTCGTGATCCACGGCGAGGCCCGGCGTCGGCTCACCGGCTTCGACCGGCCGCAGGGCGTCGCGATCAGCGCGGAGCACATCTTGGTCGCCGACCAGGGGACGCGGCAGCTGATCGCCGTCAGCCGCACGGACGACGAGCGCGTCGTCCTCGCCGAGGAGCTGCCGTTCGGCCTGCCGCGGT
This sequence comes from Nocardioides sp. F233, assembly GCF_057813895.1. Classification (NCBI taxonomy): domain Bacteria; kingdom Bacillati; phylum Actinomycetota; class Actinomycetes; order Propionibacteriales; family Nocardioidaceae; genus Nocardioides; species Nocardioides sp. F233. The sequence continues at coordinate 379,678 of NZ_JBVASH010000001.1, forward strand.
TCCGCGCCACCGATGGTCGGCGCAGCTCGGTGGCCGTGAGCGGCGACGGGACGATCGTGCTCGGCTGCGACGGCGACGGCAGCGTCCGCCGTCTGGTCCGCGGATGAGCGGGAGGAGAGAGCGATGAACCTTGCTGGACCGGTGCGGTACTGGGCGACGCGGTCGCCGCAGCGTGTCGCCATCGAGGCCGGGGACCGTGCGGTCACCTGGGAGCAGCTGGATCGCCGTACGTCCTGCCTGGCCCAAGGGCTCCGGTCGATCGGTGTCGAGCAGGGCGACCGCGTCGCCGTGCTGGTGCCGAACACCCTCGAGTTCTGCGAGACGGCCCTCGCCTGCTTCAAGCTGGGAGCGGTGTTCGTGCCGCTGAACTACCGCCTCGCGCCGGCCGAGCTCGGCGAGATCCTCGAGCACTGTGGCGCCACCACCCTCGTCACGGCGCGCGCGATGGTCGACCCTCTCCTCGGCCAGCGCGTCGTGCCGACCGGCGTACGACGCGTCGTCCTCGCGGACGCCGTCGCGGAGGAGCAGACGTACGCCGACGTGCTGGCCGGAGGGACGGAGGTCGATCCGCGCGCGGAGTTCGGGCCGGAGCACCCGGCGTTCATCTGCTACACCTCGGGCACGACCGGCAAGCCGAAGGGCGCCGTGCTCAGCCACCGCAACGTCCTCGCCGCGTGCGCCGAGCGCGCCACGATCGACGGGTGGAATGCGACGGACCGGACCTACGTGCCCTACGCGCTGGGTTTCACCGGTGGTCTGGTGGGCGTGTGGATGGCGCTCTACGCGGTCGGCGGCCAGATGCTCCTCGACGACGACTTCGACGCCGAACGCACGCTGCGTGTGTTCGAGGAGCGTGGCATCACCCAGTTCATCGCGGTCGGCTCGATCCTCGAGTCGATCTCCCGGGCGGCGACCTTCGAGTCGACCGACCTCAGCGCGATGCGTGCCATCGGAACCGGCGGTCAGGCGATCTCGCCCGCGATGCTGCAGGCGTTCGCGGGGCGAGGGATCCACATCAGCCAGGGCTACGGACTCACCGAGGGCGGTGCGATCTGCCTGGTGCTGCCTGGAGAGCTGGCCGAGCAGCACACCGGATCGGCCGGCATCCCCGCCCCGCAGACCCAGACCCGGGTCGTCGACCCGCTCGGCCAGGACGTCGTCCGGGGCGAGATCGGTGAGCTGTGGCTGCGCGGCCCGCAGGTCATGGAGCGCTACTGGCAGGACCCTGACGGCACCGAGGCCGCGATGGGCGACGGTTGGCTGCGCACCGGAGACCTGGTGTGTCAGGACGAGGGCGGCTTCTTCTATGTCGTCGACCGCATCAAGGACATGCTCATCTCCGGCGGCGTGAACGTCTATCCGGCCGAGATCGAGCGGGTCCTTGCCGGGTATCCCGGGATCGCCGAGCTCGTCGTCGTCGCCGTCCCCGACGAGAAGTGGGGCGAGGTCCCGGCGCTCGTGGCGTCTGTCGACAGCTCGGCCGAGCGCGTGCCCTCGGCCGAAGAGATCATCGCCTTCTGCCGTGAGCGTCTCGCCCACTACAAGGCGCCGAAGCACGTTCGCTTCATCGACGCCCCACTGCCGCGCAGCATGTCGAACAAGGTGCTCAAGAAGCAGGTCCTGGAGGAGTCGATGGCTGATCTCGGGCTGCGGGCGCGTGACTGACGCCGTGCGGGCGATCGAGGGACCGCTCCTCGGTGCGGCCGTGCTCGTCGCGGACCTGGACGGCGCGGTCCTGGCCTACGAGAACTGGGGCTTCATCCTCTCGGACCGCTCGTACCGGACGGAGTGGGGCATCGAGGTGGCGACCTTCGGGTTCGCCGACGGGAGCTACCTCGAGCTGGTGACGCCGCGCGACCGGGGCTTCGGCATCGCGTCCGCGATGGCGCGCGTCCTCGGCCGGAAGGGCGACGCGCTCTACCTGACCTGCTACCGCTCGGACGACGTGGCCGCCGCCCACGAGCGGCTGGTGACGGAGGGCATCGCGACGCTCGGCCCACCGCAGCAGGCGCCACCGTCGACCGGGGAGCGGGCCCGGATGGTGTGGCTCGACCCTCGTGCCGCCGCCGCCGCCGACGGCGTCGTTGTGCAGCTGCTGGAGCTGGTGGACGGTCCCCGTCGCTTCGCCCGGGTGACTCCGGGCAGGCGGTTGGTGGACGTCGCCACCACGGTTGCCGGCCGGGCCGGCCTGGTCGTCGAGGTCGCTGCCGGACATCGGCGACCGACGCACCCCCGGCACCTCGCACCCGGATGTGACATCGAGCTCGTCGACGCTGCCGTCGACGGGCCAGAGAACAGGGAAGAGATGGAATGAGTGTGAGCGTGACCAACGACCTGGACGTCCGGTACCTGGGCCTGGCGGCGCCGGGCCAGCCGCGAGCGGGCGCCGGCGGCTGGCCGTGCCAGGGCGCGTACTACACGCCGCGCGGTACCCGCCCGCGTACGGCGTTCATCGTGACCCACTACAACGTCGACTTCTCGCAGCACTACCTCGCTGAGCACCTGGCGTCCCGGGGGTTCGGCTTCCTGGGCTGGAACACGCGCTTCCGCAACGACCCGCTGCACTTTCTGCTCGACCGGGCGCTGGTCGACATCGGCGTGGGCGTGCGGTGGCTGCGCGAGGAGGCAGGCGTCGAGAACGTGATCGTGCTCGGCAACTCGGGCGGTGCGTCCCTGATGGCGGCGTACCAGTCGCACGCGACCGTCGGCAACGTGCTCCCACTCCCGGGCATGCGGCCCGCTGAAGGACTGGCGGAGCTGTCGCCGGGGGACGCCTTCATCGCTCTCGCGGCCCACCAGGGCCGCCCGGACGTGCTGACGAGCCAGCTCGATCCGTCGGTCATCGACGAAGACGACCCGACCAGCACCGACCCCCATCTCTACCTGTGGAACCAGGACCTCACCCGGCCCTTCGAACCCGCCTTCCTCGAGCGGTACCGCAGCGCCCAACAGGATCGGAACGCCCGGATCACGGCGTGGGCGAAGCAGGAGCTGCGACGGGTGAGTGCCGCCGGCCTGCGCGACCGCGTCTTCACCGTGCCGCGCACCTGGGCCGACCCCCGCTTCGTCGACCCGACCCTCGATCCCAACGACCGGCCCGAGAACCTCTGCTACCACGGCGAGCCGGAGCGCTCGAACCGTTCGACCTGGGGTCTGGTGACGTCCTCGACGCTGCGCACGTGGCTGTCGATGTGGAGTCAGGAGACCTCGCAGTGCAACGTCGCGCCGCACCTGGTGAACATCGCGGTGCCGAGCCTCGTCGTCAACGGACTTGCCGACGTCGGGGTGTTCCCGAGCGATGCGCATGCGTTGCACGAGGGGCTCGCCGCCCCGGACAAGACGGCGGTCGACGTTGCCGGTGACCACTACTTCGAGGAGCCGGTGGACGCGCGCAGCGTCGTCGCGGAGCTGCTCGCGGAGTGGGTGGAGGAACGGTTCTGACGAATTCCCACCCGGCAACCAGACCGGGAAGGACAGCGCCCCGCGGAGCTGCGGATTCTCGACCGTGCCGCGACGTCGCGACGCGTCAATCGGGTCGGGTGGGTGCTGACGGAGGACGGTCGGGCTTGAGCACCGGTGCCTGTCAATCCCTGGCGGTTGCCCGCTGCCACACCTGGGTGACGGCTGCGGCCGTCACGGCGAGGACGGCGTCGTGGGTCGAGGTCCAGGTGAACTGTGCCGCCCAGGCACGACAGGCGTCGGCCAGCTCGGCCCGGCGCTGCGCTCCACTGAGCTCGTCCAGCGCTTCGTCCACGGCGTCGGTGAGGGCCGCGACCGTCGTCGCCTCGTCCGGGTCGGCGGCGATCAGCCAGCCGGTGGTGCCTGCTCTCACCGATTCCCGGAGGCCGGGCACCCGACGAGCGACGGTCGGTACCCCGTGTCCCGCGGCTTCGAGGACGACCTGGCCCCATCCTTCGGCCTCGGAGGCGCACAGGTGGACGGTGGCCCGTGACAGCAGCAGGTGCTTGTCCTCCTCGCTCACGCGGCCGTGCATGCGAACGACTGCTGCGGCGTCGAGGGTGTCGATGAGGCGACGCAACCGGCCGTGCTCGGGACCGTCGCCGACGATGTCGACGCGCAGGCCGGGACGTCGCTGGTGCGCGGCGACGAGGGCGCGGACGGCGAGGTCGACCCGCTTGTGGTGGGAGAGGCGGCCGAGCACGATCACCCGCTCGTCGTCGGGCGCCGAGGTGGCCGGTGGTGCCTCGTCGGTCCCGTTGGGTACCACCAGGATCGGCGCCCGCCAACTGAGTCGCGTCGTCATCTCGAGCCGGGTGGACTCGGAGACCGCGACCGTCGTCGCGTTGCGGTACGCCCGCGGCATGGCACGCCGCTCGAGTGCGCGTGCGAGGCCCGCAAGGGGCTGCGGCATCGCCGTGAACTGCGTCTGGTGCACGTGATGGACGACCAGGACGATCGCGGTCCGGCGAGGTGACAGGGCGAGGGGTGAGAACGCCGGAAGTCCGCAGGCACAGTCGACGACCACGTCGAGACGTCGGCGCAGCCGGGCGAGGCGCAGGAAGGCACGCGGGAGGAAGGTGAGCCGCCCGCCGACACGGACGATGCGGATTCCTTCGCGCGTCGTGTGGTGCGCCTGGCCGTGGTCGCGTGCCGTGAGGAACTCGACATCGAGCCCGGCGCCGGCCAGCGCTCGGGCGAGCTCCCACGCGTACCGTTCGGCGCCGCCTGCCCGCGTGTGGTCGGTGTCGCGCCAGTTCACGACGACCGCCCGCCGCCCGGCGAGTCCGCCCTCGGCGGGCCCGGCACGGCGGGACGCGGGCATGGCGGGCCTCCGGTGCATGAGTGGATGGCACGTGCCGACGCGACGTGCGTCGGACGCGACGGTGATCAGCGGTGTTCGGCGACGATCGCCTGGTCGATGGTGCGTGACCAGTCGGCGACCTGATCGCGGAACGTGCTGGAGTCGCCGAGCGCGAAGGTCACCTCGCTACCGCTCAGGAGGCCGGCGACTGCCTTGCGGGCGACCTCCTCGGGCTCGATCGCGCCGACAGGGATCACCCCGGTCCCGAAGGGCTCACCCGCACGAGGCCCGAACTGCTCCGGCCGACTGCGTTGCGAGTCCAGGATGCGACTGGCGACCTGGCCCGGGCAGAGGAGGGTGACGTCGATGCCCTCGGGCGCGAGCTCCTGGCGAAGCCCGCGGCTGATCGCCACCACGGCCTGCTTGGTCGCGCTGTAGAGCGCGGTGTACCCCGGGTCCGGGAGGAAGGCATGGGTCGAGGCGGTGTTCATGATGTGCCGCCATCCGCTCTGCGCGCGCATCCGCGGAACGAAGGCGTGCACGCTGTTGAGCAGGCCCTCGACGTTCACCGACGAGAGCCAACGCCAGTCTCCGATGGGAGAGTCGGCCACGTTCCCGAAGGTGAGGACGCCGGCGTTGTTGCAGACCAGCTCGACGGATCCGAACGACGCGTACGCCATCTGCGCGAGGCGTTCGACGGACGCCGCGTCGCTGGTGTCGACGCGCACGGCGAGCGAGGAGACCCCCCGTGCCTCGAGCTCGCCGGCGATCCGTTGGGCTCCTTCCTCGTCGATGTCGGCCACGACGACCGCCATGCCCCGATCGCCGAGCTCGGCTGCGAGTGCAGCGCCGATGCCGCTCGCGGCTCCGGTCACCACAGCGGTGCGGTCCTTCAGGTCTTCGTGGGTGAGCACGTGATCCTCCTGTGCGAGATGTCGCGGCCAACTGACCGAGCAATAAGTAGGCTACTGCTGGGTGATGCCCCTCACAAGACCGTCCTGATGACCCAGGCCAGGGCCACTGCCGCCGCGACCGCCGTGGCGATCGCGAGGGTGGCCGTCGGTGCCGAGCCGGGCAGGGCGGCGCCGGTGCGCAGGGCGAGCTCGGTGTGGCGCCACCGCTTCCAGCCGGCGAGGGAGCAGATCAGCGCACCGACGCACAGCGCGCCGGAGCTGGTGATCCGCTCGACGTCGGGCAGGCCCGGCACGATCGCGGCGAAGGCCACTGCTCCGGCGATGAGCGCGAGGCTGGTCCGGATCCAGGCCAGGAACGTGCGCTCGTTCGCGAGGGAGAAGCGCGGGTCGGGCTCGTCGCCGTGGTCGTAGACCGATCGGGGTCGGCGGCTCACGGCTGCACCAGCAGGTCGCGGCGCAGCATGGCAGTGAACTCCTTCATCGCGGCGACCATGTCGAAGGTCTCGTCGACGAGCCACTGGGACTCGAGACCTCCGACGCCCGAGATCACGAAGGCGGCGACCAGGTCCGGGTCTGCGGAGGCGCGCACGGTGCCGTCGGCGATGGCGTGGGCGACGACGCCCGCCAGCTGCGCGCGCAGGCGGCGGGTGCGTTCGCGCGCCCAGGCTGTCGCGAGGGGCGGGTGATGGGCGGCGCCGAGATGTCCCAGTCGGGCCAGTGTGCGGTGCTGGGTGTTCCAGGCGACCATCGCCTCCGCGACCTCCAGAGCGCGCTCGAAGGGGGTGACGTCGTAGTCGCGCCCGATGTCGACGGCAGCGAACGCCCGCTGGTCCCGTTCGTCCAGGACTGCCGAGAGCAGGGCCTCCTTGCTGTTGAAGTGGTGCAGCAGGCCGGGCTGACTGATCTCGACAGCGCGGGCCACGGAGGCCAGCGACGTGGCGTCGTACCCCCGGGCTGCGAAGAGCTCGAGTGCGGCGTCGACGATCTGGGCGCGGCGTTGGACGCCCGCGCGCTCTGCTTCTTGGGTGCGTGCCATGGAACTCCTTCAACGAGGGCCGTTGCAAACCGACTTAATGATAGGTAGGTTAGCCCGCGCATGTGGCGATCGCCACACCGCACCATGACCGATGCGGGCTTCCCGAACCCCGCCGATCGCCCGAGGAGTGCGACCTTGCGCAAGCCCACGAAACTCGTCTCCCTGCTGTCCGCCGCCGTGCTGGGTGCCGCCGCACTGGCTGGGTGCGGGGGATCGTCGGAGGGGAACAGCGCGTCCAAGGACACGCTCACCCTCGCCACCCCCACTCCGCTGACGACCTTCGACCCGACGCAGATGGACTGTGGTTCCGGACGCCTGTACTGCCAGGCCGCGTACGACACCCTGCTCCACCCCGGCGCCGACGGCACGCCCGAGCCGGGCATGGCGACCTCCTTCACCTTCAACGAGGCGCGGACCGAGCTCACGCTCGAGCTGCGTCAAGGCATCAGCTTCAGCGACGGCGCCGCCTTCGACGCGACTGCCGCCAAGACGGTCCTCGACTGGTTCCGCAAGACCGACGGTCCGCGCAGCAACATGGCGGACGCGATCGAGAGCGTCGAGGCCCCCTCCGCGGACCGTCTGGTCATCAAGCTGAAGGAGCCGGACCCGGCGCTGCTGGTCAACCTGACCGACAACCTCGGGATCATGACCTCGCCGACAGCCCTGAACGCCGAGGACCTCAAGAAGGCGCCGGTCACCTCGGGGCCCTACGTCTACAACGCCAGCAAGTCGCAGACGGGCACGACCGTGTTCGACCGCAACGAGGACTACTGGGACAAGAAGGCCTACCCCTTCGACCACGTCAAGCTCGTCCAGCTCGCGGACCCGAACACGCTGCTGAACGCGCTCAAGGTGGGCCAGATCGACGCCGCCGGCATCCTGAGCCAGCAGCTGAAGGCCGTCAAGAGCGCCGGCTTCGAGATCCGCGAGTCCGCCGGCTCCTGGTACGGCCTGATCCTCGCCGACCGCGCCGGCAAGGTGCTGCCCGCGCTGGGCGATGTCCGGGTGCGCCAGGCGATCAACCTCGCCGTCGACCGCAAGGTGTTCACCGAGGAGCTCCTGCCCGGTGGATCCACGCTCACCACACAGATCTTCGCGCCCGGCGGGGCCGTCTACGACGAGGAGCTCGACAGGCAGTACGACCGCGATGTCGCCAAGGCCAAGGACCTGATGGCCGCGGCGGGCTACGCCGAGGGGTTCACCGCTGAGATGCCGGACCTGAGCCAGTTCGTCGGCAGCCCGGCGCTCAACACGGCGATCACCCAGCAGCTCGGGTCCATCGGCATCACGGTGGTCTGGAAGAAGATCCCCGTGATGCAGCTGCTCAGCTCCATGCAGGACGGCCAGTTCCCGATGTTCTTCATGTCGCTGGGCACCAAGTCCCCCTGGCAGGACATCCAGCTCTCCGTCCTCCCGAAGGCCACCTTCAACCCCTACCGGAGCGAGGACCCCGCGCTCGATCCGCTGCTCTCGACCGCCAAGAACGAAGCCCCGGGCGAAGCCCAGGACGAGGCCTTCCGTGCCATCGACGCGTGGCTCGTCGAGAACGCCTGGTTCGCGCCGATGTTCGCGAGCTCGACGAACTGGGCCTCGGTCGACGGCATCACCGTCGAGCCGCAGGTCCAGGGCATCGACCTGGTCCGCTTCCAGCGCTCGGAGAAGTGATCTGTCGATGGTGACGATCCTGCTCAAGCGGTTGGTCGCCGCGGTGATCCTGCTCTCGGCGGTCTGCGTCGTCGGGTTCGTGATCACCGGTCTCGGTGACGCCAACCCGGCGCGCAACATCCTCGGGCCCGAGGCGACCAGGGCGCAGGTCGTCGCCGAGAACCACCGACTGGGCGTGGACCGCCCCATGATGGAGCAGCTCGGGGACTGGGTCGGAGGCGTCGTGCGCGGCGACCTCGGCAACTCCTACGTCGGCGACCAGCCGGTCGCGGACAAGATCAGGGCGAATCTGCCGGTGACCATGTCGATGGTCGCGCTCAGCATGCTCGTGATCGCCGCGCTCAGCCTGGCGCTCGCGGTCGCCTCGGTCTACGGGCGCCAGTCGGTGGACCGGTTCGTGCAGTCACTCGCGGTCATCGGGCACGTGCTACCGGCCTACCTGCTGGCTCTCCTCCTGCTGCTCGTCCTGGCCGTCAAGATCCAGGTCTTCCCGGTGTTCGGCTACGTGCCCTTGGGTGAGTCTCCCGGCGGCTGGCTGCGCTCGCTGGTGCTGCCCGTGCTCTCGCTCACCCTCGGCAGCGTGGCCGGCGCATCTCTTCAGGCCCGCGGGTCACTGCTGGACGTGATCGAGGCCGACTACATCCGTACGCTCCGCTCGCGCGGGATCTCCGGCCGCTCGCTGCTGTTCCGGCACGCGCTGCGCAACGCAGCGCCTCCGTGGCTGACATCGCTGTCGCTCGGGTTCGTCGCGATGCTGGGCGGCGCCTTCATGGTGGAGAAGGTCTTTGCCCTCCCGGGACTCGGCGCGCTGTCGGTCGATGCCACCACGACCGGGGACCGGCCGGTGATCATGGGCATGGTCCTGCTGACCGGTGGCCTGGTGATCCTCATCAACCTGCTCGTCGACCTCGCCCAGATGTGGCTCATTCCGAAGGCGAGGACAGCATGAGTGTCGAGATCTCGGCGCAGGCGATGGATGCCGCCCCGGCGCGCACCTCCACGTTCCGAGCGATCCTGCGCAACCCGCTGTCCCGGGTCGGCGCGATCCTGCTGGTCATGGTCCTGTGCGCCCTCGTCGCAGCGATCGTGATGGACTGGGTGGCTCCCGACGCGCCCTGGCACGCGGACCTGTACCACCTCAACGAGGCTCCGGGCACGAACGGGCACCTGCTCGGCACCGACAGCGGCGGTCGGGACGTCCTGGCGCGACTGGTCGTGGCCACGAAGGCCACGATGTTCAGCGGCGTGATCGCGCTGACGGTGGCGATGCTGCTCGGGCTCCCCGGCGGGCTCGTGGCCGGCTACTACGGCGGCCGCATCGACCTGGTGCTGGACTGGCTGTCCAGCTTGGTGATGTCGCTGCCCTCGATCATCGTCCTGCTGGCCATCGTGTCCAGCCTGGGCACCTCCATGTGGATCACGATGACGGCGCTCGGCTGCATGATGGCGCCGGCGGTCTTCCGGCTGCTCCGCGCCCAGGTCCACGCCGTGCGCAACGACCTCTACATCGATGCCGCCAAGGTGGCCGGACTCTCCGACCGACGCATCATCGCGGGCCATGTCTTCCGGGTGGTGCGTGGTCCGCTCGTCCTGATGACCAGCGTGATGGCGGGCGTCGCCATCACCGTGCAGACGGGTCTGGACTTCCTGGGGCTGGGTGACGCCACGACGATCACCTGGGGTGGGATGCTCGGCGAGGGATTCGCCGCGATGAACGCCAACCCCGTGCTGTTCATCTGGCCCGGGTTGGCCATGGCCGTGACCGTGGCGGCGTTCTTCCTCATCGCCAGCGGCGCGCGCGACGCGCTGCAGCAGACCGATGGCGGCCCGAAGACGGCGTCCCGTTCGACGGCGACCCACCTCAAGCCGGTACCGGGCTCCTCGCAGGCGCCTCCCGGCGCCGACGAGGTGCTCGTCGTACGGAATCTCACGGTCGGCTACCCGTCGGGAGAAGCGACGACCGAAGTGGTCCGTGGGGCGAACCTGACGTTGCGTCGCGGTCACACGCTCGGCCTGGTCGGCGAGTCCGGATCCGGCAAGACGCAGACAGCGTTCGCGCTGCTCGACCTCTTGCCGCGCCAGGCGATGTTGATGGCCGGAGAGGTGTGGCTGGACGGAACCGAGATCCGTCGTCTTGCTCCGCGGGACCGTGCCAAGCGCGTGCGTGAGGCGATCGCCTACATCCCGCAGGAACCCATGAGCAACCTCGACCCGGCCTTCACCATCGGGTTCCAGCTGGTCGAGCCGCTGCGCGCCCGCGGGATCGGTCGTGCCGAGGCGACGGAGCGTGCCGCGGTCCTCCTGCGCCGGATGGGCCTTCATGATCCCGAGCGGGTCATGAAGTCCTATCCGCACCAGATCTCCGGGGGGATGGCACAGCGGGTGTTGATCGCAGGCGCGGTCTCGACCGAGCCGCGGATTCTCATCGCCGACGAGCCGACGACGGCCCTCGACGTCACCGTGCAGGCCGAGATCCTCGATCTCCTGCGCAGTGTCCAGGAGGAGTTCGGCATGTCGATCGTCCTGGTGAGTCATGACCTCGGTGTCATCGCGGATCTGTGTGACGACGTCGCTGTGATGCGCAACGGCCAGGTGGTCGAGACCGCGTCGGCAGAGGACTTCTTCGACCGCCCACGGCACGAGTACTCGCGGATGCTGCTCGACGCCGTTCCCGACGAGAACCACGTCCGTCCCGACTACGTCGATGCGCCCGCCGAGCGTCGGGGCGCCCATGCAGGGGAGATCCACCGATGAGCCTGTTGGAGATCGATGACCTGGTCGTGCGGTACCCGGGTCGCCGTCGCGGCCGCAAGTTCACCGCCGTCGATCACGTGAGTCTGGACGTCCGTGCCCACGAGACCGTCGGTCTCGTCGGGGAGTCGGGCTCGGGAAAGACCACGATCGGACGCGCCGTTCTGGGACTCGCCCCGGTCACGTCCGGCAGCATCCGGTACGACGGCGTGGAGATCCAGTCGTTCACCCGGGCGCAGCGGCGTCCCCTGGCGTCGCGGATCCAGGTGGTCTTCCAGGATCCGTACACCTCACTGAACCCGGCGATGACGGTTGAGGACATCCTCTCCGAGCCGCTGCGTGCGGCCGGGTGGACCCGCGCCACGGCGCGGGGGCGCGTCGTCGAGCTGCTCGACCAGGTCGGGCTGCCGACCGGGGCTGCCGACCGCTTCGCGAGGGAGTTCTCCGGGGGCCAGCGACAGCGGGTGGCGATCGCCCGCGCCCTGGCCCTGGAGCCCGAGCTGGTCGTGTGCGACGAGCCCGTCTCGGCACTGGACCTGTCGACCCAGGACCGGGTGCTGCAGCTCCTGATCGACATCCAGGAGCGGACCGGCGTCGCCTATCTCTTCGTCTCGCACGACATCGGGGTGGTGCGCCACATCAGCCACCGGGTGGCTGTCCTCCAGCAGGGACGCAGGGTCGAGTTCGGCTCCTGCGCGCAGGTCACCTCCCGGCCCGCGCACGCCTTCACCGAAGAGCTCCTGCTCGCGTCGCCGGTCGCGAACCCGGCGCGCCAGCGCGAGCGCCGAGCGACGCGTCAGGCGCGGCGCGAGCTCGGGTCCGCTGCTTCGACGCCACCGATCACCATCCAGAGGAGAGTTCCATGAACATCGCCATCGCCGCCGTCGTCGGTGTCCTGCTGGCAGCCGTCACCTCCGTGGCGGGTGTCCATGCGGCGCAGCCGCAGGACCCTTCCAAGCAGGCGCCGGGGATGGTCGTGAGCTACGCCGATGAATGATCTGCGCCTCCAGGTCGTCGTCCCGGCATACAACGAGGCCGCTCGGCTGCCGGCAACGCTGGACCTGTTGCGCCGCCATGCGATCGCGGGCTCGTCCGGACGGGTTCCTCGCCTCGAGGCCATCGTGGTCGACAACGCGAGCACCGACGACACGGCGGCGTTCGCACGATCGGCCTCGAGCGCTCAGCTGCCCGTCGCGGTGATGAGATGCGAGCGACGCGGCAAGGGCGCCGCTGTCGCGGCCGGCGTGGCAGCGTCGGATGCACCGTACGTCGCCTACATGGACGCCGACGGAGCCACCTCGCTCGACGCCCTCGACCGAGCCATGATCGCCCTGACGGCGGGTGCCGACGTCGTGGTGGGCTCCCGGGCCCACCGGGACTCCGTGGTCAGCGCGCGACATCTCGCGCTGCGCGGATGGGGCGCGGCTGCCTATCGGGCGATCGCCGGGCGGGTCGTCGGAGGGATCTCCGACACGCAGTGTGGCTTCAAGGTCATGCGCGGAGAGCTGGCGAGGCGTGCCTTCCGCGACGTCCGCTCGACCGGGTTCAGCTTCGACGTCGAGCTGCTGGCTCGTCTCCGTGAGCACACGGCCGCGGTCGTCGAGCTTCCCGTCACCTGGACCGACGTGCCCGGTTCGACCTTCCGCCCGGCGCGCCACGGCGCGGCGGCGTTCGCGGACCTCGCCCGCATCTACTGGCGCACCCGCCCGGGAACGCAGCCGTTGCGCGAGCTCGTTCGGGTCGATCTGACCGACCCGTTGCAGCCGCAGCAGTGCTTTGCCCAGCTTCACCTCTAGTTCTCGGCCCCACCCTGCTCGACACCAGGAGAAAACCATGCGTCGCAATCTGCCCGTCGTACTCGTCGGCCTCGGTGCCTTCTTCGTCACCGCCGCCCTGGTGCTTCGGTTCTACGGGTCCGCCCAGCTCGCCGTCGCGGACAAGGATCCGCGCGACATCATCACGATGCACGCCAGCAACGCCACCGTCTTCGTCCCCGCGACCCAGTCGGAGGTCACCTCGGACGTCACGGTGAAGCAGAAGACGGTCGGAGACCTCGACTCGGCGAAGAAGGCGCCGGGCGGCGTGGTGGTGTGGTTCACCACGTCCACGCGCTCGACCAGCGATGGAGTCGTGGTGCAGCAGAGCATGGCCCGCACGGCGCTCGACGCCTCCACCGCAGTTGCCAAGCCGTGCTGCGAGAGCTTCGCCGAGGTCGTCGACCAGGCGATCGGCAAGGACCACCGGGACAGCCTGGTGCTGAGGTTCCCGTTCGGCACGGAGAAGAAGACCTACTCGATGTGGGACAGCGTCATGGGCAAGTCGGTGAAGGCCGCCTACCGCGGCACCGAGCAGGTCGACGGTGTCGATGCCTACAGGTTCGAGATCAAGGTTCCCGACACCGTCGTCGGCAGCCAGGAGGTCGTCGCGAAGACCATCGGTCTGACGACCGACGGCAAGGTTCCCGCCGACCGGACCTACGGCATCGACCGGACCATCCTCGTCGAACCGCGCACCGGCGCGATCCTCGACGACGTGCAGGACGTGCGTGACACGCTGACCATCGACGGTGAGGTCGTGCGCACACTCTTCGCCGGCAAGCTCGCCTACACCGACGCGCAGGTCAAGGCCAACGCCGAGAAGTACGGCGACCGCGCGGCAACGCTGCGGCGGGTCGAGGTCGTGCTCCCCGGGATTGCCTTGGTGCTGGGTCTGCTCAGCGCCGGCGCGGGCGCCCTGATGCTCCGTGGTTCGACCGCCCGGTCGGGACGTCGGGCCGCGCAGTGACCCCAGTCCGGATCGGGGTCGATCTCGGCGGCACCAAGGTCCTGGCCGGAGTGGTCGACGCGACGGGGCGGGTGGTGCGCCGGTCCCGCGAGGAGACCAGGATCGAGGACATCGGCAGCATGGTCGACGGCATCCGGCATGTCGTCACGTCGGTCGCTGCCGGTGCCCCGGTCTCGGGTGTCGGCGTGGCGGTCGCCGGGTTCGTCGACGTCAGCCGTTCAAGGGTGCTCGTCGCCCCGAACCTGGGGCTGGGCGACGCGCCGCTGCGCCACCTGCTCGAGGACGCTCTCGGCGCTCCGGTGACGCTCGAGAACGACAGCAACGCGGCGGCCTGGGGCGAGTTCCGCTACGGCGCCGCGCGCGGCCACGAGGAGTGCCTGGTCGTCACGGTCGGCACCGGCGTCGGAGCCGGTCTGATCCTCGACGGTCGGTTGCGGCGAGGCGCGACGGGCGTGGCAGGCGAGGTCGGGCACGTCCCGGCCCACCGTGGGGGCTTTCCGTGCGGGTGTGGTCGCACCGGCTGCCTCGAGCAGTATGCGAGCGGGAGCGCGCTCGTGCGCAACACTCGTGACCTGCTCGGGAAGGGCGGCGAGGAGACCGTCGCGCTGCTCGACCGCCTCGCCGGCGACGTCGGCGCCCTGACCGGGCCCGACGTCACCGAAGCAGCCCAGGACGGCGACCTGTTCGCCCGTGAGCAGCTCGCCGTGATCGGCGGCTGGCTCGGCGAGGTCCTCGCCGGTCTGATCACCGTGCTCGATCTCGAGACGGTGGTCCTCGGTGGCGGAGTGGCGGAAGCGGGGCCGCTGCTCCTCGACCCGGTGGAGCGCTCACTGAACGCCTCGCTCGTGCAACGCGCCGGGATGACCCGGGTCCGGGTCATCCCCGCCGAGCTCGGCGTGGATGCCGGGATCGTCGGCGCGGCCGACCTGGTGGCGATCGGCTGATCGCCACCAGGTCCGGTCAGGCGCCGGCCTCCAAGGCCGCGTAGGCGTGGAAGATCAGGTTGATCGCCCGCAGGTCCTGTGTCTCGGACGACATGTCGTTCATCGCGTAGCTCACGGTCATCCGGGCGTCCCGGTCCACCAGTGCCATGGCGCCGCCCCAGCCTGCCCACCAGAACGATCGCGGGTTCGGGCTCAGCGGGACCTCGGGGCTGACCAGGCCGAAGCCGATGCCGTAGCGCAGCGGATAGCGCATCACCGCGTCGAGCCCGCTGCTCTGCTCCTCCAGCACCCGGTCGAGCATCTCGGGTCCCAGGAGGCGAACGCCGTCGAGGGTCCCGTCGCAGGCGAGGGCTGCGTGCACCCGCGCGATCGATCGCGCGTTGCCCGAGCCGTTGGCGGCGGGGATCTCTGCCTCGCGCCACCAGCGCTCATTGGACTCGGCGCCGGTCAGCGGGCAGCTCGCGGTGACCCGGTTGGCCAGCTCGGCCTCCGTGGGATCGTCGACGGGAGCGGCCGGATCACCTCCGATGCCGAAGGCCGGCGGGGTGATGCGCGCGACGCGGTCGTCGTGGTCGGCAGGCAGGCCGATGTGGAAGTCAGCGCCGAGGGGCTGGGCGACCTCGCGATCGAAGAACGAGCCGAGGCTCAGGCCCGTGACCCGGCGGACGAGCGCGTCCTCCAAGAAGCCCTGGGTGATCGGGTGGTAGCCCGCGCGCGTGCCCGGACGCCACCACGGCTCCTGGTCGGCGAGGGCGGTGGTCACCCGTTCGTGATCGGCCAGGTCGTGCGGCGCGACCGGGATCGACCAGCCCGGGAGACCTGCCGTGTGGGCCAGGACGTGACGGACCAGCACCTCGTCCTTGCCGCGTGTGCCGAACTCGGGCCAGTAGCGCGCGACGGGTGCCTCCAGGTCGAGCTCGCCACGATCGGCGAGCATCAGCATCACGGTGGCGCTCATCGTCTTGGTCACCGACCAGACGTTGACGAGCGTGTCGGCCTGCCATTCCGCGCCGTTGCCGTCGCTGCCTCCCCACAGGTCCACGACGATCTCTCCGTCGAGGGTCACGCAGACGCTGGCGCCGTCCTCGAGGCCCTGGTCGAAGTTGCTGGCGAATGCGTCCCGGACGAGCTCGAACTCCGGTGTGCAGGTGCCCTGGATGGTTGCCATGGTGTCCTTCGCTGTTCCATGCCGGCCCTTGCTGACCGACCGATAGGTAAGTAGGTTAGTGGGCACCCCTCCCGAAAGGAACCGTCGTGCGCGCGATCATGGTCATGTTCGACACGCTGAACCGTCGCTACCTCCCGCCGTACGGCGCCGAAGGCATCCACGCCCCGAACTTCGAACGGCTGCAGCAGCGCTCGGTGACCTTCGACAACTGCTACGCGGGAAGCATGCCGTGCATGCCGGCGCGCCGTGAGCTGCACACCGGTCGGCACAACTTCCTGCACCGCAGCTGGGGGCCGCTCGAGCCGTTCGACGACTCGGTGCCCGAGATGCTCTCCCGCGCGGGCGTCTACACGCACCTGAGCACCGACCACTATCACTACTGGGAGGACGGTGGCGCGACCTACCACAACCGCTTCGACAGCTATGAGCTCTTCCGCGGGCAGGAGGGCGACAAGTGGAAGGGCCACGTGGCCGACCCGGAGGTGCTGGCGAATGCGTCGCGCGGGATGGGTGGCGCCCGCCAGGACACGATCAACCGGCAGTACATGGCCACCGAGGACCTGCACTGCCAGACCCTCACGTTCGATGCCGGGCTGGAGTTCATGGCCACCAACAGGGCTGATGACAACTGGTTCCTGCAGATCGAGACCTTCGACCCGCACGAGCCGTTCTTCAGCTACGACGAGCACCGGGCGCACTACCTGCACGACTACGACGGCCCGGAGTACGACTGGCCGGCGTACGGAAGGGTCACCGACGACGAGCAGGCCGTCGAGCACATCCGTGCCGAGTACTCCGCGCTGCTCACGATGTGTGACAAGTCCCTGGGCCGGGTCATGGATGCCATGGACGAGCACGCCCTGTGGGAGGACACGATGCTGATCGTGTGCACCGACCACGGGTTCCTGCTCGGTGAGCGCGGGTGGTGGGGGAAGTCGGTGCAGCCGTGGTACGACGAGACCATCCACACTCCACTGTTCATCTGGGACCCGCGTGCCGGCTCCCGCGGCGAGCGCCGGGACAGCCTGGTGCAGACCATCGACCTCGGTCCCACCCTGCTCGACTGGTTCGGCCTGGCCCCGACCCCCGACATGCAGGGCCAGCCGCTGGCGGCCGCGGTCGCCACGGACGAGCCGGTGCGCGAGGCCGGGTTGTTCGGGGTCTTCGGCGGGCACATCAACGTGACCGACGGACGCTACGTCTACATGCGCGCGAGCATCGACTCCTCCAACTCCCCGCTGGAGGAGTACACGTTGATGCCGACCCACATGAAGAGCCGCTTCGATCCCAGCGAGCTCCGCAGCGCTCAGCTCGCCGCGCCTTTCGGCTTCACCAAGGGCGTCCCGGTCCTGAGGCTTCCGGGCTCCAGCTGGGGCAACCCCTACGCCTTCGGGACCATGCTCTTCGACCTGGAGACCGACCCGACACAGCAGCAGCCGCTCGTCGACGACGAGCTCGAGCTGAGGATGGCGACTCACCTGGTCGGCCTCCTGCGCTCCGGCGAGGCGCCCCCCAGCCAGTTCGAGAGGCTGGGGCTGCCGGTGACCGGGCCGGTCACCACCGAGCACCTCCTCGCCCGCGAGCAGCGGGAGCAGGTCGTGGCGTCCTCGCGTCCGCTGCCCCCGCCCTCAGCGTTCCAGCGGGACGGGCTGAGTGCGCTGAGCACGATCGAGGAGCTCCTCGACGACGAACGCGGTCATGCCGCGATCGTCGCGCTGATGCCGATCCTGGCCCACGACGACCTGCGGTCGCGGGTCGGGCGGATGACCCCCTACAACCTTGCTGCCACCACGCCCGCGGTGTCGCCGGAGCTGCTGCACGAGCTGAATGCCGCCCTGGCCGAGCCCGACCAGGCGCCGGCGTGACCGCCTCCTCCGCAGAGACCGTCGAGCGGTACGTCGCGGCGGACGGCGTCACCTGGTTGGACCTGCACGTCTGCTCGCCCTCGGCGCCCCCGCGTGCCGCGGTCCTGCTCTTCCACGGCGGCGGATGGATGAAGGGGACACCGGCGATGCTGCTGCCCCATGCCCGGCGTCTTGCCGAGGCAGGGATCCTCGTGGCCAGCTCCGCCTATCGGCTCGTCGGATCGGGAGCCGCCTCCCCGGCCGACTGCCTGGCCGACGCCGCCCGGGCGGACCGTGCGTTCCGCAAGATCGCCGCGGACGCGGGCCTCGACCGCATCGCGATCGGCGGCGGTTCGGCAGGTGCGCAGCTCGCGCTTGCGCTGGCCATGCCCGCGAACGGGAACCAGCCGTCGGCGTACGACGGCCTCGTGCTCCTGAACCCCGCGGTGGACGTGTGCTGCAGCCGCGGCCCCCTGGCCGCCCTGTCCCGACGCCTGGTTGGTCTGACGCCCCAGACCGCGCGAGATGCCTCCCCCCTGCACCACGTCCGTCCCGGCGCCCCGCGCTCGATCGTCCTGCACGGTACGCGCGACCGCATCGTCCCGCTCCGGCTGGCGCAGGAGTTCCGGAAGGCGATGACGGCGGCGGGCAACGAGTGCGACCTGGTCGAGTTCGACGGGGCCGGCCACGGGTTCTTCCTGCCCCGACCGGACGGCAACCCGGCGTTCGACCGCACCGTGGAACTGATCGAGCAGTTCCTCCTTGCCACCACTGCCGATCCCGATCGGGATGGCCGGACTGACGACGGGAAGCATCCGGCGTGACCTCATTCCTCTGGGGAGCCAGCACCTCCCCCCACCAGACCGAGGGCAACAACCTCAACAGCGACTGGTGGGAGCTGGAGAACGCAGACCCCTCCTTCCTGCCGGAGCGCAGCGGCGACGCCCTCGACAGCTACCACCGCTACCGCGAGGAGATGACCCTGCTGGCGGAGGCGGGCCTGAACGCCTACCGGTTCGGCGTGGAGTGGGCTCGGATCGAGCCGGAGCCGGGCCGGTTCTCGGTTGCCGCTCTGGCCCACTATCGACGCATGATCGACGCGGCGCTCGAGCTCGGACTCACGCCGGTGGTCACGCTGCACCACTTCAGCAATCCGCGCTGGTTCGCGGCCGAGGGTGCCTGGGGGCGCCCGGACGCGGTCGAGCGGTTCACCAGGTACGTCGAGCGCACCTGCGACATCCTCGACGGCGTCGAGTGGGTGTGCACGATCAACGAGCCCAACATGCTCGCGATCATGGACAAGGTCCGCACGCTGCTCGCGGGACCGGACGGGTTCGAGGCTCTCGCTGCGGGGATGCCCGGACCGGACGAGGAGATCGGCAAGGTCCTGGTCGAGGTGCACCGTGCGGCGGTCGACGTGGTGCGCGAGCGCACCGACGCGGCCGTCGGATGGACGATCGCCCAGCAGGCGTTCCAGGCGGCCGGTCCCGAGCACGAGGACGTGCTGCGCCGGACGAACTGGGAGTGGGAGGACCTGTACCTCGAGGCATCCCGGGGCGATGACTTCGTCGGCACGCAGTCCTACACCAGCCAGCTCGTGGGGGCGGACGGGCCGATCCCTCACCCGGCGAGCCCCGACAACACGATCACCGGATGGGCCTACCGCCCCGACGCGCTCGGCATCGCGGTTCGCCACGCGTGGGAGGTCACCGGAGGCGTGCCCGTGCTGGTGACCGAGAACGGCATCGCCACCGACGACGACCGGCGCCGGATCGCCTACACGGAGGCGGCGCTGAGCCATCTGCGAGACGCGATGGCTGACGGAGTCGATGTGCGGGGCTACCTGCACTGGAGCGCCGTCGACAACTACGAGTGGGGTCACTGGGCCCCCACGTTCGGCCTGATCGCGGTCGACCGGAAGACGTTCGTGCGCACGCCCAAGCCGAGCCTCGCCTGGCTCGGCGAGGTGGCCCGTTCCGGCCGACCCTGAGGGTCGGCCGGAACGGCGTCAGATCCCGCCGGCGAATGCCTTGAACAGGGCCCGCTCCTCCGGTCGGAGGGGCGGGCCCTCGGCGTTCCACGACGCCACCACGGCGCCGTTGCCCGGGTGCAGCCGTGCGTACAGGTCGTCGGCCGCCTCGGGCCGTCCGGTGGCACGCAGGTGCGCCATGTAGTCCTCCGGGTCGGAGTAGAGCGTCGGGCCGTGCTGCAGCGAGACCTGCATCGGGTCGGGCAGCGCCCCCGGGGTGCCGGCGTGGAAGCTCCACCACTCGAAGAGCCGGGCCCGCATCCGGTCGGCCAGGTCCGGCTCCGCCTCGATCAGGTTCGTGGTCAGGTTCGGGTCCGCCTCCATGTCGAACAGCGACTCCCACTCGGCCTTGAACGAGCCCGGGTGGTACGTGCGGATGTAGAGATGCGTGCGGGTGCGTACGGCGCGCTGGAAGGTGTGCGCGCCGTGGCCCCAGACCAGGTGGTCGCGCGACTCGATCGACTCTCCGCGTACGGCGTCGGCGAAGGACGTCCCCTGCCACTTCTCGGGGATGGGGAGCCCGAGGAGGTCGCAGATCGTCGGCGCGTAGTCGATGTTGTAGAGCAGCGCGTCGTGGCTGCGCACCTCGGCCCGGTCGGTGACGCCCGGCCAGAACACCACCATCGGCACGTGGTGGGTCGGCTCGTTGGCCAGGCCGTGCTCTGCGTAGGACCCCTGCTCGCCGAAGGACTCACCGTGGTCGGCACTGACCACGATGGCGACCTCGTCGCTCAGCCCCATCTCGTCCAGGGCGGCGCGCAGCCTGCCGAACTGGCTGTCCCAGTACATGATGGCGCCGTCGTACCCGTTGATCAGGTGCTCGAAGTCAGCCCGGGTGGCGATCTGGTCGGGCATGTTGTGCGGAACCGGGCTCGTGCGCGGCGCCATCGAGTAGTGCAGGTCGCGCGCCGAACGGGGGCCGTAGATGTCCTGATGTCCGTCGATCGCGGCTTGGTCGGGCCAGGCGGGTGCCGGCCCGGATGCGGCCGCGGCCTCGGTCCAGCTGACGTCCTGGAGGTAGTCGGTGTGCGGGTCCCAGTAGGTCAGGTGCAGGTACCAGTCGTCGCGATGCCGGTTGCGTGCGATCCAGTCGATCGCCACGTCGGTGACTGCGTCGGCCGGTTCGTCACCGATCTCCGGCGTCGAGCGGATGCTCTCGCGGAAGTTCCCGTGGAAGAAGTGCGCACGGTGCCGTTCGGCGAAGCTCGACACGGCTGCCGTGTAGTAGCCATGGAACCCCAGCCACTGTCCGAGCAAGGGCCTGTCGAACTGCATCGCGTGCCCGGTGTCCATCCGGAACTGCGCGGCCGGGCCGCCATGGCCGACGACCCCGTTGGTGATCCCGAACTGACCGCTCATCAGTGCCGTGCGCGAGGGCAGGCACGGCGAGTCCGAGCAGTAGTAGTGATCGAAGCGCACCGAGTCCGCTGCCATGGCGTCCAGGTTCGGTGTCGTGGGACGCTGGTAGCCGTAGGGGCCGGTGTGGTCCGGACGCAGGGTGTCCACGTCGACGTAGATGATCTTCACGATGCCTCCGGCTGATTGCGAACTGACTTATTGCTCGGTAGGTTAGTTGAGGCGATGTGATTGCGGAAGGCCGGAGGTGGTCATGGGCGGGAGCTGTTGCGGCCCCGACCGGAGGTCGGTGGGCGACGGGCTCGCACCGCCCGCTCCGCGGTCGGTCCCGGCCGGGGGCGCCCGATCCCGGCCGGGTCGGCACCAGGTCGAGCAGGTCGCCGTACCCGGCGGCTCGTACCTGATCGGCGACATGCACGGTGACGGCAAGACCGGTGACGGCGAGACGCCGGTGCACGCGGTGGAGATCGACGGCTTCGAGATCGATGCCACGTCGGTGACCAATGCGGACTGGGCGCGGTTCGTCGACGCCACCGGGCACGTCAGCGAGGCGGAGCGGTTCGGCTACTCCGCCGTGTTCCACCAGGCGCTCGCGGCCGATCCGCAGGACGTGATGAGCCGCGCCGACCGGACGCCGTGGTGGCTCGGCGTCCGCGAGGCCGACTGGCGCCGCCCCGGAGGACGGCGCAGCTCCCTCGAGGGCCTCGAGGACCATCCGGTCGTCCACGTGAGCTGGAACGACGCCCAGGCCTACTGCGCGTGGGCCGGTCGTCGGCTCCCGACCGAGGCGGAGTGGGAGATCGCCTCGCGCGGCGGCCTGGCGGATGCCCGCTATCCCTGGGGTGACGACCTGCCTGCCCGCGACGGGACGGGGGAGTGGCCGTGCAACATCTGGCAGGGCAACTTTCCCCAGCTCAACACGGCGGAGGACGGCTGGCTCACGACGGCTCCGGTGCGCAGCTACCGGCCGAACGGCTACGGCCTGTGGCAGACGGTCGGCAACGTCTGGGAGTGGTGCGCGGACTGGTTCGACCCGCGCTACTACGCGCGCTCGCCTCGCCGCGACCCGCGGGGCCCGGATTCCGGGAGTGCCAAGGTGCTCCGCGGGGGCTCGTACCTGTGTCACGACTCCTACTGCAACCGCTACCGCAATGCCGCCCGCTCCGCCAACACGCCGGACTCGTCCATGGGCAATGCGGGCTTCCGCACCGCCTCGGTGCCGGTCGCCTAGGCTCCAGCCATGGCCAGTACCGAATCCGCCGAACGGTCGGGGAAGCTCTCCCGGGCGCGCATCATCGACACCGCGTTCGACCACTTCGCCGCGAACGGGTACCGCGGCACGTCCCTGGCCAAGATCGCAGCCGAGGTGGGCATCTCGCAACCCGGTCTGCTGCACCACTTCCCGAACAAGTCGGCGCTGTTCATGGCAGTGCTCGTCGAGCGGGACACGCGCGACCTCGATGCCGTGGGCATGCGTGTCGAGAAGATCGCTGAGCTGGATGCCCACGAGCTGCTCGAATTCTTCGAGGGACTCGTGCGCCACAACGCCCAGAACCGGAACATGGTGCAGATGGCCCACCTCACCGCTGCCGAGGCCACCGGACCGGACCACCCGGCCCACGAATGGGTGGTGCTGCGAACGAGCTACTTCCGGGAGCTGTGCACCTCCGCGCTGCAGAACGGCATCGACAGCGGCCAGGTGCGCAAGGACGCGGACCCGGGAGCCGTGGCGACGATGCTGATCGCGGCGTCGGAGGGCTTGGAGAACCAGTGGCTGGTCGACCCGACCGTGGACCTGGCCGGCTCCTTCGCCGAGTTCACCGCGATGCTGCGACGCGACCTGAAGCCGAGAAGGCGCTAGCACTGGCCTACCGAGTGTTCGGGTGGCTAGAGTCGCCGCGTGCGCCCGAACTTCCTGTGGATCGTCAGCGAGGACTGCCCCCCGCGCTTCGGCTGCTACGGCGACGCTCTCGCGCGCACTCCTCACCTCGACGCCCTCGCTGGCGAGTCGGTGCTCTGGGAGCGCGCCTACTCGCCCGCGCCGGTGTGCGCGCCCTCGCGGTTCGCGCTCCTGACCGGCATCCCGCCGGAGGCCCACGCCCCGGCCAACCACATGCGTGCACTGGCGCCCGTGCCGGCGTGGATGACGACCTATCCACAGGTCCTGGGCTCCCTCGGCTACTACTGCACCAACAACGCGAAGACCGACTACAACGCCGACGTCGACCCCGACCGCCTGTGGGACGAGTGCTCGGATCGGGCGCACTGGCGCAACCGGCCCGATGACCGGCCGTTCCTCGCGGTCTTCAACATCGATGGGACGCATGAGTCGGCGGTGTTCAGGTCCACGCGGCCTATCCTCGATCCAGCCGCGGTGCGGGTCCCGGCGTACCTGCCGGACACCGCGGAGATCCGTGCCGACATCGCGCGCTACTACGAGGACGTCGAGCGGATGGACGCCGTCGTCGGCGATCTGCTGGCACAGCTGGCTGACGACGGGTTGACGGACTCGACGATCGTCCTGCACACCTCTGACCACGGTGGGGTGAATCCGCGCTCCAAGCGACACTGCTACGACGAGGGGCTCCACGTCCCGCTGCTGGTGCGCGCCCCCGCTCCGTTCGCGCGGCGGCTCCCTCCGCCCGGCACCCGGCTCGGCTCGGCCGTCAGCACGGCCAGCATCCCGGTCACCCTGATCGACCTGGCCGGCGGCGACGTCCCGGCCCACATGGCCGAGCCGAGCCTGGCCGATCCCCGGCCGCCGACGGCGACCCTGGCCTTCGGCGCACGCAACCGGATGGACGAGCGCTACGACTTCGTCAGGACCGTGACCGACGGCCGGTACCGCTACGTGCGCAACTTCATGCCGCATCGCCCGTGCGGACAGCACAACGCCTTCGCGTGGGTGGCCGCCGGCTACCGCTCGTGGGAACGCGAGCACCTCGCCGGCCGGTTGACGCCCGGGCAGGACGCCTTCTGGCGCCCACGTCCGTCAACCGAGCTCTACGACCTCGACGCCGATCCCGACCAGGTGGCCAACCTCGCCGGCGATCCGTCGACCACCGAGGTCGAAGGGCGGCTGGCGTCTGCCCTTCGTGCGCGCATGCTGGCGATCAACGACAACGGATTCCTGCCCGAGGGTGCCCCGGCTGAGGGATGGGACGCGAGCCGCGAACCGGGAGCCTACGACCTGTCCGCCGTCCTGGACCTCGCGGACCTCGCGCTGGAGCGCGATCCCGATCACGCCTCGCTGCTGGTCGAGCGCCTGGGCGACGCCGATCCGCTTCTCCGGCGCTGGGCGGCCCTCGGGCTGGTCATACTGGCCGATCGCCTCGGGGGGCTGGCTGCCGCGGTGGCGCCGGCGCTGGCTGCGCGGCTCGATGTCGAGGACGATGCGACGGTGCAGGTCGCCCTGGCAGAGGCGCTCGCCCGGGTCGACCCGAGTGATGAGGTCGGCATCGCGGTGCTCGCGGACCTGGCGGGGCCCGACCTGCCGTTCGGGGTCCGCCTGGAGGCGCTCGACGCCCTCGGTTGCCTGGCGCCCGAGCGCCTGGGTCACCTGGGTGGGCGTCGTCTGGAGGGACGTGATCCGGATCCCTACATCTCGCAGGCCGTCGAGTACCTCGAGCTGCGGGTCTCGGGCAGGTACGAGCCCTCGGCGCCGATCGGTCCCTGGGCGGCCCTTTTCGCAGCGGAGGGCTAGCCTACCGAGTACTCGGTTGGTAGGTTGGGCGCTCCGCCACCCCGAGGAGAGCCATGTCGTCCGCGAACACCCCCGTCCCGTCCGACGAGCTCGAGGTGGTGCTGCTCGAACGTCTCGGCAAGCTCGACCTGGCGGCCAAGGTGCGCCTCCTCTCGGGCGCGGACTTCTGGACCCTTCCCGCCGACGAGACCATCGGACTCCGCTCGATCCTGTTCTCCGACGGCCCGGCCGGCGTTCGGGGAGAGATCGGTGACGAGCGCAACTCGTCGCTGAACCTGCCCTCCGGCAGCGCTCTCGGAGCGACCTGGGACACCGAGGTCGCCCGGAGATACGGCGACCTGCTCGGCCGCGAAGCGCTCCGCAAGGACGCCGACGTCGTGCTGGGGCCGACCATCAACCTGCACCGCTCGCCCTACGGCGGCCGTCACTTCGAGGCGATGGCCGAGGACCCCCTGCTGACCGCGCGACTTGCGTCGGCCTACGTGGAGGGCGTCCAGGCCCACGGGGTGGCGGCGTGCCCGAAGCACTATGTCGCCAACGACTATGAGGTCGAGCGGCACACGGCGAGCTCCGAGGTCGACGAGCGGGCGCTGCGCGAGCTCTACCTGGCCGCGTTCGAGGACGCGATCGTCGAGGCCAAGGCCTGGGTCGTGATGTCGGCCTACAACGGCGTCAACGGCGTCACGATGAGTGAGAACGACCTGTTGCGCGACCCGCTCAAGACCGAGTGGGGCTTCGACGGGGTGGTTCTGTCCGACTGGATCGCCGTCAAGACCACGGAAGCCTCGGCGAACGCGGCCCAGGACGTGGTCATGCCGGACCTGCTCAGTCCGTGGGGCGATGCGCTGGTCGACGCGGTCCGGGACGGTCGCGTCGCGGAGGCCGCGATCGACGAGAAGGTGCTCCGGGTGCTCCGCCTCGCCGCGCGAGTCGGCGCTCTCGATGGAGTGAAGCCCGCGCCGCGGACTGCCGGCGAAGCATCCGACCCGCTCAACCTCGTCACCGAGCTGGGTGCGGAGAGCATGGTGCTGCTGCGCAACGCGGACGAGCTGCCCTGGGGCCCGGGACCGCGCTCGATCGCCGTGATCGGCCCCAACGCCCTGTGCGCGCGCAGCCAGGGCGGAGGCAGCGCCACGGTCGTTCCCGATCGGGTGATCTCGCCCCTCGAGGGCCTGCGCAACCACTTCCCCGAAGCCACCATCTCCTTCGACATGGGGGTGCCTGCGCCGACGGAGATCTTCCCGCTCGACCGCGACCTCCTCCACGACCCCGTGGCCGACGGGCCGGGCGTCCATGTCGTGTTCTCCGCGGCCGACGGCTCCGTGCTGCTGGAGGAGGTCCGGTTGAGTGCCGAGCTGGCCTGGATGGGCACGATGCCCGAGGGCGCCACGACCCTCACGATGCAGACCCGATACACGCCGGCGACCACAGAGCGTTGCGACGTCGGCGTATCGGTGGCAGGCCAGGTCACGCTGTCCATCGACGGCGAGACCGTCATCGACAGGTCGAGCATCGTCGAGAGCGCAGGATCCGGTGACGGTGGCCTCGACACCTCCGACATCACCGCCAACATCTTCGCGCCACCCGTGACCACGGTGTCCGTCGACCTGGTGGAGGGCACCCCGGTCGACCTGTTCGCCGTCTGCGACCTGACGACGGCTCCACTGCCGATGGTCCACGCGATCATGATCGGCATGGCGCCACGGTCGGGGTCCGAGGAGACGATGCTGGCCGAAGCGGTCGCGGCCGCGGCTGCGGCCGAGGTCGCGGTCGTCGTGGTCGGCACCAGCTCGCGCACCGAGAGCGAGGGGTTCGACCGGACGACGCTGGCCCTGCCCGGTGGTCAGGACGCCCTGGTGGAAGCGGTCATCGACGCCAACCCACGCACGATCGTCGTGGTCAACGCGGGCAGCCCGGTGCTGATGCCGTGGCACGACCGGGCTCGAGCGGTCCTGCTGACCTGGTTCGGTGGGCAGCAGACCGGCGTCGCCCTCGCCGAGGTCCTCGCGGGGGACCGGGAGCCCGGCGGTCGGCTCCCCACCACCTGGCCCGGCGACGAGGAGTCCGTGCCGGTGGGACCGGACAAGCCCGTCGACGGGAAGGTCCGCTATGCCGAGGGCATCGACATCGGTCACCGAGCCTGGTTGCGGCAGGAGGGAACGCCGGCGTACTGCTTCGGCCACGGTCTCGGCTACACCACCTGGAGCATGTCGGACCTGGTCGTGCCGGCTGAGGTGGCGAGCGGGGAGAGCGTCTCTGTGACCGCGAAGGTCTCGAACACCGGCGACCGCCGCGGCAAGGAAGTGGTCCAGGTGTACGCCGCGCGCGAGGACAGCGACGTGGCCCGCCCTGTGCGGTGGTTGGCTGGCTGGGGCGTCGTCCGTGCCGATGCCGGCGAGACGGTGACCGTGGAGATCGTGGTACCTGCGCGGAGCCTCGCGGCCTGGGTCGACGGGGCGTGGTGGCACGAGCCCGGAAGCTTCGACCTTTACGTCGGCTCCAGCATCGACGACCTGCTTCTCCACGCGAAGGTCGAGGTGTCCGCGTAGGCGCGGAGGTCGGTGAAGCTCGGATGCGTCACATCTCCAGGCCCCTGCCTCGCGGGCATCGAGCTCTCCATCCAGCAGATCCACGCCTGGATCCGCGCCGAGCGCAACCGTCGGACAGGCTGAGGGCTGCCGATTCGCCACGGAGAAGGGCCGATTCCGGGTTCGCTTCGTGGCGTCTTGGTACTACCGAGCCGGCTCCTCGCGGCTGCGTCCCGCCGGCCACAGCGTCTCGATCGGCACCCGCTCGCCGAGCACGTTCTCGGCAGCGCGGTGCCCCGAGCGGAGGGCGGCGGTGACCGTT
The DNA here is from genome assembly GCF_057813895.1 of Nocardioides sp. F233. Lineage (NCBI taxonomy): Bacteria > Bacillati > Actinomycetota > Actinomycetes > Propionibacteriales > Nocardioidaceae > Nocardioides > Nocardioides sp. F233. The sequence goes on from NZ_JBVASH010000001.1 coordinate 407,484, forward strand.
GCCGGGTCCTCGGTCCAGGTCGCCTCGCCCGCCAGGTGCAGGACATCGCCGACCGGCGTGGCGAGGACGTCGTGGTCGTCGGTCGTGGACCCGACGGTCATGTAGGCGTACGAGCCGCGGGCGAAGGGATCGTCGCGCCAGCGCGTGATCTCGACCGCCGTGGGAGTGACGTCGGCGTACGGGTGGATCTCGCGCAGCGCGGCGAGCACGGACTCGGTGATCGCCTCGTCGGTCCAGTCCCGGATCGCCTCCGCACACGGACCCGCCGCGAAGGTCAGCAGGGTCGGTACGCCGTGCAGCCGGGTGAGGTCGTACCACGAGTGCCACCAGGCGGCCGCCGGTCCCTGGCGCCGAATCGCATACACGTCGGGATCCCAGAACCGCTCGCGGAACCGCAGGAACACCTTCTCGAAGGCGTTCATCTCGAGACGATCGAGGGCGCCGGCCAGGGGTTCGGGCAGGGGCGGCTCGATGGCGAGTGCCCCCGACTTCAGCACGCCGACCGGAACGGTCACGATCGCGCAGCCGGCACGGACGGCCCGATCGCCGCAGCGTGCGACGACGCCGTCCGCGCTCCACTGCAACCGGGTCACCACCTGCTCCAGGCGTACGTCGAGGCCCTCCGCCAGACGCGTCGCGAGCACGTCGAACCCGTCGGGGAAGACGACCTCGTCGCCCTCGACCTGGTCGTCGTCGAGACCGTGCGCATCGAGGTCGCCGATCCACACGCCGTACTGCTCCTCGGTGCGGTGCCGCAGGAACTCACGTACGCGCTGCTCGCGATCGGCCGGCCACGCCAGCTCCGCCAGCGTCGCTTCGACCACGGTCTCGTACGACGTGCCGCGGGTCGATGCCGCGACGGTCGTGGCGAGTCGCGCGTCGAAGGTGTGGACATCGGCGGCGAACCGGTCCGCCTGCACCTGGTCGAGGCGCACGCCGTCGGGGTCGTAGTAGGCGATCGGGCGGCTGTCGGGCTGGTAGCTGCCGACGGTGAGCTCCACGGTCGGCATGCCGAAGGCCCGGGCCGCGGCGAACAGCGGGTTGTCGTCGATGCCGTGGATCCACGAGGCGCCGAGGTCCGTCACGATGCCCCCGCTCCGCTGCGAGTGCGTCCGCCCGCCGATGCGGTCGCGCGCCTCGAGCACGACGACGCGTTGCCCGGCGGCGGCCAGGAGTCGGGTCGCGGTCAGGCCCGCGACACCCGCCCCGACGACGATGGTGTCGATGTCACTCATGGCGAGAGGCTAGGCGACTCGACCTCGGGCGGAGACCGACAGCGCGAGCATTCGGGTGCGTTCGGGTCCGTTCGCGACAATGGCCGACGTGGTCAGCCTCCTGTTGTCGGTCTCCTTCTGCTGCGGCCTCGTCATCGCCGTGGCGCACGTCCTGAACCGCGCGTTCGTCGCTCCCGTCTACGACGTGGTGCTGAACCTGACGGCGTTCGGGGCGGCCGTCGCTGCGTCCTCGCTGCTCGACCACTGGGTGCCGGCCCTGCTGTCGACGGGCGCGATCGGCTGCTGGATCGTGCTCGCCCGGCGGACCCTGGTCGAGCGAGGTCGCCTGCGCGCGTGACCAGGCTCAGCCCAGCTCGAGGACCAGGTCGCCCCCGTCGACGGCGTGCGTCCCGCTGAACGCCAGCCGCTGCACGACCCCGGCCACGGGCGCGGTGATCGACGCCTCCATCTTCATCGCCTCGATGGTGGCGACCGTGTCGCCGGCGGCGATCTCGTCGCCCTCGGCGACGGTGACGGTGACGACGCCCTGGAAGGGGGCCGCGACGTGGCCGGGCTTCGTGGGGTCGGCCTTCTCGGCGGCAGCGACCTCGGCGGACACGGAGCGGTCGCGCACGGAGATGGGGCGGATCTGGCCGTTGAGGCGGGCCAGCACGGTGCGGTAGCCGCGCTCGTCGGGCTCGCTGATCGCCTCGAGCGCGACGAGGAGGCGCTTGCCCTCGTCGATGTCGACGGCGTGCTCGGTCTCGGGCTGGAGGCCGTAGAGGAACTCGGCGGTGGGTACGACGGACAGGTCGCCCCAGCGGGCCCGCGCCTCGGCGTACTCCCGGGTCGGGCCGGGGAAGAGCAGCTCGTTCAGGGTGCCGCGGCGATCAGTCGAGGCGGAGGCCAGGCCGGCCTCGTCCTCGTCCGAGAGCGAGGAGGCCGGCGGGGTCCACGGGCGGCCCTCGATCGCGCGGGAGCGGAACGGCTCGGGCCAGCCGCCGGGCGGGTCGCCGAGCTCGCCGTGGAGGAAGCCGATGACCGACGCCGGGATGTCGTACGACGACGGGTCGGCCGCGAACGCCACCGGGTCCGCGCCCGCGGCGACGAGCGCGAGGGCCAGGTCGCCGATCACCTTCGACGACGGGGTGACCTTGGGGACGCGGCCGAGGATGTCGTTGGCGGCGGCGTACATGTCCTCGACCTGCTCGAACTTCTCGCCGAGGCCCAGCGCGATCGCCTGCTGGCGCAGGTTGGAGAGCTGACCGCCGGGGATCTCGTGGCGGTACACCCGACCGGTCGGGGCCGGGAGCCCGGACTCGAAGGGCGCGTAGAGGCGGCGCACCGCCTCCCAGTAGGGCTCCAGCGCGTTCACGGCCGACAGCGACAGGCCGGTCGAGCGCTCCGAGTGGTCGGTGGCCGCGATCAGCGAGGACAGCGGCGGCTGGGAGGTGGTGCCGGCCATCGACGCGGTCGCGGCATCAACCGCGTCGACACCGGCCGCGATCGCGGCGGTGAGCGTGGCGAGCTGGCCGCCGGCCGTGTCGTGGGTGTGCAGGTGCACCGGCAGGTCGAACCGCTCGCGCAGCGCCGTCACCAACGTGGTCGCGGCGGGCGCCCGGAGCAGCCCGGCCATGTCCTTGATCGCCAGCACGTGCGCGCCGGCGTCGACGATCTTCTCGGCCAGGCGCAGGTAGTAGTCGAGGGTGTACAGGTCCTCGGCCGGCGACGACAGGTCGCCGGTGTAGCAGAGCGCCACCTCCGCGACCGAGGTGCCGGTGGCCCGGACCGCGTCGATGGCGGGCCGCATCTGCTCGACGTCGTTGAGCGCGTCGAAGATCCGGAACACGTCGATGCCGGTGGCGGCGGCCTCCTCGACGAAGGCGTCCGTGACGGCGGTCGGGTACGGCGTGTAGCCGACCGTGTTGCGGCCTCGCAGCAGCATCTGCAGGCAGATGTTCGGGACGGCCGCGCGCAGCTTGGCCAGCCGGTCCCACGGGTCCTCGGAGAGGAAGCGCAGCGCGACGTCGTACGTCGCCCCGCCCCAGCACTCCAGCGACCACAGCTCGGGCGTCATCCGGGCGACGTGCCCGGCCACGCCGACGAGGTCATGGGTCCGCACCCGCGTGGCGAGCAGCGACTGGTGGGCGTCGCGGAAGGTGGTGTCGGTGACCGCCACGCCCGACCGGGAACGCAGCTCCGCTGCGAACGCCTCCGGGCCGACCGCGAGCAGTCGCTGCCGCGAGCCGTCCGGCACGGCGGCCGCCAGATCGAGCGACGGCAGCTTGGCCGCCGGGGCCACCGAGATCGGGATGGCGCCGTGCGGCTGGTTGACCGTCACGTCGGCCAGGTAGGTGAGCAGCCGCGTGCCGCGGTCGCCCGACGCGCGGGCGGTCAGCAGCTGCGGGTGCGTCTCGATGAAGGACGTGGTGACGGACCCCGAGGCGGCGGCCGCGAAGTCCGGGTCGTCGAGCAGCGCCTGCAGGAAGGGGATGTTGGTGGCCACGCCACGGATCCGGAACTCGGCCACCGCCCGCCGGGCCCGCGCGACGGCGTCCTCGAAGGTGCGGCCGCGGCAGGTCAGCTTGGCCAGCAGGGAGTCGAAGTGCGGGCTGACCTCGGCGCCGGTGAACGTCGTACCGCCGTCGATGCGGACGCCCGCCCCACCCGGGGAGCGGTACGCCGTGATGGTGCCCGTGTCGGGACGGAACCCGTTCGCGGGGTCCTCGGTCGTGATCCGGCACTGCAGCGCCGCACCCCGCAGCCGCACCGTGTCCTGCGACAGCCCGAGGTCGGCGAGGGTCTCGCCCGACGCGATCCGCAGCTGGGCCTGGACCAGGTCGACGTCGGTGACCTCCTCGGTGACCGTGTGCTCGACCTGGATCCGCGGGTTCATCTCGATGAACACGTAGTTGCCGGCCGGGTCGAGCAGGAACTCCACCGTGCCGGCGCACGAGTAGCCGATCTCGCGGGCGAACCGCACCGCGTCGGCGCACATCCGCTCGCGCAGCTCCGGGTCCAGCCCGGGCGCCGGAGCGATCTCGACGACCTTCTGGTGCCGCCGCTGCACCGAGCAGTCCCGCTCGAAGAGGTGGATGACGTTGCCGACCGCGTCGGCCAGGATCTGCACCTCGATGTGCCGTGGGTCGACGACGGCCTGCTCGATGAAGACGGTCGGGTCGCCGAACGCGCCCTCGGCCTCGCGCATGCAGGTCTCGATAGCCTCGCGCAGCTGCGCCCGGTCGTCGACCCGGCGCATGCCGCGACCGCCACCACCGGCGACGGCCTTGACGAACAGCGGCGCCGGGATCGCCTCGGCCGCCGCGAGCAGGGCGTCGACGTCCGTGGACGGGTCCACCGACGACAGCGTGGGTACGCCGGCCGCCTTGGCCGCCGCGATGGCCCGCGCCTTGTTGCCGGTCAGGGTGAGCACCTCGGCCGACGGACCGACGAAGGTGATGCCGGCCGCCGTACAGGCCTCGGCCAGTGCCGGGTTCTCCGACAGGAAGCCGTAGCCCGGGTAGATCGCGTCGGCTCCGCACGCCACCGCCGCCGCCACGATCGCGTCCGGGTCGAGGTAGCTGCGCACCGGGTGGCCGCGCTCGCCGATCTCGTAGGCCTCGTCGGCCTTCAACCGGTGCTCGGAGCCCCGGTCCTCGTGCGGGAACACGGCGACGGTCGCCGCTCCCAGCTCGTACGCCGCACGGAACGCGCGGATCGCGATCTCGCCACGGTTGGCGACCAGGACCTTCGAGAACATCGGGACTCCTGCAGGCTAGAGCGAGAGACGGCGTACGTCGGCGGCCAGGTGGGCGAGGTGCGCGGTGAACCGTGCGGCCAGCGCACCGTCGATCACCCGGTGGTCGTAGGACAGGCACAGCGGCACCATCAGCCGGGGGACGAAGGTCTCGCCGTCCCAGACGGGTGCCGTCTTCGAGCGTACGACGCCGAGGATCGCGACCTCGGGCGCGTTGACGATCGGCGTGAACGCCGTGCCGCCGATGCCGCCGAGGCTGCTGATCGTGAACGTCGCGCCCTGCATGTCGGTCGCGGTCAGCTTGCCGTCGCGGGCCCGGGACGAGAGGTCGGCGAGGTCGCGGCTGATCTCGAGGATGCCCTTGCGGTCGACGTCGCGCACGACCGGGACGACCAGACCGCCGGGGGTGTCGACGGCGACGCCGACGTGCACGTAGTCCTTGAGCACGAGCTCGTCGCCGGACAGCGAGCTGTTGACCTCGGGGTACGTGCGCAGCGCCGCGGCCGCGGCCTTGAGCAGGAAGCTGAGCAGGGTCACCCGGTACCCGTCGGCCTTCGCGGCCTCGTCGAGCTCGCGGCGGTAGACGTCGAGGTCGGTGATGTCGGCCTCGTCGCAGTGGGTGACGTGCGGGACGTTGAGCCAGGACCGCTGCAGGTGCGGGCCGGAGATCTTCTTGATCCGCGACAGGGGCACGCGGCGGACCGGGCCGAACTTCGAGAAGTCCACCTCCGGCACCGGCGGGATCCCCGTACTTGCGGGGGTTCCGGCTGCCGCCGGTGCGACGCTGCGGTCGTAGTGGGTGAGCAGGTCCTGCTTGGTGACCCGGCCCTTGGGGCCGCTGCCGGTCACCGTGGTGAGATCGACGTCGAGCTCGCGGGCGAGGCGTCGTACCAGGGGGGTGGCCCGCAGGCCGTCCTCGGAGCCGGCCGTCGCCGGCTCCGGTACCTCGACCGCCTCCGGTACGGCCACCGGAGCGGGCGCTTGCTCGGCGGGAGCCTCGGCGGGCGCGGCCGGAGCGGCCGGAGCGGCAGCCGTCTCCGCCACCGCGATCACCGTGCCCTGGCTGACGGTGTCACCGACCTTCACCGAGACCGACACGATGGTGCCGTCGACGGGCGAGGGCACCTCCATGGTGGCCTTGTCGGTCTCCAGGGTGATGAGCGGGTCCTCGGCGCGCACGACGCTGCCGGGGGCGACGAGCACCTCGATGACGGGTACGTCGGAGAAGTCGCCGATGTCGGGAACCTTGATGTCCACTGTTGCTGTCCTCACGCGTGGGCCGGGTCGGCCCGGTCGGGGTCGATGCCGTACTTCTCGATCGCCTCGGCGACGACGTCGGGGGTGACGACGCCCTCGTCGGCAAGGCGGCGCAGGGCGGTGACGGCGATGAAGTGCCGGTCCACCTCGAAGTGCCGGCGCAGGTTGCGGCGGTAGTCGGAGCGGCCGAAGCCGTCGGTGCCGAGCGCGGTGTAGCCGCCGGGCACGAAGCCGCGGATCTGGTCGGCGTACGCCTTCATGTAGTCGGTCGCCGCGACCACGGTCCCGCTCCGTCCGGCGAGGCACTGCGCGACGTACGACGTCCGCGGCTCCTCCAGCGGGTGCAGCGTGTTCCACCGCTCGGTGGCCAGGCCGTCGCGGCGCAGCTCGGTGAAGCTGGGCACGCTCCACACGTCGGCCTTGACCTTGAAGTCCTTGGCGAGCAGCTCGGCCGCGGCGAGCACCTCGCGCAGGATGGTGCCCGAGCCGAGCAGGTCGACCTTCGCGGCGCCGCGGCCCTTGCCGGGCTGCAGCAGGTACATGCCCCGGAGGATCCCGTCGGTGACGCCCTCGGGCATCGGCGGGTGCTCGTAGTTCTCGTTCATCAGGGTCAGGTAGTAGAAGACGTCCTCCTGCTCGGCGTACATCCGGCGCAGGCCGTCGGCGACGATGACCGCCAGCTCGTAGGCGTACGTCGGGTCGTAGGCCACGCAGTTGGGGATCATCGCGGCCTGCAGGTGGCTGTGGCCGTCCTCGTGCTGGAGGCCCTCGCCGTTGAGCGTGGTCCGGCCGGCGGTGCCGCCGAGCAGGAAGCCGCGGGCGCGCATGTCGCCGGCAGCCCAGGCGAGGTCGCCGATCCGCTGGAACCCGAACATCGAGTAGTAGATGTAGAACGGGATCATCGCGGTGTCGTTGCTGGAGTACGACGTCGCGGCGGCGATCCACGACGACATCGCGCCCGCCTCGTTGATGCCCTCCTGGAGGATCTGGCCGCTGGCGTCCTCCTTGTAGAACATCAGCTGGTCGGCGTCCTCGGGCGTGTACAGCTGGCCGCTCTGCGAGAAGATGCCGACCTGCCGGAACAGGCCCTCCATGCCGAAGGTGCGCGCCTCGTCGGGGACGATCGGGACGACCCGCTTGCCGATCTCCTTGTCGCGCAGCAGCTTCGTCAGGATCTGGACGAAGGCCATGGTGGTGGAGATGGCGCGGCCGTTGGAGCCGGTCAGCTGGCCGAACGCCTCGACCCCGGGGACCTCCAGCGCGGTCGACTTCTCGCGGCGCAGCGGCAGGTAGCCGCCGAGCTCCTTGCGTCGCGCGTGCAGGTAGGCGTGCTCCTCCGAGCCCTCCGGGAAGGAGAGGTAGGGCAGGTCGAGCAGCTGCTCGTCGGCGATCGGGATGGAGAACCGGTCGCGGAAGGCGCGCAGTGCGGGCTCGGCGACCTTCTTGGCCTGGTGGCTGATGTTCATCGCCTCGCCGGCCGCGCCGAGGCCGTAGCCCTTGACCGTCTTGGCCAGGATCACCGTGGGCGTGCCGGCGTGGGCGTTCGCGGCCGCGTAGGCGGCGTACACCTTCTGCGGGTCGTGGCCGCCGCGGGTGAGCCGCCAGATCTCGTCGTCGCTCCAGCCGGCCACCATCTGCGCGAGCTCGGGGTCGACACCGAAGAAGTGCTCGCGGACGTAGGCGCCGTCCTTCGACTTGAAGGTCTGGTACTCGCCGTCGACGCACTCCATCATCCGCCGCTTGAGCGCACCGGTGGTGTCCTTGGCGAGCAGCTCGTCCCAGCCGGAGCCCCAGATCACCTTGATCACGTTCCAGCCGGCGCCGCGGAAGACGCCCTCGAGCTCCTGGATGATCTTGCCGTTGCCACGCACCGGGCCGTCGAGGCGCTGCAGGTTGCAGTTGACGACGAAGACCAGGTTGTCGAGCTTCTCCCGCGCGGCCATCGAGATCGCGCCGAGCGACTCGGGCTCGTCGGTCTCGCCGTCGCCGAGGAAGGCCCAGACCTTGCGGCCGGCGGTGTCGGCGAGGCCGCGCGCGTGGAGGTACTTGAGGAAGCGGGCCTGGTAGATCGCCATCAGGGGGCCGAGGCCCATCGAGACCGTCGGGAACTGCCAGAAGTCCGGCATCAGCCAGGGGTGCGGGTACGACGACAGCCCGTTGCCGCCCGTCTCCTGGCGGAAGCTGTCGAGCTGGGCCTCGGTGAGCCGGCCCTCGAGGAAGGCGCGGGCGTAGATGCCGGGGGAGAGGTGGCCCTGGACGTAGACCAGGTCGCCGCCGTGCTTCTCGGTCGGGGCGTGCCAGAAGTGCTGGAAGCCGACGTCGTACAGGGTCGCGGCGGACTGGAAGCTGGCGAGGTGGCCGCCGAGCTCGGTCGAGTCCTTGTTGGCGCGCAGCACCATGGCGAGCGCGTTCCAGCGGATCGCGGAGCGGATCCGGTGCTCGACCGCGCGGTCACCCGGGTGGGCGGGCTCGTCGTCGGCCGGGACGGTGTTGACGTACGGCGTGGTCGCCACGAACGGCACGCGCGAGCCGAGGCGCTGGGCCTCCTCGAGCACCTGGTCGAGCAGGTACTTCGTGCGCGCCTCGCCCTCGAACTCCAGGACGGCGGCGAGCGCGTCGCGCCACTCCTGGGTCTCGGCAGGATCGATGTCGGTCAACAGAGGTCCTCGGGTCGGTGGTGATGGCCGTCACCATCCTCAGGTCCTCGGCTGGAATGCGTCCAATGCCTAGTTTTTGGTTGATCTATGCATCGCCGACATGGATCTTCCGGCTGGCCCGCAGCACGTGCTCGCGGAAGTGGGCGGAGGCCGGCGGCAGGCTGCGGTCGCGGACCCAGGCCAGCCCGATCTCGCGGGACGCGCGCACGTCCTTGAGCCGGATGGAGGGTGCGGCGGGGGAGGCGCCGCCCCGCGGCTCGGGGAGCAGCGCGACACCGAGGCCCGCGGACACGAGGCCGCGCAGGGTCTCGACCTCCTCGCCCTCGAACCCGATCCGCGGTGCGAAGCCGACCTCGGCGCAGAGGTCCTCGGTGACCGTCCGCAGGCTGAAGCCGGGCTTGAGCACGATGAACTGCTCGTCCTGGACGTCACGCAGGCGCGCGGTGCGCCGACGCGCGAGCGGATGGTCGGGAGGTACGACGAGCCGCAGCGGCTCGAGGAACAGCCGCCGGCTCTCGAGCTGCGGGAGCTCCGGCCTGTCGCCGGTGATGGCGAGGTCGACCGCGCCGCCGAGCAGGTCGTCGATCAGTCCCTCGTCGCCGTGCTGGCGCAGGTCGAAGCGCACCTGGGGACGCTTGGCGCGGAACTCGCGGATCAGCTCGGGCACCAGCCAGGTGCCGAGCGTGTGCAGGAAGGCGACCGGTACGAAGCCGCCGTCCGGCGCGGTGATGTCCTGCACCGAGCGCACCCCGCGTTCGTAGGACTCGACGGTCTCCCGCGCGTGCACGGCCAGCTCGCGCCCGGCCGGCGTCAGCACCAGTCCGCGCCCGACGCGCTGGAACAACGGCGTGCCGACCTCGCGCTCGAGCCGGGCCAGGGCCCGCGACACGGCGGGCTGGGTGCGGTGGACCTGCTCGGCCGTCTCGGTCACGGTGCTGCCGTCGGCCACGGCGAGGAATGCGCGGATGGTGTCCAGCTCCATGGCACCCATGTTCTCAGCGCATGGGTAGTGGGGGTGTGGGAATCACCTCCTCGGAGGTGATTCCCACGCTTCCTGGCCGGTGCAACGGCCAAGAAGCGCCAGTTCCAGTCAGGAAGTCCCCGCGAAACCTCAAGCGCCGCCCGACAACTCCTCGAGGACCGCCTCCCGCAGCTCGGCCAGCCGAGGCCCGACGCCGGTGGCCCGCTCGACCAGGTCCGCGCCGGCAGCCGTCCGGTCGGCGTCGGTCAGGTCGAGCAGGTCGAGGACGTCGTACGGGTCCCAGCGGTCGTAGGCGATGCACTGGAACCGCGCGCCGGCCTTGGTGCGCCGCTGCGAGATCCCGACCAGTTTGCGGCCCTCGACGAGCACCTCGCCCGGCCCGAGCGCCGCGAAGCAGACCAGCCGGCCCCACGGCGTCTGCTCGAGCCCGCCGCGGTAGAGCTCGGAGGAGATCCCGAGGCGTGCCAGCGCCCGCTGCCACGCCTCCCCGAGCCAGAACACCGACTGCCGCACGTCGTCGCTCCACCGCTCGTCGTGCCGCGGCACCACGACGTCGATCCACACCGAGCGGGCCGGGTCGACGTGGACGGCACCGCCGCCGCTGCGGCGTCGTACGACGTCGACGTGGGCGGCTGCCGTCGCCTCCGCGGAAGCGGTGGTGTGGTCCTGGGCGCTGCCGAGGACCAGGGCCGGGGCCGAGGGCTCGAAGGACCACACCTCCGCCTCGGCGAGGTCGTCCGGGATCACCCGGGCGTGGAAGTCCGCGATCGAGCCGGTGACGTGGCGCAGCTGCACGATCACCGATTCTGCCCGAGGCCCGGGTCAGGGCGGTGGCGGCCTCCAGGCCACGCGGTGGGCCGCGCCGACGGCCGCAAGCTGCGACGACATCTCGAGCTTTGCGAGGATCGACTTGATCTGACTGCGGACCGTCGCCTCGACGACCACGCGTGCCCTGGCGATGTCCCGCACCTGGTCGCCGCGCATCAACGCTCCCAGGATCTCGCTCTCGCACGGGGTCAGGAGGTCCAGTCGGGTGCGGATCGCCTGCGTCTCCTCCCGATCGGCGAGCGCACCGAAGACCAGCGTCGCCCTCTGCTCGGCCGGCATCAGGGGCAGGCCGTCACGCACTCGTCGCGCGGTCGTGATCACCTGGGCCAGCGAGCACGTCTTGTGCAGCACGTCCTTGGCCCCCTGCCGCACGGCCTCACCCCAGAGGAGGCGGTCCCGGGACTCGGTGAGCAGCACGACGGATGCTCCCGAGGCGGTCAGCGGCGCGATCAGGCGCAGGCCGTTGCCGGCCCGGCCGAGGGTCTGCTCGAGCAGCACGAGCCGCCCGGCGCTCCGCAGCCCGGCGGCGAGCACGCTCGCGAGGGAGGCGTCACGCTCAGCGAGCTCGACGGAGCTGACGATGAACCCCTCGCACTCGAGGGTCAGTGCGAGCGAGTCGGCGAAGAGCGTGTGGTGGTCGATGATCGTGATGCGCATCGGGCGCGGACGGCCGACGGACACGGCATCGCCTCGTGGACGCACCGCAGCCGGGGCGGACGGAAGTGGAACGACGGACGACGACATGGACCCCCCAAGAAGCGCTGCGCGGAGGACTCGCGGGGTCCGGGCGGGTCGGTGCCGTCCTGTCTACCAGACTGCGGCGCCGTCCGCCAGCGTCGATCGGACGGACGAGTGACGCCGGGGACCGGGCCGGCCCGGTCTCAGGAGAGAGTGAGCTGGTTGCCCGTGAGCGAGCGATCGACCACCCGTCGCGCGACATCCTTGACCGGGAGGTTGTTGCGACGGCTGTAGCCCCGCATCATCTGGAAGGCCACGTCGACGTCGACGCCGGCACTCGCCATCAGGACACCCTTGGCCTGCTCGACCAGCACCCGGTTGTCGAGGGCGGTCTGGAGCTGCTCGGCGATCAACCCGGACTGGCGGACCGCGCGCTCCTGGAGGAGGCCGATGGTGGCGATGTCGGCGAGGGCCTGACCGACCGCCACGTCGTCGTCGCTCAGCCGGGCGTCGGTGGTGCAGAACAGGTTCATCGCACCGACGACGGAGTCCCGCAGGCGCAGGGGGATGGCGTGCGCGGACTGGAAGCCGACCTCCGCGAGCGCGGTGCTGAACCGTGGCCACCGGGAGCGGGCCTGCTCGCCCCCCACGTTGACGACCGCTCGCCCGGTCTCGAGGCACTCGAGGCACGGGCCCTCGTCGTTCTGGAGCTCGAGGAGCTCGAGGAGCTGTGCCCGGTCGCTCGTCGAGGCGACGACGTGCAGGACCCCGCGAGCGTCGATCAGGATCACGCCCGCGGCATCGGCGTCCAGGAGCTCGACGCTCCGTTCGGTGAGCGTCGAGAGGAAGTCAAGGGCGTCGAACTCGTCGACCAGCGTGTCGGCGAGCTCGACGAACACGCGGGTGAGCCGTTGGTCGTTCGTCATCGCGATCGCACCTCGTGGGTCCGGACCGGCGCGGGACGCCGGTGCCTGTACACAATCATTCCTCGTTCTCCTCAGGATGGATCCGGAGTCGCCCCGCCAGGATCTCGCGGGCGACGTGCACCAGGGACTCCTCCGCGGCGAACGCATGGGCGCGCATCAGCAGCAGCGCCTCGGCCATGCCGACCGAGGCCGTGACCGAGAGGAAGCCGGTCGCCTGGTGGATCACGGCGCGGTACGTCACCGGCCGGCCGAGCTCGGGGTGCAGCGTGCCCTGTGGCCACACCTGGTCCTGCAGGTGGAGCAGGACGGCGACCGCGGCGGCGCCGTAGGCACGGGCCGCCGTGGTCCGGTCGGCGTCCAGGCTCCCCGGGGCCGACCGGTAGAGGCACAGGCTGCCGAGCCGGACGCCGTCCACCTGGAGCGGCAGCGCGGTCACGGCCCTGATCCCGGCCGCCAGCGCGGACGAAGCGAACGCGGGCCAGCGGGCCAGGGCGGCCCTGCCGAGGTCGTCGTTGCTGACGATCCGGTTGGTGCGCGACGCATCCAGGCTCGGTCCCTCGCCGAGGTCGAACTGCAGGTCCTCGAGCCGGGAGGCGAGCGGTCCCGACGTACCGACCACCGCCTGGTGCCCGTCGTCGTTCATCAGCGTGATGCCGGCGCCGGCCAGGTCCAGGGACCGGGCGCAGTCGGCGCACAGCAGCTCGGGAAGCGATCGCCCGGTGCCGTCAGCGGCGCTGATCGCAGCGAGGATCTGCGTCGTCGTCCGCACGCTTTCGCCCCTCGGGCCGCAGGAGTAGTCTCGAATTCAAAGCCACCTCGGACCCCGGCGGCGCCATCTGCGAGCAGCCGGGAGTGTCATGTCCATCACCGATTCGGTGCATCCGCTGCCGCGCAGTGACTACGGCGAGCTGGTACGTGAGGTCCGGCATCGAGGACTCCTCCACCCTAGACCCGGCTACTACCTCGGGCTCGGCGCCCTCGACCTGGGATGCCTGGCCGCGCTCGTCCTGGCCCTCGTGGCGCTGCGGGACTCGTGGTGGGCAGTGGCCCTGGCTCCCGCCTTCGCCGTGGTGTCGACGCAGATCGCGTTCCTCTCCCACGACGCCGCCCACCGCCAGGTCGTCCGGGGCCGTCGTGCCACGACGGTGCTCTGCCTGGTGCTCGGCAACCTGCTCAACGGCCTCAGCTACGGGTGGTGGGTGGCCAAGCACGATGCCCACCACGCGCACCCCAACGACCTGGAGACGGATCCGGACGTCGCTCCCGGGGTGTTCGTCTTCGATCCGTCGCAGGCCGGTGCCCGCGACGGGGCAGCGGGTTGGCTGACCCGGCACCAGGCCCTGCTGTTCTTCCCCCTGCTGACGCTCGAGGCGTTCAACCTACGCGTCGAGGGAGCGCGCGCCCTCCTCCGGCCCGGGATCCGGAACCGACCCGTCGAGGCCGCGCTCGCCGTCGGCTACGTGGCCCTGTACGTCGGGCTGGTCCTCAGCACGCTCAGCCTGGTGCAGGGCATCGTGTTCGTCCTCGTCCACCAAGCCCTGTTCGGTGTCTACCTGGGCTGCTCCTTCGCGCCGTCGCACAAGGGCATGCCCGCCCCCACGGCAGAGCAGAGCGCGGACCCCCTGCTCCGGCAGGTGGTGTGCTCCCGCAACATCCGGGGCGGTCCCTTCCTCGACCTCGCGCTCGGCGGCCTGAACCTCCAGATCGAGCACCACCTGTTCCCGAGCATGCCGCGGCCCAACCTCCGGCTGGCCGCACCGATCGTGCGCCAGCACTGCCGGGAGCGCGACATCCCGTACGCCGAGGCGACGCTCCTCGCGTCGTACGGATCCGGGCTCCGGCACCTGCGCCAGGTCGGTGCCGTGCTGCGGGCGCGAGGACGGTCCCACCGGGCCGACAAGCCATCACAGGGAGGGACGTCATGACCACGCCGACCGAATCGAACCAGCCCACCACCGCCCGCGTCCCGCTGAGGATTCGGCTCGACAGCGGGTTCCCGTCACGACCGCTCGACGGAGCATGGTGGCCGCAGTCGCGCGACCTCCAGGTCGAGTGCGCCGACCTGGTCGACCACTTCCCGGGCATCGTCGGACGGCCGTCCAGGCTGCTGTTCTCGCGACCGGACTGGAACGCCATCGCCGGCGAGCCGTCCGTGCGCCAGATCATGGCGAGCCGGGGCATGGTCAAGGTGGGATCCTTCCCCAACGACGACACCCACCTGATGGTGGTCGTCATGGGCTCGGGAGAGCGGCTGCGCCTGCTCGTGATTCCCAGCGACGTCGACGCCGAGGTCGCACAGACGCTGATGGCGCAGGCGGCTGACGAGCGGAACAGCCGCTCCGCGACGGACCTGCTCGCGACCGCGCGCCGGCACTCGCACGATGCCTCGCCCTTCGCCACGAGTGTCTGGGACGACGAAGGGGGAGCCGGAGGCTGAAGCGGGCTCGCGGACCAGCTCCGCTCGGGGAGGACGGCGCGCGTCAGGGCCGGTGGCGCGTGGACGACGCCCGGACCACCAGGTCTGTCGCGAGATCCGCGCGGACCGTCGGCGGCCTCCCGGCCAGGGTCGCGGCGAGCGCGTCGACCGCGGCGCTGATCGTGTCGGCGGGGCGCAGCGAGACGGTGCTGACCGGCGGCGAGGTCGAGGCGTACGTCGGGTCCTCGCTCGCCGTGACCACGAGGACGTCGTCGGGAACCCGGAGGCCGAGCGCCTCCGCGGCCGCGACGATGCCGCGCCCGCTGTCGTCGAGCAGGCTGTAGACGGCGTCGGCCCCGTCCCGCAGCAGCTCTTCGGCCTCGGCGCGCCCGACCGGGTCCGTGCTGTCGGTGAGGGCGATCCGGGGCCGGCGCACCTGGGACCGGTACGCCGCGACGCAGTCGCGCGTGTAGTGGTCGGAGGTGTTCTGGGCGAGCAGTGCGATCCGCCGGGCGCCCTGCTCGCGGAGGTGGGCCACGACCTTCGCCATGGTGGCGGCGTGGTCGTTGTCGACCCAGGAGTCGAGGGGACCGAGCTCGTGGGGCCGGCCGTCGAAGGCGATCGGGATGCCGCGGGCCCGCAGCACCTGGGCCGCGGGGTCGCCCTCCGGGGAGTCGAGCAGGACCACGCCGTCGGCGGCCACGGCGTGCCAGCCGTCGGCGTCGAGGCTGGCCGGCAGCACGGTCAGGGCGTACCCGTGGGCGTGGGCGGCGGACGTCGCCGCGGCGACCATGTGGGCGTAGTAGGTGATCTCCGCGAAGTTCCAGGTCTGCTCGCCGAAGGTGGTCACCGCCAGGGCCAGGACGCCCGTGCGGCCGGTGCGCAGCGTGCGGCCTGCGGCATTGGGGCGGTAGCCCATCGTCGCGGCCACCTCGCGCACCCGGGCGCGGGTCGCGGTCGAGGCCCGGCCGGTGCCGTTGAGGGCGTTGGACACGGTCGCGACCGACACCCCGGCGGCCCGGGCGACGTCGAGGATCGTCGGCTTCATTTCCGTGGACCCCTTGTGATTAATGGATTAATCACCCACGGTACTGCCCATGCGCCTCGCACTGCTCGCCGCTGCCACGATCGCGGCCACCCTGGTCACCACGACCCCGACGACGGGCGCGGCCGCCGCCGCGACCGCGCGGGCCGACCTGGTGCTGCGGCACGGCTCCGTCGAGACCCCGACCGGTACGCCGGCCGAGGCGGTCGCCGTACGCGACGGGAAGATCGTCTACGTCGGCTCCGACGCGGGCGTGCGCCGCTTCGTCGGCAAGACCACGAAGGTCGTCGACCTCCAGGGCCGCACCCTGATGCCCGGGATCGAGGACGGGCACATCCACCTGAGCCCGCGACTGCCCGTGTGCGACCTCGACTACGCGTACCTCACGGTCCCCGAGACCCAGGCCCGGATCCAGAAGTGCCTCGACGACGACAAGGCGGCCGGCAAGACGGCCGCCGACTGGCTCTCGGTCGTCAACTGGGACCTGCCCGGCATGAAGCCGGCCGGCACGGTGCCGACCAAGGCGATCCTCGACGCGCTCGACACCGACCGGCCCATCTTCGTGTTCTCCGACGACGGCCACAACGCGCTGGTCAACAGCAAGGCGCTCGCCGTGGCAGGCGTCTCGGCGAGCACGCCGGACCCGCAGGGCGGCGTGATCGTCCGCGACGGCCAGGGAGAGCCGACCGGCTACCTCAAGGAGGACACCGCGATCGGCCTGGTGGCCGGCAAGATCCCGCCCGCGCCGCTGGCCGAGCGGGTCAAGGGCCTGCGCGAGACCCTCGCCTACGTCACCGCGAACGGCCTGACGGCGTACCAGCCCCAGCTGCTCGACGAGACCGACCTCCAGGCGTGGAAGTACCTCGCCGACCGGCACGAGCTGCCCGGCCTGGTGCGGGCCTCGCTCGACCTCGACGCCAACGACGCGTACGCCGACCTGCCCGGCACCCTGGCCCGGATCGAGGCACTCAAGGAGAAGTACGAGGGCCCCGGCTTCCGGATCACCGCGGTCGGCGAGATCTTCGTCGACGGCGTCATCGAGTACCCCAACCAGACCGCGCAGCTGCTGAAGCCGTACCTGGTCCGCAACAAGCACGGGAAGTGGGTCCCCGGCCCGACCCGAGGCCCGGTCCGGGTCAAGCAGAAGCGGCTGGACAAGGTCGTCGCCGCGCTCGACAAGGCGGGCTGGCAGGTGCACCTGCACGCCATCGGCGACGGCGCGACCCGGCAGGCGCTCGACGCGGTCGCCTACGCCCGCAAGCGCAACGGCAAGGACGGCCCGCGCCACATCGTCGCCCACGCCCAGCTGGTCGACCCGGCCGACTACCGCAGGTTCGCGAAGCTCGACGTGATCCCGGCGGTCGCGACGCAGTGGGCCGAGCGCGACCCGTACACGATGGACGCCCTCAAGCGGTTCATCGGCACCGAGCGGTGGCAGCGGATGTACCCGTGGCGCTCGCTCCTCGACGCCGGCGCGCGCCTCGCGAACGGCTCGGACTTCCCGGTCGACGACCTCAACCCGATGGCCCAGCTCGAGCGCGCGGTCACCCGCACGGCCGAGCCCACCGAGGGCACGAAGTACGACGCGCCGCTCGGTGCGGACCAGCGGATCACCCTCACGGAGGCGATCCGCGTCCACACCCTCAACACCGCTGCCCTGCTGGGCCTGCAGAAGCGCACCGGCTCGCTGGAGGTCGGCAAGCGCTTCGACGCGATCATGCTCTCGGGCAACCTGCGCACCGTCCCGGTGACGTCGATCAGCAAGCTGCGCGTCAAGGCGACCTGGGTCGCCGGCGAGAAGGCGTCGTGAGCGCCACCGCCCCGGGGACCGTCTTCTCCCGCACGACGGTCGACCGCGCCGTCGTCGACCACGCGCTCGCCGACGTGCGGGACGGCTGCTTCTGGATCGACGACCTGGCGCAGCGGCCCGCCCACCCGCCGCTGCGCAAGGCGATCGACACCGACCTGCTGGTCGTCGGCGGCGGCTACACCGGCCTGTGGACCGCTGTGGTCGCCAAGCAGCGCGAGCCCGACCGGCGGGTCGTGCTGGTCGAGGCCGCGCGGATCGGCTGGGCGGCGTCGGGGCGCAACGGCGGGTTCTGCGCTGCGAGCATCACGCACGGCGAGGAGAACGGCCGGTCCCGCTGGCCGGACCAGTACGACGAGCTGGAGCGGCTCGGGGTCGCCAACCTGGACGCGATCGAGGCGACCGTCGGGCACTTCGCGATGGACTGCGACTACGAGCGCACCGGTGAGCTGGACGTGGCCATCGAGCCGCACCAGGTCGAGGACCTGCGCGCCAGCGGTGCGGACGTCATCGAGGCCGACGATCTGAGGCGGATGGTCGCCAGCCCGACGTACCTCGCGGGCGCGCTCGACCCCGACGTCGCGCTGGTCCACCCCGCCAAGCTGGCCCAGGAGCTGGCCCGCGTGGCGGCCGAGCTCGGCGTCGAGATCTTCGAGGGCACGCGAGCGACGGGCATCGACGGCGACGGCACGCGAGGTCCGGTCCGGGTCACCACCGAGACCGGGATCGTCACCGCCCGCCGCGTCGCGCTGGCCACCAACGTGTTCCCGAGCCTGCTCGCGCGCTACCGGATGCACACCGTGCCGGTCTACGACTACGCCCTGATGACCGAGCCGCTGAACGCCGACCAGCTCGCGTCGATCGGCTGGGAGGGCCGCCAGGGCATCGGCGACATGGCCAACCAGTTCCACTACTACCGGCTCAGCCGCGACAACCGCATCCTGTGGGGCGGGTACGACGCGATCTACCACTACGGGCGCAAGGTCCGGCCGTCGTACGAGCACCGCCCGGAGACCTACCGTCGCCTGGCCGAGCACTTCCTCACCACCTTCCCGCAGCTGGAGGGTCTGCGCTTCAGCCACCAGTGGGCCGGCGCGATCGACACCTCGACGCAGTTCTGCGCCTTCCACGGACGGGCCATGAACGACCGGGTCGCCCACACCGCCGGCTTCACCGGCCTCGGGGTGGGGGCGTCCCGGTTCGCGGCCGAGGTGATGCTCGACCGCCTCGCCGGCCTCGACACCGAGCGCACCCGCCTCGACATGGTGCGCCGGATGCCGCTTCCCTTCCCGCCGGAGCCGATCGCCTCGATCGGCATCCAGACCACCCGTTGGGCGCTCGACCGGGCCGATCACCGCGGCGGACGCCGCAACGCCTGGCTACGCACCCTCGACGCTCTCGGACTGGGGTTCGACTCGTGACGACATCCACCATCGCCACCGCGGGGACCACCGCGGCCACCGCGCCCGTCATCTCGCTGCACGGCGTCGTCAAGGAGTTCGGCGACCACCGCGCGGTGGACGGCGTCGACCTCGACATCGCGCGCGGCGAGTTCCTCTCCCTGCTTGGCCCCTCGGGCTGCGGCAAGACCACGCTGCTACGGATGATCGGCGGCTTCGAGGAGCCCGACGCCGGTGACATCCGGCTGTCCGGCGACTCCGTCGTCGGGGTGCCGCCGCACCGCCGTACGGTCAACACGGTCTTCCAGGCCTACGCGCTGTTCCCGCACATGAGCGTCGCGCAGAACGTCGCCTACGGCCTGCGTCAGCGTCGTACGCCGCGCGGCGAGATCGCCTCCCGCGTCAAGGAGGCGCTGCGGCTGGTCCGGATGGAGGAGTTCGCGGACCGCCAGCCCCGCAAGCTCTCCGGCGGCCAGCAGCAGCGGGTCGCGATCGCGCGCGCCATCGTCAACCGGCCCGACGTGCTGCTGCTCGACGAGCCGCTGTCCGCACTCGACCGCCAGCTGCGTGAGCGGATGCAGGTCGAGCTCAAGCTGCTGCAGCGCGAGGTCGGCATCACCTTCGTCTTCGTCACCCACGACCAGGCCGAGGCGCTCGTGATGAGCGACCGGATCGTCGTGATGAATGCCGGCCGGATCGAGCAGGTCGGTACGCCGCAGGAGGTCTACCAGCAGCCCGGCAGCGCGTTCGTCGCGTCCTTCGTCGGCACCGAGAACCTCGCCGACGTCGTGCTCGGTGCCGACGGTGTGGCGGAGGGGTGCGGTGCCCGGTTCGCGGTGTCGCCCGACCAGGTGGCGCCGTACGCCGCCGGGGACGCGCTGCGCCTCGCCCTGCGCGCCGAGTCGGTGCGGGTGAGCGCGACCGAGCCCGCGCAGCCGGTCGACAAGGTGGCCGGCCGGCTGGCCGGGACGTCCTTCCTCGGCGGCGAGATCCAGTACGTCGTCATCGGCCCCGACGGTACCGAGCTGTTCGCGCGCAGACCCCTGCGCGAGGCCGCCGACGTGCAGACCGGCGACACGGTCTGGTGCTCGTGGGATCCCGAGTCGGTGCTCGTCTTCCCTGCAGGAGCGGGCTCTTGAGGGTCCTGGCGCCGCGGGCCGCCGTACCCCGGCTGAGCCGGCGCGCCCTCCTCGGCGGCGCGAGCGTCGTCGGTCTCGGTGCACTGGCCGGCTGTGGCGACCGCGCCTACGCGCCGACCGCCGCTGTCGACGGTCACAGGGAGAGCCGCCTCAACGTCTACTCGTGGGGCGACTACGACGATCCCGCGAACGTACGGCGGTTCCAGGACCGCGAGGGCGTCACCGTGCAGATGGACGCCTTCGCCTCCAACGAGGAGATGATCGCCAAGCTCGGCACCGCGCGCGGCACGAGCGGCTACGACATCGTCGTACCGACGGGCAGCTACGTGCAGCAGATGATCGCCAACGGGATGCTCGCGAAGCTCGACCACGACAAGCTCCTGAACCTCGCCCACCTCGAGGACAGCGCGCGCGGCCGGAGCTGGGACCCGCACGACGAGTACGTCGTCGCGAAGACCATCGGCACCACCGGCTTCGTCTACGACACCCGCCGGATCACCCGGCCGATGACGTCGTGGGCCGACTTCATCGCCGCCGCCCAGGCCGAGGCGAAGGGATCGACCTCGGTGCTCGACGACCCGTGGGAGGTGTGCGCGATCTACCTCGCCGCCAACGGCCAGGACCTCAACACCACCGACCCCGACGTCCTCGCCGCGGCACGGAAGTTCCTGGTGAGCGACCTCGCGCCGTGCATCCGCAACTTCAGCTCGGACCCGTCGCAGAACATCGTGCAGCGCGACTTCGTGCTGATGCAGGCCTACAACGGCGATGCGCGGCTCGGCATCGAGGAGGGCGACTACGAGCACTGGAAGTTCGTCTACCCGACGCCGACCGCGAACCTGTGGATGGACACCTGGGCGATCGCCGCCGGCTGCCAGCATCCTGACAACGCGCACGCCTGGATCGACTTCATGCTCGACCCGGCCGTGGCCTACCGCGACGTCGAGTACATCGGCTACCCGACCGGCCTGCGCGGGCAGCGGGACCTCGCCGAGAGCAACGACCTCAGTCACCCCGACCTGGTCTTCCCGTCCGACGACGTGATGGCGCGGCTGACGCCCGGGCTGGTCACCGGGTCCCAGTCGACGCTGGTCGACATCCTCAACGAGGTGAAGGCGGTGGCAGGAGCATGAGGCGTGGCGCGGCCTGGCTGTCGTTCCCGATCTGGGCATGGCTGCTGTTCTTCGTGTTCATCCCGATCGGCCTCGTCGGCTGGTACAGCTTCGGCTACAAGCCGAGCCTGTTCACCCCGGTCGCCAACGACCGGCTCTCCCTCGACCGCTACGGCGAGGCGACCACCGGCACCTTCGTGCGCACCTTCTGGAACACCCTCGAGATCGCCGGCATCGGTACGGCGCTGTGCGTGCTCGTCGCGGTGCCCTTCGCCTACTGGATGGCGGTCAAGGCGTCCCCGCGGCTCCGTGGCCTGCTGGTCGCGCTGGTGCTGGTGCCGTACTGGACCAACTTCCTGGTCCGCACCATCGGTTGGCGGATCATCCTCGCGCCGCACGGCTTCCTGTCCGACCTGCTCCAGGACCTGCACCTGATCGACAGCCCGCTCGCCGTCCTCTACACGCGCAGCGCGGTGCAGCTCGGCGTCGTCTACAACTACCTGCCGCTGATGATCCTGCCGCTGTACGTCGCCTTCGAGCGGACCGATCCCGCGCAGCGCGAGGCCTCGCGCGACCTCGGTGCCGGACGGGTGCGCACCTTCTTCTCGGTCACGCTGCCCGACGCCCTGCCGGGCCTGGCGGCCGGCTGCCTGCTGGTGTTCATCCCGCTGATGGGCGACTACATCACGCCGTCGGTACTGGGCGGGGCGCGCGGCAACATGGTGGGCCAGATGGTCGCGCAGCAGTTCTCCAGCGCCCAGGACTGGTCGCTCGGCGCGGCGATGGCGTTCGTCCTGATGGGCTTCATCCTGATTGCCGCGCTCGCGGTCGTGCTCGTCTTCCTCGCCGTGCGGGCCGCGCTCAGGTTCCGCCGCCGCATCGACCTGGCAGGAGTGGCCTGATGCCCGCCGCTGTTCGTCGTACCCGCCGCGATCCCGTGGACGCGCTGTTCTGGCTGCTCGGCCTGGCGGTGTTCGCGTTCCTGTTCGCGCCGATCCTGGTGATCGTCGTCTACTCCTTCAACGAGGGCCGCCTGCTCGCCTCGTGGGACGGCTTCGGCTTCAGCGCCTACAGCAAGGCGATGCACGACCCGACCATCCGCGGCTCGGTCCAGGTCTCGCTGATGTCCGGCGTCCTCGCCACGATCGTGGCGACCGCGCTCGGCACCATCGGCGGCGTCGCCCTCGCCCGGTCCCGGAGCAGGTGGGCGTTGGTGCTGACCGCCCTGCTCGCGATCACCCTGGTCACGCCGGAGATCGTGGACGCCATCTCGATCCTGCCGTGGTTCGTCACCCTCGGCACCGACGGGCACCTGGCCCTCTTCAACAACGGCCTGGTGCGGCTGGTCGTCGTACACACGTCGGTGGCGCTCGCGACGGTCACCTTCATGGTCCGCGCGAGGATGTCCGGCATGGATCCCGCGATCGAGGAGGCTGCGGCCGACCTCTACGCCGCGCCGTGGAACCGGTTCCGCCAGGTCACGCTGCCGATGGCGCGGCCGAGCATCCTGGCCGGCGCCCTCATGGCCTTCACGCTGAGCCTCGACAACACGGTCGTGTCGTCGTTCGTCTCCCTGCCCGGCTCCACGTCGTGGCCGGTACACCTCTTCGGCTCGCTGCGCACCGGGCTGCGACCCGAGGTCGCCGCCGTGTCGACGGCGATGCTGCTGCTCACTCTGGGGTCCCTGGTCCTCGTCGCGATCGTGCTCCGGCGCGGCGGCGAGGGCGACCTCGCGAGCACCCTGGCGGCGTCGTGAGGACCCGGGTCGTGGCGGCGAGTGCCGTCGAGGTCCCGCACGAGCCCGCCGAGGACGTCGTGTCCGGTACGCCGACCGTCGGCGTCGTCGAGCTCGGCACCTTCAAGGACGTCGAGCTCGGCATCTGGGAGATCACGCCCGGCGTGGTCCGCGACGTCGAGGCCGACGAGGTCTTCGTCGTCCTCGAGGGCGAGGGCACGGTGCGCTTCGAGGACGGCAGCGAGATCGAGCTGGCGCCCGGGTCGATCGTGCGGCTGCACGAGGGCGAGCGGACCGAGTGGACGATCCGCACTCGCCTGCGCAAGGTCTACCTGGCGTAGTCCGGCGCCGGCGCGTCCTTCAGCGCCGGGTCCAGCTCGAAGCCGCGGGTGAGGGCCGTGCGGGCCTCGGCCTCGTGGCCGAGGTGGCGCAGCGCGTACCCGAGCCGCACGTGGGTCGCGGCATCGTCGGGCTTGACCGCCAGCACCCGCCGGTAGAGGTCGACGGCCGCCTCGAGGTCCGCGCCCTCGGTGAGGATCGCGAGGTTGTAGAGCGCGGGCGCGAGGTCGGGATCGGTGTCCAACGCCCGCTGGTACTCGTCGATCGCGGTCGCCACGTCCGCGTCGTTCTGGGCGAGGTAGCCGAGGTTGTAGTGGGCCCACGCGTTCGCCGGGTCCAGGTCGAGCACCGATGCGAACGTGTCCCGCGCGGTCTCGAGGTCGCCGGCCGCGATCTGGTCCAGTCCGCTGGCCACGAGCCGGTCCGCCGTCGAGGTGGTCGGCTTCGCGGCGTCGGGCTTCTCATCGCCGCTGCCGCACCCGGCCAGGGCGAGAGCGGCGGCGAGCGCCAGGCTGCCGAGCGCGGTGGCGCTGCGGAGTCGGCGGGGCAGGAGCGGTGCGGGCACGGCCGGCCTTTCGTCGTACGGACAGGGCGGGACCCGGTCCCGATCGGTCGTCCGAGGGCGATTCTGAGAACTCTTCACCAGACGACCGCTCAGGAAGGCCGACCGGCCGCCGATGCGGGCCCACAGTGTCGGCGTCCCGCCGGCGGCTCACCCCCAGGACCGCGCATCCGGGTCCGTCCCCACTGAGGAGTTCGATGTCGATGAACAAGAAGTGGTGCCAGGTCGGGCTCTACTCCGTCTCCGTCATGGCCACGACGGCGGCGACCCTGTTCCCGCACGTGCCGGCGTCCGCCGCGGACGAGGCTGCCAAGGCTCGCCGCCAGGTGGTCGGCTGCTACGACAGCGAGACCGGCGCTCTCCGACTGGTCCTGAAGAACGGTCGCTGGCTGGTCGACGGCGACGCACGCAAGTGTGCGCCGGGTGAGCGGCTGATCCGCTGGCGGGTCGGCAAGGTCGTCAAGGTCAGTGGTGCCGAGTCCGGTACGCCGGGCGCGAAGGGCGCCACCGGAGCGACCGGTGCCACGGGCGTCACCGGTGCCATCGGTGTCACCGGGCCGGCCGGGCCGACCGGCGCCACGGGTGCGACCGGTGCCACGGGCATCGCCGGTGCCGACGGTGCGACCGGTGCGACCGGTGTGATCGGCCCCACGGGTGCGACCGGTCCGACCGGTGCGATCGGCCCCACCGGTCCGACGGGTGCCACCGGTGCCACCGGTGCCACGGGTGCCGGCGTCGCTCCGGCGTACGGCTCGTTCGTCAACAACTCCGCCGCGGTGATCGCAGTGGTCCTCGGTGGGACGCACATCCCGCTGCCGGCGAGCGGCGCGACCTCGGGCGTCTCGGCCGACGGCTCGAACACCCAGTTCACCGTCGACACCGCCGGTGTCTACCAGGTGTCGTTCCAGGTCCAGGCGACGGTAGGGCTGATGGCGAGCGTGCAGGTGACGGTCAACGGCAGTGGGTCGCCGCTGCTGAACGACACCACGACCGTTTCCGCCATGGTCTGGGCGGGCTCGGCGACCGTGCCGCTCGCCGCCGGTGACGTGCTCAGCCTCGACGCCTACGGCCTGCTGGGTGTGCTCACCCTTGACGGCACCGCGGGCGCGAACCTGTCGATCGTCCGGGTCGGCTAGCGTGCGCGAGGGGGCAGGGGCGTCGGGCCCCGCCCCCTCGCCACGGCAGGGAAGGGAGTCCAGGCGTGCCGGGCATCGGCCTGATGATGATCGTCAAGGACGAGGCGCACGTGATCCGGCGCTGCCTCGACAGCGTGCGGCCCTTCGTCGACTGGTGGGTCGTCGCCGACACCGGCTCGACCGACGGCACGCAGGACCTGGTGCGTGAGGCGCTGGACGGCGTACCCGGCGGGCTGGTCGAGCGCCCCTGGGTCGACTTCGGCCACAACCGGCAGGAGGTCCTCGAGCTCGCCCGCGCCAGCGCCCACCGGGCACCCGGCGACCATGCGCTGTGGATCGACGCCGACGAGCAGCTGTGTGGCCTGCCCGACCGCCGGCCCGAGCTGACGGAGTCCGGCTACCACCTCCAGGTGGGCTACGCCGGCACGACGTACGCCCGGCTGTGCCTGGTCCGGCTCGACGACCCGTGGCGGTGGGTCGGTCCGATCCACGAGTACCTCGATCTCCCCGGCGCGAGTCTCGGCAGCCTGCCCGCGCCGACCGTGCTGGTCACCCATGACGGCGCCCGAGCCGGCGACCCGGACACCTATCGCAAGGACGCCGCCCTCATCGAGCGGGCGTTGCGCGAGGACCCCGCCAACCCCCGGCTGCAGTTCTACCTCGGCCAGTCCTGGCGCGACGCGGGCGAGCCCGAGCGCGCCCTCGCCGCCTACGGCACCCGGATCGACAACCCCGCCGGCTGGGACCAGGAACGCTGGCAGGCGCGCTACCAGTCCGCACGACTCCGCGAGCGACTCGGCGAGCCGGTCGCGGCCGTGGTCGACGCCCACCTGGCGGCGTACCAGCACTGTCCCTGGCGGGCCGAGCCCCTCGTCGATGCGGCCAGGCTCGAGCGGTCGCGGGAGCGGTACGAGGTCGCGCTCGTCTATGCCCGCACCGCCACCACGATCCCGATGCCCGCGGGCGAGGCGCTGTTCGTCGACGCCGCGACGTACGCGTGGCGGGCGTGGGACGAGGTCGCCGTCAGTGCCTACTGGACCGGTCGGTACGACGAGGGCCTGGTCGCTGCGCGCCGTGCTCTCGCCGCCTGCCCCGACGAGCCACGCTTGCAGGCGAACGTGGAGTGGTGCAGGCAGGGCCTCGCCGCGCGCGGCGATGAACTCGTGGACGGGTGACGGCCGTCACCGGGGCGGCGGGTAGCCTCCCGTCGTGCCCCAGATCGTCGTCCTGACCGGTGCCGGCATCTCCGCCGAGAGCGGGGTGCCGACGTTCCGCGACGCCGACGGGCTCTGGGAGGGCCACCGGGTCGAGGACGTCGCGACGCCGGAGGGCTTCGAGCGCGACCGCTCCACCGTGCAGCGCTTCTACGACGAGCGCCGCGCCGCGCTCGCCACCGTCGAGCCGAATGCCGCGCACCGCGCCCTGGCCGAGCTCGAGGAGACCCTCGGCACCGGCCTGCTCGTCGTCACCCAGAACATCGACGACCTGCACGAACGCGCCGGCTCGCGCAACGTGGTCCACATGCACGGTGAGCTGCTCAAGGCGCTGTGCCGTTCGTGCGGCGTCGCCTCCCCGTGGTCCGGCACCCTGCTCGACGAGCCGGCCTGCCCGGGCTGCGGTGTCCACGAGCTGCGCCCCGACGTCGTCTGGTTCGGCGAGGTCCCCTACGAGATGGACCGGATCGCCGACGCGCTCTCCGAGGCCAGCATCTTCGTGTCCATCGGCACCTCGGGCGCGGTCTACCCGGCGGCCGGCTTCGTCCAGCACGCCCGCCGCCACGGCGCCCGCACCCTCGAGCTCAACCTCGAGCCCAGCGAGGGCAGCCACTTCTTCCACGAGTCCCGGCAGGGCCGGGCTGGTGAGCTCGTCCCGCTGTGGGCGCGCGAGGTGCTCTGGACCTGATCACCGGCTCCGCGCCGATGTCAGGACCTCGGCGAGCCGCGCCACGTCGGCCGCGTCGGTCCTGCGGTACGAGCGGCCCAGCACCCCGGACAGGGGCCCGAGTGCGCCGCGCAGGGTGATCTCGGTGTGCAGGTCGACGCGGCTCCTGTCCTCGTCGAGGGCCGTCACACGACGCCAACCCGCGACGTCGACGCTGGCGCTGCCGCCCGAGTAGGCGGCTTCGAGCGGGCCCGCTGCGTCGATGACCGTCGGCGTCCGGAACAGCATCCCGGCGAAGCTGAGCTCCTCGACCAGGACCTGCCCGGGTGTCGCCTGCCCGGGTGGGTCGACGGTGAACGTGCGGACCTGTGAGCGCCACAAGGGGTCGTTCCCCCAGTCCAGCACGAACGCCGCCACCTCGGTGGCAGGGCGTTCGATGCAGGTCGAGGAGACGAGCGTGATGGGGGATCGAACCGTCATGGTGCTACCCCTTGACCCGTACGGCGGAGCTGGTCGCCGTGCTCGCGGCGTATCCCGACCGGGTCGCGGTCACGCGTACGGCGAGCCGCTTGCCGCGGTCGGCGCGCACGACCCGGTAGGACCGCTTCTTGCCGGCCCTGCCCTTGATCGCCCTGCCGTTGCGCAGCCAGGTGAAGCGGTAGCTCACGCCCGGGACGGACCAGGCGCCGACGTGGGCCGTCAGGACGCGTCCCACCCTGGCCTTGCCCTTGATGCCGGGCCGGACCGTGTTGCTCAACGCGTGGTTCTTGTGCGGCTCCGGTGCGCTGAGCGCCGCCGGGGACCAGTCCGGCTCCGAGCCGCCGGGCAGGATGAGGGCGGACGGGATCGAGCAGTTCTGGGCACCTGATCGGGCCCAGATGCCGTCGGACTCCTGCCAGGCGAGCGAGTCGCCGTCGGGTCCCCAGGTCGGGTTCGTGAGTCCCCGTGCCGGGCCGATCTGGCACAGCGGGTCCGGCAGGCCCGGCGGCGGGCCGGCCGTCGCGTTGCCGTTCACTGCGTACCAGTAGATCGACGCGCCGTCGTCGAAGCCGCGCACTGCGGCGAGGTACCTGCCGTCCCGGGAGAGCTCGGTGTTCCCGAGGTCGGTCGAGGGCTCGTAGATGTCCTCGTCGTCGAACCAGTGCACCGGCTCCGTACCCAGGTCGTGGATCTGCACCTGGGAGTCGTAGCCTCCGGTCTGCAGGGTGCGTCCGTTGCCCACCCACGACGGCGACCAGAAGAACGTCGAGCGCAGCGGTGCCGGGTCCGTCACGCGGTCGGCCGCGGTGTAGCCGGTGGCCGAGCGGTAGCCGCCCGCCTCGGTGTCGAACTTGGTGAACGTGTAGGCGATGCGGGAGCCGTCCGGGGCGATGGCGGCGTCGACCGGCGTACCGTCGATGTTGTTGCCCATCGACGTCGGCAGGGAAGGCGGGTCGATGACGTTGAGCACCGTTCCCTGCTGGTCCATGCGGACCAGGCGCCCGATGGTGGTCGCCACGATGATCCCGCCGTCGGACTGGCTCGGTGAGCCGTAGGGCGACGACTGGCTGCCGTCGGTCGTGACCGCCCGGGCGTTGCTGCCGTCACCGCGGGCGATCCATACGTTGTCGTTCGAGATGTACACGATGGTTCCCGCTGAGGTTCCGGTCGTCACGGCCGCTCGGCCGCTGATCGTCACGGGGGACTCTGCCGCGGCCGAGCCGGGGGAGCCCGCCGTGAAGGCCGTGGCCAGCACCGCCAGGCCCAGTCCGTGCACCAGTGCTCCAGGTGGCTTGTGTCTCATCGCTTCTCCGTCGGCTGTCGATGTGCTCTTCGGCGTGACGATGCGGCACGACGCTGGGACGCGACTGGGGGTCGGCTGGTGCCGCGGCTGCCGTCGAGGTGGGCGGCCGGGCCGGGTGACGGGTTCCGGACGCTCCCCCAGTCCGCTCCCAGTGCCGCCGCGCACGCTCACGCCATGAGCAGCCACACCGACAAGTCGACCGACCACCCGCCGCTCCTCCTGTCGGGCCAGGCGGCGTCGCCGCCGGGGCCGTGCGACATGAGCGGGATGTACCTCATGCACCACGCCTTCCGCCGTGACCTGCGCGACCTCCTCGCAGCAGCCGAGCACACGCCGGTCGACGACCGGGCGACCTGGAGCGAGATCGGCCTGCGCTGGGAGCGCTTCGCCCACCACCTGCACGAGCACCACGCGGTCGAGGACCGCGTCCTGTGGCCCCTGCTCCTCGAGCGGGTCACCGCGTCACGCGACGGTGCCGGCCGTGCGGTGCTCACGGCGATGGAAGCTGAGCACGCCCTGATCGACCCGCTGCTGGACCGGTGTGCCGACCTGGTCCGGCGACTGACCGTCGGCCCCGACGAGGAGTCGCGGACCCCGTTGGTCGACATCCTCGCCGAGATCCGTCAGGTGCTCGACAACCACCTCGCCCACGAGGAGCGCGAGGCCGTCGTCCTGGTCCAGCGGCACGTCGGCGCGGATGAGTGGGATCGCCTGGAGCGCACCGAGTTCCGCGGTCGTCCCACGATGGGCGAGCTGCGCTTCCAGCTGCCGTGGATGGTCCACGAGGTCCCGGGCGAGGTGGTGACCGGCCTGGTCAAGGCGGCCGGTCCGGTCTTCGCGCTCATCCTCCGCATGTCCCGCGCGCGGTTCGTGCGGCACCAGCGGGCCGCCTTCCGATACGTGCCCGGTCAGGCGTGACCGGGCGGCAGCCGCAGCTCCATCCGGGTCCCTGAGCCGGGGCTCGGCGAGGTGATCTGAAGGACCCCGCCGAGCTCCTCGGCCCGCTCGCGCATCGAGCGCAGGCCGACTCCCTCGAGGGCGCCTTCGCCGATGCCGGTGCCGTTGTCGGACACGATGAACAGGGTGCCCGCGTCGGCCCGCCGGCGCAGGACGATGTCGCACCTCCCGGCGCGCGCGTGGCGCTGGGCGTTGAGCAGCGCCTCGCTGGCCATCTGGTAGATCGCGAGCTGGACCGAGGGCTCGAGATCCACGTCGGACGGGACGCTCACCCGGACCTCGAGCTCGTCGCTCTCGAACCGGCTCGCCAGCGACGTGAGCGCCGAGGCGAGGTCGCCCTCGTCGAGCGCCAGCGGGACCAGGGATCGGCTGAGCCGTCGCACCTCCTCGCCCTGGTTGCTCAGCTCGTGCTCCAGGGCGTCGAGCATCTCGTCCGCGGCGCGGGGGTCGCGCCGCTGGAGCCCGCGGGCGGCCAGGAGACCGAGCCGGATGCCGGCCAACGCCGGGCCGAGGCCGTCGTGCAGGTCCCGACGCAGGGTCCGCCGCTCCTCGTGCCTGATGCTCGTCATCCGACGGCGAGCGGCCGTCAGCGCGTCGACCGACTGGGTCAGGTCGATGGTCATTCCCACGAGTCCGGCCACCTCGGTCAGCGTCCTCGTGGTGCGCTGGTCCAGCCGCTCGCCCGGACGGGGCGTGGCGACCAGCAGGCCGACGCGGCGGCCGCGGCTGCGCAGGGTGATCGTCACATCACCGTCGCGCACGACAGGGTCGCGTGGCTCGCTACCGGGCTGCTCGGTCAGGATGTGGACGTCGGCCAGACGCAGGCTGCGGCGTAGAGCCGCGGCGAGGCCGTCGACGTCGTGCTCGCCCCGGCGCTCCGTGGTCGAGAGCAGCTGCGCGGGATCGGTCCCGGTGCCGTAGACCAGGTCGTCCACGCGACGTTGCACGAGCTGTCGCAGGGGGGCCGAGCCCAGGCCGACCAGCCCGACGCCCAGGGCGAGCGCGATCTCGGACTTGTGCGGCATCAGCCAGGTGGTGAGGCCGACGAGGAGGAGGTAGGAGAGCGCGATGGTCACGGTCATCATGGCCCACACGACGGTGCGGTTGATCCGCGCATCCACTCCCCACAGCTGCTGCCCGAGGACCAGGACGAGGAGCGCGGCGGGCAGGAACAGCTGAGCGAGCAGCAGCAGTGTGCCGCTCGCCTCGGTCGCGGCTGCCGCCCAGCCATCCGGTAGCGGTGCAAGGGACGCCGCGAACGTCGCGAACGTCGCCACCATGGCGGTGTGGCCGGCGAGCAGCCAGGTGAGCCCACGTCGTCGCGGTCCGCGGGTGCGGCGCACGAGGCTCGCCAGCCAGAGCCATTCCGCGGCGCCGAGCAGCGCGACGGCCCAGTGCGGCCACATCCCGAGGGCACGGCGAACCGACTGCCACCAGGCCACGTCGATGCCCAGGGCGTTGTGGGGGAGACCCGGTACGACGGCGGTCATGTCGGGAAGCGTCGTCAGCGTGATCAGCACCGCCGCGAGCGCCACCACGGGCCAGCGCCGCCGGACGCCCGGAACGACGAGGAGCGGGATGACCACGACGGTCGCGTACACGCCGGGCGGCCAGGCCCAGTACTGCGCGTAGAAGGCCAGGTCCTGGCCGGGTGGGCCTCCCGGGAGCGCCAGGTAGGCGGTCGCCAGGCCGGCGGCGCCGCACCCCAGCGCGGTCAGCGCCAGCAGCCACACCACCGGGTGCCGGGAGCGGGGCAGCATCATCACCACGACGATCCCGTAGACCGTGGCCGTCACCAGATCCATCACCCAGTTGGCGACCTCCGCGGGCTTCATCGCGGTCGCGACGAGCGCCGCCACGGCACCGAGCACCATCAACCAGGCCGTGCCCGCGATCAGCCACGCCACGGCGGTCCAGGGCGCGGCCCGTGGGTACCGTGTCGCGGCCGGTCGTCGCACGGTGGCAGGAGCGGCGAGGGTCATCCGGGCTCCGTCGGGCCGGCCAGGCGCGAGCGTGCCGCATGGGCGACGGCGGCGCCGATGATGAGCTCGCCGCGGGCCACGCCGCGGATCGCGCGCAGCACGTCGCCGGCCTCGGCCGCCTTGAGGAGGTAGCCGGCGGCGCCGGCCTGCAGCGCGCCGGTCACGTACTCGTCGTCCTCGTGCATGGTCATCACGAGGACCTTGAGGTCCGGGTGGGTGGCGAGGAGCGCGCGGGTCAGGTCGATCCCCGACTCGCCAGCCAGGTCGAGGTCCATCAGCACGACGTCGACGCCACGCTCGACCAGCTCGTGTGCGCCGGCGGACTCACCGGCGGCGCCGACCAGCTCCAGCCCGTCGAGCGAGCCGAGCAGACCGGTCATGCCCATCCGGAACACCGGATGGTCGTCGACGACGGCCACGCGCAGCGGTGCCGCTGGCCAG
Organism: Nocardioides sp. F233; assembly: GCF_057813895.1. Lineage (NCBI taxonomy): Bacteria > Bacillati > Actinomycetota > Actinomycetes > Propionibacteriales > Nocardioidaceae > Nocardioides > Nocardioides sp. F233. Next base: position 439,518 of record NZ_JBVASH010000001.1, read on the forward strand.
CCGTCGGCGGCGGCCGCCAGATCCCCACCGGCCGCGTCCGGCGCCTTCGCCCGCATCGGGTCGAGGACCCGCTGCCACAGCCAGGGGGCCGTTGCACTTCCTGGTTCCTCCAGAGCCGGCCCTGCCGCGACAAGCCGGGTCGCGGGTGGCGGAGTCCGCTGCCAGGTCACCGATGGGTCCTGGCGAAGGATCGCGGTCTGGAGCTCGCGTACCGGGGCGCTGGGCTCGACGCCGAGCTCCTCGTCCAGGACGGCGTGCAGGCGCTGCAGCGCCGCGAGCGCGTCGGCCTGCCGACCGGACCGGGCCAGAGCGACCGCCCACAGGGTCCACCACCGTTCGTGGAGCGGGTGAGCCTGGGTCATGGCCTCGAGCGCTGAGGCGATCTGGTCGTGTCGTCCCAGCGCCAGATGGGCCACCACGCGCAGTTCCTCGGCCGCGGCTCGGTGGTCCTCCAGCCGGGTCCGCTCCGCCTTGGTGTCCGAGTCGTCGTCGAGGTCGGCGTACGGGACGCCGCGCCACCCGGCCAAGGCCTGGTCCACGGTCGCGAGTGCCTTCTCGACGCTGTCGCGGACGGCTGTCGGCGCGCTGGGCCGCAGAGGATCGGGCACGACTGCCAACAGTTCCCGTGCCTGCGCAACGGTGTCGACGAGGATGCCGTCGTCCCGGTGCTCCCGATCAATGCGCAGCGCGTACCCGTTGTGCTCGGTGATCAGCACCCGAGCCGGCTGCCGCGGTCCGCGGTCGGGCTCGAGCGCGCGACGCAGCTGGCCGATGTAGCTCTGCAGGGTGCCCTGGACGCTGACCGGCGGCCGATCACCCCAGACTCGGGCGATCAGGCCAGAGACCGACAGGACCTTCCCGTGCTCGAGCGCCAGCGCAGCGACGATCGCGCGTTGCCGCGGGGTGCCGAGATCGATCTCGCGAGCATCCCGACGTACCCGGACGGGGCCCAGCACATCGATCTGCACGCTGGTCATCGTAGGGGCGTGACTGGGAGTCGACTGGGGCTTTGCCGGGACTGTGGTGGTGGTGTCGGCGCCCAGCGATCCACCAGCGCGGCGACGCAGGCTGCCCGACGAGATTCCACCGATCCGAACGGAGCACTGATGTCATCCCCCCGACACCGACCCTTGGGGCTGTGGGCCGCACTGCTGGCAGTGCTGGCGCTCGTCCTCACCGTCGCCCCGGCGCATGCCGAGCGCAACGACGACCCCACCGACCCCGGTGACCCGACCGGGCCGGCGTTGAAGTTCACCTCGCTGTCCGTCGGCCCCACCCCGGCCTACGGCGGCAGGCTCTCCTTGAGGTTCAGCACCAACTACACCGCCCAGGAGACCAGCGCGACGGTCTTCCTCACGCCCTCGCCGAACAGCCCCCTCACCGACGTGCTGGCGACGTCCAGCGAGGAGGGGTCGATCTCGTGGGCGACCTCGCCGCGGTTCAAGCCGGGCAGCTACCAGGTCACGCTTGTCGTCGGCAAGGAGACCACCTCGATCCAGAGCAGCCGGCTCACGGTCACCGTGGCCAAGTCCCGCGTGACCGCGACGGCGGCCGACGACGACCTGCGGGTCGCCCAGTACCGCCCGATCGACCTGACGGTGAGCCTGGCGAGCACGGCCCCCGACGCACCACTGGCGGGCGCGTACACCCTCTTGGCCCAGCCCGCCGCCGGCGGTCCCGACGTCGTGGTCCAGGAGGGTGGCTACGACGGACCCGGCCCCCACTCCTTCTCCCTGCAGCAGTTTGCCGCCACGCACCCCGGCCGGTGGGAGCTCCACTTCCTCACCTCCGAGACGCCGCTGCTCGCGTTCAGCAGCACCCGGGTCGCCGCACTCGAGGTGCTGCCGAGCCGGGTGCCGACCACCCTGGAGCTGACGCCCGGCACGACCGGCCACCGGTACGGCGACCCGTCGGCCGCCATCGCCGCCACCCTCACCCCCGGGTTCGAGGTGGCCGGGCTCGTGGGCCGGGTCCGCCTCCTCGACCATGGCGTGCCGACCGGGGACGAGGTCGAGGTGGCCGGCCCCGGCACCGTGCGCTTCGCGCTGACCACTCTCGCAGTCGGAGAGCACAGCCTGTCGCTGGAGTTCCTCGGCAACGACGTGTTCGACGGCTCCGCGACGGCGGCCCGGACGGTCACCGTCACCAAGCCGGTCCAGCAGGACCCCGGGAACGACCAGTCGCAGAAGCCGGGCACGACGACCTTCGCGGCCCAGGTCACCGGCAAGGTGAAGCTGAAGAAGGCCCGAAGGACGGTCGTCGTCAAGGCGGCGGTCATCGCTCCGGGCCTGAGCGTGCCGTTGACCGGTCAGGTGCAGGTCCTGGACGGCGCGAAGGTGCTGCGGACCGTGGACGTCACGACCACCGGTGGCCTGGTGAAGGTCAAGCTGAAGCTGAAGCGGCTCAAGCCGGGCAAGCACCGGTTCACGGTGCGCTACCTCGGCGCCGCGAACGTGCTGCCCGCAACTCAGGTGTGGAAGGTCAAGGTGCCCCGCCGCTGATCCTTCCCCCACGAGCAGGGGTGGCCTCGCCCGGGCGACGCCACCCCTGCTGTCCGAGAGCGCCCGAGAGCCCTGAGAGAAAGCCCGTCCATGTACCACGCACTACCGATGTTCAACCTCGCCCACCGCCACACGCCGCGCGATGTCGTCGTACCCCGCAGCGCCCGGGAGGTGCTCGAGGTCGTCCGCCGCGCTGCGGGTGCCCGCGAGCGGGTCCACCCGGTCGGCACCGGCCACGGCTGGATCCGCTCCATCGAGGGCGGAGTCGCGCTCCTGACCCGCGAGCTCGCCGGGGTGGAGGTCGATGCCGTGGCCCGCACGGCGCGGATCGGCGCCGGCAGCACGCTGGCCGACGTGCTCGCCGCCACCGCACCGTACGGGCTCAGCCCGCTGCCGGGATCCGCCCCGGGCGTGGGTGCCGTCGGGTATCTCCTCGGCGGCGGGCTCAGCCCGCTCGGTCGGACCTACGGCTGGGCCACCGACCACGTCCGGTCCTTCCAGGTCGTCACCGGAGGCGGCGAGCTCCTCACCGCCTCCGCGAGCAGCCACCCCGACCTCTTCCGTGCCCTGCTCGGCGGCAAGCGAGCCCCCGGCGTGGTGACGTCCGTCGAGCTCGACCTGGTCCGCCTGGCCACGGTGTACGGCGGTGGCCTGTTCTTCGACGGCGCCGACGCTGATGCGGTGCTGAGGGCGTGGGCCGCCTGGTCGGCCGGTGTGCCCGAGGAGGTCAACACCTCCGTTGCCCTGCTGCGACTGCCCGACCTGGAGAGCGTGCCGGCACCCCTGCGTGGCCGGTTCGTGGTCCACGTCCGGGTCGCGATCGTCGGGGACGAGGAGACGGCCGTCGCCCTGCTCGAGCCGATCCGCGCGGTGGCACGACCCCTCGTCGACACCGTCGCCACGCTGCCCGTCGCGGCGATCGGCGCTGTTCACGCCGATCCCGAGGACCCGATGCCGGTGCTCGAGGCCGGAGCGCTGCTGGCGTCGTTCGACGCCGACGCAGCCCGGGCGCTGCTCGCCGTCGCCGGTCCGCAGGCCAGGGTCCCGCTCGCCGCGGTCGAGCTCCGCCGGCTCGGCGGTCGACTGGCCGCGCCGCCGGTTCGTCCCGACTCGGTCGCCGGCCGCGATGCCGCCTACGGGCTCTTCGTCGTCAGCGCCCCTGTCCCCGAGCTGTTCGACGGTCCCGTGCCTGCGGTCGTCGGCGGCCTCGCCCGAGCCATGGCGCCGTGGGCGAGCGGTGGGTTCCAGCCCAACTTCGTCGGCTCGCTGAACCAGCCGACGGCCCTCGACGCCGCGTGGCCGGCCGACGTACTCGATCGGCTCGAGCAGGTCCGGGAGACCTACGACCCGGCCGGCGTCATCAGCCACTGAGCCGAACTCTGGACCAAGGAGAACCACCATGTCCCTCACCTCCCTCGCCCGCCGGGCGCTGGCCGGCAGTGCCGTGGGTGCACTCGCCCTGTCCGGGCTGGCGCTGACTGTCTCGGACGCCACCGCGACCACCCCGGCCCTGACCCCGGCCGCCGCGACGTCCGGCCCGGGCACCCTGGTCTACGTCAAGGGCCACGACCTGTACGTCGCCCGCTCCGACGGCAATGGCGAGCGTCGGATCACCTTCGACGGCACCGCCGCACAGCCGTGGCACTCGCCCACCGGAGCCGACGACGGCACCGTGGTGGCCGTCCGCGGCACGCTCGTGCACCGGATGGACCAGTGGGGCACGGTGCTCACCTTCCTCGACCCGCCCGACCTGCGTGACTCCGCCGGTCAGGTGATCGGCGGCAATGTCGACAGGGCGGCCGTCTCGCCCGACGGCGGCCTGATCGCCTACTCCTACCGGCACTACAGCTGTCCGCCCGGCCTCGCCTGCAAGACGCGGTGGGCGACCGCCGTGACGGCCGCCGGCCAGCTGACCTCCCCGGACGCCTACGGCACCACCTTGTACGGCAACCCCAGCTGGGTGACGGGATCGCGGCTGGCGGTCAACGGGATCAACTTCGACGCGATCCAGCTCTTCGACCTGGCCGCAGCCACCCGGCACTGGTTCCACGACGGCAACAACTCCAGCGAGTACCTCCAGCTCTCCGATCCCGCGGTCTCGCGCGACGGCACCATGCTCGCCAACCTGCGGGGGGAGGGGAACCAGTCCCACATCTGGACCTACCAGGTCGAGGGCAACGTGCTGTTCGGCGCGCCGCCGCCCCCGCCGGACCCGGCCTGCTCGACCCATCGCGCGGACGGCTTCGCGAGCCCGACCTTCGCCCCCGACAGCAGCGCGATCGCCTGGCAGGAGGTGGACGGCATCTACGTGAAGCAGTCGCCTCTGGACTGCGCGGTGCAGCCGGAGCTGGCCATCGCGGGCGGTACCGACCCGCACTGGACTGCTGCAGCGCTGCAGACCGTCCGGCCGACGTATCCGGACAAGAACGGAGGCAAGACCGGTCCCAAGACCAGCGGCGGCAGCTTCACGCTGGCGACCGCACCGAAGGTGTCCGGCAAGGCGCAGGTCGGGAGGGTGCTCAAGCTCAAGGGCGCCGCCTGGTCCCCGGCGCCCTTCAAGGTGGCCTACCAGTGGCTGCGCAACGGCAAGCCGATCGCGAAGGCCACGAAGGCGTCGTACCGGGTCACCGGCAAGGACCGCGGCGCGAGGATCTCGGTGCGGGTGACCGCCAGCGCCCCTGGACTCGCGAGCACCCGATGGACGAGCGCCAAGGTCAAGGTCCGGCGCTGACCCCAGCCGGCCACGGCCGACCCGTCAGGGGCGGGCGAGCTCCTCGTCGAGGATCGTGATGATCCGCTCCCGCTCGTGGCGCAGGCCGAGGGGCTCGAGCCAGTCGAGCAGCGTGGCGCGGAAGAGCTGGCCGGACTCGATGACCCGTGGGTCGCAGTGGCCCGTGGACTCGAGGGTGACGACGCCGTAGAGCGCCGACCAGGCGCGCATGTAGATCCACAGCAGGCCACGGTCCTCGGGCGGGATGTGGTCGGCCTTGGCCGGGATGAGCGGGTCGAGGACGGCCTCACGGATGACGGGGTCGAGGTCGTCGAGCGCCGGGTACGGGAACTGGTAGATCTCCCAGATCTGCCAGAGCAGGTCGGTGAAGTAGTGACCCGACGTCGACAGGGTGAGCAGGCCGCGGCGATCGCTGTCGGCCTCGGCGACCGGGTTGGCGAACACGAGGGCGAACTCCCGCGGCTTCGCCAGCGCCCACTGCCGGAAGCGCGCGCACGCCACGGCCAGGCGCGCGGCCGGGTCGTCCTCCGGGAACCGGGCGGCGGCCTCGGCCCACTCGGCGGTCGCCGCCTTGTCGAGCTCGAAGGCGACCAGGTCGACGAGCTGCTGGTAGCTCGCGACGTACCGGTACAGCGCCGGTGCCGTCATCCCCATCCCTGCGGCGACCGCGCGCAGTGACAGGTCCGCGCCTTCGTCGAGCAGGCGGGCGGCGACCTCGACGATCTCGTCGTACGTCGCCTCGCGCTGACGTTCCCTGCGGGTGGCGGGTGCGCGGAGGTGCGGCACAGGACTCCTCGAGATGGCCCGGGTCAGCGGGGTGAACACTTGACGACCAGAGTTTACACCGTTTACGGTTAACACCGTTCACGAAACTGACAGAGGTTTACTCGGGCCTCCGGGAGGAGTCGACATGATCGAGCGATGGGGTGCCCTGGTCGTGCGCCGGGCGGTTGCGGTCCTGCTGGTCGGGCTCTGTGTGACCGCGCTCGCCGCGATCGCCGGCGTCGGGCTCGAGGACAAGCTGTCGGCCGGCGGCTTCGACGACCCCGGCACCCAGTCGGCCCGCGAGCTGGCGCTCGAGCGCTCGACCTTCGGCAACCGGTCGATCGACGCCATCGTGATCTTCTCCAGCGACGACGAGGAAGCCTCCGCCCCGGCGTTCCGGGCCGAGGTCCAGCGCACCGTCGCGGCGATCCCGCAGGACAGCGTGGTCTCCGTGCTCACCTGGTACGACGTCCAGGACCCGGCGATGGTCAGCAAGGACGGCCATGCGACCGCGGTCTACGTCTCCCTTGCCGGTGACAGCCAGAACGACTTCATCGACTCCTTCGACGAGATGCGTCCCGCCGTCCAGAAGAGCTCGCTGCACACTGAGCTCGCCGGACCGTACGCCGTCTACACGGACGTCAACGAGGAGACGAAGTCCGACCTGCTCCGCGCCGAGATGGTGTCGATGCCGATCGTGCTCATCCTGTCGCTCATCATCTTCCGCAGCGTGGTCGCGGCGCTGATGCCGCTGCTGGTCGGCCTGGTGGCGGTGCTCGGCGCCCGCGCCACGATCGCCGGCCTCAACCACCTGGTCGACGTGTCGATCTTCGCGCCCAACATCATCACCCTGCTGGGGCTCGGCCTGGCGATCGACTACGCGCTCTTCGTGGTCTCCAGGTTCCGCGAGGAGATCGCCCGCGACCCCGACGACACGAGCGGCGCCGTCGTGCGCACCATGGCCACCGCCGGCCGCACGGTCGCGTTCTCGGCGCTGACCGTCGCCGCCGCGATGAGCTCGCTGCTGGTCTTCCCGCAGACCTTCCTCAAGTCGATCGGGTACGGCGGCATCGCGGCCGTCCTCATCGCGATGGTCGCCGCGCTCACCGTGCTCCCGGCCGTGCTGGCACTGCTCGGCACCCGGATCGACGCGATCCGGATCCCGTTCCTGCAGCGGGCCACCCCGGTCGAGACCGGCCACGGTGCCTGGGCCCGGCTGGCCCGCGCCGTGATGCGGCGCCCGGTCGTGGTCGCGACCGCCGTCGTGGTGGTCCTGCTCGCGGTGGCCTCGCCCTTCCTCGGCGTGAAGTGGGGCAGCGTCGACTACCGCGTGCTGCCCTCGGACACCCCGTCCCACCAGGCCTCGGAGCGGCTCAACAGCGACTTCGGTCCCGAGCGCTCGACCGCCAACATCCTGGTGCAGGGTGCGGACGAGGCTGGCGTGGCGTCGTACGAGAAGGCCCTGGCCGACGTCGACGGCGTCGTCGACGTCCGCCCCGTCGCCCAGGAGGGCGACACCACGTTGCTGCGGGCCGCGTGGGAGGGCAACAGCCAGACCGACCACTCCCAGCAGATGGTCCGCGACCTGCGCGCGGTAGCCGCGCCTGAGGGCTCCGACGCCCTCGTGGGTGGTCTGACCGCCGACACCGTCGACCTGGCCGGCTCGGTCGGCGACCACCTGCCGCTGATGGGCCTGATCGTCGTCAGCGTGATGCTGGTGCTGCTGTTCCTGGCGTTCGGCTCGGTCGTGCTGCCGCTGAAGGCGGTGCTCATGAACGGGTTCTCGATCACCGCCTCCTTCGGCGTCGTGACCTGGATCTTCAGCGACGGCCACCTCGCCGACCTGCTCGGGTTCACGCCGCAGGGCTTCCTGGACCTCACCAATCCGATCGTCATGCTCGCGGTGCTGTTCGGCCTGTCGATGGACTACGAGGTGTTCCTGCTGTCCCGGGTCCGCGAGCAGTGGGACGCGACCGGCGACAACGACCTCGCGGTGCAGACCGGCGTCCAGAAGACCGGCCGGATCATCACCAGCGCCGCCCTCCTGCTGGCCGTCGTGATCGGAGCGTTCAGCCTCAGCGGCGTCGTGTTCATGAAGATGCTGGGCCTCGGCATGCTGGTCGCCATCCTGGTCGACGCGACCGTCGTCCGCGCGCTGCTCGTACCGGCCACGATGAAGCTCCTCGGCCGCTGGAACTGGTGGGCGCCCGCGCCGCTGGCCCGATGGTGGGAGCGGCACGGGTTCCGTGAGGGTGGCGACGTACCTGCTGGTCCGGCCAGCCCGCAGGAACGGGTACTGGTCTAGACCCGAGCGGCAACGGAGGGCGACCTACGCAAAGAACGGCGGAATCCAGACACGTTGTGACGGACACTTGCGGATAATCGCCCCCGTGAACCGGGTGATCCGGGTGGGCGCGATCGACAACCACCCCGTGGTGCTGCTGGGTCTCGGGGCTGCGTTCGCCGAGACCGCTCCGGACATGCGCCTGGTGGCGATCGCGGGCTCGGCCGAGGAGCTCCTGGCGCGAGCATCCGACGGGCTCGACGTCGTCCTGCTCGACATGCGGATCCCCGGGCAGCCGGCGGCCGACGAGACCGTGGCGACGCTGGTCGCCCACGGCCTGGTGGTGGTGCTGTTCACCGCCGAGGAGCGGCCGGTGCCGGTACGCCGCGCGATCGACGCCGGCGCCGCGGGACTCATCCTCAAGGTGGATCCGGTCGAGTCGATCGCCCAGTCGATCCGCGACGCGGTGGCGGGCGAGCTGGCCTGCTCGAGCCAGCTGGCGACGATGCTGCTGTCCGACGAGGACGTCGGCGCCCGGCTCTCGCCGCGGCAGATCGAGATCCTGCGCGCGGTCAGCGCCGGCCTGCCCTACCGCCTGGTCGCCCGCCAGCTCGGCATCGGTGAGGTCACCGTCCGCGAGCACCTCGCCCGCGCCGCGAAGGCCTACCGCGAAGGTGGGGTCGAGACCGGCAACGTGCACGGTCTGATCAGTCGGGCGCGGGCTGACGGCCACCTGGACGGCTGACCGCACTCACCGCCGCCACCTCGAGCTCCCCGGGCGGCCCGGTGAGCAGCGTGGCGTCGGGGTCGAAGGTCGCCACCCAGGTCCGCGGCAGCGCCGCGGTGAGGGCGTCGGCGGCGGCAGCCGGAACCGCGGGTACGACGACCAAGCTGGTCTGCAGGGCGGTGCCGGAGAGTGTCACCCGGCCGGGGGCGACGGCGCGCAGCACCGCGATCGCGCTGGCCAGGGTCGCGCTCGCGGCCAGGTCCTGGTGGAGGGTGACGACGACGTGGGTGCCGGTACGGCGCAGCTGGTGCAGCTCCTCGCGCAGTGCCAGGTGGGTCGGCCCGGGGAGGTAGAGGCAGTCGCGCACCGAGTGGGCCAGCACGGCGGCACCGGCGGCGGTCTCGGTGCAGGTCGGCTTGGCGAGGGTGCGCTCGACCTCGGGCAGCAGCGGGCCGAGGAGGCTGCGCGCGGCGCTGCCGCGGTCCCGGCCGGGGCCGGCGCCGAGGCCGGCGAGGACCAGGCCGGCTCGACGGCACACGCCGATGATCACGGCCACGAAGAAGGTGTTGAGCGGCTGGACGAAGAGCAGGTGGGGGAGGTCCGCCGCCGCGACGCCCGCCTGGAGGGCGACCACCGTGATCGCGATCCCGTTCGGCACGAGGAGCAGGGCGACCACCCGCAGCGAGGCGGTCCAGGCGAGCACCATCGCGGGCAGGGCGGTGAACTCGACGATCCACGACTCCAGCCCGCCGAGGCCGCCGACCGAGACGGTGGGCAGCACGAGGGTGAGCACCGTGGCGGGGACCAGGCCGCCGACGACGAGGGTGGCGGCCGACACCGGACCGCGGTCGATCCGCCGCGCGAGCCCCGCGACCAGGACCGCGACGACGGCGGCACCGGCCCAGGTGGCGGGTTGGCGCACGCCGTCGGCCGCGAGCAGCAGCCCGGAGACGGCGTACCCGGCCATGAGGACCCCGCACATCCGCAGCGCTGCGCGCCCCGGCCGCCCGACGGCCGCCCGGGCGAAGGTGTCGGTGTCGGCGGAGAGGCCGAGGAGCCGAGCCACCCGGTGGGCGCGCCAGCCGAGGGTGACCAGGGTGCCCCCGCCCGGCGTGCTCGTGACGAGCGCGGTGCCGCCCGCCGCCTCGACCCGCCCCGTGACCGCCACGCGCAGGCCGACCCCCGGCGTGACGACGAAGCCCACGCCGTCGTCCTCGACGGTGAGCCGGATCCGGCCCGGCCGCTGCGTGAGGGTGATCGTCGCCCGGTGCCCGCCGCTGTGCCGGGCGACGTTGCGCAGGGCCTCGCGCACGGCGCCGACCAGGGCGTCGCGCACGTCCTCGGGTACGGCGGTCCGCCGGCCCCGCACGACCAGGAGCACGTCGAGCCCGCTGCTGTCCGCTGCCGCCCGGACCTGCTCGGCGAGCTGCGCCCGCGACCAGGTCGGTGTCTCGGTGCTGAGCCCGTCCAGCGCGTCGGCGGCCGCGGCCAGGGTGGGCTCGGCGCGCGGCAGGCTCGCGACGGAGAGCAGTGCAGGCACCAGGTCGTCGTGCACGAACGCCGTCGCCTCGACCTCGGCACGGTCGTCCTCGGCCGCCAGCCGTGACCCCTCCGCGCGCAGTGCCTGCTCGGCCCGCGCGGAGGTGCGCCGCATCAGGCCGACCAGCACGAACACGGCGAGCACGGTGCCGGTGATGAACGCGGCCTCCTGGACGCCGTACTGCAGCGACGCGGCGGTGCGGCCGGTCTCCCATCGCAGCAGGACGTACAGGCCGGCCACCGCGAGGATCGTCGCGGCCGGCAACCGTGCGGCCACCACGAGCAGCATCGGCTCGACGAGGTGGATGATCGGTGAGTCCGCGGCGCCTGCCAGCGGGACCGCGCCCTGGTGCAGCAGCGCACCGGCGACCATCGCGAGCGTGCACAGCAGCACGTCCGCGCGGCCGGGCCGGCCCAGGACGCAGCGCACACCGGCGGTGCCCACGCACGCGACCACGGCCAGGGAGAGCAGCACGTCGCGGGCGTCGTACGACGTCCGCTCGGTCAGGGCGGCGCCGAAGACCGTCGTCTTGGCGAGGATGACGACGCCGATCGCGATGTGGAGGCCGCGTTCGACGGACGCCGCGAAGTCGCGCGTCGGCCGCGGGTTCCCCTCCACACGTCGATGCTAGGAGCGCGGTTGCCGGACCGCAGCCGATCACGGAGGACTGCGGCTGTCCTCCATTCCGCTGGTACCGCTGCACCCACGCGGGCCGGGAGAATCGGGACCGGGTTCGCACCGTGGGGGAGCGAGCCCGGTCACGAGGAGCCGCGGCGCTCCATCCCCGCTCCGGACCGTGCTCTCGGGGACAACTGGGGGGTTGGTCGGTCCGGCGGGCAGCGCCGCGCTCCTCGTCAACGTCGCGCTGTGGTCCAGGAGATTCCGCACGTGGGCGGCGTCGTCGCGAGCGTCGCGAGACGCGGGTGATGGCATGGCGGCGGAGCGAAGTCGTGCTTGTCCGCCCATCGAGCGACGCCAACGCCGCCAGCGCCCGTGTGTCGCGGCGCGCAGCAGGCGGCGCCTACGTGCGGGATCTCTTGGTCCGGTAGAACAGAGGGGTGTCCTCGTCCTCCGGCCCCGATGGTCCCGGTGGCCCGCGCGAGCCCACGGCCGTCGGCGCCCGGATCGGGCGGTTCCGGATCCTCGAGCAGCTCGGCCAGGGCGGCATGGGCGTGGTCTACCGGGCGCTGGAGGAGAACCTCGGCCGCGAGGTGGCGCTGAAGGTCATCGCGCCGCTGTTCGCGCACGACCCCGAGTTCCGCGAGCGGTTCACCCGCGAGGCACGGGCCCAGGCCTCGCTCGAGTCGGCTCACGTCGTCGCGGTCTACGCGCACGGCGAGGAGGACGGCTACCTCTACATCGCCAGCCAGCTGATCTCCGGCGGTGACCTCGGTCAGCTGATCCGCAGCCAGGGCGTGCCGTCGCTGGTGGAGGCGCTCGAGATCATCGAGCAGGTCGCCAGCGGACTCGCCGACGCGCACGATGCGGGGCTGGTGCACCGCGACATCAAGCCCGGCAACGTGCTCGTACGCCGGCGGCCCGGCTCGGTCCGCGCGTACCTCGCCGACTTCGGCATCGCGCGCCGCATGAACGCGGACGCGACCCGGTTCAGCTCCTCGACGGCCGGTACGCCGTCCTACATGGCGCCCGAGCTGCACGGCGGTGCGCGCGCCAGCGCGGTCAGCGACCTGTACGCCCTGGGGTGCCTGCTGTGGGTGACCCTGACCGGGCGGCCGCCGTACCGCGGGGACTCGGAGTACCAGATCATCGCCGCCCACGTCCGCGACCCGGTCCCGCAGCTGGCCGGGACCAGCGCGATGGTGCACGCCACCAACCGGATCCTGCGCACCGCGATGGCCAAGGACCCGGGCGAGCGCTACCAGCGCGCTGCCGAGATGGGCGCCGACCTGCAGGCCGCGCTGCGGCTCCCGGTCACGCCCGGTGTCGCGCAGCCCGAGGAGCAGGGCGCCACCGCGCTGCGCCCGCTCGCCCGGCCCGTGGCGCCCACGCCCACGCCGACGCCGGCTCCGGCGACCACGATGCCGCCGCCCCCACCGCCCACTCCCGCGCCGCTGCCGTTCGCCGCCCCGCCGTCCGCGCGGCGTACCGGCCCCGGGCTGCGGACCTGGCTCCTCGTCACCGTGCTCGCCGTGCTGCTGGCCGCGGGGATCGGCGTCGCCGTGGCCCTGCTGACCCGCGACAGCGCCCCGGGTGGCGGGGGCGACTCCTTCCTCGACCTGCCGGCGAAGGAGATCGTCCGCGCGTCGCAGAAGGACATGTCGGTCGTGGAGACCGCCCGGATCCGCGGCGAGTTCGCCGACGGCGACGACACGGTCCGGGTCGACGTCGTCTCCACGACCCGCGGCGACTGCAAGGGCACGCTGACGTCCAGCACCTCCGGCGGCACGGCCGACATCCTGCACGTCGGCGACACGACCTGGCTGCGCGCCGACGCCACGTTCTGGGACGGCGTCGTCGGCGCGGGTACGGCGGGCTTCGTGCTGCCGCTGATCGGCGACAAGTGGGTCGTCGACGACTCGATGACCGACAGCACAGAGGCGTTCTGCGACCTCGACGAGCTGCTCGAGCGCGACGGCCGGGAGGACGCCGTGGCGAAGAGCCTCGGTACCACCACCGTCAACGGCGAGCAGGGCGTGAAGATCGAGCAGACCGAGGGCTCGCAGCGCGAGGTGCTCACCATCCGGGTCGCCGAGCCGCACTACGTCCTGCGCATCGACGAGTCCGAGGTCGACCACTTCGAGTTCTCGGACATCGACGAGAAGGCGACGATCGAGGCGCCCGACCCCGATCTGGTGCTCGACCTCGACAAGCTGCTCGCCAGCCTGCCGGGAGGCGCGGGCTGAGACCAGCCCGCACCGCCCCGGCGTACGGTCAGGCGTTCTCCTTCTTGAACACCGAGGTGCCCCACCACACGGCCAGCCCGAACAGCACGACGGTCCAGCCGACTCCCCACAGCATCGAGGCGTCGAAGTCGCCGAAGAAGGCGGAGCGGACGGCGTCGACGACGTGGCGGATCGGCATGAAGTCGCTGAGTCGCTCGAGCCAGCCCGCGCCGAAGCTCATCGGGAGCAGGATGCCGCTGAGCAGCAGCACCGGCATCATCACGACGTTGATGACCGGCGCCATCACGTCCTCGCTCTTGGTGGTGAGGGCGAGCGCGTTGGACGCGGCCGCGCAGGCGCCGCCGAGCATCAAGGTGAGCACGACGCCGACGACGATGCCGCCGAACGACGCGTCCATGCCGAGCCACAGGCCGAGGCCGACGAGGATCACGGCCTGCACGAACAGCTGGAGCAGGTCGCGGTAGAGGCGGCCGAACAGCAGGGCCGAGCGGTGGGCGGGGGTGACCCGCTCCGCCTCGATGACGCCTTCGCGCCACTCGCCGATCAGCGAGAAGCCCGCGAAGAAGGCGCCGAAGATGCCGAGCTGGACCAGCATGCCGGGCACGAACCAGGTGTACTTGTTGCCGCCGAGCTGGGCGATGACCGGCTCGAGCAGCGGCCCGAACAGCAGCAGGTAGAGGACCGGCTGCAGCATGCCGATGATCACCCACGCCGGGTTGCGCAGGTTCATCCGCAGCTGGCGGTTGAAGACGATCCAGGACTCGCGGAAGAACGTGCTCATGCCGAGGCTCCTTCGGCGGTCGGGGCGGTGGCATCCTCGGCGGAGGGGCTGTCCTTCGCCTCGGCGGCGGCCTCGGCGTCGCGCAGCGAGCGGCCGGTCAGCGTGAGGAAGACGTCGTCGAGGGTGGGGCGGACGACCTCGATCGACTCGAGCCCGACGCCGGAGTTCTCCAGGTCGCGGAGCAGGCCGGGCACGGCCTTGCCGGCCCGGGCGACCCGGCCGCGGACGTGGTGACCCTCGACCTCGACCTCGGCGCTGATCGAGCCGAGCTTGTCGCGGGCGACGGCGACCTGCTCGTCGGTGGCGACCTCGAGGTCGACCAGGTCGCCGGCGACGGCGGCCTTGAGGTTGTCGGCGGTGTCGCTCGCGACGATCTCGCCCTTGTCGATGATCACGATCCGGTCGGCGAGCGCGTCGGCCTCGTCGAGGTAGTGCGTGGTCAGGAAGACCGTCGCGCCCTGCTGGGTGCGCAGGTCGGCGATGTGGTGCCACAGGTTGATCCGCGCCTGCGGGTCGAGGCCGGTGGTCGGCTCGTCGAGGAACACCAGGCCGGGCGAGTGGATGAGGGCCATCGCGATGTCGAGGCGCCGCTTCTGTCCGCCCGACATGTTCTTGGGCATCCGGCGCCACAGCCCCTCGAGCTGCAGCTTGTCGAAGAGCTCCTGGCCCTTGGCCACGGCCGCCTTCTTCGACATCCCGTAGAGCATCCCGTGGTCGACGACCTCGTCACCGGCGTAGGCGCCGGAGAAGGTCGAGCCGACCTGGGAGCAGTAGCCGATGCTGCGGCGTACGTCGACCGCCTGGGTCGCGACGTCGAAGCCGGCCACGGTCGCCGTACCGGCCGTCGGCTTGAGCAGCGTGGTCAGCATCCGCAGCGTGGTGGTCTTGCCGGCGCCGTTGGGCCCGAGGAAGCCGACGACCTCGCCCTCCTCGACGTCGAGGTCGACGCCACGCACGGCGTGGACCTCCTTCTTCTGCTTGCCCTGCCCGCTGTGGAAGGTCTGCACGAGTCCTCGTGCACGGATCATCGTCGTATCCCCTCGTCGTCAACGTTGAACACCAGGAGTATTCAATGTTGAACACTGGTCCGTCAAACGGGTTCTCCCGAGTACGACAGCACCGGCCACCGACATTCATCGGTCCCCGGACGTCGAGGAGGTTGCGCAGCAACCGTCACGAGACGCCTCGAGGTGCTGCCGGAACCGTCACCGGCCAGTTCCGGAAGTACCTCACCGGGTCTCGCGACGCGCCACGACCTCGCTTGCTTCGCGGCGCGAGCTCGTCGGCGCTCCTCGACCTTCGGCCGCTCTCCGCGCCTTCGCCAGCTCAGGCGCGGGCGGCCTCGAGCAGGGCCCGGTAGCGCTCGCGGTCGGCGTTCATCTGCCAGCCGGGGTCGTCGGCGGGCGGCGTCCAGGTGGACGCGTCGAGGGCGAGCCGACCGGCTTTCAGCTCCTCGATGGTCTCGCGGAGCCAGGCCAGCTCGGCCACGGCCAGGTCGAGCCACATGACGACCGTGCGCAGCGCGTGCGGGGGAGCGTCCCCGGGTGCCGGCGGGGAGGCGAGCCGGGCGACGAGCTCCTCGAGCGCGACCCGTCGGCGGACCAGCGAGCGCTGCGCCTGGTCGGGGGACACGAGGGGGAGCAGGCCGAATGCCGCGCTGAACGCCGTGCGGTCGACGACGCTGACGTCCTCGAGGCCGGCGGTGACCAGGCGTTCGAGCTCGGTCCGCCCGGACGGCGTCGACTCGTAGACCGCCACCTCGCGGCCGCCGTCCTCGAGGTCGTGGCGCACCAGGAAGCCCTGCCTGGTCAGCGTGGCAAGGCCGTTGTAGATCGAGCCCGGGTTGAGGTGGGCCCAGTCGTCGACGCTCCAGGAGAGCAGCTCGCGGCGGATCTGGTAGCCGTTGACCGGCTCGAACAGCGCGACGGCACCCAGCAGCAGCATCCGGGTGTCGTGGGCGGCCATGGCAGCAGTCTCCTACGCGTCGGCGGCGAGCGTCGCGGCGAGGCCGTCGCGTCCCACGCCGAGCTTGCGGTACGCGCGGGACAGGTGCACCTCGACGGTCTTGGTGCTGAGGAACAGCCGCTGGGCGATCTCGCGGTTGCGCAGCCCGGAAGCGGCCAGCTCGACCACGCGGCGCTCGGCGGAGGTGAGCGCCGCGAGGCCGCTGACCTCGATCCGTCCGGTGCGGCCGCCGGCGAGCGCGAGCTCGGTGGTCGCCCGCTCGGCGAGCACGGACGCGCCGAGGCGGTGGGCGAGCTCGCGTCCGATCCGGAGCTGCTCGCGGCCCTCCACCCGCTGTCCGGTACGACGCAGCGCGGCTCCCAGCGCGACCCGGGACCGGGCCTCCTGGAGCCGGGCCTGGGAGCCGGTGAGGACCTCGACCGAGCGCTCCAGCAACGCGATCCCGTCGGTGGCCGCGACCTCGCCGGCGATCCGCAGCGCCTGGCCGAGCATGCTGGCGGCGGCCTTCTGCTCGGCGACGGCCAGCTCCGTGGCCGCCAGCTCGCGAGCCTCCTCGACCCGGCCGAGGGCCCACAGGCTCTCCGCCGCGCCGACCCGCCAGCCGCACCACGTCGGCGAGTCCATGTCGAGCTCGGTGAGCCGCTCGGCGCACTGGTGCAGCGACGCGAGGGCGCCCTCGTGGTCGCCGGCTGCGGCACGGACCAGGCCGCGGGAGCGGAGCAGGTGGATGCCGGTGGCATGGCTGCGGTCGGCGGCGACCTCCTCGGGGACCTGCTCGACCGCGGCGGCGGCCTCGACCAGCCGGCCCTGCGCCAGCAGTGCCTCGGCCAGGCCGGCGGCGGCCATCAGCCGGAGCAGCTGACCGCCGGGGACGACCTCGGCGTGACGCAGCGCCTCGGCGAAGTCGGTGCCGCTGTCGTCGAGGCGGCCTGCCCACAGGTGCGCCCAGCCGCGGGTGACGGACGCGGCGGCGTACAGCGGCACGGAGCCCTCGCGGGCCGCGAGCTCGAGACCCTGCGCGCACAGGTCGGTGACGGCGGCGTACTCACCCGCACAGGCGAGGTGGATCCGAGCGATCGTCCACGCGAACGGGCTCGCGACCTGCTCGGGGGTGGCGCCGTCGCCGATCGCGCGACGGGCCAGCTCACCGGCGTCCGCGATGGGCGCGAGGGTGGCGTTGGCCACCGAGGCCTGGTGGATGAGGAGCAGCCGCTCGCCGGGGGTGGCGCCGGCGAGGTGGCCGTGGGCGGCGAGCCGGGCGCGGGCCTCCTCGACCAGGCCGGGCACCGGTAGCGCCGCCGCGACGAGCGCGGCCTCGACGACGAGAGTGAGGTCGCCGTGCTCGGGGCCGAGGTCGGCGAGCGCGTCGCTGAGGATCGGCACGGAGGGCTCGTAGAACCCGCCGACGTGGTACGCCGCCGCGAGCCCCAGCGCGCACTGCGCCCGCAGCACGGGGTCGGTGACACCGCGGCCGGCACGCTCGAGCGTGGTCACCGACGCCGGGTCGCCGGCGTGCAGCTCGGCGGTGCCGAGCTCGACGAGCAGGCCCGGGAGCTCGGTGGCCGGCGCCGGCTCGGCGACCGCGCGGCGGAGCAGGTCGACGGCGGCCTGGGGAGCTCCGTCGGCGAGCGCCGCACGAGCCGCGGTCCGCAGCAGCTCCGCCGCCCACGGATCCGCGATGCCCTCGGCCTCGAGCAGGTGGCCGGCGGCCAGGTGGAGGCCGTCGGGTTCGTTCGCGAGGGCGCGGGCGGCCCGGCGGTGCAGGTCGTCGCGGGTGGCGGCGCCGGTCGCGGCGGCGACGGCACTGCGGAGCAGGGCGTGCCGGAACCCGAGCAATCGCTCGGTCGAGAACAGGCCGGAGTCGCGCAGTCGGTCGGCCGCGATGCCGGCCTTCTCGGGCGACAGGTCCGCCAGGTCGGCGGCAATGCGCAGCGGCGCTGACTCGAGGATCGCGACGGCACGGGCGAGCGCTTGTTCGGCCGCGCCGAGCGCGGTGAGGCGCTGCACGACCGTGTCGACGACGGTCCGGGGGACGAGCGAGCGGACGTCCGTCGTACCGAGCAGCTCGGCGAGGGCGGTGACCAGGAACGGGTTGCCGCCCGTGACGTCGGCGCAGGCCGCGGCGAGCTCGTCGCTGATCCCCGCGTGGCCCAGGTCGGCCAGGCAGGAGCGGACGCCGGCCACGCTCAGCGGCTCGAGGTCGAGCCGGGTCGACTCGGCCACCAGTGCCGCAAGGGCGGGGCTGCGGCGCTCGGGCAGGATGTCGCGGGCCGCGACGAGCAGCAGGACCGGCAGTTCGCCGGCCCGGCTCAACAGGTGCTGGCAGAACAGCAGCGACGCCTCGTCGGCCCAGTGCGCGTCGTCGACGGCGAGCACCAGCGGGCCGTCGGCGGCGAGCCCGTCGAGCAGCCAGTACAGGCTGTTGAGCATCACCGACGCGTCGCCGACCGGCTCGCCGCGGTGCAGCACGAGGTCGACCGCTGCCCTGGCCGCCCCGTGCGCGATCCCGTCCAGGCCGTCGAGCGCGGCCGGGTCGAGGGAGGTGAGGACACGGCCGAACAGGTGCCGGACGACGCCGTACGGCGCGTGTGCCTCGAGCTCGCCCGCTGCCGCCTGCAACACCCGCAGATCGCCGGCCTCGGCCAGGATCGAGTCGAGCAGGGAGGTCTTCCCGACCCCTGCGGGGCCGAGCAGGCAGAGCGCGCCGCCGTTCCCGGCGCGCAGCCGATCGAGGGCAGCGCCGGCCTGTGCGAGGCTCGCCTCCCTCTCGACGAGTCGACCGCTGGGCACGAAGGAAGCGTAGTGCCGGCGCACCACAGGATTGGGGTCATTCCCTGATGCGGTCTCCCGGCCGGTCGTGACTGGATGGGGCCGTGACCCGTGCCCTGCGACGCCCGGCCGCGCTCCTCGCCGGCGCCCTCCTCCTGCTCCTCACGACCACCGCCTGCGGCTCGGACGGCGACGGCCCGACGGCCTCGGACAAGACGTCGGCGCCGGAGTCGACGCCGCCGGCCCCCGAGCCCGACCCGGCCGTGACCCCGACCAGCCACGGACCGGCCGACCCCGACAAGCGCCTCGACTTCGCGGCGGTGGAGGCCGCGACCAGGGACCTGACCAGCGACAACCCGTCGTGCGCCGTCGTGAAGTGGAGCCCCAACGAGACCGGGGTCTCCGGGCAGGTCGACTTCCGTCAGCTCGACTGCTACGGCGACCAGGACGCCGTCGACATCGGGCTCCCGGCGCTCCTGCAGACCATCATCTGGGTCGAGATGCCCTCGGCCGACCAGGCGCGGAGCTATGCCCAGGACAACCTGTACGAGGACAAGCAGGCCCTCGTCGCCGGCTCGACCGCGCTGATCGTGAACGGCCTGTGGGGGCAGCAGGGAACCGACCTGTACGCCGAGGTGCAGGCAGCCTGCGGCTGCGGGGAGCTGGTCCCGGCCGCCTCCTGATCGTTTCCGGCGACCAATGCCGGGGTGGGTTTTGTTGTGCTCGGGGACAACGACCGCCGATGTGACCCGCGAGTAGAGTCGCCGGCATGAAGCGTGAGATCTACGACGAGGACCACGAGGCCTTCCGCGCATCCGTCAAGGAGTTCGTGGACCGCTCGGTGCTGCCCCACGCGGAGGAGCACATCAAGGCCAAGGCGCTGCCGCGCGAGTTCTGGCTCGAGGCCGGCAAGCAGGGCCTGCTCGGCCTGTGCATCCCCGAGGAGTACGGCGGCTCCGACGCCGGCGACTTCCGGTTCAACGCCGTCCTCCAGGAAGAGCTCGCCAAGGTCGGTGCGGCGTACCCCACCTGTCACGGCATCCACGCCGACATCACGGCGCCGTACATCGTCGAGCTCGGCACCGACGAGCAGAAGCAGCGCTGGCTGCCGGGTGTCGCGTCCGGTGAGATCCTGCTCGGCATCGGCATGACCGAGCCGTCGGGCGGCTCCGACCTCGCCGCGCTGAAGACCACCGCCGTGCGTGACGGCGACTCGTGGATCATCAACGGCTCGAAGACCTTCATCACCAACGGCTACTCCGGCGACCTGTTCGTCACCGCCGTGCGCACCGACCCGGAGAAGGGCCCGAAGGGCATCACCCTCTTCGGCATCGAGGCCACCATGGAGGGCTTCTCGCGTGGCCGGAAGCTCGACAAGGTCGGCATGGAGGAGTCCGACACCGCCGAGCTGTTCTTCGAGAACCTCCGCGTCACCGACGCCGAGATCATCGGCGAGCTCAACATGGGCTTCATCCACATGATGCAGAAGCTCCCGCAGGAGCGGCTCGGCTGCGCGGTCGCCAACATCGCGCACGCCAAGCAGATCCTGCTCGAGACCATCGAGTACGCCAAGGAGCGCCAGGCCTTCGGTGCCCCGATCGGCACCTTCCAGCACAACAAGTTCCTGCTGGCCGACCTGGTCACCCGGATCGAGGCCGCCGAGGCCTACATCGACAAGTGCGTGCTCAACCACTCGCAGAAGACGCTCACCGCGATCGACGCCGCCAAGGCCAAGTGGTTCTCCTCGCAGGTCCAGTCCGAGGTGCTCGACCACTGCGTCCAGCTGCACGGCGGCTACGGCTTCATGAACGAGTACCGCGTCGCCCGCGCCTGGCGCGACGCCCGGGTCACCAAGATCTGGGCCGGCTCGAACGAGATCATGAAGGAGCTCATCGGCCGCGACCTGGGCCTCTGAGGCTGGCTGCAGGAATCCCCGCTTCAGCGGGGATTCCTGCGCTTCCTGCCCGTTGCAAAGGGCAGGAAGCGCCAGTTCAGGTCAGGAAGCGCCGCCGCCGAGGCCCTCGGAGAGCGCGCGGGTGGTGCGGACCAGGGCCTGCGCCATCGGGCTGTCGACCTGGTCGGACACGGTGACGGCGGTGCCGACGATGGCCATCGCGGCGACGATGGTGTCGCCCTCGAAGATCGGGGCCGCGATCGTGCGGACACCGTTGATGTCGGGCGAGTTGAGCGACAGCCCGTGCTCGCGGATCGCCTCGAACTCGGCCGCGAGCTCGGGCGCGCGGCGCAGGATCGTCTTGAGGCCGGGCACCTGCTCGGGCGGCAGGAACGCGCAGAACACACGCCCCTGTGCGGAGTCGGTCAGGTCGAGGCGCGCGCCGGAGCGGACGCCGATCCGGATGATGTGGTCGGTGTTGTCGACCGAGCGCACCACGGTCGCGGTCTCGCCGTCCCACACCGACAGGACGACGGTCTCGTCGACCTCGTGCAGCAGCGACTCCATGTAGGGCTCGGCGGCCGCCACGATCGGCAGGCCGGCGCGGGCCGACGCGGCGAGCGTCAGCACCTGGGGCCCCAGTGAGTACAGCGCCGTGCGCTCGTCGTACCGCAGCAGGTGGGCGGCGCGGAGTGCCTTCGTGTAGCGGTGCGCGGTCGCCTTGCTCGTGCCGAGCGACGCCGTCAGCTCGTTGAGGCTCAGGTAGGGCTTGGCGACCGTGAAGGACCCGAGCACGACCGCAGCCCGCTCCACCGTCTGGATGGTGGGAGCGGTCTCGGTGGACTCGGCCTTCGGGTTCTTGCTGGTGCTCATGTGACCTCGGATTCGGGGCGCGGGCTCGACGGAGTATCGCACGGGTGGGGCTCCTCAGAGGTCCGACGAGTGGCCCGGCGTGAGCGCGGATCCGGGACGGACCAGCGCCGTGATGTGGTTGACGGCCAGGGCGGCCTCGCCGAAGCCGATCGAGATCAGCTTGACCTTGCCGTCGTGGTGGGCGATGTCGCCGGCGGCGAACACCCGCTCCCGGTTGGTCCGCATGGTCCGGTCGACGAGGATGTGTCGCCGGTGCTGCTCGAGGCCCCAGTCGTCGATCGGGCCGAGGTCGGCGATGAAGCCGAGGGCGGCGACGACCGCCTGCACCTCGAGCGTACGACGATCGCCGGCGCCGGTCTCGACGACGACCTCCTCGATCCGGTCCTCGCCGGACACCTTCGCGACCTCGTACGGCGTCAGCACCTCGACTCCCGATTCGGCGAGCTGTGCCACGCTGCGCTCGTGCGCACGGAACTGCGGTCGACGGTGGACGAGCGTCACGCTGCGCGCGATCGGCTCCAGGCCCAGCGCCCAGTCCAGCGCGGAGTCGCCGCCACCGACGACGAGCACGTCCTGGTCGGCGAGCTCGGCGAGCCGGGGCACGAAGTAGCGCAGCCCGCGGTCGAGGTACTCCGAGCCGACGGGCAGCTCGCGCGGCGTGAAGCTGCCGATGCCGCCGGTGATGAGCACCGCGCCGGCGCGGATCGTCTCACCGGTGTCGGTGGTGACCTCGACGCCGTCCGCGCGCTCCACCAGGCCCACCGCGGCGCGGCCGAGGAGCATCAGCGGGTCGGCGGAGCGGGCCTGCTCGTGCAGGGCGTCGACGAGCTCCTGGCCGCGGACGGCGGGGAAGCCGGCGACGTCGTACAGGGCCTTCTCGGGGTAGAGCGCGGCGACCTGGCCGCCGACCTCGGGCAGGGCGTCGAGAAGCGCGACCCTCAGGTGCCGGAAGCCCGCGTAGTAGGTGGCGTAGAGGCCCGAAGGCCCGGCGCCGACGACGAGCAGGTCGACGTCGTGGACGGCGCTCATGCGACGTCCGGGTGGTCGGCGCCGGTGCGGCCCACCTTGCGGGCGCCGCCGGGCGAGCCGAGGTCGGCGAAGAACTCGGTGTTGATCCGCTCGTAGTCCTTGCGGTCCTCGGGCAGGTCCTCGTGGTGGTAGATCGAGATCTGCGGGCACACCGGCTCGCAGCGCCCGCACTCGACGCACTCGTCGGGCTGGATGTAGAGCATCCGGTCGCCCTCGTAGATGCAGTCGACGGGACACTCCTCCACGCACGACCGGTCCATCACGTCGATGCAGGAAGCGGTGATCACGTAGGGCACGGCGACTCCAATCCGTATATGCATTCCGAGATAGCATCTCTTATTCCAAGACAGGACAATGAACCCCGAGGGGCGCCCCCGTCAACCCGTCGAACGGATTCATCCGACCTCTTGACAGCCCTCGCGGGGTCGGCGAGGCTATGTCGCATCGCGAGATGGCATCTCGCGATAGGTACTCAGTGGACGAGGGCGAAGGAGCGACCGAGATGCCAAGCGAAGTGACCGAGCGAGTGGCGGAGCCGATGCTCGTCGAGGACTGGGAGCGGCTGACCTTCCGCGTCAACCGGGAGGCCTACCGCTCGCCCGAGATGTTCGCGCGTGAGCGGGTCGACATCTGGTTGCGGACCTGGCTCTACCTCGGGCACGAGACCGAGATCCCGAACGCCAACGACTTCAAGGTGCGCACGATCGCCGGCCGGCCGCTGATCTTCTGCCGCGACGCCGACGGTGAGGTCCGGGCCTGGCTCAACTCCTGCCCCCACCGCGGCACCGTGCTGTGCCGCGAGACCGAGGGATCGCAGAAGCGCTTCCAGTGCTTCTACCACGCCTGGACCTTCAACAACGACGGCTCTGTCGCGGCGATCCCGGACAACGGCGCGTACGAGGACATCGAGGCGCTGCAGAACGACATGATGCTGCGCTCGGTCCCGCGCCTGGAGATCCACGAGGGCTACGTCTTCATCTCGTTCAACCCCGACGTGCCGCCGCTGCTGGAGCACCTCGGCGACGCGGCCGACTACATGACGATGATCGAGCAGCAGCACGCCAGCGGCGTCACCACGCTGCCCGGCGTCCAGCTCTACAGCGTCCGCGGCAACTGGAAGCTCGCCGTCGAGAACGCGATGGACGGCTACCACTTCTCGCCGACCCACAACACCTTCGTGGGCTACCTGCGCGAGTCCGGCTTCGCGGTCACCGACGATGACCAGTACGCCTACAACCTCGGCAACGGCCACTCGCTGCTGGTGCTGACCGGCCACGGCGGCCGGATCTCGATGGTGTGGGAGCCGCGCTTCGGCGAGGCCGAGAAGACCCGCACCGAGGAGCATCTCGCCGAGATGGTCGAGCGGCTCGGCGAGAAGCGCGCCCACTACGTGGCCGACGAGAGCCACATCCTCTTCGTCTTCCCCAACCTGCTGCTGTTCGACATCGAGGGCCTCTCGATCCGCCAGCTCGAGCCGGTTGCGCCGGGCCACACCGACGTCCGTGCCTGGCAGCTGGTGCCGCGCGAGGAGCACGAGGAGTCGCGCGCGCTGCGGATGAAGACGGTCGTCAGCTTCGTCGGCCCGGGCGGCCTCGCCACGCCCGACGACATCGAGGCCTACGAGGCCGTCCAACGCGGCATCGAGGCCACCCGCGGTGCCGGCGACCTCGACTACAGCGACATGTCGCGCGGCATGCGCGACGAGGTCAAGGGCGAGCAGGGCCGGTCCATCGACGAGGGCGCGATGCGCGGCTTCTGGCGCCACTGGGAGCAGGCCGTCGGCGGCGGCCTGGAGGTGTCCGGCGACCGGCCGGAACGCTTCCTCGAGGGGAGGGACCTGGCATGACGCAGACAGACGTGCGCGGCTCGATCGACGTCGCCGGCCGGGTCGTGACCCGCGGTGAGGTCGAGGACTTCCTGTACGCCGAGGCCGACATCCTCGACGCCTGGGACTACGACGCGTGGTTCGACCTCTTCGAGGAGGGCGCCCGCTACGAGATCCCCACCACCGACTACCGCGGCTGGTCGCTGCACACCGGCGGGTCGTTCGTCGACGACGACTACGACCTGATCAAGGCCCGGGTGAAGCGGCTCAAGTCGCGCAAGGCGCACGCGGAGAACCCACACTCGCGCACCCACCGGCTGGTCTCGAACGTCCGGCTCTTCCCCGGGGAGGAGGAGGGCACGCTGCGGATCCGCGCGTCCTTCGTCGTGCACCGGGCGCGGGACGGTCAGTTCGACCAGTACGTCGGCTGGTACGAGCACGTCGTCGTACCCACCGATGCGGGCCTCAGGTACCGCGTGCGGCGGTCGATCCTCGGTCACGAGGCGCTGCCGGTCGGCGCCCGGTTGAGCTTCATCCTCTAGAGGGGACGCAGATGATCCGCCACACCCTGATGTTCCGGTTCGCCGACGAGGTCCCCGAGGGGACCCGACAGTCGATCCTCGCGGAGCTGGAGACCTTCCCGGAGCGCTACCCGGCGATGCGGCACTGGTCGATGGGCGAGAACCTCAGCAGCCGCGACCAGACCTACACCCACGCGATGTCGGTCGAGTTCCCCGACGAGCAGGAGCTGCTCGCCTACCTCACCAGTGAGTCGCACGAGACCTTCGTGCGCGAGAAGTGGCGGCCGGTGATCGCCGACCAGGCGATCGTCGCCTACGAGTTCGCGGGGCCGGAGGCCGACGCGGGAAGGGAGGGACGCATGGCGCGTCCGCACGGTCCGTTCGGCATGGAGTACGCCCGCATCGAGGTGCCCGACATGCAGGCCACCATCGACTTCCTCGAGTACCACGTCGGTCTGCAGCTGGAGGAGCGCACCGACGAGTACGCCTACCTGCGCGCCGACATCGAGCACCACGCGATCGAGCTGATCAGCGCCCCCGAGCGCACCGACGGCTGGACCACCGCGGTCGGCTTCAGCGTCGAGAGCGCGGAGGTCCTCGAGGAGGTCAAGCAGCGCGCGATCGCCGCCGGTCACGAGATCCTCGCCCTGCAGAAGCGCCAGCAGGAGCTGTGCGACGACGGCTTCGCGATCGCCGATCCGGAGGGCCTGCTCGTCGAGCTGTTCATCGGCTTCCAGGAGTACGCCGAGCCGCCGCACATCGAGATCCGGCCGCTCGACCTGGTCCACCCCTTCCTCGCGACCACCAAGTACGAGGAGATGCTGGACTTCTACATCAAGGTGCTGGGCTTCATGCCGTCCGACCACATCGTCGGCTCGGCGACGTTCCTGCGCTGCGAGGACCGCTACCACCACAGCCTGGCGATCCAGAAGAACGACGAGCACTACGTCGCGCACCTCTGCTTCGCGATGAAGAGCCTCGACCACGTCATGCGGATGCGGGCCCGGGCGCTCTACAAGGGCGCCCCGATCGCCTCGGACATCGTCAACCACTCGGCGTCGACGTCCATCGCGTTCTACCTGCACGACACGAAGTTCGGCCCGCGGTTCGAGCTCTGCGACAGCCACCGGGTGTTCACGCCCGAGGAGCACGAGACGCACCGGGCCCGGAAGATGCCTGCCGACCCGCGCAACATCGACGTGTGGCGGCCGGCGTCCGATGACTGGGGTCGTTTCTGAGCGACCAGCTCGTCGAGCTCCTGCGGGTGCTCGACGCAACGCCCTCGCCGCGCGGACGGGAACGCCGCGCGGCTGAGGCGTTGGCGCAGTGGAGCGGGCAGCGCTGGCCCGAGGTCGACTGGACGGTGCAGTCGTACGGCGAGCACGGCGCCAACCTGGTCGCCCACTGCGGCGACGGGCCCTTGCTCTACTCGCACCTCGACACCTCGCTCGACGAGCCCGTCGGTGAGCTCGAGGTGACCGACGGCCTCGCCGAGGGCTTCGGCCTCGGCGTGGCCCGGGCGCCGGTCGCGGCCGCCGTGGCGGCGTTCGCGTCGGCCCGCCGCGGCACCCTGCTGCTCGCCGGCGGCGGCACCCATCGCCGTGGCGGACGGGCCGAGGGCGTGCGTGCCTTCCTGGCCCAGGCGCCCCGGCCCCCGGCCGCGATCGTGGCCAAGGGTGGACCGCGCGGGCTGCTCTGGGAGGAGCCCGGCGCGGCGTACGTCGAGGTGCGGGTCTCCGGCCTCCCCGGAGCCGCCCTCGCGCCCGAGTCCGCAACACCCACCGGAGGCGTCGCCCGGTACGCCGGACTCGTGCTCGACGCGATCGGCGAGTGGCGCGAGCGCTACCTCGCCAACCGCGCACCGGTCGGCCAGGTCGGCCCGCAGGTGGGCATCGGCGCGGTGCGCGCCGGCATGCCGGACAAGCCGGACCTGCTGCCGGCCGACCTCGTCGTCGACCTGTACGTCGTGACCGTCCCCGGCGAGCGCGACACCCGGCTCGGCACGGAGCTGACCGCCTGCCTGCACGCGCTGCTGGCCGGCACCCCGCTCGACGGCTGCCGCACGGCCGTGGACGTGGAGTGGCTGCACGGAGCCCAGGCGACGCCGGAGCGAGCGGGCGTCGTACGGGCTGCGCAGCACGCGTGGGAGGACGTCTTCGGTGAGCCGCCCACGCCGATCACCGGGTGGACCGGGTCGACCGACGGGGTGGTCCTGAGAGAGCACGGGATTCCGACCGTGCGGGTGGGTCCGCAGAGCGTACGATCGGCATCCGACCCGCGTCGCGACGTCGTCGACCTCGTCGACCTCGCGCGCTACCAGCGGCTCTACGAGGTCTTGCTACGCCCCGGTCACCACCACTGACTGGTATCGCATCGCAAGATGTCATCTTGCATGCTTGACGTGTGTGGTGCGGCTCACTAGTCTCGGCAGGGACGGTATCGCTCTCCAGTCCGGAGGGTCCGATTCAAGCCTTGACGCACTGCGCGCCGGGTGTGCGGCCGACAGCCATCCGATGCCCTTCGCCACGATCGTGGCGGGCCGGTGCGTCGCTGAGGCGTGATTTCGCTCCCCGGGAGCGGGAACTGGAGGCCAGATGCGCGTGGACACCATCGTCGCGAACGGGCGGATCGTCAGCCCGAGCGGGATTGTCGAGGCGGCGATCGCCGTGAAGGACGGTCGCGTCGTCGCCATCGCCGACGAGAGCGTGCTCCCGGAGGCGAACGAGCGGATCGACGCGGGCGGCAACTACGTGCTGCCGGGCATCGTCGACCCGCACGTCCACCTGGGCGGCGGCCGGCCGCTCTCGGAGATCTTCGCGTCCGAGACGGCGTGTGCCGCGGTGGGCGGGGTGACGACGGTGCTGCAGTACCGCCGCTCGCCCACGACCTTCCTCGACACCTTCCCGAACGAGCTCGAGCTGGCGCAGACGCGGATGCTCGTCGACACCCAGTTCCACTTCATCATCTCGACGATGGAGCAGGTGGAGGAGATCCCCCGCTACGCCGAGGAGTTCGGCGTCACGAGCTTCAAGTTCTACATGGGCGGCTACGAGCCCGGTAACCCGATCGGGCTGGTGTCGGTCAACGACGCCGTCCTGTACGCCGCGATGGAGAAGATCCGCGAGCTCGGCCCGTACGGCTGGTGCATGGTGCACTGCGAGGACGACTCGCTCGTGTGCCACCTCACCGCCAAGGTCAAGGAGACCGGCGGCGACGACCTGGCGGCGTACACCGCGTCGCGCCCCGACTTCGTCGAGGAGCAGGACCTGCTCCGCGCGATCTGGCTCGCCGACCTGCAGGAGTGCTCGCTCTACGTGCCGCACACGACGGTCGGCATGGCCGTCGACGCGGCCGCCGAGTCGCGGCGCAAGGGGCGGGTCGTCGTCCTCGAGACCTGCCCGCACTACCTGGCGCTGACCGCCGACGACCCGAGGCTCTCGGCCGAGGGCTCCGGTGTCGGCAAGGTCGCGCCGGCGCTGCGCAACTCCGAGCACCAGGCCGAGCTGTGGCGCGGTCTGCGCGAGGGCTGGATCTCGACGATCGGCTCCGACCACGTGCCGATCCCCAAGTCCGGCAAGGGCATCTGGGAGGAGGCGCCCGGCTTCGCCGGTCTCGCCACCATGCTCCCCGTCGTCCTCACCGAGGGCGTGCTCAAGGGCCGGATCGCGATCGAGAAGGTCGCCGAGACGATGGCCTACAACCCCGCCCGCCTGTTCGGCATGGCCCCGCAGAAGGGCTCGCTCCAGGTGGGCTCCGACGCCGACCTGGTCATCGTCGACATGGAGACCGAGAAGGTCGTCGGCCCCGACGTCACCCAGAGCGAGTTCGTCAGCGCCTTCGAGGGCGTGCCGCTGCGCGGCTGGCCGACGCTGACCATGCGCCGCGGCGAGGTGATCTACCGCGACGGCGAGGTGCTCGCCGTACCGGGCAGCGGCCAGGTGGTCGTCAAGCCCGAACCCGAGAAGGACAAGGAGAGGAACTGGCATGCCGCTTAACGTGAAGCTCGACCCGCGGGACGTGGGTCTGCTCGTCGTCGACATGCAGAACGGCTTCTGCCACCCCGAGGGGTCGCGCGGCCAGGCGTTCGGCGCGGACGCCGTCAAGAACCCGCAGGCGATCATCCCCGCCGTGCAGCAGACCATCGACCTGGCGCACCGGCTCGACATGCCGGTCTGGTTCACCCAGCAGGTCCACTACGACGACGACGTGCTGCGCGCCCGACGCCGCATCCCGTCGCACCTGGAGCGCCGGGGCGTCAAGCTCGAGCTGTGCCGGCGCGGCACCTGGGACGCCGAGCTGCTCGACGAGATGAAGGCGATCAAGGAGGACCGCGACGAGGTCGTCGTCAAGCACCGCTCGAGCGCGTTCTTCCAGACCACGCTCGAAGTCGAGCTCCGGATGAAGGACGTGCAGGTCCTCGTCGTCACCGGTACGACGACCAGCTTCTGCGTGGACTCCACGATCCGCGACGCCTACGCACGGGACTTCGACGTCGTCGTCCCCGCCGAGTGCGTGGCCGACTCCGACGACGCAGCCCATGCCGCGACCCTGGCGAGCATCGAGCGCTTCCACGGCGTCGTCACCGACCTTCCTGGGTTGACCGCCGCCCTCGATGGCTGAGCACCTCCGGGTCGACGGCGACGTCGTCCCGGCCGGCGCCCCGGGGTCCTCCCTGCTGGAGGCACTCCGGGGTTCCGGGAACTTCGCCGCGAAGCAGGCCTGCGGGCGCGGCGAGTGCGGCGCCTGCACGGTCCTGGTGGGCGGACGTGCGGTGATGTCCTGCACGACCCTGGCCGCGCTGGTGACCGACGAGGTCACCACTGCGGCCGGCCTCGGCGACGACGCGGCCGACCTGCGTGCCGCGTTCGCCGATCATGCCGCGTTCCAGTGCGGCTTCTGCACGCCCGGCCAGGTGGTCCGCGCCGAGGCCGTGCTCCGCGCCGACCTCGACCGGAGTCGCGACGACATCGTGCGCGAGATGTCGGGCAACGTGTGCCGTTGCACGGGCTACCGCCAGATCGTCGACGCCGTCTGCGCCGTCGCCGAGAGCCGGCGGGCCGCGCGATGATCGGGGAATCGGTCCGCCCGCTCGACTGGGCGGAGAAGACGTCCGGGACCGCGCGGTACGCCGCCGACCAGCCGCCCGCCGGCACCCTCGTGACCCGGGTGCTGCGCTCGCCGTACCCCCACGCCGACATCCGCCGCCTCGATGTCTCCGCCGCGCTGCGCGTGCCCGGTGTGCACGCCGTCGTCACCGCTGACGACTTCCCCGCGGGGCGGCTCTACGAGCACAGCGGCGGTCCCTACTCCGACCGGCCGCCGCTCGCCGTCGACCGGGTGCTGTACGTCGGCCACGAGGTCGCCGCGGTCGCCGCCGAGACCGCGGAGGCGGCCGACGAGGCTCTGCGTCGGATCGTCGTGCGCTACCGGCGTCGGCGCGCGGTGCTGACGGTGCCGGACGCGCTGGCTCCCGGCGCTCCGCAGCTGCACAGGCGTGAGGCGGGCGGGAATGTCGCCGTCGCGACCGCCGAGCACTGGGGCGACGTGTCGCTCGCCGAGGCCAACGCCGTCGTCAGCACCGGCGGCACCTTCCACTACCCGCGCGTCACCCACGTCTGCATGGAGCCGAACACCACCGTCGCCTGGTGGCACGACGAGCGGCTGGAGCTGTGGACGTCGAGCCAGGCGCCGCACTTCGTGGTCCACGAGCTCGCCGGGTTGTTCGGACTCGAGCTCGACCAGGTCGTGTGTCGCGACGTCTCCGTGGGCGGCGGTTTCGGCTCGAAGTCGAAGATCTCCGAGCACGAGGCGCTCGCCGCCGCGCTGTCGATGAAGTGCGGCCGGCCGGTGCTGATCGAGCTCACGCGGGCCGAGGAGTTCGCGTTCACCAAGCCGCGCCATGCGTTCACCACGACGCTGCAGGCGCACGCCGACGCAGAGGGCCGGCTCTGCTTCCTCGACGCGAAGATCGACGTCGACAACGGTGCCTACAACCACTACGGGCCGTCGGTCATGCGCGCCGGCATCAAGCAGCTCGGATCGATGTACCGCCCCGACGCCGTCCGCTGGGACGCTCGGCTGGTCGACACCAATCTCGTACCCGGTGGGCAGTTCCGCGGCTACGGGCAGCCGCAGACGGCGATCGCGCTCGAGACCGCCATGGACGAGCTCGCCGAGAAGTGCGGCCTGGACCCGATCGAGTTCCGGATCCGCAACGCCGGACTACCGGACACCACGCAGCTGTCCGGATCGCAGATCGGCTCCAACCGGCTCGCCGAGTGCCTGGCGCAGGTGCGCGAGCGGATCGGCTGGGACGCGAAGCGTGGGCCCGACCGTCGGGCGTTCCGTGGCGTGGGCGTCTCGTCGGGCATGCACGCGAGCGGCTCGTACGCCTACCCGGGCGGCAACACCAGCGCCGCCGGCATCGAGGTACGCGGGTCGGGCGAGGTGGTGGTCCGCTTCGGGGGTGCCGACGCCGGCACCGGCCAGCGCACCATCCTCGGCCAGATCGCGGCCGACGTGCTCGGCGTACCGATGGACCGGGTCAGCGTGATCATGGCCGACTGGGACGAGACCCCGCCCGACATGGGTGCGTGGTCCTCGCGCGGGACGCACATGGGCGGGCACGCCGTACGGCAGACGGCCGAGGCGATGGCCGCGCGGCTGCGCGAGCTGGGCGCGGCCAAGCTCGGCACGTCGGAGGTCGTGCTGCGGGACGGGTGTGTCGTGTCGGGCGTCGACAGCGTTGCCGTCGAGAGCCTGGTCGACGGGTCGCTGCGGATCGACACCGAGTACGTCGAACCGAAGATGCAGCCCTACTGGACAGGGATTCCGCGACCGAACATCTCCGCCACCTATGCCTACGCGGCACACGCGATCGAGGTCGAGGTCGACCCGGACACCGGCGTGATCCGGGTGGTCCGGTACGCCGCCGTGCACGACATCGGCCGGGCGATCAACCCCGCGCTGGTCGAGGGCCAGATCATCGGCGGCGCGGTGCAGGGGCTCGGCGCAGCGCTGGGGGAGAAGCTCGTCCACGAGGGCGGCCGGGTGGTGAACGCCGGCTACGTCCACTACCCGGTGCCGCGGGCGACGACCGTGCCGTCGATCGACGTCGCGTTGGTCGAAGGCCCCGAGCCGGCAGGGCCGTTCGACGCCAAGAGCGTCGGTGAGATCGCGCTGATCCCGGCGGCGCCGGCGCTGCTCAACGCGGTGTACGACGCGACAGGCATCCGGTTCCGTGAGCTGCCGCTGACACCGGACGTCGTGCTGGCGGCGCTGCGCGAGAAGGAAGGCAGGGAGCCGCGGAAGCACCACCTGGCGCGGCGGCCGGGGCGCTGGCAGATCGGTCTGTTCCGCGCGCTCTACCCGTACGGTCTCCACACGGTTCTCGACCGCTGGGGGACGCGGTTCGCGCGCCGTCGTACGCCGCGGCCGGTGGAGCGGGTGGCCCTGCCTGCCTCGGTGCCGGAGGTGGTGGCCGAGCTGACCGCGCCGGACGCGGTCGTCATCGGCGGGGGCACCGACGTCCTGGTCCAGCGCGACCAGGGCCTGCTCTTCCCGACGGTCCTGGTCGGCACGAGCGGGGTCGCTGCCCTGCGCGGGATCACCGAGGACCCCGGTGGCGACTGGCGGATCGGCGCAGCCGTGACCCTGGCCGAGCTCTCCGCCTGGGCGGATGGGCGGGTGCCGATGCTCGCCGAGGCGGTGGGGACGATCGCGTCCGCGCAGATCCGCGAGGTCGCGACGGTGGCCGGGAACCTCGGCCAGGAGAAGCGCTGCTGGTTCTTCCGCAACGGCTTCGACTGCTACAAGCGCGGCGGCGTCAGCTGCCCCTGCTACGCGGTCGAGGGCGACCACCGGCTGCACCACGCGGCCATCGGCGCGCACCGTTGCCAGGCGGTCACGCCGTCCGACCTGGCCACCGTGTTCGACGCGCTGTCCGCGACGGTCGTCGTGACCGGGCCGTCGGGGAGCCGTGAGGTCTCGATCGCCCGTCTCTACGGGGGTCCTGGCGAGCTCGACCTGCGACCGGGCGAGCTGGTCGAGGCGGTCGTGCTGCCCGCCGCGGCGCTGTCGGCGCGGGGCGTCTTCGTGAAGCTGCAGCAGTGGGACGGCGACTTCGCACTCGTCTCGCTCGCCGCCTGTGCCACCGTCGGCGCTGACGGTCACTGGACGTCCGGCCGCTACGTCTTCGGCGGAGTCGCGCCCAAGCCGTGGGCCGCACCACGGCTCTGCCGTGCACTGACGGGGGTCGTGACCACCGACCGGGTGGTCGAGGCGCTGGAGCAGGACCTGGCCCGGGAGGCCCATCCACTGCCGGGGAACCGATGGAAGCTCGATGCTGCCGTCGGCCTGGCTCGACGAGCGACCGAGCGCCTGCTCGGTGAGGAGGAACGATGAGTGACGTCGACACCGCCACGGCCCGGGGGGCGACGATCGTCGACCGGCTCAAGGCCGGCGGCGTGGGCCTGGCCGCGTACCTGCCCGACAGCTGGCTCAGCCCGCTGATCGGCGAGGTGGTCGCGGACCCGGGACTGGTCGACGTACGCGTGACACGGGAGGACGACGCGGTCGCGATCGCCGGTGGCGCGGCGCTGATGGGGCTGCGCTCCGCGGTGCTGTGCCAGAACGCGGGCGTGCTGCTGTCGGCCAACGTGCTGGCGGCGTTCGCGCACCACCACGAGCTGCCGCTGGTCGTCGTGGCCGCGGCGCGGGGCGGGGCGGAGGACGGCTTCTACTACCAGGCCTACAAGGGCCAGGTGACTGCCGGTGTGGCCGCCGCGGCCGGACTGACCGTGCACCACGTCGACGGTCCCGCGGACGACTGGCTGTTCGAGCGGGCGAGCGAGCAGGCCTGGCTGCAGCGGCGGCCGGTCGTGCTGCTCTGCTCGAAGCGGGCGCTGCTCGGGGAGCCGGCGTGAGGCGCGCGGACGTGGCTGCGGCCGTGGCTGCCGCGGCGCCGTCGTCGGTGGTCGTGGCGAGCCTCGGCACCGCCGGCCGTGCCTGGCGCGAGCACGGTGGTCCGAACCCGACCTTCTACGCGTCCGACCCGATGGGCGCCGCGCCGGGCCTCGCGCTCGGTGCCGCCCTGGCCCGGCCGGACCTGGACGTCGTGCTGCTCGAGGGCGACGGCGACCTGACCATGAACCTCGGCTCGCTGCTGGCGATCGCCGACGCGGCGCCCGCCAACCTGCGGGTCGTCGTCTTCAACAACGGCCGGTACGAGACCGGCGGCGGCCAGCCGCTCGCGGCGGGTGCGCTCGCCGACCTGGCCGTCATCGCGCGGGGGGCCGGCTGGCCGTTCGCGCGGAGCGTCGTACGCGATGCGGACGTCGCGGATCTTGCCGAACAGGTCGGCGCACTGCTGGAGGCCGCCGGACCGGCGCTGCTCGTCGTCGAGGTGGACCCGGAGGCATCGCCGTACGGCGGTCCGGGCGAGCTGTCGGGCGCCGAGGCGCAGCGCGAGTTCCGGGCGGCACTGGCGAACTGGGAACGGACGAAGGGTGGAGAAGGATGACGACACGGCTGCTGCGCAACGCCCGGCTGCTGGACCTCGAGCACGGTGGTGAGATCGGCGACGTGGTGGTCGTGGACGGCGTGATCGCCGACCTCGGCCCGGGCGCCGCCGATCGGTGGACCGCGGCGGGAGGTGACCGGTCGGTCGACTCCGTCGATCTGGGCGGCGACCTGCTCATCCCGGGCCTGGTCAACGCCCACACGCACTCGAACCAGACCATCGAGAAGGGCCTGTGTGACGCGCTCCCGCTCGACGCGTGGATGGTCGTCGCCAGCTACGGCGGCGCCGGAGCCCGGCTCTCGCCGCGCGACCTCTACGTGTCGGCGATGATCGGCGCGATCGAGATGGTCCGAAGCGGTGCGACCTCCGTGCTCGACTGTGCCCGCTCGGACAACGAGTGGGTCGACGACGGCATGGACGCGATCATGCAGGCCTACGCCGACCTCGGCTTCCGCGCCAACGTCGCGATCCAGTACTCCGACCTCGACTTCTTCTCCTCGATCCCGGTCGACCTGGTGCCCGGCGGCGCGGACCTGCGCAGGCCGCCGGTGGCGTCGCCCGATGTCGTCCTCGCGGCGGCGAACCGGTTCGTCGACCGCTGGCAGGGACGCTCGCCGCTGCTGCAGCCGCTGCTCGGGCCGTCGTCGCTGCCGCGCTGCTCGACCGAGCTCTTCGAGGCGAGCGTCGAGACCGCCCGCACGCGGGGCGTACGGATGCAGACGCACCTGCTCTCCGCGCAGTCGCAGGTCCGGATGGCGCAGCAGCGCTACGGCGTCTCGACGGTCGAGTTCCTCGCCAAGCTCGACGCCCTGCAGGACTGGGCGTCCTTCGCGCACGCGATCTGGCTGAGC
This sequence comes from Nocardioides sp. F233, assembly GCF_057813895.1. NCBI lineage: Bacteria > Bacillati > Actinomycetota > Actinomycetes > Propionibacteriales > Nocardioidaceae > Nocardioides > Nocardioides sp. F233. The sequence continues at coordinate 474,958 of NZ_JBVASH010000001.1, forward strand.
CCCGAGGAGATCGACCTGTTCGCGCAGACCGACGCGGTCGCCGTGCACAACCCGGCGAGCAACCTCAAGCTCGGTGCGGGTGTTGCGCCGGTCCCGGCGCTGCTCAAGGCCGGCGCGAAGGTCGCCATCGGCGCCGACGGCGCCAGCAGCAACGACACCCAGAACATGTTCGAGACCCTCAAGCTCTCGACCATCCTCCACCGCGTCCACGGTCCCCAGGAGACGTGGCCGACCGCCACCGACGGCCTCGGCATGTGCTGGAACGGCGGCGCCGCCGTCCTCGGCGCCCCCGTCGGCCGCCTCGCCGTCGGTGCGGCCGCCGACCTCACCGTCATCGACACCGACTACGTCTGGCCCGCGCCCGCCGAGCAGCTGCGCCAGCAGCTCGCCTACGCCGAGCTCGGCTCGGCCGTGCGCAGCGTCTACGTCGCCGGCCAGCCGGTTCTCGTCGACCGGGTCTTCCCCGGCATCGACGAGGCCGCCATCCGTGCCGAGGCCCGTGCCATCGCCGAGCGGATCTGGACCAGCCTCCCGTCTCGCCTGGAGCGCTTCGAGGAGGTGCGGCCGATCCTGGAGCAGGTGGAGGCGGCTGTCGGTGGTGGCGGGGCTTCCTGCCACTGACACCCGTCTCCAACGACATCGGCGGGGATCGGTCAACCAGCTTGATCCGATCCCCGCCGATGTCCGTGCGGGCGCCGCCCTGGTCAGCCGAGCAGCTTGACCGCGATCGCCTTCTCGCGGGTGAACTCGTACATCCCCCGGTAGCCGTTGCCCGACGAGAACCCGCTCTGCTTGGCCATGTTGAACGGCATGCCGATCACGCCGGCGTCGGAGAACTGGTTGACCGAGACCTGGCCGGCGCCGACCTCGGAGGCCATCCGCAGGGCGCGGGAGACGTCGTTGGTCCAGATGCAGGCGAGCAGGCCGAAGTCGGTGCCGTTGGCGAGCGCCAGGGCGTCGGCGTCGTCGGTGAAGGTCTCGACGGTGAGGACCGGGCCGAAGATCTCCTGGCCGACGATGGGGGCGTTGCGGTCGGTCACCGAGAGCACGGTGGGCGCCAGGAAGTTGCCGGAGCCGAGCCCGGACGGGGGCTCGCCACCGAGGAGCAGCTCCACGCCGTCGCCCAGCGCACCCGCCACGAGGCAGCTGACCCGCTCGTGCTGGACCGGGTTCACGAGTGGGCCCATGTCGAGGTCGTCGTCCCAGGCGCCGATGCGGATCTCGCCCATCGCGGCGAGGACCCGCGTGCGCACCTCGTCGGCGACGTCGGCCTGGACGAGCAGGCGGGAGCCGGCGTTGCAGTTCTGGCCGGCGTTCTCGGTGATGGACCGCACGATGGCGGGTACGGCGACGTCGAGGTCCGCGTCCGCGAAGACCAGGTTCGGCGACTTGCCGCCGAGCTCGACCTTGAGGGGCGTGAGGTTCTGGGCGGCGGCCTGCATGACCAGGCGGCCGGTGGCGACGGAGCCGACGAAGCTGATGTGGTCGATGCCCGGGTGGCCGACGAGGGTGGCGCCGAGCTCGGCGCCGACACCGGTCAGCACGTTCACCACGCCCGGTGGGATGCCGGCCTCCTCGCCGAGCTCGACGAGCGCGTGGATGACGAGGGGCGCGACCTCGGAGGGCTTGAGGACCACGGTGTTGCCGGCGGCCAGTGCGGGCGCGAGGTTGGCCGCGCACAGCACTGCCGGGACGTTCCAGGGCAGCACGATCGCGCACACGCCGTGCGGCTCGCGGCGGGTGAACCCGAAGTAGTCGGGGGAGCGGGTCGGCAGCGTGGCGCCGGCGAGCTTGTCGGCGCCACCGGCGGTGTACTGCAGGATCGAGCCGGCGATCTGGACGTTCAGGAGCCCGCCGGAGAGCGGCTTCCCGACGTTGCGGGCCTCGAGCGCGGCCAGCCGGTGCATGTTCTGGAAGACCAGTCCTGCCCAGCGGCCGAGGATCGCGCCGCGCTCGGAGGCCGACGTACGCGACCAGTCGCGTGCGGCCGCGCGTGCGGCGGCAACGGCGCGGTCGACGTCGGCGACCTCGCTGGCCGAGACCTGGCCGAACGTCTCGCCCGTGGCGGGGTCGACGGAGGCGAACGAGGACTCCCGTTCGAGCCAGCTGCCGCCGATGAAGGTACCGAGGTGGTCGCCGCTCGGAGCGGCCGTCGAGAGGGTCTTCCCATCCATGGTCACACCCTGATCGTCCGACCGGCTGATCACATTAGTCAAGATGATGTGTTGCATTGCGAGACGGGCTGGTGCATGCTGGCGCAGTCCCGGGGCTCGGCCGACAGGCACTCGGACCTAGGTCGGAACGACCCGCAAGTCACGCACTACTCGGATGGATCGAGGGCGGAGAAACATGCGAATCCAGAAGTTCTCAGCAGCCTGCGCTGCAGTCGCGATGCTCGCGATGGCAGGTTGCGGCTCATCGAGCGATGAGCCGAAGAAGAAGGGCTTCGACGGCCCCGACCCGTTCGCGGTGGCCCGCGGCGCGGAGATCGGCGAGCCGGGTACGGCGACCGCGCCGCAGTGGAAGGGCGAGGGCAGCGTCCCGAAGGGGCAGCCGGACATGAACGGCGACGGCAAGGTGTCGATCGGCGTCATCACCTCGGGCGACACCAACGACGGCACCTACTACCAGAGCACCGCCGACGCGGTGGCCCACGCCGCCGAGAAGAACGGCTGGAAGCACACCGTCCAGGGCCTGGTCCCGCTGACCCAGGCAGTCACCGCCGCGGAGAACCTCTGCCGCCAGCGGGTCGACCTGATCGTGATCGGCGACGCGCAGCTCGCGCAGGCCGTCACCGCTGCGTCCAACCCGCTGTGCAAGGACACCTTCTTCTACCTGCAGGGCGGTTACGGCTCGCCGGAGCAGGACGCCACCTTCACGCAGTCGTACGACGTCGGTCTCGACTACGCCTACGTCGCCGGTGTCGCGATGGGCGCCTACATGAAGGCCAACGACATCAAGAAGACCGGCTTCCTCGCCGGCATCGCGGCCCCGTTCAACACGACGATCGGCAAGGTGTTCAAGGCCGGTGTGACCTCGCAGGTCCCGGACGCCGAGGTCGTCGAGACCTACACCGGCGACCAGATCGACGTCGGCAAGGCCGTCGAGGGCTTCAACGCCCAGGTCTCGCAGGGCATCGGCGCGGTCTATCCGTACTTCGGGGCCCCGACCATCGCCGTCGCCAAGAAGGCCAAGGAGTCCGGCATCCCGGTGCTCGGGTCGCCGAAGACCTTCTGCGACTCGAAGGACGCCGACTTCATCGGCGAGGTCGTCTTCGCGCCGGGCTACTACCTGGCCCCGATGCTCGACCTCTTCGCCGACGGCAAGCTCGAGCTGGGCGTGACCCGCAACTGGCGCCTGGGCGTCGACCCGGTCCCGGCCGTGCACGCCTGCGACAGCGCCGGCGACGGCAAGGACCCCATGAGCCAGGCGATCGAGCAGGCGCAGGCGGACGTCAACGACGGCAAGATCGACCTGTTCGGCCTGGCCGGCGTCTCCTGATCCGGCGATGACTGCGGCTTCCCGACCGGAGGCGGAGACGGTGGCACCGGCGCTCCGCATGGCCGGCATCACCAAGCACTTCAACGGGGTCCCGGCCTGCCTCGACGTCGACCTCGAGGTCGCGCCGGGGGAGATCCACGGACTGCTGGGCCAGAACGGCGCCGGCAAGTCCACCCTGATGAACATCCTCCTGGGGCTGGTCCGCGCCGATCGCGGCGAGGTCAGCCTGGCGGGTACGCCGGCGACGATCCGCGATCCCAACGCGGCCCGCGCCCTCGGCGTACGGATGGTGCACCAGCACTACAGCCTCATCCCGACCCTGTCGGTCTGGGAGAACGTGGTCCTCAGCGGTGGCGGCCCGGTCGACCGGGTCCGCACGATGGCCCAGATCCAGGCGGTCAGCGAGCGGTTCGGCCTGGATGTCTCCCCGCGCGCGATGGTCGGCGACCTCAGCGTCGGCGAGCAGCAGCGCGTCGAGCTGGTCACCTGCCTGATCGACCAGCCGAGGCTGCTCGTCCTCGACGAGCCGACGGCCGTCCTGACCCGCCAGGAGTCGCGCTCGCTGTTCACGATGCTGCGCGGGCTGGTGGAGCAGGACGGCTGCTCGGTGGTCCTGATCAGCCACAACCTGGCCGAGATCACCGCAGTGGCCGACCGGGCCACGGTGATGCGCGGCGGCCGTGTCGTCTCCCGGGTCAGCCCCAAGGAGACGCCGGTCGCCGAGCTCGCCCGGCACATGATCGGCCGCGACCTCCCGGGTACGGCGGACGTCGCCGCCGCCATCGGTGCCGCGCCCGCACTCGGTGGCGAGGACCGGGCACCCGAGACGGCGACCGACGAGCCGCCGGTGCTCAGCATCGTCGGCGCCCGCACCCCGTCGTACGACGGTGCCCCGCCCGGCCTCGACGCACTCGACCTCGAGCTGCGGGCCGGCGAGATCGTCGGCGTGGCCGGGGTCGAGGGCAACGGGCAGCAGTGGCTGTCCGCGCTGCTCGCCGGATCGCTGTCCCTGCAGGGTGGCGAGGTCCGCGTGCACGGGAAGCGGGTCGCCGTCGGGCGACCGGGCGCGACGCGCAAGGTCGGCGTCGGCGTCGTACCGGAGGACCGGAAGACGTCCGGCTGCATCCTCGACATGTCGGTCGCCGACAACCTGGCGCTGGCGGGGCTGCGCTCACTGTCGCGGGCCGGCGTCGTCTCGCGCCGGCGGCTGCGGGCGCTGGCCGAGCGGCTGGTCGACGAGTTCGACATCGCGGTCGCATCGGTGGACCAGCCGATGCGGTCGCTGTCGGGCGGCAACCAGCAGAAGGTCGTGCTCGCGCGCGAGCTGTCCGCCGGACCGGCGGTGCTCGTGCTCGCCCAGCCCACCCGTGGCCTGGACGTCGGTGCGGTCGCCGACCTGCACGAGCGGATGCGGCAGGCGGCCGCTGCCGGCGTCGCCGTCCTGCTCATCTCCTCGGACCTGAACGAGATCATGCAGCTCTCCGACCGCATCGCCGTGATCTACCGGGGCCGGATCCAGGGGGAGCTGGCCCGCGCCGACGCCGACCCCGAGCGGCTCGGCCTGCTGATGGGAGGGGTGAGCGCATGACGACGGAGGTCTCCGAGCCGACGGCGACGCAGGGGAGCACGTCGCCCCCGACGCCACCCGGGAGCGCCGATGCCGCCGCGGCGGGCCTGCTGGCCTCGCTGCGGTCCGGTGCGCGCCCCGCCCTGGAGCAGGTGCTCGCCTTCCTCGGCTTCCTCGCGCTGGGCATCGGCGTCGGTCTGGTGCTCGGTGCCGCGACCGGCCACGACCCCGGCGTCATCCTGCGCGACCTGTACGACGGCAGCATCGGCAGCGGCATCTCGATCGGCTACCTGCTGACCGCCGCCGCGCCGCTGCTCCTCGTCGCGATCGGTGCCGTCATCTGCATGCGCGCCGGTCAGTTCAACATCGGCCAGGAGGGTCAGGTCACCCTGGGCGCGATCGGCGCTGGGTTCGTGATCTTCCACGTCGACACGTCCGGGCCGCTCACCATCCTGCTCGCCTTCGTGGCCGCCGCGGCCGCGGGCGCCGGGTGGGCGCTGCTGGCCGCGCTCCTCAAGTTCGCCCGTGGCGTCGACATCGTCGTCAGCTCGCTGCTGCTGGTGTTCCTCGCCGAGCAGCTGCTGACCGGGCTGATCAGCGGCGACGGTCCGCTGCACGACAAGGGGAACGGCGTCCTCGGCGGCGGTACGGCGTCCCAGTCGCCGCGCGTTCCGGAGAAGGCGATGCTGCCGACGGTCCACGTGCTCGGGGTCGACGTACCGTTCGCGTTCCTGCTCGCGCTGGTCGCCGCTGTCCTGGTGGCGTGGTTCCTGTCGTCCGCGCACGCCGGCTACCGGCTGCGGATCCTGGGCCAGAACCCCACCGTGGCCGGCACGATCGGCATCAGCGCACCCCGGCTCGGCTCGCTCGCCGTGGCCGCGTCCGGTGCCTTCGCCGGCGCCGCCGGGGCGGCGATCCTGATGGGCCAGAGCTTCCAGCTCAACCCGGGCGTCTCCAGCTCGATCGGCTGGAGCGGCCTGCTCATCGCCCTCGCCGCGCGGACCAACGCCGGCGTGAGCGTCCTGCTCGCGCTCGTGTTCGGCGCGATGGTCGCGGGCGGCGGGCTGCTCGGCGGCGACGGCGTACCCGTCGACATCGTCAACGTCATCACCGCCGCGATCGTGGTCGCACTGCTGTGTCCCCCCGTCCTGCTCGCGGCGTTGCGGCGCCGCCGGATCCGCCGCGCCGTGGAGGCCTGAGATGAACCTGACGACGGACCTCGAGACGATCCTGACCGCGTCGGTGCCGTTGACGGTGCCGCTGCTGTTCGCCGGCCTGGGCGAGTACGTCGCCCAGCGGGCCGGCACCTTCAACCTCTCGGTCGAGGGGATGATGCTCGGCTCCGCGTTCGCTGCGGCGTACGGCGCCTCGGCGTCGGGCTCGCCGATCGTCGGCCTGCTCTGCGGCATGGCGGCCGGCCTGGTCGTCGCGTTCGTGCACGGCAACCTCAGCCACCGGCTGCAGCTGAACACCTATGTCGTCGGGCTCTCGCTCAACGTGCTGGTGCTCGGCGTGACCAACTACCTGCTGTCGACGACCGTGCTCGACATCCCCGCGGGCTCGGCCTGGCGGATCCCGCTGCTCTCCGGGCTGCCGGTCGTCGGCAAGGCGTTCTTCGTGCAGCCCTGGGTCGTCTACCTGCTGCTGCCGCTGCTCCTGCTGATCTTCCTCGTTCGACGGCGCCGCCTCGGCCTCGAGCTGCGCGCCGCCGGTGACGACCCGGTCGCCGGTGACCTCACCGGCATCGACGTCAACGCCCGCCGCCGCCAGGCGCTGCTCTTCTGCGGCTTCTGCTCCGGCATCGGCGGCGCCTACCTGTCGGTCTTCCAGTCCGGCTCGTTCACCTCCGGCATGACCGCCGGGCGCGGCTACATCGTGATCGCGGCGGTCATCTTCGGCGGCTGGATGCTGCGCGGCGTGATCGGCGCGTGCTTCGTGTTCGGCGTGGCGCAGGGCCTGCAGCTCGCGCTGCCCGCGATCGGGTACTCCGTGTCGCCGCAGCTGCTGGCGGCCACGCCGTACCTGCTGGCGCTGGTGTCGCTCGCGCTGCTCGGGGCCCGGTCGAAGCGGCCGCTGGCTCTCGGGCAGCCGTTCGCTCCCGCGAGGTAGCCGCCCGCCGCCGTACGCGCTGGTCGTCGGGCCGGCGGGTACGGCGCCCGGGTGGGGCGGGTGACTTCTTGATGGTCTCTTGCGCTTCTTGACCGTTGCAACGGTCAGTATGCGCAGGAATCGCCGCTGAGGAGGTGATCCCTGCAGGGCCCCACCAACCCACGACCTCACACACAACGGGGCCGCACCACCGGTGCGGCCCCGTTGTCGTGCGACGTGGCTCAGTCGAACAGCACGACACCACGCAGGTTGCGACCCGCGTGCATGTCGGCGTACCCCTGGCCGATCTCGTCGAGCGAGTACGTCCGGGTCACGATCTCGTCGAGCTTGAGCGCGCCGGCGCGGTACATGTCGAGCAGCGCCGGGATGTCGGCGGTCGGGTTGCACTGGCCGAAGAGCGACCCTTGGAGCCGCTTCTGGTAGAGCGTCAGCTCGGTGAGGCTGATCGGGGCACCGACGGCGGCGTTGTTGCCGAGGCCGGTGACGACGGCGGTGCCGCCCTTGCGGATGGCGGCGAAGGCCTCGCCGACGTGGTCGCCGGTGACGACGCCGACGGTGACGATGGCGGCGTCGGCGCCCTGGCCGTTGGTGTGCTCGCGGGCGATCTCGGCGGCCTCGGCCATGGTGGCGAAGGCGTGCGTGGCGCCGAAGCGCTTGGCCTCCTCGCGCTTGAGCTCGACAGGGTCGACGGCGATGACGGTGGTGGCGCCGGCGTGGACGGCGCCCTGGACGGCGTTGATGCCGATGCCACCGATGCCCATCACGATGACGACCTGGCCGGGACGTACGGCGGCCGAGTTGACCGCGGCGCCCCAGCCGGTGGCGACGCCGCAGCCGACCAGGCAGGCCTTGTCGAGCGGCAGGTCCTTGCCGATCCTGACGACGGAGCGCGCGTCGACGGTCGTCGTCTCCAGGAACGCGGAGACACCGCACATCTGGCCGACCGGCGCGCCGCCGTCGGCGAGGTGGACGCGCGGTACCTCCGGCGCCATCCAGACCTTGCCGCCCTCGTCGCACAGGTTCTGCATCCCGCTCGCGCACCAGCGGCAGCGGCCGCAGGCGGGCAGGAAGGAGAAGATGACGTGGTCGCCCTCGGCGAGGTCGGCGACGCCGCGGCCCACCTTGGTGACGACGCCGGCCCCCTCGTGGCCGAGCGCGAACGGGTAGATCGCGACAGGGGAGTCGCCGACGGCGATGTGGTCGTCGGAGTGGCACAGCCCGGCGGCGGCCAGGCGGACCTGGACCTCGCCCTCGGCCGGGTCGGCGACCTCCAGGTCGACGACCTCGTAGGGGCCGGGAGCGGTACGAACGATGGCACCTCTGGTTCGCATGTGCAGATCCTTCTCGTGTCCGTGCGCTTGCTGTAGGACGACCGTAAAGGACATCCGACCATTGCGCAATGCAAGACGTTGACTCGCTTTGCGAGACGGCCTAGGCTCCCGTTGCGAGTTCGGTCACACGATCTTCAGAGGGACAGGTATGTCAACCTACGAGAACTTCGACCACCATTCCGCGGAATGCCGCGACGACATCGTCGGCTACTACGCGGCCTTCCGGGACAAGTGTCCGGTCGGTCGGTCCGACGCCCACGAGAACGGCTACGTCTACCTGACGCGGTACGCCGACGTGTTCCACGTCGCCCGCAACGACGCCCTGTTCTCGTCCACGCGCGCGGCCGGCAACCTCGAGGGCACGGCCATCGTGATCCCGAGCGGTCCGTTCGGCGGCAACATGCAGCAGCCGCTCGAGCTGGACCCGCCCGACAACGTCGAGTACCGCCGGCTGCTCGACCTGATCCTCTCGCCGGCCGCGGTCGACGAGCTGCGCCCGATGATCGCGCGGCACGCCTCGCGGATCGTCGACGAGTTCATCGAGTCCGGCAGCGTCGACCTGGTCGAGGTGCTCACCAATCCGCTGCCCAGCGCGGTCACCCTCGACTGGATCGGGTTCCCGGAGGAGGACTGGATGCGGATCGGTCGCCCGATCCATGACGTCTTCACCTCCGAGCCCGGCAGCGAGCGCGCCCAGCGTGCCTACGAGGGCATGGCCTACATGGAGAAGCGGCTCGCCGAGCTGATCGCCGAGCGGCGCGCCCACCCCGGCGACGACGTGATCAGCCAGCTGCTGCGGGAGCGCAAGGCCGACGGCTCGGAGTTCACCGACGCCGAGCTCTTCTCCGTGATCGGCATCGCCATCACCGGCGGCGTCGACACCACCACCTCGCTCACCGGCTCGGTGCTCGTCCACCTCGACGAGCACCCCGAGATGCGCCAGCAGCTGATCGACGCGCCCGACCTGCTCGTCGACGGCACCGACGAGTTCCTGCGCCGCTACGGCTCGGTCACCGCCATGTCGCGTACGACGACCACGGACACCGAGATCGGCGGCTGCCCGGTCGCGGCCGGCGAGCGGGTCCTCGTGCCCTGGTTCGCGGCCAACCACGACCCCGAGGTGTTCAGCGAGCCGCAGGAGGTCCGCCTCGACCGCGACGCCAGTCGCCACCTCACCTTCGGCATCGGCACCCATCGCTGCCCGGGCGCGCACCTGGCGCGGGCGATGTTCCAGGAGATGATCCACCAGGTCCTCACCCGACTGCCTGACTTCAAGGTCGACCGCGAGCGCGTCGTCGGCTACGCCTCGCGCGGCAACCACATGGGATGGGACGTCATCCCCGCGACCTTCACGCCGGGGCCGCGCGTCGGCGACCAGGTCGACCGGTTCGAGGGCGCCAGCCACGGCGCCGAGACCTACGAGGTCGTGATGGACGACGTCGACGTGGTCGCCGACGACGTCGTCGCGGTCACCGTCCGCGCAGCCGACGGTGCCCCGCTGCCGCGCTGGCAGCCCGGTGCCCACCTCGAGGTGCGGCTGCCGTCGGGCCGGCTGCGGCAGTACTCGCTGTGCGGTGCGCTCGACGACCGGTCGGCGTACCGGTTCGCGGTGCTGCGCGAGCGTGAGGGCCGCGGCGGTTCGGAGGAGCTGCATGACATCGCCGTCGCCGGCCGCGAGCTGACCGTCCGCGGTCCGCGCAACCACTTCCCGCTCGTCGACGCCGACGGCCACCTGCTCATCGCCGGCGGCATCGGCGTGACGCCGATCCTGGCGATGGCGCGCTCGCTGTCGACCCGCGGGCGGCCCGCCCGGGTGCTGTACGGCGGCCGCTCGCGCGCCACCATGGCGTTCGCCGACGAGCTGACCGCCCTGCCCGGCATCGAGGCCGACCTCGTGCCGCAGGACGAGCACGGCTTCCCCGACCTGCGTGGTGCGATCGCCGCCACGCCCGTCGGTACGGCGATCTACTGCTGCGGCCCGGGCGCGATGATCGCCGAGGTGCAGCGGCTCTGCGACGATCTCGGCCGCCGCGCCGACCTCCATGTCGAGCGGTTCGCCGCCAGCGACGAGATGGAGGCCCGGCTCACCTCGACGGAGGGCAACACGCCGTTCGAGGTCGAGCTGCGCCGCACGGGCGTCACGGTCGACGTACCCGTCGACAAGCGGCTGATCGAGGTGATCCGCGAGGCCGTGCCCGGGATCGCCTACGACTGCGAGAAGGGCTTCTGCGGCTCCTGCGAGACGCGGGTCCTGGAAGGCACGCCCGACCATCGCGACGAGGTGCTCAGCGAGACCGAGCAGGCCACCGGGCGCTCCATGATGATCTGCGTCAGCAGGTCCTGCACGCCCAAGCTGGTCCTCGACCTCTGATCCATTTCTGAACTGACGACCACCCGGTACCGCACAGCGGTGCCGGGTGGTCGTGCTGCCCGGAAACCCTGCCTGCAGGCGGGTTCTGAGGCCGTTCGAGACCGCGTCCGGAGGCCATGGCCATCTCGCATGTGTATCGCTTGACATGATGCCATCTCGCATTGAAAGATAACCGCCATGCACGCGGTGACCACCGAACACGGGATCGGGCGAGTCGAGAGCGACCAGATCGCCCTCCTCGCGACCTCGTTCCACGACCTCGGCGCGGTCGTCGAGGCGACCGGCTCGCTCGCCTGCCTCGACGACTGCGCCGAGACCCGCCGGGTCCCCCTGGCGGGCACCCGGCTGCTCGCGCCGCTGGGCCGCCCGCGGGCGATGTGGGGCGTCGGCCTCAACTACCGATCGAAGGCGGCGAAGGCCGGGCGCGACCTGCCGACCGAGCCGATCCTCTACCTGGCGGCGTCCTCGGCACTGCTCTCACCCGACGCGGAGGTCGCCTTCCCGGCCGACGCGACCGAGCAGCTCGACTACGAGGGCGAGATCGCCGTCGTCATCGGCCGCCGGCTGCACCGTGCGGCCCCGGAGGACGTGTGGCCCGCCGTCGCCGGCATCACCGCCGCCAACGACATGACCGCTCGCGACGTGATGAAGCGGACCGCGACGCCGACCCTCGCCAAGAGCTTCCCCGGCTGCAACCCGCTCGGCAGCTCGATCTGCACGCTCGACGAGCTCGTCGACGCCGACGCGATCCCGGTGCGCACCTGGGTCAACGACGAGCTGCGCCAGGAGGACACCAGCGCCGGGATGATCTTCACGATCCCCGACCTGGTCTCGCGGATCTCCTGGTACGCCGCGCTCGAGCCCGGCGACGTCGTCCTCACCGGCACCCCGGCCGGAACCGGCCAGGACCTCGACCGCTTCCTCGCCCCCGGCGACCGGATCCGGATCGAGGTCGGCCCGGTGCTGCCGCTCGTCACCACCGTCGGCGATCCGTCCTGATCGCCTCCCTCCGACCCAGCCACGACTCTCTCCAGGAGCAATGAATGTCCGAACAGCAGGGATATGACCTCGTCCTCACCGGCGGCACCGTCCTCGACCCCGCCTCGGGGCTCGACGCGGTCAGTGACGTCGCGATCAGCGGCGGCACCATCGCCGCGATCGGCCCGGACCTCGTCCGGGACGGCGCCGAGGTCGTCGACTGCTCCGGCTCCACCGTGGTGCCCGGCCTGGTCGAGGGGCACAGCCACATCTTCCAGCACGTGTCGAAGGTCGGCGCGCCGGCCGACGAGGCGCACCTGCGCCGGGGCGTGGTCGCGGTCGCGGACGCCGGTACGGCGGGCGCCTCGACGTTCGACGCCTTCCGCAAGGTCGTCGTCGACGGCAACGCGATCCGGGTCGTGAACTTCCTCAACGTCTCCGTGCTCGGCCTCATCGACTTCCGCTTCGGCGAGCTGCTCAACCCCGACACCCTGGTCGTGGACGACGCCCTCGCCACCGCGGCCGCCAACCCCGACGTCGTGCGCGGCTTCAAGATCCGGCTCTCCGAGGACGTCGTCGGCCACCACTGGCAGGCACTGCTCAAGAAGTCGGTCAGCCTCGCCGAGGAGGCCGGCCTGCCGCTGATGGTCCACATCGGCGAGACCGAGGAGCCGGTGCCCGCCGTGCTGGACTACCTGCGCGCCGGCGACATCGTCGCCCACTGCTACACCGGCAAGCCGCACGGCATCCTCGCCGAGGACGGCACCGTCCTGCCCGGCGTGACGGCGGCCCGCGAGCGGGGTGTCCTCTTCGACTCCGCCCACGGCAAGAGCAACCTGTCCTTCGAGGTCGCCAGGCGCGCGATCGCCGACGGCTTCCTGCCCGACATCCTCAGCTCGGACACCAGCGCCCGCAACTGGCGCGGCCCGGTCTTCGACCTGGTCACCAGCATCTCCAAGCTGCGCGCGCTCGGCGCCCCGCTCGACGAGTGCATCCGCCGTGCCACCGTGGTCCCCGCACAGGTGCTGGGCCTCGACTCCGAGGGCTACGGCCGACTCGAGGTCGGCGGCCGCGCCAACGTCACGGTGCTCACCGAGACCAGCGAGGTCACCCTCCCCGACGCGTCCGGCAACAGCATCGTCGCGCCGCGCCTCGAGCCCACCGTCGTCCTGCACGACGGCGTCCGCGTCGAGACCACCCCGTGGCGAGGTGGCGTGTCGGCGTGAGGAGCGTCCACCAGCTGCGACGACGTCTGCGCGAGGGACTGGCGAGCGGCCGACGTCAGGTCGGCACGTTCGTGAAGCTCCCGTCGCCGGACGTCGTCGAGCTGGCCGGCGACGCCGGGCTCGATCTCGTGGTCGTCGACCTCGAGCACGCGACGCTCACCGAGCCGGACGCGATCGGCCTGGTCCGGCACGCCGCTCTGTGCGGGATCCCCGCACTGGTGCGGCTGCCGGAGGTCGACGCGCCGCTCGTCACACGCCTGCTGGAGAACGGCGCTGCCGGCTTCCAGCTCTCCACCCTGCAGTCGGTCGCCGAGCGCGAGCGGCTGCAGGCGGCCTGCCGGTTCGCTCCCGCGGGGGCCCGGTCGGTCAGTCTCGCGAACCGGGCGGCGGGCTTCGGCGCCGTCCCGCTGGCCGAGGTGCTGCGCCTCGAGGACGCCGACCCGCCGCTGCTCGTCGGCCAGATCGAGACGCCGGTCGAGGAGCCGCTGGCGGACGTCGTCCGGGGTCTCGACGTCGCCTTCGTCGGCACCACCGACCTCGCCGTCAGCCTCGGCCTGCCCGCGCCCGACGAGCTCGCGGACGCCGTCGGCGCCGTGTGTACGGCGGCCGCCGAGGCCGGGGTCGCCTTCGGCGGCTGGACCCCCGGACTCGGGGACGTCGACCGGCTCGGGCTCGGCGGGGCGTCGTACGTCCTCGTCGGCTCCGACCTGCAGCTGCTCGCCCACGGCCTGCGGGCCGTCGTACCCCAGGAGGAAGCGTGACCGCGCTCAACCCGTCGCTCTTCGGCAAGGTCGTCAACTGGGACGACCTGCCGCAGCGCGAGATCCGCCCCGGCGTGCGGCGCCGGATCTTCGCCACCGACGAGGTGCTCATCGCGCACCACGAGCTCGAGGTGGGCATGACCCTCAACCCGCACGTGCACGAGGACTTCGACCAGCTGGTGTTCATTGCCTCGGGTCGCTGCCGCTACCACGTCGCGGGCACCCCGCACGAGATGGGACCGGGCTCCTTCATGCTCGTCCCGCGCGGTGCCGAGCACTTCGTCGAGCCGACCGAGGGACCCTGCGTCAACATCGACTACTTCGTGCCGCCGCGGGCCGATCTGCTGGCGAAGCTCGAGCTGCCGGTCTAGCCACGGGGGGTGCGGGAATCGCCGCTGAGGAGGTGATTCCTGCGCTTACCGACCGATGCAGCGGCCAACAAGCGCAGGAAGCGGTCAAGAAGTCCGGCGCGGCAGAAGGCACCGCGGCGAGCGGGCGCGGAGCGCGCCGGCCCACAGTCCGGCGCCGTAGGCCAGGTCGTCGAGCCGTCGCGCCACGAGCGCGTACGGCGCTCCCGGGTGCTCGACCCTCGCGACGACCGCGTCGACCACCAGCGCCGAGGCCACCATCCGGCGTACGGTCCGGCTCGGCAGAGCGACCACGGTCAGCGGCCACCAGTGGCGCAGCAGCAGTGCAGCCTCCTGGCGCACGGCCCAGCCGAAGCCGCGCGCGACCAGCCCGGCCGCGCTCCGGTGGCGGCCGGTGTGGGCGGGCAGCCGGCGCTCGACCGAGACCAGGCCGACGGCCAGGCCCGCGACGACGACCGGCGCCGACCAGCGCTTCCGGGCAAGTGCTGCCGCGGCTGCCGCGGCCATCGGCAGCGAGAGGACGGCGGGCGCGATCGCGTCGCCGTGCCGCGCGGCCAGCGGCGCGCCGCCGGTGCCGTAGACGAACTTCCGGCCCAACCAGCCGGCCATTCTCGCCCGCACGTCGTGGTGCGCGACCTCTGCCGGGTCGTAGCGCACCACCCGTCCCTCCGCGACGGTCCGCCAGGCCAGGTCGACGTCCTCGCCGACCCGCATCGACGCGTCGAAGCCCGGGCGCACCGCATCGGTGCGGGCGACCAGGCAGGCGCTCGGCAGCCAGCCGACCGCAGCGCCCGGACGCACCGAGCAGGCGCGGGTGCCGAGGGTGAGCGAGGAGGCCCGCTCGTCGTACCGCTGGAACCAGCGGGGCTTCGGCTCCCTCGCCCGGCCGACGATCCGCGGCCCGACGAGGGCCACGGCGGGGTCCTCGAAGTGACGCGCCAGGCGCTGCAGGGTCGCGGCGTCGACGGTGACGTCGGAGTCGACGAAGGCGACGTACGGCGTCCGCACCCGCGCCAGTCCGGCGTTCCTGGCGCCGGCGGGGCCGACGTTGGCGCGCAGCGTCACCACCTCGGCACCGTGCGCCGCAGCCACCCGGGCCACCGCCGCAGGGTCGTGCGAGGCGTCGTCGACCACGATCGTCGCCAGCGGGGCCACGGCTGCGAGGGCCCGGGCGAGCTGCTCGGGCCGGTCGCGGACCGGGACGACCACCGTCAGCAGGCCGGCGTCGATCCCGGCCCCTGCCAGCTCCGGGTCGGCCAGGTTGCCGTCGAGCAGCCGCCGGGCGACCAGGCCGCTCGCAGCATCGCGCACCTCGAGCCGGTCGCCGTCGAGCAGGGCGCGGGCGCGCGGGGTGAGGCGCAGCGCCCGCAGGGGCGAGCCGCCGACGAGCAGGTCGCCGTCGTCGGTGCGCGTCACGTCGACGCGCAGTCGTACGGCGAAGCCCGCGGGCAGCGTCACGGCGCGAACCCGCCGTCGGCCTGGACCACCGAGCCGTTGAGGGCGGCGGCCTCGCGGCTGCAGCAGAAGGCGAGGGTGGCGGCGACCTCCTCGGGCTCGAGGATCCGGCGCAGGAGCTGGTTCTCGGCGAAGGTGTCGACGTCGCTCAGGCCGTAGAGCTCCGCGGTCGCGGACAGCATCGGGGTGCGGGTGGAGCCGGGGGAGACCGCGCACGCGGTGACGCCCGTGCCGACCAGGTCGGCCGCCAGGCCCTTCACGAGGCCGATGACCGCGTGCTTCGCGGCGTTGTAGGCGGCGAGGTGGTGCAGGCCGTGGTGACCGGCCGCGGAGGCGACGGCGACGAAGCGACAGCCGGACGGGTCGGGGCCGGCCAGCATGGCCGGAACGGCGACGGCGGCGGTGTTCCACACGCCCTTGACGTCGACGTCCCAGAGCAGGTCGAGGTCGGCCTCGGGCGTCTCCCAGAGGGGCCGCCCGCCGGCGATGACTGCGGCCGCGGCGACAGCGGCGTCGATCCGCCCCCAGCGGTCCAGGGCGAGGTCGACGGCGGTGGCCAGGGCCGCCCGGTCGCGGACGTCGGCCGTGTGCGCCAGGACGTCCTCCTCGCCGGCGACCGCGAGCTCGTCCACCGCGACCACCCGGTCGCCGCGGGCGACGAGGGCGCGCACGGTGGCGGCCCCGATCCCGCGGGCAGCGCCGGTCACGAGGACGACCCGGCTCATCGTCGTACCGCCCGGACGACGTCGGCCACCATCGAGGCCAGCACGGTGGCGCCCTCAGCGGCCGAGGCGCCGGCGGGGTCGCCGAGGACGCCGTTGGGCGAGACCGCCTTGACTCCGCCGGCCATCATCAGCGGCAGCAGCTCGGCGAGGGTCCCGGTGTTGCCGGCCTCGGCCCGGTCCAGCCGGACCGTGTCGGGCGCGAGGTGGAGCATCAGCGAGGTCTCGGTGCGGCCGGCGTGCAGGTCGACGTCCTCGGTCGCACACGCCACCCAGCCGACGTCGTGGCCCTCGCCGGTGAGCTGCTCGACCGCCGCCCGCAGCGCCATCACGTTGCCGCCGTGGGCGTTGACGAGCACCACGCGGGTCGCCCAGGTCCGCATGGACCGGGTCAGCTCGATGACGACCTGGTGCAGGACGTCGGTGCCGATCGAGCTGGTGCCCGCGAAGTCCTGGTGCTCACCGCTGGAGCCGTAGGCGAGGGCCGGGGCGACCAGCACCGCGGGCCCGAGCTCCGCGGCAACCCGGGTCGCCACGGACGTGGCGATCACGGTGTCGGTGTCGAGCGGCAGGTGCGGCCCGTGCTGCTCGACCGAGCCGACCGGCACGAGCACGGTCGGCCCGGCCGGGAGGCTCGGCGAGGTGGCGGCCGCGAGGGTCATGGTCAGCGGCCCGCCGGCGTCGTCTCGGGTACGCCGAGCGCGCGGTCGAACCCGTCGGGGATGAGCAGGTGCTCGGGGCGCAGGTCGGCGGTCGAGGCGAGGGCCAGACCGCGCAGCGCGGAGTCCACGCCGCCGGAGAGGACGTCGAGGACGTTCTCCACGCCGGCCTGGCCGTTGGCGGCGAGCCCCCAGAGGTACGCGCGGCCGATCATGACCGCCTTCGCGCCGAGCGCGAGGGCCTTGACGACGTCGGACCCGCGGCGCACGCCGCCGTCCATGACCACGTCGATCTGCCCGCCCACCGCCTCGCTGATCGGGCGGACCATGCGGATCGCGGCCGGCGTGCCGTCCAGGTTGTTGCCGCCGTGGTTGGACACCGAGATGCCCGCGACGCCCGCGTCCACCGCCCGCAGGGCGTCGTCGACGCGGCACACGCCCTTGAGCACGAACGGCGTCCCGCTGATCTCGGCCCACGTCGAGCGCATCCACGCGACGTCGTCCCAGGTGGGCGGCGGGGTGGTCATCCACTCGTAGTAGGCGCCGAAGAAGGTCGGTGCCTCGCCGCCCGGAGGGGCCAGGTTGGGGGCGGTCAGATCGGGGAGCCTCCCGGTCTCGCGGAACTGCTGTCCGAACTGCCACATCCAGCGACCCTTGGTCGCCACCTTGGGCGCCAGCCGGATCATCGCCTTGAGGTCGACCTTCTCGGGGATCTCGGGACTGCCCCAGTCGCGGCCCATGGAGAACGACCAGTCCAGGGTGGCGATCAGGCCGTTCGCGCCGGCGTCGTGGGCCCGGGTCATCCGCTGGACCATGGTGTCGCGATCGCCCGTCCAGTACATCTGGAAGAAGGTGGTCGCGCCGGTGGCGGTGACCTCCTCGACGGACTTGGAGGCGAAGTTCGACAGGCCCATGATCGTGCCGCGCGCCGCGGCCGCGCGGGCGACGGCGACCTCACCGTCGGGGTGCACGGCCTGGACGCCGGTCGGGCTGATGATGACCGGGCTGCCGATCTGCTGGCCGAAGACGGTGGTGGCCTGCGAGCGCTCGGGGAGCTGGCCCACGACGTGCGGGGCGAGGCCGAGCTCGGCGAACGCGGCTTCGTTGTCGCTCACGGACTGGCCGCGCTCGGACCCGGCCACCAGGGCGCCGTAGACCGGCTGGGGGAGGCGCTTGCGGGCGCGGTCCTGGGCCACGGCCACCGACTCGAACCAGGGGTTCTGCTTCCAGGGGTTCTCGAACTTCATCTCGGCTCTCTCAGGTCTGGTTCGGGTCGAAGTCGGCCAGCGGGCTCTCGGCACACGCCGAGACCGGCGGGCGCGTGAGCAGCTGCAGCATCACCGGCTGGTTGCGGGTGGGCGTGGCCTTCGAGTGGTCCTGGCTGGCCGCCGGGACGACCCGGTCGCCCGCCAGCGCGTGCTCGCCGTACCCCTGTACGCACTCGGGGTCGGGGCCGTCGAGCGGCAGGCCGGTGAAGAACTTCGCGGCCATGCAGCCACCGCGGCACGAGTCGAAGAACTGGCACGACGAGCAGGCGCCGCCGGTCTGCGGGGAGCGCAGCTCCTGGAACAGCGCCGAGGTCTGCCAGACCTGCTGGAAGCCGCCGTCGGCGAGCAGGTTGCCGGCGAGGAAGTTGTCGTGGATCGCGAACGGGCAGGCGTAGACGTCGCCGATCGGGTCGATCAGGCAGACCACGCGCCCGGCGCCGCACAGGTTGAGCCCGGGCAGGGACTCGCCGAACGCGGCGAGGTGGAAGAACGAGTCGCCGGTCAGGACCTGCTCGCCGTCGGCGGTCTGCGCCATCAGCCAGTCGTAGAGCTCGCGCTGCTGCTCGGGCAGGGGGTGCAGCTCGTCCCACACGTCGGCGCCGCGGCCGGACGGGCGCAGCCGGGTGAGGCGCAGCGTGGCGCCGTACTCGTCGGCGAGGGCCTTGAACTCGTCGAGCTGGCCGATGTTCTCCCGGGTGCAGACGACCGAGATCTTGGCGTCGCGGAAGCCCGCGACCTTGAGGTTCGCCAAGGCGCGCAGCGCGGTGTCGTAGGAGCCCGGGCCACGGACGTAGTCGTTGACCTCGGCGGTCGCGCCGTCCAGCGAGATCTGCACGTCCACGTAGCCACCACACGCAGGCGACGCGAGGAAGCGCGCCCGCTCCGGGGTGATCCGCACGCCGTTGGTGGAGAACTTCACGCCGACCTGGTGGTCGACGGCGTACTCCAGCAGCTCCCAGAAGTCCGGGCGGATGGTCGGCTCGCCGCCGCCGATGTTGACGTAGAAGACCTGCATCCGCTGCAGCTCGTCGATGACCGCCTTGCACTGCTCGGTCGAGAGCTCGCGCGGGTCGCGCCGGCCCGACGACGAGAGGCAGTGGGCGCACTCGAGGTTGCAGGCGTAGGTCAGCTCCCAGGTCAGGCAGATCGGGGCGTCGAGGCCGTACTCGAACTGCTGGACCAGGCTGCCGGTCTGCGGGCGCTCGATCAGGGCGGTCATGAGGGGGTCTCCGTTCGGGGCCGGATCATGTCGGTCGCGGCCAGGCCGCGCAGGGCGGCCGCGTAGGCCGCGTGCTGGGAGGCCGGGACACCGGCGTCCGCGAGCGCCGTGCGTACGTCGGGCGCCGCAGCGAGCCCCCGCACCACCGCGACCAGCTCGGGCCGCTTGAGGAAGGTCAGCTTGCGGTTGCCGAAGTGGTAGGCCAGCGCCCCGAACGGCTCGGGGCGCAGCGCCACGGACGGCGAGAGCGTCCACGGCTCTCCCAGCAGGGCGTCCATCAGTAGACGCCGCACATGCCGTCGATCGAGACCTCCTCGATCAGGTCCTCGGCCACCAGCTCGTCGTTCTGCTCCAGCTCGGGGTTCATCGCTACCTCCTTCGTCTCTGTGGTGCCGGCCACACTAATGGCACTCGTGGCCAAAAAGGAAGGGTGGTCGCGTGCTAACTTGCGGCGCCATGGTCGAACCCGCACGGACGTCGGCACGGGGACGCCCCGTCGCCACCAGCCATGCCGCCATCGAGCAGGCGGCGTTCGAGCTGTTCACCGAGCGCGGCTTCGCCTCGACCACCCTCGACGACATCGCCCGCGCGACCGGGGTCGGGCGGCGCACGCTGTTCCGCTACTTCGAGTCCAAGAACGACATCCCGTGGGGTCGCTTCGACCTCACCCTGGCCGGTTTCCGCGAGCTGCTGGCGGGCCAGCCGCTCGACGTACCTCTGCACGTGGCGGTGCACCGCGCCGTCGTCGCGTTCAACCGGTTCCCCGCCGACGCGCGGCCGAGCCACCGCGAGCGGATGCGGCTGATCCTCGCCACGCCGGAGCTGGAGGCCCACTCCGTGCTGCGGTACGCCGACTGGCGCGCCGTCATCGCCGAGTACGTCGCCGAGCGCACCGGCGCCGCCCCGTCCGACCTCCAACCCCAGCTCGTCGCTCACGTGGCGCTCGCGCAGGCACTGACGGCGTACGAGGCGTGGCTGCGCGACGAGGACGCCGTGCTCGAGGAGCTGCTCGACGAGACGATGGCCGCGCTCGCTGACTACCTCGGCACTGCCTAACCGGGTCGCGCACCCGTCGCCGGTCGGGGATGATGGGAGCGTGGTCGATGCGGAAGCGACAGGACAGGTGATCGGTCCCCACGAGGACGAGCCCCACCGGGAAGGCCTCAACGACCGGCTGAACTGGCTGCGTGCGGGGGTGTTGGGCGCCAACGACGGCATCGTGTCGACGGCGGGCATCGTGCTCGGTGTCGCCGGAGCCACCACGGACCGCACGGCGATCCTGGTCGCCGGCATCGCGGGCCTGGCAGCGGGCGCGATGAGCATGGCCGCAGGGGAGTACGTCTCGGTCAGCACCCAGCGCGACTCCGAGGAGGCGCTGCTGGCCAAGGAGCGCCGCGAGCTGCGCGAGGACCCCGACGACGAGCTGGCCGAGCTCGCCGGTCTCTACGTCGACAAGGGGCTCGACCCCGACCTCGCGCTCCAGGTCGCCGAGCAGCTCACCGAGCACGACGCGCTCGGCGCGCATGCCGAGGCCGAGCTCGGGATCGACCCCGACGACCTCACCAGTCCCTGGGGCGCTGCGCTCGCCTCGATGGTGTCCTTCACGATCGGTGCCCTGCTGCCGCTGCTCACGATCCTGCTCGTGACCGCTGACGCGCGCGTGCCGGTGACCGTGGTCGCCGTGGTCGCCGCACTCGCCGTCACCGGATGGGCCAGCGCCCGGTTCGGCTACGGAGCGCCCAGCCGGGCCGTCGTACGCAACGTGCTCGGCGGCCTGCTCGCCATGGCGGTCACCTACGGCATCGGCCAGCTGGTCGGCACCCAGGTCTGATGAGGATCTTCGCGGCGGTCGTCCCGCCCCCCGGTGCGGTCGAGCACCTCGACGCCTTCCTCGACCCGCGCCGCGCGGCCGCGCCCTTCCGCTGGACCCGGCCCGAGCAGCTCCACGTCACCCTCGCCTTCATGCCCGAGGCCGAGGCGCGCCGCGTCGACGTGTACGTCGACCGCCTGGCCGAGTCCCTCGACGGGCTCGCCCCGGTCGAGCTGACCCTGGCCGGCGCCGTCGTGTTCCCGAACGTCGCCGAGGGCCGCGTGCTGGCCACCGGGGTGACCGGCGGCGACGAGGTCCTCGCGGCCGCCTCGGTCCGGGCCCGCAACGCTGCCGTGGCCTGCGGGATCGAGGTCGACGGGCAGCGGTTCCGGCCCCACGTCACCGTCGCCCGCACCGGCGGCCACCCGACCGAGATGACCAGCTGGGTGCGGCTGCTGGACACCTACGAGGGACCGGCCTGGCCGCTGGAGGCGATCTCCGTCATCGCGTCCCACCTCGGGGAGGGCCCGCGTCGTACCCCGCGCTACGAGCCGCTCGCCGAGATCCTGCTCTGACCTGACGCCAAAACGAGCGAGGGCCCGGATCCCATGGCGGATCCGAGCCCTCGTCGTACGACTGGTGTCAGCCGAGTGCCTTGACGATGTCCTCGACGCGGTCCTTCGCGTCGCCGAACAGCATCTGGCTGTTCTCGCGGAAGAACAGCGGGTTCTGGACGCCCGCGTAGCCGGCGGCCATGGAGCGCTTGAAGACGATGACGTCCTTGGCGTTCCAGACCTCGAGGACCGGCATGCCCGCGATGGGGGAGGTCGGGTCCTCGGACGCGGCCGGGTTGACCGTGTCGTTGGCGCCGATGACCAGGACGACGTCCGTGTCGGGGAAGTCGTCGTTGATCTCGTCCATCTCGAGCACGATGTCGTAGGGCAGCTTCGCCTCGGCGAGCAGCACGTTCATGTGGCCCGGGAGGCGACCCGCGACGGGGTGGATGCCGAAGCGGACGTCGATGCCCTTGGCCCGCAGCTTCGCGGTCAGGTCGGCGACGGGGTACTGCGCCTGCGCGACGGCCATGCCGTAGCCGGGGGTGATGACCACCGAGGACGCGCCGGAAAGGAGCTCGGCGACGGCGTCGGCCTGGATCTCGCGGTGCTCGCCGTAGTCCTTGTCGTCGGCCGGGCCGGCCTCGATGCCGAAGCCACCCGCGATGACGGAGATGAACGAGCGGTTCATCGCCTTGCACATGATGTACGACAGGTAGGCACCGGAGGAGCCGACGAGGGCACCGGTGACGATGAGCAGGTCGTTGTTGAGCAGGAATCCCGACGCCGCCGCGGCCCACCCGGAGTACGAGTTGAGCATCGACACCACGACCGGCATGTCGCCGCCGCCGATGGAGGCGACCAGGTGCCAGCCGAGGAACAGCGCGAGCAGGGTGAGGACACCGAGCAGGATGTCGGCCGAGGTGTTGTCGTGCGTCTCGAGCGAGACGTAGACCGCGGTCAGGACCGCGAACAGCACCAGCGAGCCGACGTTGATCAGGTTCTTGCCGGGCAGCATGAGCGGCGCCGACGAGATCTTCGCGGACAGCTTCAGGTTGGCGACGATCGAGCCGGTGAAGGTGACCGCACCGATGAAGATGCCGATCGCGACCTCGGCCTCGTGGATGTTGACCAGGCTGTCCAGCGACTCGTGGGAGCCGAGGATGTGGCCGTTCCAGCCGATCGCGACGGCCGCGAGGCCGACGAACGAGTGCAGCAGCGCGATCAGCTCGGGCATGCCGGTCATCTCGACGATCTTGGCGCGCCACAGGCCGACCGCCGCGCCGATGGCGACAGCGCCGAGCATCAGGGCGATGACCAGGCCGCGGTTGTCGACGAACTCGCTGCCATCGATCACGCCGACGACGGTCGCGACGAGCGCGACCACCATGCCGACCATGCCGAACGTCAGGCCGTTCTTGGCCGACTCGTGCTTCGACAGCCCGGCCAGCGACAGGATGAACAGCAGAGCGGCGACGATGTAGGCCGCGAGGGTGATGGAGGTGATGTCCATGGTCAGGCTCCCTTGCTGAACATCGCGAGCATGCGGCGGGTCACCGCGAAGCCACCGAAGACGTTGATCGAGGCGAGCAGGATCGCGACCGCCGACAGGCCGACGACGAGCTTGTCGTCATTGGCGATCTGCAGCAGCGCGCCGACGACCACGACGCCGGAGATGGCGTTGGTGACCGACATCAGCGGCGTGTGCAGGGCGTGCGCGACCTTGCCGATCACGTAGTAGCCGATCACGATCGACAGCATCAGCACCGTGAAGTGCGTCCGCAGCTCCTGGGTCGGGGCGACCGCGTTGACCAGCCAGAACAGGGCGATGCCGGCCAGCGTGATGCCGACCTTCTTGCCCGGCGCCATCGGCGCCTTCGGCTCCTTGACCGGTACGGCGGCCGCGGGGGCGGCGGCCGGCGCGGCCGAGACCTGCACGGCCGGCGGCGGCCAGGTCGACTCACCCTCGCGGACGACGGTGATGCCACGCTGGACGACGTCGTCGAAGTCCAGGCCGAGGTTGCCGTCCTTCTCGGGCGTCAGCAGCTTGAGCAGGTTGACGATGTTGGTGCCGTACAGCTGCGACGTCTGCGCGGCCAGGCGGCCGGCGAGGTCGGTGTAGCCGAGGATCGTGACGCCGTTGGCGGTGACGACCTTCTGGTCGGTCACGGTGCCGGCGGCGTTGCCGCCGTTGGCGGCCGCCATGTCGACGATCACGGAGCCGTTGCGCATGCCGGCGACGGTCTCGGCGGTCAGCAGCGACGGAGCGGGGCGTCCGGGGATCAGCGCGGTGGTGATGACGATGTCGGCGGCGCGCGCCTCCTCGTCGTACATCGCGGCGGTCGCGGCGACCTGGGCCTCGGACATCTCCTTGGCGTAGCCGTCGGAGGAGACCTCCTGCTCCATGTCGACGTGGACGAACTCGGCGCCCATCGACTCGACCTGCTCGGCGACCTCGGGACGCACGTCGAACGCGCGCACGATGGCACCCATCGCGGAGGCCGCACCGATCGCGGCGAGGCCGGCGACACCGGCACCCACGACGAAGACGCGGGCCGGCGGGATCTTGCCGGCGGCGGTGACCTGCCCGGTGAACATCCGCCCGAACTCGTGAGCCGACTCGACGACGGCGCGGTAGCCCGCGACGTTCGCCATCGAGGACAGCACGTCCATCGACTGCGCGCGCGAGATCCGCGGCACCGCGTCCATGGCCAGCGCCGTCACGCCCTGGGCCTGCAGCCTCTCGAGCAGCTCGGGGCTCCGGCCCGGCGCCATCATCGAGATGATCGTGGCGCCCTTGCGGAGCCGGCCGATCTCCTCGTCGGAGGGCGCGTTGACCTTGACGACGACGTCGGCGGCCCACACCTCCTGCGTCGTCCCGACCCGCACCTTGGCGTCCTCGAGCCCCGTGAACGCGCTGTCGGGCTGGTCGGCGAGGTCGCCGGCGCCCGACTCGACGATCACGTCGTAGCCGAGGTTGGTCAGTTGAGTTACGGTCTTTGCGGTCGCCGCGACCAGGGTTTCGCCCTGTTTCGACTCGCGCGGGATGCCGATCAGCATCGAGCCTCCAGCCATTCTGTGGATACAGCGCGAGCCAAGTTACACAGACCTCACCCCCTCACGGGGGCCGTCTTACGTGTGACGTACATCTAGGGGATACGGGTTGCGCTGACCGGGACTGGGGTGGACGTCGGCCTCGTCCGGTGCGGTTCAGTCGTCGAGGGCCGGGTCGTCGACGTCGGTGTCGTCATCGGCGGAGTCGTCCCCGCCGCGGTGGGAGGCGCACCGGTCGCTCGAGTCGTCGTCCGTCTCGTCCTCGACATCGTCGACGTCGTCGTCGGAGGTCAGGTCGTCCAGCGAGTCGTCGTCGACCTCCGGGGCGTCGTTCTCGTCCTCGTCGTCGACCCCGTCGCGGTCGGTGTCGTCGTCATCGGCCCGGCAGGTCTCGCGCAGGTCGTCCTCGTCCTCGTTCGCCGTGCCGTCCTGGTCGGCGTCCTCGTCGCCGTCGGGTACGCCGTCGCGGTCGGTGTCCGCACGCAGCAGCCGGGTGGTCCCGCTGCGGTCGTGGACCTCGTCGCCGTCGTCCTGCCCGTCGTCGTCGGTGTCCTCGTCGGACGGGTCCGAGTGCCGCCGGTACTCGACCAGGTTGGTGAGCCCGTCGTGGTCGGCGTCCTTGCGGGCGTCTGCCCTGCGCGGGTCGAGGCCGTGCCGGGCCTCCCACCGGTCGGGCATGCCGTCGTGGTCACGGTCCCGGGCGGCGTACGCGGGGCCGGTCAGGACCGTGGTCGCCAGGGCGACGGCTGCGACGGCGCCGGTGGCGGCGATCCGGACGAACGGGTTGCGGGTCATGCGGGGTCCATCGGCCCCGCGGTCACCCGCCTGAGTCAGATCCAGGGTCAGCCCGCGGCGATGCCGTACATCCGGTCGCCGGCGTCGCCGAGGCCCGGGACGATGTAGCCCTTCTCGTTGAGCCGCTCGTCCATCGCCGCGGTCACGATGGTCACCGGGATCTCGAGGTCGCCCAGCTCCTTCTCGAGGCGTGCGCAGCCCTCGGGCGCGGCCAGCAGGCACACCGCGGTGATGTGGTCGGCGCCGCGGTCCACGAGGAAGCGGATCGCCGCGGCGAGCGTGCCGCCGGTGGCGAGCATCGGGTCGACCACGTAGCACTGGCGGCCGGACAGGTCCTCCGGCAGGCGCTCGGCGTACGTCGTCGCCTCGAGCGTCTCCTCGTTGCGCACCATGCCCAGGAAGCCGACCTCGGCGGTCGGCAGGAGCCGGACCATGCCGTCGAGCATGCCGAGGCCCGCCCGCAGGATGGGGACAACGAGCGGACGCGGCGTCGCGAGCCGCGTGCCGGTCGTCGGGGCCACCGGGGTCTCGATCTCGGTCGGCTCGACGCGGACGTCGCGGGTGGCCTCGTAGGCCAGCAGGGTGACCAGCTCGTCGGCCAGGGACCGGAACGTCGGGGAGTCGGTGTCCTTGTCGCGGAGCACGGTCAGCTTGTGGGCGACGAGGGGGTGATCCACGACCAGGATGCGCATGGTGGTGAGCCTAGGACACCCGCATGCCCGGACGGCAGTCGAGCGCGGTGGGGAGCTGGCCCGACGCCCCGGGCGCGGGTGGCTGAATTCGGTCGGTGAATTCACACTGGAATTCGCCGGTCCGCGGTCGGGAATTGGAATTCGGTGCCCGACATCGCGTCATGACGACGTGCCATGATCCGTCCGCTTATCAGGGGGCAGGAATTCAGGCTACGACGTGATGATGGGGAGGGCTGTGCTCGTGGACCAGGCGCACGAAGGAGTGCCCGGGTACTGGCGGGTGGCGATCGTCGAGGACCATCGGCTGCAACGGCTGCGGACCGAGGAGCTCCTCGGGCGCCAGCCCGGGCTGCGGGTCGTGCACTCGTGCGAGACGCTCGACGAGCTCGTGGCGTGGATGGCGGCGGGCACCCCGCAGACGCTCCCGCACCTGGTGGTGCTGGATCTCGTCGTCGACCGCGGCCGCGACGCCGACCCGGCCGTCGTCGAGCGACTGGTGCGCTCGGGACTGCGGGTGCTGGTGCTCTCAGCGATGGCCTCCGTGCCCCTCGTGCGCTCCATGATCCGGGCCGGAGTGTCCGGTTTCGTGGGGAAGCGGGACACCGAAGAGGACATCATCGCTGCGGTGTGGGCGGTCCTCCGGCGCCGCCAGTGGATCACGCCGGAGCTGGCGAGCGTGATGGCCGGCGATGCGCAACGACCGCGGCTGAGTGACCAGGAGGAACGTGCCCTGGTCCTCTACGCGTCCGGGCTGACCCTCGACGCCGTGGCCGTCGCACTCGGCGTGAAGCGGGACACCGTCAAGAAGTACCTCGAGCGCGTGAAGGCGAAGTACGCCGAGGTCGGCCGCCCGGTGCGGACCAAGATCGACCTCAACCGGGAGGCGATCAGGGACGGGCTGATGTCTCCGTCGCCGGAGGCTGTGGCCGAGTAGGAGCCGATATTCCCTGACCCCTGAAAGGGGGCCAGGAAAGGGGCGATTCCGGCCAGTCCTTTCTGATTCGTGTCACCCGTTCAGGGGACATTTTCGGGCCATGTCGACCGATGCGTTCCAAGTGGCCCCACCCCTCTTATTCGGCGTCCGTGACGATCTTTGGGATCACTCTGCTTTGTCCTCTCCCTCTAGTCGAGAAGCGAGGAACCCGACGTGACGTCAGGACCTTCTGGGCGCGCTCCGCTCGCACGCCGCACGGTCGCCAGGTTGGCGGCGCTCGCCGCGGTGGCCGCGGGCGCCCTGACCTTCACCGCGGCCGGCCCGGTCGCCGCCCCGGCCCAGGCCGCCAGTGGTGACGACGCGCTCACCGTGCGCGTCATCCGCGACATGGGTGCGAACGGCGCGTGGGACGCGCTGATCGACCTGCCTCTCGCCGGCGTGACGGTCACCGTGACCGATGCCTTCGGTGCCAGCGTCGACCTGGTGACCGACGCCAGCGGTGCGGCGACCCTGACCGCCGGCGACACGCGGCTGGCCGGTGCCAAGTACCGCGTCAACGTCGCCAACCCCGACGCGGCGTACTACTCGGCGGCGGTCGCCTCCTTCGACGACCCGGCCGACACCCCGCCGGCGACCCGGCTCTCGTCGAACCAGGAGTTCGTCGACCTGACCGCCGGCGACGTCACCGTGACCACGGGCTTCATGCACGCGCGCGACTACTGCCAGTCGAACCCGCAGGTCGCCAACGCCAGCCAGCCGGGCATGTTCAACCACGTTGACAGCGACTCGGTCGACACCAGCGCGCGCGGCACCCTGTTCCTGAAGAACTACACGTCGGTGAGCCTCGACTCGATCGTCCAGTCGGCCGACACCCCCGCGGCCGGCACCGGCACCGTCTACGGCATCGCCGACGACCGGGTCCGCAAGAACGTCTTCTCAGCGGCCTACGCCAAGCGCGACGGCGCCTACGGCCCCCTCGGCGCCGGCGGCATCTACGTGACCGACCCCGCGACCGGCCAGACCAAGCCGTTCACGACGGTGCCCAACGCCGGCATCACGCCGCACGACTTCACCACCGTGGTCGACGGCGGTGACAAGGACGCCGTCTTCGCGGCGGTCGTCGGCAAGGAGTCGTTCGGCGCGATCATCATGAGCGAGGACTACTCCAAGCCCTTCGCCGTCAACGTGGTGGGCCTGCGGCAGCGCGGGCTGCTGTTCATCAGCTTCCAGAACACCCTGCGCGCGTTCACCGCGACCATGCAGCGCCTCGACGAGTCCGACCGGATGATGGAGTTCGCCGCCACCACCACCGCGTCCGGCACCTTCCTCGTGCTCCCGGGGCACACGGCGACCCGACCGCTCGGTCCACCCTGTTCGGCTGAGCGAGGCGCACCGTGACCCGTCGTGGGTGGGCGACCTCGAGCTTCGAGCGCGCGGTGCGGTGGGCGTTCCTCGCCGGCATCGTGGTGTGGACGCCGGTCGTGGTCGCGGCGTACGTCGCCGGTCCGGAGCGGCACCACGATGCCACCTTCACGGTCATGGTGAACGTCGCACTCCTCGCGCTCGCTGTCGGTGGGTGCCTGTCGCGGCGAGTGCCGGCGTGGTGGGTGTTCCGGATCCAGCACGTCGTGTTCGTGTTCGACTGGGCCCAGACCACGGGGCCGTCGACCCCGTTCGCCGTGGCGACCTATCAGGTCTTCATCTTCGCCACCGTGGCCGAGGGCCTCACGATGCGGCGTCGTGCGCACGTCGTCTTCTCGGTGCTGTGGTGCCTGGCCCTGCCTGTCTGCGTCTACCTCGTCCAGCCGTCGTACGGCGTCCAGGTGCCGCTGACCGTTGCGGTGACCGGCCCGCTGCTCCTCGCGGTGAGCCAGCCCGGGGTCACGCCCCTGCTGCGCTTCGCCCGGTCGGTCGACAAGAACCACGACCAGTCGGTCCGCGCACTGGTGCGGCTCGACGCACAGGCCGCGACCGTGCGAAGGGCCGCCGAGGAGCAGCGGCAGGTCCACGACACCGCCATCAACACCCTGGCCGCCATCGCCCGCGGTGGCTCGGCCGTCGTCGACGTCGAGGCGGTCCGCGACCGGTGCCGCGCCGACACCGCGGTCCTCGAGCAGCTGATCAGCGCCTCGGCGCTCGGGGTCGTCGCGCCCGCACCACCCGACGAACCACGTGCGCGGCGCACGATCGGAGTGGTGATGCCCGGCCTCTCGGGGATTCCGCTCGCCGGGTTCTGGGAGGGGTTGCCGTTGGGTGTCCGGTCCGCCCTCGGCGGCGCGATCGGCGAGCTGGTCACCAACGCGGAGAAGCACTCGGGTGCGGCCGAAGTCAGCGTCGACATCCGCGGCGACGACGGCCACGGCGTCCGGGTCGTCGTGAGGGACGAGGGGTGTGGCTTCGCGCCGGCGCAGATCGTGCAGCGGGGGCTCGCGTCCTCCGTGCGGGACCGGCTCGCCGACGAGGGCATCGGCCTCGATCTCCGCACCGCACCCGGCGAGGGCGTCCGGGCCACGATGACCTGGCGACCGACCGCCGCTCGTGGTCCTGCCGAGGGCGCGGACTTCCGCCATGATGTCGACCAGATCCGGATGATCGGCGCTCTCCTGATGCTCTTGCTGGCGGGCACCGGCGGGATCGCGGAGGGCGCGCTCAACCACCCGGGGGAGCTGACCCCCGACTACCTGCTGTGTGCCGTGGTCCTCGCGACGGCGTGGCTGTCGTGGCGCGGCTGGCGCCGCCACGGCCGGTTGACCCGGACGGCGGCCGCGGCGCTGGTGGTGGTCGCGCCGGTCACCTTCCTGATCTCGGGCTGGAGCGTCGACTTCGGCGGGGGCTACAACCTGGCCTGGCAGGCCCTCGCGGCGTCCTTCTCCCTCTTCGTGCTGGTGGCCGGGACCCGGTCGAGCCGGCTGGTCGGGACCGGCATGGCGGCGTACGCCGCAACGGCGGTGACCGCAGCGCTGGTGCTCGCCGACTCCGAGGCCGCGGCGACGACGACGCTGGTCGTCGGCGCCACCGGGCTGGTCTGGGTCGGAGGCTGGGCGGCTTGCAACCGGAAGCTCGGACGGATGGCCTCGCGCGCAGTCCGCGAGCACGAGCAGGCGGTGCGCGCCGACGAGACGGCCGAAGCGCAGGCGGTCGCAGCGCTGATCCGGGCGCGCTGGCGGCTTGCCGGGATCGAGGACGCGGCGTGCCTGCTGCGCGAGCTCGGCTGCACCCTGGACCCGGCATCCCCTGAGGCGCGAAGGCGCTGCGGCACCGAGGAGACCTACCTGCGCCAGCTGATCCTGCTCCCGCCCGAGCTGGTCAACATCGGCGGATGGATCTGCCAGGCGCTGTCCACCGCCCGCGAGCGCGACGTGAACCTCAAGATCCGCGCGGGCGTCGCGGACGTCGGCTCGGCGACCGCCGAGCGTTGGGGGCAGTACCTGATCGACGCGACCGCCGCCGTCGAACCCGGGACCGATCTCGTCGTCTCCCTCTTCGACGCCGGCGACGGGCTGCAGCTCCGGATGGTGGCCGACGACCCACGGGTCGCCGCGCTCGCCCGGGGCCGGGACTGGGGCGCCGAGGTCGAGCTGGAGATCCAGCAGTTCGCCGAGCAGCTGCTGGTCCGGGTCGGGCCGGCGTAGGCCCCAGTCCACCGCCGGGGCGAATTCCTCTGGCCCTGCGACCGGTCCCGTGCCACGCTTGACGCATGACCGCTAGCGGCACGGCCATCGAATCGGTCGACTTCGCCCTCGCCGCCTACCGCGAGGAGGGCGTGTGGCAGCTGGCCGAGCTGTCGCCCGATCATGCCACCGACGTCGAGACCCTCGCCGCCGCGCTGCGGCGCTTCCCGGGTGACGGCGGGGCCCTCGGCCTGGTCGCGGTCGAGGAGGACTTCTTCGTCGTCGTCCGCGTCGCCGGGCCACGCACCCGGGTGATGCTCTCCGACATCACCGCCGCGAGCGAGTGGGAGGTGGCCGCGGTCGTGCTCGAGCACCTCGGCCTGCCGCCGGTCGAGGACGAGGACAACCCCGAGCCCGCCGGCGACCTCGAGCTGCTCAGCGACCTCGGCGTCGACGCGATGGACCTCGCCGCGATCCTCGACGACGACGAGCTCTACCCCGACGAGATGCTGTCCGAGATCGCCCGCGGCCTCGGCTTCGGCGACCTCTTCGACGACACCGTCGGCCTCACCTCCGCGTGAGGGCACCGCTTGCCCGCTGGGAGGAGCCGATGCGCGCCGCCCTCGCCGAGGCCTCCGCCGCGCTCGCCACGGGCGACGTACCCATCGGCGCGGTCGTCGTGTCCGCCGACGGTGTCGTCCTCGGCACCGGCCGCAACGTCCGCGAGCGCGACGCCGACCCCACGGGCCACGCCGAGGTCGTCGCGCTGCGCGAGGCCGCCGCCGCTCGCGGCGAGTGGCGCCTCACCGGCTGCACCCTCGTCGTCACGCTCGAGCCGTGCACCATGTGTGCCGGCGCGGCCGTCCTGTCCCGGGTCGACCGGGTCGTGTTCGGTGCCTACGACGACAAGGCCGGTGCCGTCGGCTCGCTGTGGGACGTCGTACGCGACCGCCGGCTCAACCACCGCCCCGAGGTCCTCGCCGGGGTGCTCGCCGAGGAGTCGGCGGCGCTGCTCGACGGCTTCTTCGCCTCCCAGCGGGGTTGACGCACGAGCTCACCCCAGGGCGGCAGCCTCTGCGGCGAGCTTGCTGATCCGCTCCCAGTCCCCGGCGGCGACGGCGTCGGCGGGGGTGAGCCAGGAGCCGCCGACGCAGCCGACGTTCGGGAGCGCGAGGTAGCCGGGCGCGGAGGCGGGGGTGATGCCGCCGGTCGGGCAGAACCTTGCCTGGGGGAGGGGGCCGGCGACCGAGCGGAGGTACGGCGCCCCACCGGCCGCCTCGGCGGGGAAGAACTTCATCTCCGTGATGCCCGCCGACAGCACGGCCATCACCTCGGAGACGGTCGACGTACCGGGCAGGAAGGGCACGCCCGTGTCCTGCATCGCCGCCAGCAGGGCAGGGGTGCAGCCGGGGGAGACCAGGAAGCCCGCGCCCGCGGCCACCGCGGCCGACGCCTGGCCGGGGGTGACGATCGTCCCGGCGCCGAGCGCGATCTCGGGCACCTCGGCCGCGATCAGACGGATCGCGTCGAGGGCCACCGGGGTGCGCAGGGTCAGCTCGATGGCGGGCAGGCCGCCGTCGACGAGCGCCCGGGCGATGGGTACGGCGGTCGCCAGGTCGTCGATCACGACCACCGGGAGCACGGGGACCAGGTCGAGGGCGGAGTCAGGCGCGGACAAGAGGCACCTCCGGGGAAGCAGCAGCGGGGACGGGGAAGATCGAGGCACCCTGGTCGGCCGGGCCGACGGTGGCGCGGAAGGCGGCGAACAGCTCGCGGCCGGTGCCGGCCCAGGCCTCGCCCGCGGGAGCAGCCCCGACGGAGGGGCGTCCGGCGAGGTCGGCGGCGATGGTCAGCACCCCGGCGTCGGCGTCGAGCGTGATCACGTCGCCGTCGCGGACCCGGGAGAGCGGACCGCCGAGGGCGGCCTCCGGGGTGACGTGGATGGCGGCGGGGACCTTGCCCGAGGCGCCGGACATCCGGCCGTCGGTGACGATCGCGACCCGCTGCCCGCGGTCCTGCAGGACCCCGAGTGCCGGGGTCAGCTTGTGCAGCTCGGGCATCCCGTTGGCGGCTGGGCCCTGGTACCGGATCACCGCGACCAGGTCGATGCCGTCCAGCTCGCCCGCGGCGAAGGCGGTAAGGAAGTCGTGCTGGTCGTCGAAGACCCGCGCCGGCGCGGACACCAGGCGGTGCTCGACCGCGACTGCCGACGTCTTCACGACACCGGTCCCGAGCGGCCCGCGCACGACCTTCAGACCGCCGTCGGTCGAGAACGGCGCGGTGGCGGGCCGCAGCACCTCGACATCGAGGCTCGACGACGGGCCGGGCCGCCACGACAGCTCGCCGTCGACGAGGACGGGCTCCGCGGTGTAGCGCCGCAGCCCCCGCCCGACGATCGTCTCGACGTCCTCGTGCAGCAGCCCCGCATCGAGCAGGGTCCGCACCAGGAACCCGATCCCGCCGGCCGCGTGGAAGTGGTTCACGTCGGCCGCGCCGTTGGGGTACACCCGCGCCAGCAGCGGTACGACGGCCGACAGGTCCGCGAGGTCGTCCCAGGTCAGCAGGATCCCGGCGGCGCGGGCGATCGCGACCAGGTGCAGGGTGTGGTTGGTCGAGCCGCCACTGGCCAGCAGCGCGACGCAGGCGTTGAGCACGACCTTCTCGTCGACCAGCTCGCCGATCCCCGGGGCGGCGTCGGCGGCCCGGCGTACCGCCACCGTGGCCGCCTCCCGCGTGAGCGCCTCGCGCAGGGGCGTGTCCGGGTTGACGAAGGACGATCCCGGCAGGTGCAGGCCCATCACCTCCATCAGCAGCTGGTTGGAGTTGGCGGTGCCGTAGAAGGTGCACGTCCCCTTCGAGTGGTACGACGCCGCCTCGGCCTCGAGCAGCTCCTCGCGCCCGACCTTGCCCTCGGCGTACGCCTGCCGCACGCGCGCCTTCTCCCCGTTCGGCAACCCGGAGGTCATCGGCCCGGCCGGGACGAACACGGTCGGCAGGTGCCCGAAGGACAGCGCGCCGATCAGCAGCCCGGGGACGATCTTGTCGCACACGCCGAGCAGCAGCGCCGCGTCGAACATGTCGTGCGACAGCGCGATCGCGGTCGACATCGCGATCACGTCGCGGCTGTAGAGCGAGAGCTGCATGCCGTCACGGCCCTGGGTGATCCCGTCGCACATCGCGGGTACGCCGCCCGCGACCTGCGCCAGCCCACCCGCCCGGATCACCGCGTCCTTGAGCACGGGCGGGTACACGCCGTAGGGCTGGTGCGCGGAGAGCATGTCGTTGTAGCTGGTGACGATCGCCAGGTTGGGCTTGTGCCCACGGGCGAGCTCGGTCTTCGCGCTGCCCTCGGCGGCGGCGAAGCCGTGCGCGAGGTTGGCACAGGCGAGCCGGCCGCGCGCCGGACCGCGGACGGCGGCAGCACGGACCCGGTCGAGGTACGCCGACCGCGTGGCCGCGCTGCGCTCGACGAGCCGCTGCGTGACGTCGGCCAGGACGGGGTGGAGCTCGTTCATCGGGTGCCTTCCTGCCAG
Organism: Nocardioides sp. F233; assembly: GCF_057813895.1. Classification (NCBI taxonomy): domain Bacteria; kingdom Bacillati; phylum Actinomycetota; class Actinomycetes; order Propionibacteriales; family Nocardioidaceae; genus Nocardioides; species Nocardioides sp. F233. Next base: position 509,476 of record NZ_JBVASH010000001.1, read on the forward strand.
GTGCGGCCGTCCCGAGCAAGCAGCCGCTCGGCGGCCGCTGGCCCCTCGGTGCCGGGGTGGTAGCGAACGGGTTCGACCTCGGACTGCTGCCACCGGTCGAGGATCGGCTCCACCCAGCCCCACGCGGCTTCCACCTCGTCGCGGCGCATGAACAGGGTGGGGACGCCGCGCATGACGTCGCGGAGCAAGCGCTCGTACGGGTCCGGGCTCCGCTCGTCGAAGGCCTCGGCCCAGGTCAGGTCGAGGGAGGCCGGGTGCAGCCGGATCCCGCCGGGGCCGGGGTGCTTGGCGGTGAGGTGCAGCTGCATGCCCTCGTCGGGCTGCATTCGGATGGTCAGCCGGTTGGGCGTCGTGACGCCCTCGCTGTCGGGGAACATCGCGTGCGGCGGCTCCTTGAAGACCACCTCGATCGTCGACTCCTGGCGGCCCAGCCGTTTGCCGGTGCGCAGGTAGAACGGCACCCCCGACCACCGCCAGTTCTGCACCTCCGCGCGCAGCGCGACGAAGGTCTCGGTGGTGCTGGGGTGCCCGAGCTCGGTGCCGTACGACGTGTACTGGCCGCGTACCGTCGCCCGGTCGACCTCGGTGCCGGTGATCGGCGCGAGGGCACGCAGCACCTTGAGCTTCTCGTCGCGGACGGCGTCGTGCGCGTCGCCGCCGACGTACGACGGCGGCTCCATCGCGACCAGGCAGAGCAGCTGCAGCAGGTGGTTCTGCACCATGTCGCGCAGAGCGCCGGCCCGGTCGTAGTAGCCGCCGCGCTCGCCCACGCCGAGGGTCTCGGCGACGGTGATCTGCACGTGGTCGACCCAGCGGGAGTTCCAGATCGGCTCGAGGAAGACGTTGGCGAACCGCGTGACGAGCAGGTTCTGCACGCTCTCCTTGCCGAGGTAGTGGTCGATCCGGAAGATCTGCCGCTCCTCGAAGACCCGACCGACGGCGTCGTTGACCTGGCGCGAGGAGGCGAGGTCGGCGCCGATCGGCTTCTCGAGCACGACCCGGCACTGCGGGGTGACCAGGCCGAGGTCGTCGAGCCGGTCGCAGATCGGGCCGAACAGGTCGGAGGCGACGGCGAGGTAGTGGATCCGGGTCACCTGATCCTCGGTGGTTGAGGTGCGAGCGCCAGCGAGCCTCGGAACCCGGTCCTTGAGCAGGCCGTGCAGCTGGTCCCAGCCCTCGGCGGAGCCGACGTCGAGGGTGAGGTGGTGCAGCCGGGCGGTCAGCCGGTGCAGGGCTCCGGCCTCGAGGTGGTCCTCGGCGACGTGGTCGAAGAGGGCGCGGGTGACGAGGTCGCGGTAGCCGGCGTCGTCGAGGGGGCTGCGCGAGACGCCGATGATCCGGGTGCCGGCGGGCAGCTGCCCGCGGCGCTCCTGCTCGTAGAGGCCGGGCAGCAGCTTGCGCAGGGCCAGGTCGCCGGTGCCGCCGAACACGGTGAAGTCACAAGGGGGAAGCACGAGGTCGGGTGCGGTCACTCGCGCAACGCTAGTGCGTAAGGATGTCTGATGGAAGTCATGCTTATGACTTTTTCAGAACAAAGTGCACGGGGTTTAGAGTCTGCAGGCATGACGGAGGTGCGACAGCCGGTCGGTCGCGACACGGCGACGGCAGGTGAGCTGTTCGCCCTGGTGCGCGCAGGCAGGGCTTCGACCCGCGCCGACCTGGCCCGGCTCACCGGGCTGTCCCGCACCGCGGTGGTCGCCCGGGTGAGCGCGCTCGGCGAGTCCGGGCTGCTCCGGGTCGGCGCCGACCTCGCCTCCACCGGCGGCCGCCCGCCCGGCAGCCTCGCCCTCGCCGCCGACGCCGGCACGGTCCTCGCCGTCGCGATCGGCCGCTCCCGCTCCCAGGTCGCCGTCTTCGACCTGGGCGGCACCGAGCTGGCCGCCTCCGCTGTCGACCACGAGGTCGGCGCCGGCCCCGACCTGGTCATGCCGGGTGTCGCCGACCAGCTCGCGCGGCTGATCGGCGCGGACACCCCACCCGTGCTCGGCATCGGCCTCTCGCTGCCCGGTGCGGTCGACACCGAGCGGGGGGTCAGCGTCGACACGCCGGTCATGGCCGGCTGGGACGGCATCCCGCTGGCGCCCTACCTCGCCGCCGTGGCGGCCGACGCCCCGCTCTTCCTGGCCAACGACGCCGACATCCTCGCCCGCTCGGAGTACCTCGGCCACGTCGCGCAGGCCCGGGACCTGCTCGTGCTCAAGGCCTCGACCGGCCTCGGCCTCGGCGTCGTCGCCGATGGCCGGATCGTCGCCGGTTCCCTCGGCGCGGCCGGGGACCTCGGCCACACCAAGGTGCCCGAGGCCGCCGGGCGGCCCTGCCGCTGCGGGGACGTCGGCTGCCTGGAGACCATCGCAGCCGGCTGGGCGCTCGTCGCGCGGCTGCGCGAGGAGGGCCGCGAGGTCGAGCATGTCCGCGACCTGGTCGCGCACGCCCTGGCCGGCGACCCCGAGGCGAAGCAGCTGCTGCGCGAGAGCGGGCGGATGGTCGGCGAGCTGCTGGCCGTCGCCATCAACCTGCTCAACCCGCGCGCGGTCGTCCTCGGCGGCGACATGGCGGCGGCGTACGACGTCTACGCGGCCGGCGTGCGCGAGGCGGTCTACGCGCGGTCGTCCGCGCTGGCGACCCGCGAGCTGCAGTTCCTCCCGGCGACGTACGGCGACCGGGCCGGCCTCGTCGGGTGCGCCGCCCTGGCGTTGGACGAGGTGCTCAGCCCGGTCGCCGTCGACGCCCGGTTGCGCCGTCAGGCCTGAACGGCCCCGGCCTCCGCGTCGGTCAGCAGCCGCGAGCGGACCAGGAAGCGCACGCCGTGCGGCGCCTCGAGGGAGAACCCGGCGCCGCGGCCGGGGACGACGTCGATGGTGAGGTGGGTGTGCGACCAGTACGCGAACTGTGCCTTCGACATCCACACCGGCACCGCGCGGTCGAGGCCGACGTCGAGGTCGCCGAGGTGGACGTCGGCGTCGCCGAGCACGAAGTCCCCGTCCGGGTAGCACATCGGCGCCGACCCGTCGCAGCACCCGCCGGACTGGTGGAAGATCACCGGCCCGTGCGCCTCGGTGAGGCGACGGATGAGCTCCGCCGCCTCACCGGTGACTGCGACACGGCCCATCAGAAGAAGCCGAGGGCGTCCGGGCTGTACGACACCAGCAGGTTCTTGGTCTGCTGGTAGTGGTCGAGCATCATCTTGTGGTTCTCACGGCCGATGCCCGACTGCTTGTAGCCGCCGAACGCCGCACCGGCGGGGTAGAGGTGGTAGCAGTTCGTCCAGACCCGGCCGGCCTTGATCTCGCGGCCGGCGCGGTAGGCCTGCGAGCCATCGCGGGTCCACACGCCGGCGCCGAGGCCGTAGAGGGTGTCGTTGGCGACCTTGAGCGCGTCCGCCTCCTCGTCGAAGGCGGTCAGCGAGACGACCGGGCCGAAGATCTCCTCCTGGAAGATCCGCATCGAGTTGTCACCCTCGAACACGGTCGGCGTCACGTAGTAGCCCTCGGCGAGGTCGCCCTCGAGGACCGAGCGCTCGCCGCCGGTGAGCAGCTTGGCGCCCTCCTCCTTGCCGATCTCGATGTACGACAGGATCTTCTCGAGCTGGTCGTTGGAGGCCTGTGCGCCGATCATCGTCGTGTCGTCGAGCGGGTTGCCCTGCTTGACCTGCTCGACGCGCTTGACGGCGTCGTGCACGAAGTCGGAGTAGATGCTGCGCTGCACGAGCGCGCGCGACGGGCAGGTGCAGACCTCGCCCTGGTTGAGTGCGAACATCGTGAAGCCCTCGAGCGCCTTGTCGTAGAACGCGTCGCGCTCGTTGGCGACGGACTCGAAGAAGATGTTCGGGCTCTTGCCGCCGAGCTCGAGGGTGACCGGGATGATGTTCTGGCTGGCGTACTGCATGATCAGCCGGCCGGTCGTCGTCTCGCCGGTGAAGGCGACCTTCGCCACGCGCGGCGACGACGCGAGCGGCTTGCCGGCCTCGACGCCGAAGCCGTTGACGACGTTGAGGACGCCGGCCGGGAGCAGGTCGCCGATCAGCTCGACCAGCTTGAGGATCGACCACGGGGTCTGCTCGGCGGGCTTCAGCACGACAGCGTTGCCGGCGGCCAGCGCGGGGGCGAGCTTCCAGACCGCCATCAGGATGGGGAAGTTCCACGGGATGATCTGGCCGACGACGCCGAGCGGCTCGTGGAAGTGGTACGCCACGGTGGTCTCGTCGAGCTCGCCCGCCGAGCCCTCCTGCGCCCGCAGCACGCCGGCGAAGTAGCGGAAGTGGTCGATCGCCAGCGGGATGTCGGCCGCGAGGGTCTCACGGACCGGCTTGCCGTTCTCCCAGGTCTCCGCGACGGCGATCTCGGTGAGGTGGGCCTCGATCACGTCGGCGATCCTGTTCAGGATGTTGGCGCGCTCGGTGGCGGAGGTCCTGCCCCAGGCGGGGGCGGCCGCGTGGGCGGCGTCGAGCGCGGCCTCGATGTCCTCCTCGGTGCCGCGGCCGACCTCGGTGAACGGCTTGCCGTTGACCGGCGAGATGTTCTCGAAGTAGCCGCCCTTGATCGGGTCGACCCACTGGCCGCCGATGTAGTGGCCGTAGCGGCTGGCGACGGAGACGAGCGAGTCGGGCTGTCCGGGGGCGGCGTACACGGTCATGGTCTGCTCCAAGCGGTGTCGGGATCGTCGGTGTGACGGCGATCACGACGCTAGGCAGCGCCACGTTGCAGGTTCGTTGCGCTGCCGGCCGGGAGCGTCCTCCCGTCCGGCAGCGCGGGTGCGACCGTCAGGAGGCGAGCACGGTCTCGATGTCGATCGTGATCTCGATGTCCTTGCTGACGAGCAGTCCGCCGGCCTCGAGCACGACGTTCCAGGTGATGCCGAAGTCCTCGCGGTTGACCCGGGTGGAGGCCGAGAAGATCGCGCGTACGCCGCCCCACGGGTCGCGCACCTGGCCCTCGAAGCGCACGGCCAGGTCGACCGAGCGGGTCGCCCCGTGGATGGTCAGGTCGCCGGTGACCGTGCCGTTGCGGCCCTCGCCCCACGCGACGCCGGTGCTGCGGAAGGTGGCCTCCGGGAAGGCCGCGACGTCGAACAGCTCGGCCGAGCGCAGGTGCTCGTCGCGGTCGGCGCTGCCGGAGCTGACGCTCGCCATGCCGATCACGACGTCGACCTGCGACTGCGTGATGTCGTCGGCGACGGTCAGGGTGCCGGTGACGTCGGTGAAACGCCCCCGCACCTTGGTGACCATGAAGTGCCGGCCGGTGAAGGCGACGTCGGCGTGACCCGGGTCGATCTCCCAGCGGCCGGGCGTCGGGAGTGCGTGCGTGGTGACGTCGGTGGCGGTCATGCCGGCACCACGTTCTGGCCCGTCTCCACCGGGCGACCCGACTCGACCCAGTCCTGGATCCCGTCCGGGTAGGTGCGGACGTCGGTGTAGCCGAGCTGCTCGAGCCTGCGGGCGACCGCACCGCTGTTGCCGCAGGCGCGGTTGGAGCAGTAGGTCACGACGGTCCGGTCGCGGTCGGGGAGGACGACGGACGCGCGGGTGGCGACGTCCGGCTCGACCAGGTTGATCGCGCCCGGGAGGTGTGCCTGGTTGTAGTACGACTCCGGCAGGGCGTCGACCAGCGTCAGCGGGTGCCCGCTGTCGATGAGCTCGACGAGCTCGGAGCCGGTGAGGTCCTTGACCATGGGAGGTTCTCCTTCGAGTAGTTATGTGCGTGTGCACGCACATGATTGCTCGGGCCGATTCTGCTTGTCAAGGTGCGTGTGCGCGCACGTAGTTCTACGATGGGCCCATGGCACGCACCCCGGACGACGAACCCGGCGTCACCGCATGGGCCGCGCTGCTGCGCGCCCACGCGGCCGTCGTACCCAAGCTCGGGCGGGCGGTCGCCGCCGCCGGCCTGCAGATCTCCTGGTACGACGTGCTGCTGGTGCTCAACGCCGCGCCGGAGCGCCGGCTGCGGATGTCGGACCTCGGCGCTGCGGCCGTGCTGAGCCGTGAGCAGATCAGCCGCGTCGTCAGCGAGCTGGAGCGCGCGGGCCTGGTCGAGCGGGTCCCCAACCCGGACGACAAGCGGTCGTCGTACGCGACGATCACCGCCGCTGGTCGTCAGCGGCTGCGGGCCGCGGCGCCGTCGTACCTCTCCGCGATCGAGGAGCACTTCGCGCGACACCTGACCGCGACCGAGGTCGCCGCCGTCGCCCGCGCGCTCGGCAAGGTCGTCGCGGCGGAGGAGTAGTCCAACTCAGCCTCGAGGCTTCAGGCCAGGTCGGCGTCGAGACGCGCGAGCTGGCCCTCGACCAGGGCGCGCATCGGCGACGACGCCGGTACGACGGACCGCTGGGCCAGCCACATGTCGTAGTCGTCTCGGCCCCAGCCGGAGCGGGTCCAGGTCGACATCAGGTCGGGAGCGCCCGAGCGCAGCAGCGCCTGGCGCAAGGATGCGGCCAGCGACTCGCGCAGCCGGACGACGCCCGGTGCGGTCGAGCGGGGGAGCACCGGTCCGCCGTACCCCCGCATCGCGCTGCGCAGGTCGCCCGCCGCGAGCTGGGCCTCGACCGCGAGCCAGTCGCCGGTGACCGGCGCGGCGAGGCGGTAGGGGCGCGAGGCGAGCAGCTCGTCGCCGAGCAGGCCGCGCAGCCGGTTGAGCTCGGCGCGCAGGGTCGACGTACCGCCGTCCTCCTCGTAGAGCAGCACGCCGAGCTCGTCGCCGGACAGGCCGGCGGGGGAGGAGGCGAGCAGGGCGAGGATCTCGCTGTGGCGGCGGGAGAGGCGCAGCCGGGAGAGCTTGCCGCGGCCGTCGTCGATCGTCACCAGGGCCTCGTCGTGGCCGAGCAGCTCGAGCACGATCCGCAGCCCGGTGTCGCGGTCGCCGCGTGCGGGCGGGGGCGCCTGCCGGGCGAGCTCGGCCTCCGCGAGGCGGGCCGCCGCGCGGACCATCGCCATCGTCTGCGGTACGACGAGCGCGTCGCCGCCCGTCACGTCGAGCACACCGAGCACCCGGCTCGTGCCCGGGTCGTGGATCGGCGTTGCCGCACAGCTCCACGAGCGGACCGCCGAGCGGAAGTGCTCGTCGCGGGTGATGAAGGCGTCCCGGCCGGTGGCCAGAGCGAGCCCCGGTGCGTTGGTGCCGGCGAGCCGCTCGTCCCAGTTGCTCCCCTCGACGAAGCCGATCCGCTCCGCCTCGCGCAACCGCTCCGGCGTACCGCAGACCCAGAGCAGGGTGCCCTCCGCGTCGGCCAGCGCCATCACCGCACCGCAGTCCCGCACCTCGCGCCCGAGCACGTCGTCGAGCAGCGGGAACACCCGTGCCAGGGCGTGCGCCTCGCGCTGCCCGCGCAGGTCCGGCGTCTCGAGGGCGATCGGCGCTTCGCGCTGGGTGACCTCGACGCCGGCAGCGGCGGACCGCTCCCAGGACGCGGCGACCTCCGCGCGCATGCCGCGCGAGCGGTTGTCCATCAGCGCAGTAGCCACGGCGTCTCTCCCATGTGACGAGCGTCTCTCGGGACGACGATGACGGACAGAGGTTGCATCCAGGTTGCATCGCCCTCCGGGACGCGTGTCCCGGGGAGTCGGAGGACGGCTGTCCCGACTTCGCGTCCCCGCGTCCTGACTGCGCCCGAAGACCTTCTCCGCCCGGCCGCGGCTGCCTAGCGTCCTGCCCGTCCCCCTCCCCAGAGCCCCCGGAGAAGTCCCATGAGTTCCCGTCGTCTTGCCGCCCGCACCACCCCCGTCGGCCTCGCCGCCCTGGTCGCCGTCGCCGTCCTCGGCAGCACCGGCGGTGCGGTCGCCGGCACCCTGATCACCGGCGCCCAGGTCAAGAACGGCAGCCTCACCGGCCGCGACCTCCGCGACGGCTCCGTCGCCGGGGTGGACGTCGGCGACGGCTCGCTCACCGGAGCGGACGTGGGCGACGGCTCGCTCGCCGGCGGCGACATCGCGGACGGGTCGCTCTCCAGCAGCGACCTGGCCGACGAGGCCGGCGTGTGGGGTGCGGGCAGCGACCAGCACCTCACCGCGTCGGACAACGGCGGGGTGCAGGCCACCGCCACCTTCCCCACCGAGAAGGGCTTCCTCCAGGTCACCGGCACCCTCCAGGCCGAGGACGAGGGCGGTGACTCCGGGTTCGGCAGGGTGCTCTACCGCCTCCTCGTCGACGGCCGCCTCGCCTCACCGGTCCACCAGCTCGAGTTCGTCGCACCCGGCGTCAGCGCTCCCGGCACCGTCGCGACCGTCGTACCGGTCACCGCCGGGTCGCACACCGTCACCCTGCTCACGACCGAGGTCGGCACGGGCTCGGTCATCGAGGCCCGCGAGCTCACCGCCGTCTACGTCCCTTCCGGCGGCAGCACCTTGAACATCGGCTGACCGGCCCGCTACCCGGATTTCGGACCCTCGCCGCCGCTCCGGTAATGTCTCCCGCGGTGACGTGTCCGAGCGGCCTAAGGAGAACGCCTCGAAAGCGTTTGTGGGCGCAAGTCCACCGAGGGTTCAAATCCCTCCGTCACCGCCAGCCACGAGGGCGTTTGATCTGCGGATGCGGACCAAACGCCCTCGCGCGTTTCCGTCACGGGATCAGGCGAACCGGAGACATGCGCCGACTTCCTGCGGCAGGATGCGGACCCGGCCCGAACACAGGGGAACTCGTGAAGCTTGCTGCCGCCGGCGCCGTCACTGCCGCACTCCTCCTCGCCTCGGCCTGCGGGGGCGCCTCTGAAGGCGGCGCCACGGGGCAGTCCACTCGTGGCGCGGGGACCACGGAGGCCGCAGCCACGATTGGGACCGAGACGGCTCCAACCTCTGCTCCGGAGCCTGCGTACGCGCTTCTCCCGAAGAGCCGTCTCGACGCAGCACTGCTCACCATCGACGACCTGCCGGTCGGCTACAGCCAGGATCCTCCGAGCGAGCAGACCACCAAGACCTTCTGTGACTACAGGCAGCCCTTCACCGAGAAGGTGTCGGTCTCACGCGACTTCACCAAGGGTGGGGGGGTGTCGTCCGAGATCCTGCGTGTCGGGCTGCGCCAGTATGCGTCGGCGGACGAGGCCCGCGCGGCGTTCGAGGCGCTGACCGAGGCGCTGAGCACCTGCACGGGTGAGACGTACGACGGCAGCAGGCTGGTGTACGCCCCGATGTCCGCGCCCGAGGTCGGTGACAGGTCGGTGGGGGTGCGCATCACGGCAGACGGCTACACCCTGCTGCAGAACTTCGCCCTCGTCGGGCCGACCTTGGTCTCGACCGGCGGTGGCGGTCTCATGGAAGCCGACGCGGACGAGGTAGCGAGCCTTATCGAGGCCCAGGTCGAGCGCTACCAGGGAGAAGCGACTCCCTAGACCCCGCACTGCACCTACGGTCGGCGTCCTCGGAAGGTGCTGTGGAAGCCAGGGAGTCGCGGATGACTGCAGTCGGAGCGAGGGTTCACGCTGCCTTCATGTCCCCCTGCCTACGGTCAGCACATGACCGGGCTCCTCGAGCACCTCCTCGCTGTCCCCGCCTGGCTGGCCGTCCTGGTGGTGTTCCTGCTGCCTGCGCTCGAGTCCTCGATCTTCCTCGGCTTCGTGTTCCCCGGTGAGCTGGCTCTCGTGCTCGGCGGCGTGGTCGCCGGGCAGGGGCATGTCCCGGTCGCCGCGGTGGCGGCCGCGGGCATCGCCGGTGCCGCCGCGGGCGACACCTTCGGCTACCTCGTCGGTCGCCGGTGGGGCCGGCGGATCCTCGATTCCACGGTGGGCCGCTTCGTGCGGGCCGAGCGGCTGGACCAGGCCGAGCACGCGCTGGCGCGGCGCGGTGGCGCGGCGGTGCTGGTCGGCCGGTTCACGGTTGCGCTGCGGGTGCTGGTGCCGGGCCTGGCCGGGATGGGGCGGATGCCGTACCGCCGCTTCCTGCTCGCCAACCTCACTGGCGCTGTGCTGTGGGGCGGGATGATGGTGGCGGCCGGCTACCTCGCGGGCAGCAGCTGGCAGCACGTTGCCCACCAGCTCTCCAACGCCGGCCTGGTCCTGACCGGCGCGGTCGTCGTGTTCTTCGTCGGCCGCCACGTCCTCGGGCGCCTCCGGCGCAGCCGTCCGAGCACTACCGTGGAGCCGTGATGCGGGTACTGGTCGCCGAGGACGACGTGCGCCTGGCCGATCTGCTCGACGAGTCGCTCAGCGAGGCCGGCTGGGACGTGGAGGTCGTCCACGACGGGCGTACGGCGTACGAGCGGCTCCTCGCCGGTACGGAGTACGACGTCGCCCTGCTCGACTGGATGCTGCCCGGGAAGGACGGGCTGAGCGTGGCGCGCCAGCTGCGTGGTCTCGGCCTGGTGACGCCGATCCTGATGCTGACCGCGCGCGGCGAGGTGAGGGACCGGATCGAAGGCCTGGACGCGGGGGCCGACGACTACCTGCCCAAGCCGTTCGACCTCGACGAGCTGCTCGCCCGGCTGCGGGCGCTCTACCGCCGCAACAGCCTGACCGGCCTGGCGCCGATCCAGGTCGGCGACCTGGTCGTCGACCCGGGGGCGCGGCGGGTGAGCAGGGCCGGCCAGGAGGTCACGCTCTCGGCGCGGGAGTTCGACATCCTCGTCCTGCTCACTGCGCACGCCGGCCAGGTCGTCACCCGGTTGACCATCCTCGACGAGGTGTGGGACGGCGAGACCGACCTGCGCAGCAACGTGATCGACGTGCACCTGGCCGCGATCCGGGCCAAGATCGACCGACCGTTCGGGACCCGCACGATCACGACCCTGCGCGGCGTCGGCTACCGGCTCGACCCGCCGGACCGGGACCAGTGACCCCGGCGAGCCCGGTGCGTCCGAACTCCTGGCCGCTGCGGGTGCGCCTGGTCGCGGGCTTCTCGGTCGCGACGCTCGTCGTGCTGGTCGCCGCGGGTGCCTTCGTCTACTGGCGGGTCGACTACGCGCTCGACCGCGCGCTCGACACCGAGCTCGCCCACGGGGTCAGCACCCTGGGGCCGCTCGTCGGGGAGGACGGGACGGCCCGCGACCGCGACGCGGCCGAGGCGGTCGGGCTCGCCTGGCAGGTGCTGGACCCCGACGGGGCCGTCGTCGACCGCGGCGGACCAGCCGGTACGACGCCGATGCTCGTCACCTCCGGCTACGGCAAGCACGACGTCGAGGCGCGGCTCTCGACCGGGCGGGCGTCGTACCGGATCCGGGTGGTGGGGCTGGCGCACCAGCGCCGGCTGCTGGTGGGAGTACGGCGCGACCGCGAGGACGAGGCGTTGCGGGAGCTGCTCCTCCAGCTCGTCGTCGCCGGCCTCGGCACCCTGCTCGTCACGGCGTTCGTCGGTGACCGGCTGGCCCGCGCGGCGCTGCGTCCGGTGGAGCGGTATCGCCAGCAGGCAGCGGCGATCGCGGCCGGAGCGGCCGACCTGCGCCTCGAGGTCCCGGTCGGCCGCGACGACGAGGTGACCCGCCTCGGGCACACCTTCAACGACATGCTCGCCGGCCTGGAGCGGGCCCTGGAGCGGGAGCGCCAGTTCGTCGCCGAGGCCAGCCACGAGCTGCGCACCCCGGTCACCCTGCTCACCGGGCGGATCCAGCTGGCCCGTCGCCGGCAGCGGACCATCGAGGAGCACGAACGCATCCTCAGCGAGCTCGCCATCGACCTCGACCGCCTCGCGCGCCTCGCCGACCAGCTGCTCCACGTGGGCGCCGGTCCGGTCGGCGAGAGCGGGAGCGACCTGGCGCAGGTCGTCACGCGGGTCGTCGAGGAGCGCCGGGTCGCGGACCCGGCCGGGGCTGCGGGCTGGGAGGTCGAGCTGCTCGCGACCACGGCTCCGGTCGGCCTGGCCGACCACGAGGTGGAGCGGGTGCTGGCCAACCTGCTCGACAACGCCGCCCGGCACGGTGCTCCGCCGGTCCGCCTGGTCGTCGACCGGCCGGCTGCGGGTTGGGTGCGGCTGACGGTCAGCGACGCCGGTCCCGGGATGCCGCCGGCGCTGCTCGCCACTGCCACGCAGCGGTTCGCCCGCGCCGAGGAGGCCCGCTCCCGCACCGGCGCCGGGCTCGGTCTGGCCCTGGTCGCCGGGCTGACCGAGCGGGCCGGCGGCCAGCTGCGGCTGTGCCAGGCCGGGCAGCACGTGCTGCGACCGCCCGGAGCGAGCGTTCTCCCGTGCGACCACGGCGTCGGGCTGACGGTCACCGTGCTGCTGCCGGCACTGCTGGAGCGCCACGTCACGGATTGATCGCGCGTTGCCGCCGCGGGGTGCGTTCGCCGGTCCGGAACAACTCCGACCGCGCGCATCGCCCTGGTTCCGCACATGCCGGTGACCGCCTGCCCCTGTCCGGCACCGCGGCCGACCGTTGGCGGGCCGTGGACCCGCATGAGCCGCACCGGGTCTCCACTCCACTGGAGCTGCTGGTCGTCCTGGCCCTCGTGGTGGCCTTCGGCACGGCGGTGGCCGACGAGCTTGCTCGCGCGCTCGCCGAGGACGACGTGGCGCTGCAGGACGAGGAGGCCTGACCCCCGTTCGGGTGGCAAAATCGGTCGGATTCGCCCGGCTTTCTCCGGTGGCCGGGACTTCCGACCTACCGTCAGGTGAGGAGAGGTACGACACGGGCGCTCGGGCCGTTCGGCGTACCTGGTCCGGTCCATCACCGCCGCCGAGTGGCTCCCCGCGTGCAGTGCTGGTGGAACCGTCCGTTCATCGAAGCAACCCGGCCACAAGCCGATCAGGACGGGCTGGTGGACCCGCTGTCATCGCGGTCGGGGCGCCGGTCCAGGGGGAGTCATGGAGTTCACGTCCGAGGAAGTGCTGCTGGACCAGGTCCGTGAGGGAGACGAGGCCGCGTTCGGCGTCCTGTTCGTCCGTCACCGTTCCTACGCGCTCGCCGTGGCCCGGCGGATCGTCGGCGACCGAGACGCGGAGGATGTCGTCGCCGAGGCCTTCGAACGGATCTTCGCGATCCTCAAGAGCGGTCGTGGGCCGACCACGACCTTCCGGCCCTACCTCAGCGTCACGGTCCACAACGTGGCCGTGAACCGGATCCGGGTCCGCAGCAGGGAGGAGCTGACCGAGCCGACAGACCTGATCCCGTTGCTCGTCGCGGACGACACCTCGGGCAAGCACCTGACGAGCAGCGTCGTGCGCGAGGCGTTCATGGCGCTTCCCGCCCGGTGGCAGCAGGTTCTCTGGCTCTGCGAGGTCGACCGGATCCCGCACGGCGAGGTCGGTGAGCTTCTCGGCATCAGGGCCAACGCGGTCGCAGCCCTAGCACTGCGGGCCCGCCGCGGGCTTGCCGATGCCTACCTCGCGCAGTACGCCCAGTCCTCCGGTTCCGTCGAGTGCAAGAAGATCGCCACCCACCTGCCCGGGTACGTGAACGGCCACCTCGCACGCGCCCGACGTGAGGCCGTGGACCAGCACCTGAGGTCCTGCGGCACCTGCCCGGTCGCCGTCCTCGAGCTCGGCGAGGCACGCCGCGACGTGAGTGCCCTGCTCCTTCCGATCGCTGTGTCGGTCGCCGCCTCGGGAACGATCGGGGCGACGACCGTCGGCGGGATCGGCGCTGTCATCAGCGGTTCGTTCAGCAAGGGCCTGACCGGTGTGCTCGCCTCCGCCGCGGTCGCCAGTGCGGTCGCCGGCGTCGCCCTGGTGGCGGTCCGCTCGCCGGGCCCGCAGGAGACCGCCGCGCCGGTGGGGCCGCCCCGGACCGAGAGCAGTGTGGCGTCCGGCACGGGGACCCCGGTGCCCGCGCCCCCCTCCACGCGCCCGGCGCCGGACGCCGTGCACCCCGCGGCTGTCGACAGCCCGCCGCTCCGCAGGATCGTGCCGGCACCGGACGCCCCGCGCCGCCGATCCCCCGACCGGTTGCAGCCCGGCCCGAGCCCGGTGTCCGGGCAGCCGTCGAAGGCCGCCGCACCCGCCGCACCCGCCGCACCGCCGACCTCCTCGCAGCCGCCGACCACGCCGACCACGCCGAGCACCCCGAGCACCCCGAGCGCCCCGACCACCCCGACGTCACCTGCCGGTGACCCTCGGCTGGGCGTCCCGACCTGGGGCCCGTCCTCCTCCGGCCCGGCGTGGCGGCGGGTCACGATCCAGGTGGACGGCGACGGCCAGGTGGTCCGGGTCGCGCTCGGTGGCGTCGGTGCGACCAGCTACTGCGTGAGCGGCGCGGTCACCGGTGCTGGTGGCTGTACGTCGCGTGCCCAGCACATCGCCTGGGCCGACCTGGTCCCGGTGGGATCGGGGATCACCCAGCTGACGGTCGACGTGAAGGCTGCGCAGACGACATACCTCACCTTCGGCATCGTCGGTGCCGACAGCCGCGATGCCGACCTGGGCAACAACAACCGGTCGATCACGGTGCCGTCGCCGGGCCGCGGAAGCGCGGAACCGGCGGATTGAGGCGGGCGCGCCGAGTCGTCCAGCCGGGCCCGGGCGGCTTCGGCCGCGACGCGGCGGGCGAGGTCACGGCGAGATCGGACGCCGCGCGGCCCCGCTCGAGCTGTGCGACCAGGATGGCGTGCACGCGCAGCGCGTGGCGGCGCTGATGACACAGGCGGGGGCTCAGCAACGCGGTCGTGGTCAGGTTGTGGGTCATGCCGAGGGCGTGAGCAAGCACGACGTCGTCGACGAGGCCGGGCGCATCCGTCAAGCTCCGCAGTTGGAGCGCAGCGGGGTGGACGGCCAGCGCCCCAGGCACTCCACGACGCGGTGCGGCCAGCTCCAGGGTGGAGGGTGGGGGAGGTCTCGGCATGCTCAGTCGTACCTCGTAGGCGGACCAGGACCGCACCCCCGACGCGGCCCGCGATTTTCTTCCACGACCGCGTCATGTCGGCCGCCGCCACGTGTCAACCGGTCATGGGAGCCGTCACCACGAATCGTTGGTCGGACGAGCCGTCACCCGAGCGGGGCGACGGCCATCCGACCGAAGCCGCGCTGCAGCTGTTGGTCGACCACTTGATCAGCGAGAGCGTCGCCGACCTCGATCGTCCGCACGTCCTGGCCATTACCGAGGGTGGTCTCACCTACGTCTCCGGTCCGTACGCCGACGCTCAGGCGGCGGTCTGCGCGCTGGAGGACGACCGGCGGGTCAACGCCGACGTCGAAGGCGAGCGCAGCTACCGCGTCATGCCGTTGCTGCCGCCGTTCTGCCCCCACCCCGCGGAGCGGCCCGGGAGCGGGAGCGCGGATGAGTGACGTTCGCCTGACCCCCGAATGGGTGTCATTCGTCCGTGGGTGCGGCGCATTCGCTGTCGTCGGTCGTTTCGGTTCGTACAGGCTGCGCGCACCTGGAGCAGCGCTCCAGGACCGGGCCGGAAGAGACGTGCAGATCCATGTTGAACGACCCGGGGTCGCGCGCGGCGCGACGTCGAGATGAAGGGGACAGATCAGTGAGCAAGTCGAGTTGGAGTCACCGCGCGTGGCGGGCGTGGGTGGTGGGCCTGGTGCTCGCCGTCGGAGCCGTCGTCATGCCGTCGTGGACGCCGTCGGCGTCGGCGACGACCGAGCCGGGAGACGGTGACACCGTCTGGGTCGGCTCGCAGACACAGGGATACAGCGGGACCCCGCTGCACACCATCTACTCGCCCGTTCCGGCGAACACGAGCAACCCGGGCGCCGCGGACTACTGGGCCTACTGCCTCGAGAACCAGGTCCCGGCGAAGACCAGCACCACCGGTATCGCCGGTGACGCCTCGTCCTTCGTGGGCAGCAACCTCTTCGACACCGACCCGACCGTGGCCGGCAAGGTCCTCTGGATCGTCATGCACAGCTACCCGGCCCTCAGTCTTGCCGCCTTCGGCGCGGCAGCAGGCGCGCCCGGCATCTCGCAGAACGACGCGATCGAGGCCACGCAGTACGCCATCTGGCGCTACACCGACCTCGGGTTCGACGCAGCGTGGCCCTGGGCGTCGCCCGACTCGCAGGCCGCGTACGAGTACCTCGTCAACAGCGTCAACGGTGGCGCGACCATGTCGCCGGGTGACATCCCGTCGGTGACCGCGACGGTCACCGCCCCGGCGGGTGCGCAGCAGGCCGGCACCCTGGTCGGTCCGTTCACGGTGCACACCAACCAGCCCTCCGTCAGCCTCACCGTCGCCCCGGGTGTCGCGGTGACCGACGCCTCGGGCACGCTGATCAACACCTCGGCCGTCACCGACGGCCAGCAGGTCTACCTCGACCTGCGCGGCTCGACGACCGCCGGCTCCGCCACGGTCACCGTGACCGGCCAGGGCGCGGGCGGCTCGGGCACGGTCATCTCGGTGCCGACCACCTCCGGCGGCACGCCCACGGCAGGCAGCCACGCGCAGTCGTTGATGCTGGTCGCGGGCAGCACCGCCACCACCACCGGCTCGGCAGCCGTCACCTGGACCGCCGCCCCGACGCCGTCGATCGGCACCACGTTGGTCGACAAGGCCGACAGCGACCACACCATCCCCGCCGGTGGCGGCACGGTGGTCGACACGATCGCGTACCAGAACCTGACGCCGGGTACGTCGTACACGGTGACCGGTGAGCTGCGGAAGAAGTCGGACGGCACGGCGACCGGGATCACCGGGTCGAAGACCTTCACCCCGGCCAGCGCCAACGGCACGGTCCAGGTCGAGTTCACGGTTCCGGCCGGGTACGCCGGGCAGTCGCTGGTGGCCTTCGAGACGCTGACCGTCAACGGCGGCAGCACCATCGTCGCTGAGCACAAGGACATCAACGACCAGGCCCAGACCGTGGCGGTCACGCCCAACCCGTCGATCGGCACCACGCTGGTCGACAAGGCCGACAGCGACCACACCATCCCCGCCGGTGGCGGCACGGTGGTCGACACGATCGCGTACCAGAACCTGACCCCGGGCACGCAGTACACGGTGACCGGTGAGCTGATGAGGAAGTCGGACGGCTCGGCGACCGGCATCACGGGTACGAAGACCTTCACCCCGGCCTCGGCCAACGGCACGGTGGACGTGGAGTTCACGGTTCCGGCCGGCTACGCGGGTCAGTCGCTGGTCGCCTTCGAGCAGCTCAAGGTGACCGGCCAGACGCCGGTGGTGGCCTCGCACGAGGACATCAACGACGCCGCCCAGACCGTGGCCGTGGCCCCGGCGCCGAACCTGACCATCGGCACCACGCTGACCGACAAGGCCGACGGCGACCACACCATCCCCGCCGGGGGTGGCACGGTCGTGGACACCGTCGCCTACCAGGGCCTGACGCCCGGTACGTCGTACACCGTCACGGGAGAGCTGATGAGGAAGTCGGACGGCTTCCCGACCGGGATCACGGGTACCAGGACGTTCACCCCGACGTCGGCCGAGGGCAGTGTCGAGGTCGAGTTCACGGTTCCGTCGGGCTACGCCGGTGAGTCGCTGGTGGCCTTCGAGGAGCTGTGGGTGACGATCGACGGCGAGGACATGTTCCTGGTCGATCACAAGGACATCGACGACGCAGCGCAGACGGTGTCCGTCGCGAAGGGCGCCCCGACCGTGAACACCCAAGCCTCCGCGGCCACGGTCACGGTCGGCGCGGCCCTGCACGACGTCGTCACCATCGCCGGGTTCGTCCCGGGCGGCAACGCGACGGGCACCGCGACCCTCTACGGTCCGGTGACCACGGTGAACGACACGGTCTGCACCGAGGCGAACGTGGTCGGCACGGTCACCTTCACCCCGGCCAACGGCACCATCACGACGCCGACGATCACGGTCACCCAGCCCGGCCTCTACACCTGGCAGGTCAACCTCAGCGCGGATGATCGCAACGCGGCGGCCACGCATGCGTGCGGTCTGGCGGCCGAGACCACCACGGTGCAGCAGCCGGACACCGGCGCGGGCGGTCAGTCGAAGGTCTCGTTGACGACGGAGACCTCGCACGACCAGGTCAAGCCGGGTGCCCACGTCTCCGACAAGGTCACCATCACCGGCTTCGTCCCGGGGCACGGCGCGACCGGCTCGGCCACGCTGTACGGCCCCTTCGCGTCGCGCGACAAGATCGCCTGCACCCCGGCGAACGCGGTCGGCACGGTGGCCTTCACCCCTGGCAACGGCGTCGTCGAGACGCCGACGGTCCAGGTGAACCGGACCGGCTACTACACCTGGGTCGCCTCGACCACGGCGGACAGCCACAACACCGCCGCGACGCACGCCTGCGGTCTGGTGTCGGAGACGACGATCGTGCACAAGCCGTCGTACTCCACGCCGGTCGTCAGCACGGGCTTCAGCTCGCCGGGGCGCGACGTCGCCGGTCGTCGCACGATCGATCGGATCCGCATCCCATCGCTGGGCGTCAATGCCCGCACGTCCCTGGTCGGCATCAAGAAGGGCACGATGCAGGTGCCCGGCAACGTGGCCCGCACCGGCCAGCTCACCCAGTCGGCCGCCGCCGGTGACCTGATCGGTACGACGGTCATCGCCGGCCACGTCTCCGACCGGCACGACCGGCCGGGTGCGTTCTGGAAGCTCACCAAGATCCGCAAGGGCAAGGTCGTGACGCTCTGGCAGGGCGGCAAGAAGCTGCGCTACCGGGTCACCTCGATCGAGAGGTTCTCGCGGGCCTCGAAGCTGCCCGACCGGTTCTTCTCGACCACGGGTGAGCACCAGCTGGTGCTGATCAGCTGCGCCGGCAAGGTGACGACGTCGGGCGGCGGGTTCCACTACCGCCAGAACGTCGTGGTCACCGCGGTTCCGCTGAACTGACGGCGACAAGACTCCGGCGGCGGCGGTGGCGCTTCTCCACCGCCGCCGCCGGACACATCCACTGACCTATCACTCCGCAAGGAGAGAAGAGGAACGAAATGCCACCACGTCCGGAGTTGGGATATCTGGCGACAGTCTCGGGTGTCATGACGTTGAGTGTGTTGGCCGTGGGCTCCCCGGCCCAGGCCGAACCGGCCGCCGCGGCACAGGAGGGCGTGACCTGCCTGCTGCCGAGCGCACCGGACGGCAAGGCCGGCGCCGACGGCGCCGCCGGTCCGGCGGGCGATGCGGGACCGGCCGGCACCGACGGCGCCGACGGCGAGCAGGGACCGGAAGGTCCGGCCGGCGCGCAGGGTCCGGAGGGCCCCCAGGGCGCGGAGGGGGAGGCCGGCCCGGTGGGCGAGCCCGGTGCGCCCGGGCCGCCCGGTGCTCCGGGAGGAGGCGCGGGGCGGCTGGTCCATGCCGCGCCCGGTCCGGTCGACTGCGGCGCCGTACCCGGTGTCTGCGTCGTCGTGATCCCCGGCCCGGACGGCGCTCCTGGCATGCCCGGTCCTCGGGGCGACAACGGCCCGGCGGGAGCGGACGGGGCGGACGGTGCACCGGGTGCCGCCGGCCTGCCGGGGCCGACCGGTCCGCCCGGCCTGCCGGGCGCCGAGGGTGCGTCGGGCGCACCCGGCGCACCCGGAGAACCCGGACCGCCCGGACCTCCGGGTGCCGGATCGGCGCGGATCGTCCACGCCGTCGTCGCGACCGACTGCTCCGCCTTCGCCCCCGCCTGCGTCGCGACCGTCGTCGGAGCGCCCGGCCCGAACGGCGCGACCGGACCGAAGGGACCCAGCGGCGCCGCCGGCGAGGCCGGCGTCGACGGCGTCCCCGGAGCGCCGGGCCCGCGGGGCCCTGTCGGCCCGCAGGGCTGGGACGGCGAAGACGGCCCCTCCGGCCAGGAGGGGCCTCCGGGACAGCCCGGACCGCCCGGACCTCCCGGACCTCCCGGAGCCGCGGGCGGCGGCTCGCGCATCGTGCACGCGGTCGCTGCGACCGACGGCACCGTGAAGACCTTCCCGGAGATCTGCGCCGGCGAGGTCGGCGGCAAGAACAGCGGGAAGCAGGACGACGACGGAGCGGTCGAGGGAGCCGGGGCCGGCAACGGCTCGGGTGGGCTCCCGGCGACCGGTGCGGCCGGTACCACGCTCGGCATGCTCGCGCTGGGCACCGCCATGACCGCGGCCGGCGTGGTCGTGGTCCGGCGTTCCCGCACTCCGGCCGCCCATGAGTGAGAGCCTCGTGGAGGCGGGGGACGCCGTGGCGCCCCCGTCTCCACGGAGCATCGTCTACCGCCTCTGGAACGGCGTGATCCCGCCCGAGGTGTGCCAGGCGGTGATCAGCTCGTTCGCCGACGAGGAGCTGTACGCCGCCACGGTGCAGCTCGCCGACCGCCCGGTGGAGATCCTCTCCGAGTCCCGCAAGACGAAGCACACCTTCATCGAGCCGGGTCACTGGGCCGGAGCCTTGGTGTCCCACTTCGCCAACCTGGCGAACCTGCTGTGGAAGTTCGACGTGACCGGTCTCGGCACGCTGAGCATCCTGCGCTACGACGTCGGTGACCAGTTCACCTGGCACGTCGACGCGCTGAGCTACGACAACACCGACTACGGCCAGCTCGGCACCGGGCTCGAACGCAAGGTCAGCGTGACGGTCAACCTCTCGGACCCGAGTGGCTACGAGGGCGGCGACCTCGAGTTCATGAACGGCGTCGGACAGCTGCTGGCCCAGCCCCAGCTGCGCGACCAGGGCTCGGTCGTCGTCTTCCCGTCGACGGTCGGCCACCAGGTCACGCCGGTGACCTCGGGCGTGCGCTACTCGCTGGTGGGCTGGATGGTCGGGCCGCCCTTGCGGTGAGGGTGGACACGAGACATCGGGGACGGTGGGTCCTGGTGGCGCTGGCGGCCGTCGGCCTGCTGGCGCTCTCAGGATCGATCCCAGGGACCGCCGGCCGGTCGGCTCCGGCCGAGAGCCAGGACACCATCGAGGTCTGGGTCTGCGCGGTCCCGCTCGACACCCGGGCTCCGGTCTACCAGCCGTCGCCGCTGCGGCTCGACCTCGACCCGGCCACGGTCGCGGACCAGCTCGACGAGCACGTCCGGCGCTACTTCGCGACCCTGTCCCACGGCCGGTACGTCCCGCGCTTCGTCGCCGGCGGGGTGCTGTCCCTTCGTGCCGACGAGGGCGGAGAGGAGTGCATGGCGCGGGCCCAGGACCAGTCGCGCCGGACGGCGGACGTCGTCCTGGCAGTCGCGAACGCGGAGCACCGTGCCGACGCCCACGGCGGTCTCGGGAACCCCGGCGCCCGCTGCGCGCAGGCAGAAGCGCCCTGTCCGGCGAGCGTCTCCCGGCGCGGTGCGTACGTCGGAGCCAGCGACTTCCACCCCGCCTGGGGCCCGCTGCCGGCCTTCGACCTGGTCGAGCACGAGCTGGGCCACACCCTGGGCTGGCCGCACTCCGGAAGCCCGGCGGGGGAGTACGACAGCGCGCTGGACATGATGAGCGACAGCACCGCACCCCGAGCCGTGTTCCCGGACGAGCACCACGCCGGCGGCACGCTCGGCGTCAACCTGGCTGACGCCGGATGGATGCCGGCGGGCGACGTGGTGCGAGCGCCTCGGGAGGGCACCGCCTCGACGTACCGGATCAACCGCTCGGCCGGCCCGGACGGATTGCGGCTGCTCCAGCTGCCGCTCACCGCGGACCGGTTCCTCACCGTCGAGCTGCTGACCGCGGACGGTCTCGACCGCCATCTCCCCGAGTCGGGCATCGCGATCACCTTGGTCGATGCGTCGGCGTCGGCGTGCGGCACGCCGTGCGACCCGCTGCGGCGCCGGTACGTCGCGCAGCAGGGCGTGCCGCCGTACACCGACCTGCTGCAGGCCGGCGAGGCCCCCTGGTCGGGCCACGGTTGGCGGATCGAGGTCGACCGTGTCGACGACGAGACCGCGGTGGTCACGCTCACCAGCCGGCCGCGTGGCTCCGACGCTTCCGGCTGAACCGGGTCAGGCCGGTACGTCGAGCAGGATCTCCGCAACGTCCTGGCCGGCCACGGACTGCACCTTGGCGCGCGCCGCCAAGGAACCGGCCGCCGACCGCACACCGGCCCCGAGGTGCGGGTGCGCGCCGACGAGTGTCATCCGGGCACCCGCAGGGTCGGGGAAGAGGGTGACGGTCAGGTCGGAGCCGCTCGGCGTACCGGCGACAGCTGCCAGGACGACGCTGCCCAGGTCGGCGGCGACGTCGGCGGGCAGGTCGGCCCCGCCGGACCGCACGACCAGGCGGACGCCGCTGTCGTGGGCATCGTTGAGAGCCCGGGCGAACCACTGGCCGACGTGCACCAGATCCGGGTGGAGCAGGGTGAGCTGGCGCAGGTAGTCCTCCTCGGTGGCGCACCTGAGTCGCAGCGCGACGTTCCCGGGGTCGTCGGCGCTGCGGGCGGACTCGAGGAGCTCGAGGGAGCGGTTCAGCCCGGCGTCGCGCCAGCGAGCCCGGGACCGGTCAGCGGCCTCGCGCTCGGCGAGCCGAGTCCGGGCGGACCAGACGGCCTGCTGGTCCGCGGCTGCCCGGGTGGCGATCTCCCCGATCGTGTGCTGGAACCCACGCCACGCCGCGACCAGGCCGAGGCCGGCCGCTCCGGCTATCAGCACGATCGTCTCGGCCTGGTCGGAGGACTGGCGCCCGATCAGCACCGCGACGCTCACCACCACGGCCGCGTACGCCCCTCCGCCCCAGAGCACGGCGCTCGGCCGTGGGCCGAGCTCGGCGATCACGATCAGCAGGCCGGTGGCCCCGATGGCCTGCCAGAGCACCGGGTCCTCGCGCCCGTAGTCGACGGCCGCCGCGGAGAGCACGAACGCAGTCCCCGCGGCGCCGGTGAGCACGGCCACCGCCCACCACGGCACGCTGTCACGGTGCCGCGTCGTGTGCCAGGCGAGGGCGGCGCCGAGGGCGGCGAGGGTCGCCATCAGGTAGTCGGGCGTGGCCTCGCCGGGGTGGTTGTTGAGCGAGAGGAAGAAGCCGATCGCGGCCACACCGGCGGCGTACAGCAGGCAGCCACGGCGGCGAAGCAGTTGGACGACGCCGCCGATGTCGCTGCCGGCGCCCGGATCGTCGGAGCCGAGGGAGAACGTCGGCGCGGTGAGCGTGACCCGCGTTCCCCGGCCGGGCGCGGTGTCGACGTGGACGTCGATGCCCGCGTCCTGCGCCCGGGAGACGACGGACGTGGCCAGGCCGCCGCTGCCGACGCGGCCGTCGAAGCCCACGCCGTCGTCGGCGACGGTGACCACGAGGGCTCCGTCCCGTTCGTCGGCTCGCACCTCCACCTCGTCGACGCCCGCGTGCTTGGCGGCGTTCTGGACAAGCTCGGTCGTGGCCCGGCGCAGCGCCCGCAGCCGCAGGCTGGGAAGGGCCGCCTCGAGTCGGTCGAGGTGACCGTCGGCGATGCCGAGGTGGCGCACCCGGACCCGGGTGTCGTACGACGCCGCGCGCAGCCCGTCGTCGGTCACCGGCTCCGCGCCGTCCCGCAGCGCGGTCACTGTCGCGATGTCCCGGGCACAGCGCTCCCGGACCGCGGTGGTGTCGCTGATGGCGGCACCACCGCTGGCGAGGGCGGCGAGCGTGTTGATCACGGTGTCGTGGAGGACCCGGGCGTCCTCGGCGGAGGCGCGGCTGGCGGCCTCCTGCGTGGCGACCGCGGCATGTTCCCGCAGCGCAGCCGCCGCCTCCTCGTCGGCACGAGTGGCGAAGTCGTACAGGTAGGACAGGCCGATCCGGGTCGCGGCGACGATCGCCAGCTGGGTGCCGAGAACGGCGATCGGAAAGGCCGCCGGAAGGTCCGGGCGCAGCAGCAGCATGGCCGGAGGGACGAGGAGCGCGCCGAGGAGGGCCAGCACGAGGGCGAGGCGGCCGCGGAGCACGAACGCCGGTGTCGCGCTGCCCAGGTTCATCATCCAGCAGCCCGCGAACAGCAGCGGGTCGTTCATCGAGACCGCCCCCGCCCAGTCGGCGACGTACAGCGCCGGCACCGCGACGACGGGGAGCCAGAGCGGGAGCCGCCCAGCCCGGACGAGCAGGGTCGCGACGAGCGCGGCGGCATGGGCCGTGAGCAGCGGCAGCAGCCGGGTGACCGGGCCGGGTGAGGCAACGACCGCGCCGAGCATGACCAGCTGCCAGACGGCGGTCATCAGCAGGAAGGCGCGCGTCATCGCGTCGACGAGGGTGCGGGTGGCCCAGCCGTCCTCGTCCGGGACGAAGGGGGACGCGCGGCGGACCAGGTCGCGTGCAAGGGCGCCGGACCCGACCGATGCTCCGAAGCTGGTCACGCGGACATCCTCTCGCTTGCCGGACGGGTGAGTTCGGCTAACCCGCGAACATTCTTGTACCGGACTGCGAGACTTGTCCTCGTGGGAGTGGGTGGAGGGTCGGAGGTCTGGCAGGTCGCGCTCGTCGAGGACCACCTGCTGCAACGTCGCCGCACGGAGGAGATCCTCGGCCGGGAGTCGGGCCTGGTGGTGGTGGCGAGCTGCAGCACGCTGCCGGAGTTCCTGGCCTGGGTGCAGCGTGCGCCGGCCAGCTCCCGCCCGCAGCTGTTGGTGCTCGACCTCAGCGTCGACCGCGGACCGAGCGTCGATCCGGACGTGGTGGCCCGCCTCGTCGATGCGGGCCTGCGGGTGCTGGTGCTGTCGGCGCTGGCCTCGCCCACGCTGGTCCGTGCAGTGATCAAGGCGGGCGTCGCCGGCATCGTCGGCAAGCGGGACTCAGAGCAGGACGTCGTCGACGCGGTGTGGACCGTGCTGCGGCGCGGCGAGTGGATGACGGCGGACCTCGCCGCCGTGATCGCGGCCGACGCCGACCGCCCCCAGCTCAGCGACCAGGAGGAGCGCGCCCTCGTGCTCTACGCCTCCGGGCTGACCCTCGGGGCCGTGGCGGAGGCCCTCGGGGTCAAGCCGGACACCGCCAAGACCTACATCACTCGGGTGAAGACGAAGTACGCCGCGGCCGGCCGCCCGGTGCGCTCGAAGGTGGACCTGAGCCGGATCGCCATCGACGACGGGTACGTCGACGCCGGGTGATGCCATGTCCCCCCAAAGGGGGGCAAAAGCGACCGCCCGGGACCTCGCGGCCGCCTTCACGCCGCCGGTTCCTCCATCCTTCTTTGTGGCGCACTGCGCGCCCCCGGCAAGTACACCGGGTCGAGCGTCGGAGGAGGGACCGCCCATGCCCGGGGTCGTGTCCGTGCACGCCCTCCGCGCGATCATCGCGGAGGAGAGCCTCGAGCAGGCCGTCGACGCGTTCGAGTCGGACTGGATCGAGAGCTGGTACTCCGTCGGCCCTGATGCGCTGCGCGCGCTGGTCGGCACCTTCGACCTGACCACCATCACGCGGCGTCCGGTGCTGCGCCTGGTCGCCGTCGGCAGCGGCCTGGTGACCGGGGCGCAGGCGTGGGCGCTGGTCGACCACGCGATGGGCGAGGTGCGGCGGGGCGGCCGTCCCGACGACGAGGTGCTCGTCGCCCACCTGCTCGCCGCGTTCCAGCACCGGGAGAGAGGGCAGTTCCTCCAGGCCCGCCTGATCCTGGACGGCGCCCGCCCGGTCGCCGACCGCATCGGCCATGTGTCCGAGGATGCCGGGGTGCTGGCTCTGCTCGCCTTCCTGCGGCTGCAGGAGGGCCTGACCGCGCTGCTGGGCGGCGATGTCGCCGGCGCACGGCACCTGTTCCAGGCAGCGCACGACGCCGAGGGGCTGCGCGGTTCCCCGGCCGGTCGCGCCCAGGCGGCCGCTCACCTCGCCCTCGTGTGCGCGGTTGCCGGCGAGCTGCTCGAGGCCGACGACGCGCTCGCCACGGCGGAGGTGCTCGAGGCCGAGATCGGGCGGAGCGTGGCAGCCACGGCCGACGCGATCCGGCTGGCCCGCCTGGTCCTTCTCCTCGACCGTCGGCATCTTCCCGCGGCCGGGCGGCTGGTCCAGGGGCGCAAGCCCGCGTCGTACGGAAGCCTGTGGCCCCTGGCCTTGTGGTCCCATGCCCAGTTCCTCGTGCTGACCGGCCGTCATCGGCACGGGCTGCGCCTGCTCGCCCAGGCCGAGGAGGTCGTGCCCTCGGGGCAGGTGGGCGACGGCATCGCCCACGAGATCAAGCGAGCCGCGCGCGCCGACTTCAACGTCGCCCTCGGAAACGTCCGTGAGGCGTGGGTCGCCATCGAGCCTGGGACCTCCCGCACGTCGTGGTCGGCCGTCGCCGAGGCGATGGTCCTCTACGTGAGCGGCGAGTTCGAGACGGTCCGGTACGCCGCGCGCGTGGCCCGGGCCGCACACGACCTCACCCTGCGTGACGCGGCCCGGCTGCGGGCGCTCGAGGCCGCCGCGTGCATCGCGCGCGGCGACGCGGAGGGCGCACGGCGCCTTCTCGGCGTCGTCATGGACACGGCTCGGCAGCAGGTCTGGCGCTCCTACATCTCCTCGTTGCCCCGGCCGCTCGTCGCGTTCGCGCTCAGGGAGGACTGGCTCTCCGCGGACGTCGCAGCGTCCGCGCAGGACGCTGTCTGGATGCCCGGACCGGCGCTGGCGGCCCCCTTGTCGCCGCGCGAGCGTGCGGTCTTCCGGCTGCTGCTGGAAGGAGCCGCCCGGGCAGAGATCGCGGATCAGCTGGGCGTCTCGATCAACACGGTCAAGTCCCAGGTCCGCAGTCTCTACGCGAAGCTCGGCGTGACCAGCCGCGCGGAGGTCCTGCAGAAGGTCGCGTTGATGCCGCCTGCGTGGACCTACGACGTCCCCGGCTGGCCGGAGGCCTGAGGTGCGCGCACGGTTCGTCGCGTCCTGTCTCGTGGACACCAGTCGGCGGCTCGGGGTGAGTCGTCCTCACCCCGATTCATCTCTTTACTCGAACGAGCCCGGGCGCTCCCGTCCGGCAAATACAGTCCCGCGCATGTCCGTGGCATGCCCCGACCGAGGAGATCTCTGCTGATGAGGCGCTGGTTCGAACACGTGAGGCCGCGCGTGCCGCGGCACGCGACACGACGCCTGACCGCCCTGGCCCTGGCGGCCTCCGGCCTGGCGGTGCTGGGAAGCACCCAGGTCGCGGCACCGGCCCAGGCCGCGCCGGGCGACGGAACCGTGCGTGTGCGCGTGGTCCAGGACTACAACGGCAACGGCAGTTGGGACGACCCGTTCGTCGAGCCCGGCCTCGCCGGCGTCACCGTCCGGGTCACCGACGGCGCGGGGGTGAGCCAGGACCTCGTCACCGACGCGGACGGCTTGGTCACCATCGTGGGCGCGCCGGGCAGCTACCGGGTGCAGGCGCTCAACCCCGACCCGGCCACCTACCAGCCGGCGATCGCGCGCGAGAAGACCGGCACCGCGGACACCCCCGGCGCCAAGTGGCTCTCCTCGAACGACGAGTTCGTGACGGTGGCGGCGGACAAGACGGTCGACGTCACGACCGCCTTCTGGGAGGTCCGTGACTACTGTCAGTCGAACCCGCTGATCGTCAACGCCTGCCAGCAGCCGATCTTCACGCCCGGCGGCGCGCTCGCGAACAACGGCAGTGCCGAGACCCTCTTCACCGCCCCCTACCGGGCGTGGGGCATCGACCGTGACAAGACCAAGCTGGCCACCAAGGCCGACACCGGTGCGGTCTACGGCATCGGCTACCGCAAGCAGGACAAGCGGATCTTCGCCGCCGCGTTCGCCAAGCGCGGCATCGCCTACGGTCCCGGTGGCTCCGGCGCGATCTACGTGACCCCGGCCGCGGGTGGCGCGACCACCGTGTGGGGCACCGTGCCGAACGCCGGCGCCCGTGCGCACAGCTTCGACACCGCGGGCCTGCGCCAGGACTGGGACTTCGCTCCCGCCGTGGGCAAGGAGTCGCTCGGCGACCTCGACGTCTCCGAGGACGGCGACGACCTGCAGGTGATCAACCTCAACGACCGCAAGCTCTACGTGTACGACGCGACCGCCGCCACCATGGGCGCGCCGACCCACGTCGTGGACCTGTCCGCGAACCCCGGCTGCGCCGCGGCCTCCGACTGGCGCCCGGGCGCGCTCGGCGAGCGCAACGGCGTGCTCTACGTCGGTGGCGTCTGCTCGGCCGAGTCGACCCAGAACCCCGCCGACCAGCGGGCGATCATCCTGACCTTCGACGCATCGACCTACACCCAGACCGGCACGGTCATGGACCAGACGATCAACCGCAAGCGCGAGGCGCAGTGGTTCCTCGCCGCGCAGTGCGACCCGCGCGACACCGCGGACGGCGTGCACAGCACGACCTTCCGCCCGTGGATGGACGGGATCAGCTGCAACTTCAAGAGCGGCGGCCGGCTTCCCGACCCGCAGGCCTGGATGGACGACATCGTCATCGAGAACAACGGTGACCTCGTCATGGCCTTCCGTGACCGCACCGGTGACCAGCAGATGGGCGCCAGCTCGCGCTACTACGCCAACACCGACGGCACCGGCGCCCTCGTCGGCGTCATCGACTACGTCGTCGCCGGTGACATCAACAAGGCCTGCCCTCCGGTGGGCGGCGGCGACTTCGTGCTCGACATCAACGGTGGCTGCGGCAAGGAGAACCGGGCCCAGACCGCGGTGTCGGACGAGTACTTCGGCGGCGACGGTGGCGTTCACGCCGAGGAGGCCTACGGTGGTATCGCCCTGAGCCGCGGCGAGCGCGGCATCGTCAGCAGCGCGATGGACCCGGCCGGCGGCATCTTCACGCAGGGCTACTTCCGCGTCGACCGTGAGACCGGCCGGCCGCTCATCTCGGGTGACGGCGGCACCCAGCCGACCTCGCCCGAGAGCCTGCAGGCCGACGGTGGCAACGGCGGTGGCAACCGGATCACCGGCGCTGACAGCTTCAGCAAGGGCCAGGGCATGGCCGACATGGAGGTGCTCTGCGACCTGGCGCCGATCCAGATCGGCAACCGGGTCTGGAACGACACCAACGACGACGGCATCCAGGACCCGGGTGAGGACGGCATCGCCGGCGTCACCGTCAACCTGTACGCCGCCGACGGCGTCACCCTCGTGGCGACGACCGTGACCAACAGCCGCGGTGAGTACTACTTCGACTCGATCAACGATGACGTCGAGTTCAACACCGACTACGTGATCCGGCTCGACAAGCCTTCCGACTACACCGGCAACGGCAACCTGGCCGGCGTGGGGCTCTCGGACGAGGACCAGGGCACCGGCCCGGAGCAGGACCGCCTCGACTCGGACGGCACGATCGTCGCCAACTACCCGCAGGCGTCGATCACGACGGGCAACCGTGGCGAGAACGACCACACCATCGACTTCGGGTTCAGCCCGGCGTCGGTGTCGGTGGGCAACTATGTGTGGGTCGACAGCGACGGCGACGGCATCCAGGACCCGGGCGAGTCCGGGATCGAAGGCGTCGTGCTCAAGCTGACGGACTCCAACGGCGATCCGGTCGTCGACGTCAACGGTGACCCGGTGGGCCCGGTGACGACCGACGCGAACGGTCACTACGTGTTCGACAAGCTGCCCGTGCTGCCGCCTGGCGAGCACTACACGGTGACCATCGACCAGACGGCGCCGTCGACGCAGACCGCGCTCGCGCCGTACAACCCGACACAGGCGGGCCAGGGCGGCGACCCCGCACTGGACTCCTCGCTGTGGACGGCCGACTCGACTGAGCTGACCACCGCGGGCGCCAAGGACCTCACGCTCGACTTCGGGTTCACCCCGAAGCCGGTCTCGGTCGGCGACTACGTGTGGGTCGACAGCGACGGTGACGGCATCCAGGACCCGGGCGAGCCCGGCATCCCCGGGGTGACCCTGACCCTGCTGGACCCGGACGGGAGCGTCATCGGGACGACCACCACGGACGCGAACGGCCACTACGTCTTCACGGACCTGCCGGTCCTGCCCGACCCGGACGACCGGTACACGGTGACGATCGACAACAGCCAGCCCGCGCTCGCGCCGTACGTGCCGACGCAGGCGGGCCAGGGTGGCGATCCCGCCCAGGACTCCTCGACCGGCAGCGCCACCTCCGGGCCGCTCACGCAGGCCCAGGACCGGGACATGACCCTGGACTTCGGGTTCGTGCCGGCGAAGGTGTCGGTCGGTGACCTGGTGTGGGCCGACACGGACCGCGACGGCGTCCAGGACGCCGTCGAGCCGGGAATCGAGGGCGTGGTGCTCACGATCGTGGGTCCGAACGGCGACCCGGTGACCGACATCCACGGCAACCCCGTGGGTCCGGTGACCACGGACGCCGACGGCAACTACTCGTTCGACGACCTGCCGGTGCTGCCGGCCGGCCAGCACTACACGGTGAAGATCGACCAGACCGACCCGTCCACGATCGCCGCGCTGGCCGACTACATCCCGACCCAGGCCGGGCAGGGTACGCCGGCCACCGACTCCTCGACGTGGGAGGCGGAGTCGGGCGACCTGACCGGCGACGGTGACCGGGACCCGACCCTCGACTTCGGCTTCGTCCGCCCGGCGGTCTCCGTCGGCGACTTCGTGTGGGCCGACGGCGATCGGGACGGCATCCAGGACGCGGGCGAGTCCGGCATCCCGGGCGTCGTGCTGGTCCTGACCGGTCCGCGCGGCGAGACGGTGACCGACATCCACGGCAACCCCGTGGGTCCGGTGACCACCGACGCCAACGGTCACTACGTGTTCGAGAACCTGCCGGTGCTCGCGCCGGGTCAGAGCTACACGGTCTCCATCGACCGTGACGCTCCCTCGACGCAGACGGCGCTGGCGCCATACGGACCGACGCAGGCCGGTGCCGGCAACGACCGCGGAGCCGACTCGTCCACCTGGTCGGCGACGTCCGGTGACCTCACCGACGACGGTGACGCGGACCTGACGCTGGACTTCGGGTTCGTCCTCCTGCCGACCGACGTGACGCTGACGACGAAGACCTCCCACACGGAGGCCAAGGTCGGCGTGGCGCTCTCCGACGTCGTGACGATCACCGGCTTCCGCAGCGGTGGTACGGCGACCGGATCGGCGACGCTGTACGGCCCGTTCAGCAGCGCCGCGGCGGCGACCTGCACGCCGGCGACGGCGCTCGGGACCGTGGCCTTCACCCCGAAGAACGGCACGACGACCACGCCGTCCATCACGGTGTCCGCCCCGGGTCACTACACCTGGATCGCCAGCACGACGGCCGACGACCTCAACAAGGCCGCCACCCACGGCTGCGGTCTGAAGGAGGAGACCAGCCTGGTCCACCGTGCGGTCAACCCGGTTCGGGTGATCGACACGGGCTTCGCCGGCACGGACAAGACGGCACCGTCCGCTCGGATGACGCAGCCCGCGCTGCTGCGGTTCGCGAAGCTCGGCATCGACGCCAAGGTCAAGCCGATCGGCCTGACCGGGAAGAAGGCGAACGTCCCGGGCAACCGGATGCTCACCGGCTGGCTGCGGACCTCGGCGGAGCTCGGTGACGTCATCGGCACCTCGGTCATCGTGGGTCACGTGTCGGACAACCACGACCGTCCCGGCGCCTTCTACGACCTGAAGAAGGCGAAGAAGGGCCAGACGATCGAGCTGACCGACAAGTCGGGTGTCGTGCGCACCTACAAGGTGGTCAAGAAGAAGCGGTACCTGCGGTCCAAGCCGCTGCCGAAGAGCCTGTTCTCGATGACGAGCAGCGCCCGGGTGCAGCTGGTCACCTGCACCGACAAGGTGACCTACAGCAACGGCCGGTTCCACTACCGCAAGAACCTGGTGGTCACCCTGGTCCCCGTGAGCTGAGCTGGGGGGCTCAGGTTCGCGGCCCCACCACCCCGGGTCCCCGTCGAGGCGGGGACCCGGGGTGTGGCACGTCAGCACCCCTCAGCGACGATGGACCGAGAACTCAGGAGGAGGCAGCAGTGGTACGGACAGGACGCAGGACCCTGCTCGGCGGCGCCCTCGGATTGGCTCTGCTCGGTGTCGGCTGCGGGTCGACGGAGGAGAAGCCGGCGCCGGAGGCGCGGGCGCTGACCGGCGAGGAGGCCGAGGCGCTGGCGCTGGTGCGCTTCCAGATGTACTCGACATCCCCGGTACGGGTTCAGATGACCTGGCCGGGATCGCCGAGGATCAGCTACACGACCGCCCTCGACCTGCGCGAGCACCTGGCGTACGGCAACTTCGAGACGCAGGACGACGGCTCCGACGACGGCAGCACCGGGTTCGTGGTCTGGGACCTGGCCACCGTTGCCACCGCCCCCGGGGTGGCCGGCGACGCACCGCCCGAGCTCGGCGCGTGGACCCAGCGGGCGCTGTCGACGCAGCACCCCCAGGACATCTTCTTGGCCCTCGCCCTCAACCTGGGCAGCGACCGCCCCGAGAACCCGGCCCTGCTGCAGCAGAGCACCGCCCGCTACCTGCGTTCGGACAAGATCGGCGGCGCCCGGGTCTCGGTGCTCGAGGGGCCCCAGCCGGCGTCGGCGTCGGCCTCGGACGGTGAGGCGGCGTCCGGCACCGGCCGGACCCGGTACTGGATCGACGGGGACGGCGCCCTGATGCGCTTCGAGGCCTACCTCGGCCAGTCCGACGGTTCGTTCGCCAGGATCGACGTCGTCGACCCGGGCAGTGCCGCCGAGGTCGACGTCGCACTGCGGGACCGTGCGAGCGAGGTGCTGGCCTCCCGCACCGGTGGCTGAGCGTCGTCAGGCCCCGAACAGGCCGGCACCGAGCGGCCGGTCCGCGGTGAAGCCGGGCAGCACCAGGTAGCCGATCTCGGCGGTCGGGGTGGCGAAGTCCATCAGCCGGTCGATCCGGTCCATCCGCTGCTGGGTGCGGGCGAAGACGCCGACATCGTTCTGGAAGCTCCAGAAGAGCAGGCCGGGCCGCGTGAGTCCGTCTCGGTCCTCGACCCGGATCGCGTAGCTGCGCCGGCTCATCAGCGGCGACCCCGTGAACGACGGGTGGGCCGCGCGGGCGTGGGCGTCGGCGGGGGTCAGGTAGTCGCCGTGGGCGGTCTTCGCGACCAGGTCGACCTCGGCGTCAGGGCCACCGCCACTCAGCGGCGTGCCGTCGGGGCGACGCCCGATGACGGCGGCCTGCTCGTCCGCGTCGAGCGCGCCGAACTCGGCCGCGTCGAGGACGAACCGGCGCACGACGCCGATCGTGCCGTCGGCCGCGGCGCCGTCGGCGATCCACACGCCGGCGTCCATCCCCGCGGCGCCCTCGGGCTGGATGATGCCGTCGCGGAAGCCGAGCGGGTTGCGGACCACGGGGCCGATGCCGGGCGACCGGAAGCCGCGCTGACTCCACAGGACGCGCAGCCCGCCGCGGCCGAGGAGGTCGGCGAGCAGGATGTCGACGACGTGGTCGGGCAGCGCGGGGTCGTCGGCGGCGACGGCCAGGACCAGGTCGCCGGCACGGACGTCCGCGGCAAGCTCGTCGCTGCCGCGGAAGGGTGGCAGCCGGACGCGCGCACCCAGGCCCGGCTCGCCGAACTCTGCCCAGGCGGCGCCGACACCGACCTGGATGGTCAGGTTGCCCGGCCCGTCCGGGATCCGGGGGTCGACAGGTTCGCTCGCGGTGAGCGCGCGGACCAGGTCACCGAGACCGGCCAGCAGCGCGGCCACGCCCGCCCGGTCGCGGGGATCGGCGCCGGTTTCGCCCAGGACCACGAACGTCAGCTGACGTGGGGGAGTACCCGGCCGGTCGACCCCGGCCTGGCGGGTGCCCTCGGCCTCGACGGCCGGCCCACGCGCATCCCGTGCAGCGGCCGGCTCCGCCGAGGGGGCCGCCTCGTCCTCCCGGGACGCGGCCCACCAGCCGCCCGCGCCCCCAGCCGCCACGCCGGCGACCGCGCCGGCCATGCTGCCGGCCAGCAGCCGGCGCCGGGTGGGGCCAGGCGTCGCGTCCGCCACGCCGCTCATCCGAGGTCGGCGAGCAGGGACGCCGCGGGAACCGGGACCTGGGCGGGGTCCGGGTGGGTGGGGCCCGCCGGCAGCGGCGCGGGCACCTCGTCGGTAGCGGTGAGCGACGGCAGGTCGCGAGGCAGCGGGACCTCGAGGAAGCTCATTCCCTCCGGCGCCTGGCCGCCGGGCAGGTCGGCCCCGGTGGCGGCCGGCTGCGTGGGCGCCGTGCAGGTGCGGAGGAGGCCGGCCGGCAGCGCCGACAGCCCGACAGGCGGACGGGCACAGTTCCCAGCCGCTGGAGCGAGGTCGCTGGAGGTGTTGGCGACGTCGACGCCGTTGGCGCCCAGCTGGTTGCCCTCGAGGCTGTTGCCGGTGCTGGGCACGTCCTCGGCGCTGTCGAGGAGGATGCCCGCGCGCAGGTTGCCCGTGATCAGGTTGTGGACCAGCCGGTTGTCCTGCCCGCCGCCGATCCCGACCCCGACGCCCCAGCCGCCGTCGGCCTGCGACGGGGACCGCGGCTCACTGTTGTCGGTGACCACGTTGCCCGCGACCAGGTTGCCCTTCTGGGGGACGAACGCCTCCTGGTAGTTGGAGGTCAGCGTCATCCCGACCCGGTTCCCGCTGAACCGGTTGCCGACGATCGTGAGCGAGTCGGAGGCGTTGGCGTTCTCGAAGCCCACCGCGTTGCGGGTCGCGACGTTGCCGGACACGACGGTGTCGCACTCGCGGCACTGGCCGACGTAGATCCCACTGTCCGCGGACCCCGACGCCCACGAGTCGGCGATCACGCCGTGGCGGGTGTTGAACGCGTAGATGCCGTAGAGGCCGTTGTTGGTCGCCGTCACGTGGTCGATCCGGAACCGCTCCAGCGGTGGGAACTTCTCCGGGTCGAAGGTCTCGTAGCCGTCCTGGCCCGGGGTGCGTACCTCGCGCCCCTCGTGGACGCCGGTGAACAGCACGCCGTACAGCGTGGTGCTGGTGACGGTCAGGTTCTCGACCGTGACACCGTCGGCGATCACGACGATCCCGGACGTGCGTCGACCCTCTCCGGTGACGACGACCTCGTTGCGATCCGTGCCACGGATCGTGACGCCGGGGACGTCGACCAGGACCTTCTCGGAGTACGTACCCGGACCGACGAGGACCAGGCCGTTCTCGGCTACCGATTCCAGCGCCTTGCCGAGGGTCGGTGCGTCCTCGGGGACTCGCACCACCTCCGCGGGCGGGGCATCGGGGCCGCCCTTGCGGCCCCCCTCGTCGGGGCCGTCGGACGAGCAGCCAGTCAGCCAGCTGGCGCCCAGCACGAGTGCGATCAGTGCCGCCGGGAGCCGACCTCGAATCACGGACAACCCCTGCTCCTTCTCCATCGGCGCCCACGTGCACGCCAACGGTAGTCACCCGATGGTGGGCGTACTGCCCGAACCCGTTGCTTTGACTGGCTCAGGGGTGAGTTCGAATCACCCGGCGAGGGTCGGGCCGAGGCAGACGGCGACCAGCTCGCCCGCGGCCTCGCCCAAGAACACGGCCCAGCCGTGGTCGAAGGACACCACCTCGGTGACGCCGTCGGGCGTGCGGACGATGGCCTTGCTCGGGACCACGTCGCGGTCGAATCCGGTGAGCGAGCACCGGTTCTCGCGCATCATCGTGTCGAGCGGCCCCGACGACATGTCGATGCGGCGAGCGGGCTCGGCAGGCCGAGGGGTGGCGACCGAGCTCATCGCGCCGTAGCCGACGAGCAGGGTCAGCGCGGAGACGGTCGTCGCCGTACGCAGGGCGTGGACAGCGACCCGCAGCCAGGACGGGGACGCGGCAACGACACTCATGAAGCCCCCCTTGCCCTGTCCTGATCAGCCCGTGTCCGGGTCTCTTCCCACTGCCCATCTCAACGACGACGGGGCCGCCGGGTCACGACCGCGTGACGTGGCAGACACCGACGCACGGCAGGATGGGGCCATGACCTGGTTCGACGCCCCGGCCGACGCGGCCACCCGGCTCGCGACGGCGGGCTACCTCGCGGACGCCGCCACGGCGACCACCACCTACCTCGCCGGCGCGCTCGAGAAGCCGCTGCTGCTCGAGGGGCCGGCCGGTGTCGGCAAGACCGAGCTGGCGAAGGCGGTGTCCCGGGCGACCGGTGCCGATCTGGTCCGGCTGCAGTGCTACGAGGGCC
Organism: Nocardioides sp. F233; assembly: GCF_057813895.1. Taxonomy (NCBI): domain Bacteria; kingdom Bacillati; phylum Actinomycetota; class Actinomycetes; order Propionibacteriales; family Nocardioidaceae; genus Nocardioides; species Nocardioides sp. F233. Next base: position 545,143 of record NZ_JBVASH010000001.1, read on the forward strand.
TCGACGAGGCGCGGGCGCTCTACGAGTGGAACTACAAGAAGCAGCTGCTCCGGATCCAGGCCGCCAACGCCGGCGGTCGTGACGGCGGTGTCGACTGGGACGCGACCCACGACGACATCTTCAGCGAGGAGTTCCTGCTCACCCGGCCGCTGCTGACCGCGATCCGTCGCGAGGAGCCGACCGTCCTGCTGATCGACGAGGTCGACAAGACCGACATCGAGGTCGAGGGCCTGCTGCTGGAGGTGCTCAGCGACTTCCAGGTGACCATCCCCGAGCTCGGGACCGTGGCTGCCACCCGCCGTCCGTTCGTCGTCCTGACGTCGAACGCGAGCCGCGAGCTGTCCGAGGCGGTCAAGCGGCGCTGCCTCTACCTCCACATCGACTACCCCGATGCCGAGCGTGAGCGGCAGATCCTGCAGCAGCAGGTCCCCGGCCTCGACGACCGGATCGCCGAGCAGCTCGTCACCACCGTCGGCCGGCTGCGGGAGCTGGAGCTGAAGAAGGCGCCGTCCATCGCCGAGTCGGTCGACTGGGCGCGGACGCTGATCGCCCTCGAGATCCGCGACCTCGACGCGAAGGCGATCGGCGACACCCTCGGCGCCGTGCTCAAGCACCAGTCCGACCACGAGCGCGCGGTCAAGGAGCTGAAGCTGGCGAGGTCCTGACCATGGCCTCCGAGCGACCGGACCACTCCGGGCTCCTCGACCGCCACCTGGCGTTCGTCGAGGCGCTGCGCGGCGCCGGCCTGTCGGTCTCGCTCGCCGAGGACATCGACTCCCTCGCCGCGCTCGGCGCGGTGCGCTGGGGGAACCGGGCCATGGTGCGCGACGCGTTCGCCGCGACGATGGTCAAGAAGCAGGCGCAGCGCACGACCTTCGACGCCCTCTTCGACGTCTACTTCCCGGCGATGGTCGGCAACGGTGCCGGGGCCGAGGAGGGGGACGAGGCCGGCCACGGGCAGGTCCGCGACAACGCCTCCGCCCTCGTCGACTTCCGCGACCGCCTGGCCGAAGCCCTCGAGGCCGGCCAGGTCGACGAGGCCGAGCTGCGCCGGATGGCCGCCGAGATGGTCGGCGTCTTCGGGGCGATGCCCGGCCGCGGGCCGGGGCTGTCGTCCTGGTCGGCCTACACCGCGCTGCAGCGGGTGGCTCCCCAGGAGCTCATCGACAAGCTGGTGGCCGGACTGATGGGCGAGGGGACCGACGAGGAGGATGCCCGCCGTCAGGCCAACCGCCGGATCGGCTCGTTCACCGCGATGGTGGAGGACGACGCCCGCCGCCGGATCGCCGAGGAGAAGGGGCCCGACCACGTCGCCGAGGTCGCCGTGCGCCCCAGCATCGACAAGCTGGCCTTCATGGCCGCCCGTCGAAGCGACCTCGACGAGATGCGCAAGGAGATCTTCCCGCTCGCGCGGCGGCTCGCGACCCGGCTCGCCAAGGAGCAGCACTCCCGGCACGCGCGGACCGCGCCGCTCGACTTCCGGCGTACCGTCCGCGCCTCGATCGCCACCGGCGGCGTACCGATCACTACGCACCACCGTCCCAAGCGGCCGCACCGCGCGGACCTCGTCGTGCTCTGCGACGTCAGCGGCTCGGTGGCCAACTTCGCCCAGTTCACGCTGCTCTTCGTGTTCGCGCTGCGCGAGGTCTTCCAGAGCATGCGGGCGTTCACGTTCATCGACCACGTCCACGAGGTCACCGGCCACTTCCGGCCCGGCGCCGACCCGGTCGACGTCCTCACCGACCTGGCGGCCGCGACCTCGCACGCCGCGCTGTGGGGCCGCACCAACTACGGCCGGGCGTTCACCAAGTTCGAGCAGAACCACCTCGACGCCCTCACGCCCAAGACCACCCTGCTCATCCTCGGCGACGCCCGGTCCAACTACAGCGACCTCCACGAGGACGCGCTGCGCCGGCTGACCGGCTCGGTGAAGCGGACCTTCTGGCTCAACCCCGAGCACGAGCGCAACTGGGGGACGGGCGACTCCGCCGCGCCGGCGTACGGCGAGATCGTGCGGATGATCGAGTGCCGCAACCTGACCCAGCTCAGCGAGTTCGTGCACGACCTCGCCTGGTGAGGGGCCGCCACACCTGGGCGCAGCGAAGGTATGGGTGAAGGCCGAAGATCGAGGAGCGCCGACGGACTCGCGCTGCGGAGCAGGCGAGGTCGTGGCGCGTCACGAGATCGCCGTACGAACGACGAACGCCGACCACCCCCCTAGGGTGGTCGGCGTCCGTCGTGTTCGGGCGACTACGTCCGGGTGATCACGGACGGTTCGGTCCGGACAGGGTCCGGGTCGGGTCGGCTCCCTTGGCGACCTCGCGGCCGTCCGAGGCGCCACCGCGGTCGGTGTCGAAGTCGACCGGGCTGCTCTTGCGCTTGCCGAACCGCTTGGTCGCGTTGCCCTTCAGCTCATTGCTGTCGGAGAGCCCGTCGCCGTCGGTGTCCGGGTTGACCGGGTTGGTGACGAACGAGCCGATCTTGAAGGTCTTGACGACCTTGCCCCCCTTGGCGACGAAGACCTTGGTCTTGAGCTTGTAGCCGTTGAGCTCGGCGTCGTCGCGCAGGCCGTCACCGTCGGTGTCGGCGACGCACGGGTTGGTCGACACGTGGCCGATCGCCGCGCCCTTGCCCTTCCGGTTCTTGCTGGTGCGCACCTTCTGGGTCAGGTCCCAGCCCTTGACCTCGGCGCCGTCCTTGAGGCCGTCGCCGTCGGTGTCGGCCTTGAGGGGGTTGGTGCCGGCCTTGCAGGAGCCGACGTTGCCCGCGGTCTCGACGCCGTCGGACAGGCCGTCGCCGTCGGTGTCGGCCTTGTGCGGGTCGGTGCCGAGCTGCGCCTCCTGGGCGTCGGTCAGACCGTCGCCGTCGGAGTCGCCCGGAGGCTGGACGACGGGAGTGTCGTCGATCTCGGCCAGACCGGAGTACTGCGAGACGTAGCCGCTCGCGCCACCCTCGGTCTGGACCCGGATGAAGCCGTCGGTGTGGGCGGTCGGGATCGAGACCCGACCGGCGGCGGTGACGTTCTCGATCTTGCCGAGGTACTCCTCGGCGTTGTCGTCGGCGGTCCAGTAGACGTGCAGCGTCAGCGGCGGCGTGGGCGGCAGGTTGGCGCCCACGGCCGGGTCCACCGGCGCCACGTCGAAGGAGACGGCGCCGTCGGCGAACTTCGCGTTGGCCGGACGCCAGGTCTGGATCCGCGAGTTGGAGTTGCCGTTGTTCCACAGGAACCACTGGGTGCCGGCCTCAGACTCGGCCGCGACCGTCGTACCGTCGGTGCGCGGGCCGAAAGTGTTGCCGTAGACCTTGGTGCGGGCCAGTGCGGTGCCGATGGTGATCGGAGCCTCGGCCGAGCCGTCGATGCCGTCGAAGTGGTTGTTGGTGATCTGCCAGCCGGAGTCGTCACCGTTCGCGGCGACGGCGGTGGCGAGCCAGACGCCCCACCGGTTCTCCTCGGCGTCCGGGCCCTGGATGAACTGGTTGCCGTCGATCACGTTGCCAGACTGGTCGTTGCCCGGGTCGCTCTCGATCTTGATGTCAGTGCGGACAGCGCCGATCGCGTCCCGGAAGGTGTTGCCGGTCACGGAAGTGCCGGTGTACTTGGCCTGGTCGAAGTTGAGCGCCTCGACCATGCCCTCGAAGGTGTTGCCCGAGAAGGTGCTGTCGGCGAAGCTGCCACCGCGGTCGTCCCAGACGTACTCGAAGCCGGTGGTGTGGTTGTTGGTGAGGTCGAAGTTGGTGGCCTCAGTGCCGGGCCCGAAGACGAGCGCGGACTTGAAGCCCGCCGCCGGGCCGATCATCGTGTTCTTGTCGAACGACACATTGCTCAGGTCCGAGTTGTCCTCGAAGTGCGCGACGAACTCGGTGTCGGTGCCGACATCGCCCTGGTGCACGCTGATGTCGAAGGTCGAGTTCTTGACGACGAGGTCGGAGATCGTGGATCCCGGCTTGCCGGCGTGGATGTCCGACCACCAGGTGCCCCGGGTCTCGAGCCCATCGAGGGTGATGTCGGAGGCGCCGTCGTCGAGGAAGACGCAGATCTCCTGGGCGTCGCTGAGGTGGTCGTCGCAGGTGACATTCTTCAGCGTCGTGCCCTGGTCCGTGTCGACCACGAAGGCCGACTCCGCCGAGCGGACGTTGACGGCGTTCTCGATCGTCGCCTGCGAGCGCAGCAGGAAGGCGCTCAGACCCCAGTCGTAGCCGGCGCCTCGGGTGTCCGCGTCCTCGACCCCGGAGACCACGCCCACCCGGTTGCCGAAGTCGATGGTCACCGGGACCTGCGAGTCGACCAGGAACCAGGCGCCGCCGCCAACGGTGTCGTCCGGCGCCGGATCGCCTCCGGTGTAGTCGAACATGGCGTCTCCGGCCTCGGTGCTCGGCAACCAGATGGTGCCGTTGAGACCGGCGTCGAAGTTGATGACGACGCCCTCGGGGTTGGTCGACGCGTTGGCGTCCACGATCGCGTCGGCGAGCGCTGCGCGGGTCAGCTCGGTGACCGTGATCGTGTCAGCGGCCGCGTGCGCCGCCGTCGCCGACAGCACGGTCGCGGAGCCCGCGACGAGGGCCGCCGCGACGGCCCGGCTCGCGTGGCGGCCGAGAGCGGCCCTCCACAGCGGGATGTGTGAACTCATGTTCCCCTGTACCTCAGTCCTGGGTAGGCGCCGCTCGTGGCGCGACGTGCGGACGAGGCCCCCCATGGGCCTCGGTCGTCGCTCGTGGCTGCGACGACAGGCTCAGGATGCTGAGGTTGGTGGGGGTGATGGGGTGGATCGGCGGGCTGCGCCACGAATTGTCACCCGAACGGGGGGGCGGGGCCTGGGTGGCCCGGCATCACCCCGGGGGGTCGCGTGGATCCCCGGCTGTCCGGTGATCCACGCAGCGGGCTTCAGGCCGAGAACTCGAGTGCCTCGTCCTCGACCGGCTTGCGGAACACGAGGACGTCCTTGAAGTAGTTCATCTTCAGTCGCCACGGGAACGTCGCACCCTGCTTGGGCAGCGAGTCGATCGAGCGCATCACGTAGCCGGCCTCGAAGTCGAGGAAGGGCTCCTCGGCGACCGACGGGTCGCGCCGGGGCATGACCAGCCGGGTGCCGGTCTCGTCCATGCGGCGCAGCACCTTGACGACGTACTCGCAGACCAGGTCGGCCTTCAACGTCCACGACGCGTTGGTGTAGCCGATGATGAACGCGAAGTTCGGGATCTCACTGAGCATCAGACCCTTGTAGGCCATGGTCTCCGAGGGAGCGATCTTGGTGCCGTCGACGCCCAGCGTGGCGCCGCCGAAGATCTGCAGGTTGAGGCCGGTGGCGGTGATGACGATGTCCGCCTCCAGCTCCTTGCCGGACGTCAGCAGGATGCCCTTCGGCGTGAACCGGTCGATGTGGTCGGTGACGATGTCGACCGTGTGGTGGCGCAGCGCCTTGAACAGGTCGCCGCCGGGGACGGCGCACAGGCGCTGGTCCCACGGGTCGTACGGCGGCTTGAAGTGCTCGTCGAAGCTGACGTCGTCGGGCAGCTGGCGCTCGAGCAGCCTGCGCAGCAGGGCGCGCGACTCCTTGGGACGGGCCTGGCAGAACTCGTAGAACGCGATGCGGCTGGTGAGGTAGCGGGTGCGGACCAGCTTCTGGGCCAGCTTGTCGGGCAGCCGGCGGTACATCTCGGCCGAGACCTTGTCGTACGTCGGCTGGCTGATGATGTACGTCGGCGTGCGCTGCAGCATCGTGACGTGACCGGCGCCCGAGCTGGCCAGCGCCGGGATCAGGGTGACCGCGGTGGCGCCGGAGCCGATGACGACGACCCGCTTGCCGGCGTAGTCGAGGTCCTCGGGCCAGTGCTGCGGGTGGATGATCTGGCCCTCGAAGTCCTCGGCGCCGGCGAAGGCCGGGGTGAAGCCCTCGTCGTAGCGGTAGTAGCCGGAGGTCGACCACAGGAAGCTCGCGGTCAGCTCGATCGTCTCGCCGGTGTCGGTGCGCTCGACGGTCACCGTCCAGCGGGCGTCCTCGGTGGAGAACTCCGCGTGCACCAGCTTGTGGTGGTAGCGGATGTGCTGGTCGATGCCGTTCTCGGCAGCCGCCTCCTTCAGGTAGGCGAGGATGTCGGGCCCGTCGACGATCGCCTTGGTGCCCTTCCACGGCTTCCAGCCGAAGCCGAGGGTGTGCATGTCGGAGTCGGAGCGGATGCCGGGGTAGCGGAACAGGTCCCACGTTCCGCCCAGCGAGTCGCGCATCTCGAGGACGGCGTACGACTTGTCGGGGAACGCCTTGGTGACGTGGTACGCCGCGTCGATCCCGGACAGGCCGGCGCCGATGATCAGCACGTCGAGGTGCGTGGAGTCGCTCATTCAGGCTTCCTTGAAGTTGAGGAGCTGCTCGACCGGGAGGTCGGGCACCTCGATCCTGCGGGAGGCTGCGAGTCCTTCGATCTGCAGCCAGGTCACGTCGGCGAGCAGCCGGGTGAAGGCGGGGGCCGGGGGGAGGAGCTCGTCGCGCGAGCTCCAGCTGCGGACGGCGGCGATGACGCCGCCGACGAGCAGGAAGACGTAGGGCGTGAGCGCGTTGCGGTCGTCGTCGTCGACCTCGGCGTCGAGGATCGCGAGGAAGCCGCCGATGACCAGCTCGATCTGCTCGGCGATCTGGCCGATCGCGACGTCGAGGGGCTTCGACGCCGCACCGGGGATGTCACGCTCGGCGAAGCGCATCAGGGCGACGTTGTCGGCGCCCCAGCCGACGTACGCGGCGATGATCCGGTGCACGATCTCGCGTGGCGTGCCCTCGAGGGTGACCGCGGCGAGCAGCAGCTCCCCGGCGCGGTTGCAGATCTCCTGCTGGATGGCGACGTCGAGGTCCGTCCGGTCCTCGAAGTAGCGGTAGAGGACGGTCCGGTGGACCGACGCCTCGTCGGCGATCAGCTGCACGCTGAGCTCGGCGCCGGGCTCGAGGTCGCGCGCGAGCACCGTCAGGGCGGCCTCGATCACGGCCTGGCGGCGGTCGGCGTTGTGCTGCTGCCAGCGGCGCTTGCGCCCGTCCGTCTGGTCCCGCTTCGGCGTCCCCATGCCGACACCTCCTGCGATCCTCACGATGTCAGCGACACGGTACGCCGGAGCAGTCCCCGGCGACGCACAGCCGGGGGCGCGGCGGCCGAGCGCTGCTCGGTGACGTCGGTGATCTTGACGCGGGGACGGCCGGCCTGCGCACCGTGCTCGCGCTCGGCGGCGTCGAGACGCTGCCAGGCGGCGAGGTCGGCAGCGTCGGTGTGCCGCTCGGCGACGAGCGCCGCGATCGCGGTGGCCGTGCCGGTGGGCGCGGGGAGGCCGGCGTCGAGGTCGTCGAGGATGGTCTCGACGGTCTCCTGGGCGTCGGTCTTGTTGGTGCCGATGAAGCCGACCGGACCACGCTTGATCCAGCCGACGACGTAGACGCCGGGCTCGACGCGTCCCTCGTGGTGGGGGACGGTCGCCGTCCTCTCGTCGAACGGCAGCCCGGCGACCGGGGTGCCGCGGTGGCCGACCGAGCGCACGACGAGGCCGGCGTCGAGGACGAAGGTGTCGTCGGTGGCCTCGGCGCGGATGCTGCCGTCGGCGGCCTCGACGAGCCGGTTGCGGGCGACCCGGACGCCGGTGACCCGGCCGCCCTCGCCGAGCACCTCGACGGGGGAGACCGCGAAGCTGAGCACGATCCGGCGGCGCGTCGGGTCGGACGAGGCAGGGCGCTCGGCGAGCTCGCGCAGCAGCGCGCTGCGCTGGTCGTCGCCGGTCAGCAGTGCGGGATCGACGTCGACGACCACGTCGACGTCGTCGAGCGCCGCGAGGCCGATCAGCTCGGGGACCGTGAACGCCGCCTGGGCGGGACCGCGGCGGCCGAGCACGACCACCTCGCGCACGTTGCTCGCGCGCAGCTGGTCGAGCGGGCCGGGCGCCAGGTCCGTGCGCTCGAGGACCTCGACCGGGCGGGCCAGGATGCGCGCCACGTCGAGCGCGACGTTGCCGTTGCCGATGACGACCGCGCGACCGGACGGGTTGGAGACCGCGCCGAGCGGGACGTCGAGGTCCTGCTGCTCGGGGTGGCCGTTGTACCAGCCGACCAGTGCGGTCGCCGGGACGGAACCGGCCAGGTCCTCGCCGGGGATGTCGAGGCTGCGATCGGCGGAGGCGCCGACGGCGTACACGACCGCGTCGTAGTGGGCGCGCAGATCGGCGAGGGTGATCCCCTCCGCGCCGACCTCGACGTCGAGGAAGTAGCGGAACCGCGGCTGCCGCTCGATCGCCTCGAACAGCCGGGTCACCAGCTTGGTCGACGCGTGGTCGGGGGCGACGCCGTGCCGGACCAGGCCGTACGGCGTCCGCAGCCGGTCGTAGACATCGACGCCACCGACCTCGGGGTGCTTGAGCAGCTCGTCGGCCGTGTAGAGACCGGCCGGGCCGGCGCCGACCACCGCGACCCGGAACGGACCGGAGCGGGTGAGCCGTCGCTGCTGCGGCACCAGCGCGACCGGGGTGCGGTCGGCGTGCGGGAACGCGTCGTAGTAGGACGCGTTGAGCTCGAGGAATGGCAGCTGCTTCGTCGTCAGCGCGGCGTCCGGCACCATCGCCCCGACCGGGCACGCGGTCGCACAGGCGCCGCAGCCGACGCAGGCCGTCGCGTCGACGTACACCATCTCGGTGGTGCCGAAGCCGGGCTCACCCGGCGCGGGGTGGATGCAGTTGACCGGGCAGGCGACGACGCACGAGGCATCGGCGCAGCACGACTGCGTGACGACGTACGCCATGGCTCAGACCGCGGCGGACTTGGGCTCGCTGCGGAAGCGCGAGGGGCTGCCGTGGATGCCGAGCGCGCGCCACACGAGGCGGGAGACCCGGTTCATCAGGCCGAGCTCCTCGGCGAGCATCCGCACGTCGCCGAAGGTGTCGCGCAGCAGCTTCTGGGACTTCTCCGACTTCCAGTAGACCTCGCGCATGACGTCCTTGGGGATGTCGAGGTCCTTCTGCATCTGCTTGGTCGGCTTCATGATCACGTCGCACAGCACGCGCATGATCAGCGGGTAGGCCAGCGACAGGCCGAAGCGCTGGATCCGGCCGTAGTCCTTGGAGCGCTCGACCAGGTAGGTGTGCGCGAAGCCGATGTGGCGGGCCTCCTCGGCCACGTGGATCTGCATCACGCGGGTGACGATCGGGTGCAGCTCGTGGCCCGAGCGCAGCACCGACTTCTGCAGGTAGTCGATCGGCTCCTCGCCGGCGAGGATGCCGAAGAAGAAGATGTTGGGCAGCGGGCCGCCGGCCAGGCACAGGAACGGCGCGACCTTGATGAACCAGCCCGGGCCGCCCTTCACGTCGACGCCGATCCGGTTCACACCCTCCTGGAACATCTGGGTGTGGTGGCACTCCTCGGTCACCTCGTGCGTGGAGTAGCGGAACTCCGCGCGGTTGTTGCCCATCGGGATGAGGTGGCTCATGATGCCGCCGATCAGCACCTGCTCGAACTGCAGGCCGACCTTCATGATGTTGGCGAGGCGGTACTGGCCGACCTCGATCTGCCGCTCCAGCGGGAGCTCGCGGTACCAGGTGGTCCCACCGAGGGAGTCGATCTCCGGGAGCACCCAGCGCGGGTCGTTGGGGACGACCTCGAACTCCGGGCTGTCCCAGGCGATGTCGAGGAAGGCGTCGAAGTGCTGGTGGACCGAGGCCTCGGACAGCACGCGCAGCGTGTCCTGGTAGCTGAGCCCCGCCAGGTCGTGCGTGGTGGGGGTGTCGATCGGGGCGTCGGCAGTCGCAGTCATGGGTCCTCGGTCCGTTCTCATCATCGAAATCGGGAGCGTGCTCGCTGTTAGCGCAACACCATGTTGCGTACATCGACCGGGGTTTTGTCAAGGAAATCGGACAGAAATGGACCGTGGGCAGGCTGACGCCGCCGTCCGTGTGACGGGGATCGCCCTGTTGGTCCGGCGCTCGGTGCGCTCGGCGGAACGTCAGGCGGGGCGCAGGAAGCCCAGCGCGCGCCAGCGGGCGAGGGCGGCGACGAGGTCCGGGTGGTCGGCCCGGTCGGCGGCGCGGCCGCCGGTGACGAGGGCGGGGGAGGCGGCGTCGGTGCCGGCGTCGTAGACGACGGTGAGGCGGTTGCTGGCGCCCGCGTTGATCAGCGAGCCGAGCAGGGCGACCGGGTTGCTGCGGTCCTCGAGCGAGAGCACCCGGACGTCGGCCGGGAGGTGGGCGAGCTGGGCCGCGGGGGCGTCGGCGGTGACGACCTGCTCGACCACGAAGCCGGGCAGGTCCGTGCGGGTCGCGATCTCGAGTGCGGCCGCGCCGCCGCTGCCGCGCCCGACCAGCATCACCCGGGCGGGCTCGTCGCCGGGCTGGCCGCCCGGATCGAGCGCGGCGGCGAGGGCGCGGACGACGGCGGAGGCCTCGCTGGACGCGTCGCCGGAGACCAACCGGAGCCGGCCGGGGGAGGGTGCGGGAGCCGCGGCGTCGGGCAGGAAGGCGACCAGGCGGCCGGGCGCCGCGCGCAGCACCCGGACCGGGCCGTCCTGCTGCTCGGTGAGGATCGTCATCAGGTCGCCGAGCCCGGCAGGTGCGCCGTCGACGGTCGCCGCCCCGCTGGGCACCGGCTCCGTGCTCTCGGCCAGGCCGACGGCGACGTCGCGCAGGGCGGCGCCCCAGTCGTCGGGCAGCGGGGCGATGCCGGTGGCGCGCAGGCCGCCGATCCGGGCGGAGCGTCCGGCGTCACCGGCCAGCACGCCGGCGGTGAGCAGCCCGCGCATCTGCAGGCTGTCGAGCACGCCGCCGCCGGTGGTGACGTGCTCCATCAGCTCGGGGTTGGCCTCGGCCAGCTCGCCGAGGTACGCCGCCACGCCGTCGCGGTCGAGCGCGTCGGTCTCGATCAGACCGGCTGCGACGATCGCGCCGCCGAGGTTGACCTCGGGAGCGAGGTAGCCGATCGCCTTGCCGGCGATCGAGCCGAGGGTCTCGTATGCCGCCGCCTGGAGCTCGTCGATCCAGCGGTACGTCATCACGGTCGCCCGCAGCACCAGTGCGTCGGCGTCGAGCTCGATGGACCGGCTCAGCAGGCTGCCCTTGCCGGTGGTCGCGGCGCGCACCTCGTCCTCGGCGGTCGACCACGTCGTGGGGGACAGCGGCGCGGAGTCGGCGACGTCGGGGTCGACCAGCACGTCGGCGCCGAGCTGCGACCACTCCCGCATCTGGGCGCCGGCGTCGTCGAACAGGTCGGCGAGCCGCAGCATCTGGTCGTACTTGTCGGCCAGGTCGGCGACCTCGACCGCGGTGAGCGGCTGCTGCTCCTCGGCGCTCATCGCGCCGCCTCCCCGAGGACCGGCGCGACCAGTGCGGCAAGGTCCTCGGGCGCGGCGGCCCTCACCTCGAGCCGGAGCACCCCGTCCTCGTGGTGGGGGCGCAGCGAGCGCCAGCCGTCGCCCAGCAGCGTCCAGGAGACGACGCCGACGGTGTCGACCGCGGCGCCGGACACGTCGGCGACCAGGGCCCGCAACCGCCCGCGGGCCTCGCCCGCCAGTGCGGCGAGCACGCCGACGACAGCCGCGTCGTCCACGAGCCCGTCGGCTCCACGGACCGCGCCGCTGTGCCGGGACACGAGCACGGGCAGCAGGTCACCCCGGCCCGAGCCGCTCGCCTCGGCGGCCGCGTCGGCGAGCTCGAACGGCAGGTCGACGTACGACGGCACGTCCGAGGACCCGAGCGCGACCTCCTCGGAGATCGCGGCGACCCGCGCCAGTTCGGCGGCCCAGGCGTCGGTGCCGAACCAGCCCAGCTCGAACACGATCCCGTCGACGGTGGCCAGCGAGGCGACGGCGCTCCCGCCCTGGCGGTGCCAGACCTTGGCCTGCACGCCGCCCATCGTGACGTCGACGTCGAGTGCGAAGCGCGGTGAGGCGAGCAGGCCGATCGCGCCGGCCAGTCCGGCGTCGAGGACGCCGTCGACCGTCAGGCCGCGGCGTTCGAGCGAGTCGGCGGGGTCGTGCAGCGCAGCGACGGCCGCACGGAAGGCCTCGTCGTCGAGCGACGCGGGGCTCTGTCCGAGGCGGGCCTGCATGGCGTCGGTGGTGGGCGGTGCGGCGACCTCGAACGGCAGCGGTGCGTCGCCGGCGAGGCGGGCGGCGTGCTGCAGCTCGGCCAGGGTCAGGCCGATCCGGCGGGGTGCGGCGGCGAGGGCGCCACCGTCGCCTGCCGGCGCTGCGGCGGGCGGGACCGAGGTGAGGTCGATGGTCGGCATCGGGCGATCAGCGCTCCAGGCCGGGGACGTCGACGGTGAGCCAGTCGCGGTGTCCGGCAGGCGGAGGGGTGAACGCGGCGAGCGCCTCGTCCAGCGGGTCGGGCGTGACCTGGAGCCCGTCGCCGGCCTCGTTGCGGCCGGCGATCGCGGCGATCCGGGCGTGCGCGTCGGTGACCAGTGCGTGCACCCGGGCCTGGGTCGTGGCGATCTCCTCACGCACCGCGTCGACGCTCTCGGCGTGGTCGGCCAGCGCATCGGCGGCACCGGTGTGCCGCTCGGCGGCCACTCGCAGGTGGCTGGCGCGGTCGGTGACCCGCTCGCGCATCGCGTCCGCGGCCCGTCCGGTCCAGCCGAGACCCTCGACCCGGGCGACGAGCTCGTCGGCCAGGGCGCGTACGTCGGCCCCCTGGTCACGCAGCTGGGTGGCACGACGCCGGATGATCTCGCTGTCGCCGTACATGAGTCGCGCCCTTCCCCATTCCATCCCGGCTCAAACCCCCGTATTCCGGACGCGGCGCGCTGCGAGTGCCACCGGCAGCGCGACGGTCAGCAGCAGGCCGGCGCCGGTGGTCCAGAGCACGCTCGCGGTGTCGCGGTCTGGCTCGAGGAGCGTGCCGACCGTGCCGAGGACCAGGAAGCCCGCGAGCAGGCCGCGTGCGATGACCCACCACCACGGCCGCTTGCGCCACCGGTCGGCCCGCGGGTGCGGTGCTCGGGGGCGCGGCTCGGGGGCGGGATCGCGCCAGCGGTACGGCACCGGGGCATCGCTCGGCTCGGGGGCGCCGCGGCGCCGGCGGACCGCACGGGCACGGTGCTGCGTTCGGGCGAGGCTTGCGGTGTAGAGGGCCGCGGGCGCGCTCATCAGGGTCACCACCAGACCGCCCCAGGCGGGTGCGTGGCCTTCGGCGACCGGGACGAAGATGATCAGCCACGAGGCCGCGAACAGTGCCCCGAAGAAGACGGCCAGGATCGACAGGCCCCACCAGCTGGTCACTTCCCGGGTGCTGCCGCGGGGTTCGAGGCCGATCTCGTCCGGCAGATAGCTGTGCAGCTCGCCGGTCCGGGTCAGCCGCAGCACCCGCTGCACGCCGGCGGTCACCGCGGCCCGGTGCTCGGCGTGGATCGCGTCGTTGCGCTGCTCGAGCTCCCGACGGTCGATCACCCCGTCACCCTAACGATGGTGAGGGGCCGCCAGATCAGAGGTTGCCGTCGAGCCGGTCCAGCGCGGTGGAGATGTCGTCGGCGGTGCCGGCGAAGCTGAACCGCAGGAACCGGCCGCCGTCGACGGTGTCGAAGTCGATGCCGGTCGCGACCGCGACGCCGGTGCGCGCCAGCAGGTCGCGGCAGTAGGCCATCGAGTCGGTGGTGAGGTGCCCGACGTCGGCGTACGCGTAGAACGCGCCGTCCGCGGGCGCCAGCCGGGTGATCCCGAGCCGCTGCAGGCCGTCGAGGAGCAGGCCGCGGTTGTGGGCGTAGCGCTGCACGTGCCCGTCGAGCTCGGCGTACGCCGTGTCCTCGAACGCAGCGAGCGCCGCGTGCTGGGCGAGCACGGGCGGGCAGATCGAGAAGTTGCCGGTCAGCACGTCGACCGGCCGGCGCAGCCGCTCGGGGGCCAGCATCCAGCCCAGCCGCCAACCGGTCATCGAGAAGTACTTCGAGAACGAGCCGAACACGACCGCCTCGCGCGAGGTCTCCCAGGCGCAGCCGGCGCGCGAGCCGGCGTACTGGATGCCGTGGTAGATCTCGTCCGAGACCAGCTGGACGCCGTTCTCCTCGCACCAGCGGGCGATCGCGGCGAGCTCCTCCGGCAGGAGCATGGTGCCGGTCGGGTTCGCGGGGCTCGCGACGACGAGGCCGTCGAGCGGCTCACGCGCGTGCGCCTCGGCGAGCTGCTCGACGGTCGGCTGGAAGCGGGTCCCGGGTCCCGTCGCGATCTCGACCACCGCGCAGCCGAGGGCCGCCAGCACGTTGCGGTAGCAGGGGTAGCCCGGCCGCGCGATCGCCACCCGCGCGCCCGCGTCGAAGGCCGCGAGGAACGCCAGCAGGAAGCCGCCGCTCGACCCGGTCGTGACGATCACGTCGTCGGGGTCCACGGCCACGTCGTACGTGCGGCGGTAGTGGCCGGCGATCGCCGTACGCAGCTCGACGATGCCGGTCGCGGTCGTGTACCCGAGCGGGTCGCCGCTGCCGAGCAGCCGGATCGCCGCGGCGTTGACCATCGCCGGCGCGCCCGTGCTCGGCTGTCCGGCGACCAGGTTGACCAGGTCGCCGTGGCTGCGCTGCCGCTCCGCCGCCGCGGCGAGCAGGTCCATCACGTGGAAGGGCGGGACGTTCGCCCGGGCGGCGGCGGTGAGGCGGTCGGTCACGCGCCGATCCTGTCATGCGCGACCCGGCAGAAACTGGCCCGGGTTTTGCGCCGACCCGGCAGAAAGTGGCTCCGAATTCACGCCGACCCGGCAGAAAGTGGCTTGTTTGCGAGCCACTTTCTGCCGGGTCGACGGGATTTGCGAGCTACTTCGAGCCGGGTCAGCGGATTTCAGGAGCCATTTCGAGCCGGGTCAGCGGGTGGCGGCGTGCCGACCGGCGCGGCGGCCGAAGAACGACCCCTCGCCGAGCTGGGTGCCGGAGCAGTAGCCGGCGCCGTCCTGGGCGATGTTGGAGGCGCAGGCGCCGGCGGCGTACAGGCCGGGGACGACCGAGCCGTCGGTACGACGAACCTCGCCGTCGACGGTCGTCGCCATCCCGCCGATGGTGAAGCCGGCGTACAGCGCAACGCCGAGCGACAGGTCGAGGACGGCCCACGGAGCGGCCGTCTGCGGGGCGATCCAGTCGGGGTGCTTGTGGAAGTCGGGGTCCTCGCCGTTGGCGGCGTTCTCGTTGTAGGTCTCGACCGTCTTCACCAGCGAGCCCGCGGGCATGCCGAGGCCGGCCTCCATCTCCTCGAGGGTCTCGAAGCCGTCCTTGAGCGGCACCAGCGGCATGTGGTCCTCGCCGAGGTGCTCGCTGTCGACGATGAGGTACGCGACGGCGTCGGGCTGCTGCACCACGTGGTACGACGTCCGCGCGTGGTAGCTGTCCTCCGACACGAACCGCTCGCCGTCCTTGTTGACGATGATCCCCTTGCACCGCGACGACGGCGGGTAGAAGGGCGCCGTGATGAACGGCTCCTCCATGTTCTCGAGCGCCGCGCCGACGGACTGGCCGAGGCGGATGCCCAGGCCGTCGTCGTACGTCGAGCCGAGCGTGAACAGCTTCGAGCCGAGCGCCGGCGTGTAGCGGGCGACCATGTCCGGGTTCATCACGAACCCGCCGGCCGCCACGATCACGCCGCCGGCGCCGATCGCGCCGTGCTCGTCGAAGGAGCGCCAACCCACGCCGACGACACGGCCCGACGTGGGGTCGCCGTCGACGACCAGGTTGGTCGCGCCGGTCTCGTAGCGGACCTCGACGCCGGCCTTCTCGACCTGCGTGCGCAGCAGGTCCATCACGATCTTGGTGCCCTCGGTGTCGCCGGGCACCGGCACCTTGTGGCCGCGCGGGGCCGGGGCGACCTGGTCGCGGAACGGCCAGACCTTCTCGTTGCCGGTGTACATCAGGCCCTGGGTGCCGGGCTGGATCACGGCCTTGCCGGGGAAGTAGGAGCGCTCGAACTCGAAGCCGAGGTCCTCGAGCCAGTCGAAGTGGGCGACCGATCCCTCGCAGTAGGCGCGGATCTTCTCCTCGTCGGGGTCCTTGGTCGAGGCCATCAGGTAGCCGACCATCGCCTCGACCGAGTCCTCGTGGCCGGTGGCCCGCTGGACCGCCGTACCGCCGCCGAGGTAGAAGTGCCCGCCCGACATGGAGGAGGTGCCGCCGTGGATCGCCGCCTTCTCGAGCAGCAGCACCCGGGCGCCCGCGCGGGCGGCCTCCAGGGCGGCGCAGCCACCGGCGATGCCGAAGCCCACCACGACCACGTCGAAGTGCTCGGCGCCGTCGAGGACGCTGGCCGGGAGAGCGTCGGGGATGGCGAGACCGGCGGGCTGGGAGGTCGTCATGCACCAAATCTAGAACATGTTCTACCGATAGACTACTGACCCTGCCACCCGACGGAAGCCGAGTGACTCTTGACCTTCGATGTCCACCAGCTCGACACCTTCCTGCTGATCGGCGCCGGAGTCACGTTCCTGGCCGTGCTGGCCGTGCGGATGTCGTCCGGGGTGGGCCTCCCGAGTCTTCTCGTCTACCTGCTGATGGGCGTCGCGCTGGGCGACGCGGGGCTCGGCATCGACTTCAGCGACGCGCAGGTGGCGCACGCGATCGGGTTCGGCGCGCTGGCCGTCATCCTCGCCGAGGGCGGTCTCACCACGAACTGGCGCGACGCGCGCCCGGCGATGCGGATGGGCCTGTCCCTGGCGACGCTCGGCGTGCTGGTGTCGATCGGCGTCGTCGCCGTCGGTGCGCACTTCCTGCTCGGCCTGTCCTGGCAGCTGTCTATCCTGCTCGGCGCGGTCTGCTCGCCGACCGACGCGGCGGCGGTGTTCTCGGTACTGCGCGTCGTACCGCTCCCCAAGCGGATCACCGGCACCCTCGAGGCCGAGTCCGGGCTCAACGACGCGCCGACCGTCGTGCTCGTCACCCTCGTCTCGTCCGGAGCGGTGGGTGAGCACGGCTTGCTCGGCACCACCGGCATCGTGGCCTACGAGCTCGTCGCCGGCGTCGCGTTCGGGCTCGCGGCCGGCTTCGGCGGTGCCTGGGTGATGCGGCGCGCGGCACTTCCGTCGTCCGGCCTGTACCCGATCGCAGTGCTCTGCCTGACCCTGATCGGGTACGGCGGCGCCGCGGCCGTGCACGCCAGCGGGTTCGCCGCGGTCTACGTCGCCGCGCTCGTCCTCGGCAACGCCGAGCTGCCGCACCGGATGGCCACGCGCTCGTTCGTGGAGGGCCTGGCCTGGCTCGCGCAGATCGGGCTGTTCGTCATGCTCGGCCTGCTGCTCTCGCCGGCACGGCTGACGTGGGAGGTCATCGGGATGGCTGTGGTGGCCGGCAGCATCCTGACCTTCGTGGCCCGGCCGGTGTCGGTGGTGGTGAGTGCTGTCGTACGGCCGATGAGGTGGGCGGAGCTCGCCTTCATCTCCTGGGCCGGGCTGCGCGGCGCGGTCCCCATCGTCCTGGCCACGATCCCGCTCGCTGAGGGGGTCGACGGGGCGACCCGGCTGTTCGACATCGTCTTCGTGCTCGTCGTGCTCGACACGCTGATCACCGCGCCCTCGCTCCCGCTGACCGCCCGCGTGCTGCGCGTCGCCCGCCGCTCGGAGCCGCGCGGCATCGAGGTCGAGGCGGCGCCGCTCGAGCGGGTCGCGGCCGACCTGCTCCAGGTCACGATCAGCCCGGTCTCGAAGCTGCACGGCGTCGAGGTCGGCGAGCTGAGGCTGCCGCTGGGCGCGAACGTGTCGATGGTCGTCCGGGACGGGCAGACGATGGTGCCCGAGCGTCGTACCGTCCTGCGCCACGGCGACGACCTGATCGTCGTCACGCCCCGCAAGCTGCGCGAGGCGACCGAGCAGCGGCTGCGCCAGGTCAGCCAGGGCGGCCGGCTCGCGCAGTGGCTCGAGGACTGACCGGTACGGCGGTCAGCTCGGGTTCTCGGGCTGGCTGCTGAGCGGCGGTGTGCACACGTAGGCGTCCGTGCGGGCGGTGACGGTCGGGTTCCCCTCGACGACGCCCTGGAACCGCTTGCCGACCACGATGGTCACGCCCGGGTAGCCGGAGGGCTGGTCGACGATGTCGACGTCGCTGCCGAGGTACGACGCCAGCAGGATCGCCGCCGGGTCGCCGGGGTCGTCCGACCACACCTGCGCTGCCACGGCGCCGCCGGTGTCGGGGGCGTTGCCGGTGTCGCCCTTGGCGAAGCCGAAGCTGACCAGCTTGTCCATCGTCGTGCCCGCCAGTCCGTTGGCGCCCCCGCCGTTGAGCACCGTGACCATGACCTGCGGCGGCGCGAGGTCATCGCCCTTCTTGATCAGGGTGGCGGCGCAGGGCGCCGGCTCGACCTTCTCCGGGAACGGCTGGGTCACCTTCGCCCAGCCCCACGCGGCGCTCGCGACGAACACCACTGCCAGCGCACCCAGGGTCACCGCCGATCGGCTGCTCGCCTTGACGTCGAGGGCTTCCATGCGGCTCTCAGCCCTCCATCCGGATCACGCGCGCGTGGAGGACGTTGCGCTGTTGCAGAGCGGCCCGCAGGGCGCGGTGCAGCCCGTCCTCGAGGTAGTAGTCGCCGCGCCACAGCACGACGTGGGCGAAGAGGTCGCCGAAGAAGGTGGAGTCCTCGTCGAGCAGGGACGAGAGCTGCAGCGTGTCCTTGGTCGTGACCAGCTGGTCGAGCCGGACCTGGCGCGGCGGCACCGCGGCCCACCCCTTCGAGGTGAGGCCGTGGTCGGGGTAGGGACGCCCGTCCCCCACGCGCTTGAAGATCACGGCTTCGGAGTCTACGGGGCGAGGCCGACCGCGGATTCACCACGGGATGTAGGCGAACGGGCGGTTCCCTCGTGGAGCTCCGCTACAGATGCTCCGATTCGTCTACATCCCGTGGTGAATCCGCCCCCGGCTCCGCCTAGAGTTCCGGCATGACGCAGGAGCAGACGCCCACTCCCGACGCAGCACCTGACACCGCGGCCCCCGAGGCCCCCGCCGCCGAGGCTGACGCCCCGGCCGACGCGCCGGCCGACGCCCCGGCCGACGCCCCGGCCGACGCCCCGGCCGACGCCCCGGCCGACGCCAAGAGCCCCATCGAGGAGGCGATCGCCGCCGGGTACGCCTTCGAGGGGCCCGCGCTCGAGCTCGGCGGTCTGATGACCGGCCCCGACCAGCTCTCCGGCAGCACCATCCGGATCCCGCTGGCGATGCTCAACCGGCACGGCCTGGTGGCCGGCGCGACCGGTACCGGCAAGACCAAGACCCTCCAGCTGCTCGCCGAGCAGCTCAGCGCGGCCGGTGTACCCGTGTTCGCCGCCGACATCAAGGGCGACCTGTCCGGCATCGCCACCGCCGGCGAGGCCAACGACAAGCTCCTCGCCCGCACGAAGTCGGTCGGGCAGGACTGGAAGGCGACCGCCTTCCCGGTGGAGTACTACGCGCTCGGTGGCCAGGGCATCGGCATCCCGATCCGGGTGACCGTGTCGTCGTTCGGCCCGATCCTGCTCAGCCGGGTGCTCGGGCTCAACGACACCCAGGAGTCCAGCCTGGGCCTGGTGTTCCACTACGCCGACAAGCAGGGTCTGCCGCTGCTCGACCTCCAGGACCTGCGCGCGGTCGTCCAGCACCTCACCAGCGACGAGGGCAAGGCCGACCTCAAGGAGCTGGGCGGCCTGTCGTCGGCCACCGCGGGCGTGATCCTGCGCGAGCTCATCGGGTTCGCCGACCAGGGCGCCGAGGCGTTCTTCGGCGAGCCGGAGTTCGACTCCGCCGACCTGCTGCAGCAGGCGTCCGACGGCCGCGGCCTGGTCAACCTGGTCGAGCTGCCGAACCTGCAGGACCGGCCGGCGATCTTCTCGACCTTCCTGATGTGGCTGCTCGCCGACCTGTTCCACGACCTGCCCGAGGTCGGCGACGTCGACCAGCCCAAGCTGGTCTTCTTCTTCGACGAGGCGCACCTGCTGTTCAAGGACGCGTCCAAGCCGTTCCTGGAGTCGATCGCCCAGACGGTGCGGCTGATCCGGTCGAAGGGCGTCGGCGTCTTCTTCGTGACGCAGAGCCCGACCGACGTACCCGACGACGTGCTCGCCCAGCTCGGCTCGCGGATCCAGCACCAGCTGCGCGCCCACACGCCCAACGACGCGAAGGCGCTCAAGGCGACCGTCAACACCTACCCCAAGAGTGCGTACGCCGACCTCGGCGAGGTCATCACGACGCTCGGCATCGGTGAGGCGATCGTGACGGTCATGGGCGAGAAGGGCGCGCCGACGCCGGTCGCGTGGACCCGCCTGCGCGCGCCCGAGTCGCTGATGGCGCCCAGCAGCGCCGAGTCGATGGAGGCGACCGTCAAGGCCAGCCCCCGGCAGGCGAAGTACGCCGAGGTCGTCGACCGCGAGTCGGCCCGCGAGATCCTCGCCAAGAAGCTCGAGGAGGGCGCGAAGGCCGAGGCCGGCGAGAAGGCCGACAAGCCCGCGGCGAAGGAGAAGGCCGCGCCGAAGAAGAAGGACGACGGCAACGCCGCCGGCGAGATCGTCAAGGACGTCGTGAAGTCCTCGGCGTTCAAGCAGTTCATGCGCACCGCCGCTGCGGAGATCGCCCGCGGCATGTTCGGTACGGCGCGCCGGCGCCGCTGACGCCCCGGACGAACACCGCCGGGCGGCTCCTGCGTGAGGAGCCGCCCGGCGGTCCGGGGAAGGCGGTCGAGGGGCGCCGGTCAGGCCGACCAGCGGATGGCGTCGTCGACGAAGTCGGCGAGCGGGTGCACGCCGCGCAGGTCGGTGCGCTCGTCCATCAGGCGCGAGAGGCCCTGGGCGTGGCGGTCGCGCAGGGCGGCGCGGCGGGTGAGGGAGCGGTCCACGGCGTCGAGGTCCTCGACGGACTCGAGGTGACGCCCTGCGATCTGGGTCTCAGGAGAGGTCGTCTTGGTCATGCATCCAGCCTGCTGTCCGCAGGTTTCCGGTCGGCCGCGCGTCGGTTACGAATTGGTGACCCCACGTGTGAGCCGCGCGACAGTGCGACGCTCAGGCGCCGTCGAGGCCGTTGAGCAGCAGGAAGAACACGACGATCCCGGCCAGCGCGCCGAGCACGCCGATTCCGGCTCCGGTCAGCGCGCGCCGGCGGGGTGGGCGGGACCGGTCGAGCACGAGCCCGCCGAGGGCCGCGCCGACCGCCGCGGTCACGAGCAGCTGCACCGGCACGATCAGGTTCTCGCCGGTGTCGGTGCCGTCGAGGACGAAGGCGCTGAGGGGCAGCGCGATGCACCCGACGACGGCGAGGGCGACGACCAGCAGCAGAATCCGCACGCAGTCAGCGTGACAGAGCCTCGTGCGCCTCGACCATCGCCGGGCCGTACCAGGTCAGCAGCCGACCCGACACCAGGCGGGTCGGGACCTGCGTGAACGCCTCGGGCCCGTCCTCGGGGGTGAACACGTAGGGCTCGTCGGGCAGCAGGACCAGGTCGAGGTCGGCGCGGTCGAGGTCGGCCAGGTCGACCGTCGGGTAGCGGTCCGCACCGGCACCTGCCCCGGCGTCGTACGCGTTGCTCCAGCCGAGGCGGGCCAGCAGGTCGCTGGTGTAGGTCCGTGGCCCGACGACCATCCACGGGTCCCGCCACACGGGTACGGCGACCCGGCCGCGTCCCGCGGGCGACGGGCCGGACCACAGCTCCCGCGCCCGGGCCAGCCACGGGGGAGGGGCAAGGCCCAGCGCCTCGTCGTACAACCGGGTGAGGGAGGCCAGTGCCTGCGGCACCGTCTCGATCGCGGTCACCCAGACGGGCACGCCGGCGGCGCGCAGGCGGCGTACGTCGAGCTCCCGGTTCTCCTCCTGGTTGGCCACCACCAGGTCGGGGTCGAGCGCGCGGACGGCGGCGAGGTCGGGGTTCTTGGTGCCGCGCACCCGGGCGACGGCGAGGTCCGCGGGGTGGGTGCACCAGTCGGTGGCGCCGACCAGCCGGTCGGGTACGTCGCTCGCCAGGGCCTCGGTGATCGACGGGACGAGGGACACGATCCGGGTCGCCGGGCCGGGGAGGGGGACCCCGGCGCCGAGGTCGTCGAGGTGGCTCGTGCTCACCGCGCCACCGTAGTCCGTGGGGATCAGGCGCTGACCTGGTGATGACTCGTTCGGACCACCCCGTTCGGGCCCTCGCCCCTAGCCAGTAACACGTTCCATGGGCAAAGATCGGCTTCGACCTCGCGATCCGGCCGACATGGGAAGCCAGTTCAGGCTGACCGGATCGCACTGGGGGGAGAGAAAGGTCCACCATGCTCCGATTCCGACTTCTGTGCGCCCTGGGCGCGGCCACGGCGGCCGTTGCGGCCCTCGCGCCGGTGACCGCCAGCCCGACCGCGGCGGCTGCCGCCGTGGCTGCTGCGGCGCCGTCCACCGCGTGTGGCGGTGAGCGCCCGGCGAAGCCGGGCGGCGGGCGCTACGCATGCTCGTTCGAGGACGACTTCAACGGCAGTACGCTCGACCGGTCGAAGTGGGTGGTCCAGTCGACGGCGGTCACCGGTATCAGCGCGCTCGGCTCCGGTTGCTACGTCGACGATCCGGACAACATCCGGGTCGGCTCGGGACAGCTCTTCCTGACCGCTCGCAAGGAGGACGCGGTCTTCGCGTGCACGAGCCCCTACAGCTCGTACAACACCGACCGCACCGCCGCCACGATCGGCAGCTACGGCCTGTTCACGCAGACCTACGGCCGCTTCGAGTTCCGCGCCAAGATGCCGAACACCACGATCCAGGGCATCCACTCCGCGCTGTGGCTCTACCCGCAGAAGCACACCTACGGTGCCTGGCCGAACTCCGGCGAGATCGACGTCGCGGAGTGGTTCAGCGGCGCGCCCAAGAACGTCTACCCGTCGGTCCACTACGCCGGCGAGAACACTGCGCTGAGCAGCGGCTACAACTGCCCGGTCGCCAACTCCGGCACCCAGTTCCACCGCTACGCCGTGGAGTGGACGCCGACCTCGATGCGCTTCCTCTACGACAACCGGGTCTGCTTCACCCACTCGTGGACGCCGTCGGCGCCGCTCGTCGCCCCGCAGCCCTTCGACCAGCCCTTCTACCTGGTCCTCACCCAGGTGTTCGGCGGCCGCTGGAACGCGATCACGCCCGACACCCCGACGTCGGCGACGATGGCCGTCGACTGGGTCCGGGCCTGGAAGTGAGGCCGCCGCGCCTGAGCTTGCGAAGGCGCTGGTGAAGGCCGAAGGTCGAGGAGCGTCGGATCGGTCCCGAGCGCCAGCGAGGGGACGATCGAGGCGTCACGAGACCCCGCGGCTGCGTGCCATGATCAGCCCGTGAACGCGATCTTCGGGTGGTCGGTCCTGGCCCTGGTCTTCCTCGACGAGCTGCTGGCCGTGGCAGCGTTCGGGGTCTGGGGCTGGGACCGCAGCCCGCGGTGGCTGCTCGTGTGGCTGCTGCCCCTGCTGGCGATGACCGTCTGGTTCTTCCTGGCCTCGCCGAAGGCGCCGTACGGCGGCCCGCTGGTTCGCCCGCTGGCCAAGGTCGTCGTCTTCGGCCTGGCCAGCCTGGCCCTGTGGGACGCCGGCCACGAGGACTGGGCGGTCGTGCTGCTCGTGTTCTCCGTCGTCGTCAACGGGCTGGCGCAGCTGCCCAGCATCCGGGTCCTGGTCGAGGAGCAGTAGGCGTCAGCGCGGTTTGCGGGCCACGACGTACAGCCGCTCGGTGGTCTCGCCGCGGGCGATGACCGGCCCGCGCCGGTACCACTCGACGTCGACGAGTCCTGCCCGCTCGACGAGCGCGACGACGTCGGCCGGCTCGTGGAGGACCACGTCGAGGTCGACCTCGTGGTCGAACCAGGTGTCGTGGTGGCGCACCTCCGCCCCCGCGTGGAGGGCGAGCACGAGGAGCCCGTCGGAGCTCATCGGTCGGGTCAGCGCCTCGACCGCCCCGGGCAACTCGGATGCGGCGAGGTGGATCAGCGAGTACCAGCCCAGGACGGCCGCCCATCCCGAGCCGTTGACCGGGCGCATGAGGGTGCGCAGGTCGCCGACCTCGTAGACGCCGTCCGGGTAGCGCTCCCGCGCCTGCGCGACCATCTCGGGCGTGAGGTCGAGCCCGGTTGCGTCGGCGCCGGCTTCGGCGAGGTACGCCGTGACGTGGCCCGGCCCGCACCCGACCTCGACGACCGGGTCGGTGCCGGCGTGCGTGGCGACACGGTCGAGCAGCCACCGCTCGAACGGCAGCGCGTCGAGCTCGCCGGTCAGGGCATCGGCGTACGCCGTCGCCACGGCGGCATAGGCCGCCCGCACCTTCGCGTCACGGGTCTCGGGGCCGGCGGCGAGCACCGCGTCGCGGTCGACGGCCGGCGGCGCCGCGCCGGCCGCTGCGGCCGGAAGGTCGACGGGCCCGAGGAGGTGGATCCAGCGGGCGTCCTGCTCACGGGGCTGCTTGGGCAGCACCCGGACGAGCGGCTGCTCGCGCTGGGCGAGCCGCTGCAGGCACGCCTCGACGGCATCCCGGTCGGGGAAGGGGTGCAGCCGCTCGGTGCGCGTGCGGAGTGCACCCGGCGGCTGCGGGCCACGCAGCAGCAGCACGGTGATCAGGGCTCGCTCGTCCTCAGCGAGGTCGAGCCGCGCCGCGAGCGTCTGGAGGTACTTGAGCGTGCGCCGTCCGCGGTCGTCCCACGTGACCGCGACGAGGTCGCGCTGCTTGAGGTCGCGCAGCGTGTGGTGCACGAGGTCGTCGTCGTAGTCCACGACGGGCTCGCGGCTGCTCTGCTGGTTGCAGGCGGTGCGCACGGCGGTGAGCGTCATCGGGTACGACGCCGGCACCGTGACCTCCTTCTCCAGGAGGCTCCCCAGCACGCGCTGCTCCTCGGCCGTCAGGACGGGCAGGTCACTCACGTGCAGAGGGTATCGATGGGCGCCCCGTTCGGGTTGGCGCGTCCTGCAAGAGACCCACCAGTCCGGACGTGGTTTCCGTCGCGCGCGCCGCGTTGCCTGGACGGAGCGGAGCGGAGCGAGCGCCAGCGAGCGCAGCGGAGGAAGGCGACGCGCAAAAGCGCGCGTGACATGCGCGAGCGGAGCGAGCGCCAAACCAACACCGTGAGTCGCTCACGCAGCGCACCAGTCCCGAGCGGGGTTTCCGTCGCGCCGCCCGCCGTTTCTGGACGGAGGAGCGAGCGAGGAACGAGCGAGCGGGGGAGGAAGAAACGGCGTTGGCAGGCGGCGCGACATGCGCGAGCGGAGCGAGCGCCAAACCAACACCGTGAGTCGCTCACGCAGCGCACCAGTCCCGAGGGGGCGCCCGACAGACTGACTAACGCAGCTTGAGGCAACCCGAGGTGACCGGCGTCCAGTCGAACGCCTCGTGCTCGGCGACCCGCTTGTCGAGGCCGGCGGCGATGTCGGCGGGCCAGGGCGCGGTCTTGCGGTCGGCGATCTCGACGCAGAGGAAGATCTCCTCGAACACGCAGGCGATGCGCTGGTTGGTGTCGTCGAGCACGAAGACCAGTGCGTGCGCGGCGCGCTCGGAGCGGCCGAGCAGGCGCACTCGGACGGACATCTCGTCGCCGGTCCGCAGCTCGTGCAGGTAGGTCAGGTGGTGCTCGGCCGACAGGCAGGCGAAGCCGCTGAGCACCGGCCAGTTGAACGGGATCCCGATGTCGTAGAGCGACTCGTCGAGGCCCTCGCTGCCGATGCCGAGGTAGTGGCGCACGTTGAGGAAGCCATTGCTGTCCTCGAACGCGCTGGGGACCGGCTGGACCGCGAACGCGGGGAGAGTGACGAGCTGGTCGTACGTCGGCTGCGTGCTCATGCCCGGACCCTACTGAACCCCGCCGATGATTGGGCGGTGCCCCACACGCGGCGTACCCTGAGATGAACAGATCCACTGCGTGTATCTACCTCGCGCCGGCTCGACCGGCGGTCCAAGGCGGCACCCGAACCACCTTGGACGAAGGACATGCCTGATCACTCCCCGACGCTGGTGCGTGCCGCCGGTGCGTCGTACTTCCCGATCGCGCTGGTCGCGCGCCTGCCTTACGCGATGATGGTCGTCGGCGTGCTGACCCTGGTCGTCGCCGGTCGTGACTCGCTCGCCTTCGGCGGGCTCAACTCCGCGGTCGTCGGCCTCGGCGCCGCGACCGTCGGCCCGCTGCTCGGCGCGGCCGCCGACCGGTTCGGCCAGCGCCGGGTGCTGCTCGCCAGCGGCGTCGCGTCGACGACGGCGCTCGGCCTGATGGCGTGGGTGGTCTACAGCCCGCTGCCCGCCGCGGCCGTGCTCGGGGTGGCGTACCTGGTGGGCGCGAGCGCCCCGCAGATCGCGCCCATGTCGCGCAGCCGCCTGGTCCAGATCATCGGCGCGCGGATCGCGCCCGGACGTCGTTCGCGCACCTTCGACGCGACCATGGCCTACGAGTCGGCGGCCGACGAGATCGTCTTCATCGTCGGTCCGTTCGTGGTCGGCATCCTCGGTACGACGCTCGACCCGTGGGCGCCCGTCGCCGGCGCGGCCCTGCTCACGCTGGTGTTCGTGACCGCCTTCGCGCTGCACCCCTCGGCCCTCGCCGCGGCCGGTGCCGACGAGCAGGCCGCCCCGCCCGCCCCGGCGCGCGAGATCGCCCGGCCGGCGCTGCTGGCCGTGGTCGCCGGCATCTTCGGCGTCGGCCTGTTCTTCGGCTCGATGCTGACCTCGCTGACCTCCTTCATGGCCGACCACGGGGGTGCGGAGTCCGCCGGCCTCGTGTACGGCGTGATGGGCATCGGCTCCGCCGCTCTGGCCCTCGGCGTGGCGCTGTTCCCGTCCGCCTTCTCGCTGCGCGCCCGCTGGCTCGTCTTCGGCACCGCCATGCTCGCCGGCGCCGCGCTGCTGCCGTTCGCCTCGTCCGTCGCCGCCATGTGCGCCGTGCTGCTGCTCATCGGCTGCGGCATCGGGCCCACGATGGTGACCCAGTACAGCCTCGGTGCCCTGCGCAGCCCGGTCGGCCGGTCCGCCACCGTGATGACGATCCTCGGCTCGGCGGTCATCGTGGGCCAGTCCCTGGCCTCCGCCGTCACCGGCAACCTGGCCGACCGCTTCGGCACCTCGACCGCGCTGTTCATGCCGATCGCGGCCGCTGCCGTGGTCGTCGTCGCCGGCGTCGTGAACGCGGTGCTCTCGCCCCGGTCGGTTCCCACCGACCTCCCGGCCGGCGCGCCCGAGCTGGAGCTCGCCGGGCGCTGACCGCCCGGATCCACCGGGGGCGCCGTCGGGCCGTGGCACGATGGCGCCCATGCAGCTGACGCTCGGGCCGGCCTGGATCCACGAGGTCTTCGTCGGGCTCGGAGTCGCCGTGGCTGCGACCGTGTTCGTGCTGGAGGCTCGACGCCGCGGCCAGACCGACGAGCGGCTGATCTACGTCGTCACCGGCGCCCTCGTCGGTGCTGCGCTGCTGATGCGTCTGGGCACCTGGGCCCAGCACCTCGACCTGCGGGCGAACGCATCCCTGCCGGAGCAGTGGCTCTACGGCAACCGGTCGATCCTCGGCGGCCTGGTGGGCGCCTGGCTGGGCGTGCACGTGACGAAGCGTCTCGTCGGCTACCGGGTGCGCACCGGCGACCTGTTCGCCCCGGCCGTCGCCCTCGGCATGGCCGTCGGCCGGATCGGCTGCCTGCTCACCGAGAAGCCGGGCACCCCCACCGGTCACGGCTGGGGGGTCCGGCTCGACGAGGCCGACGCCGCTCGCTTCAGCGTCGCGGCCGGCGTACCCCTGCATCCGTCGTTCGCCTACGAGATCGCCTTCCACCTGGCGGCGTTCGCGGTGCTGTGGTGGTGGCTGCGCCGCGCCGACCTGCCGCCCGGCACGACCTTCGTCTGGTACGTCGCGGCCTACGGCATCTTCCGCTTCCTGGTCGAGCTCGTGCGTGGCAACGAGGTGGTCTGGGTCGGTCTCACCCGGCCGCAGCTCTTCCTACTCGCGACGGTGCCACTGGTGCTGGCCCGGATCGGGTGGCAGTGGCGGCGCGGCGCCTACCGCGGGCTGCGTCGTACGCCGGCCGGAGCGGCCGCATGAAGGCGCCCCGCGGGGCGGGCATGCCGCTGCGTGGCGACCGGATCCACCGCTACGTCAACGCGTTCTGCCCGCTGTGCCACGAGGAGGAGCCGACCCGGCCCCTCGACCAGGTGGCGCGACTCAGCGGCTGGCTGGCGGTCCGCGACGACCGGGTGTGGCTCGAGCGCGGCTGCGCACGACACGGACTGGTCCGCACGCTCTACGACGAGTCGCCGGAGATCCTCACCTGGCTCGAGCAGTGGACGGCACCGACGAAGGTCCATGCTCCCGACCTGCTCGGCAACTTCGCCCCGGTGCCGGCGGCGTACGCCGACGGGCTGCCCGAGATGCAGACCCAGCACACCTGCATCCTGCTGGCCGACCTGCTCGACCACTGCAACCTGAAGTGCCCCACCTGCTTCGCCGAGTCCTCCCCGGCCCTGGCGAGCGTCGCCCCGCTGGCCGAGGTGCTCGCCTCGATCGACACCCGGATCTCCCGCGAGAACGGGCGCATCGACGTCCTCATGCTCTCGGGCGGGGAGCCGACGCTGTACCCCCACCTGGCCGAGCTCCTCGACGAGGTGGCGCAGCGCCCGGTCGTGCGGATCCTGGTCAACACCAACGGCCTGCTCATCGCTCGCGACGACGCGCTGCTCGACCTGCTCACCCGCCACCGCGAGCGGGTCGAGGTCTACCTGCAGTACGACGGCCAGAGCGCCGAGGCGTCGACGCACCATCGTGGGGCGGACATCCGGCGCTTCAAGGAGGACGCGATCGAGCGCCTGTCGAGCCGGGGCATCTTCACGACGCTGACCATGACCGCCGCGCTCGGCGTCAACGACGACGAGATCGGGTTCGTGGTCAAGCGCGCCCTCGACACGCCGTACGTCGGTGGCGTGACGATCCAGCCGGTCTTCGGCAGCGGTCGGTCGAGTGGCATCGACCCGCTGGACCGGCTCACCCACACCGGGGTGCTGGCCCGGCTCGGCCCGCAGACCGGCGGCATCGTCGGGTGGCGCGACCTCACCGCGCTGCCGTGCAGCCACCCGCACTGCTGCTCGGTCGGCTACCTGCTGCGCGACGACGCCGGCACCTGGCGCTCCCTGGTGTCACTGATCGGCCCGGAGCGGCTCAAGCAGTGGCTCGACCTGGAGCCCGACCTGCTGGCCAACCGGATCGCCGACGACTCCATCCCGGCCGACCTGCGGCGGGTCGTGAAGGACTCCCTGCTCGACCTGCTCTCGGAGCAGTCCAGCCTCAGTCATCCCTCGATGGCGAACATCTGGCGCGACATCTGCCAGAGCTGCGACCTCGGCATCGGCACCCTGGCCACGCTGGCGGCCACCCGGCTGCCCGGGCAGCAGCAACGACTGCGCCGCCTGCTCGGCGAACGGGTCCTGCGGGTCACGGTCAAGCCGTTCATGGACATGAACACGATGATCGAGGAGCGACTCACCCAGTGCTGCGTGCACGTGGCCACCGTCAACGACACGACCGGCGGTCACCAGTGCGCTCCCTTCTGCGCCCTGCAGGCGTGGGAGCCGCTGGCCCGCACCCGGCTGTCGACGGCGACGGGGGAGACCGCCCGGTGAGCGCCGCGGATCGGGACCCGCGGCTGGTCACACCGGCCCGGGTGGAGCCGACGGACCGGGCCGGAGCCGACAGCGAGCTGCCCGACCCGCTGCGCCTGTGCGTGTTCGCGACGGTGGCGCTGCTCGGCTGGCTGCTCGGCCCGGTCGCGCTCCTCGGGTTCGCGGCCCTGGGCTTCGTCGGGTACGCCCGGGCCCGCCGCGCCGGGCTGCTGCGGTCGCGGTGCCTGCTGGGCGACACCCGGCTGGTGCTGGCCTATCTTGGGGCGCTCGTCGTCGCGGGCGGGGTCGGCGTGTGGTGGTGGATCAGGTGAAGGAGTCGAGATGAGCCAGCAGTTCCCGCCCGGGTCCTTCCCGCCGCCGCAGCAGGGGCCGCCGGAGACGACCAACAAGCTCCTCGGCTACCTGCTCGGCGGACTCCTGATCGGGCCGCTGCTCGCCGTCGCCTGCCCCCTCCTCGGTCTGGCGATCGGCAGCGCCTTCTCGACCCAGGCCAACAACTACGACGGCACGCCGATCGGGATCGGCGTCGTCGGTGGGATCGTGGTCCCGTTGCTCCTGCCGATCCCGTTCCTCGCCAGGCCGCGCACCCGGCCCTGGGGCGTCGGCATGCTGGCCGGAGCAGCCCTGACGATGATCGTGTTCGGCGGGCTGTGCGCGGGGTTCATCTTCCTGCTGTCCTCGGGCTCCTGACCGCGGTCCTGCATCCCCGGAGGGCGGCAGGACCGCGGTCGCCGGAGCCCGCCCGGACTAGAAGAGGTCGGGGACCGTCCAGCCGTCGAGGTCGTACTCACCGAGGAACTCGTCGGCGAAGCCCTTCATCTGGTCGACGATGCCCCGGTTCTGGGCGGCGAAGAGCAGCTCGGCCTTCACGTTCTCGTGGTTGCCGGAGTAGTTGCGCTCGTACAGCTCGTGCCGGCCGCCGAACTCGGTGCCGATCGAGTCCCACAGCGCCTTCATCACCTTGACCCGGTCGACCGCGGTGATGCCGTTGGAACCGCGGACGTACTTGTCGAGGTACGGGCGCACCTCGGCGGACTTGAAGTCGGCGGCGCCGGACGGCAGGTAGATCAGGCCGGAGGCGACGTCCTGTTCGATGATCTCCTTGACCCGCGGATAGCCGTGGATCATGAACATCCGGTAGGTCAGGCCGTACTCCAGCTTCGGGATCACGGCGTCGCCGACCCACGGCTCGGGGTCGCGGGCCATCGACTCGGTGAGCGACCAGAACAGGTTGCGCCAGCCGATGACCTCGCCGACGCGGGTCTGCACGCCGCGGAAGTCGCCGGAGCCGGTGGTCTCGAGGGCCTTCATGAGCAGGCCGGCGATGAAGTCGAGCTTCACAGCGAGGCGGGTGCAGCCCTGGAAGGTGAACCGGGGCAGGAAGCCGGACTGCGGGAAGAACGCGTTGATGCGGTCGACGTCGCCGTACATGAAGACGTTCTCCCAGGGCACCAGCACCTTGTCGAAGATGAAGATGGTGTCGTTCTCGTCCATCCGGCTCGACAGCGGGTAGTCGAACGGGGTGCCGTTCTGCGCGGCCTGCTGGGTGTACGACGTCCGGCAGATCAGCTTCACGCCCGGCGCGTCCATCGGCACGGTGCAGATCAGCGCGAACTGCTTCTTGCGGATCGGCAGGCCGTAGTGGGCGATGAAGTTGTAGTTGGTGATCGCCGAGCCGGTCGCGACGACCTTCGCGCCGGAGACGATCAGGCCGGCGTCGGTCTCCTTCTCGACCTTCATGTAGACGTCGCCGACCTCGTCGGGCGGCAGGTTGCGGTCGACCGGCGGGTTGATGATCGCGTGGTTCCAGTAGAGGACCTTCTCCTGGGACTCGCGGTACCAGCGCTCGGCGTTGTCCTGGAACGGCGCGTAGAGCTCCTTGTTGGCGTGCAGCGTGCCGAGGAAGGACGCCTTGTAGTCGGGGCTGCGGCCCATCCAGCCCCAGGTCATCTTCGCCCAGCGCGCGATCGCGTCGCGCTCCTTGAGCAGGTCGGCCGACGACGTCGGCGTCTTGAAGAACGGCATGGTCACGCCGCCGTTGCCGGTGTCGGTGGGCACGGTGAGCTCGTCGACGTGCGGGCCGGTGTGGAGGGCGTCGTACAGACGGGCGGTCATCCGGATCGGGTTGCGGAACGCCGCGTGCGTGGTGACGTCCTCGACCCGCTCGCCGTTGAGGTAGATCTCCCGGCCGTCGCGCAGGCTCTCGACGTACTCGTCGCCGGTCATCGGCCGAGAGGCGAAGTTGGTCTGCTTGTTGGCGGGGGAGTCGGCGGCGGGGTTGACGGTCGGCGGCCCGTCGTCGGGCACGACGGCGGTCTCGGGCGCGAGGGTGTCGGTCATCTCGGGTTCTCCTCAGTAGTGGGTGTCGGCCGGCACGAGCGCGCCGAACCAGCTGGTGTGGGGGTCGTCCTGGCAGCCGAGCCAGACGACGTCGGACGAACGGCGGCCGATCTGGTGGAAGGCGCTGTCGTGGAAGAGCAGCGGACGACGATCGGTGCTGACGACGTCGACCACCTCGCCGAGGAACAGCAGGTGGTCGCCGCCGTCGTCGGTGCGGTGCGCGCGGCAGGTGATGGTGGCCGCCGTACCGCGCAGGGAGGGTGCGACCGAGCCGTCGCACCAGGGCAGCGGGTCCGCACTCGGGCGGCCCGCGAAGTGCATCGCCACGTCGACCTGGTCGGCGGCGAGCACGTTGACGGCGAAGGACGCGCCGTCGAGGTACGCCGCCGCCTTCGACGTGCGGGTCAGCGCCACCTGGACCAGCGGCGGGTCCAGGGAGATCGGGGTGAAGGCGGTGACGGTCGCGCCGTGGTGGGCGCCGTCGGGAGTACGGCAGGTGATGACGGTGACGCCGGTCGCGAAGCGACCGAAGGTCGAGCGCAGCGTGTGCGGGTCCATGGCTCCTCCTCGTCGTTCGGGACCACGGGGGTCGGTATCAGGTGGGTGGACGGGGACGCTAGGCCGGTACGACGGGTGCGGCGATCCGCTCGGCGAAGGGACTGTCCGCAATGCGCAGCGGGGTGGATCGGGTGCGTTTTCCGGACAACGTTGCGCCGGTACTGTGATGGGCGTCACCGAGAAGGGGGTGAGCTGCGTGACCGGCACCCTGACCGCGTCCTCCCACGAGCTGGGCGACTTCTCCGACGCCGTCGCGCGGGCCTACTTCCCCCACGACCTGGCGATCAAGCGGAGCCCGGCCGGACCGGCCGACCTGCGCGCCGTCGACCTCGGTCCGGTCCGACTGGCCCGGATCGGCTGGGGCTCCGAGGTCGCCGTCGAGTCCGACCACCCGGGCGCCTGGGCGGTCAACGTCCCGCGCAGCGGTGTGCTCGAGGCCAACGTCGGCGGCCACCACGTGCTCTCCCTCGACGGGCAGGCGACGGTCTGTCCGCCCGACGAGCACACCCGGATGACCCGCTGGTCGGCCGACTGCTCGATCGTCGGGATGCGGGTCGAGCGGGCTTACCTCGCCGAGGAGGTGACCGCACTCGTCGGGCTCACCACCGACCGGCTGCCCGCCCAGGTCGACCTGCGCACCGACGGCGGCCGCGCCTGGATCGGCCTGCTCGGCTCGATCGGCACCGAGGCGCTGCGCAACCCGGTCCTCGTCCGCGACGAGCGGGTCGGCCGGCGCCTCGCCGGCACCCTCACCGCCGCCTTCGTCGCCGCCTGCTTCCCCGAGGAGCCGGGCTGCGGCACGATCCGCCCGCGGATCGTCTCGCGGGTGGTCGAGGCGATGGAGGCCGACCCGGCGCGTGACTGGACCGCCGCCGAGCTCGCCACCGCGTCCGGGGTCGGGATCCGCCGGCTGCAGCAGGGCTTCCAGCGCTACCTCGGTCGTACGCCGACCCAGCAGCTGCTCGCCATCCGGCTCGAGCGGGTCCACGCCGACCTGCTCGCCGGTGGCGCCGACAGCGTCTCCGAGGTCGCCGTCCACTGGGGGTTCGCGCACCTCGGCCGGTTCGCCGCCTCCTACCGGGAGCGGTACGGCGTCGCGCCGTCCGTCACCCTGCGCGGGCGGTAGCGCCCCGGTCCAGAGTCGCGAACACGCCTGCGACCACGCAGATCCCGGCCATGGTCAGGCCGGTGGCGCGGAAGGCGTCCGCATCCGCGCCCCACGCGTCGAGCAGGGCCACGGTGAGAGCCGAACCGGTCGCGAACCCGACGTACCGCAGCAGCTGGTTGAACGCCATCGCGCTCGAGGTCTCCTCGGCGGTCACATTGGGCACGATCAGCATGGCCATCGAGGAGAAGGTGAGGCCGCCGCTGAGGCCGCCCAGCGCCATGGCGAGGAAGGCCTTCCAGACGGCGTCGTGCCACTCGGCCAGGAGGAGGAGCGACGAGCCGAACACCAGGCAGCCGACGGGCAGCAGCAGGTGGGTGCCGCCGTGCCGGGCGACGAGGAGGGCCAGCCGGTTGGAGGTGATGCTGCCGACGGCGTACGGAACCAGGGCCAGGCCGCTCACCGCGAGACCCGCGTGCAGGCCGAACCCGGCCGAGCCGTCGGCCTGGATGAGGACCACGACGAGCGTGAAGAGCCCGTAGAGACTGATGCTGATCGCGACGGTGACGACGTTGGGGGCGCGGAGTCCGGCGCGCAGCGCGAGGTGCAGGTCCACCAGCGACGCGCGGCCGCGGCGGGTCCGCGCGAGGCTCCAGGCGACCCAGGTGACGAGGAGGGCCACGCCACCGCCGCCGACGGCGATGGTCGGGAGCCGGTCCCAGCCCCACTGCTCGCCCTGGCTCGTGGCCAGCAGGAACCCGAGCGTGCCCGTGCACAGGAGCAGGGCGCCCACGGCATCCACGGGCTGCGGTTCCCCCTCGCGGGCAGCAGGCAGGTGGCGCATCGCCAGGACGGCGGTGACGGAGACCAGCACCGCTCCGAACGCGTAGGCGCCTCGGATCCCGAGGTGCTCGGCGACCAGGGAGGACACCGGGTAGCCGAGCCCGGCGCCGCTCACGATGGCCACCGACATCAGGGACAGGCGCGACAGGAGCTCGGCGCCGGACCACAGCTCACGGGCATAGGCGAAGGCGAGCGGGACCAGGGCCATCCCGACGCCCTGCAGTGCGCGGCCCGCGATCATCGGGCCGATCCCGAGCGGGAGCGCGCACAGCACGGTGCCCGTGAGGACGACGCCCAGCCCGCCGAGGAGGACAGGGCGGCGCAGCGGCCCGGTGCCGAGTCGGCCGAGGACCGGCGTCACCATGGCCCCGGCCAGCAGGGCGGCGGTCAGCACCCACTGCGCGGTGCTGAGCGGCACCCCCTGCTCGGCGGCCACGGCCGGGACGAGCGGGGCGCCCAGGCTGCTCACGACCCCGGTCACGATGGTGACCGCCGCCAGGGCCGCGAACTGCACGCGGGTTCCCTCGGCGGTGGTCGTGGTCGGCACGCCGTGATGGTCTCAGTCGGTCGGTCCGGGTCTCCTCCCATTTCCATCGGGCGGGACCGGGAGCGGTCAGGTGGTGCCGCGGGCCTGTGCTGCCCGGCGCTCCAGCAGGGTCCGCTCGTCGCCGTTGCGGGTACGACGAGCGGCCTCGTCGAACTCCTCCGCCGCCTCCGCGTGCCGGCCGGTCCGCTCGAGCAGGTCGCCGCGCACGCTCGGCAGCAGCGGGGAGTCGCGCAGTGCGTCGGCCGGGAGCGCCGCGAGGACGGCGAGGCCGGCGTCCGGGCCGGCTGCCCTGCCGTGGGCGACGGCGCGGTTGACCTCGACGACGGGACCGGGAGCGGCGGCCGCCAGGACGTCGTACAGACGGGCGATCCGGGGCCAGTCGGTGGCCGCGGCCGTCGCGGCCTTGGCGTGCTCGGCGGCGATCGCGGCCTGCAGGTAGTAGCGGCCGATCGGCACCCCGCGCGCGGCGATCTCCTCGGCCCGGCGCAGGGCGGCGAGGCCCCGTCGGACCAGCAGCGCGTCCCAGCGGGTGCGGTCCTGGTCGTCGAGGAGGACCGGAGCGCCGTCGGCGTCGGTGCGGGCCGGGAGCCGGGAGCCCTGCAGCTCCAGCAGGGCCTGCAGGCCGTGCACCTCGGGCTCGTCGGGTGCGATGCCCGCGAGCAGGCGGGCCAGCCGGATGCCCTCCTGCGCCAGGTCGGGGCGGGTCCAGTCGTCACCCGCCGTGGCGACGTACCCCTCCGTGAAGACGAGGTAGACCACCGCCATCACGTCGTCGAGGCGCTGCGTGCGCTCGGCGCCGGTCGGCAGCTCGAGCTCGGCGCCGGCCTCGGTGAGCGTCTTCTTGGCCCGCGAGATCCGCTGGCCCATCGTGGTGCTCGGCACGAGGAAGCCGCGG
Source organism: Nocardioides sp. F233 (assembly GCF_057813895.1). NCBI lineage: Bacteria > Bacillati > Actinomycetota > Actinomycetes > Propionibacteriales > Nocardioidaceae > Nocardioides > Nocardioides sp. F233. Next base: position 580,926 of record NZ_JBVASH010000001.1, read on the forward strand.
GCGATCTCGTCGGTGGTGAGGCCGCCGACCAGGCGCAGGGTGAGCGCGGCGCGGGACTCGGGGGTGAGCGCGGGGTGGCAGCAGAGGAAGACCAACCGCAGGACGTCGTCCTCGATGTGGTCGACCTGGGACTCCAGGTCGGGCATCGGGCTCACCTCCTCCGCGGCATGGCCGAGCTCCTCGGTCTTGCGACGCAGCGTCTCGGCGCGCCGGATGTGGTCGATACCGCGGCGCTTGGCGGTCGTCATCAGCCAGGCGCCCGGGTTGTCCGGTACGCCGGCCGACGGCCACTGCTCGAGGGCGGCGACCAGTGCGTCCTGCGCGAGGTCCTCGGCGAGGTCGACGTCCCGGGTCATCCGGGCGAGCGCACCGACCAGTCGGGCCGACTCCTGCCGCCAGGTGGCGGTGATCGTGTCGGCGGTGGTGGCGTCGGCCATGCGGCCAGCCTAGAGCTGGCCGCACGGCAACGACGTCGGTGCGGGTGGTGCTCAGGCGTCGGCGGCCTCGGGCGGAGCCTCCGAGATCTGCCGCAGGGTCGCGACCATCTTGCAGTCGGGCCAGTGCTTGGCGTGCAGGTCGGCGAACTCCTCCTGGTTGGCGATCGCCTCCTCGAGGGTGTCGTACTGCAGCAGCGCCCAGCCGCCCACGGCCTCGCGGGCCTCGGCGTACGGGCCGTCGACCCGGGTGACCTCGCCGGTGCGGACCACGAAGTTGATGGCGTCCTCGAGCCCGAACAGCCCGCCACCGTCGAGGAAGTGGCCCTTCTGGGCCTGCTCCCCGATGTAGACGTCCATCGCGTCGAACAGCGCCTGCGGCGGGTTGCCCTGTCCCTCTTCCATTCGCACGAGTCCCATGAAGCGCGGCATCTTGATCAGTCCTTCGGTTCGTTGGTGGGTGACTTACGAACCTACGTCGTACGGGATCGGCCGGCTTCGACATCACCCCGGAAAATGATTCATCACGGGATGTAGGCGAGCCGTCACTTCCCGTGTGGAACTCCGCAGGGGAAGTGACGGCTCGCCTACATCCCGTGATGAAGCCGCAGCCAGCCGGGCCCGATTACACGTTCCTGCGGTACTGCCCGCCGACCTCGAAGAACGCCTCGGTGACCTGACCCAGCGAGCACACCCGGGCGGCGTCCATGAGGACGGCGAAGATGTTCTCGCCGCTCGTGGCCGCCTCGCGGAGGCGGGCGAGCGCGGCGGTGGCGTCGTCGGTGTGGCGGGCCTGGAAGTCGCGGAGCCGGACCAGCTGGGACTCCTTCTCCTCCGTGGTGGCGCGAGCCAGCTCGATCTCGTCGGGCGTGCCGTCGCCGGCGTCGGGGGCGCGGAAGGTGTTGACGCCGATGATCGGCAGGGTGCCGTCGTGCTTGCGGTGCTCGTAGAGCATCGACTCGTCCTGGATCCGGCCGCGCTGGTAGCCGGTCTCCATGGCGCCGAGGACGCCGCCGCGCTCGGAGATCCGGTCGAACTCGGCGAGGACGGCGGTCTCGACCAGGTCGGTGAGCTCGTCGACGACGTAGGAGCCCTGGAGCGGGTTCTCGTTGGAGGCCAGGCCCCACTCGCGGTTGATGATCAGCTGGATCGCCAGGGCGCGGCGCACCGACTCGGTCGACGGGGTCGTGACGGCTTCGTCGTAGGCGTTGGTGTGCAGCGAGTTCGCGTTGTCGTAGATCGCGATCAGCGCCTGGAGCGTGGTGCGGATGTCGTTGAAGTCCATCTCCTGCGCGTGCAGGGACCGGCCCGACGTCTGCACGTGGTACTTCAGCTTCTGGGAGCGCTCGTTGGCGCCGTACCGGTCGCGCATGGCGACCGCCCAGATCCGCCGGGCGACCCGGCCGATCACGGTGTACTCGGGGTCCATGCCGTTGGAGAAGAAGAACGACAGGTTGGGCGCGAAGTCGTCGATGTCCATGCCGCGGGCGAGGTACGACTCGACGTACGTGAAGCCGTTGGCGAGGGTGAACGCGAGCTGGCTGATCGGGTTCGCCCCGGCCTCGGCGATGTGGTAGCCGGAGATCGAGACCGAGTAGAAGTTGCGGACCTGCTGCTGGATGAACCACTCCTGGATGTCGGCCATGCAGCGCAGCGAGAACTCCGTGGAGAACAGGCAGGTGTTCTGGCCCTGGTCCTCCTTGAGGATGTCGGCCTGGACGGTGCCGCGGATCGACTTGATCGCCTCGTAGGGGTCGATGCCGCGCTCGCGGGCCTGGTCCATCGCGGTGTTGAGGTAGAACGCCAGCACCGTCGGGGCGGGGCCGTTGATCGTCATCGACACCGACGTCGTGGGGGAGAGCAGGTCGAAGCCGTCGTAGAGCGCCTTCATGTCCTCGAGCGTCGCGACGGAGACGCCGGACGTGCCGACCTTGCCGTAGATGTCGGGGCGCTCGTCGGGGTCACGGCCGTAGAGCGTGACCGAGTCGAAGGCGGTCGACAGCCGGGTGGCCGGCTGGCCCTCGGAGAGCATCCGGAAGCGCTTGTTGGTGCGGAACGGGTCGCCCTCGCCCGCGAACATGCGGGCCGGGTCCTCGTCGGCGCGCTTGAACGGGAAGACGCCCGCGGTGAAGGGGAAGTGGCCCGGGAGGTTCTCGCGGCGCCAGTAGCGGACCAGCTCGCCGTGGTCGGCGAAGCGGGGTACGGCGACCCGCGGCACCCGGTTGCCGGAGAGCGACTCGCGGCCCTTGGTCGCCGTGTCCTCGTCGTACGACGCCACGGTCGCGGGCCACGCGGCCAGCTGGTCGCGTACGTCGAGCGGCAGGTCGTCGTTGGCCCGGGCCGCAGCAGCAGCGAGGTCCTCGATCTCGGCGAGCTCCTCGGCCACGGCGGCGAAGCGCTGCGCCCGGCGGGCCTTCTCGACGAGGGCCTCGGTGTCGGCGTGGTAGCCGCGCACGGTCTCGGCGATCTCGGCGAGGTAGCGCACCCGGTCGGCGGGCAGCACGGTCTGGATCCGGGTCGACTTCTTGCCCTCGACCGGCGCGAGCAGGCCCTCGCCGGCGGCCAGGCCCTGGCCGGCGAGGAGGCCACGCAGGAACTGGTAGAGCGCGGTGACGCCGTCGTCGTCGAAGGTGGCGGCCGACGTACCGAAGACCGGCATGTCGGCGGGCTGCTTGCCGAACGCCTCGCGGTTGCGGACCATCTGGCGGCCCACGTCGCGCAGCGCGTCCTCGGCGCCGCGGCGCTCGAACTTGTTGATCGCGACCGCGTCGGCGAAGTCGAGCATGTCGATCTTCTCCAGCTGCGACGCGGCGCCGAACTCCGGCGTCATGACGTAGAGGGAGGTGTCGACGAAGGGCACGATCGCCGCGTCGCCCTGGCCGATGCCGGGCGTCTCGACGACGACGAGGTCGAAGCCGGCGGACTTGAGAACGGTGAGCACGTCGTCGAGGTGCTCGGGCACCTCGTGCGCGCCGCGGGTGGCGAGGCTGCGGAAGTAGACCTGGTTGCGGTCCAGGCCGTGGCCGGTCAGGTCGAGGCTGTTCATCCGGATCCGGTCGCCGAGCAGCGCGCCGCCGCCCTTGCGCCGGGTCGGGTCGACGGCGAGCACCGCGACGCGGACCTTGTCCTGCTGGTCGATGCGCAGGCGTCGTACGAGCTCGTCGGTGAGGCTGGACTTGCCGGAGCCGCCGGTGCCGGTGATCCCGAGGACGGGTACAGCGTGGGCGGCCGCGGCCTCGGAGAGCTGGTCGAGCAGCGCCCGGTCGAGCCGGCCGAGCTCGGCGCCGGTGATGGCGCGCGCGAGCGCCGCGCGGTCGCCGCTGAGGACCTGCTCGGCGGTGACGCTGCCGGTCTCCCACAGGTCGGTGTCGCACGCCGCGACGACGGTGTTGACCATGCCCGGCAGGCCGAGCCGCTGGCCGTCCTCGGGGGAGAAGATGGTGACGCCCGACTCGCGCAGCCGGTTGATCTCGTCGTGGACGATGACGCCGCCACCGCCGCCGACGACCTTGATGTGCCCGGCGCCGCGCTCGCGGAGCAGTTGGGTGAGGTACTCGAAGTACTCGACGTGCCCGCCCTGGTAGGACGACACGGCGATGCCCTGCACGTCCTCCTCGATCGCGGCCTCGACCACCTCGGCGACCGAGCGGTTGTGCCCGAGGTGGATCACCTCGCAGCCCTGGCTCTGGAAGATCCGCCGCATGATGTTGATCGAGGCGTCGTGGCCGTCGAACAGGCTGGACGCCGTCACCAGGCGGACGGGGTGCTGCGGGACGTGCAGGGCGTGCTCGGGCATCGATCCTCCAAAACTCCTTGGATCTCCGATAATAGGACGTCCAAGTAATCTGGAAAAGTCCTCGGATGCCCTAATGTCTGGCGCATGCCTGAGTCCCGCCTGCCGTTCGACCCGATCGACCGTGCCGGCGACCTGTGGGAGGAGCACTTCGGCGACGCGACGGCCATGCGCCTGGCCACGTCGGTGATGCGGGTCCAGCAGCTGATGATCGGGGCGCTCGACGCCGCGCTGAAGCCGTTCGGGCTGACCTTCTCCCGTTACGAGGTGCTCGTGCTGCTGCTGTTCAGCCAGCACGGCTCACTGCCGCTGAGCAAGATCGGTGAACGGCTGATGGTCCACCCCACCTCGGTCACCAGCGCGATCGACCGCCTCGAGGCCCAGGGGTACGTCGTCCGCGTGCCCGACGAGGCCGACCGCCGCCGTACCCTCGCCCGGCTCACGCCCGAGGGCCGCTCGACCGTGCGCCGGGCCACCAAGGCGGTCACCGCGATCGACTTCGCGGTGACCGGCCTCAGTGGCGACCAGCAGTCCGACGCCTACGACCTGCTGCGCCAGGTCCGGCAGGCCTCGGGCGACTTCGCCGGCTGACCGGCGCCTACTTCTTCGCCTTGCTCTGGCTCACCTGCGTGGTGACGGTGACCTGCGGTGCGCCCGAGCCGGCGGCGGTGTTCTTGACGACGAAGGTCAGCTTGCCCGGGACCAGCTTGGTCACCTTGATGACCAGGTAGGTCGCACCGCCCTTGGTCTTGATCTTGAGCGGGTGACCCTTGGTCGCGACGACCCGGCCGTGGCGCTGGATCTTGACCTTCTTGATCTTGAACGCGTCGAGCGGGCTGGTCCAGGTCAGCGTCAGCTGCGCGGACCGCGACTTCCGCTTGATCTTCACGCCGTGGTGCTTCGAGGCACCCGCTGCGACGGTGTCGACGAAGGTCTTGGGCGGCGACTGGCAGGTCAGCCGGGTCTGGATCTCGTTCATCACCGGCTGCAGTGCCTGCGCGTCGGGGAGGGCGAAGTACTGACCGCCGGTCTCGGCCGCGATCTGCTGGAGCCGGGCCTGGTCCTCGGGCGCGGCGAGTCCGGGGCTGAAGCCGATGACGTACGTCGGCGTCTGGGCCTGCGGGGCCGGGTTGAGGTGGGTGTTGAGGTAGGCCCCGGCGTTGTGACCACCGTCGGTCAGGAAGATCCGGACCGAGGCGCCGGGGTTGACCGCCCGCGCCGAGTCGAACGCCAGGTTGTAGTCCGTACCGCCGTTGTCCGCCTGGACCAACGTGTCGAGCGAGGCCTTCATCGCTGCCGCGTTCGGCCCGACGGCCGCCGGCGCGAAGACGTTGTCCTCGACGGACCCGAACTCGGTCGCGCCGAGGATCCGCGAGGGGGCCAGTGCGTCGATGAGCAGGTTCATCGCCTGGACCCGGAGCCGGTTCGGATCGGTCAGCGACATCGACCCGGAGTCGTCGATGATCGCCTGGATGTTCGCGGCCGGCGTGCACGCCGCGGCCGCGGTTCTCGCGGCGGTTGCTGGTGCGGGCCCGACGAGGGCTGTCACGGCCAGCCCTCCTGCCAGTGCCCATGTCACGGCTGTGCCCGGAGTACGCATGCTGGTCCCTTTCGGTTGGCGTCACGGCATCGTCCAACGCGCCGAGGGAGGGGAACATCACCGAAATCTGGGGTATCCGGCCAGTGCTGGAGGCTCAGTAGACCGTGATCCGCAGCGCCCGCATCTTCGCGTAGAGCGTCGTGCGGGAGATCCCGAGTGCCTGCGCGGCCTTCACCTTGTTGCCGTCGTGCTCACGCAGCGCCGCGACGATGACGGTGCGCTCGGCCCGGTCGATGGGGGCGAGGGGGCGCGCCGGCTCCTGCGTCCGGTAGGCCTCGGGGAGCTCGTCGACGACCACGGCGCCGGTACGACGGCGGCGTACGACGTGCTCGACGACGGCCCGCAGCTCCCGCAGGTTGCCGGGCCACGGCTGCGAGGACAGCGCGCCGAGCGCACCTGGCGTGAAGTGGAGCGACGGGTCCGCGCCGAGGTCGACGAGCATCGCGCGGACCAGCTCGGGGATCTCCTGCGGCCGGCTGGCGAGCGGGGTCAGCTGGCGGCGTTCGGTGCACTCCCCGGCAAGTCCGGCGGCCCGGCCGGTGAGACCGTCGAGGGGACCGCTCACCAGGACCAGCCGGGGTGCCCGGCGCTCGGCGAGGTGGGCGGCGACCAGGTCGACCAGGTCGTCGGGCAGCAGGTCGACGCCGTCGATGCAGACCGACCCCTGTCCCGCGCGCACCAGGGCGCCGAAGTTGCGGGCCCACACGTCGGAGCCGTCGAGCAGTGCCGACGCGGCGCTCAGCACGGTCACCGGCTGGGCGCCGGCCAGCCGGCGGGCCTCGGTCGTGCGGCCCGAGCCGGGCGGGCCCGCGACCAGCAGGGGAGCGAGGGTGGGGAGCACGGCGGTGGCGGGGCGGAGGCGCCGGGGCTCGCGGTGCGGGTCGACGTGGAGCAGTGCGCCGCCGCGGGCGCCGCCGACCCGGGCCGCCTCGACCCGGACCTCCAGGCCGGACTCGAGGGTGAGCTCGATCGACGCCTCGCTGCGTACGTCGGAGGCGAGCATCCGCAGCAGCGCCACGTCGGTCGACCCGAGCAGGTCCGCAGCGGCCTGGTTGGACATCAGCAGGTCGTTGCCGATGGCGACCACGGCCCGCCGGCGGCTGGCTGCGGCCTGGAAGGCCGCCAGCAGCTGCTTCTCGGAGACCCGGCTGCCGTCCAGCAGCCGCTGCTCGATGTCGGCGACCGCGCGGGCCACCAGGGCCGGCAGCAGCGGGCTGGCCTCCTCCATCAGTGCCGTGATGTCGAGGACACCCTCGATCCGGCGGGTGGTCGGGTGGAAGATCGGGTGGCCGTAGCAGCTGAACCGGCGCAGGGCGACCGCGAAGTGCTCACGGCCGTTGACCGTGATGCTGGTCCGGGTCTCCAGCACCGTGCCGAGCGCGTTGGTTCCGACCGCCTCCTCGAGGAGGGAGGCGCCGACGTCGACCCCGAGGTTGTCGAAGGCCCGGCGGGCGCCGCTGTCGCCGCACCAGCGCTGGGCGATCCGGCCGTCGCGGTCGACGAGGAGGGTGCCGAACATGGTGCCCTCGAGCTGCTCGTTGAGCTCGTCGAGCACCGGCGACGCCGCCACCTGCAGGGGGGTGGTGTGGTCGACGTCGCCGTACGTGAGGTGGTCGAGCGCCGAGCCCGGCGTCAGCCCGGCGAGCTCGGCGCGCCGCCAGGACTCCGCGATCGGGTCACGGAGGTCGTGCGCCTCTGTTGTCACGCGTCCTCCATCCGTCGGCTGATCCGCTCCACGTGGCGGCCGTCACAGTATGCGGACGAGGGTTGGGAGGCGGTTGTCCAGTTTCTGAACACTCGCGCGCGGCCGGTCTTGCGAGTGTGGCGGGCGTCACCCCAGCCGTCCCAGGCGCGAGAGCAGGAGAACCCTCATGAAGACCAAGGCCGCAGTCGTCTACGAGACCGGCAAGCCGATCGTGATCGAGGAGCTGACCCTCGACAAGCCCCGCGAGGGCGAGGTGCTGATCCGCTACACGCACGCCGGACTGTGCCACTCCGACGTCCACATCGCCCACGGCGACCTGGAGGCCCGGCTGCCGATGGTCCTGGGCCACGAGGGCGCCGGCATCATCGAGGAGGTCGGCCCCGGCGTCACCCGGGTCAAGGTCGGCGACCACGTCGTGTGCTCGTTCATCCCCAACTGCGGCACCTGTCGCTACTGCGCCAACGGTCAGCAGTCGATCTGCGACATGGGCGCCACCATCCTCGACGGCTACCTGCCCGGCGAGCGGTTCCCGATCACCGGCCCCGCGGGCCAGTACGGCGCCATGTGCATGCTCGGCACCTTCAGCCAGTACGGCGTCATCCACCAGAACTCCTGCGTGAAGGTGGACGACGACCTCCCGCTGGAGAAGGCGGTCCTGGTGGGCTGCGGCGTACCCACCGGCTGGGGCGCGGCCGTCAACACCGCCGAGGTCAAGGCCGGCGACACCGTCGTGATCATGGGCATCGGCGGCATCGGCATCAACGCCGTCCAGGGCGCCGCGCTCGCCGGCGCCAAGAACGTGATCGCGATCGACCCGCTCGCCAACAAGCGCGAGAAGGCGATGGAGCTCGGCGCCACGCACGCCTTCGAGTCCGCCGAGCTGGCGATGGAGACGATCACCAACCTGACCCGCGGGCAGATGGCCGACTCGGCGATCCTCACGCCCGGCCTGATGACCTCGGAGATCGTCGCCGACGGCTTCAACGCGGTCGGCAAGGGCGGCAAGGTCGTGCTCACCGGCCTCAACAAGCTGGAGGAGATGAACATCCAGCTGCCCGGGTCGATCCTCACCCTCTTCCGCAAGGAGCTGCGCGGGAGCCTCTTCGGCGACTGCAACCCGACCGTCGACATCCCGCGGATCCTCGGGCTCTACCAGTCCGGCGACCTCAAGCTCGACGAGATCCTCACCCGCACCTACACCCTCGATCAGGTCAACGAGGGGTACGACGACCTCCTCAACGGCAAGAACGTCCGGGGCGTCGTCGTCCACGAGCACTGATGACCGCAGTGCTCGCGGCGCTCGCGGTCGTCGACCGGGCCCGGGAGACCGAGCTCCTCGAGGCGGCGCTGGCCAGTGGCGCCCACGTCGTCCTCGAGGGCCCTCCCGGCACCGGCAAGACCACCCTGCTGCGCCGGGTCGCCGCCGGCCGGGACCGCTCGTTCGCCCTCGTCGAGGGCAACGCCGAGCTGACCCCGGCCCGGCTGGTCGGCCACTTCGACCCCGCCCTGGTGCTGAGCCGCGGCTACCAGCCCGACGTCTTCGTCGACGGGCCGCTGCTCATCGCGATGCGCGAGGGCGGCCTGCTGTACGTCGAGGAGCTCAACCGGGTGCCGGAGGAGACCCTGAACACCCTGCTCACCGTGATGTCGGAACGGGAGATCGTCGTACCCCGGCTCGGTCCGGTCCGTGCGGCGCCGGGCTTCGCGGTCGTCGCCGCGATGAACCCGTACGACGCCGTCGGCACCGCCCGCGTCTCCTCGGCGGTCTACGACCGGACCTGCCGGATCGCGATGGGCTACCAGTCCGCGTCGGCGGAGGCACAGATCGTCGCGCAACGGGCGCCGGTGCCGTCCGACGACTGGCGGGATCGGGCGGTCGCGCTGGTGCGGGCGACCCGCGAGCACCCCGAGCTGCGGGTCGGCTCGTCGGTGCGCGGCACCATCGACCTGGCCGGGATCAACCACCAGCTGGCCCGGGCCCGCGACGTCGCCGAGGACGACTGGCAGGCCGGCCTCGACGCGGCCCTGGTCGCGCTGAGCGGGCGGGTGCGGGTGGACGAGGCGTCCACCCGGCGACCCGAGGAGGTCATCACCGAGCTCTACCGCACCCATTTCGGCGACCCGGCAGAAAGTGGCTCCGAATCCGATGCCGACCCGGCGCGAAATGGCACGCAGGAGGAGCCGAGCCCGGGGGGAGCCTGAGCCCGCCCCCGGTCGGGGCGGGCGACCCACCATCGGCGTCCCGGCGCGGCCGGCCGGACCGCACCAACGGCCGCGCCGAGCTGGCCCGCAACCCGCGCTTCCAGGAGCTCTCGCCCGAGGTCGGCGAGCTCGACGTCGCGGCGGTCGAGGCGGCTGTCGCCGAGGACCCGGACGACGTGCTGCCGTTGCTCGCGCTGATGAGCCGGGCCACGGACCCCGCGCTGCGGGCGCGGGTCCAGGCGCTCGTGCCGCGGCTGGTCATCGAGCGGGCGCGCAGCGGTCCGCACGGCCGGATCGGGGCCGGCCGGCTGCGCCCGACCCGCGCCGATCGGGGAGGCGACCTCGACCTCGACGCCTCCCTGGAGGCGGTCGCCGTGGCCCGTGGCGAGGGTCGCCCGCCGGCCCTCGACGAGTTGACCGCGTCGGTGTGGGAGCGGCCGGCGACCGCGCTGTGCCTGCTCGTCGACCGCTCCGGGTCGATGGACGGCCGGCGGCTCGCGACCGCGGCGATGGCTGCCGCGGCCTGCGCCCTGAGGTCGGCCGAGTCGGGTGGCGAGCTCGCGGTGGTGGCCTTCGACCGCCGTGCCGAGACGGTCGTCGCCCTCGGTACGGCGAGCCCGGCCCGTCGTACCGTCGAACGGGTCCTCGGGCTGCGTGGCCACGGGATGACCTCGCTCGACGCAGCGTTGCGGGCGGCGCGCGAGCAGCTCGCCGGCGCACGGGCTCGGCGCCGGATCACCCTGCTGCTCTCGGACTGCCGGGTCACCGACGACGTCGACCCGCTGCCGGCCGCGCGCGGGCTCGACGAGCTGCTGGTGGTCGCGCCGGCGTCGGACGACGACGAGGCCAGGCGGTTCGCCCGCGAGGCCGGCGCGCGGATGGCCTCGCTCGACGCGCTCGCCGAGCTGCCCGTCGTGCTCGACCGGCTGCTGGCGCCGTGAATGTCCAGAAGCTGAACACCGCCGCGGGGCAGGGCGGACGACGCTCGCACCGCACCGATCACCCATCCCTGACGGAGGAACCATGACCGACCTGCTCGTCCCCACCGACACCGCCGTGCTGCCCCAGGTGCGCGAGTGGCTGTCTCGCCCCAAGGGCCTGTTCATCGGCGGTGCCTGGGTGGACGCCGCCTCCGGCCGGACGTTCGAGACCCGTGACCCGGCCACCGGCCAGGTGCTCACCGAGGTAGCGCACGGCGAGGCCGCCGACGTCGACCGCGCCGTCCGGGCCGCGCGGAAGGCGTTCGAGGGGGAGTGGTCGCTGTGGACGCCGGCCCAGCGCCAGCGGCTGCTGTTCAAGATCGGCGAGGCGATCTACGAGCACGCCGAGGAGCTCGCCCAGCTCGAGTCGCTCGACAACGGCAAGTCCGCGGGCGTCGCGCAGGCCGTCGACGTCACCTGGGTCGCCGAGCTTTTCCAGTACTACGCCGGCTGGGCCACCAAGATCGAGGGCCGCACCATCCCGGTCTCGGTCCCGTGGGCGCCCGGCACCCAGTGGCACGCCTACACGCTGCGCGAGCCGGTCGGCGTCTGCGGCGCCATCGTGCCGTGGAACTTCCCGCTCCTCATGGCCGCCTTCAAGATCCCCGTCGCCCTCACCTGCGGCAACACGGTCGTGCTGAAGCCGGCCGAGGACACCCCGCTCACCGCGCTCCGCCTCGCCGAGATCATGGCCGAGTGCGGCCTGCCGGACGGCGTCTTCAACGTCGTCACCGGGTACGGCGAGGCCGGCGCCGCGCTGGCCGCGCACGACGACGTCGACAAGATCGCATTCACCGGCTCCACCGAGGTCGGCAAGCTCATCGTCGACGCCGCCAAGGGCAACCTGAAGAAGGTCTCGCTGGAGTTGGGCGGCAAGAGCCCGCAGGTCGTGTACGCCGACGCCGACCTGGACCTCGCCGTACCCGGCACCGCCTCCGGCTTCCTGTTCAACCAAGGCCAGACCTGCACCAGCGGCACCCGGCTGCTCGTCGAGGACCGGATCTTCGACGAGTTCACCTCGCGCGTCGCCGAGGTCGCGGCCGCCAGCAAGCTCGGCCCCGGACTCGACCCCACCACCGAGGTCGGGCCGCTCGTCTCGCAGACCCAGCTCGACCGGGTCCTCGGGTACGTCGACGCCGGCCTGCGCGACGGCGCCCGGGCGCTGACCGGCGGTCGCCGCCACGGCGACACCGGCTACTACGTCGAGCCCACGGTCCTGGTCGACGTCGACTCCTCCTTCAGCGTCTACCGCGAGGAGATCTTCGGTCCGGTCGTCGTCGCGACCCCGTTCAACGCGGAGCAGGGCGTGGCCGCGGCGGCCAACGACACGCCGTACGGACTGGCGGCCTCGGTCTGGACCCGCGACGTCACCAAGGCGCACCGCACCGCCCGCCAGATCAAGGCCGGCACGGTCTGGATCAACTGCCACAACGCCTTCGACGCGGCGATGCCGTTCGGTGGCTACAAGCAGTCCGGCTGGGGCCGCGAGCTCGGCGCGTCGGCGATCGACGCCTACACCGAGCAGAAGTCCGTCAACGCGCTGCTGGCCTGAGTCCCACGTCCCCGGGGCGGGCGTCGCCGGACGCCTGCCCCGGGGCCTCAACGTTCTCCACGCGCCACCGGCGGCGCAGGTCGGCGGGGGAGCTGCCGAACCGCTTCTTGAACATCCGGCTGAAGTGCGCAGGGTCGGTGATGCCCCACCGCTCCGCGATCTGGGCCACGGGCTCCTGCACGGTCGCCTGCAGCAGGTCGCGGCGCGCCGCCTGGAGGCGCTGCTCGCGGATGTGGCCGGCGACGGTGCTCCCGTCGTTGGCGAACAGCCGGTGGAGGTAGCTCAGCGACAGGCTGCAGGCCGCCGCGACGTCGGCCGGTGAGAGCCGCGGATCGCTGAGGTGCCGGGCGATGTGGGACTTTGCCAGCGAGAGGTTGACCGCGGGTGGACGCCCGGCGATGCCACTCTCGGACAGCAGCGCGACGTACATGCTGACCATCGCCTGCTGGAGCGCGAGCTGCTGCGCCGCGTCGGCGGTCGAGCCGTGCCGGGCCAGGGAGGCGAGCAGGGGCGCGACCGCCGCGGCGACGCCCTGTTGCGTGGGCAGCGCCCGGGCCGTCCAGCCGCGCTGGACGCGCTCCGGCACGGGCAGCAGCCGCTTGGGCATCAGGCAGATCGTGAACTGGAAGTCGCCCGCCGTGCGGAACCGGAACGGCCGTGAGCTGTCGTAGAGCAGCAGGTCGCCCGGCGCCATCGTCGCCGTCCGGTCGTCCTGCTCGACCAGCGTCTCGCCGTGGTCGAGCAGCAGCAGGTGGAGCACCTCGGGGTCGGCGGCGCCGATGTCGCGCTGGCGGCGCTCGAAGCCGTGCTGGGTGGCCCGGATCCGGCGCAGCCGCAGCTCGGCGACGTCGCCTCCGGCGACCCGGCCGCGCAGCACACCGCCGCCCGGCTCGACCGCCAGCGGCACGAACTGGTCGCAGACCGCGCTGCGCCAGTACTCCGGGCGCTGAGGAGCCGGCCGATCCGCGGCATTGATCTCGAACCACCCAGGCATGGAGCAACACTGCGCCCCGCCCGGGGGCCGGTCAACCCTCTTCCGCGGGTGGCGGCGTCCGGCATGGACCTGGCTCGCCTGCCCTTGGCTCTCCCTATCCATCAGGCTCCTCGACCCTCCACGGCCATTGACCGGGCCGTGCCGCCGGGCGTTCGCTCTGCCGCCAGGGAACGACGAAGAGGAGGAACTGCCATGGAGCTGCCGTCCCGAACGGCGATCAGGGACCTGGCGGACGAGCTGCGGCTCGGCATCGCCGACGAGGACCTGGACTTCTACCACGCCGCGGGCACCGGACTGCTGGGCTCGTGGGCGGTCGTCGACGCGCTGTACGACGCCGAGGTCGCGCCCACGCAGCCCGTCCGGGACTGGGCGGCGCCGGCCGAGAACGCGCTGGGTGCCTGGTACGTCACGACCGAGCTGACCCGCTCCGACGTCGGCCCGCTGGCCGGGCGGCGCGTGGCGATCAAGGACAACATCGCCGTGGCCGGCGTGCCGATGATGAACGGCTCCGAGACGGTGCGGGGCTTCGTGCCAGCGGTGGACGCCACCGTCGTGACCCGCCTGCTCGACGCGGGCGCGACCATCGCGGGGAAGGCGGTCTGCGAGGACCTGTGCTTCTCGGGGGCGTCGCACACCTCGAGGACCGGACCGGTCCGCAACCCGTGGGACCTCGAGCGCACCACCGGTGGATCCTCCAGCGGCAGCGCGGCGCTGGTGGCAGCCGGCGAGGTGGACCTCGCGATCGGCGGGGACCAGGGCGGCTCGATCCGGATCCCGTCGGCCTTCTGCGGCGTCGTCGGTCACAAGCCGACGTTCGGGCTGGTGCCCTACACCGGGGCGTTCCCGATCGAGCAGTCGATCGACCACCTCGGACCGATCGCGCCCTCGGTCGCCGACGCGGCCGCGATGCTGACCGTCATCGCCGGCGCCGACGGGGCGGACCCGCGCCAGCCCATCGGCATCGCGGGTGAGGACTACCGGGCCGGTCTCGACCGCCTGGACCGAGGACTGCGGATCGGCGTCGTCAGCGAGGGCTTCGACCAGGCCAACTCGGACCCGGGCGTCAACGCCGTGGTCCGGGACGCGATCGAGCGGCTGACGACCGCCGGCCACGTCGCCGAGGAGGTGGCGATCCCCTGGCACAAGCACGGCGCCGCACTCTGGGACGTGATCTCGGTCGAGGGCGCGACCTGGCAGATGGTCCAGGGCAACGCCTACGGCCTGAACTGGAAGGGCAGGTACGACCCCGAGCAGATGGCGTTCTACGGAGAGCGCTGGCGTCGCGATCCCGCGGCCTTCTCGGAGACGGTCAAGCTGGTCGCCCTCGGCGGGACCTGGTCGCTGCGCCACGGGTACGGCGCGGCGTACGGCAAGGCACGCAACCTCGAGCGGCGCCTCGCCGAGGCGTACGACACCCCACTGGCGACGTACGACGTGCTCGTCATGCCCACGCTCCCGATCACCGCCAGCCTGATCCCGCCGGCCGACGCCCCGGTCGAGGAGATCGTCACCCGGGCCCTGGAGATGGTCTCCAACACCGCGCCCCTCGACGTCACCGGCCACCCGGCCTGCAGCATCCCGGCCGGCCTCTCCGACGGTCTGCCGGTCGGCCTCATGGTCGTCGGCCGGAAGTTCGACGACGCGGGCGTGCTCCGCGCCGCCCATGCCTTCGAGCAGACGCTCGGCACCCTCACCGCACCCCGACAGCGCACCACCCACGACAAGGAGCTCACCGCATGAACGGAGTCTTCGACCTCGCCGGCACCGACGGCATCGGACCCGTGGTCGTCCCCGAGGAGGAACCGGTCTTCCGGGCCGACTGGGAACGCGCCGTCTTCCCGATGTTCGCGATGTGCTTCCGCGCCGGCTTCTTCGGCGTGGACCAGTTCCGCCACGGCATCGAGCTGATCGACCCCGCCGTCTACCTGAAGTCGCCCTACTACGAGCACTGGGTGCACACCGTCGAGCACTTCGGCGAGCAGCTCGGCAAGCTCGACATCGCCGAGCTCGACCGGCGCACCGCACACTATCTGGCGGACCCCGACGCGCCCCTGCCCGAGCACGCCGACGATCCGGAGCTGCTCGCCTTCGTCGAGGCCGTGGTCCCGGCCGGTGCACCGGCCAAGCGCGAGTCCGACAAGGTCGCCCGGTTCCGGGTCGGCGACGTCGTCCGGGTCGACCGCTCCGCCCCCAAGGGCCACACCCGCCGGGCCCGCTACGTCCGCGGCGCGGTCGGCGAGATCGTGCTGCACCACGGCCCGATGATCTACCCCGACAGCGCGGGCAACGGGTTCGGCGAGAACCCCGAGCACGTCTACACCGTCCGGTTCGACGCCGAGGAGCTCTGGGGGGCTGAGTACGCCGAGCCCAACCAGTCCGTCTACTTCGACGTCTGGGACCCCTACCTCGAGCTCGTCACCGTCAGGCACGTCACCACCGAAGGAGCATCCGCATGAGCGCCGTCACCCGCAGCCAGGAGGAGATCGCCGCGCGCGTCAAGGCGCTCGAGTCGATGCTCATCGAGCAGGGCGTCATGACCACGCAGGCGATCGACCGGATGGTCGAGATCTACGAGAAGGAGGTCGGCCCGCAGCTCGGCGCCCAGGTCGTCGTCAAGGCGTGGACCGACCCGGAGTTCAAGGCCCGCCTGGTCGCCGACGCGAGCGATGCCTGCAAGGAGCTGGGCATCAGCGGTCTGCAGGGCGAGGACATGGTGGTCGTGGAGAACACCGACACGGTCCACAACATCATCGTCTGCACGCTGTGCTCCTGCTACCCGTGGCCGGTCCTCGGCCTGCCGCCGAACTGGTACAAGGACCCGCAGTACCGCGCCGCGATCACCCGGGAGCCGCGCAAGGTGCTGCGCGAGTCGTTCGGCTTCGTCGTCCCCGACGAGGTCGAGGTCCGGGTGTGGGACTCCAGCAGCGAGATGCGCTACTGGGTGCTGCCTGCACGTCCCGCCGGCACCGACGGCTGGAGCGAGGAGCGGCTCCTCGCGCTGGTCACCCGCGACGCCATGATCGGCGTCGGCCCGGTCGGGGCGGTGGCCTGATGCTGCCGGCGCCGTACGCCGACCCGGCGGCCGTGGCGGCCGACCGGCGCCGCGTCGAGGAGCTGGTCTGCGGCCTGCCCGCCGCGGACCCGGAGCAGCGGTCCTTCGAGCACCCCTGGGAGATCCGGGCCTTTGCGATGGCCGTCTCGGCCCACCGGGAGCTCGGGTTCGACTGGACGGACTTCCAGCAGGCCCTGATCGCATCGATCGACGGCTGGGAGGAGGGGACCGGCACCAGCGACCGGGGCTGGTCCTACTACGAGCACTGGGTCGCCGCGCTCGAGTCCGTGCTCGCGGGCCTCGGCCTGCTCGGCGTCGACGAGCTGGCCCGCCAGACCCGCGACGTCCTCGCCGTCCCGGCGAACCGCAACCACCACGAGGCGCACACCGAGCCGATCGCGATCGACCCGGCGCGCCTCGCCCACCTCTGAACGGAGACCGTCATGGCATCGAGCACCACCACCGTCCCGGGTCGCGTCGCGACCACCGCGCTCGGCCTCGCGCTGGCCGCGGTCATGCTGCTGGGCGTGCTGTTCCTCCTGCAGGAGAACGGCCTGCTGCTGTCCGCGGACGCGGCCGTCTACCTGCACGAGGCCACTCACGACGCGCGGCACGCCCTCGGCGTGCCCTGCCACTGAGCGGGGCGGGCCCGTGTCCGCCCCGACCCTCGGTCGAACCGTCGGCCACGGCGCCCTCGCGGGCGCCGTGGCCGGCGGGCTCGGCGCCGCCGCCCTGAACTGGCTCGTCGAACCGTCGATCCGAGCCGCGATCGCCATCGAGGAGGCCGGCAGCGCCCACGAGCACGTCGGCGGTGCGACGCACGACCACGGTTCGGACGTCCTCGTCTCCCGTCCCGAGCAGGTCGTGATCGGCTTGGCGACCGTGCTGGTCGTCGGCATCCTCGTCGGCGTCGCCTTCGCCCTGGTACGCCGCTTCCTCGGGTCCCGGCTGCCCGGACGGACGAGCACCAGCAGCACGATGATCCTGGCCGGACTGGGCTTCCTGACCTTCACCCTCGCTCCGGCGCTGGTCGTGCCGGCCAACCCGCCGGCTGTCGGCGACCCGGCGACGGTCGACCTGCGCGCCGCGACCTACCTCGGCACCATCGTCTGCGCCGTGGCGCTGGCCGCCCTTGTGACGGGCGTCGCGCGGTCCGCCCCGCTGCGGCCGGGCACCCGCGCGGTCGCCGCCGTCGCCCTCGGCGTCGTGGGAGCGGCGGTCCTGGTCGCCGTCCTCCCCCACACCGCCGACCCGGTCCCGGCGAACGTCCCTGCCGACCTGGTCTGGGAGTTCCGGGTCGCCTCGCTCGCGCAGATCGGCCTGATGTGGCTGGTCATCG
Source organism: Nocardioides sp. F233 (assembly GCF_057813895.1). Lineage (NCBI taxonomy): Bacteria > Bacillati > Actinomycetota > Actinomycetes > Propionibacteriales > Nocardioidaceae > Nocardioides > Nocardioides sp. F233. Next base: position 598,577 of record NZ_JBVASH010000001.1, read on the forward strand.
GCGCGACCTGCGCCTGGCTCGACCAGCCGCGCTCCGTCGTACCGGACCGGGCCGCGCGGCTCGTCCGGGCCTGAGGGTGGGCGACGAGCGCGGACCCCGGGTCCGGATGTGCCGTGGCTGCTGCTGCGGCACCCGGCGCAAGCATCCCGACGTCGACCACGACGCCGTCGCGGCCGCCCTCGGCAATGATCTCGGGCCCGGCGCCGAGCTGCTGGCCGTCGACTGCCTGTGGGCCTGCGACCTGTCCAACGTCGTGGTCGTGAACCCGGCCGCCGGGGCCCGGGCCGCCGGGGCCCGGCCGGCCTGGATCACCGAGGTCAACACCGTCGAACGCGCCCGGGCCGTGGCCACCTGGGTCCGCTGCGGCGGACCCGGGGTCGTCGAGCCGCCCCCTGAGCTCGGTGAGATCCGTACCGCGGCCGGGCTGCGGCGTACCACCGCCTGATCGGCACCCATCCACCACGAGAACCCCAGTGAGGAACCCATGGAATCAGCGATCGACACCCACCTGGTGTGCCCCCGCACCCTGTCGCGGCGCGTCTCCGACGACTACACGCCGCCGTTCCCGATGTTCGTCGGACGGGGCCCGCACGACCTGCAGCAGGTCGTGATGGCCTCCTTCGGCGTGCAGTACGCCGATGCCGAGCGCCGTCCGCAGGCGCTCGCCGCACTGCGGCACATCGTCGGGACCTTCGACGTCCCCGACGGGCCGGTGCACCACGACTTGACCCAGCACGTCGATGACCAGGCGCACCACAACCTGATGGTCCTCGCCTACTGGGCCGACCCCGCGGCGTACTGCCGGTGGCTGCGCTCCGAGGAGGTCGCGGGCTGGTGGGCGTCGGCCGACCGACTCGACGAGGGACTGGGCTACTTCCGCGAGATCGTCGCGCCACGCATCGAGCAGCTCGAGACGCTGTACGCCTTCACCGACGACTTCCCCGGTGTCGGCCGACTGCTGCCGGAAGCCAGCGACGAGATCGAGGAGCACGGCTACTGGGGATCGGCGCGCGACCGGTTCCCGATCTCCCAGACCGACTGGATGGAGGCGTCCGGCGAGCTGACCGTCGTCGAAGGCGATCCCGCGCAGGGCGGCCGGGTCGTGGTCCAGGGGCACGACAACATCTGCCTGATCCGCTCCGGTCAGGACTGGCGGGCGGCCGGACAGGACGAGCGCGACCTCTACCTCGACGAGATCCTGCCGACCCTCCAGGACGGGATGGACTTCCTCCGCGACGAGGGCCAGGGCCACGGCTGCTACAGCAACCGCTTCGTGCGCAGCATCGACCTCGACGGCAACGAGCTCGACGAGAGCTACAACCTCGGCCACTGGCGCTCCCTGGACCAGCTCGAGCGGTGGGCCGAGTCGCACCCCACCCACCTGCGGATCTTCGTGACCTTCTTCCGGGTCGTGGCGGGGCTGGAGAAGCTGCGGCTCTACCACGAGGTGTCCGTCTCCGACGGTCGTGAACAGACCTTCGAGTACCTCAACTGCCATCCGCGCACCGGCATGCTGCGCGACGCCCGCGTTCCCGCCACCACCTGACCCACAGCCCGCACGTCGCGTCGCACCGCGTCGCGCGCCCCCTTTCGAGGGTGCCGCGGCGCGGCGGTCGCGAGGAGAGTGAGCACCATGAGCACCACCCTGCGTACCGCCCGTGACCTGCTGCGCGACCTCCGCGCCGATCACACCGAGGCGGTGGCCCGGTTCCGGTGGCCCGACGTCGGGCCGACGTTCAACTTCGTGCACGACTGGTTCGACTCCTATGCGCGGGGCAACGACCAGCCCGGGCTGGTGATCGTCGAGGAGGACGGCCGGCGGGCGTCGTACTCCTTCGGTGAGCTGGTCACCCGCTCCGAGCAGGTTGCTGCGCTGCTGGCCGATCAGGGGATCGGTCGTGGCGACAGCGTCGTGGTGATGCTCGGCAACCAGGTCGAGCTGTGGGAGTCGATGCTGGCGCTGATCCGGCTCGGCGCGGTGATCATGCCGACCACCACCGCTGTCGGCCCGGCCGAGCTGGTCGACCGGCTCGGCCGAGGCAACGCCCGGGCGGTGATCTGCAACGCCGCCGATGCAGCGAAGTTCGACGAGGTCCCGGGCTCGTACGTGCGGATCGCCGTGGGCTCCGTCGAGGGGTGGTCGCCCTACGCGGCTGCCCACGAGCTGGTGGCCTCGCCGGTGCCGCACCCCGGCAACGCGAGCGACGACCGGCTGCTCCTGTACTTCACCTCCGGCACCACCTCGCGCCCCAAGCTGGTCGAGCACACCCACGTGTCGTACCCGGTCGGCCACCTGTCGACGATGTACTGGCTCGGCCTGCAGCCCGGCGACGTGCACCTCAACATCTCCAGCCCCGGCTGGGCGAAGCACGCCTGGTCGAACTTCTTCGCCCCGTGGCTCGCCGAGGCGACCGTGTTCGTCTTCAACTACGCCCGCTTCGACGCGGCCGCCCTGCTCGGCCAGCTCCGAGCCGAGGGCGTGACGACCTTCTGCGCGCCGCCCACCGTGTGGCGGATGCTGATCAACGCCGACCTGTCCGGCGGACCCGGCGCCCTGCGCGAGGCGATCGCCGCCGGCGAGCCGCTCAACCCCGAGGTGATCAGCCAGGTCGAGAAGCACTGGGGCCGCACCATCCGCGACGGCTTCGGCCAGACCGAGATGACCGCCGCCATCGCCAACACCCCCGGCCAGCCGGTGGTCGCCGGCTCGATGGGCCGCCCGCTGCCCGGCGTACCCGTGGTGCTGGTGGACCCCCTCACCGGTGTCGTCGTCGACGGGGTGGGCGAGGGCGAGATCTGCCTGGACCTGTCCGCCTCGCCGTTGCCGCTGATGACCGGCTACCAGGGCGACCCGCAGAAGAACGCCGATGCCATGGCCGGCGGTTTCTACCACACCGGTGACGTCGCGGCCCGCGACGAGAACGGCTGCATCACCTACATCGGCCGCACCGACGACGTCTTCAAGGCCTCCGATTACAAGATCAGCCCGTTCGAGCTGGAGTCGGTCCTGATCGAGCACCCGGCCGTCGCCGAGGCCGCCGTCGTGCCTGCACCCGACCCGGTCCGGCTCGCGGTGCCGAAGGCCTATGTCGCGCTGGTCGACGGCCACGAGCCGACCGCCGAGACCGCCGAGTCGATCCTTCGGTACGCGCGGGAGCACCTCGCGCCGTTCCTGCGGGTACGACGCCTCGAGTTCTTCGAGCTGCCCAAGACCATCTCCGGCAAGATCCGGCGGGTCGAGCTGCGGCAGCGGGAGAACGAGGTCGAGGGGGCTCGGCCGTCGGGTGAGTTCCGGGATGACGACTTCCCGGGGCTCCGGGGCTGAACCACGGAGTTCGTCGAGTAGCCCGAGGCGCTAGCCGAGGGCGTATCGAGACGCACATCGTGTGGCGTCTCGATACGCCGCTCGCCAGCGCTCGCGGCTACTCGACGAGCTCGGGGGCTCAGCCGTAGGTGTAGAAGCCCCGCCCGGTCTTGCGGCCCAACAGGCGCGCCTCGACCATGCGGGCCAGCAGCGGCGGGGCAGCGTACAGCGGCTCCTTGAACTCCTCGTACAGCGACTCCGCGACGGCCTTGACCGTGTCGAGGCCGATCAGGTCGGCCAGCGCGAGCGGGCCCTGGGGGTGGGCGGCGCCGAGGACCAGGCCGTGGTCGATGTCCTCGGCCGAGGCGAAGCCGGACTCGAACATCCGGATCGCCGAGAGGATGAACGGGATCAGCAGGGCGTTGACGACGAAGCCGGCGCGGTCCTGGCAGTCGATGGCGGTCTTGCCGAGGTCGTCCTGCACGAACGCGCGGGCGCGCTCGGTGGTCGCCTCGTCGGTCATCAGCGACGGGACCAGCTCGACCAGCTTGAGGACCGGGACCGGGTTGAAGAAGTGCACGCCCAGCACGTGGCTCGGGCGCTTGGTGGCGACGGCCAGCTTCATGATCGGGATGGACGACGTGTTCGAGGCGAGGATCGCGTCGGGGCTGGTGAGGATCTCGTCGAGGCGGCGGAACAGGTCGGTCTTGGCCTTCTCGTCCTCGACGATCGCCTCGATCACGATGTCGCGGTCGGCGAGCGCGGCGAGGTCGTCGACGACGCGGATCCGGTCGAGCACGACGGAGGCCGACTCGATCTTGCCGCGGCTCTCGGCACGCTTGAGGGAGCCCTCGAGGCGCTGGCGGGCGGCCTCGACCGCCTCGGGGGTGGACTCGACGACGATCACGTCCTTGCCGGCGCGGGCGTTGACCTCCGCGATGCCCGATCCCATCAGGCCGCCGCCGACCACTCCCACACGCTCGATGCTCGTCATCAGGTTCCCCTCGCTCGATTACTAGGACGTCCTAGTAAATGTAGGGGTGACCGGTGAGTAGGACCAGTTCAGGCGAGTACGTCGGCCACCGCGGCCACGAGCGCGGCCGAGGTCCGCTCGACCATGGTGAGCACGGTGCCGAATCCGTCGTCGCCGCCGAAGAAGGGGTCGGGGACCTCCCCGCCCGGCTCCAACGGGTCGAAGTCGCGGAACAGCCGCACGCGCCTGGGATCGGCGTCGCCGAGCGCGCGCAGGTCGCGCAGGTTGTCCTGGTCCATCGCGAGGACCAGGTCCTGCTCGTCCAGCCAGGAGGCGAGCACCTGCTGGGCGCGGTGCCGGCTGGCGTCGTACCCCTCGGTCGTGAGCAGCGCCGCGGCCCGGCGGTCCATCGGCTCGCCGACGTGCCAGGTGCCGGTGCCGGCGCTGATCACCTCGACCCGGTCGTCGAGACCGGCGTCGGCGACACGGGCGGCGAGCACGACGTCGGCCATCGGCGAGCGGCAGATGTTGCCGAGGCAGACCAGGGCGACGCGGTACTGCCCCGGTGTGCGGGGCGGCGGAGCGGCGGTCATCAGTCGTCGAAGCCGATGATCGCGTCGAGGAACCAGGTGGTGACGCTGATGATGATCGAGCCCCACACCGCCGGCCAGAACCCGTCGACGTGGAACCCGATGTCGACCACGTCGGCCAGCCACGCGGTGAGCCGCAGCAGCAGCGCGTTGAGCACGATGAGGAACAGGCCCAGGGTCACCAGGATGAACGGGATCGACAGCAGGGTCAGCAGCGGCTTGACCCATGCGGTCACCGCGCACGAGATCAGCGCGACCAGGACCAGCGGCAGGATCTTGTCGTCGAGCTCGGCGCGACCCTCGGTCGCACCCTTGAACCAGATGCCGTCGATCAACTGCGCAGCCACGGCGAGCGCGGCGGCCGTGATCGCCCAACGGGACAGGAAGGCCAGCATGCTGCCAGTCTGTCATTCGAGACCGAGCGCCTCGATGATCTCGACCTCGGCGTCGTCGATGTGCTTGCGCAGGAAGGCGTGCGCGCCGTCCGGTCCGTCGATCCGGTCCGCCTCCAGCAGCTCGACCAGGCCCTCGTGGGAGCTGGCCTCGTCGTGCGCGTACCGGTTGATCCGCTCGACCTGGGCCAGTGCCAGCTTGAGCTCGTCCATCAGCGCCTCGGCCATCTGCACCAGCCGCGGGCTGCCGGTCAGCTCGACGAGCGAGACGTGGAAGGAGAGGTGGCGCTCGTTGAGCTCCTCGTACGACGCCTCGCCGCTGCGTACCGCTGCCGTGTAGGCGTCGAGGGTGGTGCGCACCCGCTCCCGTCGTACGGCGTCCGCGGCCGGCCACGCCTGCACGCCGGCGCCCTCGAGCACCCACCGTGCGCGGCAGACGTCGCGCACCGACTCGGCCCGCGGCGTCGCGACCATCACCCCGCGGTGCGGCTCCCGGGTCGCCAGGCCCTCGGCGACGAGCACTGTCAGCGCCTCGCGCACGGTCGGCCGCGAGACGCCGAGCGACTCGGCGAGGGCCACCTCGCGCAGCGGCGTGCCGCTCTCGAGGTCGCCCTCGAAGATCGCGCGGCGGACCTCCGCCGCGACCCGGGAGACCGTCGACTCGTTCTCCACGCTGAGGGGCGTGAACACGGTCTTCGGTGGCGTGGACGCTCCGGCCATGCGCCCATTCTGCAAGCATCACTCATCTAAGGTGTGGCCGTGCCCCCCGAGCTCCCGACCGATGGCCCGTCCCTCGAAGTCGGCGGAGGACGTGGCCTGCGAGCGGCCGTCGCCGTCGGCGGCGTCGTGCTGGTCCTCGCGATCGTGGCGGTCGCCGCCTTCCTGCTCGTCGGTCGCGACGACGGCGACGCCGACCCGGCCAGCGACGACACCGGCAGCAGCACGACGCCCGGTGCGCCCGCCACGAAGCCGACCCTCGACCTGCCCACGATCGACGCGTCGGACTTCCCCAGCGACCTGCCGACCGAGACCCTGCCCGACCTGCCGAGCGGCGCGCCGAGCGTCCCGGATCTGCCGACGAAGGTTCCGAGTGGGGTCCCGTCGGGTATCCCGGACGACATCCCGCCGTTCCCCACCGACCCCGCTGACCTGGAGTCGTGGTTCTCCGACTACCTCGAGCAGGTGAACCCCTGATGAGCCAGCAACCCCCGCCGCCGCCGTCGTTCCCGCCGCCCCCGGCCGGCCCGCCACCGTCGGGGCCCCCGCCGTTCCCGCCGTCCGGCCCGCCCGCCTTCCCGCCGCCCCCGGGCGGCAAGGGCAAGGGGGTGTGGATCGTGCTCGGCGTCGTCGGCGTGGTCCTCCTCATCGGCATCGCCATCGGCCTGGTCGTCGCCCTCACCGGCGACGACGACAGCGACGGTGACGGCGACCGCGGGGGCGACAGCGCCGCCGGGGCGCCGGAGGACGTCGTCGAGAAGGTGGTCGACGCCGCAGCGGACGGCGACTGCGCGGCCGCCGAGAAGCTGCTGACCGAGGACGCCAAGGCGACCGAGCCGTGCACGTCCGAGGCCTTCCAGCTCCTCGCCACCGAGGACGTCGAGTCCGACATCCACGACGCCAGCATCGACGGTTCCACCGCGAGCGTGCCGGCCGACTTCACCAGCGAGCACGGCAGCGCGACGTACACCTTCGTGCTCGAGAAGGTCGACGGCGAGTGGCTGGTGGCGTCGTACGACGTCGCGCGCAGCTCGAGCTCCGAGGGCCCCTCCGGCTCCGTCACCGCGCCGACCGGCACCGCGAGCCCCTCGGGCGGCCCGTCCGCCGGCGGGTCCAGCACTGCCGACGCCGTCCCTGACGAGCCGACCGCCGTCGTCGAGGCCTTCCTCGACTCCGCGTTCGCCGGCGACTGCGCGACCGCGGAGGACCTGGTCACCTCGGCGTACCTGACCGACGAGGGCAGCTGCGACGCCGCCGAGATCCCGACCGAGCTGGGTGACTCGGTGAAGTGGGACGTCGGCGACGCCACCGTCGACGACGCCGCGGGCACGGCGACCGTGCCGGTCGAGATCACGATCTACGGCTCGAGCCAGAAGTCCGACTTCGAGCTGGTCCGCGAGGGCGGCCGGTGGAAGATCAGCGACGCCGGCTGACCCGCCCCGCGACCGCCCGATCCTGACTAGTCTGACCGCATGAGCCAGCCGCCGTACGGTGCTCCGCCGCCGCCCCCAGGCCCGCCGCCCCCGCCGTACCTCGGCGGAGCCCCCGCCTCCTACGGCGGTCCCGCCCTGCCGCCCCCGCCGGTCTCGACCAGGCGGACCATCGGCTTCACGGTGGGCCTGCTGACCGCGATCGTGCTGGTGGTCGTCGTGGTGCTGGTCGCGATCATCACCACGACCAACTGAGCCGGGTGCGACGCCCCGGACGCCGGACCGCCCTCGCCCTGGCCGCGCTGGTCGCGGTCGTGGCCGTCGTGGCCTCGGTCGTGGTGCTGCTGCGCGGCCCCGCGCCCGAGGACGTCGCGGAGGACTACCTCCGTGCGAGCTGGGACGGCGCCTGGCGCACCGAGTGCTCGCTGGCCACCGAGCAGTGGCGCGACTACCTCTACGAGGGTGAGCCGTACGCCGACTGCGCGGCCTTTGCCGAGGCGGCCGCCGCCAAGGCCGAGACGTCCGCCCTCGCGCCGTACCGCGGGGACACCGACATCGTCGTCACCGTCGAGCCGTTCAGCCAGGGCGACGGCCGGGCACGGGTGACCTACGACGTCGAGCTGCGCTACCACGGCGACGACCGGGCCGGGTTCGACGCGATCTGGCAGGGCGCCGGACCCCACGACCGCGGCACGGTCGAGCTGGTCGAGGTCGACGGTGAGTGGCGGGTGGCCGGCGTCGACGCGGGCTGAGTCACACCGGGTCGCAGCGGGATTGCGCCGCGAGACTGCGTGGCATGATGCGCGGCGACCTGCCGGTGCCGCCCAGGAGAGTGTGATGTCCGACCCGAACCAGCCCGAGCGCGAGGACAAGGCGTCGGTCGAGGTGCGTCAGACGGCCGAGTACACGGCAGGCGACGAGTTCCTCGAGGAGGAGCTCGACGGCGACCGCACGAACACGCTGAACTTCACGACGGAGCTGGTCAGGGAGGGCGGCGACTGGAAGGTCGACGCGGCGAGCCCGGGCAACTGACTCCCATGCGTACCTTCACCGCGACCGTCACGGTCCTGCTCGCGACCCTGGTCGCCCCCTTCGCCATCGCCGGCACCTGGCTGACCGCACGGGTCGACGACCGTGACGAGTACGTCGACACGGTCGCCGCTCTCGCCCACGACCCGACGGTGCGCCGGGTGCTCGCCGACGCCGCGGCGGACGGTGCGGTCCGCGCGTTGCAGGAGCACATCCCGGTCGGGCTGCCCGCGGCCGTGCGGGAGTGGGCCGACGCGGCGGCGACGATGGTGGTGGAGAGCCCGGAGTTCCCGGCGTTCTGGCGCGACGCGAACGCCGACGTCCACGACCAGGTGCTCGCGGTCCTGGAGGACCCCGACGCCCCGGCCGACGGCTCGATCACCGTCGACGCCGGGCCGCTGGTCGACCTGGTGCTGGGACGGCTGGAGGACCGCGGCATCCCGGTCGGGCTGCTGCCCGACATCGCGCTGCGGGTCCCGGTGGAGAAGGAGTCGAAGGTCGCGGAGGCGGGGCCGGCGTACCGCGCCGTCGACGGGGTCAGCCGACTGCTGCCGTTCGTCTGGCTCGGCCTGGTCGCGATCGTCCTGATCGTGGCGCGCGGCTGGCGGGCCGAGGTCCGTGCCCTCGGGTTCGGCCTGCTCGGTGTCGCGCTCGCCGCCGTCGGCCTGCTGCTCGCCGCCGACCCGCTCGCCACGGCCGTGCTCGACCGGGTCGCGGTGGAGCGCCGCGAGCTCGCGGGCGTCCTGCTGGACACGGTGATCGCCTCGCTGGAGCCCTACGCGCGCGGCTTCCTCGTCGCGGCACCCGTCGGCCTGGTCCTGCTGCTCGTCAGTCTCTGGCCGCGGCGCCGGGACGAATCGCCGGTTCCGGAGCCCGAGTGGCACTAGGCTCACGCGCGTGAGCGACCAGTTCCCCCCACCTGGGCAGCCTGGCGAACAGCCCCCCACCCAGATGGCGCCGCCTGCGGGTGGTGCCCCTGTCCCGCCGTACGGCGCCCCGGGCCAGCCGCAACAGCCGCAGCAGCCCCAGCAGCCCCAGCAGCCGGGCTACCCGCCGCAGCCCCCGCAGCCGTACCAGCAGCCGCAGCAGCCCGGCTACCCCCAGCCCGGCTACCCGCAGCAGCCCGCAGCCCCCGGCTACCCGGGTGGCGGCTACCCCGGCGGCCCCGGTGGACCGGGTGGTCCCGGCTTCCCGGCGCCCCCGACCGGTGGCGGCGGCAAGAAGGGCCTGGTCATCGCGATCGTGGCCGGTGCCGTGGTCCTCGTCCTCGGGATCGTGGCGGTGCTCGCCTTCACCGTGTTCAAGGGTGACGACGACAAGCCCGCGGCCAAGGACGACACGTCGACGAGCACGGAGCCGACCGACGAGACGACGGACGAGCCGACGGACCAGCCCACCGACGAGCCGACCGAGACGGACAGCACCGATGGTGCCGACGTACCGACGGACGACCCGACGATCACCGCGCGGGCGTTCCTCGACTCGCTCCTCGAGGGCAACTGCCTGGCGGTCGAGGGGCTGTCGACGCCGGAGTACTTCGCCTCGGAGTTCACCGACCAGGCCGGCTGCAAGGCGGTCGCGGGCAACCTCGAGATGTCCAACGCCGAGTACACCTTCAAGGACCCGGAGCCGACGCTCGACGCCTACGTCGTCAACGTCTACGGCGACGTCTACGCCCCCAACACGGGCAAGACGCTCGACTCGACCTGGGCCCTGGACGGCAGCACTGGCAGCTGGCTGGTCAGCGGCTACAGCTACGTCGAGAAGTGATGCATCCGGTACGACGGCGCGGCTCCCCGTGCCGTCGTACCGCCCTGGGGGGACAGGACGCCGGGAGCGTTTCCCGCGCGTCGCCCCCAACGCCGGCCGGCGTTGGGTTCACGAGCCGATCATGGGGACGAAGTATCGTGGCGAGTGATGGTGTGCTCTGGATCACACGTCGCGCCACCCCTGTGACGGACCCGGACCACTGACCAACCCCACCCGTCCCGCGGCGATCCCGCAGGCGGCGGACGCAAGGAGTGGCGAATGACCGACCCCGTCTTCGGACCGGCCCCCGAACGTGCACCTGATCCCGAGCTCGTCCAGCTCCTGACCCCTGAGGGCGAGCGGGTCCACCACCCCGGCTTCGACGTCGACTTCAGCGCCGAGGAGCTGCGCGGCTTCTACCGCGACATGGTTCTCGTGCGCCGCCTCGACATCGAGGCGACCGCGCTGCAGCGCCACGGCGAGCTCGGCCTGTGGGCCCAGCTGCTCGGCCAGGAGGCCGCCCAGATCGGTGCCGCCCGGGCGCTCGCGCCCCAGGACTTCGTGTTCCCGACCTACCGCGAGCACGGCGTCGCCTGGGTCCGCGGCGTCGACCCGGTCAAGCTGCTGAGCCTGTTCCGGGGCGTGGACCAGGGCAGCTGGGACCCGGCCGAGCACAACTTCGCCCTCTACACGATCGTCATCGGCGCGCAGACGCTGCACGCCACCGGCTACGCGATGGGGGTCCAGCGCGACGGACTGGTCGGCACGGGCGACCCGGAGCGCGACATGGCCGTGGTCGCCCACTTCGGTGACGGCGCGTCCTCGCAGGGCGACGTCAACGAGGCGTTCGTCTTCGCCGCCTCGTTCAACGCGCCGGTCGTGTTCTTCTGCCAGAACAACCAGTGGGCGATCTCGGAGCCGTTCGAGCGGCAGTCCCGGATCCCGCTGTACCGCCGCTCCCACGGCTTCGGCTTCCCCGGCATCCGGGTCGACGGCAACGACGTGCTGGCGACGTACGCCGTCACCAAGGCCGCGCTGCAGCGGGCACGCGAGGGCCAGGGGCCGATCCTGATCGAGGCCTACACGTACCGGATGGGCGCCCACACCACGACCGACGACCCGACCCGCTACCGGCTCAGCGACGACGTCGAGCACTGGAAGCTCAAGGACCCGATCGCCCGCCTCGAGGTCTACCTGCGCCGCAACGGGATGGCCGATGACGCGTTCATGGCCGAGGTCGCGGCCGAGGCCGACGCGCTCGGCGAGCGGATGCGCCGCGAGTGCCACGCGCTGCCGGACCCCTCGCCCCACGACCTGTGGGACCTCGTGCACGCCGAGAAGACGCCCGAGCTGGCTGCCCAGCAGGCGGAGTACGACGCGCACGCCGCGTCGTTCGAGGAGGTGTCGTCATGACCACGATGACCCTGGCCAAGGCGCTCAACGCCGGGCTGCGCAAGGCGATGGAGGACGACGACAAGGTCGTCATCATGGGCGAGGACGTCGGCACCCTCGGCGGCGTCTTCCGGATCACCGACGGCCTGCAGAAGGACTTCGGCGACGCCCGGGTGATCGACACCCCGCTCGCCGAGTCCGGCATCGTCGGCACCGCCGTCGGCCTCGCGATGCGGGGCTACCGGCCGGTGGTGGAGATCCAGTTCGACGGCTTCGTCTACCCGGCCTACGACCAGATCGTGTGCCAGGTCGCCAAGCTGCACTACCGCAGCCAGGGCCGGGTGAAGATCCCGATGGTCATCCGGATCCCCTTCGGCGGCGGCATCGGCGCGGTCGAGCACCACAGCGAGTCGCCCGAGGCGCAGTTCGTGCACACGCCCGGGCTCAAGGTGGTCGCCTGCTCCAACCCGGCCGACGCCTACGCGATGATCCAGCAGGCGATCCACGCCGACGACCCGGTCGTCTTCCTCGAGCCGAAGCGGCTCTACCACTCCGCGAAGGCCGAGGTCGACGAGTCGGCGCCGCCCGCGCCGCTGTGGCAGTCCCGGGTGGTCCGCCCCGGCTCCGACGCGACCCTCGTTGCCTACGGCCCGACCGTCTCCACCTGCCTCGACGCCGCCACCGTCGCCGCCGAGGAGGGCCGCTCGCTGGAGGTCATCGACCTGCGCACCCTCTCGCCGCTCGACCTCGTCCCGGTCCACGAGTCCGTGCGTCGTACCGGACGGCTGGTGGTGGTCCACGAGGCGCACCGGACACTCGGTCTCGGCGCCGAGATCGCTGCACGCGTGACCGAGGAGTGCTTCCACTCGCTCGAGGCGCCGGTGCTGCGCGTCGCCGGCTTCGACACCCCCTACCCGCCCGCCCGGATCGAGGAGGCCTTCCTGCCCGATCTCGACCGGGTCCTCGACGCCGTCGACCGGACCTTCGGGTTCTGAGGAGTGTCATGACTGCCCACGAGTTCAAGCTTCCCGACGTCGGCGAGGGTCTCACCGAGGCCGACATCGTGGCCTGGCGGGTCAAGGAGGGCGACGTCGTCGCCATCAACGACATCATCGTCGAGATCGAGACCGCCAAGTCGATCGTCGAGCTGCCCTCGCCGTACGCCGGTCACGTGCTCGCGCTGCTCGTCGCCGAGGGCGACACGGTCGAGGTCGGTACGCCGATCATCCGGATCGGCGAGCCCGGCGCGGCTCCCGCGGCCCCACCGCTGCCCCCGGCCTCCGAGGTGCCGACCGCGCCGGCGGCAACCGAGCCCATCGACACCAACATCCCGCCCGAGGGCAACGCCACCCTGGTCGGCTACGGCCCCAAGCAGCGCGCCCTCAAGCGGCGCGCGCGCAAGGCCATGCCCGACGAGGTCCCGGCCGTCGTCGTCCCCGGCCCCGTCGACGAGCCCGCCCGTCCGATCCGGGCCCTCGCCAAGCCGCTGGTGCGGCGCCTGGCCCGCGACCTCGGGGTCGACCTGACCGCCCTGGCGCCGACGGGCCCGAAGGGCACGGTCTCCAAGGAGGACGTGCTCGCCGCCGCCGGTGGCGCCACGCCCACCGCCCCAGCCGTTGCCCAGCCGGTCGCCGTCGATCCCGCCGGCCGCGAGACCCGGGAGCCGATCAAGGGCGTCCGCAAGAACATGGCCGCCGCCATGGTCGCCTCCGCCTACACCGCGCCCCACGTGACCGAGTGGGTCACCATCGACGCGACGGCCACCGTCGAGCTGGTCGCCCGGCTCCGCGAGCGCCGGGAGTTCGCGGGCGTGAAGGTGAGTCCGCTGCTCGTCGTCGCCCGGGCGTGCCTGCTCGCGATGCGTCGTACGCCGTTGATCAACTCGACCTGGGACGAGGCCGCCCAGGAGGTCGTGGTCAAGCACTACGTCAACCTCGGCATCGCCGCCGCCACTCCGCGCGGCCTGGTCGTCCCCAACGTCAAGGACGCCCACGCCCTCACCCTGGTCGAGCTCGCCCAGGCACTGGAGGCGCTCACCGCCACGGCACGCGAGGGCCGCACCCAGCCGCCCGACCTGTCCGGCGGCTCGTTCACGATCACCAACGTGGGCGTGTTCGGCGTCGACGGCGGTACGCCGATCATCAACCCCGGCGAGTCCGCGATCCTGTGCCTCGGCGCGATCAAGCCACAGCCGTGGGTCGTCGACGACCAGGTGGTGCCGCGCCAGGTGATGACGCTGTCGCTGTCCTTCGACCACCGTCACGTCGACGGCGCCACCGGCTCGCAGTTCCTCGCCGACGTCGCCGACCTGGTCAGCGATCCCGCCACCGCGCTCTTGTTCTAGCTCCACGGACGGCCCGGGGCTGTGGACGACCGTTCGCCAGTGCCGGACCCGCCCGGTAGAACGGCGGCATGCTCCAACCCGACCCGCCCGCGACGCTCGGTCCCTACCGGATCGTGCGACACCTCGGGCGCGGCGGCATGGGCACGGTGCACGAGGCCGTCGACACGGCGCTGGGGCGCCACGTCGCGCTCAAGCTGATCCTCCCGGAGCTCGCCGACGACCCGGACTTCCGCGCCCGGTTCGTGCGCGAGGCCCGGGCCCAGGCGTCGCTCGACTCGCCCCACGTCGTGCAGGTCTTCGCCCACGGCGAGGTCGACGGGCGGCTCTTCCTCGCCAGCCAGTTGGTGCCCGACGGCGACCTCGGCGCGGCGCTGCGCCGGCACGGTCCGCTGCCCGAGCGGGAGGCGGTCGACCTCGTCGCGCAGGTCGCCGACGGGCTGGCCGAGGCCCATCGAGCGGGCATGGTGCACCGCGACGTCAAGGCGTCCAACGTGCTGCTGCGCTGTCGGGGCACCCACACCGTCGCCTACCTCGCCGACTTCGGGATCGCCGTCCCCGCGCGCGGCGACGCGGCTGTCGACGACGTCCGGGCGGTCCTACGGCTGCTGCGCGACGTCCTCGGCGAGACGCCCGGGCCCGCGCTCGCGCGGCTGCTCGCCGATCCGCCGGCGACCGCGGCCGGGCTGCGCGACGCGCTCCGGGCCGCGCCCGACCGGCCGTCCCGCCGCCGGTGGGCGGCGGCCGTCGTCGCTGCGGCACTCACCCTCGTCGCCGCCGTGCTCGCGTTCCTGGTGCCCGGACCCGAACCGCGGTCGGACGCCGTCGCCACCCTCGCCCGCACCCTCGTGCATGACGCCGGACTCGACCCCGCCGCCGCCCGCTGCACTGCCCGCGCCCTCGCCTCCACCCACGGCGCGGCCGAGCTCCAGGACGTCCCGGTCGACGACGTCCTCACCGCGGCCGCCGGTTGCCTGTGGACCGCTAACCCGCGTGACGGGCCCGCTTGACGGCGTACATCGCCGCGTCGGCCTGCCGGAACGCCTCGTGGACGGTGCGTTCGCCCGGACCCGTGATCGCGTGTCCCAGGGACGCCTCGACGCCGTGCTCGTTCAGGGCGTGCACGAACCGTGCGTAGTGCGCGGTCTGCTCGTCGACGGGCACGTTGTTCGACAGGACGGCGAACTCGTCGCCGCCGTAGCGGGCGACCCGGTCCCGGTCGGTCGCCGCGAGCCGCAGCGCCTCGCCTGCGCGACGCAGCAGCTCGTCGCCGGCCGCGTGGCCCGCGGTGTCGTTGACCTGCTTGAGTCCGTCGATGTCGAGCACTGCGACGGCCACCGGGTCGCCGAACGCGTCGACCCGCTCCTGGGCGTCCGCGACCAGGCTGTCCCAGCCACGCCGGTTCATCAGGCCGGTCAGCGCGTCGGTGTCGGCGAGCGCGGTCGCGAGCCGCGCCGCGTGTCGGCCCCGGTCCGCCGCGCGGGCGGCGGCGAGGTGGCTGGACAGCAGGTGGCTGAGCGTCTCGACCAGGTCGTCGTCGACCGCGGCCGGGTCGGGGAGCGGGCTGTCCGCGACGCCGCACAGGATGCCGAACAGGTTCCCGTGGTCGTCGCGGATCGGGTACCCGACGTACGCCCGCACGGCCGGCGAGTCCGGCAGCACGGCGTACGACGGGTCGAGGGTCGAGTCAGGTACGACGTGCGCCGCGCCCAGCGTCATCTGCCGGCAGAAGGTGTCGTCCCACCGCACCCGGTCACCGGTACCGATCAGGCCGTGCCCGTGCACGTGGACGTGCACCTGCTCGCCACTCGCCACCCGCGACACCGACCAGTTCGTCAGCGGCGTGCGCCGGGCGAGGTAGCCGACCACGCGGCGGGCGGCCTCGGTGAAGCTGTCGGGGGCACCGACGTCGGACGCCATGGCTGCCTCCGATCTGCCGCAGAGTCCTGGATGCCCCCGATCGGCAGAGCAGGCGACGACCTGAGCCCTCCCGAGGGCTCAGCCGTCGGTGACGCGGATCAGCCCGACGATCGTGGCGACGTACAGCGCGCCGTCGGGGCCGAGGTAGATCGACGCGTAGTGGTTGTTCCACTGGATGCCGGTGCCGGTCAGCCTGCTCCAGCGGGTCTCGCCGGTGCGGATGTCGATCGCGGTGACGTACCACGGGTCGACCAGGTTGCCCTTGGGCTTGGAGTAGACGTAGACGAGCCCGTTGCCGAGCGACGCCTTCGGTACCGACGTCGGTGCGCTGGTCGGGTTGGTCCACGCGACGTGGCAGCCGTCGGGGTCGATCATCACCCGCGAGACGCCGGGGGTCGTGGTCTTGCCGAGCAGCGTGGACTGCACGCCGGCGTACCCGTAGTTGTTCTCGATGATCAGCGACTCACCCGCGGCGACGAGGCTGTTCTCGGTCGTGCTCGCACCCGACGCCAGCACCGGGATCGAGCAGTGCTCGCGGTCGGCGACGCCCGTGCGGCGGTCGTAGACGATGACGTGGCTCTGCGGCTCGGCGTTGTCGGCGATCGCGATCCACCTGTCGCCGATGAGGGTCGGCGAGGTGCCGGAGCCCTGCGAGAGCATGCCCGGCTTCTTCACGCTGCCGCGGTCGTACGGGATCGCCCAGGTGATCTGCGGGGTGCCGTCGGCGGCCGCGTCGAGGCGGTACGACTGGTGGGTCG
Organism: Nocardioides sp. F233; assembly: GCF_057813895.1. Classification (NCBI taxonomy): domain Bacteria; kingdom Bacillati; phylum Actinomycetota; class Actinomycetes; order Propionibacteriales; family Nocardioidaceae; genus Nocardioides; species Nocardioides sp. F233. Next base: position 615,172 of record NZ_JBVASH010000001.1, read on the forward strand.
ACACGAAGTAGACGCCACCGGTCTCGTCGGTGGAGACCGAGTTGAAGATCCCCTCGCCGTCCGGCAGCTCCAGCGCCTTCACCGCGCCGGTCGTGCGGTCGAGGGTGCCGACGGTGCCCTGCTGGCTGAACCACCAGACCCGGCCGGCCCAGTCGACGCCGGTCGCGACCAGGCAGTCGTCGGCGCCGAGGTGCGCGGCGAGCGGCCAGGTCCGGCCCCGGGTGAGCGATCCGTCGGCGTTCACGGCGACCTCGGCGATCGAGGAGTCGGTCGTCGTGGCGTACGCGCGGTCCTGGCCGTCGAGGAAGAAGTAGGTGCCGCCGCAGATGTCGGTCAGCGGGTTCGCGCCGGAGAGCAGGTCGCGCTGCGAGAGCTGCAGCTGCGAGACCGCGTGCAGCGTGACCGGGTCGATCACCATCAGCGTGAAGCCCTCGAGCCCGCCGCACAGCCCGACGATCCGGTCGTGCGAGTCGAACGCCGTCGTGGCGCACTCCCGGATGCCGTACGACGCCGTGCGCACCTGCAGGTTGCGACCCAGCGGCCCGGACACGGCGTACGCGTCGGAGCTGTAGGGGTCGTTGTGCATGCTGCTGCGTCCGTTGGGCGCGAGGAACGGGTTCTGGGGGATGGGCGGCGCCTCCAGCGGCTGCGCGGTGACCGGGGCGCCGGTGAAGCGGGGGGCGAGCAGGTCGGTCGGCAGCGAGGGGATCGGCAGGCCGGGGATCGTCGGCAGGGCCGGCAGCCCGGGCAGGCCCGGCAGGCCGAGGTCGGCATGGGCCGGGGCGGACGGCAGGACGCCGAGGGACAGGGCGAGGGTGGCGGCGAACCCCGAGGCCGCGACGCGGAGCATGCGCATCCGGGGATGCTAAGTCGTTTTGCGCAGAACGAGAACCTGTTTCACCTTGCGCGGTCGTCTGGTGACCGGGAGGGCGCGAGCGCCCGGCGGCATCAATATGATTAGTTCAATCAACTTAAAGTTGAGATGACGATGAAGGAGCCGCGATGTCTCTCGCGTTCGACTGGTACCTGCCGACCGACGGCGGGGACGGCCGCCAGGTGGTGGGCGGTGGTCACGGTCTCGCCGCGGGCCCCGCGGGCCGGCCCGCGTCCGTCGACTACCTCGGTCAGGTCGCCCGCAGCGCCGAGCAGCTCGGCTTCGAGTCGGCACTGGTGTCGACCGGTACCTGGACCGAGGACCCTTGGGTGACCTCGGCGATGCTCGCCGAGGTCACCCGGCGCCTCCGGTTCCTGATCGCCGTGCGTCCCGGCCTGATCTCGCCGCCGCTGCTGGCGCAGATGGCTGCCAGCTTCCAGAATCTCTCCGGCGGCCGGCTGCTCCTCAACGTCGTGACCGGTGGGGAGGGCGCTGAGCAGCGCGCGTTCGGCGACTTCCTCGACAAGGAAGAGAGGTACGCGCGCTGCGAGGAGTTCCTCACCGTCGTCCGACGCCTGTGGGCCGGCGAGCGCGTCGACTTCGCGGGCCGGCACGTGCGGGTCGAGGGTGCCGAGCTGCACCGGGTGCCGGAGGTCCGCCCCGAGATCAGGTTCGGTGGCTCATCGCCCGCCGCGGGGCCGGTGGCGGCTCGCCACGCCGACGTCTACCTGACGTGGGGAGAGCCGCCGGCCGCGGTCGCCGAGAAGGTCCGCTGGATCCGCGACCTCGCCGACGCGGAGGGCCGGGAGCTCCGGTTCGGCCTGCGGGTCCACGTCATCAACCGCGACACCTCCGAGGAGGCCTGGGCCGAGGCCGACCGGCTGCTGGCCGGCATCGACGACGCCATCATCGCCGAGGCCCAGGCCGGCCTCGCCGCCAGCGAGTCCGTCGGGCAGCAGCGCATGCTCTCGCTGAACCGGGGCACGCGCGAGGGGCTCGAGGTGCACCCCGGGCTGTGGGCCGGTGTCGGCCTGGTCCGCGGCGGTGCCGGCACCTCGCTCGTCGGCAGCCACGACGAGGTCGCCGACCTGATCGAGGAGTACAGCGAGGTCGGCATCGACACCTTCGTCCTGTCGGCGTACCCGCACCTGGAGGGTGCCTACTGGTTCGGTGAGGGTGTGCTCCCCGTGCTCGAGGAGCGGGGGCTGTGGGAGGCCCCCGCCGCCCCGTTGGCGCTGACGATCACGTGAGCAGGTCGACGAGCGCATCGCCGTGGGTCAACTGCGGATGATGCCCGGCGCCCGGCACCGAGACCAGCTCCACGTTCGGACGTGACGCCAGCTGCTCGAGCGCGCCCGGGGAGAGCGGGTCGTCGCTTCCCGTGATGATGCGGACCGGTCCGCGGAATCGCCCGAGCGCCTCCCGCAGCTCGGCTCGCCACTGCTCCGATCCCGCCAGCGCGAGCTGCTCGGCCACCCTCGCGGCGCTGCTCCGCCTCAGGTCGCTGACGCTGGACTCGAGAGCGCCCGCGCTCGCGCCTGTGCCGCCCAGCTGGCGCGAGAGCTTCACGGGCTCGGTACGTCGCAGGTAGGTGCGGACGAGCGGCCGCAGCCTGGCCGTGGCGCCCAGGGGGGCCTGGAGGAAGAACGGAGCGACCAGCGTGAGTGACCCCACCTTCGCCGGGAACCGGTCGGCAGCGACGACCGCCGCAGCCGCACCGATGGAGTGACCGATGAGATCGCTCGGCTCCTCGAGCACCGCCGACAGCCACTGCGGCCAGTCCTGGACGCCGCTGCCGTTGCTGAGACCGAGTCCGGGCAGGTCGACGACACGCGCGCCGACGCCCGACGCGACGTCGGCCCAGGTGTCCGCGTTCACCGGCAGGCCCGGAAGGATCACCCGGCGGGATCCCGGTACGCCGAGCTCGAACGTCCGCAGGCCGCCGGCGGAGACGAATCGACGGCCGCCACCCCGGGCGGCGCCGAAGCGATGAGCAGCGAGGTGGTCGGCCCATCGCTCGAGGGACACCAGCACGTCGGGCATCTCGATCCCGTGCCGGTCGGCGAGCTCGATGGCGGACCCGGTCGGGTAGCGGTCCGCGGACAGGAAGGTGAGGGTCTCGGGATCTGCCTTGGTGATCCACTGCGGGAGCCGCTTGATCACACCGACCGGCATCCGCATGCGCGGGACCTTCGCGCCGAGATGACGGCCGACGTGCGTGAGCAGGTCGGCCAGCGGCGGGGTGTCGTCGTCGAGGACCCAGTAGGCCCGGCCAGCTGCTGCCGGGTCGACCGCTGCTGCTGCCATGAAGGCCGCCAGGTAGTCGACGGTGACGACCGGGAGGAACGTCGAGCCGTTCCCGGGCAGTGCGGCAGCCGAGCCGTCCCAGATCTGCTCGATCGTGGTCGCCAGGCCGATGTGCTGGTCGGACTCTCCCGTCGTGCTGTCGCCGATCACGCTGGCGGGATTGACGATGGTCCAGGGGACTCCGCGCTCCCGGGCTCGGGCCTGGAGGATCGCGTCGGACTCCACCTTCGAGGCCTCGTAGGCGCCGAGCTCCTCGTAGACCGCTGTGCGGTGCTCGTCGGACCACGGGATCGCCGACGGGTCCTGCCCACCGACGCGGTAGCCGGACACGTGCACGACCCGTTGCAGCTCGGGGAGGTCGCCGGCGAGGTCGATGAGCTTCTCGACGATGCCGACGTTCGCGCTGCGTGCCTCCTGGGCGGTCATCCCGAACCGGAAGGACCCGGCACAGTTGTGGATCTCGGTCACGTCCGCGAAGGCACCCGGGCCGCCGGTGACGATCTCGTCGGCGTCGAAGTCGACGATCGTCGTACGGATGCGCCGGGTCAGGCCGTGCTCCCGGAGCCACTGCTCCACGCGCGCTCCGGACTCGGCGGTCCGGACCGCCGCGGTGACGTCCGCGCCGGCCGCGGCAAGGGTCAGGACGAGGTGCCGGCCGACCAGGCCCGAGGCCCCGAAGACCAGGGCGTGGCGCGAGCCTCCGCGCGCGGTCATCGCTTCCCTCCGGTGCTCTGGCAGCGCTGGTTGATGAGCTCCGCCACGACGTCGGCGGCGGACACCAGTGGTTGGGTGCTGCGCATGGCGCGCGAGACGATGACCGCCCCCTCGATCGTCGAGACGACGACCGTCGCCAGCGACCGGGCCTCGTCGGCGGCGACGCCGCTGGCCTCGAGGAACATCGCCGTCGGCGCGATCCACGACTCGAACGCGGTCGCGCACGCCTGCCGCAGCCGCTCGTTCTCCGCTCCCATCTCCAAGGTGACCACCGAGACCGGGCACCCCAGCCTGAAGTTGCTGTCGGCGACGATGGTCGTCAGGGCCTCGATCGCGCTGCGTGCGGCCTCGGCCGGGCCACCCGCCGAGGCTGCGGCCTCGGCGATCAGTGCCTCGAACCGCTGGGCCGCGAGCTCGACCGCCGCGACGCCGAGACCCTCCTTGCCCTCGGGGAAGTGGAAGTAGATCGACCCCCGTGGAGCAGCGGCATGCTCGATCACGGCGTTGAGCCCCGTGCCGCTGTAGCCGCTGGTCTGGATGAGCTCGAGCATGGACTCTGCGAGGCGCGTCTTCGTCAGGTCTCCCTTGGATGCCATGGGGCAAGAATAGACCGGTCTACATATTTTGCAACACGACGGAGCCCGAGCGCGGCGTGGCGGGTGCGCTCAGTCGCGCGACGGGGTGTCGGGATCGAGCAGCCACTCGTCGAAGAAGTCCGACAGCTCCTCGCCCGTCGTCTGCTCGATCCAGTCGACGTACTCGCGCCGGTCGGCGCTCCCGTTGGCCTCCCGGGCCGGCCACTCGCGCAGCACCTCGAAGAACTTCTTCTCGCCGATCCGCTCCCGCAGCTCCTGCCACATCAGCGCCGGCCCGTAGTAGATGTTGCCGTCGCCGAACCGGGTCGGGTCGAAGGCACCGGGCGGCCCGGACGCGGCGCGCAGCTCGGACTCGAAGGCCGCCCAGTCGTCGGTCTTGCGCACCATCGTGGTGCCCTCCTGCTCGGCCTCCCACATGCCCTGCAGGTACATCGCCATGCCCTCGTTCATCCACACGTCCGACCAGTCGGCGGGGGTGACCGTGTCGCCGTACCAGTGGTGCGCGGCCTCGTGCACGAGCACCGCTTCCGAGAGGCTGTACGGCGATTCGCCCAGCGTCACCATGGTCTGGGTCTCCATGCCGCTGTCGTTGTCGACGACGAGCACCCCGAAGCTGTCGAACGGGTAGGGCCCGAGCAGCTTCTCCAGCCAGTCGATCGCGTCGGGGGTCTTCGCGGTGTCACCGGGCAGCGGGTCGCCGTCGGCGTCCGCCCAGACCTGGATCGGTATGCCGCTCGCCGAGGTCAGGTCCGTGTGCTGGTAGCGGCCGAACGCCACCGTGACGAGGTACGACGACGCGGGCTCCGCGAGGTGCCAGGTGTTCACGCTCCGCCCACCCTCGGTGGTCGAGGAGGCGAGCACGCCGTTGGCCACGCCGGACATCGGTGCCGGGACGGTGAGGGTGAAGTCGTAGAGGGCCTTGTCGGAGGGCTGGTCGTTGACGGCGTACCAGGTGAACGCGCCGTACGGCTCCTGCAGCGTCCACGTCTCGTGCTCCGGCGTCGTGGTCCAGCCGACGCCCTGGGCGAAGTCCGCCCGCTGGCTCGGGGCGGGGGCCGAGGCCGGCGTGCCGGCGTACTCCAGCACCAGCTCGTACTGCTGGTCGGCCGTGATCGGGTGCGCGACGGTGAGGTCGTTGCCCTCGACGCTCGCCTCGGCCGGGGCGCCGTCGACCGTGGCGGACGAGATCGCCAGCTGCTCGTTGAAGTCGAGCGGGATCCGCGGCGCGTCGCCGGTCGCCCGGAAGGTGAGCGTCTCGCGTGCGGTGAGCCGGTCGCCGTCGGGTGCCCAGGTCAGGTCGAGGCCGTAGTGCAGAGCGTCGACCAGCGGGTTGCCGACCTCCGGGTAGACCGAGTCCGCCCGGGTGTCGCTGCGTGCGATCGCGAGGTCGCCGGCCGCCGCGGTGTTGCTGGGGGAGCTGGTCGGCGCGGCCGACGACCGCCCGGGACCGGCCCCACTGCCGGGGGCCTGGCCTGCGCAGGCGGCGAGCGCGAGGCAGCATGCGGCTGCGGCGACGACACCAGCGCTCCGGGTCATGGACGCATCATGCCGGTCGGTGAAATCTGACAGCGATTCACCTTTCCCGTCACCTCCGCCCCGGACCGTCGTTGGAGCAGTGATCGGGGTCACTGACGTGTGCCCCGGGACCGGGAGGTGAAGTGGTGGACGAAGCACAGGTCGCACGCCCCCAGGGGTGGCAGCGGGTCGGACTGGCCGCGCTCGTCGCGCTGTCCGTGGTCGGGGTCGCGCTCGCGGTGCCCGCTTCGGGTTCGGGTGACGGTACGACGACGCTCGCCTCAGCGGCCGAGCAGCAGAAGTCGGACCTCGGCATCCCGCACGACGACGCGCTGCTCCCGCCGCACAACCACAACGACCCGCGGACCAAGAACGAGGTCGCGCGCGGCCTCGCGGTCGGCGAGGACGTGGTCGACCCGACGACGGCGCGTGAGCGCAGGGCCGCGGCGTCGTACGTCGACACCGAGCGCGCCCTCCCCGACCCGAAGCTGGTCCCGACCGCTGCCTACCCGGCCCGCGCCGCCGTGCCGGCCGACCGGTACGCGATGGCCGGCGGCTGCTACACGCTCAGCGCGGGCGGCGCCTCGTTCGGGCCCTACTACTTCAAGGCCACCCGCCTCGGCGGCTACCTGCTGCACACCCCGACCGGCGAGCTCACCCGCGGCGGCAACGGCGCGGTCGTCGTCGCCGCGAAGCCCAGCCCGCAGGCCGACTGGACCGTCGCCGGCGGCAACGGCTCCTTCACCTTCCAGGTCGACGGCGCCGGCGCCCTCGTCGTCCAGGGCAGCACGCTCACCAGCGGTGCGTCCGGCACCACCTTCCGGGTCGCGCTCGCGGGCGGCTGCCCGGAGTACCCCGAGGCCGACATCAACGTCAGCGGCGAGCCGTTCGGCGGCGCGAAGCCGTACCAGGAAGTGCGCGGGTTCGTCGACGCCCACACCCACGGCATGGCCTTCGAGTTCCTCGGCGGCAAGGTGCACTGCGGCCGCCCGTGGCACGAGTACGGCGCGCCGTACGCCCTCGACGACTGCGCCGACCACAAGATCACCGGCGGCAAGGGCGCGCTGCTCGAGTCCGTGCTCTCCGGCAAGCCGTCCCACGACCCGGTCGGCTGGCCGACGTTCAAGGACTGGCCGGCGCCCGAGTCGCTGACCCACGAGGGCACCTACTACCGCTGGCTGGAGCGGGCCTGGCGCGGCGGCGAGCGGCTGTTCGTCAACCTGCTCGTCGAGAACAACAAGCTCTGCCAGCTGTACCCGCTGAAGAAGAACTCGTGTGACGACATGACCTCGATCCGGCTCCAGGCCAAGGACATGCACACGATGCAGGACTACATCGACGCCCAGTTCGGTGGTCCGGGCAAGGGCTTCTACCGGATCGTGAAGGACCCGTTCGAGGCCCGGCGCGTGATCAACGCCGGCAAGATGGCCGTCATCATGGGCATCGAGACGTCGATCCCGTTCGGCTGCACCTACAAGACCGTGCTCGGCCGCGACTTCCCGGCCTGCACGCCGCAGGAGATCGACGCCAACCTCGACGAGATGCAGGCGCTCGGCGTACGCCAGATGGAGCTGGTCAACAAGTTCGACAACGCCCTCGCCGGCGTCGCCGGCGACGCCGGCGCGATCGGGCCGCTGGTCAACGCCGCGAACTTCCTCGAGACCGGCACCTTCTGGGCGATGGAGCACTGCGAGCCGGCCGACGGAGAGTCCGCCGACAACGCGCAGATCACCATCCCCGACATCACCGCCGGCCAGCAGGACGCGCTCTTCGGGGCGCTCGGCAAGGTGCTCGGCCTGCTCCCGGCGCTGCCGCTCTACCCGCAGCCCGCGCACTGCAACAAGCGCGGCCTGACCGAGCTCGGCGTGCACACCATCGAGGGCCTCGCGAAGCGCAAGATGGTCTTCGACCCCGACCACCTCTCGGTCAAGGCGCGCGCCGCGTCGATGGACGTCATCGAGGACCTGCGGTACGCCGGCGTCATCTCGAGCCACTCGTGGTCGACCCCCGACACCTACCCGCGGATCTACCGGGCCGGTGGGTTCATCACGCCGTACGCCGGCGACTCGACCGGCTTCGTCGCGAAGTGGCGCCGCCACCTCGGCTGGGCCGACTCGCGCTACTACTTCGGCTTCGGCTTCGGTGCCGACATCAACGGCCTCGGCGCGCAGGGCAACCCGCGCGGGGCCGACGTACCCAACCCGGTGCGCTACCCGTTCACCGGCCTGGGCGGCGTGACGATCGACAAGCAGCGCGCCGGCCAGCGGGTCTGGGACATCAACAAGGACGGCGTCGCGCAGTACGGCCTCTACCCGGACTGGGTCGAGGACCTGCGCCAGGTCGCCGACGCGCAGCACCCCGGCGACGGCGCGAAGATCGTCGACGACATGGCCCGCGGCGCCGAGGCGTACCTGCAGATGTGGGAGCGCGCGTACGGCGTGCAGCCGGACTCGTGCCGCAACCCGAACCTGCGGATGTCGCTCGCGAAGGCGAAGAAGCTCGGCAAGCGGATGGTGCGCAAGCACCTGACGACCGACCAGGTGATCGCCGCCGTCGGCCAGCCGTACCTGCGCCTCGACAAGCAGTTCACCTTCTGCGCCAAGGCCAGGAAGGTGAAGAAGAACGGCACGAAGACCAAGAAGATGGTCAAGGTGACCGTCGTGGTGAAGCTCAAGGCCAACGGGACCGTGAAGAAGGTCACCTACCGCCGGTGAGGCAAGTCCCGTGTTGGTGGAGGGGTGAGCGCCGCGAAGTTACCTGCCGGTAGTATCCGCGGTGCTCACTGCGTCCGCGCACGTGGGTAAGGCATGCCTATCACGATCGGGACCGCCCGTCGGCACTAGGCTCGTCGGGCGCACTCCTGTGCGCGCCCCTTGACTCCCTGCCGGATGAGGAGCTGTTGGACACCATGCAGATCGTTGCGATCGTCGTCTCCCTGGCCGTCTCGGTCGTCGCGGTCGCGCTGACCGCGCGCGCCGTACGCGCGATGCTCGGCGTGATCAGGCGCGGCCAGCCCGCGCCCGGGCGCACGGGCAACCCGGTCGGCCGCACGCTGACGATGGTCAAGGAGACCTTCGGCCACACGCGCATGCTGCAGTGGACCTGGGTCGGCATCCTGCACTGGTTCGCGTTCGCCGCGTTCCTGTTCCTGTCGACCGCCGTCGCCGCCGCGTTCCCGCAGCTCTTCGCGCCGGACTGGACGATCCCGATCATCGGCAAGTGGGTCGTCTACGAGTGGGTGGCCGAGACCCTCGGCCTCCTCGGCTCGCTCGCGATCATCCCGCTGATCGTCTACCGGCTCACCCACAAGCCGACGCAGCTCGGCCGCAAGAGCCGCTTCTTCGGCTCCACCATGTGGCAGGCCTACTTCGTCGAGGCGATGGTCCTCCTCGAGAGCTCCGCGATCCTGTTCATCCGCGGCGCGGAGTACAACCTCGGCCAGGCGCACGGCGGCGAGCACGCCGAGCACGCGACCGGCGCGCACTTCCCGATCTCGCAGGCCTTCGGCAACCTCTACCCGACCGGCCACGACTCCATCGGCTCGCTCGAGAACATCATCTACTTCATCGCGATGGTGAAGATCGTCTCCGCGATGGTCTGGCTGATCGTGATCTCCTCGAACCTCACCATGGGTGTGGCCTGGCACCGCTTCACCGCCTGGTTCAACATCTGGTTCAAGCGCGAGGAGAGCGGTCGTACGGCGCTCGGCGCGGTCAAGCCGCTGACCTCCGGCGGCAAGCCGATCACGCTCGACGACGTCGACGACCTCGACGAGGACGCCGTCCTCGGTGTCGGCTCCATCTGGGACTTCTCCTGGAAGGACATCCTCGACTTCACGACCTGCACCGAGTGCGGTCGCTGCCAGTCGCAGTGCCCCGCCTGGAACACCGAGAAGCCGCTCTCGCCCAAGCTGATGATGATGGCGATGCGCGAGCACGCGTACGCCGCCGCCGGTGGCGTCGAGGGTGCCGCCGAGAAGGCGCTGGTCGGCTCCGCCGGCGAGGGGGAGTGGTTCTACAACCCCGAGGGCGGCGACTTCGTCATCGACGAGGACGCCCTGTGGGCCTGCACCAACTGCGGTGCCTGCGTCCAGCAGTGCCCCGTCGACATCGAGCACGTCGACCACTTCGTCGACATGCGCCGCTACCAGGTGCTCGTCGAGTCGAACTTCCCCTCCGAGCTCAACGGTCTCTTCAAGGGCCTGGAGAACAAGGGCAACCCGTGGAACATGTCGCCCACGGTGCGCCTGGACTGGGCCAAGGACCTGCCCTTCGAGGTCAAGGTCGTCGGCGACCAGATCGAGGACCTCGAGTCCGTCGACTGGCTGTTCTGGGTCGGCTGCGCCGGTGCCTACGAGGACCGCGCCAAGAAGACGACCCGCGCTGTCGCGGAGCTGCTCGACCTCGCCGGCGTCTCGTTCGGCGTACTCGGCAACGGCGAGACCTGCACCGGTGACTCCGCACGCCGCGCCGGCAACGAGTTCGTGTTCCAGGGCCTGGCCCAGCAGAACATCGAGACCCTCAACGACGCCAAGGCGAAGAAGGTCGTCTCGACCTGCCCGCACTGCATGAACACCCTCAAGAACGAGTACCGCCAGCTCGGTCTCGAGCTCGAGGTCATCCACCACACCCAGCTGCTCAACCGCCTCGTGCGCGAGGGCAAGCTGACGCCGGTCGCCGAGGGTGCCGGTGCGCACAACCGCAAGATCACCTACCACGACCCGTGCTTCCTCGGTCGCCACAACCAGGTCTACACGCCCCCGCGTGACCTGCTGCAGATCCTCCCCGGCGCCGAGCTCGCGGAGATGGAGCGCTCGGCCGAGCGGTCCTTCTGCTGTGGTGCCGGCGGTGCCCGCATGTGGATGGAGGAGACCATCGGTGAGCGGATCAACCTGAACCGCACCGCCGAGGCGGTCGGCACCGGTGCCGACCAGGTCGCCGTCGGCTGCCCGTTCTGCCGCGTGATGCTCTCCGACGGCCTGACCAAGATGCAGGCCGACGGCGAGGCCCGCGAGGAGGTCGAGGTCCTCGACGTCGCGCAGATGCTGCTCGCCTCGGTCAAGGGCGAGCAGGCCACCAAGCTGCTGCCCGGTGAGGGTGCTCCACTGCAGCCGGTCGCCAAGGCCGCGCCGGCTGCCGCCCCGGCTGCTCCTGCGGAGGCCGCTCCGGCTGCTGCTCCGGTCGAGGCCGAGGTCGAGGCGCCCGCCGCGGCGGCTCCCGCCGCTCCGGCGTCCTCCGGCGGCGGGTTGTTCGACGACCCGGGTTCGATGTTCGACACCCCGGCCCCGGCGGCTCCGGCGGCTCCGGCGGCTCCGGCTGCTCCTGCACCGGCGGAGGGCGGTTCGCTCTTCGACAACCCGGGCTCGCTCTTCGACGCGCCTGCTCCGGCTGCGGCTCCTGCCGCTCCGGTCGAGGAGAAGCCGGCCGCGCCTGCTGCCGGTGGGTCCCTGTTCGACCAGGGTGGCTCGCTGTTCGACACCCCGCCTCCCGCTCCGGCTGCTCCGGCCGCTCCGGCTGCCGAGGCGCCCAAGGCCGAGCCGGCCCCGACCGCGGACCTCGGTTCGGGTGGGTCGCTGTTCGACCTGGCTGCCCCGGTCGAGGCTCCCAAGGCGGAAGCCCCCAAGGTCGAGGAGCCGAAGGCGGAGGCGCCCGCCCCCGCCGCTCCGGCCCCGTCGATCGACCTGGGCGCCGGCGGCTCCCTGTTCGACATCGCCGCCCCGGCTGAGGTCCCCGCCCCGGCTGCCCCGGCGCCGGTCGCGGAGCCCGTTGCCGCCGAGCCGGTCGCTGTCGAGCCGGTCGCTGCCGTTCCCGCGCCCGCTGCGGCCCCGGCGTCGGACGTCGACATCAACGCCATGGGCTCGTTGTTCGACATCGCCGCCCCGGCCGCCCCCGTGGCTCCCGCCGCCCCGGCGCCCGCGCCGGTCGCAGCAGAGCCCGAGGCCGTCGCCGAGCCGGAGCCCGAGGTCCAGCCCGAGCCCGAGCCCGAGCCGGAGCCCGTGGTCGAGGCGACCCCCGCCCCGGCTGAGCCCGCGGCCCCCGCCGCCCCGGCGTCGTACTCCGGCGAGGCCAACCAGCCGCGCACGGACGTCGACATCAACGCTGCGGAGTCCCTCTTCGACCTCTGAGTCGGGGTACATCCTGACTTGTTCCCTCGCTTCCTGACCGTTGCAACCGTCAGGAAGCGAGGGAATCCCCGCCTCAGCGGGTATTCCTGCACCCCACCTCCTTTGGAGGGGTGTGACGGCGGTCACCGGGGCGTCACCATGGGGGCATGACCGAGCTGTCGTACGCCGCCGGCGAGACCACCACGCCCCTGCTCGACGAGACGATCGGCGCCAACCTCGAGCGCACCGTCGCCCAGTGGCCCGACCGCGAGGCGCTGGTCGAGGTCGCGAGCGGGCGCCGGTGGACCTGGCGCGAGTTCGACGAGGCGGTGAACGAGGCCGCCCGCGGGCTGATCGGGCTCGGGATCGCGAAGGGCGACCGGGTCGGGATGTGGGCGCCGAACTGCGCCGAGTGGACGATCACCCAGTTCGCGGCGGCGAAGGCCGGCGCGATCCTGGTCAACGTCAACCCGTCGTACCGCACCCACGAGTTCGCGTACGCCGTCAACCAGTCCGGCCTGCGCCTCCTGTTCGCCGCGACCGGCTTCAAGACCAGCGACTACAAGGGCATGGTCGACCAGGTCACGGCGAGCGGCGAGGTGCCCGGCCTCGAGCAGACGCTGTACGTCGACACCGACGACTGGCAGCGCCTGGTCGACGCCGGCGCGGACCTCCCCGCCGACGCGCTGACCGAGCGCCAGGCCGAGCTGATGCCCGACGACCCGATCAACATCCAGTACACGAGCGGCACCACCGGCTTCCCGAAGGGCGCCACCCTCAGCCACCGCAACATCCTCAACAACGGCTACTTCGTCACCGAGCTGATCGGGTTCAGCGAGCAGGACCGGCTCTGCATCCCGGTGCCCTTCTACCACTGCTTCGGCATGGTGATGGCCAACCTCGGCTGCGTCACCCACGGTGCGACCATGGTGATCCCGGCTCCCGGATTCGATCCGGCCATCACCCTGAAGGCCGTCCAGGACGAGCGCTGCACCGCGGTCTACGGCGTACCGACCATGTTCATCGCCATGCAGAACGCCCCCGACTTCGCGGCCTTCGACCTCGCCACGCTGCGCACCGGGATCATGGCCGGCTCGATCTGCCCGGTCGAGGTGATGAAGCGCTGCATCAACGACATGCACATGGCCGAGGTGTCGATCGCCTACGGCATGACCGAGACCAGCCCGGTGAGCTGCCAGACCCGTGCGGACGACGACCTCGAGCGTCGTACGTCGACCATCGGGCGGGCCGCACCCCACGTCGAGATCCGGATCGTCGACCCGGTCACGGGCGAGACGGTGCCGCGTGGCGAGCCGGGCGAGTTCTGCACCCGTGGCTACTCCGTGATGCTCGGCTACTGGAACGACGACGCCAAGACCGCCGAGGCGATCGACCCGGACGGCTGGATGCACACCGGCGACCTCGCCGTGATGCGCGAGGACGGCTACGCCAACATCGTCGGCCGGATCAAGGACATGGTCATCCGTGGCGGCGAGAACATCTACCCGCGCGAGATCGAGGAGTTCCTCTACAGCCACCCCGACGTCGAGGACGTCCAGGTCGTCGGCGTCCCCGACGAGAAGTACGGCGAGGAGCTGTGTGCCTGGGTCCGCCTCCGCTCCGGCGCCGACCCGCTCGACGCCGACGCGGTCCGTGCCTTCGCGACCGGCAAGCTCGCGCACTACAAGATCCCGCGGTACGTGCTGCTGGTCGACGAGTTCCCGATGACCGTCACCGGCAAGATCCGCAAGGTGGAGATGCGCGAGAAGTCGACCGAGATCCTCGGCCTGGGCTGATCGCCGACCCGGCAGAAACTGGCTCCGAATTCCCGCCGACCCGGCAGAAAGTGGCGCGCCCCGCGCCACTTTCTGCCGGGTCAGCGCGTTTTTGAGGCCAGTTTCTGCCGGGTCAGCGTGACGTCACAGTCGCTTGACAATGACATCATTGTGACGTCACCATGATGTCCATGGACATCACGCCGTACGTCGACAGCCTCCGTCGCGACCTCCTCGCCGCCGCCGACAGTGCGGGGGAGCAGGCACGCGAGGTCGCCGAGCGGCTCGGCTACGCGCTGGACCCCGCGGTCCGGCTCGCGGTGATGGAGGCGATCAGCCAGGCGGCCTCCGAGATCACGGCGGCGATGTCGAGCGGTGGTGTCGACGTCCGGCTCGACGGCCGCGACCTCGACTTCGTCGTGACGCCGGGCGAGCCCGAGTCCGCCCTGCCGCAGCAGGTCACCGGGCCGGTGCCGGCCGAGGTGCCGGTCGAGGACGAGGGCCAGGCGCGGGTCAGCCTGCGGCTGCCCGAGTCGCTCAAGGCTCGCGCCGACGAGGCATCTGCCCGCGCCGGCCAGTCGCTCAACACCTGGCTGGTCAACCTGATCCGCGGCGCCACCCGTGACCGCGCGCTCCACGTCGATGTCGACCTGTCCAGCGTGCCGTTCGGCAACGACTTCCCGTTCGGCTCCCCGTCCGGCGGCAAGCCGGGCGGCAACCGGCGCCTCACCGGCTGGCTCTGACCGAGCCGACCAGACCAAGGAGATCCCATGAACAGCCACGAACCCCTCCGCCAGGTCCTCGAGACCCCGGGCCCGGTCCGGCTCCACGTCGAGAACGGCCGCGGCCGGATCGTCGTGCGGGTCGCCGACCAGACCACGACCGACATCACCCTCACCGGCGCCCGCGCGGCCGAGGTCCGGGTGACCCAGGACGCCCGCCGGATCGGAGTCCACGCGCCGAAGCCGCGCAACGGCATCTTCGGCCGTGCTGACGAGCTCGACATCGAGGTCGTCGTCCCGCTCGACAGCGACCTGGTCGCGCGCAGCGGCAGCGCGAGCATCACCGCCAGCGGCCGGCTGATGACGGCGCGGGTCAAGAGCGGCTCCGGCACGGTCGTCCTCGACCAGGCCCGGACCGTCGTCGTCGACACCGGCTCGGGTGACATCAGCGTCGCGGAGGTCGACGGCGACATCCGGGTCCGTACCGGCTCCGGTGCGGTCGACCTCGGTCGCGTTGCCCGCACGTCCGTCTCGACCGGCTCCGGCGACGTCTGCCTCGGCCAGACGCTCGACACGGCTGTGGTCAAGACCGGCTCCGGCGATCTCGAGGTGGGTGAGAGCAGCGCCGACCTGGTCAGCAAGACCGGGTCCGGCGACGTCGTCGTGCGTACGGCGCGCCGCGGCCGGATCTTCGTCAAGGGCGCCGCGTCCCGGGTGCTCGTCGGGATCCCCGCAGGTACGCCGGTCTGGACGGACGTCACCACCGTGTCCGGCCGGGTCAGCTCCACCCTGCCGCCCGTCGGCCAGCCCGAGCCGGGTGTCGACCACGTCGAGCTGCGAGCCACCACCGTCTCCGGCGACATCTCCCTGGTTCCCGCCTGACGGGACCAAGTGGTTGACCCCGCTCGCACGGCGTCTATCCTTATCGAACAAGCGTTAGATAGGGATGAGGGATGAGCATGAGCGCCGCACAGCGGGTCCTGGTGGTCGGGGGCACCGGCCTGATCGGTTCGACGGTGGCGGCCGAGCTCGCCCGTCGTGGGTACGACGTCGCGGTCGCCGGCCGCAACCGGCCCGAGGAGGGCTCGCCGGCGGCGGCGTTCGCCTGGGTCGAGGGCGACTACACCCAGCCCGGCTGGGCCGACCGCCTCCGGGGCGTCGACGCCATCGTCTTCGCCGCCGCCCAGGACATCCGTCACGTCGGACCGCACGCCTCGGCCGAGACCTGGCAGGACGTGCAGACCGCCAGCCTGCCCGCCTTCTTCGCCGAGGCGCGCGAGGCCGGCGTACGACGGGCCGTGCTCGTCGGCAGCTACTACCACCAGGTGCTGCCGGACCTGGTCGCCACCAACGCCTACGTCCGCGCCCGCGCCGACGCCGAGGCGGGCGTCCTCGCCCTGGCCACGGAGGACTTCGTCGTGTGCGCGGTCAACCCGCCCAATGTCGTCGGCGTCGCGCCCGGCCGCGCGCTGCACGCCTTCGCCAAGATGGTCCGCTGGGCCCGCGGCGGGATGGCCGACCGGGTGCCGGACTGCGCGCCCCACGGCGGCACCAACTACATGTCGGTCCACGCCGTCGCCGCCGCGGTGGCGGGGGCCGTCGAGCACGGCGAGTCCGGCCGCGCGTACCTCATCGGCGACGAGAACCTCAGCTTCCAGGGCTACTTCCAGGCCCTGTTCGACGCCGCCGGAGCCGAGCGCACCGTCGCCGTCTGCGACGAGGACCACGCCTTCCTGCCCGACGACTTCCTGGTCGCCGGCAAGGGCGTGACCCTCGGCTACGAGCCCGACGCGACGGAGCAGGCGCTCCTCGGCTACCACCGTGGCGACATCGCGGACACCCTGCGCACCATGGTGGCTGCCGTCGACGCGCTGCCGCCGCGCCCCTAGTGCTTGCCGTAGAAGACGGCGAGGTACTGCTCGGCGAGCGCGGCCGGATCGGTCGCCTCGCCGGCGCGGTACCAGCGCACCGCGGTCCAGGTCGCGTCGCGCACCAGGCGGTACCGCACGCCCACCGGTACGTCGACCGCGAAGTCGCCGGCGTCGGCGCTCTCCGTCAGCGCCCGCACCCACCCGGCCTCGATCGCCGCGCTCTGCTCGGCCACGAAGTCGAAGCCCGGCTGGCCGACCAGGCGCAGGAACTCGTTCTGGTACGTCAGCACCCACGCCGGCCGCTCGGCGATCAGGCCGAGCGCGTGCCGGACCAGGTCGCCGACCCGCTGCCGAGGCGGCACGTCGGCGCTGACGATCGCTTCGGTCGCCGACGCCAGGTCCGCCAGGAACTCGCGCAGCACCGCCTCGAGCAGCGCGTCCTTGGAGGCGAAGTAGTGGTACAGGCTGCCCGACTGGATCTCGGCCTCGTCCGCGATGTGCCGCACCGTCGTGTCGGCGTACCCGCGCCGCGCGAAGAGGGTCGCGGCGCTGTCGAGGATCGCCTGCCGTCGTACGGCGGGGTCCTCCCGCACCCGCATCCGGCGGGCCGGAGCGGGCTCGGGCGTCACGCCGCGATCCTGCCAGAACCGAGCTGAACCGCACCGACCAGAACCGAACGGAGAGCACATGGACCAGCGCACCAGCATCGTCACCGGGGGAGCCGGCGGCATCGGCGGCGCCATCTCGCGGGCCCTCGCGGCGCGCGGCGACCACGTCGTCCTCAACGACATCGACCCGGACGCCGCCGCGGCCACCGCCACCGCCATCCGCGACAGCGGCGGCAGCTGCACCGTCGTCCCCGGCGACATCACCCGGGACGACGTCGCCACCACGGTTGTCGCCGCGGCCGCCGCGATCCGCGGTGCGATCGACGTCCTGGTCAACAACGTCGGCGACTTCCGCCCGGCCTCGCGCGACTTCGCGCACAGCACGCCCGAGCAGTGGCAGCGGCTCTACGAGGTCAACCTGCGCCACGTCTTCACGATGACGTACGCCGTGCTGCCGCACCTCGTGGCCGGATCCTCCATCGTCAACGTCTCGACGGTGGAGGCCTACCGCGGCATCCCGGCCAGCGCGCCGTACTCCGCCTTCAAGGCCGGCGTCTCCGCGTTCACCAAGAGCATGGCCGTCGAGCTCGGGCCGCGCGGGGTGCGGGTCAACGCGATCGCCCCCGACCTCACCGACACCGCCCAGACCTCGCGCGCGGCGATGCTGCGCGGGCGCGACGAGGCGCTGGTGCCGCTGTGGCTGCCGCTGGGCCGGTTCGCCGAGGCCGAGGACCACGCCGGCGTCGTGGACTTCCTGACCAGCGACGCGTCCCGCTTCGTCACCGGCCACACCGTCCCCGTCGACGGCGGCACCCTCGCCGCGTCCGGCTGGTTCCGTCGCCACGACGGCAAGGGCTGGACGAACATGCCCGACCAGCCCTGAGCCAGCCCTGAGCCGCGCCGGGCGTGACCGTCGCCACAGGTCGCTCGTTACCCGTGAGTACGCCACGGGAGGGACCACCATGAACGACCACGCCCTGCGCCGCCGCCTGGTGGCCGGACTGCTCAGCACCGGCCTCGCGGCCGCCTTCGTGCTGCCGCTCGCCGGAGACGCTGCCGGCGCCGACGCCACCTCGGCCCGCGCCGCCGCCTCGGCCCAGCAGGCCGCGGCGAACGCCCCGGTCGCCCCGGTCGCGCAGAAGCCGAAGAAGTGCAGGAAGAAGCACAGGAAGGCGGGGAAGTGCGGCAAGGGCAAGCAGGCCGCCGCCACGCCGGCCCCGACCGGTGCCGCCACCGGCAGCCCCGGCGCAGGTGCCGGCAGCACCGGCACCGCCCCCGCGGCCACCCCGTGGACCCCGCGCCCGGCGCTCTACGGCGCCAGCGTGACCACCACGGACATCCCGATCACCATGGACGACGGCGTGATCCTCCGCGGCGACCTGCAGCGCCCGGTCGGCGCCGACGGCAAGCCGGTCACCACGCCGTTGCCGGTCATCGTCACGATCACGGCCTACAACAAGACGGTCCTGTCCGCCGGTGCGGGCGCCACCCTCGCCGGCGCGGACCCGGGGTACCTGGTCGCGCGCGGCTACGCCCAGCTGACCGTCGACGCCCGCGGCACGGGCGGCTCCCAGGGCCAGTGGGCCGCGTTCAGCGCCCGCGAGGGCAAGGACGCCGGCGCGGTCGTCGAGTGGGCGGCCTCCCAGCCCTGGAGCAACGGCAAGGTCGGCATGACCGGCGCGTCGTACATGGGCATCTCCCAGCTCTTCGCCGCGGCCCAGAAGCCCAAGGGCCTCAAGGCGATCTTCCCGCAGGTCCCGGCCGCCGACGTCTACCGCGACGTCGTCGCCTCCGGTGGCCAGATCGACGTCGGGTTCATCCCGCTCTGGCTCGGCCTGGTCACCGCGACCGGAGTGATCCCGCCGGCGTACGGCCTCGAGGAGCCGCAGGCCGGGTTCAAGATGGCGCTCGACCACCTGATGGGCGGCCTCGACTTCACCCTGCCGCTCGCCACCCAGGCGCTGCTCGGCGGCGACCCGGCGTACGACGGCCCGTTCTACCGGGAGCGCTCGCCGATCGAGGTCCTCGACAACGTCACCGTCCCGACCTTCCTCGTGGGCGGCGAGTTCGACCTCTTCCAGCGCGGCACCCCGCTCGTCTTCGAGCGACTCCAGCAGCGCGGCATCCCGACCAAGTTCATCCTCGGGCCGTGGGACCACCTGCAGGGCTCGGCCGGCGCCGAGGTCGGCAG
The DNA here is from genome assembly GCF_057813895.1 of Nocardioides sp. F233. NCBI lineage: Bacteria > Bacillati > Actinomycetota > Actinomycetes > Propionibacteriales > Nocardioidaceae > Nocardioides > Nocardioides sp. F233. The sequence continues at coordinate 634,448 of NZ_JBVASH010000001.1, forward strand.
GGCCGGCTACGGCTCGCTCGCCGAGCTGCAGCTGCGCTGGTTCGACCAGTACATCAACGGCATGGACGGCCAGCTCGACCAGATCGCGCCGCTGACCTACTACGAGCAGGGCTCCGGCTCGTGGGTGCGCGCGTCGAAGTGGATCGACAGCGACCTGTCCGCGCGCAGCTACCAGCTCTCCGGCGACGCCGCGGTGGGTGGCAAGGCGGGCGTCCTGACCACGGGTACGGCGAGCGCCGGGTCCGCGATCGTCCCGCCGATCCCGGTCACGGGACTGTGCACCCGTTCGGCCAACCAGTGGACCGCCGGGTTGCCGAACGTGCTGCTCAAGGACCTGCCCTGCTTCAAGGACAACAGGCTCAACGACCTCGGCGGGGTCACCTTCGACACCGCGCCGCAGGCGGCTGACGTGCGCTTCCAGGGGCCGCTCAACGCGCGGCTCTACGTCTCGACCCCGACCGGCGACGGGATGCTGTCGGTGGCGGTCGAGGACGTCGCGCCCGACGGCACGGTCACCCGGATCAGCGGCGGCTGGCAGACGATCGCGCACCGCAAGCTGGACGAGAGCCGCTCGCGCTACCTCGACGGCCAGCTGCTCCAGCCGTACCACCCGTTCACCCGGGAGGCGAAGGCGAAACTGCCGGCCGGTGAGATCGCACCGGTGGACGTCGAGATCTTCCCGACCGGTGCGGTGGTCGCGAAGGGCCACCGGCTGCGGATCGCGGTCCAGGCGTTCGACGTACCGCACCTGCTCTCGCCGGTCACCGACCTGCTCGGACAGCTGGTGCCGGTCACCGTGCACACCGGCCCGCAGTACCCGTCGGTGCTGACGATGGCGGTGCGCTGAGCCGCTGCTCGACAGCCAGCTCTACAACCCGCCCGGGCGGCGGGCCAGGGTGCTCCCGAGCGCCGTGGCCGCCGCCCGGACCGCGTTCTGGTGGGCCTCGGGCCGGAACCGGCCGACCGGGCCGGTCACGCTGATCGCCGCCAGCGCGGTCGCGCCGTCGGTGTCGAGCACCGGCGCGGCCACGCACAGCAGGCCCGGGGTCGACTCCTCGCGCTCGAAGGCGAGTCCCGTCTCCAGGGCCCGATCCAGCTGCTGCTCGAGCAGGCCGGGAGCCACCACCGTGTGTGGCGTACGACGGGCGAGCGGCCCGGCCAGCACCGCCGCGCGCACCGACGGCTCGGCGTGCGCGAGCAGCACCTTGCCGATCGCGGTGCAGTGCATCGGCATCCGGCCGCCGGTACGCGAGGGGCTGCGGGCCTGGCGGTGGCCGCCGATCTTGGCGACGTAGACGACCTCGGTGCCGTCGCGGACGCCGAGGTGCACGGTCTCGTGGGTGCGTTCGTAGAGGTCCTGCAGGAAGGGCATCGCCATCTCGAGCAGGGTGCGCTCGGTGGCTGCGCGCATGCCGAGCTCGAAGAGCCCGCCGGCCAGCCGGTAGCCGTGGTCGGTCTTCTCCAGCAGCCGGTGGTGCACCAGGTCGCCGGCGACCCGGTGCACGGTTGCCTTGGGCAGTCCGGTGCGTCGGACCAGCTCGGCGAGGGGGAGCAGCCGGTCCTCGGGGCCGAAGGCGCGCAGCAGGGCGACCGCCTTGCCCAGAACGGTGTCCAGCTCCTCCACCTCCACCTCCACAGCGTATCGGTGAGTGGAACGCTTTCGTGGTGAGCGGCCACCCCGAGGCCCGAGAGTGGGCACCATGACCGAAGCCCTCGACATCGACGCTGCTGTCGGTGCTGCCGCCGAGCGCCTGCACACCGCGCTGGTCGACAACCAGCCCTGCGCCCCGATCCGCGACCTGATCGGCGACCGCGACATCAACCTCGCGTACGCCGTGCAGCAGCAGCTCAACGCCCACCGCCTCGCCGCGGGCGCCACCGTCGTCGGCCGCAAGATCGGCGCGACCTCCGAGGCCGTGCAGAAGCAGCTGGGCGTCGACACCCCCGACCTCGGCGTGCTCTTCGACGACATGGAGTACGACGCCTCCGCGCCCGTCGACATCAGCGGCCTGCTGCAGCCCAAGGTCGAGGGCGAGATCGCCTTCGTCCTCGGCGCCGACCTCGCGGAGGGCGACCTCGACCTCGACCAGGTCGCCGCGGCGGTCGACTATGCCGTCGCCGCGATCGAGGTCTGCGACAGCCGGATCGACAACTGGGACATCAGCTTCGCCGACACCGTCGCCGACAACGCGTCCGCCGGTGGCTACGTGCTCGGCACCGAGCGTCGTACCCTCGACGACTTCTCGCCGAAGGACGCTGCCATGGCGATGACCGTCACCGGCCAGGACGACTCGGTCGGCACCGGCGCCGCCTCGCTCGGCGACCCGCTCATCGCCCTGCAGTGGCTGGCCCGCCAGGCCCGCGACCTCGGCGACCCGCTGCGTGCCGGCCAGGTGGTGCTCTCCGGCGCCCTCGGTCCGATGCGTCCCGCCGCCCCCGGCGCCGACGTCGAGCTCAGCATCGACGGACTTGGCTCCGTCGCCATCAGCTTCAGCAAGAAGGAGTCCTGACATGACCAAGACCAAGGTGGCGATCATCGGGTCCGGCAACATCGGAACCGACCTGATGATCAAGATCCTCACAACCGCGCAGCACGTCGAGATGGGGGCCCTCGTCGGCATCGACCCCGACTCCGACGGCCTCGCCCGCGCCCGCGACCTCGGCGTCGCGACGACCCACGAGGGCGTCGAGGGCCTGCTGGCCCTGCCCGGGTTCGACGACATCGAGATCGTGTTCGACGCGACCTCGGCCAAGGCGCACCTCCACAACGACGCGCTGCTCCGCCCGCTCGGCAAGCGGCTGATCGACCTCACGCCGGCCGCCATCGGCCCGTTCGTGATCCCGGCGGTCAACATCGACGAGCACCTGGACGCGCCGAACCTCAACATGGTCACCTGCGGCGGCCAGGCCACCATCCCGATCGTGGCCGCGATCTCCCGCGTCGTCCCGGTCGAGTACGCCGAGATCGTCGCCTCGATCTCCTCGAAGTCCGCCGGCCCGGGCACCCGCGCCAACATCGACGAGTTCACCGAGACCACCTCCGGCGCGATCGCGCAGGTCGGTGGCGCCAAGCGCGGCAAGGCCGTCATCATCCTCAACCCGGCCGAGCCGCCGCTGATGATGCGCGACACCGTCTTCGCCCTCGTCCACGCGCCCGACCCGGCCGTGCACGACGAGATCCGCGCGAGCGTCGAGAAGATGGTCGCCGACGTGGCGGCGTACGTCCCCGGCTACAAGCTGGTCCAGAAGGTCCAGATCGCCGAGATCCCCGCCGACCAGCCGGTCGAGACCCTGCTCGAGCCCGGCTCCGAGCGGCCCACCCACCAGGTGTCGGTGTTCCTCCAGGTCACCGGTGCCGGCCACTACCTCCCGGCGTACGCCGGCAACCTCGACATCATGACCTCGGCCGGCCTCCAGGTCGCCGAGCGGATCGCTGCTGCCAAGGAGGCCGCACTGTGAGCACCCCCGCCGAGAAGACCAAGATCTTCGTCCAGGACGTCACCCTGCGCGACGGCATGCACGCGATCCGGCACCGGATCTCGCCGGCCGACGTGAAGCGGATCGTCGTCGCCCTCGACGAGGCCGGTGTCGACGCGCTCGAGGTCGCCCACGGCGACGGCCTCGCCGGCGGCTCGGTCAACTACGGCCCCGGCTCGCACACCGACTGGGAGTGGCTCGAGGCCGCCGCGTCGGTGCTCAAGAACGCCCGCCTGACCACCCTGCTGCTGCCGGGCGTCGGCACGGTCCACGAGCTCAAGCGCGCCTACGACCTCGGCGTCCGCTCGGTCCGGATCGCGACCCACTGCACCGAGGCCGACGTCTCCGCCCAGCACATCGCGGCCGCCCGCGAGCTCGGTATGGACGTCTCCGGCTTCCTCATGCTGTCCCACATGGCCGAGCCCGAGCAGCTCGCCCAGCAGGCCAAGCTGATGGAGTCGTACGGCGCCCACTGCGTCTACGTCACCGACTCCGGCGGCCGCCTCACGATGGACGACGTCGCCGCCCGGGTGCAGGCCTACCGCGGCGTGCTCAACGCGGAGACCGAGATCGGCATCCACGCCCACGAGAACCTCTCGCTGTCGGTCGCCAACTCCGTCGTCGCCGTCCAGAACGGCGTCTACCGGGTCGACGCCTCCCTCGCCGGCCACGGCGCGGGCGCGGGCAACTGCCCGATCGAGCCGTTCATCGCGGTTGCCGACCTGATGGGCTTCGAGCACGGCTGCGACGTGTTCAAGCTGCAGGACGCCGCCGACGACATCGTCCGCCCGCTCCAGGACCGCCCGGTCCGGGTCGACCGCGAGACGCTGACCCTCGGCTACGCCGGCGTGTACTCCTCGTTCCTGCGCCACGCCGAGCGTGCCGCCGAGCAGTACGACGTCGACGTCCGCGACATCCTCATGGAGTGCGGTCGCCGTCGTCTCGTCGGTGGCCAGGAGGACATGATCGTCGACATCGCGCTCACCATCGTGGCCGAGCGCGAGGCCGCCCTCGAGGGCGCCGCGGTCTGACATCGCGACGGCGTGGGTCAGCGCAGCGACCGCAACCAGGTCAGCGTGCTGGCCCACGCCTGCGATGCGGGGTCGATCACCGTGAAGTGATCCCCCTCGACCTCGAGCAGGCTCGCCTCGCCACCGGCGGCCCGGGCCGCGTCGACGTACGTCCGCGACTGGGTCACCGGCACGTCCTCGTCGTCGAGCGCGTGGATGCACCAGACCGGTACGTCGAGGGGGACCTGCTCGAGCGGGTCGACCTCTGCGTCGGCCGGTCCCGGCGGGTGGCCGAGGAACCTCTCGACGGCCCCGCCGCCCAGAGCGTCGTCGTGTGCCGCACGCAGGTCGAGGACCCCGGCCTGCGCCACCACGTGGGTGAGCCCGAGGCCCTGGGCGCCGGCCCACGCCGCCAGGTGACCGCCGGCCGAGTGCCCGATCGCGACGCGAGGCCCTTGGCGCGCAGGGCAGGCCCGGATCGCCTCGGCCACGTCGTCGAGCGTCGCCGCCGCCCCCGCACCTCGGCGGTACTCCACCGCCCACACCGCCCAGCCCTCCGCCGCGAGGCTCGGGACCAGTGGCCGGGCGTACTCGATCCCGTACTTCGGCTTCCAGAAGCCGCCGTGGACGACGATCGCGACGCCGCGCGGCTCGGCGGCCGGCAGGGTCAGCTCGGCGAACTGGGCGGGGTCGGCGCCGTACGCGTGGCGGATGGACACCGGGTCAGGATCGCATGGAGACGCCCTCGCGCCAGTAGCCCATGAAGGCGACCTGGCGCCGGTCCAGCCCGAGGTCGTTGACCAGCTTGCGCCGCAGGCCGGTCACCACCCGGGACTCGCCGGCGATCCACGCGTAGAGCCCGGCGTACGGCGCGTCCCCGGTCGGGACCGCGGTCGCCGCCGCCACCTCCTCGCCGGAGGAGGAGTGCACCGGCGTCTCCCACAGGTCGGGGTCGATCTCGTCGTCGGTCACGACGACCGCCTCGGTCGGCGCCGTGCCGGTCAGGTGGTCGAGGACCGCCGCGTGCAGCCGCTCGCCGCGCGGGGTTCCGTTGCGCGGCAGCCAGGTGATGCTGACGCCGGCGGGGCTCGTGACCTCCTGGACGTCGGCGTCGACCGGCACCTCGACGTACGCCGCCCCGGTGGCGTCGGCCGGCAGGTCCCGCAGCACGCCCCGAATCGCGGGTACGGCGGTCTCGTCGCCGACCAGCAGCAGCCGGGTCGCCGTACCGGGGGACCACTCGATGCCCCCGAACTCGTGGCCCTTGCGCGGCGCCAGCGTCACCAGTCGCTGGCCGGGCGCGGCCTGGAGCGCCCAGCGGTTGCCGGCACCGTCGAGCGCATCGTCGCTGTGGGCATCGCCCTCGTGGACGACGATGTCGACGACCAGCCGGGTGTCGACGCCCTCGCCGACCCGGTCGCGGATCGTGTAGGTCCGCAGCGACCCGCGCTCGTCCTCGGGGATCTCCATCCAGGTGGTCCACCAGGACTCGTCGGCGTTCGCGAAGGACGGCAGCGTGCCGGCCGCGTTGGGGAAGATCAGCTTGATCCGCTGGTCGTGCACCGGCCCGTCCGGGCCCAGCTCGGCCAGCGCGGCACCGCCGAGCTCGATCCGCACGAACGACGGCGAGACCCGCTCGGCCCGCACGACCTCCAGCTCGGTGAGGAGCAGGGGCAGCGTGGCGACGTACTCGTTCTGGTCAACGGTCATGAGGTCAGGCTAACCTAACCTGCAGGAATACCCGCTGAGGCGGGGATTCCTGCGCTTCCTGACTGTTGCAATCGTCAGGAAGCGCAAGAACTCGTCAGGAACCTCAGATCCTCGTCCGGTGGAAGTTCTGGAACGAGCGCGACGGCGTCGGGCCGCGCTGGCCCTGGTAGCGCGAACCGTACTTCTCCGAGCCGTAGGGGTGATCGCTCGGCGAGGAGAGCCGGAAGAAGCAGAACTGGCCGATCTTCATGCCCGGGTAGAGCTTGATCGGCAGGGTCGCGACGTTGGCGAGCTCGAGCGTCACGTGCCCGGAGAACCCCGGGTCCACGAAGCCGGCGGTGGCGTGGGTGAGCAGGCCGAGCCGGCCCAGCGACGACTTGCCCTCGACGCGCGCGGCGATGTCGTCGGGCAGCGTGACCACCTCGTACGTCGACCCGAGCACGAACTCGCCGGGGTGCAGGATGAACGGCTCGTCACCCTCCGGCTCCACCACGCGGGTGAGGTCGGACTGGTCGGCGGCCGGGTCGATCGACGGGTACTTGTGGTTGTCGAAGACCCGGAAGAACCGGTCCAGGCGAAAGTCCACCGACGACGGCTGCATCAGCCCCGGGTCGTAGGGTTCCAGGGCGATCCGTCCGGCGTCGATCTCGGCGGTGATGTCGCGGTCGCTGAGCAGCACGCCCCGCACCCTACCGGCCGTGCCCGGTGGTGAGTGGCGGCGATCACGAGCGCAGAATGCTCAGATGACCTTCCGGAAGTACGTCGCCCTCGGCGACTCGTTCACCGAAGGGGTCGGTGACCCCGACCCGGCGCGTCCCAACGGCCTGCGGGGATGGGCGGATCGCACCGCGGAGGCGCTCGCCGTCGCGGCCGCCCGCGAGGGCGTGGACCTCGGGTACGCCAACCTCGCCATCCGCGGCCGCAAGCTCCCCGCGATCATCGACGAGCAGGTTGACGCCGCGATCGCGCTCGGCCCGGACCTGGTCAGCATCCACGGCGGCGGCAACGACGTCCTGCGTCCCAAAGTCGACCTCGACGCCCTCGCCGCGTCGTACGACGAGGCGATCGGCCGACTCACCGCCAGCGGCGCCCACGTCATGATGTTCACGATCGCCGACACCGGCGAGAGCGGCGTGATGCGGGTGATCCGCGGCCGGACCGCGATCTTCAACGAGTGGGCCCGCGAGATCGCCGAGAAGCACGGGGCGACCCTGGTCGACATGTGGCGGATGCGCGGCTGGAAGGTCGCCGAGGTGATGGACGAGGACCGCCTCCACCTCAACGCCGTCGGACACCAGTCGATCGCCATCGCTGCCCTCGACGCCCTCGGCGTCGTCCACGACCTGCAGCCGATCCCGCCCGTCCCGGCGCCCCTCCTGAGTGCCCGCGAGCAGCGCGCCGCCAACCTCGCCTGGGCCCGCACCCACCTCGCCCCGTGGGTCCAGCGGCGGGTCACCGGCCGTTCGTCGGGCGACGGGGTGGAGCCGAAGCGCCGCACCTTCCAGCCCATCGGGTAGCATCCTCATCGCTCCGGTTCGCCGGGGTCTGCGGACGTAGCTCAGTTGGTAGAGCGTCAGCTTCCCAAGCTGAATGTCGCGAGTTCGAACCTCGTCGTCCGCTCCCGATCAGGACCTCAGCCGGTCGTACGACGCCCGCGGAGGAAGTACACCACCGGCAGCACGCCCGCCGAGTTCACGAAGGTCAGCGCGAGCGTCCACCTCCGCTTCGACCCGTTGACCTCGTTCTCCTCGCGGCCCTTCAGGTCGGCGAGCGCGGCCGCCTTGAGCGCGCCGTCGACGGCACTGCCGATCAGGATGACCTTGCGGGTACGCGGGCTGAGGTCCTTCCAGCGCTTCTTGGCCATGTCACTCCTCGGGTCGGGGTTGAATGGGTCCATGGTGCACTCGGAGCCACCGCCGTTCAGGTTCACCCCACGCCCCCGGCGCCGCACGGGCCCGGTCGTCGCGGCCGTGCTCATGGCGACCGGCAGCGCCTGGGCCGGCTACGGACTGGGCCTGACCATCATCGACGCCAACGACGACGCCCCGCCGGCGTACGTCGCGCAGGGCGCTGCCGCGGCCGGCACCCTCGGCGGGCTGCTGATCGCCGTGATCGGGTCCGTCGGCTGGCTGTTCATGATGGACCGGTTCCCCCGCGCCCTCAGCAGCTGGCACGCCGCCGGCCTCCTGCTGCTGTGCTCGGCGCCCGGTGTCGTCGTCGCGACCCGCGAGCTCGGCGCCGGCGGCTGGTACGACGTCGCGGCAGCGGGCCTGGCCGCCACCGGACTGCTCGCCCTCCTCGGCGGCTCGCTGCTGGCCACCCGGCGCAGGGTGCGCTGGCTCGAGGAGCTGCGCCTGATCGCGCAGGGCACGCCGACCGCCGGGATCGTCGTCGACTCGGGGATCGACCCGTACGACTTCGAGGACGCGTCCAACCTCATCACCACGACCACCTTCCGGTTCTTCGGGACCGACGGCACGCCGTACCTCCTGCACCAGCGGGTCACCATCCCCGCCGCCGCCCCGATCGTGGAGGGCCAGCGCACGACCGTCTGGTACGACCCCGCGAACCCGTTCGACGAGCGGCGGATCGTGGTCGCGATGGTGCACGCCCTGCGCTGGAACGTGCCGATCCCGCGCGCGGAGGCCGACGCGCCGGTCGTACCCTCCTGACGTGGACTTCACCGGTTTCCCCGTCGCTGCCCTCGACTTCTACGACGACCTCGAGGTCGACAACACCAAGTCCTTCTGGGATGCCCACAAGGCCGTCTACACCGACAGTGTGAAGGCGCCGATGGTCGCGCTGACCGACGCGCTGGGCCAGGAGTTCGGCGCCGCGAAGGTGTTCCGGCCCTACCGCGACGTGCGGTTCGCGAAGGACAAGACGCCGTACAAGACCCACCAGGGCGCGTTCGTGGGCGTCGGACCGGCGACCGGGTGGTACGTCGAGGTGGCGGCGCCCGGTGTCCGCGTCGGTGGCGGGATCTACGAGGCGTCGGGAGCGCACCTCGCCCGGCTGCGCGAGGCGATGGCCGAGGAGAAGACCGGCAAGGTGCTGCAGCGGATCCTGCGCGACCTCGAGCGCGGCGGCTTCGAGGTGGCGGGGGAGCGGCTCAAGACCGTGCCCCGGGGGTACGACAAGGAGCACCCGCGCATCGACCTGCTCAAGATGAAGACGGTGCTCGGCATGCGCTCCTACGGCTTCGAGCCGTTCGTGCACACCGCCGAGCTGCTCGACCGGGTGCGCGAGGACTGGCGCCGGCTGCGCCCGCTCGTCACCTGGGTCGCCGACGCGATCGCTGAGTAGCGCGGAGCGTCTTACTCAACTTGGCCCGGGGCATTGCTCAACCGGCTCCGGAACCCTTCTGCGCGGCGGTACGACGGACCTAGCGTCCTCGCGTGCCTTCCGTCGTTCGCTCCTTCGCGCTGTCCGTCCTCGCCCTCCTGCTGGTCCCCCTGAGCGCCGTGGTCACGGCCTCGCCGGCCTCGGCGGACACGCCGTTCACGGTGAACAGCGCGCTCGACGGCGTCGACGCCGCCCTGAACGGGACCTGTGCCACGGTTGGCGGCGTGTGCACCCTCCGGGCCGCCCTGCAGGAGGCCGCCTTCGCTGGTGGGACCATCGTGCGCATCACGATCGACCTCCCGGCCGACACCACGATCACCCTCGGCAGCTACGTGTCGATCCCGGCCAACGCGACCGTCGACGGGTGCATCGGTGACGCGACCCGGCCGTGCGTCACGCTGTCCGGCGACTTCGCCGGCGCACCGGTCCGCGTCGCCGGCCAGGGTGCGGCCCTGCGGAACGTGGCGGTCGTCAGCTCGGAGAGCGCATCGGTCGGGATCGCCCTGAGCGGGGCCGACGCCACGCTGTCGCAGGTCTGGGTTGGCATGACGACCCAGGGCGTCGCCCACCCGCTCTCGATCGGCGTGCGGGTGACCGGTGATCGCGCGACGATCGGACACGAGAACGCCGAGTTCCGCACCACGGTCGTGAACTCCGCCACCGGCATCGAGATCGCCGGCGCCGACAACGTCGCCGTGAACGCGACCAACCTCGGCCTCAACGCCGACGGCGCGCCCGGGCAGCAGGATGGTCACGACGTGGCCGGCGGCGCCATCGGCATCCTGGTCGCCGAGAACGGCGCGGACGTGCCCCAGAGCGTCAACATCGGCAACACCCTCACTGCCGGACAGCAGTTGACCCCTGCGTGCGACGGAGTCTGCAACGCGATCGGGCAGATGAGTCAGGCCGGCATCAAGGTGGCCCCGGGCGCCGTGGGCGCGAGCGTGTACGTCAACGGCAGCTACCTGGGCCTCGCCGTCAACGGCACGACCCTCGCTGCCGTGCCCGGAGCGGTCGGGATCGACGCCGGCCCCGGCATCGTGCAGGCCGGGACGAACGGACCCGGCTCGCGCAACGTGATCGCCGGTGGTGCGTACGGCGTCCGGCAGACGGGCCCCGCGGGCTCCGTCTCGATCCAGGAGGCACTGATCGGGACCGACGCCACGGGCACGGTCGCCCTCGCTCCGACCGTGGCCGGCGTCGAGGCCGACGGTGACTACGCGGGTGTGTCCTACAGCCGGGTCGTCGTCGCGCACGACGCGACCGGCGTCGTGCTCGACGGCGACCACGCCACTGTCACGGGCAACGTCCTCGGGCTGCTGGCCGGCGGTGCTCCGGCCCCGATGAAGGCCGCGATCGGGATGACGGGCAACGGCGGCAGCGTCGGGGCCGGGGCGCCCGGGCAGGGCAACGTCATCTGCTCGGCGAACGGCGCGGCGTCCGGTGCGGCGATCGTGGTCGCCGGCGGTGACAACAACACCGTCCGTGGCAACCGGGTCGGCATCGACGAGGCGGGTGCGCCGTGCACCGGTGCGCGGGCCAACCGGGCCGGCATCGTGGTCAAGCGGGTCGGGGCGGACGAGGCGACGGGCAACCAGGTCGGTGGACCGGTCGGGAGCGAGAACACCATCTCCCACAGCCTGGCGAACGCCATCACCATGGCGACGACCGGCAGCAACGACGCCGTGCACAACCTGGGCTCCGGCAACCAGGGCCTGATGCTCGACATCGGCGGGTTCGCCGCCGGCACGCCTGACGACGGCGACGGCGTCGGCAACCCGGACCAGGAGAACGCCGACGTGAGGACGCCGCAGATCCAGGGCGCGACCAGCACCGTGATCAACGGCGGCGGTGGTGGAGCCGGCGACTACGTCTACCTCTACCTGACCGACAGCCCGGCCGGCGGCGCCCCGCACGGGGTCGGCAGCCTCCTCGGCCAGACCCAGGTCTCCGGCAACGGCGACGGACTGTGGACCCTCACGCTCGCGGCCCCGCTCGCTGCGGGGACCCGGATCACGGCGATCGCCCAGAGCCGCCAGCCGAACACGGTCAGCGAGCTCTCCACCGTGGTGGCGGTCACCGCTCCTCCCGGTGGGCCGGGGCCCTCCGCCGGGCTCACCGTCGCGGGCAGTCCGCTGCTCAAGGGCCGGGCCAGGGTCGGCAAGAGGCTCAAGGTCGTCATCCCCGCCTCGACCCCGGCCGGTGCCGTGGTCACTGTGCAGTGGCTCATCGGCAAGCGCGTGATCGCCGGCGCGACCCGGCCGGCGCTCGAGCTGGGCGCACGCTACGTGGGCAAGAAGGTCAGCGCCCGGGTGACCTGGACGCTGCCGGGGTCCGCGCCCGTCGTACGGACCACCGCCCGGGCGAAGGTCAAGCGGTAGCCGCGGGCGATCAGACCCGGCGCAGGAACGCGGCCAGGTTGTCGGTCAGGCGCGCGACCTGCTGCTCGAGGGTCAGCGACTCCGGCATCCGGCCCTGGTCGCTGACCTTCTTGCCACGGACGTAGAGCGAGCACTGCAGGTCCGCACACATGTAGGTGCCGACGGAGTCGCCGTTCTGCCCGGCCTTGCCGGACTTCGGCGCCACCATCAGCACCACCCCACCCGACCCGTGCGGCGTCAGGCACAGCGCACACAGGTTCTTGCGCGGTACGCCGGCACTCCCGTCGGTCGCCCGGAGCACGATGCCGTACGGCGACCCGTCGACCTCCGCGACGACGTACCCCCGCACCCGCGACTGCGGGTCCCGCCAGCCGAGGAAGTCGAGGTGCTCCCAGGGCTGGTCGGGCAGGCCGCGGGGGACCGGCAGCCGCTTCGCCTCGCCCTTCGAGCAGTTCGCGAAGGAGGCACGGATCTGTTGCTCGGTCAGGGGCTCCACGTCGATCCACCCTACGAGCGGGCGCCACCCATTTGTCGGGTCAGGCGGAGGTGAAGCTCGCCATCGTGCGGTCCGGCTCCCAGAACGCCTTCATCGACTTCACCCGTCCGTCGTCGTCGACGACGTACACCATGATCAGGTCGGTCGTCGTGTGCGAGCCGTCCGCGAAGGACGTCTTGATCCGCCCGATGTTGGCGCAGGTGTTGCTGCCCGGGTTGGCGAACGAGTCGTTGATCTGGAACTCGAAGGTGTCGATCGGGGCGATCGCCTTCTCCCAGAACGCCGAGATGCCGGCGTGGCCGTGGTGGCCGTTGCCCTCCGGGTCGAACATCGACGGGCCGACCGGATCCTCGAGCACCGCGTCCTCGGCGTACACCGTCAGCCACTCGGCCAGGTCGCCCTTGGCCACGGCGGAGTAGGACCGCTGCGACGCGGCGCGGGCCGGGTGCGGGTCGTTGGGGGCGTTCCAGACGATCGCGTCGGAGGTGATCATGCGGCCATCGTAGGGCGTTTCTAGAACGTGTTCTACCCCACTGACTGGCCTGATTCCCGTCGCCGTCCGTTCACGGAGCGCTCACCGGGGCCTGTCACCGTGCGAGCATGGCGAAGAAGCAGAAGGCCTGGATCCACGTGGGCATGCCCGGCGCGGGCGACGTCGTCGAGCCCGCCCTCGCCCACCACCACGCGGCGCTCGTCGAGCTCGGCGTCGCCTCGCTCGCCCAGTCGACCGCGGAGAGCTTCCGTGCCGCCGTCGAGATGACCCGCACCCACAAGGACTGGGGCCTCAAGCGCGCCGACGTCGAGGGCCAGTGGACCCGCCTGGTCCGCCGCGCCCGCAAGACCCGCGCCGACCTCGTCTTCAGCCAGCCCCTCCTCGCCGCCGCCACCGACGAGCAGGTCGCCCTCCTCGTCGACGCCCTCGCCGGCTACCAGGTCCACGTCGTGCTCACCACCGGCCTCGACGACGAGACTGCCGCCGTCGCCCGGTGGCAGGCCGCCTGCCGCAAGCCCGAGCGCCTCCACGTCCTCGAGACCGACGGCCTCGAGCCTGCCCAGGTCTGGAAGGCCTTCGGCAAGCTCGTCGGGTTCGGCACGGCGTCCCTCGGCCTCGCCGGCATCCCCACCGCCTCCGCCACGCTCCAGACGCTGCCCGAGGCGTTGCGCGAGGTCGAGCGGCTGGCGCGGCGCAACGCGTCGCTGGAGGTGCGGCTCGAGGAGCTGGACCGGAAGCGGCGCAAGCTCAAGCGGAGGTTGAACAGCGCGGCCTGAACTGCGCTGCGGAACGGTTCAACTACGGAATTCGCTGCCCGGAAGGGCGATTCGCGACAATTTCGGTAGTTGAAACCCAACCGGGAGGCGTCAGTGCGGCGCCCAGGCGTCGTCGTCGGCCGTGCGGCTGGTGACGGCGTCGGGGAGGTGGCCGTCGGCGAGCTGCTGGATCGACACGTCCTCGAAGACCTCGCGCAGGGCGCGGCGGGCGGCGATCCAGACGTGCTGGAGGACCTCGGCGGCGTCGTTGTAGTTGACCGCCTCGGGACGCAGGCCGTAGACGGAGACGAGGGGGCCGTCGACCGCGCGGATGACGTCGGCGACCGAGACGGTGGTGGCCTCGCGGGCCATCCGCCAGCCGCCGGACTGGCCGCGCTGGGACATCACGATGCCGGCGCGGCGCAGGTCGGCGAGGATCGCCTGGAGGAAGCCGTGGGGGATGTCCTGGAGGCGTCCGAGCTCCTCCGCGCTCACGGCCCGCCCGTCGGACCTGCTCGCCATGGCGATCAGGGCCCGCAGTGCGTAGTCGGACTTGGCGGAGACGCGCATGGGGCCAGTCTGTCAGATAGCTCGATCGATTCAGTCGACCTAGGGGTCGACGGGTGTGAGCGATCCCGCTACCCCCGTGCTTGCCCGCAGCTAGCACCCCCCGTATCATAAAGTTACTGGTGAGTAGCAGTGCTCATGACGAGCACCGCGAAGCCACTCCATGAATCCCTGGAAACTGGAAACGGTGGGAACTGTGAGCCACTACAAGAGCAACCTGCGCGACATCGAGTTCAACCTCTTCGAGCTCTTCAACGTGCAGGAGTACCTCGGCACCGGCCTCTACGAGGAGATGGACGCCGACACCGCGCGCGAGATCCTCTCCGAGGTCGAGCGCATCGCGCGTGAGGACCTGGCGGCGTCGTTCGTCGACTCCGACCGGAACCCGCCGGTGTTCGACCCCAAGACGAACACCGCGCCCGTCCCCGCGTCGTTCAAGAAGTCGTACGACACCTGGATGGAGTCCGGCTTCTGGGCGCTGGGCCTGCCGGAGGAGATCGGCGGCACCACCGCGCCGCCGTCGCTGGTGTGGACCACCGGCGAGATGGTGCTCGGCGCGCAGGCGCCGATCTGGATGTACTGCACCGGCCCGTCGATGGGCTCGGTCGTCTTCAAGAACGCCAACGGCGTCGCCCGCGACATCCGCATCGCCGAGATCATGGTCGAGCGCCTGTGGGGTGCCACCATGGTGCTGACCGAGCCCGACGCGGGCTCCGACGTGGGTGCCGGCAAGACCTTCGCCACGCCCAACGAGGACGGCTCCTGGAACATCTCCGGCGTCAAGCGCTTCATCACCAGCGCCGAGTCGGACCTGCAGGAGAACATCATGCACCTCGTCCTCGCTCGCCCGAAGGGCGTCGAGGGCGTGGGTGGCCCGGGCACCAAGGGCCTGAGCCTGTTCCTCGTGCCGAAGTACCACTTCGACCACCAGAGCGGTGAGCTGACCGGCGAGCGCAACGGCGTCTACGTCACCAACGTCGAGCACAAGATGGGCATCAAGGTGTCCAACACCTGCGAGCTCACCTTCGGCGACCCGCAGGTCGGCGGCGGCGAGCCCGCGCAGGGCTGGCTGCTCGGCGAGGTGCACGACGGCATCCGCCAGATGTTCGACGTCATCGAGAACGCCCGCATGATGGTCGGCACCAAGGCCATCGCGACCCTGTCGACCGGCTACCTCAACGCGCTCGACTACGCCAAGGAGCGCGTCCAGGGCTCCGACCTCACCCAGTCCGCCGACAAGGCCGCGCCGCGGGTGACGATCACGCACCACCCCGACGTCCGCCGCTCGCTGATGACCCAGAAGTCGTTCGCCGAGGCGATGCGCTCGCTGGTCGTGTTCACCGCCACGTGGCAGGACAAGGTCCAGATCGCCAAGGCCGCAGGTGAGCGCAACGAGCTCGCCGAGGCCGTCAACGACCTGCTGCTCCCGATCGTCAAGGGCTACGGCTCGGAGCGCTCGTGGGTCCTGCTCGGCACCGAGTCGCTGCAGACCTTCGGTGGTTCGGGCTTCCTGCAGGAGTACCCGATCGAGCAGTACGTCCGCGACGCCAAGATCGACACCCTCTACGAGGGCACGACCGCGATCCAGGGCCAGGACTTCTTCTTCCGCAAGATCGTCAAGGACCAGGGCAAGGCGCTGGGCCACATCGCCGGAGAGATCAAGGCGTTCATCGAGTCGGAGGCCGGCAACGGTCGTCTCAAGAACGAGCGCGAGCTGCTCGCGAACGCGCTCGCCGACGCCGAGGCCATGGTCGGCCTGATGATCAACGACCTCATGTCCGCCCAGGACGAGATCAAGAACATCTACAAGGTCGGCCTCAACACCACGCGCCTGCTGATGGCGCTCGGTGACGTGGTCTGCGCCTGGCTGCTGCTCCGCGGCGCCGAGGTCGCGCTCGCCAAGCTCGACGGCGGCGCCGGCAGCGACCAGGCCTACTACGAGGGCAAGGTCGCTGCGGCCCAGTGGTTCGCGCAGCTCAACCTGCCGCGCCTCTCGGCCGAGCTCAAGATCGCCCAGGCCACCGGCCTGGACGTGATGGACCTCGACGAGGCCGCGTTCTGATCGCACGCTGAGTCACCACGACGGCCGCTCCGGGAAACCGGGGCGGCCGTCGTCGTACGTCGGCCCACGACCGACCGGGGCGGTCGCTTAAGGTCTGCGGGTGCCCCGTACCGCTCCCCGCCTCGCCTGCTGCCTCGCCGTCCTCGCTGCGCTGGTGCTCGCGCTGTGCGGTACGCCGGCCCGCGCCGACGACCGGCAGTACCCCGAGCCGTTCTTCAACGGCAACGTCGGCGACCCGAGCGTGGTCATGGTCGGCAAGCGGATGGTCGTGGTCGCGACCGGGCCGCAGATCAACCGGGCGTACAAGGACCCCGGCCACCCGTGGCGCTACCAGCAGCCGGTGCTCACCCACCGCCCGAAGTGGGCGATCGCGGAGGGCGGCATCTGGGCCGCGGACATCGCCAAGGTCGGCCGGAAGTGGCTGCTCTACTACGCCGTCCCGGTCGCCGGGCTCGGCGACTTCGGTCGCTGCATCGGCGTCGCCGTCGCGAGGAAGGCGCTCGACGCGTTCAAGCCGGTCGGGGGAAGGCCGCTGGTGTGCCCGTCGCGGGCACTGGTGCCGACCGCGCAGGATCCCGTCCTCACGCCGGACCTGCCGACCCGCGGCATCATCGACCCGTCGCTGTACCGCGAGGGCAAGCAGAACTACCTGCTCTACAAGACCGACGGCAAGCCGTCCTCGATCCGGCTGCTGCCGCTGAGCAGGAGCGGCCGGCGGGTGCGCACCGGGCAGGACCCCGCGAACCCGAGCGTCGAGCTGGTCCGCTCCACCGGCGTCATCGAGAACCCCGTCCTGGTGCGGCACGCGGGCCTCTACTACCTCTTCGCGTCCGAGGGCGACTTCGCCCGCTGCTCCTATGCGGAGACCTGGCGCCAGTCCGCGTCGCTGACCGACTGGTCGCTCGCCGTACCCGCCGTCCTGCTCGACAGCACCATCACCCAGGGCCTGTGCGGGCCGGCCGGCGGCGACATCGTCAAGCACCGCGGCCGCACCACGCTCTACTTCCACGGCTGGGTGCGGCTGCACTCGTCGAAGCCGAAGGGCGTGAACTACTGGGCGTGGAACGGCGGCGAGCAGTACGGCCGGCGGGCGATGTACGGCGCGCGGCTGACCTTCCCGGGCGGCGTGCCGACCGTGAAGAAGTACCTTTCGCGCACCGGCGTCCCGCAGCGCGTTCCCACGCCCTACTGAGCTGGATGGCGCGAGCGCGTCGTCGCTTCGCTCCGCCGCACTGCCGCGCGCGCTGTCGGCTTCCGTAGGTGTCGGGTCGATCCGGCGGCCGGCCGGCGGCACGGCGGAAAGCGCCGCCCTCGTCGGCTCCGGTCGCTCCTTCGTCGCTCCCTGCGCCTTCTCGGCCGGCGTTCCCGCCGCTGGCCGCTGGCGGCGCCTGCCGGCGCGAGACCCCACGGCGTCGCGGCGTGGATCGCGCGGCGCGTGTCGGTAGGGTCGGCGACATGAGCGACCGCGAGCTGCTGGCCGGCTACGTCGAGAACTGGTGGAGCGCGGTGGGCGACTTCGTCGCCCTGCTCGAGGAGCTCGGCCCCGACGACTGGAGCACGCCCACCGACCTCGCCGGCTGGGACGTGAAGGCCGTCGCCTCGCACACCGCGCACCTCGAGTCGATCCTCGCCGGCGGACCCGACGAGAGCGCCGACATCGGCGAGCCGGCCCATGTCACCGGCCCGATGGGCCAGTTCACCGAGATCGGCGTGGTCACCCGCCGCGACCGGGAGCCCGCCTCGATCATCGAGGAGATCCGTACGACGACTGCGAGCCGCCGCGCTGCCCTCGACGCCACGCCGCCCGAGGACCCGGCTGCCCCGGCCGACGGAATCTTCGGCCTGATCGGCTGGAACACCCGTACCCTGCTGCGCAACCGGCCGCTCGACGTGTGGATGCACGAGCAGGACATCCGCCGCGCGGTCGGCCGACCCGGCGGCCTCGCCAGCCCGGGCGCCCAGCACACCGCCGACTACCTCGTGGAGGCGTTCGGCTTCATCGTCGGCAAGCGGGTCGCCCCGCCCGCCGGTACGACGGCCGTGCTCGTCGTCGAGGGCAGCGCACCGATCGCCGTGCAGGTGGGCGAGGACGGTCGCGCGCAGCGGCTGGCCGCTGTACCGGACGAGCCGACCGTCACGGTCGCCATGGACCGGGAGAGCTTCATCGTGCTGGCCGGCGGTCGTCGTACCGCTGCGCCGGGGGCCGTGACCGTCTCGGGTGATCAGGAGCTGGGAGAGCGGATCGTCGCCAGCCTCGCCACGATGCCGTAAGGGGATCTCCATGTCTGACTGGAACGTCGCCGACCTGCCCGACCAGACCGGCCGCACCATCGTCGTCACCGGCCCCACCCTCGGCGGGCTCGGCCACCACACGGCCTTGGAGCTGGCGCGCCGCGGCGGCCGGGTGATCCTCGCCGGGCGCAACCCGGCCAAGGTCGAGGAGACCGTCGGTGCGATCCGGGCCGAGGTGCCGAAGGCACAGCTCGAGGCGCTGCACCTCGACCTGGCCAGCCTCGGCTCGGTCCGCTCGGCCGCGGCCGCCGTCGCGCAGGTCGGCCCGATCGACGTACTGGTCAACAACGCCGGCGTGATGGGCACCAAGTACTCCCGCACCGCCGACGGCCTCGAGCTGCAGATGGCGACCAACCACTTCGGCCCGTTCCTGCTGACCGGCCTGCTGCTGCCGCAGCTCGTGCAGAGCGAGGACGGCCGCGTGGTGACCGTGTCCTCGCTGTTCCACACCTTCGCCGGCAAGGCGTCGCTCGGGCCGCCGCGCGAGCAGACCGGGCGGTACAGCACCTGGCGGGTCTACGCGCAGACGAAGCTCGCCAACCTCTACTTCACCGCCGAGCTCGACCGCCGCCTGCGCGCCGCCGACCTCCCGGTCCGGGCCCTCGCCGCCCATCCCGGTTTCGCCGGCACCCACCTGGCCGCCAACGGCCAGTACGGCCGCTCCTCCGGCGGCATCGCCTCGATCCTCGACGCCGGCGTGAAGGCCGTCTCCCAGACCGCCGAGGCCGGCGCCTGGCCCTCGCTCATGGCCGCCACCGCCGACCTGCCCGGCAACACCTTCGTCGGCCCTGGTGGCTTCCGCCAGCTCTCCGGGCGGCCCCGCACCGTCGGCCGCAGCCGGCTGGCGCGCAACCAGGAGAACGCGCGGCGGCTGTGGGAGATCAGCGAGCAGACCGTGGACCTGAGGTACCCGTGACGGACGACGGGATGAACCGCTACTTCCCGGACCGCCACCCCGACGTCCTGGCGACGTTGATCCGTGAGGCGAGGTTCAAGCCGGTGCGGTTCGTCACCGGCTACGACATGCGCGAGGTCGACGACCTCCTCGACCGGCTGGTCGACGCGCTGTCCGCAGGCCGGCCGGTCCGGCCCCTCATCGCGGCCGTCACCTTCGGCACCACCCGGATGCGTGAGGGCTACAGCCCGACCGACGTCGATGCGCTCCTGGCCGAGGTGGCCCGCCGCGCGGAGGCCTGAGGGTCGCCTCTGCTCGTCGGATCAGGCGGCCAGCGGCAGCGAACCCGGCATCACCGTCGGCGCGCAGTCGCAGCTGTCGCTGCAGGCGAGGAAGGTGTGCACGGCGTGGCCGCACGCGGGGCACGGCAGGTCGTGGCTGAGGTGCTGGTGCTGGGTGTCCGTGGTGTTCCACATGGCCGTGTCTCCTTCGTGGTCTCGCCTGCTTCTACTAGGACGACGAAGCGGGTCGCCCTGATACGACATGGTGGGCGCGGAAACCTTGCAGAAAGTTCGGCAGTCCCGTTGAGCGGTCAGCCGGTGAGGCTGCCGAGCTCGAGCGGTGCGGCGAGGAGCAGGGTCGCGGCACCGGCGAGATTGGTGGCGACGGTCAGCCAGAGCACGGTGACGAACGGCTGCTTGCGGGTCTTGTGGCGGAACAGGCGGCGGCCTGCAAGCGCGCCCGGCCAGCCGCCGAGGAGGGCGACGAGGTGCAGCGTCGACTCGCGGGTACGCCACTCGCCGTGCTGGGCGGCGCGCTTGTCGGCGCGGTAGAGGACGAGCGCGACCAGGCTGAGGACGACGTACGCCGCAGCGAGGGCGAGCAGGACGTCCGTGCGTTCGATGACCACGGGGCGAAGCGTGTCAGGCGGCGGCGAAGGTGCCGGAGCCGGGCATCCCGGTCGGCGCGCAGTCACAGGTGTCGCTGCAGGCGAGGTAGGTGTGCATGGCGTGCCCACAGGCGAGGCACGGCAGGTCGTGGCTGAGGTGCTCGGTGCGGTCCATGGCTGGCCCCCTCTCGGCGTGGTCGGTACCTGATCAGGATGACCTGACCGGCGTACCGGACTCATCGGCCGTTCGGTCCCGAACCGAAGTGGTCCCGATGGGCCAGGAGGTGGCCCGACCGGGCCAGCGGAGGTCAGCGACCGCGCGGCCCGTAGACCGCCTCGGCCTTCTTGAACGCGGCTTCGCGGGCGGTCTTCGTGTTGCGGGCGGCGAGGAGGTAGGCCTGCTCGATCCGCTCCCGGGCGAAGGTACGACGCGGGGAGGCGCTCCAGGTGTCGTTGAAGAGCCGCTTGGCGGCGGCGAGCGCGTCGGGGGACTTCTGCGACAGCTCGTCGGCCAGGCGCAGGGCGCCGGCGAGCGGGTCGTTGTCGAGGCGGGTGACCAGGCCGAGCTCCTGGGCGCGGGAGCCGTCGAAGACCTCGGCGGTCATGGTGAGCAGCTTGGCCTGGTCGATGCCGACCAGCTCCTTGAGGGCCTGGATGCCGGACATGTCGGGGATCAGGCCCCACTTGCCCTCGAGCACGGACCAGCGTGAGTCGGGGGTGGCGATCCGGAAGTCGGCGGCGAGCGCGATCTGCAGGCCGCCGCCGAGGCAGTGGCCGTGGACCGCGGCGATCACGGGGACGGGGATCCGGCGGAAGGCCCACGGGGCCTCCTGGAAGGTGTTGGTGCCACGCAGCGGGCGCGGCACGAACGCCTTCGCGACGCCGGCCGGGTTGCGCAGCACGGACGCGAAGTCGAGGCCGGCGCAGAACGCGTCGCCCTCGCCGCTGATCACGACGGCGCGCAGCGTCTTGTCGCGGCGCAGCGCGTGCGCGGTGGACACGAGGTCGTCGAGGATGTCCAGGGTCAGTGCGTTGAGCTTGTCGGGACGGTCCAGCCGGACGTGGGCGATGCCGTCGGTGGTCGTGCAGCTGACGTGGGTGCTCATGACCCCGATGCTACCCGTAGGTAACATCGGGGTCCACGAGGTGTGACCGGGCCGTCAGGCCGCCTTGACCATCTCCTTCTTGGCGGCGGCGCTCTCCAGCAGGCGCTGCATGACGCGACGCTTGCGCTTGTCGGCGGTCGTCATGGCGTAGAGCAGCTTGAGCTGGGAGGGCAGGTTCTTCGCGTTGGTGGTCGCGAGCCAGCCGTTGGGGAACGACAGGCGGATCACCTTGTGCCAGGCGCTCGCGACCTGGGGGATGAAGGGGCGGGTCAGGTAGGTCAGCTCGTACTTCTCGAAGACGGCCTGCACCTTGGGGGCGACCTCGGCGTACCGGTTGCTCGGCAGGTCGGGGAAGAGGTGGTGCTCGATCTGGTGCGACAGGTTGCCGCTCATGATGTGCATCGCCTTCGAACCGGAGAAGTTCGCGGAGCCGAGCATCTGGCGCAGGTACCACTCGCCGCGCGTCTCGTTCTCGGGGATCGCGTTCAGCTCGAAGGTCTCCACGCCCTCGGGGAAGTGGCCGCACATGATGACCGAGTGCGACCAGA
Organism: Nocardioides sp. F233; assembly: GCF_057813895.1. Classification (NCBI taxonomy): domain Bacteria; kingdom Bacillati; phylum Actinomycetota; class Actinomycetes; order Propionibacteriales; family Nocardioidaceae; genus Nocardioides; species Nocardioides sp. F233. The sequence continues at coordinate 656,474 of NZ_JBVASH010000001.1, forward strand.
CGTTGCGCACCAGGTTGGCGGTGAAGTTGGCGGCCAGCGCCGGCAGGAAGGAGCCGGTCGGCAGGGCGAGGAGCGGGTTGACGACGTAGTCCTTGGTGGCCTGCTTGCGGATCTTGGTCAGCGTGCCCTTGAGGTTGTTCTTGAACGCCTCGCTGCGCTTCTCCTTGGGGATGCGCAGGTTGCGGCCGAGCTCGAGGTCGTAGGCCGCGATGCCGTACTCGAAGAAGCAGGCGTTGATGAAGTTCCAGACCGGCTGCGCGAGGAAGAACGGGTACCAGCGCTGCTCCTCGTCGACGCGCATGATGCCGTAGCCGAGGTCGTTGTCCTTGCCGACGATGTTCGTGTGGGCGTGGTGCACCTGGTTGTGCGAGTGCTTCCAGGCGTCCGACGGGGTCGCGTTGTCCCACTCCCAGGTGGTCGAGTGGATCTTCGGGTCACGCATCCAGTCCCACTGGCCGTGCATGACGTTGTGGCCGATCTCCATGTTCTCGAGGATCTTGGCGACCGACAGGCCGACCGTTCCGGCCACCCAGGCCGGCGGGAAGATGCTGGCCAGCAGCACCGCGCGGCTGCCGAGCTCCAGCTTGCGCTGCACGTCGACGATCTTGCGGATGTAGGCCGAGTCGCGCTCGCCGCGGCTGTCGATGACCTCCTGGCGGATGGCGTCGAGCTCCGCGCCGAGCGCCTCGATCTGCTCGGGGGTGAGGTGGGCGATGGGGCTGCTGGGCTTCTTGGTGATCGTGGTCATCGTCAGCCTTTCGGGAGTCTGTGGGGGCTCAGTGGTCGAGGGTGCAGTCGCCGGCGGCGGCGCTGATGCAGGTCTGGATCGGTACGCCGCCCGGGTTGGTCTCGCCCGGGACGGCGACGGTGAGCTCGCCGGTGCGCAGGTCGCGCACGGCACCGGACTTCATGGGCAGCACGCAGCCCATGCAGATGCCCATCCGGCAGCCGCTCGGCATGAGGACGCCGGCCGACTCGGCCGCGTCGAGGATCGGGACGGAGCCGTCGGTGTCGACGGTGGTGGCGGCCGCACCGGCGAAGGTGAGGGTGCCGCCCTCGGCGTCGACGTCGACGACGCTCGCGCGGAACCGCTCGGTGTGGAGCGTGAGCCGGCGCTCGCCGTAGAACGCCTCGAGGGTGTCGAGGAGACCGGCCGGGCCGCAGGCGTACGCCGTGCGCTCGGCCAGGTCCGCGACCTCGGCCTCGAGGTCGGTGGTGGTCAGCAGGCCGTCGGTGTCGGTGTGCCGCTCGATCAGCCGCAGCCGGCCGGCCTCGGCGTGGGCGCGCAGCTCGGCGCCGAAGATGACCTCGTCGCGCTTCATCGCCGAGTGCACGAGGACGATGTCGTACGCCGCGCGGGCCTCGGCCTCGTTGCGCGAGTAGAGGTTGCGCAGCATCCCGATCACCGGCGTGATGCCGGAGCCGGCCGTGACGAGCAGCAGCTTCTGCTTGCGGCCGGCGACCGGCGGCGTCAGGACGAAGTCGCCCTCGGCCTGCGCGAGCTGGATCATCTGGCCGGCGCGGGCGTCACGGACGAGGTACTGCGACACGGCGCCGTCGGGGATCGCCTTGACGGTGATCGAGATCTGACCGTCCCGGCGCGGGCCGTGGGTCAGCGAGTAGGTGCGCCACAGGCGGATGCCGTCGACGTCGACGCCGACCCGGACGTACTGGCCGGGGATGTGCCCGGCCCAGTCCTTCCCGGGCTTGATCACGAGCGTCGCGGCGTCGGCCGTCTCCTTCTGCACGGAGACGATCCGGCCCTGGAGGCCGGCGGCGGCGCCGGTGCGCAGCGGCGCGAAGTGGTCGAGCAGGTCGTCGACGCTCAGCGGGGTCACCGCGGCGTCGAGGAGCGAGCGGAAGCCGGTACGGAGGCGTCCGGTCGGGGCGGCGGTCGCGGGGGTGGCGGTCGTCGTACTCACATCTCAAGAGTCCCAGCCTGAACCGCTAAACTCATGACCGCAGCCGGTGAATCTACTCGCTGGTTTTGTACCTGAGAGACAAAGAAGGTGCCGATGCCTCGTCGCGAGTTGCGCAGGACGCGGTCCGACGAGAGCGCGCTGCTCCCGCCGGAGACCGTCGTCGCACTGCGCGGCGAGCTCGCACGGGTCGCCGACGACGTCGTCGACCAGATCATCCGGGAAGTCCCGCCGTACGAGGACGCGTTCAGCGGGCCGATGGGCGAGACCATCCGCGGCGCGGTCCAGGTCGCTCTCGGCGGCTTCCTGTCCCTCATCAGCGACTCGCGGGGGCCGGACGCGATGCCGCCGCGCTCCTCGGCGGTCGACGGGGCCTACCAGCTGGGGCGCGGTGAGGTCCGGAGCGGGCGTACGGCGGACGCGCTGCTCTCGGCGTACCGGATCGGGGCCCGGGTCTCCTGGCGGCACCTGTCGACCAAGGCGGTCGAGCAGGGCATCGACCCGGCGACCATGGCGTCCTTCGCCGAGCTGGTGTTCGCCTACATCGACGAGCTGTCGGCGGCGAGCGTGGCGGGGCACCGCGACGAGTCGGCCAGCGAGGGCCGGATCCGGCAGCGGATGGTCGAGCGGCTCGCCCGGCACCTGCTGACCGGCGCCCCCGAGGCCACCGTGCTCGCCTCCGCCGAGCGGGCCGAGTGGACGCCCCCGGCCACGCTGACCGCCGTCCTCGTCGCGGAGTCGCAGGCCGGCACGCTGCTGCAGGTGCTGCGCCGCGGGACCCTGCTCACCACGGACCTGCCCGATCTCGACGGCGCTGCGCTGCTGATGGTCCCCGACGCGCACGACCGCCGCCGGGCGACGCTGCTGCGCGCGGTGCGCGACCGCGACGCACTGGTCGGACCGGCCCGGCCATGGGTCGCCGTCCGCGAGTCCTACGACCGCGCCGTCCGGGCCCGGGCCCTCGGCCTCACCGGCGACACCGAGCGGCACCTCCCGCGACTCGTGCTGACCGCGGACCCCCAAGCACTGGCCGACCTGCGGGCCAGCGTCCTCGCCCCGCTCGACGAGCTGCGCCCGGCCGCCGCCGCCAAGCTGCGCGAGACCCTGCGCGCCTGGCTGCTGCACCAGGGACGCCGCGACGACGTCGCTGCTGCGCTGTTCGTGCACCCGCAGACGATCCGGTACCGGATGACGCAGGTCCGGGACCTGTTCGGCGACCGGTTGGAGGATCCCGATACGGTCTTGGCCCTGACCATTGCTCTCGGGGTCGAGGAGGTGAGCAGATGAGGCGTGCCGCCTCCCTGCTGGTCGTGGCCGCTGTCCTGCTTGCCGGGTGCTCGGACCCGCCGAAGTCGAAGATCGACCGCTCGGGCACGGTGCCGAGCGGGTCGTCGTACGTCGCCCTCGGGGACTCCTACTCGGCCGGGCCGCGACTCGGTCCGAGCACGGGTCCGGTCGGCTGCGAGCAGACGAAGGGCAACTACCCGCACCAGCTGGCCGAGCGGCTCGGGCTCGACCTGACCGACGTCACCTGCGGTGGCGCGACCAGTGCCGACCTGACCGAGTCGCAGACGCCGCCGAACGGTGAGCCGGTGCCGCCCCAGCTCGACGCACTGAGCTCGTCGACCGACCTGGTCACGATCGGCATCGGCGGCAACGACGGCAAGATCTTCTCCGAGCTCGTGACGACCTGCGTCGGCAAGGCCGTCAAGGACCGCGACGGCGCCCCGTGCACGGCGGAGGGCGCGTCCTTCCGCTCGAAGGTGGAGCGCCAGATCGGCAAGCTGCCCACCCGGATGGTCGAGTCGATCGAGGCGGTCCAGGAGCGCGCGCCGAAGGCCACGATCGTCGTGGTCGGCTACCCGGCCCTCTTCCCGGAGACCGGCACCTGCCCGCTGCTGCCGCTGGCGCGCGGCGACTACCCGTTCGCGCGCGAGCTGGTCGGCCGGATCAACGACGGCCTCGCCGCGGCCGCGGACCAGGCGGGCGTCGAGTACGTCGACGTCTGGGCCGCCACCGATGGCCACGACATCTGCGCCACCGATCCCTGGATCGCCGGGATCATCCCCGGGCAGGCGGGACTGGAGTACCACCCGTACGCCCGGGAGCAGGCGGTCGTCACCGACCTGCTGGTCGCCGCACTGCACTGATCCGCAGCTCTGTAGCAGGGAACGTGTTGCTACAGAGGAGACTTCTGTATCATTGGCCCATGGTCTGGGTCGTTGCGGCAGTCCTGTTCGCCGTCGCCGGGGTGATGGCCTTCCCGTCACGTCGGCGGGTCCAGCGCCTGGGCACTGCCTTCGCCTACGAGTACGGCGCGTGGGTCGACCCCGATCTGGTGGCCGCCGTCGACCGCGCCGTCCTGCGCGAGCGCCGGCTGACGGCGGTGTGGCTCGCCCTCGCCACGAGCGGCCTACTGGTGTTCTCGCCCGTCGTCGAGGTGAACACCGCCCTCCTCGTGTCGGCGGTGCTGGCGATGACGGTGGTCGCCGTTGTCCGGCTGGCGCACGCCGGCAGGGAGCTCCGCGGCCCGTCCGGGCGGCCGAGCGTCGCCCGCGCCCGGGTCGCGGGCCTGCTCGACTTCGTCAGCCCGATCGCCGTCGCAGGGTGGATCGGGTCGGCGCTCGCAGCCTTCGCGGTGGCCGGCTATGCGGTCCACGTCCTGCGTGCGGAGGGAGCGGACGCAGACGCGCGCGCGATCGGGGTGCTGGTCGGCGCGGTGACGCTCGGTGTCGTGCTCGCCCTCGGGCCCGTCTACGCCGCGCTGGTCTGCCGACGTCCGGAGCCGGCGATGGACGCCGCCCATCTCTATGTCCAGGACGCGTGGCGATCGCGGCACCTCACGTCGGCACTGCCCCTGCTCATGCCGTCGTTCCTCATGCTCGTCAGCGCCGTGTCGCGGCTCGCCACCGAGGCCGGGGCGTGGCGCGACGGTTTCTGGTTCCACGGCGGCATGGTCTTCGTCTTCGCGGCAGTGTCGACGCCGCGCGACCGGTTCCGGCGACGGCTGTGGCCGACCCTCGAACCCGGGCGGGTGCTGTACCGCGGCGAGCCCGTCCCGGGGAGCGTCGCCCGATGATCACCCTCGACCCCGCGGGGCCGCTGCCGCCGTACGAGCAGATCCGCTCCCAGCTCGCGGCGCAGATCGAGGGCGGTGACCTCGATCCGGGCAACCGCCTCCCGACGGTGCGCCGCCTTGCCGAGGATCTCGGCGTCGCCGTCAACACGGTCGCCCGGGCCTACCGGGAGCTCGAGGCCGCCGGTCTGATCGAGACCCGAGGACGGGCGGGCAGCTTCGTCGCGGGGTCGGGCGTCGAGCGGGCGGCCCGCGAGGCCGCGCTGCAGTACGTCGAGCGGGTGCGGGCGCTCGGCATCGAGGACGGCAGGTCGCTCCAGCTGGTCCGGGGGCTGCTCGGAGTGCAGCCCCCGACCAGGCGGGCGTGAGCGGGGTTCAGGCCTGGAGGGCCCGGATCGCCTCGTGGATCGAGAGCGTGCGCTCGGCGGACTCGACGTGGAGGTTCTCCACCATCTTGCCGTTGTAGGTGACGACACCGGCGCCCTTGCCGTCCTCCCAGGCCTGGATCAGGCCCCGGGCGTCCTCGACGGCCTGCTCGCTCGGGGCGAACCCGGCGTTGGCGCCCTCGACCTGGCCGGGGTGGATCAGGGTCTTGCCGTCGAAGCCCATCTGGCGGCCCTGCTCGACCTCGGCGAGGAAGCCGTCGACGTTCTTCACGTCGTTGTAGACGCCGTCGATGATGACGATGCCGGCGGCACGGGCGGCCAGCAGGGCCAGGCCGAGGCCGGTGATCACGGGCTGGCGGCCGGGCACGTGCTCGGCGTACAGCTCCTTGACGAGGTCGTTGGTGCCCATCACGAATCCGGTGAGGCGCTCGGACGCGGTGGCGATCGAGAGCGCGTTGAGCATGCCGATCGGGGTCTCGACCATCGCCCAGAGCGTGGTCCTCTCCGGCGCGCCGGCCGCGGCGAGGGCGTCCACGAGCTCGTAGACCTCCTCGGCGGAGTTCACCTTGGGGACCAGGATGACGTCCGGGCCGGCCTGCGCGGCGTCGCGGATGTCGTCGTCGTGCCACTCGGTGCCGATGCCGTTGACCCGGATGATGAGGTGGCGGCTGCCGTACTCACCGGACTGCACGGCGGCAGCGGCCGCCGCGCGGGCGGCCACCTTGGCGTCGGGAGCCACGGCGTCCTCGAGGTCGAAGATGATCGCGTCGGCGGGCAGCGTCTTCGCCTTCTCCAGCGCCCGCTCGTTGGAGCTGGGCATGTAGAGGACGGAGCGCAGCGGCTTGAAGTCGGTCATCTTTCTCAGGCCTCCGGGGTCTCGATGGCGTCGTACGTCGCCTTCAGGTCGGGGTCGATCTCGGCCAGCTTCTCGGCGAGCTCGACGAGGACCAGGCACTGCTTGAGGGAGGCGTCGTCCTCCATCTTGCCGTCGATCATGACCGCGCCGGTGCCGTCACCCATGGCGGCGACCACGCGACGGGCGTGGGCGATGTCCTCGACGCTCGGCGAGAACACCCGGTTGGCGATCTTGATCTGCACGGGGTGCAGCGACCAGGTGCCGACGCAGCCGAGGAGGAATGCGTTGCGGAACTGGTCCTCGCACGCGACGGTGTCCTTGATGTCGCCGAACGGCCCGTAGTAGGGGTAGATGCCGTGGGTCGCGCAGGCGTCGACCATCTTGGCGATCGTGTAGTGCCACAGGTCCTGCTGGAAGATCGCGCGCTTCGCGTCGAGGTCGGGCAGCCCGTCCGCGCCCCGCGGCGCGTCCTCGCGCACGAGGTAGCCGGGGTGTCCGCCGCCGACGCGGGTGGTCTTCATCTTGCGGTCGGCCGCGAGGTCGGCCGGGCCGAGCGAGAGGCCCTGCATGCGCGGGGAGGCGCCGCAGATCTCCTCGACGTTGGCCACGCCGCGCGCGGTCTCGAGGATCGCGTGGATCAGGATCGGCTTGGTGATGCCGGCCTTGGCCTCGAGCTGGGCCAGGATCCGGTCGACGTAGTGGATGTCCTCGGCGCCCTGCACCTTCGGGACCATGATCACGTCGAGCTTCTCGCCGATCGCCGGCACCAGCGTGGTGAGGTCGTCGAGCACCCAGGGGCTGTCGAGCGCGTTGATCCGCGTCCACAGCTGGGTCGGGCCGAAGTCGGTGTCCTGGGCGATCTTGACCAGGCCCTCGCGCGCGGCGACCTTGTTGTCGGCCTTGACGGCGTCCTCGAGGTTGCCCAGGAGCACGTCGACCGTGCCGACCATCGCGGGGATCTTCGCGGCCATCTTTTCGTTGCTGGGATCGAAGAAGTGGATCGCGCGGCTCGGCCGGGCGGGGATCTCGCGCAGCGGCTGCGGCGCACCCACGGCCAGCGGTCGGAAGAAGTCCTTGGCACTCTTGTGGCTCACGTCTGCTGAACCTACCCGTGAGTCACCCTGTCCGGGTATGACGGATGTCTCGCGAGACGCAGGTGCTTTTCCGGGCGCCCGCGCGGCCCGTCCCCAACGATCCACCGTTCGGGCTGATCGGGCCTGCGGGCGGTCTTTCAACGGCGAACAGTGGATCGTTCGTGCCGCTGGCGGCGGCCGTCGTCAACTCCGCCGCCACCAACGGCGGCGGTGCTCGGGCGCGGGAGCAGCGGGAACGGCCCGCCGGCGGGCGGCGCGGCGCTCGTGCCAGCCGGCGATCGTCTCCTCGACGTCGCGCGGCATGGTGATCAGCGGCGGGCCGTCGACCGGGGTGTAGCGGGCGCGCAGGACCCGGGCGTTGAAGTCCTCGACGAAGGAGCGCGCCTCGCGCTCCGACCCGAGCCGGTCGAGTGCGGCGTCGAGCTCAGCGTCGTCCTTGCGGAGCTGGAGGGAGGGCGGGAGCACGATGACGTGCTCGCGCTCGACGAGGCGCTTGACCCACCAGTCGGGGTCGTGGGTGGTGCCGAGGTCGGGGATCGGCTTGCCGGCGCCGGGCAGGTCGTCGAAGTCGCCGCGCTCCATCGCCTGGCGCACCTGGAGGTCCACCCAGGTCTGCTGCTGCTCGATCCGGGCGCGGGCGGCAGTCCTCTCCACGCGGGGATCGGGGGCCGGGTGCTCCTCCTCCATGCCTCCACTATGCCGCGCCCCTTGCAGCCCTGCCCGGTGCGGAGGATCGTGGAGGGATGCACGCGAAGGTAGGAGATCGCCTGGTCGTGGAGGCACACACCGATTCAGCGCACCGCCGCGAGGCGGAGGTCCTCGAGGTGCGCGGGCAGGACGGCGGACCGCCGTACCTCGTCCGCTGGGAGGACGGCCACGAGTCGCTGGCCTTCCCCGGGGCCGACGCCCACGTGGTGCCGGCTCAGGGCTGACGCAGGAAGTCCGCGACCAGGGGCGCCAGCGTGTCCGCGCTGGTGACCAGGCCGAGGTGCCCGTCGGGGTAGACGTGCAGCCGCGCGTTCGGCAGCAGCGCGCGCATGATCCGGGCATTGACCAGCGGGATGATCGGGTCGTCGTCGCCGGCGAGGATCAGCGTGGGCTGCCGGATGAACGGCAGGCCCGGCAGACTGGACCACCCGGCGCCGGCGAGCAGCTGGAGCAGGTACCCGCGGCGGGAGCCGACCCGGGAGTGGGCATGCATGAGGCGTCGTACGTCGTCGGGCCGGTCGCGCATCTGGCCGCCGTACAGCTCGGCGGCGACCTGGACGGCGTAGTCGGCGTCGCGGTAGCGCTGGGGCGTCACCATCTTGCGCAGCACGCTCGGGGGAGCGGGGACCATGATCGAGCCGGTGGCGGTGCTGACCAGGACCAGGCGCCGGCAGCGGCGGGGCTGCTGGAAGGCGATCTGCTGGGCGAGCCCGCCGCCCCACGAGATTCCGAGGACGTCGTACTCGTCGTACCCGAGCTGCGTCATCATCGCCCCGACGCCGAGCGTGAGCAGGGGGAAGTTGTAGGGCAGCTTGGGGTTGGGGGAGCCGCCGACGCCGGGTACGTCGAAGCGGACCACCCCGATGCGGGGATCGAGTGCGTCGACGAACGGCTGGAGCAGGTCGAGGCTGGCCCCGATCCCGTTGCACAGCAGCAGGGGCGGCCCGGGCTCGGTACCGGGGCGGACCGAGGCCCGGATCTCGTGGCCGAGGACGGTGAGCTGGCGCAGCTCCAACGCAGGTGACCTCACTTGTCGAAGACGTAGGTGCCGGGGGCCTCGGCCAGCGGCTGCAGCCGGGTCGAGCCCATCTCCTCGGGCGCGGGCTTGAGGGCGCCGCAGCGCTCGTCGAGCCACTGCGCGACGTCGTTCCACCACGAGCCCTGGTGGGTCTCGGCGCCGGTCAGCCAGGCCTTCGCGTCGGGGCCGTGCTCGTCGTTGGTGTGGAAGGTCGCCCTCGGGTTGCCCGGCGGGTTCACCAGGGCGGCGATGTGGCCGCTGGTCGACAGGATGAACCGGGTCTTCCCGCCGAACAGCTGAGTGGTCCGGTAGCAGTTCTCCCACGGCGTGATGTGGTCGGCGATGCCGGCGACGACGTAGCTGTCGACGGTGATCTTGCCGAGGTCGATCGGCTGCCCCAGCACGGTCAGGGCGCCGGCGCGCGTGAGCTGGTTCTCGACCGCCATGTCGACGAAGTCGGCGTGCAGGCCCGCGGACATCCGTGTGGTGTCGGCGTTCCAGAACAGGATGTCGAAGGCCGGGGGCTTCCTGCCGAGCAGGTAGTTGTTGACCCAGTAGTTCCAGATCAGGTCGCTGGGCCGCAGCCACGCGAACACCTCGGCCAGCGAGCGGCCGTCGAGGAAGCCCTTCTGGGCCGAGCGGGCCTTGGCCAGCGCGGCCATCCGCGGGTCGCTGAGTGCCCCGACCGTGCCGGCGTCCTGGTTGTCGATCACGGTCACGGCGAGCACGACGCCGGCGAGGCGGTCCTGGCGGCCGATGCCGGCGAGGTACGCCGCGGTGATGCTCGCGAGGATGCCGCCCGAGCAGATGCCGGCGAGCACCGTCTGCGCACTGCCGGTGATCTCCTCGACCGCGTCGAGGGCCTCGAGGATCGAGCCGACGTACGTGTCGAAGTTCCATGCGGAGTGGCGGGCGTCCGGGTTGCGCCACGAGATGACGAACATCTGGCGGAGGTTCTGCGTGCTGAACTCGACCAGGCTGCGGCCCGGCGACAGGTCGATCGCGTAGAACTTGTTGATCGTCGGCGGCACGATCATCACCGGCACCTCGTGCACCTCGTCGCACTGCGGCACGTACTGGATCAGCTCCAGCACCTCGTTGCGGAACACCACCGAGCCCGGCGTCGCGGCGATGTTCTCGCCGAGGGTGAAGCCGGAGGTGTCGACCATCTCGGGCACCCGCGGCGAGGAGGCGAGGTCCTTGACCAGCTGGGTGCCGCCGCGGACCAGGCTCAGCCCGGCGGTGTCGATGACGGCCTTGGCGGAGGCCGGGTTGACCAGTGGCACGTTGCTCGGCGACATCGCCTCGACGACGTTCTCGACCAGGAACCGGACCCGCTTGCGGTCGCGCGGGTCGAGGTCGGCGTCCGCGACGAGCTGGTCGACCGTGCGGCCGCCGGCGAGGTAGACCTGCACCAGGCGCCGCAGCAGCGGGTTCTCGGTCCAGGCCGTGTCGGTGAAGCGGCGGTCGCCGCGCTTGGGGGTGACGTCCGACGTACCGACGACGACCTTGGCGGTCTCGCCGGCCAGGGCGCCGAGGCGACGGGCGGTCGTCCGCGGGCGGCGGGCGAGGGACACGGCCCACCGGGCGGTGGACATGTCGGGCAGGAAGCGGCGGACCGGGCCGAGGGCAGCGTCGACGAGGAGTACGTCGAGGGGAGCGGCGGTGTCGGCCAGGCGGGTGGTGGTCGAGGAGCTCATGCCTCAACTGTCGTCCTCGGGGGCGGGGCGGCGCTTCGGCCGTGGGCACCGAGAATCCGGGCGATCGTGTGTGCGCATGCACAACGCGAGCCCTAGTCTCGGTCCTGTGAGTGGACCGGACGTGAACGCCGAGGTGCGCAAGCTCAGTGCGCGGCTGCTGCCGGAGTCGGACCAGCTCGGTGCGGCGATGGCCCAGCGGATCCGGGACGAGATCCCGGTGTACGACGGCGGCGAGATCGTGACCCACGAGGAGCTCGTTGCGTCGTGCACGGTCAACGCCCGCTACATCCTCGGCAACCTGGCGGGCGACGTCGCGGCCACCGAGACGCCCACCGAGACCGGCACGACCCGGGCCGAGCAGGGCGTCCCGTACGCGATGGTGCTGCAGGCCTTCCGGGTCGGCTCGCGGTTCATCTGGGAAGTGCTCGTCGAGCGGGCCGACCCCGAGGACCGCGACCGCCTGCTGCTCGCCGCCGCCGACATCTGGGCGGTCAGCGACCAGCTCGCGGCCGACGTCACCGACGCCTACCGCCGCGCCCTGGCCGACCGCGCCCGCCGCGACGGGCAGATGCGCGCCGTGCTCGTCGGCTCGCTCCTCGACGGGGATGCCGGCGCCACGGCGTACGTCGGCGAGACGGCCGGCATGCTCGACCTCGGCCGGGCCACCGAGTACGTCGTGGTGTCGGCTGAGTCGCCGACGCCCGGCGCCGAGGGCCTGCCCGACGTGGAGCGGGCGCTGCGGCGCGCCAACGTGCGCTCGGCCTGGCGGCTCGACCACGACCACCAGGAGGGTGTCGTCGCGCTCCGGTTCGGCTTCGGCGCCGAGCACCTGGTCGAGCTCCTCGCCGGCCTCGCCCGGGCCCGGGTCGGGGTCAGCACCGTCGTCGGCCGGCTCGACGACATCCAGGAGGCGCGGCGCCAGGCCCGGGTGGCCTGTGCCGCAGTCTCGCCCGGCGCTGCGGTGGTCGGCCGGTTCGGCGCCGACCCGCTCGCCGTACTGCTGGCGGGGAGCCCGGACCAGGCCCGGGTGCTCGTCGACGCCGTGCTCGCACCGGTCATGGCGCTGCCCGAGGACGACCGGGCGGTGGTCTTCGCGACGGCCCGTGCCTGGCTCGCCGCCGGCGGCTCCACCTCGACCGCCGCCCGCGAGCTGCACGTGCACCGCAACACCGTGCGCTACCGGATCCGGCGCCTCGAGGAGGTCACCGGCCGCGACCTGGCCCGGCCCGTCGACGCCGCCGAGCTCTATGTCGCGCTGGAGTGCGTGCGGATCCTCGGGCTCGGGTGAGCAGGGTGCAGGAATCGCCTCTTCAGAGGTGATTCCCTCGCTTGTTGACCGTTGCAACGGTCAGTAAGCGCATATTTCGCCGCTGAAGCGGTGATTCCTGCAGAGCTACAGCGGGACGTCGGCGCGGCGCGGGTCGCACCAGGGGGTGCCGGCGGGGGTGCGGGAGAACTGCTCGTCGTACAGCCGCTTGTAGAGGCCGCCGGCCAGCAGCAGGTCGTCGTGGGTGCCCTGCTCGACCAGGTGTCCGTCCTCGAGGCCGAAGATGACGTCGGCGGAGCGGATCGTGGAGAGCCGGTGGGCGATGGCGATCGTGGTGCGTGAGCGGGTGGCGCGCTCGAGCGCCTCCTGGACGAGCCGCTCGGTCTCGTTGTCCAGGGCGGAGGTGGCCTCGTCGAGGATCAGGATCCGCGGGTCCTTGAGCAGCACCCGGGCGATCGCGAGGCGCTGCTTCTCACCACCGGAGAGCCGGTAGCCGCGCTCGCCGGTGATCGTCTCGTAGCCCTCCGGGAAGCCCATGATCCGGTCGTGGATGTTGGCGTCGCGGGCCGCCTGCACGATCTCCTCCGAGCTCGCGTCGGGTCGGGCGTAGGCGATGTTGTCGCGGATCGTGCCGTGGAACAGGTACGGCTCCTGGGTGACCATCCCGACCGCGTCGGCGAGCGAGGAGAGGGTGAGGTCGCGGACGTCGTGCCCGTCGATGAGGACGGCGCCCTCGGTGACGTCGTAGAACCGGGGGACGAGGTACGTCGCCGTGGTCTTGCCGCTGCCCGACGGGCCCACGATCGCGGCGAGCTGACCGGGCTCGACCACCAGGGACACGTCGTCGAGCGCCCAGGTCGATCCGGTCGGCCGCTCCTCGTCGTCCTCGATCCGCACCCCCGTCTCGCCGAACCGGTCGCGGTTGACGGTGCCGGACAGCGAGCGCGGCTCGGGGTAGCGGAACCGGACGCCGCGCAGCTCGACCCGCCCCTGCAGCTGGTCGGGGTCGAGGGCGATCGCGCCGGGACGCTCGGTGATCGCGGGCTCGAGGTCGAGGTACTCGAAGATCCGGCGGAACAACGCCATCGAGGTCTGCACGTCGAGCGTCACGCGCATCAGCTGGAGCAGCGGCATCTGCAGCCGGCTCTGCAGTGTCGTGAACGCGACCAGGGTGCCGGCGGTGATCGTGTCGGCGCCGACGGGGACGTGGCCGGTGATGATCCAGCCGGCGACCAGGTAGATCAGCGCGGGCGTGATCGCGAAGAAGGTCTGCACCATCGCGAAGAAGGTGCGGCCGGTCATCGCCTGGTCGACCTGCAACCGGGTCTGCCGGCGGTTGGCCTCGCGGTAGCGCTCGACCTCCGACTCGGCCCGGTTGAAGACCTTCGCGAGCAGGATCCCGCTCACCGACAGGGCTTCCTCGGTGATGGCGGTCATCTCCGAGAGCGATTCCTGGGTACGACGCGCGAGGCGCTGCCGCGCGCGCCCGACCCGGAACTGCAGGCCGACGAACAGCGGCATCAGGAACAGCGTGAGCAGGGTCAGCTGCCACGACAGCACGATCATCGACACGAACGCCGCGCTCACGGTGACCGAGTTCTGCACGATCGTGGTCGCGGTGTCGGTGAGGACGGTGCGTACGCCGGCGACGTCGTTGGCCAGCCGGGACTGGATCGCGCCCGTCTTGGTGGCGGTGAAGAACGCCAGCTCCATCTTCTGCAGGTGCTCGAAGAGGTCGCCGCGCAGGTCGGCCATCGCGGAGTTCCCGACCGTCGAGGTCAGCCACATCTGCACGATGCCGATCAGCGCCGCGACCACCGGGATCGCGCACATGCCGGCGATCAGCCAGGCCAGCAGGTGCAGGTCCGGTCCGCCGCCGTCGAGGGGGAACAGGGCGTTGTCGAACACCGCCCGGGTCAGGAAGGGCACCATCGTCTGCAGCGCCGCCGCGGCGAGCACCGCGACCAGGACGAGCCCGATCTTGCCGCGGTAGGGCCGCAGCAGGTGGGCGATCCGGGGCAGCACCGGCTCGCGCTTGCGCAGGTCGGCGGTGGTCAGGTGGGTCACGACAGGACTCGGTCGCATCAGGCGCCCTGCTCCCAGCCGGCACCCCAGCGGCCGCGGTGGGCCACCTCCTGCCACGGTGTACGACGTCGCCGGGTCGCCGAGCCCTGGGCGCCGGTCGCGCGCGGGGCCGGGTGGCCGATGGTGATCGCGCCGATCGGGTGCGGGGCCTCCACGTCGTCGGTGTCGACCAGGCCGAGGGCCTGCTTCACCGCGTCGACCCGGCCGGGGACCAGCCCGAAGAAGCAGGCGCCGAGGCCGGCGTCGGTCACCGACTGGAGCAGCAGCAGGGAGGCCATCGCGGTGTCGAGGTGCCAGTAGGGCATCGCCCACCGGTCGGCGTCGTGGTCACCCAGACCGGCCCGGCGCTTGTCCGCTTCGGCGTACCGGTCGAGGTAGGCGTCGCGGCGGCTGCACGGCACGACCACCACGGGCGCGCTCATCATCCCGGCCAGCCAGCGGTCGGGCGCGGACGTGTCGGCCTGCGCCTCCCAGAACCCGCGCACGCTCTGCGGGGTGTCGAGCACGACGAACGCCCAGCCCTGCGAGAAGCCGGCGCTCGGTGCGCGGGTGGCGTGGTCGAGCGCCCGCTCGATCACGGCGGGGTCGACCGGAGTGGAGGTGTAGGCGCGCGTCATCCGGCGTCGGCGTACCACCTCGGCGAACTCCACGGGGCCAGCCTAGGGGTGCGTCTGAGGCGGTCTGAGGCGCGCGGCCCGGAACCTGAGGTAGGGCGGGACCCGAACATAGGGAACGTGTCCGATGTGGGGGACTACCTCAGAGGACGAGTCTCTACGTCATGAGCAGCAACTACTACCTCAACGCAGAGAACGAGTACCGCCGCCAGCAGGCGGCCCGCGGCATGGCCGCCAGCCGGGCGGGGCGCAGCCGCACCTCCTGGCTGCGGCGGATCGCCGCCACCGACCCCAGCGTCGAGCGTCACACGCGCTGACCGGTCACCACTCCTTGTCCACCCTGTCGGTGGCGGGCGCCATGATGGTGCCCGTGGCCGCACACAGCAGCCTGACCATGGTCGGGCGTGACACCGAGCTCGCCGAGGCGATCGCCGTGCTCGACGACGCCGTCAGCGCCGCCGAGGCCGGGACGTCCCGGCGAGCGGTGCTGCTGTCCGGCGACGCCGGCGTCGGCAAGACCCGGCTGCTGCGTGCACTGCGCGACCATGCCCTCGACAGCGGCTGGCAGGTGCTGGCCGGGCACTGTCTCGACTTCGGCGACAGCGCCCTGCCCTACCTCCCCTTCAGCGAGGTGCTGGGCCGGCTCGACGCCAGCCACCCCGAGCTGGTCGAGGCGGTCGCGGCGATCCACCCGGCGCTGACCCGGCTCCAGCCCGGGCGGCGCACGCGCGTGGTCGGCGACGAGTCGTCCGACGAGCACAGCCGCGGCGCCGACCGCGGCGACACCTTCGTGGCCGTGCACGCGCTGCTCGAGGCGGCGGCCACCGAGGCGCCGGTGCTGCTGGTGGTCGAGGACCTGCACTGGGCCGACCAGTCGACCCGCGACATGCTCGGGTTCCTGTTCACCCGTGCCTTCGCGCGGCCGGTGGCCATCGTGGCGTCGTACCGCTCCGACGACCTGCACCGCCGGCACCCGCTGCGCCGCCAGGTCGCCGAGTGGACCCGGCTGCCGCAGGTCGGGCGCCTCGGCCTCGGCCCGCTGCCGGCGGAGGCCGTGCGGGCGCTGGTGGGCGAGCTCGCCCCGACCGGCCTCGACGAGCGCTCCGTCAACCGGATCGTCGAGCGTGCCGAGGGCAACGCCTTCTTCGTCGAGGAGCTCGTCGCCTCGGGGTCCTGCGCCGAGGGCGACGTGCCCGGCGATCTGGCCGACCTGCTGCTGGTCCGGCTCGACCGCCTCTCCGAGGAGGCCCGCCACGTCGTCCGGGTCGCGAGCGTCGCCGGGCGCCGGGTCACCCATGACCTGCTCGCCGCGACGGCTGACGTCCCGGTCGACCAGCTCGACTCCGGCATCCGCCAGGCCGTCGAGATGAACGTCCTCGAGGTGGGCGGACATCTCTACGCCTTCCGCCACGCGCTGCTCGGCGAGGCGATCTACGACGACCTGCTGCCGGGCGAGCGGGTCCGGCTGCACGCCCGCTACGTCGCTGCGCTGTCGAGCGGCGCCGCCGGCGGTACGTCGGCCGAGCTGGCCCGGCACGCCCGCCGGGCCAACGACCTCGACCGGGCCGTCACGGCCAGCATCGAGGCCGGCGACGAGGCGATGGCGGTGGGCGGCCCCGACGAGGCGGCCGACCACTACCAGCAGGCGCTCGAGCTGCTCGAGGACCCGGAGCGTGTGGCCCGGCTGGAGGTCGACCACGCCAAGCTGGTGGTCCGTGCTGCCACCGCGCTGATCACCGGCGGCAACGCCGTCCGGGCCGGACAGCTGGTCGCCGCGCGGCTCGCGCAGCTGCCGCCCGACGCCCCCGCGGCCGACCGCTCGCGTCTGCTCAGCACCCACGCCGAGGTGCTCTCGATGACCGAGACGGAGCTCGACCCGGTCGCGATCTCCGCGGAGGCTCTCGCCCTGGCTCCCGAGGGCGAGAGTCCGCTGCGGGCCAAGGCGCTGGCCGCGCACGCCCGGATCCTCGGGGCCTACCGCCGTGACCAGCAGGACGAGGCCGAGGTGCTCGCGACCGAGGCGCTGGCCCTGGCCGAGCGGCTCGCCCTGCCCGAGCTGGCCTCCGACATCGTGACCACCCTCAGCGGGCTGCGGGTGCAGACCGTCGCCGGGTCCGAGCAGGACGCCCTGCGTCGTACCCTCGAGTCGGCCGTCGACAGCGCCGTCCGGGCCGGTGCCTTCCAGGCCGAGATCCGCGGCCGCTGGCTGCTCGGCCGGTCCTACCAGGACTCCGGCGACTGGGAGCAGTCCGCGCGCTGGTTCCGCTCGGCCATGGCGCTCGGTGAGCAGGCCGGCCTGGTGTGGGCGCCGTTCAGCATCGAGTCGCGCTGGCAGCTCACCCGGATCAGCTACCTCCTCGGCGACTGGGACGACGTGCTCGCACTCGTCGACGTCGTCGACGGGCTCAGCGGCCCGCCGATCCCGCGCGGCATCATCGAGCCCGCCCGGCTCTCGGTCCTCGCCGCCCGCGGCGAGGACGTCCTCGACCGGCTGCTCGCCCTGCGCCCGCTCTGGGAGGACGAGGGCGGTGTCGCAGTCTACAGCTCCGGGGCCGAGATCGAGCTCCACGGCGACCGCGGCGACGCGGCTGCCGCGATCGCCGTCTACGACCACGTGGTCGAGGTCCTCGGACGGATCTGGGGCGAGTACTTCGGTGGCCGGATCCGGCTCGCCGCCGGCGTCCTCGCCGCGATCGCCCGGGCGATGCCGCGGGCCAGCGCTGCCGAGCGTCGTGGCCTGGTGGACCGGGCCGACCGGCTGCTCGCCGACGGTGAGGCGGTCCTCGCCGCGATCCGCGAGCGCAGCGGCCCCTGGGGCCCGGAGGGCCGGATGTGGACCGACCGGCTGGTCGCCGAGCACCACCGGGTGCAGTGGCTCGCCGGCGGTGACGAGGCTCGCCGCGACGAGCTGCTCGCCGCCTGGCAGGCGGCGCTCGACTCCACCGTGAAGGTCGGCAACGTCCCCGAGCTGCTCCGTGTGCGGGCGGCGTACGCGCAGATCCTGCGGCTCGTCGGCGACACCGCCCGGGCTCGGGACGAGGCCGACCAGGCGCGCGCCCTCGCCGACCGGCTGCGCGCGCCGCTCCTCGTGGCCGACCTCGTGGCCGAGCCCGGCGCGGCGCGGGGTGCCGGCACGACCAGCCACTCCGGTGGCGCCGCGCTGACCGCGCGGGAGCTGGAGATCCTCGAGCTCGTCGCCGAGGGCCGGTCCAACGGCGAGATCGGCAAGCAGCTGTTCATCAGCACCAAGACGGTGAGCGTCCACGTCTCCAACATCCTCGGCAAGCTCGGCGCAGCGGGGCGCACCGAGGCGGCCGCGATCGCCCGCCGCGACGGTCTCCTCTCGTAGAAGTCCTACCGTGGGCGGAGGCCGGGGTGCCGACCGCGGCGTAGCGTCCCTCGCATGACCATGGAAGCGGAGCGCGCGGGCCACGACGGCGACACCCGCGAGCTGACCATGCGGCGGTTCCGGCACGGCAGCGTGGTCGGCGGCCGCAACCTGGCGCCGGTGCCGGCCGACCAGCTGCCGCCCGGCCCGCGCTGGCCGGCGCTGCTGCAGACGGTCGCGCTGATGCGCTTCCGGCACCAGTTCCACCCGTGGCTGCACCGCAGGTACGGCGACGCCTACACGGTCAACCTGATCCCCGGGAACCGGCCGCTCGTGCTGTTCACCCGGCCCGAGGTGACCAAGGAGATCTTCGCCGCCGACCCGGAGGTCTTCCACGCCGGCAAGGGCAACGCGATCCTCGGCCCGATCATGGGGGAGCACTCCCTGCTCCTCCAGGACTCCACCGAGCACCACCGGGCCCGCAAGCTGCTGATGCCGGCCTTTCTCGGGCACGCTCTGCGCGGCTACCGCAGCCTGGTGGCCGAGGTCGCTGCCGCCGAGGTCGACACCTGGCGGGAGGGTGATCCGTTCCGGGCGCTCGAGCGGATGAACTCGCTGACCCTCGAGGTCATCCTCCGCGTCGTCTTCGGCGTCACCGACGAGGCCCGGCTCGCGAAGCTCCGTCCGGCGGTCAACCACACGGTCGAGATCCACCCGGCGATCCTGCTCGGCTGGGCGTACCCGCGGCTGCAGAAGCTCGGCCCCTGGCGTCGTACGGTCGACAACCAGGTCGAGCTGGACCGGCTGATGTACGCCGAGATCCGTGAGCGCCGCGCCGCCCACGACCTCGGCGAGCGGTCCGACGTACTGTCCCGGCTTCTCACCGCCTCCGCTGGCTCCGACGAGCCGGGCAGCGGTCTGGACGACACCGAGCTGCGCGACCAGCTGGTGACCCTGCTGCTGGCGGGTCACGAGACCACCGCCTCCGCGCTCTCGTGGGCGCTGGTCGAGGTCGGCCGCAACCCCGACCTGCTCGCCCGCACGCAGCGCGCCGTCGACGAGGGCGACGACGCGTGGCTGGAGGCGGTGCTCAAGGAGTCGATGCGGCTGCACCCGATCATCCCGATGGTGGTGCGCACCCTGATGGCGCCGGCCACCGTCGGCGGCTGGGACCTCCCCGCCGGTGCGACGGTCGGGCCGTCGATCATCATGAGCCACCAGCAGGAGTCGAACTTCGCGGACCCGGACGTGTTCCGGCCCGAGCGCTTCCTCGGCGATGACGTCCCCGCGCTCAACGTGTGGATCCCGTTCGGCGGCGGCGTACGTCGCTGCATCGGTGCCGGCTTCTCCCTGATGGAGGGCGTGGAGGTGCTGCGCGAGGTGTTCCGCCGGTACGACGTCACCGCGGTCGGGACCGACGTGCCCAAGGTCCGCAACATCACCAGCGTGCCCCGGCGGGGGGCGCGGATCCGGGTGCGCGCACGCTGATCTCGCCGCCGATCTCGACGGTCGCGGCGACGTCCTCGAACAGGTCGGCGTAGTCGGCGTAGTCCACCCGGGCGACGGTCCCGGTGAGGGTGACGCCGACCCCGTCGTGCAGCCAGGCCCACTGGTCGCACACCACGTCGACCCCACCGATGCGGTGGGAGAACCGGGTGTAGCCGACCGGCTCGCCGTCGAGGTCCACCACGTCGGTGTCCTCGACCTCGAGGGCGTCGAGCTGCACGGCGAGCGCCGCCATCGCCTCGCGGCGCCAGTCGGCCAGGGCGGCGGCGTCGACCGGGCCGGTGTGCAGGGCGAGCTCGGGCGTGAAGCCGGAGCTGGTGGGCGTGGGGGCCTGGGCGACGAGGGCGACGCCCGGCGCGGGGTCGTCGAAGGTGGCCCAGCGGCGAGGTACGGCGAGGGAGACGGACGGCGTGGTGGAGCCGGTCCTGGAGGTGGTCATGTGCGGCAGCCTCGGCCGCGCGGGGGTGTGGACAAACAGGGGTGCAGCGGGCCTGTGGACAGGAGCGTGAACGGGCGGTCCTCTGTCGGAGGTCCGGCCTAGGTTCGGTCCATGGCCATCGCACGCAACCCGCAGTTCGTCATCGACTGCCCTGACCCCCGCGTCCTCGCCGACTTCTACGCCGCCCTGCTCGGCTGGGAGTCCGACGTGGAGGAGGACGGCTCCTGGGGCTCGGTCTGGTCCGGCGACCGCTCGATCCAGCTGCAGCGGGTCGACGACTACCGCGCCCCCGACTGGCCGGGTCAGGACGTGCCCCAGCAGGTGCACCTCGACGTCGACGTCGACGACCTCGACGAGGCCGAGGCGGCGACGCTCGCGCTCGGCGCGACCAAGCACCCCCACCAACCCGGCACGTCCTTCCGGGTGTTCCTCGACCCGGCGGGACACCCGTTCTGCCTGTGCCGGGTGTGAGAGGAGGCAGCGTGCTCAGCGCGCGAACGACTCCCTTACCTCGTCCTCCGTGATGCCGTAGTCCGCGAGGTCGTACTGGTGTGCGGGGCGGCGCGGGCCGCTGCGCGACTCCTCGTCGAGCTTGCGGACGGCGTCCTGTGCGGCCGGGCTCCAGGTGAGGCCGAACGCGTCGTAGATCGCGCCGACGGTGCCGACCGGGTCCTGCACGAAGCCGCGGTAGTCGACGTCGAAGAACTGGCTCTCGTCGGCCTTCTCGCGGGCCTGCCAGAACGCATCCCACTGGCGGGTGAGGTGACCGAGCTGGTCGCGGCCCAGGGTCTCGCCGACGAAGGTCGTCGAGTGCCCCTCGGTCGCCTCGGCGGAGAGCGAGCAGGCGGAGGCGACCGAAGTGACCGGGTCGCGCTGGGTCATCACGACCAGTGCGTCGGGGTAGACCTCGAGCAGCGCGTCGAGGGCGATCAGGTGCGAGGGGTTCTTGAGGACCCAGCGCTTGTCCTGGTCGTTGAGGCCGATCAGCTGCAGGTTCTGGCGGTGCCGCTCGTAGGCGTCGGTCCAGGACTGGGTCGCCAGCCAGCGGGAGTACGCCGGCACGTGGGCCAGCGACTCGAAGCCGATCGACTTGCCGGTCTGGCGCAGCACGCGCCAGCACTCCTCGGGCTCGGTGGCGTCGGAGTAGTGGATGCCCATGAACTCCGGGTTGGTGATGTGGTGCTCGCGGAACGCCGCCTGCATGGCGTTGAAGATCGGGTCGTCCTCCCAGGTCTCCCGCGGCGGGCGGGGCTGGGGGAACTCGGTCAGCCACATCTCGAGGCCCTGGTTGGCCGGGTCGGCGCAGAGCAGGCGGCTCAGGGCCGTCGTACCCGTGCGGGGGAGGCCGAGCACGAAGATCGGCCGCTCGATGGCGACGTCGGCGTGCTGCGGGAACTCGGTGAACCGGGCCTGGGTGAGCAGGCGTGCCACGAGGGAGCTCTTGACCTGCGAGCGCATGAAGTAGTTCCCGACCCCGGTCAGGCCGGCCTCGGCCGAGCCGAGGTCCTCGACCAGCACCCGGAACGCCTCCTCGTGCCCGGGGGCGTCGGCGAAGCCGAAGTCGGTCAGGCCGGTGGTGCGCGTCGCGGCGTCGCAGATCTCCTCGAAGCTGCCGACGTCCGCGCGCTGGCGGGGCTCGCTCATGACGTGACCTCCTGGTGAGCGGCGTCCTGCGTGTGCGGCTGCAAGGCGCCGTCGCGAAGGCGACCTTGGATGCGGAGCGGTCGTCGAGCGGCGGCAACGCCGCAGACGCTCCGCAGGGCGTCGCTCATGCGTGGAACTCGCCGCAGTCGACGTTCAGCATCTGACCGGTGACGGCCGAGGCCAGGTCGGAGGCGAGGAACAGGGTGGCCTTCGCGACCTCGTCGGGAGTGGCGAGCCGCTTGAGGTCGGTGGGCGCCGCCTTCTCGGCGTACACGTCCTCGTGGGTGCGCCCCGACTCCTGGGCGATCCAGTCGAAGTAGGCCTTGTTGACGTCCTCGTAGATGTAGGACGGCGCGACGCTGTTGACCCGGATGCCGCGCGGGCCGAGCTCGGTGGCCAGCGACTGGGCGAGGTGCTCCAGGGTGCCCTTCGACAGCTTGTAGCCGGAGTACTCCGGCTGGCTGCTGTAGATCACGCACGAGTTGATCATGATCACCGAGCCGCCGATCTTGTCCTCGGTCTGCGCGAGGGCGTCGGCGAACAGGGCGGACAGGCGCAGCGGCGCGAAGACGTTGGTCTCGTTGGCGTTGCGCAGGCCCTCGAGGTCGAGGGTGCTGATCGGGTCCATCGGCGGGATGCCGAAGGCGTTGTTGATCAGGCAGTCGACCTTGCCGAACTCGTCGAGCGCCGCCTCGACCAGCGCCTTGCGCTGGTCCTCGTCGGTGATGTCGGTCGGTACGACGAGTGCGCGTCGGCCGTAGGAGCGCACCGTCTCCGCCATCTTCTCCAGGCGCTTGGGGGTCCGGCTCGCGAGCACCAGGTCGGCGCCCATCCGGGCAGCCTCCTCGCCGAGCGAGCGACCCAGGCCCGGCCCGACGCCGGAGAGCACGATGACCTTGTCCGTCAGCAGATCCACCATGGCGGACAGACTAGAACGTGTTTCAGTTTTGGGGAAGGGGTTCTTTCGGAGGCGTCTCCGCGAGCGGGCGCCGGAATAGTCGTGGCTCGGGGTCGTTGCACCTGGGGTGAGCACTCCCCGGATCGACCTGAACGACCAGACCGCCATCCCGCAGTTCGGCCTCGGCGTGTGGCAGGTGCCGCTGGCCGACACCGAGCGCGTGGTGTCCGATGCCCTCGAGATCGGCTACCGCCACGTCGACACCGCCCAGATGTACGGCAACGAGGAGGGCGTCGGCGCCGCGATCGCGGCCTCCGGCCTCGCTCGCGAGGACCTGTACGTCACCACCAAGCTCAACAACAACCGGCACGAGCCCGGCGTCGCCCAGGACTCGCTCAAGGTCTCCCTCGACAAGCTCGGCCTCGAGAAGGTCGACCTGTTCCTCATCCACTGGCCGCTGCCGACGCGGTACGACGGCGACTTCGTCTCCACCTGGGAGGCACTGCTCGAGCTGCGCGAGGCCGGCCTGACCACCTCGGTCGGCGTCTCCAACTTCCAGCCCGACCACCTCGACCGGATCGTCGCGGCCACCGGGGTCGTCCCGGCCGTCAACCAGGTCGAGGTGCACCCGTACTTCGCCAACGAGGCCGTCCGCGCCGCGACCACCGGCCACGGCGCCCACGTCCAGGCCTGGTCACCGCTTGGCCAGGGCGGCGGCGAGCTGACCGACCCGGCCGTCACCGCGCTCGCCGAGCGACACGGCAAGACACCCGCCCAGGTACTGCTGCGCTGGGCGCTGGACCGCGGCGACATCGTGTTCCCGAAGTCGCTGAGCAAGGCCCGGCTGGCCGAGAACTTCGATGTCCTCGACTTCGCGCTCACCGCCGACGAGGTCGCGGCGCTGGCCGCACTCGACAGGGGCGAGGCCGGTCGTCAGGGCCCGAACCCGGACGTCTTCGACTGGATCCCCGCCTGACGCACGTCCGGCACTAGAGACCGGGGAGGGGCGGGTCGAACGTCAGTGCGACGCTCGGCTCGTTGCCCTCGATCTCGTCGTCCGGGTAGACGGCGGTGGCGGTGTGCTCGACCCCGTCGACGCTCAGCGTGACGGTCGTGGTGAACGGGAAGCCGCCCAGCGCGGCGGCCTCCTTCGCGGTCTCCTCCGGGGCGGTGAGGTAGAGGTCGCCGACGCAGGAACCGCGGGTCGGCCGCGGCGTGATCGTGGTCGACCGACCGTTCCCCGCGGTCACTTCGATCCGGGCCGACGCCTGCGCCGGTGTTGCGGCGAGGTCGTCGACCGCCAGCTCGAGCCCGTAGCTGTCGGGCTTCCCGTCGTT
The DNA here is from genome assembly GCF_057813895.1 of Nocardioides sp. F233. Classification (NCBI taxonomy): domain Bacteria; kingdom Bacillati; phylum Actinomycetota; class Actinomycetes; order Propionibacteriales; family Nocardioidaceae; genus Nocardioides; species Nocardioides sp. F233. The sequence continues at coordinate 680,349 of NZ_JBVASH010000001.1, forward strand.
GTCCGCGATCAGCGCGAGGCGAGCGGACGGCTCGGGCATCGCGGCTCCAGCCGGCATGGTCCAGCGGACGTCGGCGGCCATGTCGCCGTGGCCCGACGCGAACAGGCTGACGTCGTACGTCGCTGCGGGGCCGAACGGCCGGAGCAGGTACCAACCGCCGCCGAGGCCCTCGACGGGCGCCTCGAATGCCCGGCCGGTGCAGTGCTTGCCGCTGTGGGGCGGTGAGGTCACTTCCATGAGCGAGACCGTGAGGTCGAGGTCGTCGACCGGCACGTGGATCCGCAGCTCCGGCGCCGCCCCGATGACGACCGGTTCCTGCAGCGCGCCGTCGCCGCAGCCGCCGCTGTAGCAGTAGGTGTGCGGGTTCAGGACGAGCTCCTGCCCGTCGTGCTGGACCCGGAAGGGCGGCGGCTTCTCGATCCCGGCCGCCGTGGCGGTCGGGCCGGCGGTGCTCGTGGCGCTCGGGGACGTGGACGCGCCCGGCGCCGTCGCCGACCCGGGGTCGACGATGACCTCCGTCCCGCAGCCGGTCAGGACGGCCGCGAGCAGGAGCGTCGGTACGGCGAGCGGGCGCATGTGCGTACGACGGAGCCCGGGCCGCCGAGGTTCCGCTACGAGATCATCCGCCGCGCGACCGCGCGCTGCCGCGCGGCGATCCGCTCGGCGTACTCCGCGCTCGACAACCCGACCAGCCCCGGCAGGTGCTTGGGCACCTCGGCGACCGGCACGATCTCGACGGTCGGTCCGTCGGCGGCGGACAGCGCACGGGTGAGCTGCTGCCAGCGCAGCATGATCGGGCCGGTGCGGTGGCCGGTGGTCTCGAGCCAGTTCGCGATCGGGGTGCCGTCGGGGCCGGGCGGGAGCTCCGAGATGACGAACCGCATCACCCCGTCGTCGTCGCACGCGGCCTGGGCCTTGGTGAGCGAGGTCTGGTGGGTCTCGTAGTCGGTGGAGGCGTACCAGTCCGAGCCGATCTGGATCGCCTGGTAGGTGCAGTCGTCGCAGCGCGGGACCGACACGATCATCGCCTCGTCCTCGGCGAGCTCGTAGTGGCCGATCGAGGAGAACTGCGAGGAGAGGCCGCCGGGCGTCGAGGCCGGGACGGTCAGGGTGTTGACCGGCTCCTTGTACTGGAAGAAGTGGGGGAAGGCGAACCAGGTCTGGATCGAGCTGGTCAGCGAGCGGGCGGCCACCTCGTACTTCTTGCGGAGCGTCGCCTCGCTCAGCGACCGGCGCGCCTGCCCGATGGTGTCGACACGCTCGATGGTGAGCGTGCCGCGTAGCTCGGTGTCCCAGTCGTTGAAGACCTCGCGCACGATCAGCGTCTTCGCGCCCGGCTCGGCCACGTAGGTGAACGAGAACGACCCGTCGTCGTCGATGGTGAGCTCGCGGTCGTCGAAGGCCATCAGCGAGGTGGCGGCCGAGTTGGCGCTGTAGCTGCCGCCCATCACCTGGAAGGAGAGGTCGGCGGAGGTCCCGCGACGACCGCGTACGACGTACTCGACGCCCTCGCGCAGGTACGCGTTGAAGTAGACCGCGTCCGGGTTGTCGAGGCCCTGCCGCGAGAACTGGTGGGTCGGGTTGATGAAGACCGGCTGGTCGAGGTCGTAGTCGAACGCGGTCTGCATCGCCATCCGGATCCGGCCGGCGAGGTAGTCGTAGCCCTCGAGCCGGTCGGCCTCGGTCTTGATGAACGGCGCGTTCGCGATCAGCTCCTCGGCCTCGGCGATCGCGTCCTGCAACGGCTTCGTCAGCCCGAGCGCGGCCGACATCAGGCGTTGGCCTTCGCGATGATGTTCTCGGCGTACTGCTCGAGGTGCTTGATCTTGGTCTCGAGCGGCTCGGTGTCGGGGCCCTTGATGTAGGGCACCCGGAAGCCGACGATGCAGTCGGTGACGCCCTTGTCCTCGAGGCGCTTGATGCCGTCGAGCGTGTAGGCGTCGTACGAGATGACGTGGACCTCGAAGTCGTCGCGGGTGTCGCCCTCCTCCGCGCGGATCTCCGCGAGCCGGGTGAGCAGCCGGTCGAGCTCCTCGCCGTCGCCGCCGGCGTGCATCCATCCGTCGCCCTTGCGTACGGCGCGCCGCAGGGCGGCGTCCGAGTGGCCCCCGACGAGCAGCGGGATCCTCTCGGTCGGCGCGGGGCACTGCTGGAGCGGCTCGATGTCGAAGAACTCGCCGTGGTAGCCGAAGAAGGTCGGCTCGTCGCCGGGCTGGGTGAGGCCGCGCAGGATGTCCATGCACTCGTCCATCCGCTTGCCGCGCTTCTCCCACGGCACGCCGAGGGCGGCGAAGTCCTCGGGCCACGGGGAGAGGCCGACGCCGAGACCGAGGCGGTTCTTCGACAGGTACGCCAGCGACGAGGCCTGCTTGGCGACGAGCACCGGCGGGCGGATCGGCAGCTTGAGGACGAACGGCGTGAGCCGGAGCTTCTCGGTCACCGCGAACAGCGTCGCGCACAGGATGAAGGTCTCGATGAACTCCTTGCCGAGCAGGAACTCGCGGTCCCCGGTGTCGGTGTAGGGGTACTTCGAGTCCGACTCCTGCGGGTAGATCAGGCTGTCCGCGATCGTCATCGAGGTGTAGCCGGCGGCCTCGCAGGCCTGGGCGAGCGGGGCGTAGTAGTCGGCCTGGGTCATGCCCTCGGCGAAGGAGAAGCGCATGGCCGCCACACTAGAACCTGTTCTAGATTTCTGCCAGAGTGAGTCCCATGGCAGCCACCAAGCCGAAGCCGGACGGCCTCGACAAGCCGATCGTCGCGAAGATCATCAAGTACGGCGCCAAGGCGAATGTTGCCATCTACCGGGCGACCAACGGCCGGATCGGCGCGAAATGGCGGATCGGCGCCGGCTGGAAGAAGCCGGTCCCGGTGCTGCTGCTCGACCACGTCGGCCGCAAGAGCGGCACCCGTTTCACCACGCCGCTGCTCTACCTCGCCGACGGACCGGACCTGGTCATCGTCGCGTCCCAGGGCGGGCTGCCGACGAACCCGCAGTGGCTCCACAACCTCGTCGCGAGCCCCGACACCACGGTCGCCGTACCGGGGGAACGCAGTCGCGCAGTACGCGCCCGGGTCGCCGGCCCCGACGAGCGCGCCGCGCTGTGGCCGCGCCTGGTCGAGCTGTACGCCGACTTCGACAACTACCAGGCCTGGACCGACCGCGAGATCCCGGTCGTCGTCCTCGAGCCCCGCTGACCCGACCGCTGAGGAGCAACCGGATGGACGTCCAGCAGCTGATCGACCGCGCCGAGATCGCCGACGCGATCACCCGCTACACCCTCGCCGTCGACGAGGGCGACTTCGACCGGCTCGACACCGTCTTCACCCCCGACGCGCAGATCGACTACACCGAGAGCGGCGGCGTCGCCGACGTCTTCCCGGTGGTCAAGGCCTGGCTCGCCGAGGCGCTGCCCGGCTTCTCGACCCACCGGATCCACATGCTCGGGCAGATCTCCTACGAGTTCGCCGGGTCCGGCGACGAGGCCGCCGTCGCGGCGTACTTCCACAACCCGATGCGCATTGCGGACGGCAAGGGCGGTGAGCGCGTGGTCGAGGTGGGCGGGCTGTACCGCCACACGTTCGTCCGTACGACGGCCGGCTGGCGCTCGCGCCGGCTCCACGAACAGGTCGTCTGGACGCGCGGTTTCTGATTTCTGGGGCCCGTCTGGAGAATGGGCCGGGTGAGCGACCAACAGCGGCCCCCCGGTGAGCGTCCCGTTGTCAACGGGCTGGTGGCGCTGGTCGCGGTCGCGCTGGGCGTCGGCCTGATCCTGGCGGTGGTCACCCTCGTCGGCACCAAGGTGCTCGGCCTCGGCGGTGGCGACGGCGACTCCTCCGCGCGCTCCACCGTGCACCAGTCGATGTACCTGCCCACGCCGGTCGAGACCGACGAGGCCACGGGCCCGCTCGTCACCCTGCACACCCAGGACACCGACGAGCCGGCGGCCACCGACGACAGCACCGACCTGCCGGAGGACGAGCCGACCACCGAGCTGCCCAGCGAGAGCGCGGGTGCCGGCCAGATCTCGCTGCAGGCCCTCGCGACCACGGTCGCCAGCGGCGAGCGGATCTACTTCAGCGGCGTCTACCCGGGCGGCGAGGGCGCGATCCTGTTCGTCCAGCGCTTCGAGAACGGCGACTGGGCCGACTTCCCGGCCAGCGTCGGCGTCACCAACGGCACCTTCTCCAGCTACATCTTCACCGGCGTCAGCGGCGTCAACCGGTTCCGCGTCGTCGACCGCGACAGCGGCACCGTGAGCAACGAGATCAGCGTCACCGTCGGCTGAGCGGGCTCACGCGTCCCGGCCGCCCTTGTAACTAAGTGTTACGTCACGGAATCGGGTGCAACACCGCCCGGGTAGTAGCCACAGCGCCACGGTAGATCGCAGACGGGCCACCACCTGGCGCCTGCTGTCCACGGCTGGCCCGGGCGGTGCTGAGCCGCCCGGACACGTCGCGGCCAGGCCGACTACCCGGGTGCTGTAGCTGCTACCCGGGCGCTGTGGCGCGGGTTTTTTCGCTGTAACACTTAGTTACAAGGGTCGTCGGGCCTCGGTCGCACGGCCCGGGATCCGCCAACCCGCTTAGTCCTTCTGAGGATGCCTTGCTTGGTGCGGGCCCTCCTCGGGCGCACCATGGGAGGACGGCTCGGGCCGCCCGCACACATGGGGGAGGCGCGGATGACGGACGAGCCTGCGGACGACCAGGAGCTCGCGCTGTGGCTGCACGTCCAGGCCGGCGACTTCGACCGCGCGTACGCCGTCGCGACCCGGCTCCTCATCATGAGCGTGGACCCGGTGCAGCGGGGGCGGGTCGAGGCGGCGCTGGGGCTGATGATGCAGCGGGTCGGGCTGATGGCCGACTCGCGCGACCAGTTCGCGCGGGCCGCCGTCCTGGTCGACGGGTCGCCGCCGGACCGGGCGCTGGTGCTGGCGTTCGGCTCGCTGTCGAGCGTGCTGGGTGGTGAGCTGGACCGGGCGGAGCAGGAGGCGGTCGAGGCCGACCGGCTCGGGACGGCGTACGGCGTCGAGATCGCCGTCCGGCAGGCGAGGACCACCCTCGCGGCAGTGCACCTGGGGCGCGGTGAGCTCGAGGAGGCTCTCGCGCTGGCGACCGACGCGACGGCGTACGGCAACGACGGGGTGGGCCAGGGGGAGTACCGCTCGACCGCGCACGTGCTGCTCGCGATGGCGCTGGCCGAGCTGGACCGGATGGAGGAGGCGCACGTCGCGATCGCGCGTGGCGTCGCGATCGCCGAGGAGGAGGGCGACACCGGTCAGCTGGCCTGGTACCTCGCCTCGCAGGCGATGCTGCACTTCATCGACGGGCACTGGACCGAGGCCCGCGACGAGGCCGCCCGGTCGATCGAGTACGCCGACCGCACCGGAGCGCTCGCCGCACGGCCGCTGGCCTGGGGGATCACCGCCTGCATGGAGGGCCTGCGCGGCAACGTCACCACCGCCCGCAGCCTGATCGACCAGGCCCGGTCGCACCGGCTCGGGCCGGGCGCCGGGCTCGGCGAGGAGTGGGTGGCGCTGGCGGCGGCGGCCTCGACCGACGACGCCGGTGAGCGGTACGACGCCCTGCGGGACGCGTGGTTCCGGCTGCGGGGGATGCCGAGCCTGCTGGCCTGGAAGGTGTTCGCGCACCCGCTCGTCGTGCTCGCGATGGAGCGCGGGGACCGGGCGCTGGCCGAGGTGGTGAGCGCCCGGGTCGGCGCGGCCGCAGCCAGCGCTGGCACGGCGAGTGCCCGGGCCACTGCGATGTGCTGCGCCGCCACGGTGGCCGGCGACCCGGTCGCCCTGGCGGCGGGACTCGAGCTGCTCCGCACGGTCGGCCGCCCGCTGCCGCTGGCCTTCGGCTGCGTCGCCGCCGCGCAGGCGGCACTGCGCAGCGAGGACCGGGTGATCGCGTTGCAGGAGGCCGCGGCCGTGTTCCACCGACTGGGGGCGACGGTCTGGAGCGCCGAGGTCGCCCGGTCGCTGGTCGACGCGGCGGTCGCCGGCAGTCCCGCGGAACCGTCGGAGTCGTCGGGGCCCTGGCACCTGCTCAGCCCGGGCGAGGCCCGCGCCGTGCGGCTGGCGATCCAGGGGCTGTCGAACTCCCGGATCGCCGCCGAGATCGGTACGTCGCCCCGCACCGTGCAGACCCAGCTGGCCAGCGCCTGCCGCAAGTGCGGGGTGGCCGGCCGGGTCCAGCTGGCCGGGCTGTTCGCGGGGCCTGGATCGGGACTCAGCTGAGAAGGGCCTGCACCTCGTTGGTCTCGGGTTCCCGGCCGCGGAGCCAGTTGCCCGCCGTCCGCAGCCACGACGGCTTGCGGCGTGCGGCCGGGCGGGCGACGGACGCGAGCAGGTCGGCGACCTGGCTGGCGGCGTCGTGCGTCGAGGTGCCGGGCGTGGCCAGGCCGACGGCGTACGCGAGGCGGAGGTTCTCGTGCTCGAGCAGCCGGGCGCCGAGCGGGGTGGCCGCCTCCTCGGTGACCAGGCGGTACAGCTCGGGCGCGCGCCGCAGCGCGGCCCGGTGCGCCGAGCACAGGGTCTCGCGGGCGTTGGTCACCTCGCCGACCTCGAGGGCCAGGTCCAGGCTGGCGCCGATCAGGGTCGCCCACTGCTGGAAGAGCGCGCGCACCAGCTCGTCACGGTCTGCGAACGCGACGCGGGTCTCGAGGTCGTCGAAGTCGATCCGCCCCGAGTCGACGATCCGGCGCAGGACGCGGCTGCGGCGGTGCACTTCCTCCCACCGCAGCTGGGTGGTGGAGTGGTGCGGCTCGGGCACGGGGTGATGGCGCATCTCGGGAGCTCCTCGTCGGTCGGGCTGATACCCGACCGTCCTCCCGCCGCGATCGGTCGGGCATCCGCCAACTGGCTGATCCGACGCCGGTCAGCGGTCCAGCCCGTGCCGGTGCAGGACCGCCGTCAGCTGTACCCGTGAGCTGACGCCGAGCTTGGCGTAGACGTGCGACGCGTGGGTCTGCACGGTCCGCGGCGAGACCACCAGCTCGCGCGCGATCTCGGGGTTGGTCAGTCCTTGCGCGACCCGGCGGGCGACCTCGCGCTCGGCGCTGGTGAGCTGCGTCCAGCCGACGGGCACGCGTTCGGGAGCCGGTCCGCCGTCGGGGGGCAGCTGCAGCAGGGCCCGGCCGGCCCGGGCCAGCCACGGCATCGCGCGCAGGCCGCTGAATGCGTCCGCCGCCTCGCCCACGGCCGCCTGCGCGTCGTGGCGGTGCCCGCGCGCGCCGAGCAGGACGGCCGCGTCGAGGCAGGCCAGACCGAGGGCGAACGGGCGTCCCGAGTCCCGGAGTGCGGCCATCGCAGCCCGGGCCGCTTCCGGGTCGGCGTCGAGCAGTGCCCGGCAGCGCAGCGCGGCGCCCTGGGCGGAGCCGATGCCCGGTGCGGCTGCGGCGCCGGCCTCGGCGCTGGCGGTGACCGCGCAGGCGAGCTCGCGGTCGTCGTACCGCACCGCCTGGCTGACCAGGGCCGGGGCGAGCGAGCGCCAGCTGAGGAAGTACGGCGTCCGCCGGGTGTGCAGCCAGCCCTCGGTGAGCGCGGCGTAGCCCGCCCGGTGCTCCGGCGCCGACGCGGCGCGCGCCATCGACAGCCAGTCCTCGCCGGGAAGCCCGAGTGCGGTGAGCCCGCCCTCGACGGGCCGGACGTGCCGCTGCGCAGTGCTCACGTTGCCGCGCAGCGCCTCGACGAGGGCGACCACCGCCGTGGCGACCGGCCGGGCGATCAGGGTGCCGGCGGAGCGGGCGCCGTCGAGCGCCAGGTGACCGTCGAGGACCGCCTCGTCCCAGCGGCCGTTGAGGTAGCGCGCCAGCCCGCGCATCGCGTGGTACCAGGCGACCTGGCCGGTCGACCCGGCGGCGATGCTGCGGCGCAGGCCCTCGCCGAAGGCCGCCTCGGCGTCGGCGAACCGGTCGAGCTCGACCAGCGCCAGCCCGTGGTAGAGGTGCGAGAGCGGCCCGCCGCCGGTGCTCTGGCGCTCGGCGGCCTGCAGCCCGATGCCGAGCTTGGTCAGCCGCAGGGCGTCGGCCGGGCGGCCGTTGCTGAGCGCGATCCCGGCCTGGGTGTTGAGCGCCTCGCACGCCGCGAACCGGTTGCCGTGCTGCTCGCCGAGCCGGCGGGCCCGGTCGGCCGCCTGCGCCGCTCCGGCGAGGTCGCCCAGCAGGAACCGGGAGCCCGCCTCGTCGGCGACGTACGACGCCTGCTCGCCGGGCCGCGCCGCGGCCAGCGTGGCGGCCAGCGCGAACGCGTCGCGCGACTCCGCGATCCGGCCGACCCGCTGCAGCACCAGGCCGAGCGCGGCGTGCAGCTCGGCGTGCACGCGGGGATCGGTGGTCGACCCGAGCAGCAGCTGGGCGTCGGTGGCGGCGGCGTTGAGCTCGCCTCGGCTGATCCGGGTCCACATCGCGGTGCGACGGGCTTCCTGCTCCGGGCTCACGGCACATCCCCTCGGTGCGTGGTCCCTCGCCCTTCGAGCGTAGGGCCCCGGGCTGCCCGCGGGAAGCCCCTCGCCCTGTGCGAGGGCACCGGATTCCGCGTTCTGGGGGATGACACCGCGTCCTGGTTGAGGAGAGTGGGATTCGTGGAGGAGGTGGAGCGCGAGCGCCGGCACCGCAGGCGGGTCCTCGCCGGGCTGACGGCGGCCGAGGCGGCTGCCGCCGTGCTGGCGGTCGTCCTCGGGTTCCTGGTCAGCGTGCAGGGCCGGCACGGGCCGCTGCCGGCGGACGTTCCGGAGCCGACTCCGGCGCCGCCACCGGTGATCCAGGCGCCCGGTCCGGCGGGCTCCTCCCGCGCTGTCACCGAGCCGAGCGGGGAGCTGCTCTGACGGCTGCCGGGTCCCGGAGAAGATTGTTCGCGCGCCCGGGAACAACCCCCGGTCGCGACCCGTTGGAGCCTGTGTCAGACTTGAGTCCATCCGGCTCAACTAACTTGAATCAACGTCTTCAGCACAGAGGAGAAACACACATGGCACGAGCGGTCGGCATCGACCTCGGTACGACGAACAGCGTCGTCGCGGTCCTCGAGGGCGGCGAGCCCACGGTCATCGCCAACGCGGAGGGAGCGCGGACCACGCCGTCCGTCGTCGCCTTCGCGAAGAGCGGTGAGGTGCTCGTCGGTGAGGTCGCGAAGCGCCAGGCGGTCACCAACGTGGACCGCACCATCCGGTCGGTCAAGCGCCACATGGGCACCGACTGGACCCAGCACATCGGCGACCCGGTGGACAAGGACTTCACGCCGCAGCAGATCTCGGCGTTCATCCTCCAGAAGCTCAAGCGCGACGCGGAGGCCTACCTCGGCGAGACCGTCACCAACGCGGTGATCACGGTCCCGGCGTACTTCTCCGACGCGCAGCGCCAGGCCACCAAGGAGGCCGGCGAGATCGCGGGCCTCAAGGTCGACCGCATCGTCAACGAGCCCACCGCGGCCGCGCTGGCGTACGGCCTCGACAAGGGCGACGACCAGACGATCCTCGTCTACGACCTCGGTGGCGGCACGTTCGACGTGTCCCTGCTCGAGATCGGTGAGGGCGTCGTCGAGGTCAAGGCGACCAGCGGCGACAACCACCTCGGTGGCGACGACTGGGACAACGCGATCGTCGAGTGGATGGTCAAGAAGTTCAAGGACGCCAACGGCGTCGACCTGGCCGCCGACAAGATCGCCGCGCAGCGCCTCCAGGAGGCCGCGGAGAAGGCGAAGATCGAGCTGTCCTCCTCGAGCGACACCACGATCCACCTGCCCTACATCACCCACGGCGAGAACGGCCCGCTGCACTTCGAGGAGCGGCTCACCCGCTCGGAGTTCCAGCGGCTGACTGCCGACCTGCTCGAGCGCACCAAGGCGCCCTTCCAGAACGTCCTCAAGGACGGCGGCGTCGCGCTCTCCGCGATCGACCACGTGGTCCTCGTCGGCGGCTCGACCCGCATGCCCGCGGTGACCGAGCTGGTCAAGGAGATGCTCGGCGGCAAGGAGCCCAACAAGGGCGTCAACCCGGACGAGGTCGTCGCTGTCGGCGCCGCCCTGCAGGCCGGTGTCCTCGCCGGTGAGGTCAAGGACGTGCTGCTCCTCGACGTCACCCCGCTGTCCCTCGGCATCGAGACCAAGGGCGGTGTCTTCACCACCCTGATCGAGCGCAACACCACGATCCCGACCAAGCGGTCCGAGATCTTCACGACCGCCGACGACAACCAGCCGTCGGTCGAGATCAAGGTCGCCCAGGGCGAGCGGGCGATCTGGTCCCAGAACCAGGGCCTGGGCAACTTCGAGCTGACCGGCCTCCCGCCGGCCCCGCGCGGCGTACCGAAGATCGAGGTCACCTTCGACATCGACGCCAACGGCATCGTCCACGTCTCCGCCAAGGACCAGGCGTCCGGCCGCGAGCAGTCGATGACCATCTCCGGCGGCAGCGCGCTGTCCAAGGACGACATCGACCGCATGGTCAAGGAGGCCGAGCAGTACGCCGAGGAGGACGCCAAGCGTCGCGAGGCCGTCGAGGTCCGCAACCAGGGCGAGCAGCTGGTCTACACGACCGAGAAGTTCCTGGCCGAGAACGGCGAGAAGATCCCGGACGACGTCAAGGCCGAGGTGACCACCGACGTCGAGGCGCTCAAGGGCGTCCTCGAGAACGCCGAGTCCGGCCCCGAGGACCTGACCGCCGCCATCTCCAAGCTGGGCGAGTCCAGCCAGAAGATGGGTGCCGCGATGTACGCCGCCGCCGAGGCCGACTCCGCTGCCGCGGGCGGCACCACCGGTGCGACCGGTGAGTCGGACGACGACGTCGTCGAGGCCGAGATCGTCGACGAGGACACCGAGGGCGACGCCAAGTGACCGAAGAGAACCTCAACCCGGAGGAGGGGGAGCTGCAGGAGACTGCGGCTCCCTCGCCCGAGGGCGACGAGCCCGAGGCGGCCGAGAGCCCCGAGGTGCCCGAGGCCGAGGCAGACGAGCTGACCGTCACGAAGATGGAGCTCGAGGAGCGGACCCTCGACCTGCAGCGCCTGCAGGCGGAGTTCCTCAACTACAAGCGCCGGGTCGAGCGGGACCGCGAGCTGCTGCGCGAGAACGCGACGTACGCCGCGCTCACTCCGATCATCGACGTGCTCGACACGATCGACCGGGCCCGTGAGCACGAGCCGCTCGAGGGTGGCTTCAAGGCCACGGCCGAGCAGCTCGAGCGCGTGGTTGCCGGGCTGGGCCTGGTGAAGTTCGGCGAGGTC
>NZ_JBVASH010000001.1:691663-1311852 GCF_057813895.1 Nocardioides sp. F233
GCGACGCGTTCGACCCGACCGTCCACGAGGCGCTCTCGCACATCGGCACCGACGCCGAGGTCGAGGTGACGACGTGCAAGGTGGTCGCGAAGGCCGGCTACAAGATCGGTGACCGGGTGGTCCGCGCAGCACAGGTGCTGGTGGTCGACCCCGCTTGATGACAGAGACAGACACGACGAGGAGGGAGGTGCGCGATGAGTGACGACGGGATCCGGTCCGACTGGGCGACCAAGGACTTCTACAAGGAGCTCGGGGTCGCGAAGACCGCGTCGCAGGACGAGATCAAGAAGGCCTACCGCAAGCTCGCGCGCGCCAACCACCCCGACTCGCACCCCGACGACACCGCCAAGCACGACAAGTTCAAGGCGGTGGCCGAGGCGTACGACGTCATCGGTGACGCCGACAAGCGCACCAAGTACGACCAGGCCCGCGAGATGTTCAGCCGTGGCGGGTTCCCCGCCGGGGCCGGCTTCGGCGGTGGTGCTGGCGGCTTCGGCGGTGGCTTCGGCGGCAGCGTCAACGTGGAGGACCTCCTCCGCGACCGTGCGGGTGGCGGCGGTGGTGGCTTCGGCGACCTGTTCGGCGACCTGTTCGGTGGGGGCGGCCGGGCCCGGGCCCGCGCTCCGCGGGCGACCCGCGGCGCCGACCTGGAGACGACCGCGACCATCGGCTTCACCGAGGCGCTCGAGGGTGCCACGGTGTCGCTGCGGGTCAGCTCCGACGGCGCCTGCGCCACCTGCCACGGCACGGGCGGCAAGCCCGGCACGCAGCCGCACGTCTGCCCGACGTGCGACGGCGCCGGTGTCGTCACGGCCTCGGTCGGCGGCGGGTTCTCCATGAACGAGACCTGCCCGACGTGCGGTGGACGCCAGCTCGTCTACGACGACCCGTGCCCCACCTGCCACGGCACCGGCCAGGGTCGGGCCACCCGGACCATCCAGGCCAAGATCCCCGCCGGGGTCAAGGACGGCCAGCGGATCCGGCTGCGCGGCAAGGGCGGCGCGGGCGAGAACGGCGGCCCCGCCGGCGACCTCTACGTCACCGTCAAGGTCACCGGTCACCGCGTGTTCGGTCGCAAGGGGGAGCACCTCACGGTCGACGTACCCGTGTCGTTCGCGGAGCTCGCCCTCGGTGCGGAGATCAAGATCCCCACGCTCGGCGGCGCCCCGGTGACCCTCAAGGTCCCCGCCGGCACCCCCAACGGGCGGACCTTCCGGGTCCGCGGCAAGGGAGCCGCCAAGGCCGACGGCTCGCGGGGCGACCTGCTGGCCACGGTCGAGGTCCAGGTGCCGAGCAACCTCGGTGCCGAGGCCAAGGAGGCCCTGGAGGCGTACGCCGCCGCCACGGCCGACGCCCGGCTCCGGTCGGGACTGTTCGAGGACGCGAGCTGATGGCCGCCCGACCGCCGCAGGGCCCTCCCGGTGAGGAGGAGGCCGTCTACGTCATCAGCGTGGCGGCCCAGCTCAGCGGCCTGCACCCGCAGACGCTGCGGACCTACGAGCGCGTCGGGCTGATCACGCCCGGCCGCACGGGGGGCGGCGGTCGGCGGTACTCCTACCGCGACATCGAGCTGCTGCGCGAGATCGCGCACCTCACCGCGTCCGGCATCGGCATCGAGGGAGTCAAGCGGATCCTCGACCTCGAGAACGCCGTCACGGCCCTGCGGGCGCGCAACGCCGAGCTGACCGCCGAGCTCGAGGCGACCCGCGAGGCGTTGCGCCAGGCGGCGGCCGTGCGGCCCGTCGTACCCCGGAGCAACCTGCCCGCGCTCCCGGCCTCCGCCGTCGGGCAGTCCGTCGTCGTGTGGCGCCGCAACCCCTGACCCGGCGCGAACTGGCTCCTGCATTCCGCCGACCCGGCACAAACTGGCTCGAGTTTTCCGCCGACCCGGCAGAAAGTGGCACGGGTTACGCGCCGATCCGGCAGAAAGTGGCTCCGGACCTGTGGATCCCGGAGCACTTTCTGCCGGGTCGGCGTCTTTTTCGAGCCAGTTTCTGCCGGGTCGGCGGGATTGAGGAGCCAGTTTCTGCCGGGTCAGCGCGGGAAGGTGCCCTGGCGGGCCTCGGCCCAGCAGGAGCGGTCATCGATGCCGTCGGGGGTGGTGTTCGGGGTGCCGTTGGCGTTGAAGCCGGTGTCGTCCTTGAACGCCAGCACCTGGATCTTCAGGTTGGGCAGCGTGATGTTGCCGCTCACCTGGGCCTGCCACAGCTGCCCGTAGACGCCGGTCAGGGCGCCGCGGGTGGCGTCGATGCCGGTGTAGCCCTGGCCGTTGACGTGGCCGCCGTTGCCGGTGGCGCCGTAGGCCTGCGGCCCGGTGGTGCCGGGACCGAAGAAGCCGCCGTCGTACGTCGACGGGACGCCGAACGGGTTGGCGACGTACGGCGCTGCGCCGGGTGCCGTGGTCAGGTCGGTGGTGGCCTGCCCGATCTGGGTGCTGCCCTGCAGGTTGATGCCGGTGCCGCGCAGGGTGGTGACGTCGAAGCCGGCGTCGGCGGCGCCGATCTCCAGCGCGGAGGTGCCGTCGCCCGAGGTCAGCTTGAGCGTGTACTTCACCGGTCCGACCGACTCGGTCTTCGAGACGCACAGCCCGTCCATGCCGGCCTTGGCGAAGCCCGCGCGCAGCAGGTTCTTCCAGGTGCCGTTGCCCAGCCGCACCGGCGCCATGCCGAAGGCCGCGTCGTCGGCGGTGATCCGCGACGACGAGAAGGTCGCGTTGCCGCCCTGGATCACGACCGTGGCGTCGAAGCCGAGCGCCTGCTGCCAGGTCAGCGTCGCCAAGGTGCCGAGCGTCGCCAGCGATGCGCCCGCCACCGCCGCCGCCCGGCCCCACCGGGTTCCGGTCCGCTGCTCCATCAGCCCACCGAGATCGTCGTGTTCGGCAGCTGGATCGAGTTGAGCGGGTTGCCGGACCCGTCGACCGGGACCTGCGTGTACGGGTCGCTCGGGTTCTGCCGGTGCGTGACCAGGTAGTAGAAGTCCAGGTTCACACCGAGCAACGTGTAGTCCGACCCGCCCCCGAGCCACTGGGCCAGACCGCCGGAGAAGTCCTCGGCACTCAGCTCGCAGGTGCCGCCGAATCCGAGGAAGCCGCCGCGCGCCGTGCCGCCGACCAGGCCGCACGCCAGCTGGGTGGCCGTCGGCAGCTGCGCGACCGGCACCGTGAACGAGCTGCTCGCGGTCGCCAGCACCTCGGTCCACACGCCCGTGCCGCCGATGGTGATCGCCTGGTCGGGGTCGATCGTCAGCCGGTACGGCGCAGCCGGCTTCGGCGCGGGCGCGTCGCCGCTGTCGGCGTACAGCTGGATGTCGGTGGTGCCGCCCGCCGGGCACGCGCCGACGGGCGTGTTGTCGTCAACGCAGAACTGCAGTCCGCTGAACGCGACCTGGTAAAGGTCCGTGCGCGAGCCCGCCGCCGCGTAGTAGACGGTGTTGGGGAACTTCCGGCCGTACGCCGTGCGGATCTGCCCGATCCCCGCGTCGGGGTTGGACGTGGCGACGTTGCCCGACTGGAGGTGCCAGCGCACGCCGGCCAGGCACGGGTACATCCGTCCGGCCGCGTTGAAGTCGCCGGAGCCGTTGTCGAGCTGGACGTCCTGGCGGCGCTGCTGCGGGTTGCTGCTGCCCGGCTGGTCGCACGCGAACGGCTGGTAGGCGCTGCTCTGCGCCTGCCCCAGCGCGCGGTCGCCGGTGTGGGGGAGCAGCACGCAGGCCCCCGCGAGCACGAGCACCGCCGCGAGCACGAGCCAGCGCTGCCGCCCGACCGAGGGCGTTCCGGAAGTCGGCCTCACGAGGCAGGGACGGCCCGGCGACGGCCGCCACGCGCCCGCCGCGGAGCCTTCTCGCCCCAGGCCCACACCATCGAGCCGCCGAGGATCCCGAGCACCGAGCCGACGAGGTAGCCGCCGAGGTTCGCCGCCACGAACGCCGCCAGCGCCAGGCCCACCGCCAGCAGCCCCACGAGTCCCCGGTAGTGCGGCGCGAACCACGCCACCAGCCCGAACAGGACCAGCCCGCCGCCGAGGATGTAGCCGGCCGAATAGCTCCACCCGCCGCTGACGGCGAGCAGGAACGAGAAGAACATCGCGCGGATGATCCAGGCCCCGGCGAGGATGCACCACAGCCCGCCCCAGAAGGGACGGGTACGCCGGAAGCCGCGGAACGTCGTCCGCAGGGCGCCGAGCCGGCGTCGTACCTGCGCGGCCATCAGCCGGCCGCCTGGGTCGGGCAGTCGGCCTGCGTCTTGTGGCCGGGCACGACCTTGATCTTGAGGTTCGGCAAGGTGATCGCTCCCTGCAGGTTGATGCCGTACGTGTCGCCGCCGAGGCCGCCGACGTTGAGCCGGTCGACGGTGAGGCCGAAGTCGCCG
This sequence comes from Nocardioides sp. F233, assembly GCF_057813895.1. Taxonomy (NCBI): domain Bacteria; kingdom Bacillati; phylum Actinomycetota; class Actinomycetes; order Propionibacteriales; family Nocardioidaceae; genus Nocardioides; species Nocardioides sp. F233. The sequence goes on from NZ_JBVASH010000001.1 coordinate 696,030, forward strand.
GCGTCGGGCGGGGTCTGCCCGGCGGGCCAGGCGATGCCGGCGGTGTCGTCGACGGTGTCGGCGCTCTGGCCGAGGTTCATGCCGCTGATCAGGTTGCCGAAGCCGTTGAGCGAGCGGGAGTTCACGAACAGGTTGCTGGCGGTGATGTGGTTGCCGCCGGTCAGCAGGCCGTTCGCGTCGAACGTCAGCGCGTTGCCGGCACCGTCGGTGGTGGTGTTGGTGCCGTTGGCGAACGAGCTCTTCACCGGTACGCCGGCGAGGATCATCAGCGAGACCTCGCCCACCACCGGCACCGTCTCGTACGCGATCGCGCACAGCCCGGCCAGCTTCGCCGAGCGGATGCCGAGCTCGGCGACACCGTTGTCCTGGCCGGACGAGGTGTCGTTGGTCGCGAGGAAGCCGGCGGCCTGCGCGCCCTGGAGGTAGTTCGAGTAGAGCTTGAACTCCTGGTTGGCGGTCGTGAAGTTCACCGCGAGCACGTTGCTGCTCACCAGCTGGAACATGGCCACGAGCGCGACCAGCCCGCCGGCGAGCGGCACCAGCGCTCGCCGGCGGGTGCCGAGACGGGTGCCGGGACGGGCGTCCGCGTCGGTCATCGGGCCGCCTGCTTCGCCGCGCGCTTCTCCGCGCGGGCGGCGTCCTTCTCGGCGAAACGGGTCAGCTGCTTCTCCGAGAACGGCGTCCAGGCGAAGACCAGCCCGGCGCCGGTGATGCCGAGGACCATGCCGATCAGCCAGCCGCCGAGGTTGGCCAGCGGCAGTGAGGCGACGGCGAGCATCATCGCGACCAGCGCGGGGAAGTGGCGCTGCGCGGGCAGCACCAGGGCGATGCCGGCCGCGGCGACCATGCCGCCCGCCAGCAGCAGTGGCGTGATGCTGCGGATGCCGACGGTCGTGTAGAAGGCGAAGGCACCGCCCAGCAGGGGCCGGGCGATGAAGTACGCGCCGAGCGCGAGGGTGAGCGCGCCCCAGAACGGGCGGGTACGGCGGAAGCGGGCGAAGCGCTGGCGCAGTGCGGTGGAGCGGGTCGGGCTGTGCAGGGCGATGTCAGTCATGCGAGGTGGTCCTCTCTGATGGATCGTCGGGGGTGGCCCGCGCTCCGGGTGCGTGCATGGCAAGGCGGCGGAGCGAAGTCGTACCTGGGCGTCCAACGAGCGACGCCAACGCCGCCACGTGCGTGCGCGGGCGCGGGACACACGGCGAGCCGTCGGAGAGGACCACCGCGTTCCCAACGAGACGAGGGGGTGCCCCGCGGGGCGCGCGGCCGCGCGCCCCACGAGGCGATGTGCTGAGTCGACGGCGACCGGGCCCAGCCGGCCGTCGGAGGTCAGGCGCGGATCAGTTGCCGAGCGCGACCGAGAGCGACAGGTTGTCGAGCGCGAGGCTCTGCAGCGTGATCGCGTAGGCCTTGGCGTTGACGTTCGGCAGGTCCGCCGAGGAACTCGTCAGCGCGAAGCCGTCGGCGACGTACCCGCTGTCTGCCGCGGTGTTGGCGAAGCCCGCCTCGGACTGCGCGACACCGATGGTGGTGGTGCCGAGCGTGGCGCCGTTCGGCGTGGTCAGGGTCTTGGCGTTCAGCCCGACCGATCCCAGCGCGATCGTCGTGTCCGTCGAGGCCACCTCGAGGTGGGCCTTGGTGCCGAGCAGCGGGATCGTCACGTCGGGAGTGACGACCTGGATGCCGCTCGCGTTGGTGTTCGCACCGGTCTCCGCGTAGATCGTGGCCTGGTTGCCACCGGCGACGTTGGCCGCGCCGGTGCGCGCTTTGAGTCCGTCGCTGGTGATCCGGTCACTGTTGAGCGTGAAACCGTCGGCCGACGACAGCACGGCGCCGACCATTCCCTGCAGCATCGCGACGCCGAGCCCTGCGGTGAGCAGGGTCGCCGGAACCGTGACGGCTGCGAACCGACCCAGACGGGTACGGCCCATTCCTTCGACCTTCTTCAACTTTCCTCCCAAAGGCACCCGCCGATCCCTCCCGAACCGACGGTGGAACGCTGGCCGCATCCCCATGCCTTCAACTGAGAGGGTCCCGAGCCCACCTCAGTTCGGCCAAGCGTGACGGAGTGTGACACACATCTCCGGTTGTGCGCGACACCCAGTAACAGATTTCTTTTCCAGCCTTTGCCGACCTTCTGCTCGGATCTCCTCGCCCGGTGCCGATGAGCCGGGGATGACGTACGGTTGCGCGCCGTGACCCACCGTGCCGACTCGCGACCCTGGCTGCGCACCGTCCTCGGCATCGCCGCACTGGTCGTCTTCTTCGCCGTGATGCTGGTCGTCATCGCGGCCCTCGCGTTCTCGGTGAAGGTGTCCGGCAGCAGCATGGAGCCGACCCTCTCGACCGGCGACCGGCTGCTGGTCGACCCGTTCGGGAAGGGTGAGATCCACCGCTTCGACATCATTGAGAGCACGCTCGGGGATCGCGAGATCCCTGTCGTGAAGCGGGTGATCGGCATGCCGGGCGACCGGATCAAGGTCCGCGCCGAACAGGATCCGCCGGTCGTCCTCGTGCGACCCCGGGGCGGCGACGCGACGTACGCCGTCGACAACCCGACCTGGGCCGGACGCGTCGGCGCGAAGGTCGCGGCCTGCTGCACCGACGCCGGTACGTCGCTGCCCGCCGGCCGGGGGCCGGCCTGGGTGACCGTGCCCGACGGGTCGTACTGGGTGGTCGGCGACAACTGGGGCGGCTCCGACGACTCGCGCACCTTCGGCTTCGTGCGGGAGGGCCAGGTGAAGGCGCGGATCGTGTTCCGGCTGCAGCCGTTCGGCGAGCTCGGCCGGCTGCCCGACCGGGCCCGGCTGGTCCCCGCGGAGGAGTAGCTCCCCGAAATTTCTGTGACTGAATGTCGCAGGAACCCTCGCCAAGGCCGGTGGTCGTGGTCTAGTGTCCCGGCCCGGGAGAGAGGGACCCGTACGGCGGCACATGGGACGCCGGCACGGGTGGGACGAAGGCAGGACACCCATGTTCTTGGACGATCTCGGCAGCATCGATTTCTGGTCGATCCCCGTGTTCACGGCGGTCATCGGCTGGCTGATCAACTGGTCGGGCCTGTGGATGCTGTTCGCGCCGATCCACTTCCACGGCGTCCGGGTGCCGGGGCTGGCGCGCGTAGCGGGCGCCCTGCCGCGGCGGCTCCAGGAGGTGCCGGGCATCCTGCGCGGCGGCCTCGGCTGGCAGGGCATCGTGCCCGCCCGGGCCGCGAAGATGGGCAGCATCGCCGTCGACAAGGCGATCTCCCGGATCGGCACGCCCCGCGACTTCTACGAGCAGCTGGAGCCGGACGCGATCGCCGTGCACATCGTCGAGACCTTCCGCGAGGAGGTCCCGCTCCTCGTCGACGAGATCATGTGGCGCGAGCACCCGCAGCTGTGGGCCAACCTGCCGCGCGCGATCCGCGCCGGCGTGATCGACCGGGTGCAGGCCCAGCTGCCGGAGGTGGTCGGCCGGGTCACCGGCGAGATCGGCGAGCACATCGACCAGCTGCTCGACCCGAAGGTGATGGTGATCGAGCACTTCGAGCGGCACCCGGAGGTCGTGGTCCGGATCTTCCGTGACTTCGGGGCCCGCGAGCTGCGGATGATGGTGGTCTTCGGCTTCGTGTTCGGCTTCCTGCTGGGCATCCCGGTCGCCGTCCTCGACCACTTGGTGCACCAGGCGTGGCTGCTGCCGGTCCTCGGCGTCGCGGTCGGCTGGGCAACCAACCTGCTCGGGATGTGGCTGATCTTCGAGCCGCCGGAGGCCCGCAGGTTCGGGCCGTTCCGCGTCCAGGGCCTGTTCGCGCGTCGCCAGTGGGAGGCCGCTGACGTGTACGCGCGGCACATCGCCGCCGACGTCATCACCCTCGAGCGGATCGGTGCCCACCTGCTCGACGGCCCTGCCGGTGACCGGACCCGCCAGGTCATCGCCGACGCGCTGCACCCGGCCATCGACCTGGCCCTCGGGCCGTTCGCGCCCGCCGTGCGCGCCGCGGTCGGGCCGCGCCGCTTCGACACGCTCCGCCGCACCGTGGCGCTGGAGGCCGCCGACCTCACCCTGGTCCCGCTGCGCGACGCCGACTTCAGTGCCCGGCAGTCGGTGCGGATCCGCACGCTCGTCGCCGACCGCTGTCGCGAGCTGCCGCCGCGGGACTTCGTGGAGATGATGCGCGCCGCCATCAAGGAGGACGAGTGGCTGCTCTACGCCCACGGCGCGATCATGGGCGCCGCCGGCGGCTTCCTGCACCTGTGGCTGTTCGGGGCCGGCGGGTGAGCCACGACCGCCTGGCCGCCCGCGGCCGTCCCCTGCTCGCCCGCTCCCGCGACGTCGCCGCCCTCCCGGACGAGCACCCCGCCTTCGCGCGGGTCCTCGACCAGCTCGCGCCCGACGAGGCCCGGCTGCTGTGGTTCCTGCACGCCTCCGGGCCCGAGCCCACCGTCGACGTCCACGTCGGCGGCCTCGCCGGCCGGCTCGCGCCGGCGGTGCTGGCCCGTGGTCTGACCATGGTCGGTGCCCGCGCCGGCGTACGACGCCCGGAGCGCCTCCCGCTGCACCTGACCAACCTGCGCCGGCTCGGGCTGGTCGCCGACACGGACGAGCCGGTCGCCGACCTGGCCCGCTACCAGGTGGTCGAGGCCCAGCCCGCCGTGCTCGCCGCCGTCCGCGCCGCGCGCCGGGCGCACGTCGTACGACGGCGCCTGGAGCTGACCCCGTTCGGCCGCGCCTTCGTGCTCGCCTGCCTCGCGGCGGACGCGGGCAGTTCCTGTGACACCGTGACCTGAGATCCCTGTGCCGGTTACCACAACAGGCGTTAACCTCCACCCGTCGGGTCCATCGCCGGTGCATGGGGGCACGGCCGGGAACGACAAGGACGAGAGGTACGCGTGGACGCAGTGCTGGACTGGCTCAGGGACTGGGCCGACCACGTCGACTGGTTCGCCTTCGTGTCGATCCCGTTCTTCACGGGCATCATCGGCTGGCTGATCAACTGGTCCGGCCTGTGGATGCTGTTCAAGCCGATCAACTTCTACGGCTTCCGGGTCCCCGGGCTCAAGGAGGTGGCCGGGATCCTGCCGCGCAAGCTGCAGGAGGTCCCCGGCTGGATGGACGGCGGCTTCGGCTGGCAGGGCATCGTCCCCGCCCGCGCCGCCAAGATGGGCAGCATCGCCGTCGACAAGGTGATCGCCAAGCTCGGCACCCCCGCCGAGTTCTACGCCCAGCTCGAGCCCGACCAGATCGCCGAGCACATCGTCGCGGTCTTCCGTCCCGACCTCCCTGACCTCGTCGACGAGGTCATGATGCGCGAGCACCCGCGGCTGTGGCGCGACCTGCCGCGCCCGGTGCGCCAGGCCGTCATCGACCGCGTCCAGGCCCAGCTGCCCGGGGTCGTCAAGACGATCACCGACGAGATCGGCGTCCACATCAACCAGCTGCTCGACCCGAAGATCATGGTCATCGACCACTTCCGGAAGAACCCCGAGCTGGTGGTCAAGGTCTTCAAGGACGTCGGTCAGCGCGAGCTCAACCTGATGGTCGCCTTCGGCTTCATCTTCGGCTTCCTGCTCGGCGTACCGGTCGCGATCATCGACCAGACCTGGCACATCTGGTGGCTGCTGCCGCTGCTCGGGATCTTCGTCGGCTGGACGACGAACCTGCTCGGCATGTGGCTGATCTTCGACCCGCCGGAGGAGAAGCGGATCCTCGGCATCAAGGTCCAGGGCCTCTTCCTGCGCCGCCAGGACGAGTGCGCCGAGGTGTACGCCCGGATCATCGCCGACGACGTGATCACGCTTGAGCGGATCGGCGACTTCCTCATGGACGGCCCGCGCGGCGACCGCACCCGCCAGATGATCGCCACCGCCATGCGTCCCGCGATCGACAAGGCCGCCGGCCCGCTGCGCGGCGCGGTCAACGTCGCGATGGGCGGCCGGCGCTACGACAGCATCAAGGACTCCTTCGCCCAGGAGGCGGTCGGCCGCACCATCACGCCGTTCCGGGACCCCGGCTTCAGCAAGCAGCAGTCGGAGAAGATCCAGGTGCTCATCGCCCGGCGTACCAAGGAGCTGCCGCCCAAGGACTTCGTCGAGATGATGCGCTCGGCGATCAAGGAGGACGAGTGGATGCTCTACGCCCACGGCGCGATCATGGGTGCCGCCGGCGGGTTCATCCACCTCGGGATCTTCAATTGGGGCTGGATCCCCGGCTTCCCCCCTGCATGACCGGAAGGCTGAGATGACTGACGAACTCGACCAGGACGGCCTGCCGCGCCTGCCCGCGCTGACCGGGCCCGCGGTGGCGGAGTCGCTGCCGGGCCTGGCCCGCGTCGCCGGGTCGGCCGCGCTGCACACCGCCGGTTGGGGCCTGCGCACCACCACCCGCAACTGGATGCGGGTCGGCCGCGCGGTCACCAGCAAGGACGAGGCGGCGTCGCTGATCCGCGACGTCGGTTCGTACGTCGGCGCGCTCGGCGAGGTCGCCAAGCAGGTGTCCGGCGGAGTGCCCGTCGCCACCGCCCTGATGCGCGCGGGCGAGTCGCTGGGCGGCAGCTCCGACCGCCCTCGTGAGGTGGTCGCGACGCCGTTCGTCGACGGCCAGGTGATCGCGTCGCGCCCGCAGTCCCTGCGCGACCGCGGCAAGGACCTGCTCGAGCGCTCCCGCGACGTGTGGAGCACCGACGACCGGCACCCGGCGTTCGACCGCATCCTCGACGAGCTCGCGCCCGACGAGGCCCGGATCCTGGTCATGCTGCTGAGCAAGGGGCCGCAGCCCTCGGTCGACGTCCGCACCGGCGGGCCGATCGGCATGGTCAGCAGCCAGCTGGTCGCCCCGGGCCTCAACATGGTCGGACCGCGCGCCGGCCTGCGCTACCTCGAGCAGGTGCCGTCGTACCTCAACAACCTGTTCCGCCTGGGCCTGGTCTGGTTCTCGCGGGAGCCCGTCCACGACCACATGGAGTACCAGGTGCTCGAGGCGCAGCCCGACGTGCTCGCCGCGCTGCACTCGGTGAAGTTCGCCAAGGTCGTGCGGCGCAGCATCCACCTCACCCCGTTCGGTGAGGAGTTCTGCAAGCTGGCGCTGGTCGACGCGGACGTCGCCTCCAGCGCGGACCTGCCCGAGCACGAGGCGCCGCCGGAGATCGACGGGGCCTGAGTCCACCGGCTCGGGAGTGGGGTCGGCCGTGCGGGCGCCTCCGGCGCCTCCCGTCCCACCCCTCCGCGGCTCGGAGCGAGGGCCCCGCCGTCGGCGCCACCGCCGTCCGCAAAGGGCACGCCGCCCCCGCGCCGACGGCACCCCGACTTCGCCGCGGAGGGGTGGGCCGTCCGGCACCTGCGGCGCCCGCACGGCTAACCGCTTGGCCGAACCGGTGGAATCAGGCTCGGCTGCCGACCCCGGTCCCGGTCAGCGGATGATCCGGCCGCCCGCCTTCTGCCACCACGACGCGGCCGCGCGGACCGGGGCCGGGAGCGTCGGGTCGTTGGCGAGCTCGGCCAGCTCGGGCTGCTGGGACATCCCGGCCGCGAACATCGCCTCGTAGCCCACCTGGTCCGGGCGCCGGACCAGCCCGTGCAGCAGCTCGCGCTCCAGCGGGACGCCGGCGAAGCCGCAGATGCTGAGGCCGGCGCCGCGCAGGACCGGGTCGTCGGAGGCCAGCCACGGCGCCGGATCGGCAGAGTCGAACGGGATCATCAGGTTGGCGAAGGCGAAGGCCGCGCCGTGGCGGGTGGTCTCGTCGGGTCCCTCCAGTGCGGAGCGGCAGATCGCCTCGCGGACGCGGTCGGCGTAGGGCGAGGCGACGAGGAGGAAGGACGACGTCGTCACGTGCGTCGCCCGGAAGTCGTAGAGCACCTCGAACAGCAGCCGGGCCAGCATCGCCTCGCCCGCATGGCCGTCGGCGACCTCGGCGGCCAGCGCGGCGGCGTACGTGTAGTGGTGGTTGCGGCGGGTCCGGGTCCAGGCGGCGGCGCGGCGCGGCTCGACGAGCGGTTCGGTGAGCGTGCTGCGGACAGCCGCGCGGAACTCCGGAGGGCAGCCGGCCAGGGTCGCGCTGAGGATGGGCTGGCGCAGCGGGTCGCCGACGGCGGCGTCGCACGCGGCCGCGTACACCGGGACCAGGGGGAGCCAGTCCGAGCGGCGCAGACCGCCGACGCTGCGCATGTTCTGGATGCCGAGGCACCCGGCCCGCGCGATCAGCCACGACTCGTCGGAGAGCAGCTCGCCGCACCAGGTGACCAGGTCGGGGGTGGGGAGCTCGGTGATCGCGCTGAGCAGGTCGGCGGGGCGCTGCATGCCCGGCAGGTCGACCGCCTCGCGGATCGCCTGGCCGACGACGTTGGCGTACGGGCTGCAGCGCAGCTTGCTCAACGCCTCGTAGCGCAGCTGGTAGGCCAGGCCCGCGGCGCGACCCACCTCGTCGGTGAGGCGTACGACGAGCGGCCGGATCGTGTGCGCCGGCATCCCGAACGACGTGAGCACGTGGTACTCGGCGAAGCGCAGCCAGTCCTGCGCGTTCGGGTCGGGGGACTGCACGGTGTCGACCGCCTTCGTGAACCCCGCCAGCGTGGGCTCGGGGATCCAGGGGTCGGTGTCCACGGGGGCGTAGGCGAAGGTCCGGCACAGCACGTCGATCGGCGCGCGCAGGTGCCCGTGGGGCAGCCCGAGGGCCCGCTCGTAGGCCGCCGCCACCGAGCCGCTGCGCCGCCCCGTGGTCTCGACCCGGGACAACGTGGCGGGGGAGAGGCCGCCGCCGCTGCGCGCCGCGAACTCCCGCAGTGGCACCCCGGCGGAGACCCGGCTGGCCCGCAGCAACCAGCCGATCCGCGCGGCGACGTCGATCCGCGCCCCGGCCAGCGGGGAGGGGTCGTCGATCTCATCGGTGTGCCGAGCCACCTCGACATCGTGCCTGCGCCGCCGTCCTTCTGCTGCGTTTCACGACGAGTCGGGACCGAAACAATCGCTTTCGAGGACACCAGCCGTGCCACGTTGTACGTGGCGCGGTCGGCCCAGTGGCCAGCGCGATGTGGGGTCGCGTTCCTGCTCCGGGGACCAGGAGGACGGCCCGGGCCGACCGCGACGACCCGCCGTGACTCGTGGCGGGTGGATGAGCCCGAGACCAGTCCACCCGCCACGTTGCGCTCACTCGATGTAGCGGCCCCCGCGGTGGGGCGGCGGCGGGTGGTGCACCTCGTCGCCGGGCTGGTGGTGGTGGCCGTCCGTCGTGTCCCAGGGCGTGTACTCGTCCTGGTCCTTGATCGTCTTCTGCAGGCCGTCGAGCGCCGACTGGGAGGCGGCGTCCTGGTTGTTCAGGTCCCGTACGCCGAGCTCCAGGTTGTCGGCAGCGTTGGTGACGTCCTGCTTGAGGAGTCCGACCAGCTCGATGAGGAGCTGGAGGGAGCTGTCGTAGGCGGCGAGTGCGCCGAAGTCGCCGCTCGTGGGGAGTCCGAGGCACACGAAGCCGTCGTGGGGGTACTCGGCCTTCGCGAGCTGGGCGTTGGCCTTGCCGAGGCTGGATGCGACGTTCGGCAGGACGCTGGTCCAGATGCGGCTGACCTTGGTGAGGTCGAACGAGATGCCCGCGCTGAGCTGGGAACCGTCGGTGATGGACAGCTCGCCCTCGTGCTCCTTCGTCGCCGGGTCGTCGATCTGGTACTTGGCCTTCGTGTTCGGGCCCGTCGAGCCGATGTCCGCGACGGCTGTGCAGTCGTCGCGAATCGCAGCGAGCTCGGTGTCGATGGCGCTCACCAGGTCCGCCTTGCCCTTCTCGACGGTGCTCATGATCGACTCGTACTCGGTCTTGGGCTCGGGGACCGGAGTCTTCGTGACCTCCGCACCGATGCTGACGGCGACGGACGCGAGCCCGAGGGCGGCACTCGCCCCGCCACTGATGAACGCCGATCCTCCGGCGACCGCCCAGCCGGCGATCTTGAAGAAGGTCTCCCAGCTCGCGCTGCTGGCCGTCCGGGCGGCGTTCAGCTTGGCGAGGCTGTTCTCGAAGAGCAGCACGGCGGTGCACTTCTGCTCGGCCCACACGGCGACCTCCGCGCAGGCCGACCCGCCCACCTTGATCAGCAGTGCGTCGATGTTGCCGGTGACGTCGTCGAGCTTGAACAGGAAGTCCTTGCGGAACGCGTCGAAGAGTCCGCCCGACACGTGGTGCTCGCTGACGATGGCCTCGAGGTCCTCGAACTCGACGTTGATCGTGCCGGTGCCCTCCGAGTTCCCGTCGACGACCGTTCCCTTGGCCGCGATGATCGCGTGCGCCTCGGCCAGCGCGTTGACGGCCTGCGTCGCGTTCGCCTGGTCGGTGTTGGACGACAGCCAGCGGTCCCAGATCTCGTCGCAGCGGGCCCGCACGGCGTCGAACGACGCGGTGTAGTCGTCCTCGCCGGTCTGGGGGAGGTCGTTGGACCACCCGCCCTTGCCGCCGCCCTCGCCGTCGGGGCCCGGCCGGTCGGCCCAGTAGTAGGACGTCGTGGAGTTCTGGGTGTACTGCGTCTCCTCGACCGTCCAGCCGCCCGCCTTCATCATGGCGTCGATGGCTGCGCGTTTGTATTCGCCCAGACGGGCATGGAGGCCGGGAAATCTGGCGAGCACTGCTGAATCGACCACGACGGGACCTTGCTTTCCGAGATGGCGCACGGCCTGGCCGGGCGCCAGAGATGTCAGGGGGACACCTCCCGCCTACCACGTCGGGCGCTGGGCAAACGGACCTCGTGTGACGGGGGACACCCGATCGATTGCAAAGTTGAGTGGAACAGACTCAACTTTCGGGACGTTTGACCTGATGACCGGCCGGAGCATTCCGGCCAAGATGAACCCAGACCACTCTCGAGGAGCACTGCATGAGCCAATTCGGGGCCGACAAGTTCACCACGCGCAGCCGCGAGGCGATCGAGGCCGCCCAGCTCGCCGCGACCACGGCGGGCAACACCAGCGTCGAGCCGATCCACCTGCTCGTCGCCCTGCTGCTGCAGGAGGACGGGACCGCTGCCCACCTCGTCGCCAAGGCGGGCGTCGACGTGTCGGCGCTGGTCCACGCCGCCTCCGCGGCTCGCGACGGGCTGCCGCGGGCCAGCGGGGCCACCGTCCAGCAGCCGGCCGGATCGGCCGCGCTGACCCGGGTCCTGGCATCCGCGCTGGACCTGGCCCGGTCGATGAAGGACGAGTACGTCGCGACCGAGCACCTGCTCATCGCGCTCGCCACCGTCGAGTCCTCGGCCCAGCAGGTGCTGGGCGACGCGGGCCTGACCGCCGACGCGCTGCGCGAGTCGCTGACCGCCGTCCGCGGCAACCGCCGCGTGACGTCGCAGGACGCCGAGGCGACCTACGAGGCGCTGGAGAAGTACTCCGTGGACCTCACCGCCGCCGCCGAGGAGGGCAAGCTGGACCCGGTCATCGGCCGGGACCAGGAGATCCGGCGCGTGGTGCAGGTGCTGAGCCGACGTACCAAGAACAACCCCGTGCTCATCGGTGAGCCCGGCGTCGGCAAGACCGCCGTCGTCGAGGGCCTCGCCCAGCGCGTGGTCGCGGGCGACGTCCCCGACTCCCTCAAGGGCAAGCGGGTGCTCTCGCTGGACCTGATGGGCATGGTCGCGGGCGCGAAGTACCGCGGCGAGTTCGAGGAGCGGCTCAAGGCGGTCCTCGACGAGATCAGGCAGTCCGAGGGCCAGGTCATCACCTTCATCGACGAGCTGCACACCGTCGTCGGCGCGGGCGCCGGCGGCGACAGCCAGATGGACGCCGGCAACATGCTCAAGCCGATGCTGGCCCGTGGCGAGCTGCACATGATCGGCGCCACCACGCTCGACGAGTACCGCGAGTCGATCGAGAAGGACCCGGCGCTGGAGCGCCGGTTCCAGCAGGTCTTCGTCGGTGAGCCCTCCGTCGAGGACACCATCCAGATCCTGCGCGGCATCCAGGAGAAGTACGAGGCCCACCACGGCGTCCGGATCACCGACGCCGCGCTGGTCGCCGCCGCGACCCTGTCCGACCGCTACATCTCCGGCCGCCAGCTCCCCGACAAGGCGATCGACCTCGTCGACGAGGCCGCGTCCCGGCTGCGGATGGAGATCGAGTCCTCCCCGGAGGAGATCGACCAGCTCCGCCGCCAGGTCGACCGGCTCAAGATGGAGGAGTTCGCGCTCGCCAAGGAGTCCGACGACGCCTCGCGCGAGCGGCTCGAGGTGCTTCGCGCCGACCTCGCCGACAAGGAGGAGGAGCTGCGCGGGCTCGAGGCCCGCTGGGAGCGGGAGAAGTCCGAGCTCGAGGGCGAGGGCGCGCTGCGCCGGCAGCTCGACCAGCTGCGCAGCGAGGCCGAGCGGCTGCAGCGCGAGGGCGACCTGGGTGGTGCCAGCGCGATCCTCTACGGCCAGATCCCCGCGCTGGAGCAGCAGATCAAGGCGGTCGAGGCGGCCGAGGACACGCTCGACGCCAGCGAGAAGCTCGTGGGCGAGGAGGTCGGCGCGACCCAGGTCGCCGAGGTCGTGGAGGCCTGGACCGGCATCCCCACCGGACGCCTGCTGCAGGGCGAGACCGCCAAGCTGCTCGACATGGAGCAGGTGATCGGCGCCCGCCTGATCGGCCAGGCCGACGCAGTGCGTGCCGTCAGCGACGCCGTACGCCGGGCGCGGGCCGGGATCTCGGATCCCAACCGGCCCACTGGCTCGTTCCTGTTCCTCGGACCCACTGGTGTCGGCAAGACCGAGCTCGCCAAGTCGCTCGCGGACTTCCTGTTCGACGACGACCGGGCGATCGTGCGCATCGACATGAGCGAGTACGCGGAGAAGCACTCCGTCGCGCGCCTGGTCGGTGCCCCTCCGGGCTACGTCGGCTACGACGAGGGCGGCCAGCTCACCGAGGCGGTGCGCCGGCGTCCGTACTCCGTCGTCCTCCTCGACGAGGTCGAGAAGGCCCACCCCGAGGTCTTCGACATCCTGCTGCAGGTGCTCGACGACGGTCGCCTGACCGACGGTCAGGGCCGCACGGTCGACTTCCGCAACACGATCCTGATCCTCACCTCCAACCTGGGCTCGCAGTTCCTGGTCGACACCTCGCTGTCGCCGGAGGCCCAGCGGGACGCGGTGATGGGCGTGGTGCGGGCCTCGTTCAAGCCGGAGTTCCTCAACCGGCTCGACGAGATCGTCACCTTCGACGCGCTGTCCCGCGAGGATCTCGCCGAGATCGTGGAGCTGCTGCTGCGCTCGCTGGAGGGGCGGCTCTCCGCCCGCCGGATCACGCTGTCGGTCACGCCCGAGGCGCGTGCCTGGCTGGCCGAGACCGGCTACGACCCGGCGTACGGCGCCCGTCCGCTGCGCCGCCTGATCCAGACCGCCATCGGCGACCCGCTCGCCCGGCTGCTCATCGGTGGCGAGGTCACCGACGGTGGCTCGGTCACGGTCGACCGGGGTGAGGACGGGTTGGTGCTTGCTGGCTGAGCTCGGTCAGTCGTGAAGGGTGTGTCGGGATACCCGCTTCAGCGGGTATCCCGACGCCTCCTGACTGTTGCAACGGGCAGGATGCGCAAGAACACGTCAGGAAGTACGCCGTGTGGCCCGGTCTGGTGGAATGGAGCCATGAGCGAGGAGCAACCCCGGCCGGGCCAGGCGACGCTGGCGGGCGCGCTGATCATCGGCGGGTCGGTGTTCGTCGTCCTCGCCGCGTGGCAACGGATCTCCACCCTCCACACCCTGGCGGTGCAGGAGGAGCTGCAGAAGGTCCTCACCGAGCCGATGACCGCCGACCTCGGCCTCGACGCCGACGGGCTGGCCACGATGATCCGGGTGCTCTGCATGATCGGCGCGGGCGCGGCGACGGCGTCGGCGATCCTGGGCGTCCAGGTCTTCAAGCGCTCGGCGAGCGCCCGGATCGCGCTGACCGCGCTCTCGCCGCTGCTGTTCGTCGGCGGCCTGGCCACCGCGGGCTTCCTGGCGCCGATGGTGCTCGCGGGGATCGTGCTGCTGTGGCTGCAGCCCACCCGGGACTGGTACGCCGGCCGGCCCTGGGTCCAGCGCCTCGAGGAGCGCCAGGCCGCGCGGCTCGGCGCGAACCGGTCCGCGACGCGCCCCGTCCCGCCGTCCCGGTTCGACCAGCCGGGCCAGCCCGGCCAGCCCGGCCAGTCCGGGCACCAGCCCGGCCACCTGCCCGGACCCGTGGCCGGCCCCGTCACGGGGGTCGCCCCGCCGGCTCGCGGTCCCGTGGTCGGCGCCCGGCCGCCGGCCCTGGTCGCGGCGTGCGCGATCACCTGTGTCGTCGCGGTCACGATCGTGCTGCTCGTTGCCGGGATGGTCGCCTACGTGTCGGCCAACAGTGAGAAGCTGTTCGCCGAGGTGATGAAGGACCAGCCGTCCTGGATCGACCGCTCGCAGGTCACCGAGCAGGACCTGGTGGCCGGCATCTACGTCCTCCTGGCCGGCGTCACCGCATGCGCGCTGGGGGCGATCGTGCTCGCCGCGCTCGCGTTCATCGGCCAGAACTGGGCCCGGATCGTGCTGGCCGTCGGCGCCGCGAGCGGCGCCGCGGTGTCGCTCTTCCTCGCGCTCGGCGCCTGGCCGCTGGTCATCCTCGTCGCCGCGCTCGCCGGGACCACCAGCCTGCTGCTGCGGCCCGAGGTCGCACGCTGGTACGCCGGGCGCTGAGCCCGCCCAGCGCGGAGATCAGGCCCGCAGGTCGGCCGCGCCGAGCCGGCGTACCGCCTCGGCGATGACCTCGGGCTTCTTGCAGAACGCCCACCGGACCAGGTGCCGGCCGCTGCCGGGCGCGTCCGGGTCGTCGTAGAAGACCTCCGACGGGATCGCGACGACGCCGGCCCGCTCGGGCAGCGCACGGCAGAAGTCGCCGCCGCTGGTCCAGCCGAGCGCGCTCACGTCGGTGGTCGCGAAGTAGGTCCCCTCGGGCACGTACGTCGTCAGCCCGGCCGCCCGCAGCCCGGCGACCAGCTGGTCGCGCTGGGCCTGCAGGTCGCGGGCGAGGCCGGTCGGGAAGTCGTCCCCGGCGTCGAGGGCCGCGGCCACGGCCGGTTGCAGCGGCGCGCCCGATGTGAAGGTGAGCCACTGCTTCGCGGCGGTCACCGCCCCGACCAGCTCGGCCGGTCCGGTCGCCCAGCCGACCTTCCACCCGGTCACCGACCAGGACTTCCCGGCGCTGGAGAGAGTGAGGGTGCGCACGGCCAGGCCCGGCAGCGTCGAGATCGGCACGTGCGGGCGGCCGTCGAAGGTCAGGTGCTCGTAGACCTCGTCGGTCACGACCAGCACGTCGTGGGCGATCGCGACCCGGGCGACGGCGGCCAGCTCGTCGGCGTCGAGAACCCGGCCGGTGGGGTTGTGCGGGGTGTTGAGCAGGATCAGCTTGGTCCGCTCGCTCACCGCGGCCTCGAGCTCGGCCGGGTCGAGCCGGAAGTCCGGAGCGCGCAGGGTGACCGGTCGTCGTACGCCGCCGGCGAAGTCGATCATCGCCGTGTAGGAGTCGTAGTAGGGCTCGAGCACGACCACCTCGTCGCCCGGGTCGACCAGCCCGAGCAGGGCGCCCGCGATTGCCTCGGTGCAGCCGGTGGTCACCACGACCTGGCGGTCCGGGTCGAGCTCGATGCCGTAGCGGCGCTGCTGGTGGCGGGCGATCGCCTGGCGCAGCGCGGGGACGCCGGGGCCGGGTGCGTACTGGTTCGCGCCACCGCGCAGGGCCGCGACCGCCGCGTCGAGGATGACCGGGGGACCGTCGGTGTCGGGGAATCCCTGGCCGAGGTTGACCGAGCCGGTCCGGACGGCGAGGGCGGACATCTCGGCGAAGATGGTCGTACCCATCCCGGCGACGCGTCGGGCAGCAGCAGGCATGGGGACGACGATAGATAACCTACGGGCGTGACGACCACGGACACCGCCCTCGCCGCCGACATCGACGCCACCTGCCGCCTCACCGGCGAGTTCGTGCTGCGGTCGGGCCAGGTCAGCAACGAGTACTTCGACAAGTACCTCTTCGAGGCGGACCCGCTCCTCCTCGCCCGCGTCGCGCGCGAGGTCGCCCAGCTGCTGCCGGCCGACGCCGAGCTGCTCGGCGGCCTGGAGATGGGCGGCATCCCGATCGCGACCGCGGTCAGCCAGCTGGTCGGCCTGCCGGTCGTGTTCGTCCGCAAGAAGGCCAAGGAGTACGGCACTGCGAAGCTCGCCGAGGGTCCGTCGTACGACGGCCGCAAGGTCGTGCTGATCGAGGACGTCATCACCACCGGTGGTGCGGTCCGCGACGCGACGAACGCCCTGCGCGCGGGCGGCGCGGTCGTCGAGACGGTCGTGTGCGCGATCGACCGCAGCCCGGCCGGCGAGAACCCGCTCGCCGACGTCGAGCTCGAGGTCCGCGCCGTGCTGACCAAGGCCGAGCTGGACGAGGCGCGCGCAGCCGCTCTTTGATCTTGGCCGTCGCTCCGCTCCGGCATGTCGGGCGCCCTTCGGGCGCGTGATCTTCCCTCCCTCCGCTCGCTCGTTCCTCGCTCGCTCCACTCGGTCCAGATCACGCGGGGCGCCCGACGGGCTTCGACGTCAGTCGTCCTCCTCGACCGCGCTCGCGATCACGATGTCGTTGGCCGCCGCCCACTGGGCGAGGTCGCGCTTCTCGATCGCCGCGGCCATCAGGTCGGGGAACTGGTCGGGCGTGCACGCGAAGGCGGGGACGCCGATCGCGGCGAGGGCGGCGGCGTGCGTGGCGTCGTACGACGGCGCCCCGGAGTCGCTCAGCGCCAGCAGCGCGACCATGACCGCGCCCGAGGACGTGATCGCGTTGGCCCGGCGCAGCATCTCCTCGGCGATGCCGCCCTCGTAGAGGTCGCTGATCAGCACGAGGACCGTCTCCTCGGGCCGCTCGATCAGCGACTGGCAGTAGGCGAGGGCGCGGTTGATGTCGGTGCCGCCGCCGAGCTGGACGCCGAACAGCACGTCGACCGGGTCCTCGATCTCGTCGGTGAGGTCGACGACCTCGGTGTCGAAGGCGACCAGTCGCGTCGACACGGCGCGCAGTGAGGCGAGGACCGCGCCGAAGACGCTGGAGTGGACGACCGACTCCGCCATCGAGCCGGACTGGTCGATGCACAAGATGATGTGCCGCTGGGTCTGCCGGTTGCGGCGGGCGTGGCCGTGGAGCCGTTCGGGCACGACGGTGCCGTACTCGGGCAGGTAGTGCTTGAGGTTGGCGGCGATGGTGCGCCGCCAGTCGATCTCGTGGTGCCGGGGCCGGCGCGTGCGCGAGGCGCGGTCCACGGCGCCCGAGACCGCCTGGACGGTCTTGCTGCGCAGCCGCTCCTCGAGCTGGTCGGTGACCGCCCGGACGACCGCGCGGGCGGTCGTGCGGCTGTGCTCGGGGATCACCCGGTTGAGGCCGACCAGGGTGGTCACCAGGTTGAGGTCGGGCTGCACCGCCGCCATCGTCTCGGGCTCGAGCAGCAGCTCGTGGAGGCCGAGCCGGTCCATCGCGTCGGCCTGCATCACCTGCACCACCGAGGACGGGAAGTAGGTGCGGATGTCGCCGAGCCACCGGTTCACGCCGGGTGCGGAGCGGCCGAGCCCGCCGCGACGCGGGCCCCCCGGGCGGCCGGAGCCGTCGCCGGAGCCGTCGTACAGCTGGGACAGGGCGCGGTCGCGGACCAGGTCCTCCGCGGACAGGTGGACGTCGTCGGGATCGGCCTCGTCGCCGCCGAGGACCAGCCGCCAGCGGGTCGGCCGGTCGCGGGGATCGGTCATGCGCTCACCTCCAGGCCGAGGAGCGAGGCCACCCGGCGGGCGGCGTCGCGACCGGCGACCAGGTCGAGGTCGGGTACGACGTCGGTGTGGTCGTGGTCGAGGTTGCGGACCCGGCTCGCGACCTGGCGGCGCTCGGCGGGCAGGAACCGGGCGAAGGTACGACGCAGCAGCGGCAGCAGGTCCTCGAAGACGGACTCGTCGACCCGGCCGACCCACTCGTCCACCGTTGCCAGCAGCGTCGGATCGTGCAGCAGGAGAACCGACTCGCCCTCGAGGAAGCCGTCGAGCCATGCGGCCGCGTGGACCGGGGAGGCACCGACGGACAGCTGGCGGCTGAGTCTCTCGGCGGCCCGCTCGGCCGCGAGGTGCCCGCCGTCGAGCAGGATCCGGTTGACCCGGCCGGCGACCGAGCCGTGCACCCGGTCGTCGGCGGCCACGCCGGCCAGCGCCTCGCGCCACCGGTCGGCGCCGACGCCGACCAGCGCGATCCCACGTTGGGCGCTGTCGATCGAGCCGCGCAGCGCGGCGGCCGCGTCGTCGTCGAGCCCGCTGCAGGCCGCCCGCAGCTCGACCGCCGACCGGACCACGACGGTGGCGAGCACCTCGCGGACCCGGCCCAGGTCGGCGCGTCGCACGTCGCCGTACCGCTGCGTGCGGGCCAGCGGCTCGACGGCGTCGAGCAGGGCGCGGGTGTCGTGTTGGTGGGCCGTGGCGGCGGCGAGGGCGTCGACCACGGTGGCGAGGGCACGGGGCAGGTCGGCGACGAGCGCGGACTCGACCAGCCGGCCGAGCGTCGCCAGGTCGGTCGCGGCAGCGGCCGCCTCCTGCACCCGGGTCTCCGCGGCGCCGAGGACGGTCGTGCCGAGCAGCCCCGCTTCGACCAGCGAGACCGCGAACTCCGGCTGCCACTCGAGGTCCCAGGCCTCCTTGAAGGTGCCGGTCGTGCGGCCGGCGTCGCCGGCCGTGCCCCACGGGATGCCGAGGAGGGCGAGCCGGTGCAGCAGCCGCGAGCGCTCGAGCTGGCCCTCCTTGCGCAGGTCGAGGGTGATCGTCGTGGGCGTCGGGGACGGCTTGAGCCGGAGCCGGCGCTGGGTGCGGGCGAGGTCCTCGGCGAGCGGCACGAGAGGTACGGCGTCGGGCACCTGCCCGAGCTCCTCGCCGATCACCAGCTGCCGCTGCACGAGCCCGAGCGGGACCGCCGAGCCGCCGCAGAGCACGGTCTGGCTGGCGTCCATCAGCTCGTCGAGGCCGGCCGTCGGGCGGCCCCGCACGGCGGCCAGGGCTTGCGCCATCCGCACCGCCTCGACGACCGTCGCGGGTGCGGCGTCGAGGCCGTCGTCGCGCAGCGCCCGGGCGACCCGGGTCAGCCAGCCGGGGACGACGTCGTCGGGCCGGTCCTCGGCCCAGCAGGCGAACAGGTGCTGGTACCACCCGGGCGAGGTGACGCCGGCGCCGTACCCGCTCGCGTAGGCCAGCCGGCCCGCGGTCCACGGCGCCCAGGTCGCGGTCACCTTCACCTTCGGCAGCCCGGCCAGCAGCTTGTTGTCGGCGGCCTGCGACGGGAAGCTCGCCGGCTCGAGCGCGGGCGCGTGGTAGGCGCCGCACACGAACGCGATCCGCTCGTGGTCCTCCTTGATCGTCGCCCGCAGCACCTTGCGCATCGCCGCCTCGCGGCGCAGGTTGTCGTCGCCGACCGGGCCGGTCGCGCGGGCCTCGGCCATCGCCTCGCGCAGCAGCGCGAACCGGGCCAGCGACGACTCCGCGCGGTGCTCGACGGCGTCCTCCCACCAGCGCTCGGGATCGTCGTACCCGGCCGCGGTGGCGAGCAGGCTGATCGGATCGGTGCGCTCCTGGTTGTCCTTGGCCTCGTCGGGATCCTCGGTGGGAGCGAGGGCGTGGGCGGCGGGCAGGTCGGCGAACCGGACGGGTACGCCGTGCTCGACCGCCCAGGTGAGCGCGACCCACTCGGGGGAGAAGGCCGCCATCGGGTAGAACGCGGCCCGCCAGGGCTCGGCAGTCGCGTAGGCCAGGCCCGCCACGGGCGGCACGAGCCCCTCGCCGACGTACCGGACCAGGGCGTCGAGCTCCGGAGGTCCCTCGATCACGACGGCGTCCGCGGCGAGCTCCTCGAGCGCGCCGGCGACCGAGCGCGCCGAGCCCGGGCCGTGGTGGCGGACGCCGAGGACCTCGACCCTGGCCCCGGTCCGCGGCGTGGTGGTCAGGTCAGCTCCCGG
Organism: Nocardioides sp. F233; assembly: GCF_057813895.1. Classification (NCBI taxonomy): domain Bacteria; kingdom Bacillati; phylum Actinomycetota; class Actinomycetes; order Propionibacteriales; family Nocardioidaceae; genus Nocardioides; species Nocardioides sp. F233. Next base: position 715,960 of record NZ_JBVASH010000001.1, read on the forward strand.
CAGGCGCGGTAGAGGTCGGCCCACTCGGGGCGGTCCTTGACGACCGTCTCGAGGTACTCCTGCCACACGATCGAGTCCTGCACCGGGTCCTTGACGACCGCGCCGGTGATGCTGGCGGCGAGGTCGTCGGCGCGGACCACGCCGTCCCCGAAGTGGGCGGCGAGGGCGACCCCGTTGGTCATCACCGAGATCGCCTCGGCGGTGGACAGGGTGCTCGACGGGGACTTCACGGTGGTGCGCTGGTTGAGCGTCATCCCGCCGCGCAGCTCGCGGAAGATGGTCACCACCCGCTCGATCTCGGGGGTGGCGGCGAGCTCGTCGGGCAGCTCCAGGCCGCGGCCGATCGAGGCGACCCGGGTGCGGACGATCTCGACCTCCTCGCCGAGGCTGTCGGGCAGCGGCAGCACGAGGGTGTTGAACCGGCGCTTGAGCGCCGACGACAGCTCGTTGACGCCCTTGTCGCGGTTGTTGGCGGTCGCGATCACGTTGAACCCGCGCCGCGCCTGCACCTCGTCGTCGAGCTCGGGGATCGGCAGCGTCTTCTCCGAGAGGATCGAGATCAGCGCGTCCTGCACGTCGGCCGGGATCCGGGTGAGCTCCTCGACCCGGACCAGCGCGCCGGTCTCCATCGCGCGCATCACCGGGCTCGGCACCAGCGCGTCACGCGAGGGTCCCTCGGCGAGCAGGCGCGCGTAGTTCCAGCCGAACCGCAGCGACTCCTCCGGGGTGCCGGCGGTGCCCTGCACCACCAGCGTCGAGCTGCCGCTGATCGCCGCCGCGAGGTGCTCGCTGACCCAGGACTTCGCCGTGCCGGGTACGCCGAGCAGCAGCAGCGCGCGGTCGGTCGCCAGCGAGGCGACGGCGATCTCCATCAGGCGGCGTGCGCCGACGTACTTGGGACTGATCTCGGTGCCGTCGTCGAGCCGTCCACCGAGGAGGTACGTCGTCACCGCCCACGGCGACAGCCGCCACTGCGGCGGCCGCGGCCGGTCGTCGACCGCGGCCAGTGCGGCGAGCTCGTCCGCGTACTCGTCCTCGGCGTGCTGGCGCAGCACCCCGTCGGTCGGCTCGGTGCCGGTCGGCTCGGTGAGGGTCATCGGAAGGCCTCCGTGATCGCGGGTAGGAAGGACAGGTACTGGTCGAGATCGGCGGGCAGCGAGCCCCACCGGTTCTCGGTGCGGGCCCAGGCGGAGACCGCGGGCCGGACCGAGGGGTGCAGGCCGGCCGCGAGGGTCGGCAGCGCCACGGAGGCCGAGCCGGCGGCCGGGGCGGTGTGGCGCAGGACGTCGACGACGGCGGCGCTGAGCGCGGGACTCCACGGCGCCGCGACGTGGCGGACCACCGCCGCGACCCCGGCGGCGGCCTTCGTCGCCCGCAGCAGCTGGAGCGCGGTCGCGTCCTGGTCGGCGGCGGGGAGGTACGCCAGCAGGTCGGGGCTGTCGGCCACGGCCGCCGTGGCCCAGGCGACGTCGGCACGGGCCCGGACCGCCCGCAGCACGCCGGACCGCGCCGCCGGCTGGGTGATCAGCGGCCAGGTGTGGGCGGCGTCCTTGCCGGTCGCGTCGGTCCACACCGAGAGCGGTGCCCCGGCGCTGATCAGCTCCAGCCACCGCTCCCGCTGCGAGCCCCCACGGGTCGTGGTCAGCCCGTCGCGTACGCCGGCGGCGTCGGGCTCGGTCGGCAGGGCGACCTCGAGACCACGCCGGAGCCGACCGGTCGGCGCCAGCAGCGGACGCAGCCGGGCGGCCATCCGGGCGGCCCGCGCCGAGCCGGGAGCCGCGTCGAGGAGCGCGAGCGCCTGGCGTCGTACCTTGTCGGAGCGGTCGTCGAGCGCCGACTCGAGCAGGTCGAGGTCGTCGGCCGGGAGCGCGTCGGCGCGGACGGCGGCCGGGAGGGCGCGCCAGTCGTCGGGGGAGAGCCGCGTGGGTACGGCGGGTGCCGGCTCCCCGTCCAGCACCCATCGCCAGTCGGGGCGCAGGCCGGCCAGCCAGCGGCCGCGCTCGCCGAGGACCGGTCGGGTGGCGGCACGCAGGTCGGGCTGCTGGGTGACCAGCGCGAGCAGCCGCGGCAGGGCGCGGGCCGGGACCCGGACGCCGCGGTCGGCGGCGACGAGCAGCCAGTGCTCGAGCGCCAGCGGACGCAGCCGCGCGGCGACCGGCGGCTGGCTGACGAGCAGGCCCAGCAGCTGGACGGCGGCGGGTGGCGCGAGCGGGGTGGTGTCGGGTGCTGCTGGTTGCGGGAGGTCGCCGGCCGGTCGGGCGGGCAGGTCGGCGCGGAGCAGCGCACCGCCGACGGCGGCGGCATCGAGCAGCGCCGTCTCGGGCGTGCTGTCGGGTCGCGCCGCGACGCCGAGGTCGTGGGGCAGCGCCGGCGGCTCGCGTCGCTCGGTGCCGAGCAGCGCGGCCGCGGTGGTCTGCTGCCACCAGGTCGGGACGGCGCTCACGCGTCCACCCCCGCGAGGCTGAGCGGCCGCAGGCCCCGCTCCTCGAGCTCCCCGAACACGTCGGTCACCGCACCGCCGGTCGCGGCCAGCGCATCCCACGGGTCCGGGCCGAGCACGTCGACCGCGTCGCCGGACTCGTCGACGAAGGTGGCCGGCGCACCGTCGTACGGCGGGACGAGGCGGCCCCGTACCACCGCCGGCACCCGCACCGCCCACGGGTTGCGACGCCACAGGTCGGTCAGCGCCGCGCGGGCCTCGGCGAGCGAGCCGCCGGTCGGCAGCGCGGTGTCGAGGGACAGGGGCGCGGGGGAGGCGGCGAAACGGGCACGGGTGGGCGCCGAGCCGGGGTAGCGGACGAGCGGTACGTCGACGACGCTGCCGTCGAGCTGAGGCACCGGCAGCGGCTGCGGGCCGCCGGCGAAGTCGAGCACCAGCACCAGCTCACCGGTCGCGACCGAGCGCAGCCAGGTGCGCTGCTCCTTGAGCCGACCGGTCTCGTCGCGGTGCGCGCCGAGCACCTGCCAGCCCGCTGCCGGCTCGGGGTCGGCGAGGTCGTCGGCGCCCCACGACCAGCCGAGGTAGGTGCGCAGGTCGCCCTGCGTCTCCGGCGCCAGCTCGTCCCAGCGGCGCCACGCCTGCACCGCCAGCCACCACCGGCCGGCCTCGGTCAGCAGGTGCTCGGCCCAGTCCTCCCGGCTGCCCACCGCCGCTGCCATGTCCCGCAGCCGCTCGGCCAGCCCCGGCACCTGGCCGTCCACCAGCCGCGCCGCCGCGGTGTCCCACCAGGTCCACGGCTGGCGGCGGGTGGTCGCCGTACCGCTGCGCGCCAGGTCGGCCAGCCACTGCGCGAAGTCCTCGAGGGCCGCCGACATCGTCGAGCGTCGCTCCTCGATCCGCTTCGCCCGGGCCTCGGGGTCGACCGGCCGCCTTGCCTCCGCCGCCGCGGCTCCGGCCGCCCGCTCCGCCCGGGTCGCCGCCCAGTCGCCCGCGAACCCCGCCGGCTCCGCCGCCTCGGCCACCGCCCCGTCCGAGCGCACCCACAGGAGCAGCAGTGCCAGCGCGTGCTTGCACGGGAACTTCCGACTCGGGCAGCTGCACCGGTACGCCGGCCCGGCCAGGTCGATCGACACCTGGTACGGCGACTTCCCACTGCCCTGGCACTTGCCCCACACGAGCGTGTCCGTGCTGCCCGTCTCCGACCAGGGGCCCGGCACCGCGAGCTTGCGGGCGGCGGTCAGAGAGGAGGCGTCCGGGGCGGCCTTCTCGACGGCCTGGAGGTTCCAGCGGGGCATGGTGCGCCCATCATGCTGGATGGATCCGACGGTGTCGGTTGGGCGCTCGCTGCGCCCGACGGAAAACCCCGGCGGCGAGTGATTCAACGTGAATCACTCGCCGCCGGATGGGGGAGCCGGGCTCGGAACCCGGCCCAGCCGTCACTCCTGGGGCGCGCCGGCGATGTTGACCAGCCAGTCGACGCCGTACTTGTCCTTCAGCATCCCGAAGCTGTCGCCCCAGGGCGCCTGCTCGAGCGGCTGCATCACGGTGGCGCCGTCGGTGAGGCCCTCCCACCAGGCACGCAGCGTGTCGCCGTCCTCGGCCGGGCCGCTGATGCTGACCTGCTGCGTCTGCGGCTCGCCGGGGACATGGGAGGGGTGGTCGGCGCCCATCAGCAGGACCGACGGGGAGACCGACAGGGCGGAGTGCATCACCCAGCCGACCTCGGACTCGGCGACGCCCATCTGGGTGCCGCCCATGTCGGCGAAGGTCATCACGTTGAGCTCGCCGCCGAGGACGGACTGGTAGAACTCCATCGCCTCGCGGGCCTGGCCGCGCCAGTTGATGTAGGGGTTGAGGTTGATCGCCATGGTTGCTCCCGGGGTGGTTGGGGTGGATGCCGGAGTGGACCGGCGGCCGCGTCAGAAATCATCGCGCCGACCACCGACACCCGTCATCACTCGACGGGCGAGTCGACCTTGGGCTCCGGGTCCTCGGCCTTGCGGCCCTTGGCGCCGGGGCGCTTGTGACGCCACCACTCCCAGGCGATCGGGACGGCGGAGAAGGCGAGGATGGCGAGGGTGACGTAGTCGATGTTCTCGCCGAGCGCCGGGATCGCGGCGCCGAGGAAGTAGCCGAGCAGCGTGATCGAGATGACCCACAGCACGGCGCCGATCGCGCTCCAGGTGAAGAAGCGGCGCCGCTCCATCAGGGTGACACCGGCGACGACGGTGATGTAGGTGCGCACGAAGGGCACGAAGCGACCGATGACCAGGGCCTTGTTGCCGTGCTTGTCGAAGAAGGCGCTCGTGTTGTCGAAGTACTTCTTCTTCAGGATCCGGCCGTCGCGCTCGTAGAGCGGCGGGCCGAGCTTGCGGCCGATCTCGTAGCCCGCGACGTTGCCGGCGAACGCGGCGACCACGAGCAGCACGCAGGCGATGACGAGCTCGACCGGCTCGTTGGAGATCCCGACGACGGAGTACCCCGTCTTGTTGCTGCCCGCGATGAACAGACCGAGCGCGAACAGCAGGGTGTCACCGGGCAGGAACGGGAAGAACAGTCCGCACTCGACGAACACGATGGCGATGGCGATCCAGATGAAGGTGGTGCCGTACTCGTGCTGCAGCCACTCGGGGTCGAGCCACTTGATGCCGAGCAGCATGGGTACGACGAACGGGGTCGCCACCAGCGAGTTCACGACGCCACGCTACCGGCCGCTGCCCAACGGGGTGGTCGTTAGGGTGCGATCCGTGGATGAGGAGGAGCGGGCGCCGTACGACCCGATGCCCCACGGGCAGCCCGAGGTCGGTGTCGGGCCCTGGCCGGGGGCGTGGCCGGAGGGCCCCGGGAGCGAGGTGTACGACGAGGCGCTGCTCCGCGACGGCGACCGGCGCAATGTCGTCGACCGCTACCGGTACTGGTCCGTCGAGGCGATCGTCGCCGACCTCGACCGGCGCCGCCACGGCTTCCACGTCGCCATCGAGAACTGGCAGCACGACTTCAACATCGGCACCATCGTCCGCTCCGCCAACGCCTTCCTCGCCGCCGAGGTGCACATCGTCGGCAACCGCCGCTGGAACCGCCGCGGCGCCATGGTCACCGACCGCTACCAGCACGTCCGCCACCACCCGAGCGTCGCCGACCTGCACGCCTACCTCGCCGCGTCCGGCGTACCGCTGCTCGGGATCGACAACCTCCCCGGCTCCGCCCACCTGGAGACGATGCAGATCCCCGAGCGGGTCTGCTTCCTCTTCGGGCAGGAGGGGCCGGGGCTCTCGGACGGCGCCCGCGAGGCCTGCGACGGCACCTTCTCGATCGCGCAGTTCGGCTCGACCCGGTCGATCAACGCGTCGGCCGCGGCGGCGATCGCGATGCACTCCTGGGTGCGCCAGCACGCCGACCTCGGCAGCGACGAGGCCTGGCGAGGCTGAGCTCGGCGGGGGATCGGCTGGCTCAGGCGAAGGCCGCCATCGAGGCGGCAGCGAGCAGGCTGTGCAGGAAGGCCCCGGTGAGGACGCACAGCACTCCGACTCCGGCGACGATGCGCCGGGCGGTGCCGGCGCGGGCGAGCTCGGCGACGAGGAGCGGGCAGGCCCAGAGCAGCGCCAGCACGGTGAACGGCAGCGTGGCGCTGCGCCAGACCAGGGCGTCGTCGAGGGGGACGTAGAGCGCCCCGCCCGGCCCGTGGTCGCGGAACGGATCCATGAGGACGGGGAGCTCCGAGCGGGGAACGGTCATCGCCCGCACGGCGGGTAGTGCGCCGGCGGCGGTGAGCGCGACGAGAGTCGCCCAGATGACCCAGCGACGTGGCTCCCGGGCCCGGAGCAGCCCCACCGCGGTGACCGACACGAGCACTCCGGCCACCACCACGGCCACCGAGGTTCCGAGCCACAGCACCTCCTCCCAGGTGGAGGCGTAGCTGCGCAGGTACTCGACGTGGTTCCAGGCACGGGCCCACCCCACGACGTACAGGACCGCGAACAGGACGAGGCCGCCACCGACGACCGCCCGAGCCACGCGCACGCCGGCCAGCATCTCAGCCCGGCTCGGCGCCCGTCAGCAAACCCCGCAACGCGTGCAGCCCGCGCGAGGTGTGGCTCTTGACGGTCCCCTCGGAGATGCCGAGCTCGGCCGCGACCTCGGAGACCGGCAGCCCGAGCCAGTGCCGCAGCAGCACGGCCGCGCGCTGCTGGGCCGGCAGCCGCTGCAGTGCGGCGACGAGCGAGTCGCGCTCCTCGACGCCGAGGCCCGGGGCGGCCGGCAGGTCGGGCAGGGTCTCGGTCGGTACCTCCCGGCGTACGGCGCGCCGCGACTCGTCGATCGCCGCGTTGAGCAGGATCTTGCGGACGTACGCGTCCTCGGTGCCGTTGCGGGACACGCGGGGCCACGCGACGTACAGCCGGACCAGCGCGGTCTGCACCAGGTCGTCGGCGCGGTGCCAGTCGCCGCACATGCCGTAGGCGATCCGGCGCAGCTGGTCGCGGCGGGCGGTGGCGAACTCGACGTACGCCGCCTCGCGCTCGGCCCGCCTCACTGGGCGTCCTTCGTGAACGTCAGGGTCCGCTGGTGGGCGATCCACTTCGTGAGCGTGTCGAAGCCCGCCTGCGTGGTGTCATCGGAGACGCCGCCACCGCCCTGCGAGTTGGGGAGGTCGCCGCTCTTCGCGAAGTGCCACAGCACGACCCACACGGTGGTGTCGCCCTCGCGCAGGCTCAGCGCGACCGAGTCGGTGACCTTCCCGCTGTCGTTCTTGGAGACCAGCCCGGTCACCGGGTCCTCGACCCGCTCGACGACCTCCCAGCCGTCGCGGACCAGGACCACGTGGTCGTCCTGCGGGTCGTAGCCAGCGGGGAAGTCGTCGACGAGGCCCTTCGTCGGCGCCAGCCCCTCGGCGGAGACGCCGGCCGCGACCTGGACCGACCCGTCGACCTGCGTGCCCCCGAACTGCGAGGTCACCGCGAGACCGGCGCCGCCGAGAACGAGCGCGAGCGCAAGGGCGGCGCCGCCCCGGGCGAGCCGCTGCCGTCGTACGGCGCGCCGCCCGGCGCCCACCGTCGCGGCGACGTCGAAGGTCGGTGGCGGCGGCGTGCGGAGCTCGGCGTCGAGCCGGTCCGTGATGTCCTGCATCTGTCCTCCAGGGTGTGGGGGTTCACTCAAGCAGGGATACGCACGCCGACGGCGATCGGTTGTCACGGTAGGTTGAGGCGGACGTCACCGCACCCTGCGCAGGAGCCAATCGCATGCCCATCGCCACCCCTGAGAAGTACGCCGAGATGCTCGACGCCGCGAAGGCCGGCTCGTTCGCCTTCCCGGCCATCAACGTCACGTCCTCGCAGACGCTCAACGCGGCGCTCAAGGGCTTCGCCGACGCCGGCTCCGACGGCATCCTGCAGGTCTCGACCGGTGGCGCGGAGTACCTCTCCGGCCCGTCCGTCAAGGACATGGTCACCGGCTCGGTCGCCTTCGCCGCGTACGCCGCCGAGGTCGCCAAGAACTACCCGGTCAACATCGCGCTGCACACCGACCACTGCCCCAAGGACAAGCTCGACGGCTTCGTCCGGCCGCTGCTCGCGATCTCGGCCGAGCGCGTCGCCCGGGGCGAGGCGCCGCTGTTCCAGTCGCACATGTGGGACGGGTCCGCCGTACCGCTGGCCGAGAACCTGCAGATCGCCGAGGAGCTGCTCGCGAAGGCCGCCGCGGCCAACGTGATCCTCGAGATCGAGGTCGGCGTCGTCGGTGGCGAGGAGGACGGCGTCGTCGGCGCGATCGACGAGAAGCTCTACACCACCCCCGAGGACGCGCTCGCGACCGTGCGCGCGCTCGGCGTCGGCGAGAAGGGCCGCTACCTGACGGCCCTGACCTTCGGCAACGTGCACGGCGTCTACAAGCCCGGCAACGTCAAGCTCCGCCCGGAGATCCTGCGCGACGCGCAGGCCGCGGTCGTCGCCGAGCTCGGCCTGGCCGCCGGCGCGAAGCCGTTCGACCTCGTCTTCCACGGCGGCTCCGGCTCGACGGCCGAGGAGATCGCCGCTGCGGTCGACTACGGCGTCGTGAAGATGAACATCGACACCGACACGCAGTACGCCTTCACCCGCCCCGCCGCGGACCACATGTTCCGCAACTACGACGGCGTGCTGAAGATCGACGGCGAGGTCGGCGACAAGAAGGCCTACGACCCGCGTGCGTGGGGCAAGGCCGCCGAGGCCGGGATGGCTGCCCGCATCGTCGAGGCCACCGAGAACCTGCGCTCGGCCGGCAAGTCCGTCGGCTGAGTCGTTGGCTCCGGAGCTTCCCACCGCGGCGGACGTCGATCGGGCGGCCGGCCTGCTCGGCACGGTCATCCCGCCGACCCCGCTGCAGCGGGCCGACCGGCTCTCGGCGCTGACCGGGTACGACGTCTGGCTCAAGCGCGAGGACCTCACCCCGGTCCGCTCCTACAAGGCCCGCGGCGCCTACACGGTGCTCGCCGGCCTCTCCGACGAGGAGCGGTCCCGGGGCGTGACCTGCGCGAGCGCCGGCAACCACGCCCAGGGCGTCGCGTTCGCCTGCGCCCGGGCGGGCGTGCACGCCACGATCTTCCTGCCCCGCACCACTCCGCGGCAGAAGCGCGACCGGGTGGCCGCCCTCGGTGGTGACCAGGTGGAGGTCGTGATCGCCGGTGACCAGTACGACGACGCGGCCGTCGCTGCTGCCGACTTCGCCGCCGCCTCCGGCGCGACCTCCGTGCCCGCGTTCGACCACCCCGGGATCATCGCGGGGCAGGGCACCGTCGCCGCCGAGATCCTCACCCAGGCCGCCTCGTTCGGCTGGCAGCCCGACGCCCTCGTGCTCCCTGTCGGCGGCGCCGGCCTGATCGCCGGGTCCCTCACCGTCCTCGGCGAGCGGCTGCCCGGCGTACGCGTCCTGGCGGCCGAGCCCGCCGGCGCTCCCTCCCTCGCCGCCGCCCTGGCCGCCGGTGGCCCCGTGGAGCTCGACTCCGTCGACCCGTTCGTCGACGGCGCCGCCGTACGCCGCGTCGGCGACCTCACCTACCGCGCCGTCGCCTCAGCCCGCGACTCCGTCGACCTGTCCGTCGTCGCGGTGCCCGAGGGCCTGATCTGTGTCGAGATGCTCGACCTGTACCAGGTCGACGGCATCATCGCCGAGCCCGCCGGTGCCCTGGCCCCGGCCGCCCTGCGCCTGCCGTCAGGGGAGGGGCTCGAGGGGCTCGCGCCCGGCAGCCGGGTCGTCGCGATCGTGTCCGGCGGCAACAACGACGTCTCCCGCTACGCCGACATCGTCGAGCGGGCCCTGGTCCACGAGGGGCTCAAGCACTACTTCCTCATCGAGTTCCCCCAGGAGCCGGGCGCCCTGCGCCGGTTCCTCGACGACGTGCTCGGGCCCGACGACGACATCACGCTCTTCGAGTACACCAAGCGCAACAACCGCGAGACCGGCCCCGCCCTCGTCGGCATCGAGATGCAGTCGCCCCACGACCTCACCGGCCTGCTGGCCCGGATGGAGGAGTCGCGGCTGCGGGTGCAGAAGGTCCCGCCGGACAGCCCGTTGTTCGGGTTCGTGCTGTCCTGAGTCCTCCCTGACGGCGATTCCGACCGCCGTCAGTGCCCGAAGCCCTCGTGCCGCGGCCGCTCGTAGAACATCACCGCGACCAGGCCGACGACGTACATCAGGGTCGGCAGCCACAGCGACTGCTGCATCGCCCTGCTGAACAGCTCGGCGACGTGGGGGTCGAGGATCTGGGCGGCGCCGGCGTCGCCGTGGGCGGCGGCGCCGGGGAGGTAGTGGGCGAGGCGGCTGTCCATGAGGACGGCGATCGCGGCTGCACCGAGCACCGATCCGACCTGGCGGGTGGCGTTGTAGACGCCCGCCCCCGCACCGGCCTGGTGCATCGGCAGGTTGCGGTTGGCGGTGGTGGCGGTCGGGGCCCAGATGAAGGCGTTGCCGATGCCGATCAGTGCCATGGGTACGGCGAGCTCCCAGACCGCGACGTCGGGCCCGAGGCGCCACATCAGCACCAGGAAGCCGACCAGGCTGGTGGCGAAGCCGAAGCCGAGGACCCGGCGGGGGTGCTGTTCGTCGGACAGGCGGCCGACCAGGCGGGCGAGCAGGATCGACATCACGGCCATCGGCAGCAGGAGCAGCGCGGCGCCGGTGGGGGAGTAGCCGCGGACGGCCTGGGCGTAGAGCATCAGCGGGAAGCCGAAGGACGCGGCGATCGCGCCCATGCAGGTGATCGCGATCGTGGAGACGGAGAAGTTGCGGTCGCGGAACAGCTCGAGCGGCACCAGCGGCTCGGCCCGGTTGAACCGCTGCCACGCGACGAAGGCGACCAGCAGCGCCGTGCCGCCCGCGATCATCGCGATGATCCAGCCGGCCCAGTCCTTCTGGTGTCCCTCCTGGATGCCGAAGCAGAGCAGGAACATGGCCGCACCGGACAGCACGACGCCGAGCCAGTCGAACTGGTGGGCGTGGGTGGGCAGTGCCGGCACCAGCCGCCAGGCCATCGCGAACGCGACCAGGCCGACCGGAATGTTGACGAAGAAGATCCACTCCCAGCCGAGGCCGTCGGTGAGCACGCCGCCGAGCACCGGGCCGACCACCATCGCCACGCCGGCCGTGGCGCCCCAGACCGCCATCGCGCTGCCGCGCTGGGCGGGCGGGAAGATCCGGGTGATGATCGCCATCGTCTGCGGCGTCATCATCGACGCGCCGAAGCCCTGCACCACGCGCGCCAGGATCAGCCCGTCGACGGTCGTGGTCAGGCCGCACCACAGCGAGGCGAGGGTGAAGACCGTGAGGCCGGCGAGGTAGAGGTACTTCGACCCGAACCGGTCACCGAGGCGTCCGGTGATCAGCACGGGCACGGCGTACGCCAGCATGTAGGCGCTCGAGACCCAGACGACGTCGTTCACCGACGCGTCGAGCTCGTCGATGATCGTCGGCGTCGCGACGGTGACGATGGTCAGGTCGACCAGGATCATGAAGAAGCCGAGGACCAGGGCCCACAGGGCCGGCCAGGGGTTCGGCTCCTGCCCGGGGACCTCGGTGGATGTCGGTGAGGGTGCGTTCCGGGTCACGAGGACAAGTCAACACCCGCACACCGACACCGCTTCCCGCTCCGGCAAGAATGGGTCCATGAGCATCACGCCCGGCACCGACCTGATGGCCGGCCCCCCGCCCACCCACCTGCCCGTCGACCCCGCCGAGGCGCTCCTCGCCGAGGGCCAGGCCCCCGCGGCCGTCGTACGCCGACTGCCGGCCTCGCCCCTCGCCTGGGCCGCCTTCGCCGAGCAGGCCCGCGACCAGGGCGCCGACGACGTGACGGTCTACGCGTACTCCCGCGTCGGCTACCACCGCTCGCTCGACCTGCTGCGCCGCAACGGCTGGAAGGGCAACGGCCCGGTCCCGTGGGAGCACGAGCCCAACCGCGGCTTCCTGCGGGCCCTCGCGCTGCTGGCCCTCGCGGCGCGGGCGATCGGCGAGACGGACGAGTGGGAGCGCTGCTCCGCCTTCCTGCGCGACTCCAGCCCGACGGCGTACGACGAGCTGCTGTGACCGCCCGCGACCCTGCGAGGAACGAGCAGGGTCGCGGATCAGGCGGTCAGGTCGAGTAGGCGCGGGTGCGCGAGCTTGCGAGCGCAGGTGGCCGCCGTATCGAGACTCCGGTGAGGCGTCTCGATACGGCCTCGCCCAGGGGCTCGGCCTACTCGACGAGCTCAGGGCTCGTCAGTGACGCACGAGCCGCCGGACCGGGTCGATCACGAGCGCGTTCAGTGCCGCGCCGAGCGACGACAGCCAGAGCGTCATCTCAGCCCCGCACGGCCAGCCAGGCGGCGACGACCAGCAGGATGAGGCCGAGCGCGGCCGCGATCGGCAGGTCCGTGGCGCGTGAGCCGCGGTGCGCGCGGGTCGAGGCGGGGCGTTCGGCCGCCGGCACCGGCTCGGTCGCGCGGTGCTTCTGGGTCAGTGGGGTGGTCCGCATGAGATCTCCTTGTCCGAGACGTGGAGGTTCCGTGGAACCTCTTCACCTCACCGGACGTGATCCAGCGGCGTTCATCACGCGGATTCGGAGAAAAACCTCAGGGAGCCAGCAGCGAGCGCACCGTCTCCGGCCCGAGGGCGGCGAACAGCGTGGGCAGCCGCGGACCGCGCTCGGCGTCGACGAGCAGGTTGTAGAGCAGCTTGAAGAACGCCTTCTGGTCGCCCTTGACCTGCTCGGTCGGTGCGTCCTCGATGGCCAGCCCACGGGCGAGCTTGGGGACGCCGTAGATCAGCGTCGTGAGCTCGTCGGTCGAGTCGAAGGCGTCCGGCAGCCGGTCGAGGAGCTGGCCGAGCCAGAGCTCCTCGTCCTCGGACAGGTTCGCGAGCCGCTCGACGTCGGCGGTCTCGCGGACCGTGGTGCGCTCCTCCGGGTCGACGTACTCGGTGATCCAGGTGGCGGCCTTCGCCAGCCGCGGCTCGAGGTCGGCCTCGCTGGCGCCGACGGTGCGGGCGGTGATCTCCCGCGAGCCGGCGGTGACGTCGGCGACCGACGACAGCATCCGGAACGGTACGACGACCGCCGGGGTCGGCAGCGTGCCGGCCGTCGACGTGGCGGAGGCCCGCTCCCAGGCGAGGACCGCGGCGTCCCGCTTCTCGGGGATGGCGGCCTTCTTCGTGAGGGCGTCCCACTCGTCGTACAGGCGCAGCACCTCCTGCCCGAAGTCGACGTTGAACGCCTGCTTGGGCTGCCGGCGCGCGTAGAGCCAGCGCAGGATCGGGGCCTCGAGGATCCGCAGCGCCTCGGCCGCGGTGGGCACGCCGCCCTTGGACGACGACATCTTCGGCATCCCGGCGACGCCGACGAACGAGTAGCCGACGAACGACGGCGCGGTGCCGCCGAAGATCGGGCCGACGATCTCCTTGCCGACGGTGTACGACGAGCCGGGGGACGCGTGGTCGACGCCGCCGGGCTCGAAGTGCACGCCCTCGAAGGTCCAGCGCATCGGCCAGTCGACCTTCCAGACCAGCTTGCCCTCGTCCTGGGTGGCGACGTTGGTGACGTACGAGTCGCCGCACACGTCGCAGGTGTAGGCGAGGTCGGTCGTCTCGTCGTCGTACGACGTCAGGGTGACCGTGTCGCGACCGCAACCGCGGCAGTAGGGCTTGTAGGGGAACCGGGCGAGGTCCTCGCTGGCACCGTGGCCCGCGTCGTCGTCCTCGGCCGTCGACTCGCCGGCCTCCTCGGCACCCTCCGCCTTCTTGGTGCGGAACCGGGACATGACCGTCTCGATCTCGCCGCGCTTGCGGATCGCGGTGAGCACCTGCTCGCGGTAGGCGCCCGACCGGTACATCACGGTCTGGTCGACCTCGACCATGTCGCAGCCCATCTCGACGAGCGCGGCACGCAGCGGGGCCTTGTAGCGCTCACCCCAGTTGGCGAACTCACCGGTCGGGTCGGGGACGGCGGACAGCGGGCGGCCGATGTGCTCGTTCCAGGCGGTGTCGATGCCGGCCGGAACCTTGCGGAACCGGTCGTAGTCGTCCCAGCTGTGGAGGTGGCGCACGTCGATGCCGCGGCGGCGGATCTCCTCGGCCACGAAGTGCACGGTGAGGAACTCGCGCAGGTTGCCGAGGTGGATCGGCCCGGACGGGCTGATGCCGGACGCGCAGGTGACCAGGTCGGGCAGGCTGCCGCCGTTGACCTGCTCGGCGTGCCGGAGCGCCAGGTCGGCGGTCCGGGTCACCCAGTCGGCGGGGTCCTGCTGCTGGTTGCTCTGTCCTCGTGCCACGGCTCGCAAGCCTATTGCGCTAGCGGTGGGGGACCACCATCGCGTACGCCGCCGGCTGGACCTGCCACGTCCGGGACCGCACCGGCCCGTCGATCTCCCCGTCGCTGTTGCACTCGAACGGGGTGCCGCTCACCCGGACCCACCGGCCGCGCACGATGCGGACGTCGCGGTGCTCCTCGTGCCGCCCGAACGGCAGCCGGACGAGGTAGCCGAGCCGGGCGACCGGGCCGCGCGGCGTCGCGACCAGCACGTCCACCTGGCCGTCGTGCGGCTCTGCGTCGGGCGTGAGCTCGGTGCCGCCGCCCACCGAGGCGCCGTTGCCGACGGCGACCATGAGCACCGGCTGGTCGACGTCGACGACCACCTCGCCGTCGACCTCGACCCGGACCCGCAGGCTCGGCGGGTTGAGCGCGGTCTGCAGGGCTCCGATCGGGTAGCCCACCTTGCCCAGCCGCTCCTTCCAGCGCGCGCCACGCTTGCCCGCCTCCGCGCCGGCGCCGAGGTGGACGCTGTTGACGGTGACCTGCCCGTCCTCGTCGACGACGACGTCGGTCGGGCGCGGGGTGCCGGTCAGCACGATCCGCGCAGCCTCTGCCGGGTCGAGCGGCAGGCCGAGGGTGCGGGCGAAGTCGTTGCCCGTGCCGAGCGGGATCAGGGCGACGGTCCGGTCGGTGAGCTCTCCGCGCGTGTGCAGCGCCTGGACCACCGCGTGGATGCTGCCGTCGCCGCCCGCGACGACGACCGTGCGGTCGCGGGCACTCGCCAGCACGTCGTCGAGCTCCTCGGGCGAGGACGTGGCGTGGACCTCGACCTCGGCACCCTCCCGCAGCACCGCCAACGCGGCGTCGACGGCCTCCCGGTCCGCCGTACCCGCGTCGCTGTTGGTGATCAGCAGCAGTCTCGTGGCCACGCGTCCACCCTAGGGATTGGCAGAACTTGCCGACGTACGCCGTGCGCGGCCGTGGTTGGATCCGGCTCATGAGCACGCCCCGCCGCTGGTCCGCCCGCGAGATGATCGACCTCGTCCTCGACGAGGGTTCCTACGAGTCGTGGGACACGCCCGTCGACATCAGCGGGCACCGCGAGGCGTACCAGGCCGAGCTGCGCGCGGCTGCCGAGAAGGCCGGGACCGACGAGTCGGTGCTGACCGGGCGCGGCACGGTGCGCGGGCGGCCGGTCGCCTTCGTCGTCAACGAGTTCCGGTTCCTGGCCGGCTCGATCGGCGTCGCCGCGGCGACCCGGATCGCGGCCGCCGTACGCCGGGCCACGGCTGAGGGGCTGCCCGTCCTGGCGAGCACGTCGTCCGGAGGTACCCGGATGCAGGAGGGCACCCGTGCCTTCGTGCAGATGGTCGAGATCTCGCGGGCGCTGATGGAGCACCGCGGCGCGGGCCTGCCGTACCTCGTGCACCTGCGCCACCCCACCACCGGCGGCGTCTACGCGTCCTGGGGCTCGCTCGGGCACGTCACCGTCGCCGAGCCGCGCGCGCTGGTCGGCTTCCTCGGCCCGAAGGTCTACGAGGCGCTCAACGGCAAGCCGTTCCCCGAGGGAGTCCAGGTCGCCGAGAACCTCGCCGCGCACGGCGTCATCGACGCGGTCATCCCCGTCGAGAACCTGCCGCAGCTGGTCGACCACGCGCTCGGCGTCCTCGTCGACCCGCCGTCGTCGCCCGCGATCGAGCGCCGCGATCCGGTTGCCCCCGGCACGATGCTGGACCACCCGGTCTGGGACGACATCGAGGCCACGCGTGGCGACGGGCGGGTCGGCGTACGCGACCTGATCAGGTACGGCGCCGCCAGCACCCTGCGGCTCAAGGGCACCGACGAGGGCGAGCGTGACGACTCGGTCCTCATCGCGCTGACCCGCCTCGACGGCCAGCCCTGCGTCCTGGTCGGCCAGGACCGCTCTCGCCAGTCGCCGGCGACCCCGATGGGGCCGGGCGCGCTGCGTGAGGCCCGGCGCGCGATGGAGCTCGCCGAGGAGCTGCGGCTCCCGCTCGTCACCGTCATCGACACCCCCGGCGCCGAGCTCTCGCAGGCGGCCGAGGAGGGTGCGATGGCCGGCGAGATCGCCCGCTGTATCGCTGGCCTGGTCACGATGACCGTGCCAACCGTCTCGGTGATCCTCGGCCAGGGCTGCGGCGGCGGTGCGCTCGCCCTGCTCCCCGCGCGCACGATTCTCGCGACCGAGCGCGGCTGGCTGTCCCCGCTCCCGCCCGAGGGCGCGAGCGTCATCGTCCACGGCGAGCCGTCGCGCGCCGCCGAGATGGCGTCGCAGCAGAAGGTCGGCGCGCTCGACCTGCTGGCCGACGGCGACGTCCACGGAGTCGTCCCCGAGACGGCCGACGACACCCCCGAGACCCTTGCCCGGGCGGTCGTCGCCGAGATCGCCGCCCGCCTGGCCCACCCGGCCCGAACTGGCTCCTGAATTCCGCCGACCCGGCCCGAACTGGCTCCCGAGTTGCGTCGACCCGGCAGAAACTGGCTCCTGAGTTGCGTCGACCCGGCAGAAACTGGCTCCTGAGTTGCGTCGACCCGGCAGAAAGTGGCTCGTTTGCGGGCCACTTTCTGCCGGGTCGGCGTCATTTCCGGGCTACTTTCTGCCGGGTCAGCGGGATCCGGAGGCTACTTTCTGCCGGGTCGGCGGGCTTTGCGGGCCAGTTTCTGCCGGGTCGGCGCGGCCGGAACAGTCAGCTGACGACCATGTCCTCGCCGGACCAGAACGCCCGCATGCTGGTGATCCTGCCGTCGTCGTCGAAGGTCATCACGTCGATCGGGGCGAGCGTGAAGGTCTGGTCGCCGGCCTTGGTGGCCAGCTCGAAGGAGAACGCGGCCTCGTTGCCGGCGACGCGGGCGAACAGCAGGTGGCCCTCCTGCTCGAGGCCGTCGAGGGTGCCGTAGAACGCGGCGATCTGCTCGCGGGTGGTGAGCACCTCGGACCCGACCGGGTCCTCGAGGGTGGCGCCCTCGGCGTACAGCGCGACGACGTCGGCCGACGAGCCGGTGGCGACGAGGTCGACGTACTTCTGGATGGTCTCGAGGATGGTCTCGCGGCTGGCGCCCATGGTTGCTCCTGACTAGAACGTGTTCTCGTTTGTGCCGAATCTAGCCGCAAGGTCGCGTTTTGGTAACGTGACGCCGCAAGAGCCCCGGTCTTGCCGGGGCTTCTTGCTTGTCCGACACCAGCAAGAGAGCAAGTGGTGCGTTGAGCAGCCGTCCTCAGGGACGGAGGGACTCCGTCCGTGCGAAGGAGCAACCAAGATGCCTGCAATCGTGATCGTCGGAGCCCAGTGGGGCGACGAGGGCAAGGGCAAGGCGACCGACCACCTCGGCAGCCAGGTCGACTACGTCGTCAAGTTCAACGGCGGCAACAACGCCGGCCACACCGTCGTCATCGGCGACGAGAAGTACGCCCTCCACCTGCTGCCCAGCGGCATCCTCACGCCCGGCTGCACGCCGGTCATCGGCAACGGCGTCGTCGTCGACATCGACGTGCTGTTCCAGGAGATCGACGGCCTCGAGGGCCGCGGCGTCGACACCAGCAAGCTCAAGCTCAGCGCCAACGCGCACGTCATCGCCGACTACAACCGGACCATCGACAAGGTCACCGAGCGCTTCCTCGGCTCCCGTCGGATCGGTACGACGGGCCGCGGCATCGGTCCGACGTACGCCGACAAGATGAACCGGATCGGCATCCGGGTCCAGGACCTGTTCGACGAGAAGATCCTGACCCAGAAGGTCGAGGGCGCCCTCGAGCTCAAGGGCCAGATCCTCACCAAGGTCTACAACCGCCGCGCCCCCTCGGTCGAGCAGACCGTCGAGGGCCTGCTGGCGCACGCGGAGCGGCTGGCGCCGTACGTCTGCGACACGGGGCTGCTGCTCAGCCAGGCGCTCGACCGCGACGAGGTCGTGCTGATGGAGGCCGGCCAGGCCACCCTGCTCGACGTCGACCACGGCACCTACCCGTTCGTGACGTCCAGCAGCGCGATCTCCGCCGGCGCCTGCACCGGCACCGGCATCCCGCCGACGCGCATCGACCAGGTCATCGCGATCGCGAAGGCCTACACGACCCGCGTCGGCGAAGGCCCGTTCCCGACCGAGCTGCACGACGATAACGGCGAGTTCCTGCGCAAGGCGGGCTGGGAGTACGGCACCACCACCGGCCGCCCGCGCCGCTGCGGCTGGATGGACACCGTGATCACGCGGTACGCCGCGCGGGTCAACGGCGTCACCGACTTCGTGCTGACCAAGCTCGACACCCTCACCGGGCTGGCCGAGCTGCCGGTCTGCGTCGCGTACGACGTCGACGGGGTCCGCCACGACGAGATGCCGGTCAACCAGACCGACTTCCACCACGCCGTGCCGATCTACGAGAACCTCCCCGGCTGGACCGAGGACATCTCCGGCTGCCGGTCGTTCGAGGAGCTCCCGAAGGCCGCGCGGGAGTACGTCGAGTTCGTCGAGGAGCGCTCCGGCGCGAAGATCTCGGTCGTCGGGGTGGGCCCCGAGCGCGAGCAGGCCGTCGTCCGGCACGCCCTGCGCTGAGACCGGCTCCGGCTGGGCCCGGGGCCCGCCCGGGCTCAGTCGACCAGGTCGAAGCCGTCCTCGCACTCGGGGGAGCAGTCCAGCCCGCCCCACTCCTGTGCGTCGCCGAACGACGAGCCGTCGGAGACCATCACCCACAGGACGAGCGGGTCGTCGGGTCCGTTGTCGTTGGCGGTGTAGCGCAGCTCGACGAGGTCGGCGTCACCGTCGCCGTCGACATCGCTGAGCGCACTGCCGGCGACACCGCTGTCCCAGGCGTTCTTGCGGGCCTGGTCGAGGGGCACGGACGTCGTGTGCCAACGGGTGCGGGGCGCGAAGGCGTCGTCGGCGATCTCGTAGACGAAGATGACGCGGCCGGTTGCGTTGGGAGCGACGAGCTCGTCGGCACCGTCACCGTCGACGTCGCCGACGAACCACTCGGCCAGCAGCGGCGCGACCCCGGCGCCGCTGAGGACCCTCTCGGCCACCAGGACGAAGCTGCCGTCCTCGGGCCGCAGCAGGCGCACCGTGTCGTCGCCGGCCGGGTTCTCGCCGAAGCAGACGAGCTCCACCTTCCCGTCCCCGTCGAAGTCGCCGACGCGCGGCAGGCTGTCGGACAGGTCGGAGGAGTACCACTGCTCAGGGGCCGCGAAGCCGCGGTCCCGGGTGAGGGCGACGTACAGCCCGTCCCGCTCGTCGGTCTCGTCGCCGTAGAGGACCAGGTCGTCGCGTCCGTCGCCGTCGAGGTCGCCGGCCGTCGCGTTGTAGGGCTTGATGTCGAAGGCCGGATCGAGGTCGAGCTCGGTCGACCAGGTCTCGCCGTCGCCGGGGACGACGGTGATCGACATCCGGTCGTCGTCCTCGTCGAGCCACACCACGTCGCGGGCCCGGTCCCCGTCGACGTCCGCGAAGAACGGGTGGCCGGCCTCGGCGCCGGCGCGCCGGGGTGAGCCGAACTGCATCCCGGTCGACGGCACGGTCCAGGTCGAGAGCGGGCTGAGCGCCTCGAACCGGGTCTGGTGGATCAGTACGTCGCCGTACCCGTCGCCAGTGAGGTCGCCGGCGACCTTCGGCGTGCGGGCGTCCTTCTCCGCGGCCGCGGGGCTGTCGTCGTCACGGACGACCAGCCAGGTGGCGACCCCGGCGACGAGTGCCAGGGCAACGGTGCCGGCGACGGCGAGCGGCCACCGGGCCCGACGGTGGGCGACCGGTGCCACGCCGCGCACGGAGGTGCCGGTGTCCGTCGGCGGCGCGGGCGCCTCCTGGGTGTCGGGCGGTGCGATCGCCGCGAGCCGCTCGAGGTCCTCGCGGAACGAGGTGGCGTCCGGGTAGCGCTGTGCCGGGTCCTTCGCCAGCGCCCTGCCGATGACGGAGTTGAGGTCGGCGGTGAACGCGGAGTCCCCGGCCAGGCGGGGGATCGGCGCCTGCTGGTGCGCGAGCGCGACCTGCACGTCGGTGCCCTGGTAGGGCTCGTGCCCGGTCAGGCAGGCCCAGAGCACGCAGCCCAGGGCGTAGACGTCGCTGGACGGCGTCGCGGCCAGGCCCTCGGCGCGCTCGGGGGACAGGTAGGTCCAGGTGCCGGCGACCGAGCCCGCCGCGGTCGGGGCCGGTCCCTCGATCCCGTCGGCGCGGGCGATGCCGAAGTCGCACAGGTAGGCGTGCTGGTCGGGGGTGCCGGGGTTGCGGATCAGCACGTTGGAGGGCTTCACGTCGCGGTGCACCACCCCGACCCGGTGGGCGTCGGCGAGGCCGCGGGCGAGCTGCGCGCACAGCTGGAGCGCCTGCCGCGCGGGCATCGGCCCGTGCTCGCGCAGCCAGCTCCACAGGTCGTGCCCGTCGACGTACTGCGTGACGATGTACGGCGTCCCGTCGACCTCGTCGTGGTCGTGGATCGCGATGACGTGCGGCGAGTCGAGCCGGGCCAGGGCGGCCGCCTCGGCCTGGAACCGCTGCCGGAACTCGTAGGAGGAGGCGAGGGTGCCGGTGATCACCTTGATCGCGACGGTGCGCTGCAGCCGCGGGTCGGTCGCCGCGAACACCACGCCCATGCCACCGCGCCCGAGCACGCGGTCGAGCTGGTAGCGGCCGAGCTGCTCGCCGACGGTGGGCACGCGCATGTGATCTCTCCCGAGTCGAGTGGTCAGACGACGGCCAGTGTGCCTCAGGTCGGCCAGCCGCCCGGCCCGCCCTAGGATCGTCCCCCGTGAAGACCCTCGTCATCGGTACCGGCGGCCGCGAGCACGCCCTGGCCCTCGCTCTGTCCCGCGATCCCGCGGTGAGCGAGGTGCACGCGGCTCCGGGCAACCCGGGCATCGGCGCGTTCGCGACGCTCCACGACGTCGACCCGATGGACGGTACGGCGGTCGCCGCCCTGGCGGCCTCGCTTGGTGCCGACCTCGTCGTCGTCGGGCCGGAGGCGCCGTTGGTCGCCGGTGTCGCGGACGCCGTGCGGGAGGCGGGGATCGCGGTCTTCGGGCCGTCGCGGGCCGCCGCGCAGCTCGAGGGCTCCAAGGCGTTCTCCAAGGAGGTCATGGCCGCGGCCGGCGTACCGACCGCCGGGTCGCGCACCTGCACCACACCCGAGGAGGTCGCGGCAGCGCTCGACGAGTTCGGGGCGCCGTACGTCGTCAAGGACGACGCCCTGGCTGCCGGCAAGGGCGTCGTGGTGACCCTCGACCGTGCCGAGGCGCTCGCCCACGCGGCCGGCTGCGGCCGGGTCGTGGTCGAGGAGTTCCTCGACGGTCCCGAGGTGTCGCTGTTCGCGGTCTGCGACGGCACGACCACCCGGCCGCTGCAGCCGGCGCAGGACTTCAAGCGGATCTTCGACGGCGGCCGCGGCCCCAACACCGGCGGCATGGGCTCGTACTCGCCGCTGACCTGGGCGCCCGACGACCTCGCGACCACCGTCGTCGACACCGTCGTCCAGCCCACCCTCGACGAGATGGCCCGCCGCGGTGCGCCCTTCGTGGGCTGCCTGTACGTCGGCCTCGCGCTCACCGCCGCCGGCCCGCGCGTCATCGAGTTCAACTGCCGCTTCGGCGACCCCGACGTCCAGCCGGTGCTGGCGCTGCTCGACTCCCCGCTCGGCGAGCTGCTGCACGCCGCGGCCCGGGGCCGGTTGGCGGAGGTGGAGGCTCCGCGCTTCCGCGACGGCGCCTCGGTCACCGTCGTGCTCGCCTCGGCCGGCTACCCGGAGTCCTCGTCGAAGGGCGACGTCATCACCGGCGTCGGCCGCGCCAACGGGGTCGCCGACGTCGACGTCATCCACGCCGGCACCGCCCTGGTCGACAGCGGCGACGGCGCGAGCCTGGTCACCGCGGGCGGCCGGGTGCTCGCCGTCCGCGCGGTCGGGTACGACGTGGCCGACGCCCGCTCCCGCGCGTACGCCGCTGCCGACCTGATCTCCTTCCCGGGCATGCAGCGTCGCAGCGACATCGCCGCCGAGCCCCTCGGCGTCGTCGAGGGCGCCTCGCTGAGCCTGGATCCACCGGTGGGCGGCGTAGCGAGCGCCGCCCCAGAGGTGTGATCGCAAGGCGTGGGCGCGACGACGTGCTTGTCCGCCCTTCGAGCGTCCGCAACGCAGCGAGCGCGCCGCTGGGGTGGCGCGTAGTAGCCAGTCACCGGTGGATCCAGGCGCGGGACTCATGACCACCGTCCGGCCCGCGACCGACGCCGACCTCGACGCCGTCGCCGCGATCTACGCCCACGAGGTCCGCACCGGCTACGCCACGTTCGACACCGAGCCGCCGCCGCGCTCGGTGTGGGAGAAGAAGCTCGCCTCCTCCCACCCCGGCGACCACTTCCTGGTCGCCGACGTGGACGGGGCGGTCGTCGGCTTCGCCTACTCCGGCCCGTTCCGCGACCGCGGCGCCTACGACCGCACCCGCGAGGTCACGGTGTACGTCGACCACGCCGCCACCGGCCGCGGCCTCGGGCGTGTGCTGTACGACGACCTGCTCGCCCGGATGCGCGCGGGCGGCGTACGAACTGCTCTGGCGTGCATCGCGCTGCCCAACGACGCCAGTGAGGGCCTGCACCGGGCCTGCGGGTTCGAGCGGCAGGGGGTGCTGCGGGAGGTCGGTCGCAAGCTCGACCGGTGGATCGACGTCGTGTGGTGGCAGCGGATGCTGGGGGACTGACGCACGCCTGTGGGGCACCGACGCACGACCCGGCGCACGCTGGCAGAGTGGCGCCATGACTGACCAGCAGCCCGTCGGCGTCCAGACCGACCGCCTGCAGCTGGTGCTGTGGGACGCGACCACCGTCCAGGCCATCCGGTCGGGCGAGCGCCTGGACGGCTGGCACCCGGACTTCCCGCGCGAGGACGACCGCGGCGCGGCGACCCTGTGGCACGACGGCGACCCGTGGGGGCCGCGGTCGATCGTGTCGCTCAAGCAGCAGCTGGTGATCGGTTCGATCGGGTTCTTCGGGCCGCCCGAGCCGGCCGACGACGAGGTGCCCGAGGTCGAGGTCGGCTACGGGCTGGTGGCCGAGGCGCGGGGCTACGGCCTGGTGACCGAGGCGCTCGGTGCGCTGCTCGCCCGGGCCGACGCGGCGGGCGTCCGGGTGCGCGCCTCGATCGCGCCCGACAACACCGCGAGCCTGCGGGTCGCGGCCAAGGCCGGGTTCACGGGGGTGCGCGGCAGCAACGAGGACGGCGAGCTGGTCCTGGTCCGCCCGCTGCGCTGACTCACGGCGGCCGCCGGAACCGTGGGGATTTCGAGACGCGCGTCGCGGGTTCGCAAGCTCACCCGGCGGCGCTCCTCAATCTCCCATGCTGGTCCGCAGCGACGCTCGTTCCTCGCGTCGCCGCGGGCATGGGAGAATGGCGCACCGTGACCGTCCCGAACGTCCTCGCCACCCGTTACGCCGCCGCCGACCTGACCGCCATCTGGTCGCCCGAGCACAAGATCGTCCTCGAGCGGCAGCTGTGGATCGCCGTCCTCAAGGCGCAGAAGGACCTCGGGATCGACGTGCCGGACGGTGTCGTCGAGGCGTACGAGAAGGTCGCCGACCAGGGCGCGGAGGCCGTCGACCTGGCCAGCATCGCGGCCCGCGAGCGGGTCACCCGCCACGACGTGAAGGCGCGGATCGAGGAGTTCGCGGCTCTCGCCGGCCACGAGCACATCCACAAGGGCATGACCAGCCGCGACCTGACCGAGAACGTCGAGCAGCTGCAGGTCAAGCAGTCCCTCGAGCTGCTGCGTGACCGCGCCGTGGCCACCCTGGCAAGGCTCGGGCGCCTGGCCGCCGAGCACGAGGCCACCGTCATGGCCGGCCGCAGCCACAACGTCGCCGCGCAGGCGACGACCCTCGGCAAGCGGTTCGCGACCGTCGCCGACGAGCTGATGATCGCCGTGGAGCGGATCGAGGACCTGCTCGGCCGCTACCCGCTGCGCGGCATCAAGGGCCCGATGGGCACCGCGCAGGACATGCTCGACCTGCTCGGCGGCGACGCCGACAAGCTCGCCGACCTGGAGAAGCGGGTCGCCCGCCACCTCGGCTTCGACCGGGTCCTCACGAGCGTCGGGCAGGTCTACCCGCGCTCGCTCGACTTCGACGTGCTCTCCGCTCTGGTCCAGCTGACCGCGGCGCCGTCCAACCTCGCCACCACGATCCGCCTGATGGCCGGCAACGAGATCGTGACCGAGGGCTTCAAGGAGGGCCAGGTCGGCTCCTCCGCGATGCCGCACAAGATGAACACGCGCTCCTGCGAGCGGGTCAACGGCCTCGCCGTCGTCACCCGCGGCTACCTGTCCATGGTCGGCGAGCTCGCCGGCGACCAGTGGAACGAGGGCGACGTCTCCTGCTCCGTCGTACGACGCGTCGCGCTGCCCGACGCCTTCTTCGCCGTCGACGGCCTGTTCCAGACCTTCCTCACCGTGCTCGACGAGTTCGGCGCCTTCCCGGCGGTCATCCAGCGCGAGCTGGACCGCTACCTGCCCTACCTCGCCACCACCAAGGTGCTGATGGCCGCGGTCCGCAACGGCGTCGGCCGCGAGAGCGCGCACGAGGCGATCAAGGAGGCCGCCGTCGGCACCGCCCTCGCGATGCGCCAGGGCCAGGCCGAGAACGACGTCTTCGCCAAGCTCGCCGCCGACGAGCGCCTCGGCCTCACCCAGGAGCAGCTGCAGTCGCTGGTCGCCGAGCCGATCACGTTCACCGGCGCCGCGGTCGCGCAGACCCAGGAGGTCTGCCGCCAGGTCGCGGCCGTCGTCGCCGCGCACCCCGGCGCCGCCGACTACCACCCGGGCGCGATCCTCTGACGCCGGTCGAGGTGGCGTTCCCGGTCCCCGCGGACCGGGCCTTCGCCTACCTCGTCGACCCGCGCAACCGGCCGCAGTGGCAGTCGTCCCTGCGCTCGGTGGCCGACGTACGACGCGACGGCGCCGCCTGGACCGACGTGACCGTGGTCCCGGGCGTGCGCCCGCGGATGCGTACGACGATCGCCGAGCCGCCGTACCGCTGGGTCGAGGAGGGCGAGCTCGGCCCGTTCCGGGCCCGGCTCGAGCTCCGTTTCACCCCCACCGGTGAGCAGACCTGCACGGTCGTCGCCGACTTCGCCGTCCGCGGCCTCGGTGTCGGTGGCCTGCTCACCGCTGGTGCCGGGCCGGCCGTCGCGGCCGACCTGCGCCGCGCAGCAGGGCTGCTCAGCGGCTGAAGACGGCGCCGGTCGAGGCGACCGAGGCGCGGACGCGATCCCGCTCGTCGCCGAGGCCGACCAGCAGGGTCTCGAACGCGCGCGCCGGGTCGAGGGTGATCACGGTCCCGACCGCGCCGAGCAGGCCGGACTGGTCGAGCATCGCCCAGCCGTGCACCGTGGTCCACAGGTCGAGGGCGACCTCGAGCGGCTCCGCGGGGTGCAGCCGGCCGGCGTCGATCGCGCGGGCGCAATAGTCGGCGTAGGCCCGGAACGCGTCGAAGCCGATCAGCAGGTCCTCACCGGTCCGCCGGTGCCCGCCGGGGGCGGAGGCGCCGTACATGGCGGCGTACAGGTGCGGGCGCCGGGCCGCGAAACCGGTGTAGGCCAGGGCCAGCAACCACAGGTCGGCGACCGGGTCGTCGGACGGCTCGATGTCGAGCAGCTCCGCACGCAGGGCGGCGAACCCGCGGAGCACGACGGCGTCGACCAGGGCGCCGAGCGAGCCGAACTCGCTGTAGACGGCCATCGTCGAGGCGCCGTAGGCCTGGGCGACCCGGCGCACGGTCACCGCCTCGGGGCCGGCGGTCTCGAGCAGGTCGAGCGCGGTGGCGACGAGCGCGTCGTGCCGGGAGGGCGTGGTCATCGCCACACAGACTACCGGGGCCCGGCAGTGCTATAACACTGTTATGAGTTCACCGCGAACCCTGCCCCGCATCGCCCTGGGGGTCGTCGTCCTCGTCGCCGTCGGCTACTTCCCGCTGGCGTTCACCTACTTCTGGCACTTCTTCGACGCGGGCGCGCCGCGGCTGCAGGACACGCTCCAGGGCGCCGCGGTCAGCCACGACTTCGCCTACGGGCACGGGTCGGTGGTGGCGCTGCGGGCCGAGGACTACCGCGCGCACCGGGTCGTGATGCTGGTCCACACCTCGGCGGGCGCGCTGGCCCTGGCCCTGGCGATGCTGCAGTACTCGGCTCGGCTGCGTCGGCGGCCGGGCGTGCACCGCTGGACCGGCCGCACGTACCTGCTGCTCATGGGCGTGAGCATGGCGGCGGCGTACGCCTTCCTCGTCTCGGCGCCGCAGATCGACTACTTCGGCGGCTCCGCCTTCGACCTGCAGCTGTGGGTACTGGCCAGCTCGACGGTCGCCAGCGCGACGCTCGCGCTGGTGGCCATCCGCCGGCGCGACCTGGTGAGCCACCGTGCGTGGATCGGGATGAACATCGCGTTCATGCTCACCGCGCCGCTGCTACGGGTGCTCTGGGTCGGCCTCGGCCGGCTCGACCACGGGATCGAGCTGATGGTCGGCCTGGACGTCGGCGCGTCCACGCTGGGCGTGGTGGCACCCGGCGCCGGGGCCCTCGCCTTCCTGCTCAGCCAGCCGGTCCGGCGTACCTCACCGGTCGCGGCCGGCGTCCGGTGGCAGTACGCCGCTGCGCTGGTCGTCTCCGTCGCCGGATCGGTGTGGTTGGCCGGCCGGTTCGCGCCCCTCCCGGACGAGGTGCCGGGAGCCAGCCTGTGGATCGGGCACCTCGTCCCGGCGACCGGCCTGGTGCTGATCTGCCTTGCCGGTGCACTGCGGTCGGCCGCCGCCGGCCGCGGCGTCGCCGAGGCGCGCTGGCGGACCCTGCTGTGGGGCGCCGCGATCGCGACCCCGTCGGCGGCGCTCACCACGGTGCTCGCCACGCCGGTCTACGGCACCATCGACGGCTTCCTCGCCGGCACCATGGTCGGTGCGAGCGGCCCGATCGTGGTGGCGTTCGCGCTCGTCGTACGCTCGGCGGCCGCTCGGGCTCAGGAGGGCTTGACGTCCAGGACGACCTCGAACTCCAGCAGGCTGGCGCCGGTCGAGACGGGCTTGCGCTGAGGCTCGCCCTCCGGCGTCGCATGGGCGGCGCGGGCGTCGCCGTCGCGCCAGGCGGCGAAGGACTCCTCGTCGGCCCAGTGGGTGACGACGAAGTAGCGGTCCTCGCCGGCGGTCGGCCGGAGCAGCTGGAAGCCGAGGAAGCCGGGGGAACCCTCGACGGCACCGGCGCGGGCGGCGAACCGCTTCTCCAGCTCGGGGCCGGCGTTCGGCGGGACCTGGATGGCGTTGATCTTCACGACGGACATGCGTCGAGCCTACGCACGGCGCCGGCGCCCGCTACAGCAGGTCGAGCTCGATCGCCCGCTCGATGACCGCCTTGCGCGAGCGCACGCCGAGCTTGCGGTAGATCCGCTGCAGGTGGGTCTTCACGGTGTTCTCGGACACGTGCAGCGCCGCAGCCAGGTCGCTGCGGTTGGTGTGCTGGGCGAGGGCGACCAGCACGGTCCGCTCCTGCCGGGTGAGGGCGACGACGGTCGGCGCGGCGACGACGCAGGCGGGCACGGAGCCGGCGAGGTGGGCACGCACGTCGGCGGTACCCCGATCGTCGGCGGTACGCCGCAGCGCGGCGAGGTCTTCCGCGGGCAGGTGAGCCAGGTGCAGCCGCGCCCCGTCGGCCCCGACCTGCGCGAGCACCCGCTGCAGCAGCGCCGCCGCAGCCTCCTCCTGCCCGGTCCGCGCGGACGCAGCGGCGCCGACGGTGAGCAGCGCGGCCCGTGAGCGGGTCGTGTGCCCGGGACTCGCCTCGAGCGCGGGCAACGCCGCCAGCACGGCCTCGGCGTCGCCCACGCAGAGGCTGGCGAGGGCGGTGGCGGGCGACAGCTGGCCGGCGTACCGCGTCGGTGCCTGCAGTACGGCGGTCGCCCGGGTGTGGTGGCCGGCCGCGAGCCAGGCCGTCGCCAGGGCAGCGCGGACGGCGGCCGCGGCGACGCTGTCACGCATCACCGGCGGCACCGGCGCCCGGCGCAGCTGCTCCTCCACGCGCCGGGCCTCGGCGGCGGCGGACCCGAGGCCGACATGGGCGTGCAGCAGGGTCCAGGTCATCAGCGGCCAGAACTCGGTGGTGTCGCGGAAGGTGCACTCGTCGTAGGCGTGCGCGGCACCTGCGAAGTCGAACGCGTCCAGCCGCAGCACCGCGTCGCCGATGCGGCCCAGCGCGTTGGCCCAGGACAGGTCCTCGCCGGGCCGCCACGCGTCGGCGTCGACGAGGGAGCGGGCCGCGGCCGCCTGGGCGACCCGGCCCTCGAAGGCGGGAAGGCCGACGGCGTAGACCGCCGTGTGGTTGCGGACGGTCGGCGCGGTCGCCATCGCGACCGCCCGGGACGTGGTGTCCCGCGCGCCCTCCGGGTCGCCGGCGAGGAACTGGGAGTAGGCGAGGTGCCGCAGCGCCATCGGCCCCAGGGCGGCGAGCCGTTCGGGGTCCTCGTCGGTGACCCGGCGGAAGAACGCGAGCGCCTCGGCGGCCGCCCGCCCGGACTCCTCGATCCGGCCGAGGAGGCGGAGGCTGACCACCTTCGCGACGTACCCCAGCAGGTACTCGCCCGCCGTCGGGTCGGGGAAGCGTGGGCCGTCCCAGCGTGCCGAGATCGCGAAGTAGTCGGCGGCCGCGCCCCGCAGGGACGGGTCGCGGAAGCAGGCCAGTCCGCGGCCGAAGGCGAGGGCGGGGAACTGGGTGAGCGCGCGGCTCGGTACGGCGGCCAGGTGCCGGTCCACGAGGCTGGCGGAGTGGGCGTCCTGGGTGGTCGCGACGACCGCGGCGTAGACCCGCGCGGCGATGCTGAACAGGCCTGCGCCGACCGCCATCTCGAGGGCAGCCTCGTGGCTGCCGTTGCGGTAGAGCCAGGTCGCACTGCGCTCGGCGGCACGGGACTGCTCCGCCGGCGGCCGTTGCCGCGCCTCGGCGAGCATCACGTCGCGCAGCGACTCGACGTACTGGAACACCTGGTGCCCGGGCGCGAACGGGATCCAGCGGCCGAAGCCGTTCCATTCGAGGTCGTCGAGCATCTCCTTGACCTCGGCCGGTCCGGACACCTCGTCGGAGAGCTCCAGGGCGAGCTCGGCGTCGAGGTACGGCGGCACGCTGGTCGCGAGCACGAAGGCGTACGCCGCGCCGCCCTCGAGCTGACTGCGCAGGTCCTCGGCGACCAGCGCCTGCCAGCCGGGCTCGGAGCGACCGGGAACCGGCCGGGCCGGCCGGGTCGGCTCGCGGGTGAGCATCGCGGCCCGCAGTGCGAGGGGGTACCCGTGGGTGGCGTCGTGGAGCCGCGCGGCGCCGTCGTCGGCCCCGGGGCCACCGAAGGCGGCGAGCAGGTCGCGGGTCTCGGCGAGGGTGAAGGCGAGGTCGTCCTCGGTGAGCAGCCGGACCTCGCCGCGCAGCGTGCGGCCGGGGCTGGCCAGGCCGCCGGAGGTCCGGGTGGTGACGACCACCCGCAGCTGGGGGACCAGCCGGATCAGCTGCAGCAGGTCGGCCTCCACCTGGGCGGCAGCGGACCGGACCTTCTCGTAGGCGTCGACGACGAGGAGGGGGTGGGCGCTGGTCCGCAGCCCGCGGGCGATCACGGCCGCCGGCTCGGCACTCGACTCGATCTCGGCCTGCAGGGCCGGGCCGGGCGTCGTACCGCCCATCACCCCGGCCCGTCCGGCAGCGGCCAGCGCCGTCTGCCAGAACGCCGAGCGCGACGCGAGCTCGTTCTCGACGCTCACCCACACGACGTCGGTGTCGGTGAGGGTCTCGACCCAGGCCCGCGCCAGGCTGGTCTTGCCGAAGCCGCTCGGTGCCGCGAGGACGCTGAGCCGCGGGGCCGGCTCGTCGAGCAGGGTGTGCAGGCGGGCGCGCGCGAGGAGCACGGGACCACCACCGGTCATGGCTCCTCCTCGACCCGAGTCGACGGCTGACGACGCCGACCCATCATCCCGCAGCCGGGAGGAGGGCGCAGGAGGAGGTGGGACCCGGACGGACCTGGGGGGATTCGGTCCGTCCGGGTCACACCGGTCTCGGCGTCGTCGCCCCACCCGCGACGCCACGATCAGCCAACCGGGCCCGACTCCGCGGCGGCAACGCCGCGGGCCGGATGTCGCCCGGAAGGTCACCCGATCGGCACGGCCGGGGAGCAGCTCCGTTCCGAGGGCCGGACCACAGGCGCCGGCGGATCCAGCGAACCTTCACCATGGGCAGCGTGACAATGCTCCGTCGCGGAAGTCGCCCGTCGGGTCACCCGCTCCTCGCGGTCATCGCCCTGCTGGCTGCGGTCGAGGTCGCCAGCGGCGTGATCCAGGGCTACTACGGCCCGGTGATGGTCGACATCGCCCACCGCCTCGACGTCCGGTACGCCGACCTCAACTGGCTCGAGGCCGCCCAGCTGGTGTTCTCCGCGCTGGTCGTGCCGCCGCTGGCCCGGCTGGGCGACCTGGTCGGCCACCGGCGGGTGCTGCTGGTGGCGACCGCCGTGACCGCGCTCGCGACCTGGGCCATCGCGTTCGCACCGAGCTTCCCGATGATGCTGGTGGCCTGGACGCTGCAGGGCACGTACGTCGTGTGGCTGCCGATCGAGGTCGCCGTCATGCACCGGCGCACCGCAGGACTGACCGACCAGGGCCGGCTCACCCGGCGGGCCGCGGCGATCCTGGTCGCGACCCTGGAGCTCTCGGTCATCGTCGCCGCCATGTTGGCCGGACAGCTCGCCGACCGGGTGTCGCTGACCACGATGCTCGTGCTGCCGGCCGTCGTCGTGAGCGTGTGCCTGCCGCTGCTGGCGCTGCTCGAGGAGGTCCCCGGGCTCCCGGGCGGACGGTTCGACTGGGGTGGCCTGGGCCTGATGGCGCTGGCGGTGCTGTCCGTGCTCGGCGGCCTGGTCGCGATCCGGGTCGACGGTGTGACCTCGCTCCCGGCCTGGCTCCTCCTCGCGCTCGGTGGGGCGCTGCTGGTGCCCTGGTGGCGCTACGAGGCAGGCCACCCGGACCCGATGGTCGACGTGCGACTGCTCCGGCAACCGGCCCAGTGGAGCGTTCAGGCGACGGCTTTCCTCGTGGGCATGTCGCTGCTCGGAGCGCAGGTCCCGCTGTCGACGTACTTCCGCAGCGACCCGGCCGTGCACGGCTACGGCTTCGGGCTGAGCGCCGCCCAGGGCTCCGTCCGGATCGCGTTCTACGTCGCCTGCCTGGCGATCGGCGCGCTGACCCTCGGCCCGGTGAGCCGTCGGCTCGGGGCCCGGGGCGCGATGGTGGTCGGCTGCGTGGTCTACGCCGTCGGGTACGCCGCCTGGCTGCCCCTCCACGCGAGCCCGGGTGCGGCGTGGGGTGTGATGGCCGTGATCGGTCTCGGGACCGGCGGCCTGGTCGCCGCGATCCCCGCGGCCGCGGCGGCGGTCGCCCCACCCGGACGTGTCGGCTCGGCCACCGGCCTCACCAACGCGGCCAAGACGATCGGCGGCGGCATCGCCTCGTCGGTGTTCGCGATCTGCCTCGCGGGCAGCGGCGCGATCCGTGTCGACGGGGCCAGCCTCGGCGGCTACTACGCGGTGTGGTCGATCTGCGCTGCCTCGGGCCTGGTGGCCGCCGTGGTCCTGGCCGTCACCGCCCGCTCGGCGGCGGGCGCGGTCGCTACCGACGTGCCAGCAGGTCCAGCTCGATCGCCTTCTCGATGACCCCGTCGCGGGAGTGGACCCCGAGCTTGCGGTAGATCCGCTGCAGGTGCGTCTTCACCGTGTTCTCCGAGACGTGGAGGGCGGCCGCCACGGCGGCACGGGTCGGGTGGTGCGCGAAGGCCGCGACCACGAGCCGCTCCTGCGGGGTGAGCGAGATGCTGACCGTCTTGCCGGCGACGCAGTCGGGGACCGGGCCGCCGAGGTAGGTACGCAGCGCCGCGTCGCCCTGGTGGTCGGCGAGCTGTCGCAGCGCGGCGAGGTCGGGTGCCGGCAGGTACATCAGGTGCGCCCGGGCGCCGTCGGGGCCGACCAGCGCGAGGACCCGGTCCAGCAGGGCCACCGCGGCGTCGCGGTGCTCGCAGCGCAGCGCGGCGGCAGCGCCGAGGGTGAGCAGCGCGGCGCGGGACCGGGTCGTGTGGCCCGGCCGGCTCTCGAGGCGGGGGAGCGCGGCGACGGCGTCGGCCGCCTCGCCCGCGAGCAACCGGGCGAGCAGCTCGGCGGGGGCCAGCTGGCCGGCGTACCGCGTACGGGTGCGGAGCAGCGGTCCGGCCTTGGTGCGGTTGCCGGCGGCCAGCCACAGCACGGCCAGCGCCGCGCGCACGGCGGCCCCGCCCAGGCTGTCCGCGGTCCCCGGCGGTGCGGGGGTGCGGGCGAGGGCGGCCTCGACGCGGTGTGCCTCGGTGGCGGCGTGGCCGAGCCCGAGCCGGGCATGCATGAGCGTCCACGTGACGAAGGGCCAGAACTCGGAGGCGACCGCGAACGGGCAGTCGTCGTACTCCGCGACCGATGCAGCCAGGTCGAAGTCGTCGAGCAGCAGGCTCGCCTGCCCGATCCGGCCGAGCGCGTTGACGTAGTTGTGCGTCTGGCCCGGGCGCCAGGCCGCGGGATCGACGTGCTGCTGGGCGGAGCGCGCCTCGGCGCAGCGTCCGTCGAGGGCGTCGAAGCCGACCGCGTAGACCGCCGTGTGGTTGAGCGACTCGGGACGGGTGCTCATCGTGATCGCCCGGTTCACCGCGCTGCGCGCCGCGTCGACCCGGCCGTCCTGGAACAGGGAGTAGGCGAGGTGGCGCAGGGTCGTGGCGCCGAGGTCGGCGACGTGGTGCTGCTCCCCGTCAGGGATGGTGTCGAAGTGGGCCAGGGCCTGCTGTGCCGCCCGGGCCGAGTCGTCGAACCGGCCCAGCACGCGCAGGCTGGCGACCTTCGCGGTGTGCACCATGAGCACCTCGCCCGGCGTCATGTCGGGCGGCGGGGGACCGACCCACGAGGCCGGGATCCGGAAGTACTCCGCTGCCGCGCCGTGCAGCGCCGGATTGCGGTGGCAGGCAAGGCCCCGGCCGAGCGCGAGCGCCGGGTACTGCGTCAGTGCCCGCCGCGGCACCGTCGCGAGCTGCCGGTCGAAGCGACTGGTCGTGATGGTCTCGGGGTTGCTGGCGACGAGGTCCGCGTAGACCCGCCCGACGACGTCGTACTGCCGGGCGGCGACGGCGACCTCGAAGGCTGCCTCGAACAGGCCGTGGCGGCGCAGCCAGGTGGCCGTGATCCGCGCGGCGCGGGCCTGCTGGGCGGGCGACTGGCGGGCGGCGTCGGCGAGCATCGCGGTCCGCAGCGACTCGACGTACTGGAAGACCTGGCGGCCCGGCGCGAACGGGATCCAGCGCCCGAAGCCGTTCCACTCGAGCTCGGCCAGCGTGCCCTTGACGTCGGGCGAGCCGGTCAGCTCCACCGCGAGGTCGGTGTCGAAGTACGGCGGCAGGCAGGTCACCAGCACCAGCGCGTACGCCGCCCCCTCGCCGAGCTGGACGCGCAGGTCCTCGGCGACCAGCGACTGCCAGTCCGGGGTGTCGGGGTCGGTGTCCGTGCGGGCGAGGGAGAGCATGCCGGCGCGCACGGCGAGCGGGAAGCCACCGGTCGCGGCGTGCAGCTCGCTGGCCCGCTCGGCGGCCCCCGGCTCCCCGAAGGCGGTCAGCAGCTCGCGCGTCTCGTCGGCCGTGAACGCGAGGTCGGTCGCGGTCAGCAGCTCCACGTCGCCGCGCAGGGTGCGGCCGGGGTTGGCCAGACCGGTTCCGGTGCGGGTGGTGACGACCACCCGGACCTCGGGGGCCAGCCGGACCAGGCGGAGCAGGTCGGCGTCGACCGGACCGGTGTCGTCGCGCAGCCGCTCGTGGGCGTCGACGACCAGGACGAGGGGCCCGCACCCGGACAGTGCGCCGGCGATCAGGTCGGGCAGGTCCTTGGCGCGCTCGACGTCACCGACCAGCCCGGCGACCTCGTCGGCGGGCAGGATGCCCAGCCGGCCGGCGTTGGTCAGCACCAGCTGCCAGAAGCTGGCGCGGCGCACGTGGTCGGTGTCGAGGGTCGCCCAGACGACGGTGGCGGGGTCGCGCGGAGCGACCCAGCACCGCACGAGGCTGGTCTTGCCGGATCCGCTGGGCGCCGAGAGGACGACGATCCGCGGGTCCTCCTGGTCCAGCCGCTCGTGCAGCCGGGGACGCGTGAGGAGGACCGGTCCCGTCATCGGCGTCTCCCCCTTTCGGAGGAACCCTAGTGTCGGGCCGCCGCGTCAGTGGCGGTTTTGGTGAGCCCGGTTCAGGCTCGGGCGTCGCCGCCCCAGTTGGCGAGCTTCACCGCGATGTCGTGCAGCCGGCCCTCGGGCACGTCCTCGGCCTCGAAGGCGAGCTGGACGTGGTCGCCCGACGTACGCGCCAGGCCGACCTTCCCGGCCTCGGGCAGGTGCTCGATGATCCGGATCAGGCGGTTGCCGATCCGGCCGAGCTGCGAGGCGTGCTCGTCGGAGAGCTGGCCGAAGGCCTCGGGCTCCCGGTGGTGCAGGGTCAGGCCGAGCCGGTCGCCGGCGTCGTGGCGGGCGAGGATCCAGACCTCGTCCTCCCAGATCACCTGGCCGGGGGCGAAGGACGAGCTGTCGATGAGCGGCTGCGCGGACTCCGTCATGGCGACACTCTGCCATCCGCTGTTCCGGGCCGGAGCAGGACCCCCAGGTTCGCGCCAATCAAAGTCGATTGACTTTGTGAAGTATTATGACGCCCATGACCCTGGCTGCCCTCGCCGTCCCGACGTACGACGACCCGCGGGTCGTCGTACCCGCCCCGGCCGCCGGTGCCGGCAACTGGGCGGGCGCGGCGAGCGCCGTGCTCGTCGACGGCACCTTCTGGCTGACCTACCGGGTGCGCCGCCCGCTCGACGAGGGCCGCGGCGTCACCGTGGTCGTCGCCCGCTCCGACGACGGTGAGTCCTTCGCCACCGTCGCCGAGGTGCACCGCGACGCGTTCGGCTGCGAGTCCTTCGAGCGCCCCGTCCTCGTGCCCGTCCCGGGCGTCGGCTGGCGGCTCTACCTGTCCTGCGCGACCCCCGGCTCCAAGCACTGGTGGGTCGACAGCCTCACCGCCGCGACACCCGCGGAGCTGCCCGCCGGCCGGCGCCGGGTCGTGCTCCCCGGCGACGACACCGTCGCCGTCAAGGACCCGGTCGTCACGCACGGTCCCGACGGCTGGGAGATGTGGCTGTGCTGCCACCCGCTGACCGAGCCCGGCCACGAGGACCGGATGACCACCCGCCTGCTGCGCAGCCCCGACGGTCTCGCCTGGACCGACCGCGGCGAGGTCCTCGGTGGACGCCCGGGGGAGTGGGACGCCCGCGGCGCCCGGGTCACGACCGTTCTCCCGCCGGTCCCCGGCCTGCCCCTGACGGTGCTGTACGACGGCCGCCCCGACGCCGCCGCCAACTGGTTCGAGACCACCGGCATCGCCACCTGGGACGGCACCCGCCTGGTCGCCGCCGACCGCCCGCCGATCTCCTCGCCGCACGGTGACGGCGCGTGGCGCTACGCGTCCGCAGTGCCGCTGCCCGACGGGCGGACCCGGTTCTACGTCGAGGCCGCCCGTCCTGATGGGGCGCACGACCTGGTCACCGTGGTGCGCTGAGGGCTGGTCGGGCGGCGGTTCGCCACGGGATGTAGGCGAGTCACCGCTTCCCGTGCGGAACTCCGCTGCAGGAGCGGCTGTTCGCCTACATCCCGTGATGAATCGTGGCGGTTCACCAAGGGATGTAGGCGAGTCACCGCTTCCCGTGCGGAACTCCGCTGCAGGAGCGGCTGCTCACCTACATCCCGTGATGAATCGACCCCCGAGCCCCGCCCGCGGCCCGCTGGGCGAACGACCCCCGGTCACGGGTGGAGAGCCAGTCGGAGAAGTCCTCGCCGGTGATCTCGCCGAGCAGCCGGATGTCGTCGGCGAACGCCGGCAGCAGCCGGGCGCGCTGCTCGGTGGTCAACGACGGGCGGTGGGCGTCGCGGGTCTGCAGCCGGGCGACGACCGGGACGCTGGCGCGGCGCCACACCCCGGGCGGCACGAACTGCCCGGCCCAGGCGCCGCCGCGGACCACCGGGCCGAGCACGCGCGGACGCCAGCCGGGGGCGACGTACGGGCGCGAGTTGTCGCGGGGGATCGCCTCGACCTGGCCCTCGCGGATGCCGAGGAAGCGGCAGGCCCGGTCGACCGTCTCGGCGGGGTGATCGACGATGTCGCGGTAGCGGACCACGAGGATCCGCGCGGGATCGACCAGCTTGACCAGGTCGCGCAGCTGCTCGCCGTACAGACCGAGCTCGCGGTAGCGCCAGAACGGCGCGTGCCCGGCGGCGATCCGTTCCTCCTCGCGCCCGAACGCGGTCTCGAAGTCGGCCTCGGGCTCGAGGCCGTCGGACCACAGGTGCATCCAGTTGCTGTAGGCGCGGTCGATCGGGTCGCGTACGACGGCGATCAGCCGCACCTCCGGCAGCGCGTCCGCGATCCGGCGCTGGGCGCCGCGGTGCCACAGGTAGAACGGGGTCGACTCGCCGCGCACGGTGCCGGGCGGTGCGGGCCGGAACAGGTCGGCGTACGCGTCGGCGCGCCAGACCCACTCCTGCTGCGAGTGCCGGTCCCCGGGGCCGCCCCAGTGCGGCGGGGGCGCGCCCTCGCACAGCCAGAACTTCGGCTCCTTCGGCGTCGTCACGAAGACGTCGGGGTGGGCGGCGAGCGCGAGGTGCAGGGCGCTGGTGCCGGCCTTGGGGGCGCCGACGAGCAGGAAGTCGGGGCGGGGTTCCCGGGTCATGTGCACCTCCGTCATCTTAAGTCTCGTAAGTGAGTCTAGTTAGACAACAAGGCGCAGCGCAACGATCGTCCTCCTGCCGGACAGGAGAGGAGCATGGGAGAGGACGACTTCCGCCGGTTGTACGCCGCGCACTTCGACGCCGTGCTCGGCTTCGCGCTGCGCCGCACCGACCGGCCCGAGGACGCTGCCGACGTCGCCGCTGACACCTTCCTCGTGGCCTGGCGCCGGCTGGCCCACGTGCCGGAGGGCGATGCCGCCCGCCCGTGGCTGTACGGCGTCGCCCGCCGGACCCTCGCCAACCACCGCCGCGGCGAGGGCCGCCGGGCCGCGCTCGGTGACCGGCTGCGCCGCCAGCTCGCCCATGCCGTCGCCGACCTCGCCGACGAGATCGTCCACCGGGCCGACGTCACCGCCGCGATGAAGCGGCTCAGCGCTCGCGACGAGGAGGTCCTCCAGCTCCACCTGTGGGAGGGCCTCGAACCGCGGGAGATCGCCGACGTGCTCGGCGTCCCGGCGGCTGTCGTACGGCCCCGGCTGTCGCGGGCCCGCTCCCGGCTGCGGGACCTGCTGGGCCCTGATGACGGCAACGATCCGCCCGCTCCCGGACATCTCCCAGCTGAACCCGTCACGACGACCCGGAAGGAAGGTCCCCGATGAAGCGCCCGATCACCGACGCCGGTGTCGCCGGCCTGGCCATCCACGAGGGTCGTGCCGAGCTGCTGGAGGAGATCATGACCCTCGCCACCGTCGAGACCACCGAGCCCACGCCCGTACGCCGCCACCGCCGCGTGCTGCCCGTCCTCGCGGCCGCCGCCGCGGTGCTCGTCATCGCCGCCGGACTGAGCCTCCCGCGGCTGATCGGCGGCGACGACCGCGCGATCGCCCCCGCGCCCTTCGCTGCTCCCGGCCGCGGCACCCTCGCGGTGCTCGACCAGCCCGGCTGGACCCTGACGGCCGCGACCGTGCAGCCGACCTACGGCTCGCTGTCCTACGAGAACGGCGACCGCGAGCTGGAGATCATGTGGAAGGAGGCCGACCTCCACGGCGAGTACGTCGCCGACCGGGAGCGGATCGAAGCGTCCGCCGTGGACCCGGGAGCTCCGGTCACCGTCCT
Source organism: Nocardioides sp. F233 (assembly GCF_057813895.1). Classification (NCBI taxonomy): domain Bacteria; kingdom Bacillati; phylum Actinomycetota; class Actinomycetes; order Propionibacteriales; family Nocardioidaceae; genus Nocardioides; species Nocardioides sp. F233. The sequence goes on from NZ_JBVASH010000001.1 coordinate 754,059, forward strand.
CGGGAGCCCCGGTCGGCTGTGGGCCTACAGCGCCGACGACCACACCGTGATCCGCGAGCCCGACGGCGACGTCTTCCTGGAGTTCCGGGGCAGCGGCATGCGCGAGCCGGCGTACCTCCGGCTGCTCGACGCGCTGACCAGCGTCGCCGCCGCCGACCTCGATGCCCACCTGCCCGACGCGTTCGTGACCGCGCCGGAACGCGACGACGCCATCGCGAGTGCCCTGGCGGGGGTGCCGCTGCCCAACGGCTTCGACCCCGCCACCATCGAGACGACCGAGGTCGACCCGTACCAGCTGGGCGCCGCGGTGACCGGCGCAGTCACCTGCGCCTGGATCGCGGACTACGTGCAGGCCCGCGACAACGGCGACACCGCGGCGATGGGGCGCGCCCGCGAGGCGCTCGCCACGAGCCGGCAGTGGCCGGTGCTGCGTGCCATGGACGAGGAGGGCGACTACCCCGAGGTGGTGTGGGAGATCGCGGCCGACATCGGCCGGGGAACGGTGCCCGAGGAGTACCAGCAGGGACTCGGCTGCGACTGATCCGGTCGCAGGTCAATAGGCTGTGCTCCGTGACGCTCGCGAACATCCCGCCCGCCCCGGAGCTCCCCGGCACCCGCCACCTGCACTCCGGCAAGGTGCGCGACCTCTACGAGCTCACCGAGGGCCCGCACACCGGCAAGCTGCTGATGGTCGCCAGCGACCGGCTCTCGATCTTCGACTTCGTGCTGGAGACGACGATCCCCGACAAGGGCGAGATCCTCACCCGGATGTCGTCGTGGTGGTTCGACCAGCTCGCCTCGCTGGTCCCCAACCACGTGATCTCGACCGACGTCCCCGACGCCGTGCGCGGCCGCGCGGTGATCTGCGAGCGGCTCGACATGTTCCCCGTCGAGTGCGTGGCCCGCGGCTACCTCACCGGGTCCGGGCTGCTCGACTACCGCGCCACCGGCGAGGTCTGCGGCATCGCGCTGCCCGCCGGTCTCGAGGACGGCAGCCGCCTGCCCGAGCCGATCTTCACCCCCGCCACGAAGGCCGAGCTCGGCGACCACGACGAGAACGTGTCGTACGACGCCGTGGTCGCCACCATCGGCGCCGACGCGGCCGCGGCGCTGCGCGAGCTGACCCTCCAGGTCTACGGCCGGGCCGAGGAGATCGCCCGTGAGCAGGGCATCATCCTGGCCGACACCAAGTTCGAGTTCGGGGTCGCGCCGGGTGGCGACGGCCGGATCATCCTTGGTGACGAGGTGCTCACCCCCGACTCCTCCCGGTACTGGCCGGCCGACGACTGGCAGCCCGGTCGCGCGCAGCCGTCGTACGACAAGCAGATCGTGCGCAACTGGGCCCTCTCCCCGGAGAGCGGCTGGGACAAGGCGTCCGGCGAGGCTCCGCCGGCGCTGCCAGCCGAGGTCGTCGAGCGCACCCGCAGCCGCTACATCGAGGCCTTCGAGCGGCTCACCGGCGAGACGTTCTGACGGCTCCCGACAGGTTGGTCCCGGGCACAAGGCCGCTCCGGGCGGATTGGTCCCGCGACCAGTGACCGCGGTCACGACCGGCAAGTAGGTTGTGCCGCATGACGAACCTCGCCGAGTTCCTCGAGAACAGCGCCCAGTCCTACCCCGACCGCACGGCCGTCGTCTTCGGGGACACCCGGCTGTCGTACCCCCAGGTCAACGGCGCGGCCAACCAGGTGGCCAACCTCCTCGTGTCGCGCGGCATCAAGCCGGGTGACAAGGTGGCGCTGAGCTGCCCGAACCTGCCCTACTTCACGATCGTCTACTACGGCATCCTCAAGGCCGGCGCGACCGTCGTACCGCTCAACGTGCTGCTCAAGGGCCGCGAGGTCGCCTACCACCTGGGCGACTCCGACGCGAAGGCCTACTTCGCCTTCCAGGGCACGTCGGACCTGCCCATCGGCCAGGAGGCGTACGACGGCTTCCAGGCCGCCGACGGCTGCGAGCACTTCTTCGTCATCACCGCGGACCCGACCGCCCCGTCGCCGATCGAGGGCACCGAGACCCTCGGCCAGGGGCTCGCCGGCCAGGCCCCGACGTTCGACTCGGTCGACGTGTCCGACGACGACACCGCCGTCATCCTCTACACCTCCGGCACCACCGGTCAGCCCAAGGGCGCCGAGCTGCGGCACCGCAACATGCGCGACAACGCGCTCGCCGGCAAGGACCTGTTCGGCGCCGACGCGGCCAAGCCCGACACCTTCCTGTGCGTGCTGCCGCTGTTCCACTCGTTCGGCCAGACCGTGATCCAGAACGGCGCCTTCGCCTTCGGCGGAACCGTCGTGATGCTGCCCCGCTTCGAGGCGGCGGCCGCGATCGGGCTGATGCTCAAGGAGAAGGTCTCCTTCTTCGCCGGCGTCCCGACGATGTACTGGGGCCTGCTCAACGCGCTCGACGACACCGTCGACGTCAAGGCCCTCGCCGAGAACCTCCGGGTGGCGGTGGCCGGCGGCGCCGCGCTGCCGGTCGAGGTGCACCACCAGTTCGAGGAGCGCTTCGGCGTCGTCATCCTCGAGGGCTACGGCCTCTCCGAGACCTCGCCCGTCGCGAGCTTCTCGCGGCTCGGCTCGCCGGTGCGGGTCGGCTCCATCGGTACGCCGATCCCCGGCGTCGAGATGAAGCTCCTCGAGGGCGAGACCTGGGACGAGGTCAAGGACCCCGACGGCATCGGCGAGATCGCCATCAAGGGCCACAACATCATGAAGGGCTACTACAAGCGGCCCGACGCCACCGCCGCGTCGATCAGCCCGGACGGCTGGTTCCGCTCCGGCGACCTCGGCCGCAAGGACGCCGACGGCTGGTACTACATCGTCGACCGCTCCAAGGACATGATCATCCGCGGCGGCTTCAACGTGTACCCGCGCGAGATCGAGGAGGTCCTCCTCACCCACCCGGCCGTCTCCCTGGCCGCCGTGATCGGCGTACCGCACGAGAGCCACGGCGAGGAGATCAAGGCGTTCGTCATCCTCAAGCCAGGCGCCAGCGCCACCCCCGAGGAGATCGTCGCCTGGGGCAAGGAGCAGATGGCGGCGTACAAGTACCCGCGCATCGTCGAGGTCGTCGAGAGCCTGCCGATGACCGCCACCGGCAAGATCCTCAAGCGCGAGCTCTCCTGACCCGAGGTCAGGCGAACGGGTTCGGCAGCGCGCCCGGGAGCTTCGCGAGGAGCTCCCGGGCCTGCGCCGCCACCTTGTGCTCGACGAGCACCTCGTAGCGGGTCGCGACCACCGAGCTGACCGACGAGAAGTCCCGCTGGCCACGGGTCATCGCGAAGCCGGCCAGGGCGAAGATGACGCCGAACGCGATGCCCATCAGCGTGGTGGACAGGATGATCGGCAGCGTGTCGCCGGTGCCGAAGAAGCTGAACAGCACGCCGACGAACAGCCCGAACCACAGCCCGCTCATCGCTCCGCCGGCGGCGACCCGGCCGCTGGTGAGCCGGCCCGTGATCCGCTCGACCTGCTTGAGGTCGGTGCCGACGATCATGCAGTTCTGCACGGGGAAGCCCTCGTCGGAGAGGAAGTCGACCGTGCGCTGGGCGGTCGCGTAGTCGTCGTACACGGCCAGCGACTGGGGGAACTCGAGCGCCAGCAGGGAGCGCGCGAACGCGCCGGGGGTGGGGTTGCTCATGACCCCAGTCTGCCCGGCGCGGTGCTCAGCTGCCCTCGACGACCTCGAAGATGTGGTCGGCGACCAGGCCGTGGGCCTCACGGTGCACGCGCGCCGCGGTCTCCGCGTCGGGTGCCTCGACCAGGCAGAAGACCTTGCCGGCCGCCTCGTCGACCCAGTAGCTCTTGTAGTCGACGCCGTACTGCCCCTGCACCCGCAGGTCCTCGGCGTGGGCCCCCGCGACGTCGGCTGCCGTGGCGCCGTCCGGGAGGGTCTCGTGCACGTCCATGAAGAGAGCCATCACTCGTTCCTTCGTTCGGTGGTTGTCTGCCACACTCAGGTTCGTGGCTCGGTTGCCCGTGGACCATGACCGCGCCCCCGAGGTACCTGACCAGAACCCCACGGACGCACTCGGGACGGCCCTGGACGGTCTGCACGTCGGCGGCGCGATCTTCCTCCGCGCCCACTACACGGAGGCCTGGGCCTTCCGGTCGGTCCCCAACACCGACCTGGGTGCGCTCCTGGCCCCGCAGGCGCGCCGGATCGTGCCCTTCCACCTGGTCGACACGGGACGCTGCTGGATCGAGGTCGGTGACGAGCGGTACTGGGCCGAGGCCGGCGACGTCATCGTGCTGCCGTACGGCGACCGCCACCGGATGGGCGGCACCCAGGACGCCGTGGTGGTCGAGGTGGGCGGGCTGGTTCCGCAGCCACCGTGGACCCGGATGCCGTTCATCGAGCACGGCGAGGGCGGCGAGCTCACGCACATCGTGTGCGGCTACATCACCTGCGAGGACCCGCTGTTCGACCCCGCGCTGCGGGCGCTGCCGCCGGTGCTCGTCGTACGCCCGGAGGGGGCGGCGGCGCAGTGGGTGCGGGCGAGCGTGGACTTCGCCCTGCAGCGCACCGGTCTGGTCGACCCGGGCCACGCGGAGACGCCGCGCGAGCTGGTCCGGCTGCTGCTGCTCGAGGTGCTCCGGCTGCACCTCGCGAGCGTGCCGGCCGCCGACCAGGGCTTCGTGCGGGCGCTGCGCGACCCGGTGGTCGCGCCGGCGATGGCGGCGATCCACCGCGCCCCGGAGGAGCACTGGACCGTCCGCGAGCTCGCGACCGCCAGCAACGTCTCCCCGTCGCTGCTCGACGACCGCTTCCGCAGCGTGCTGGGGATGCCGCCGATCCGCTACCTGACGACCTGGCGGATGCACGTCGCCCAGGACCTGCTCGCCACCACCCACCTCGGCGTCGCCGTGATCGCGCGGCGGGTCGGCTACGAGTCGGAGGAGGCGTTCAGCCGCGCCTTCAAGCGCAAGCACGGCGTCGCACCCAGCGTGTGGCGGCGCCGCTGAGCGGCGCGCGGCCACCGGCGTCCGCGGTGGCGACCACGAATCGGTCCCGGGGCCGGACGGCACTAGACTGCGGGCCGTGGCCCGAGTCGTCGTAGCTGTCATGCCGAAGCCCGAGATCCTCGACCCCCAGGGGAAGGCCGTCCAGGGCGCACTGCCCCGGCTGGGCTTCACCGGCGTGACCGACGTCCGCCAGGGCAAGCGGTTCGAGATCGAGCTCGAGGGCGACGTCACCGACGCCGTGCTCGCCGAGGTCGAGAAGATGGCGGAGACGCTGCTCTCGAACCCGGTCATCGAGAACTACACCGTGAGCGTCGAGCAGTGAAGATCGGCGTCGTCACCTTCCCGGGCTCCCTCGACGACGTCGACGCGCAGCGCGCGGTCCGGATCGGCGGCAACGAGGCCGTTGCCCTCTGGCACGGTGACGCCGACCTCAAGGGCGTCGACGCGGTCATCCTCCCGGGTGGCTTCTCGTACGGCGACTACCTGCGCTGCGGCGCGATCTCCCGGTTCGCCCCGGCGATGGGCAAGGTCGTCGAGGCCGCCAACGCCGGCATGCCCGTGCTCGGCATCTGCAACGGCTTCCAGATCCTGTGCGAGTCCCACCTGCTGCCCGGTGCGCTGATCCGCAACGACCACCGCAAGTTCGTGTGCCGTGACCAGCTGCTGCGCATCGAGAACAACCGCACCGCCTGGACCTCCGCCTACGAGCAGGGCCAGGAGATCCGGATCGTCCTCAAGAACGGCGAGGGCGGCTTCGTCGCCGACGCCGAGACCCTCGCCCGGATCGAGGGCGAGGGCCAGGTCGTGGCGCGCTACCTCGAGGTCAACCCCAACGGCTCCCTCGACGACATCGCCGGCGTCTCCAACACCCGCGGCAACGTCGTGGGCCTGATGCCGCACCCCGAGCACGCGGTCGAGGAGCTCACGGGCAGCGGCCTCGACGGGCTCGGCTTCTTCACCTCGCTCGTCGAGACCGCCTTCGCCTGACGGCATGACCTGACCCCGGACCCGCCCCAGTTGGGGCCCGGGGTCAGGAACCGGCTCAGCTCCCTGTGGGGGTGAGCCGGCGGTTGAGCCCAGCGCGCCCGACGGCGTACGAGCCGCACGCGGCCAGCACGACGCCGATGACAGGTGGCACGCCGAACTCGGTCTCCTTGGCGATCCACGCGATGCCGCTGGCGAGCGCGTAGACCGCGAGGTTGGGGACGTTCAGGGCGGGAAGCCGCTCACCCTCGGGCATCCCACCGCGGCGCCAGCGGGCGAAGTAGTCGCCGATCACGACGCCGCCCAGAGGCGGGATGAAGACGCCGAGCAGGACCAGGTAGTCGACCAGGTGGTTCTGCACGCCGACCAGGGCGAGCACGGTGCCGATCACTGAGCCGTAGACGACGAAAGGCGTCTTCTTGGGCTTCTCGAAGAGCTCGGCGCCGGCGACCCCGAAGGCGTACGCCGTGTCGGCGTTCGACTTCCACAGGTTGCCGAACAGCAGCACCAGGCCCCAGGTGACCAGGCCGAGGTCGTAGAGGACGAGCACGAAGTCGCCCTGGCCGAAGGTCATCGCGCCGGTGGCGCCGAAGAAGATCATCAGGCCGTTGCCGATCAGGAAGCCGATCACGCAGGCGACCAGGGCCTGGCTGCCGGAGCGGGCGAACCGGGTCCAGTTGGGCGCCTGGGTGCCGGCCGAGACGAAGGTGCCGACCACGGTGGTGACCGCGACCGCCATCGTCATCGAGCCGTTCGGCTGGACGTCGGCCAGCCCGGACCAGCCGCCGACCTCGTCGAGGGAGCGGAGGAGCACCCAGAAGGCGAGGACCAGGATGAGCGGGGTCGAGATCGCGGAGACCCAGTACATGCCGCGGTAGCCGTAGCAGGCGGTCAGGCACATGAGCACGCTGGTGGCGATCATGACCGCTGCCTTCGCGAGGTCGGACTCCCACGAGAACGCCTGCGCGGTGAGGTCGCCGATGGTGCCGATGACGACGCCGTACCAGCCGATCTGGGTGCCGCCGAGCAGGATCGAGCCGAGCTTGCTGCCGCGGTACCCGAGCACGTAGCGGGCCATCACGACCGTCGTCAGGCCGGTGTTCGCGCCGATCCAGCCGAGCAGGGCGACGTACGTCCCGAGCACGAGCGAGCCGAGCAGGATCACCCGGATGAGCTCGCCGAGCGCGAACGCGGAGCCGAGCTGCGCGCCCGCCAGCATGGTCGGGGTGAAGACGGTGAACCCGAGCAGCACCACCGCGAGGGAGAGGAAGGACTTGCGGGCGTGGGCCGGGACCGGGGTGACCGGGTAGTCGGGGTCGACGACGGCATGCGCGGTCTCGGCGCCGGGCTGGACGGCGGTCACGCCTCCTCCCCGATGTCCTCGGCCCACAGGTCGGGCTTCTCCCGCATCATCGTGGCCATCAGGTCCAGGCAGGTCGGGTCGTCCAGGACGTCGACGACGACGCCGCGCGAGCGCAGCCACTCCTCGGAGGCCTGGAAGCTCTGGTTCTCGCCGACCACGATCCGCGGGATGTCGTAGAGCACCGAGGTGCCCGCGCACATGAAGCAGGGGGACAGGGTCGTGTAGAGCGTGCTCGCCCGGTAGATCTTGGCGGGGAGCCGGCCGGCGTTCTCGATGCAGTCGGTCTCGCCGTGGCGGATGGCCGAGCCGAGCTGGACCCGGCGGTTGCGGCCGACGGCGAGCACCTCGCCCTCGTGGACGAGCGCGGCGCCGATCGGGATGCCGCCCTCCTCCCAGCCGATCCGGGCCTGCTCGATCGCCAGGTCGAGGAACCTGCGGTCGTCGTCGGTGATCATGGGGTGCCTCCGCGTCGGGTGGTCGGTGTGTCGGGGCTCACATCACCAGAGGCGCCCTGGGGCGACAAGGGACATACTGTCAGGCATGAAGGCTCAATCTTCGGACGGAATGTCCTGATGGGGGCAACTCTCGCCGAGGTGCTGGCCCTCCCGTCGTTCCGGGCTGCCAGTGCCGAGGTGCTGCACGGCGACGTCGACCGGATCCAGGTGCGCTGGGTCCACTCCTCGGAGGTCTTCGAGATGGGCGCGCTGCTCGCGGGCGGCGAGGTGCTGCTGACCACCGGTCTCGGCCTGCACGGGCGCACCGCCGACCACCTGACGTCGTACGTCGACCAGCTGGCCGACGCGGGCGTCGCGGCCCTCGCGCTCGAGCTGGGTCGGACCTTCTTCACGGTGCCGGAGCCGATCCTGGCGGCCGCGCGCCGGCGCGACCTCGCGCTGCTGGCGTTCCCGACGATGGTGCCGTTCGAGCGGATGGTCGAGGACTTCCATGAGCTGCTCGTACGACGGCGGGTCGCCTCGGGAGGCGACGCCGGGGACGCGGGGTGGCGGGCACTGACCCAGGTCGTGATCGAGGGCCGTGGGCTGCGGGCCCTGCTCGACGAGGTGTCCCGGCTCGCGGGCTGCGGGGTCGAGCTGCGCGACCCGGACGGCCAGACCGTCGAGCGGAGCCGGATCGCCTCGGTGTCCGAGGAGGCCGGTGTCTCGACCCCCGTCCGCGGACCGTCCGGTCCGGTCGGCACCCTGCGCCTGCTCGGCGAGGAGAGCCCCGACCGGCTGCGGCTGGCGGAGGTCGCGGCGCACGCCGTCGCGCTCGAGGTCGGCCGGGGGAGTGGTGCGGGGCACCGGCCCGGGCCCGCGCAGTCGCTGGTCTCCGACCTGGTCGCGGGCGTGGTGGTCTCCCGGGCCGACGTGCTGCACCGGCTGGCCGCGCTCGGCTGGCCGCCCCAGGAAGGACGGCACCTGGTCGTCGCCGCGGTCGAGGTGGACGCCGCGGTACCGCTCACGGACGCGGTCGCCGCCACCGAGGCGGTGTTCCACGAGGACGAGCGCGGCGATCCGGCCGTGCTGGTCGGCATCAGCGGCGGGCACGTCGTGGTGGTGCACCGCGGGGGGCGCCGACCGGTGCCGGCCCAGGTCCGCGACGAGCTGGAGGCCGCGCGCGACCGGCTCGCAACCCGACTGCCGGGGCGGGTGCTGGTCGCCGCGACCACCCCGGTCGCCGACGCCGGCGACCTCGCCGCGGCCGTCGGCCGGGCCCGGCAGGTGCTCCGGACCGCCCGGCGCTACGGCCGGCGCGACGGCGTCGTGATGGAGCGCGACGTGGCCGCGCACCGGCTGGTCACCTCGGCCGTCGATCCGGCGGTGATGCAGGCGTTCGTGCGCGAGCAGATCGGGCCGCTCGTCGACCACGACCGGGAGCACCGCAGCGAGCTGCTGCGCACCCTCGACGCCTACCTCGCCTGCTCGCTGTCGAAGGCCCGCACGGCCGAGCTGCTGGGGATCCGCCGGCAGTCGCTCTACGACCGGCTGACCCGGATCGAGCGGCTGCTCGGCGTCTCCCTCGACGAGCCGGACCACCGCACCGGCCTCGGGATCGCGCTCCTCGGCTGGCGGATGCGGACCGGGCTCGACCCGCAGGTCGGCTTCGGCGGCTGAGTGCTTGTAACTACGTGTTACGCACCGAAATCCGCTGCCACAACGCCCGGGTAGCAGCCACAACGCCCGGGTGGTCGCGTACGTAACACGTAGTTACAAGCGGAGCCGGCTCAGCCCCCGAGCAGCGACGCCCAGTTCTTCTTCGTCCAGGCGTCCTTGACCTTCTGCCCGGTCTGGCCCTGCCAGGCGTGGATGCCGGCGCGCAGGTTCTTGTTGTACTTCCCCGACATCTGCCCGGGGTACACGCCCTTCTGCTGCAGCAGGCACTTCAGGGCGCGGACCTGGCGCGGCTTGGCCTTGCGCGGGGCGACCTTCTTGTAGCTCTTCAGGCTCACCTTGACGCCGCCGCACCCGTAGCCGACGACCTCGCCGAGCTCGAGCCAGTTGCGGTCGATGTTGATCGTCACGCCGCCCCAGGTCTCGTTGTGGCCGCCCTGGTACTGCTTCACCCGGCTGCTCGGGCGCCAGCCGTCCTCGGCGATGTAGCTGGTCGAGGTGTTGGCGACGTTGTCCCAGCGGGCGATCCAGATCCGGTCGGGCAGGACGACGTCCGCGCGGCCCTGTACCCGGGCGTTCTCGAGGATCTTGATGCCGGACCCGGCGCTGGAGTAGACGCCCGACACGTAGCCGAGCTGGCGCACCCGCGTGGTCCAGGCGCTGAGGAACGCCAGGGCCGGCTCGGTGCATCCCGCGTTGGCCTTGTTCAGGCTCCAGCCCTCGAGGTCGTACCAGAGCGTGCTGCCCGGGACGATGCCGAGCGCGGTCGCCGCGGCCACGGCGCTGTCGGCCTCCGCGGAGCCCTGCGCGCGGGCGGCGGCGTACGCGTTGGTCGTGTCGTTGCTGATCGTCGGGTCGACGGCGGGGCTGTAGCGCGGGAACCGGCCGACGCAGCTCGACTGCGGGCCGAGCGTGATCGCCAGGATCTGCCAGCCCTGTGCCAGCTGGGTCGACACCCACGTGGGGGTCAGGTTCTTCTGCGTCTTGCAGAACCGCGAGGCCCCGGAGATGTAGACGCCGACCGCCCGGAACGGCGAGTGCGCCAGCCAGGCGTCCATCTTGGCCTGCGACTGGGTCTCGCACTGGTCGAAGCCGTAGCCCGTGAAGGCGCCCGGCGTCGGCGGGTTGGTCGACTTCGCGGCCAGGTCCACCGGCGCGTCGGTGCGGGCCGTCGGCGTGCCGCCCAGGGGGGCGAGGACCAGCGCGAGCAGGACGAGCAGGACGCCGGTTCCGGTGCCCAGTAGGGGGACGTGGAAGCGGCGGTGGGACAGGCGGACAGGCCGGGAAGGCATCTCGGACTCCAGGGGAAGAGGGGTCTGGTGGGTAAAGGCCGAGTCACGATAACCACAACAATCACACGAGTAACAGGCCTCGGGATGAACTACAGATCTGTAATTCCCCTACGGTGGTGGAGTGCCGCTGCAACCGGGTGATTCCTTCGGCCGGTACGACGTGACCGGGTTCCTCGGGCGAGGTGGCATGGGCGTCGTGCTGGCCGCCGTCCACCGCGACCTGGACCGGCCGGTCGCGCTCAAGGTGCTCGCGCCGCACCTGGTCGACGACGCCGGCTACCGGACCCGGTTCCTGCGGGAGGCGAAGGCGCTCGCGCGGCTGGACTCGCCGTACGTCGTGCGGGTGTTCGACGCCGGCGAGGAGGAGGGCGCGCTGTTCATCGCGACCGAGCTGGTGCGCGACGGCGACCTCAACGAGCTGCTCCGCCACCGGGGCGCGCTTCCCGCTGCGGACGCCGTCTCGATCGTCCGGGACCTTGCGATCGGGCTCGGCGCTGCCCACGACGTCGGGATCCTGCACCGCGACATCAAGCCGTCCAACGTGCTCGTCGCGCACCGCCCCGACGGCGGGCTGCGGCCGGTCCTCTGCGACTTCGGCATCGCCGCGGTCGCGGACCTCGAGCAGCTCGCCACCACCGGCGCGATCGGCACGCCCGGCTACATGGCGCCCGAGCGGCACCACGGCGCGGCGGCCAGCATCGCCTCCGACATCTACGCCCTCGGCTGCCTGCTCTGGGCGGCGCTGACCGCGCGGGCGCCCTACGAGGGAGCGACGGGGCAGGTCCTGCTCGGCCACCTCCAGGGTCCGGTCCCGCAGCTGCCGGGGACGACGCGTGAGGCTCGGGCGCTCAACGAGGTGCTCGCGAGGACGATGGCGAAGGATCCCGCCGACCGGTTCGGTACGACGGCCGAGCTGGTCGCCGCGCTCGACGCCGTCCCGCTCGGGCCGACCGAGCACACCCTGCTCGCCCCGCCCCCGCCCCCGCTCCCGCCCGAGCGCCGGTCGCGCCGTACCCCGCTCGTCGCGGGACTCCTGGCCCTCGCCCTGGCCGCGGCCGGCGCTGCCTGGCTGCTGACCCGGCCGGACCCCGCACCCCGGGCCGACCCGCCGGCAGGTGGCCCGTCCTCGGCCGCGCCGACGCCCGACGCCCTCGTCCGGGCCTTCCCCCGTGCAGCCGACTGCGAGGTGGTGCCCGATCCCAAGTCGGCCCGGGTGCAGGCGCGGTGGTGCCTCGACGCCACGTCGTCGGTCTACTACGCCCAATGGCGCGGCTGGGACGCCATGGACGCCAACTACCGGGACCGGACCGAGCAGGCCTACTCCTACCGCTCGGACGTGAAGGCGGCCTGGGTGGAGCTGGCCCAGGTCGACCGGGAGCACTGTCAGCGCAAGCTCGCCGTCTGGTACGCCGACCGCACGGCGCCGTACTCGGTCACCGTCTGCGCGGACAGCGAGCAGGCGGTGCTCGACGCGCTCGATGCCCTCGACCTGCCGCCGGGCGACGAGGTCGCCGCTCAGGCCGATCCCGCGCCCGACGCCCTCGTCACCGCCTTCCCGTCGGCCGCCGAGTGCGAGCCGGACACCGACCCGAAGCCCACCCGGGTCCGGGCCCGCTGGTGCCACGACGCGACGTCGGCCGTGCACTACACGCAGTGGAGGAGCTGGCAGGCGATGGACGCCAACTACGGCGCCCAGGTCGTCACCCGGGTCGACGACCTCGGTGCCGACGTCCACGCCGCGTGGGTCGAGCTGACCAGGGCGGAGGGCGACACCTGGGAGGCGAAGCTCGCGGTCTGGTACGCCGACGAGGATGCGCCGTACTCCGTGACGATCTACGCGGAGACCGAGGCGGTCGCCCGCCAGGTGCTGCGCAGCCTCGACCTGCGCCCCGGCGCCCAGGTCGCCGCCATCCCACGCGACTGAGCCGAAGAGGGTGATCCGGCCTCCGGCCGATATCCTTGCGGCCGTGGCCGACACCGCTTCTGTACCCACCCGTTCCACCCTCGACACCGTGGCCGTCGCAGCCGGTGACCCCGACCGCGAGCAGCCCTGGTCCGAGCTCGGCCTGAAGGCCGACGAGTACGAGCGGATCCGCGAGATCCTCGGCCGTCGCCCCACGGGTGCGGAGCTGGCGATGTACTCGGTCATGTGGAGCGAGCACTGCTCCTACAAGTCCTCCAAGGTGCACCTCAAGCAGTTCGGAGAGATCCCGCAGGAGACCCCGATCGGCCCGATGCTCGCCGGCATCGGCGAGAACGCCGGCGTCATCGACATCGGCCAGGGCTACGCGGTCAGCTTCAAGGTCGAGAGCCACAACCACCCGTCGTACGTCGAGCCCTACCAGGGTGCCGCGACCGGCGTCGGCGGCATCGTCCGCGACATCATCGCGATGGGCGCCCGCCCGGTCGCGGTCGTCGACCCGCTGCGCTTCGGCCCGCTCGACGCCGACGACACCCACCGCGTGCTGCCCGGGATCGTCGCGGGCGTCGGCGGCTACGGCAACTGCCTGGGCCTGCCGAACGTCGGCGGCGAGGCCGTCTTCGACCCGACCTACCTCGGCAACCCGCTCGTCAACGCCGGCTGCATCGGCGTGCTGCGCCACGAGGACCTCCACCTCGCCAAGGCGTCCGGCGAGGGCAACCTCGTCGTCCTGTACGGCGCCCGCACGGGCGGCGACGGCATCGGCGGCGTCTCGGTGCTGGCGTCCGAGACGTTCGACGCGGACGGTCCGGCCAAGCGCCCGAGCGTCCAGGTCGGCGACCCGTTCATGGAGAAGCTGCTCATCGAGTGCACCCTCGAACTGTTCCGGGCCGGCGTCGTCGCCGGCATCCAGGACCTCGGTGGCGCGGGCCTGTCCTGTGCGACCTCCGAGCTCGCGTCCGCCGGCGACGGCGGCATGCACGTCCACCTCGACAAGGTACCGCTGCGCGACTCGACCCTCTCGCCCGAGGAGATCCTCATGAGCGAGAGCCAGGAGCGGATGATGGCGGTCGTCGAGCCCGCCGACATCGCCGCCTTCCTCGCGATCACCACGAAGTGGGACGTCGAGGCCTCGGTCATCGGCGAGGTCACCGAGACCGGCCGCCTGGTCATCGACTGGCACGGCGAGACCGTCGTCGACGTCCCGCCGCGGACCGTCGCGCACGACGGCCCGGTCTACGAGCGCCCGTTCGCCCGCCCGCAGTGGCAGGACGCGCTCCAGGCCGACGGTGCCGAGGCCCTCGCCCGCCCGGGTACCGGCGACGAGCTCCGCGCGACCCTGCTGCAGCTGGTCGCCAGCCCGAACCTGTGCGACAAGTCGTGGATCACCGACCAGTACGACCGCTACGTCCAGGGCAACACCGTCCTCGCCCAGCCGGCCGACTCCGGCATGGTCCGCGTCGACGAGGAGACCCACCTCGGTGTGTCGATCTCCACCGACTGCAACGGCCGCTTCGCCAAGCTCGACCCGTACGCCGGCGCGCAGCTCGCGCTCGCCGAGTCCTACCGCAACGTCGCCGCCGGCGGCGCGTTGCCGCTCGCGGTCAGCGACTGCCTCAACTTCGGCTCGCCCGAGGACCCCGACGTGATGTGGCAGTTCGCCGAGGCGTGCCGCGGCCTCAAGGACGGCTGCCTCGAGCTCGGCATCCCGGTCACCGGCGGCAACGTCAGCCTCTACAACCAGACCGGTGAGACCGCGATCCTGCCGACGCCCGTCGTCGCCGTGCTCGGCGTGATCGAGGACGTGCGCCGTCGTACCCCGTCGTCCTTCCAGGCGGCCGACGAGCGGATCGTGCTCCTCGGCACCACCCGCGAGGAGCTGTCCGGCTCCGAGTGGGCGCACGTCGTGCACGGCCACCTCGGCGGCCTCCCGCCGCAGGTCGACCTGCGCGCCGAGCGCAACCTCGCCCGCCTGCTCAAGGACCTGGTCGGCATCGCCACCAGCGCCCACGACCTCTCCGACGGCGGCCTCGCCCAGGCCCTCGCCGAGGCGGCGATGGTCAGCGGCATCGGCGCCCGGGTCAGCCTCGAGGGCGACGCCTTCGTCGGCCTGTACGCCGAGTCCGCCGCCCGCGCCGTCGTCACCGTCGACGCCGGTGACCTCGAGGAGCTGCGCGCGCTGTGCGCCCGCCACGACGTCCCGATGTCCGAGCTCGGTGCCACCGGTGGTGACGTGCTGGCCGTCGAGGGGCAGTTCGAGGTGGCGCTCGGTGAGCTGCGGGAGGCGTGGACCGCCACGCTGCCCTCGGCACTGGGCTGAGCTCGGGTGGGGTGGCCTGCGCGGGACTGATGCGTCTCGCGCAGGACTCGCGGTGCCCTTTGGCGCTCGCTGCGCTCGCGCATGTCGCGCCGCCTGCCAACGCCGTTTCTTCCTCCCCCGCTCGCTCGTTCCTCGCTCGCTCCTCCGTGCAGACACGGCGGGCGGCGCGACGAAACCCGCTCGGGCGGATGTTCGTGCGGGGCGGGCGGCTACTTCAGCTTGGCCGTGGCGGTGACCGTGAGGTCGAGGGAGTCCTGGGCCTCGCCGCCGCCGTAGACGGTGGCCAGGCGCAGGGGGAAGTGCTGCTCGATCGACAGTGCCTTGGAGGGCTTGCCCTCGACGTCGAAGACGACCTGGAACTCGGTCGTGCAGCTGCCGTTGTTGGTGACGTCCGGGCACGCCGTGTTGGCGGGGTTCCGGATGACGTGGGCCGCCTCGGTGTCCCCGAGCCGGTAGCTGCCCTGGACGCTGTCGGCGTAGTAGATCGCGCCCGACTTGAGGTCGTCGGAGACCTCGGTCCAGCGACCCAGCGTGGTGCGGACGGTCACCACCCGCCAGGTGTGGCCCTCGGCGGCCCAGGCGTCGCCGGCGTACGGCAGGTCGACGGGGCGGGTCACGGTGCAGCTGAAGTCGGGCGGGCGCAGCGTGGTGCGGTCGAACGCGACATCGGGCGAGCACGGGAAGCGCTTGGCGCGGGGCTTGGTGATGTCGTAGAGCGGTGCGGCCTGGCCCTGCTCGACCTCGCCGTTGGACAGGTCGACCTTCTGGGTGACGCCGTCGAAGTCGACGTCGAGCTGCGGGTCGGCGCCGGTGCCCGACACCAGCACGTAGAACGAGCTGGAGCCCTCGCCGGTCAGCTCCGGCGCCGGGATGCGGTACGACGCCCCGTCGGCCACGAGGTCGACCACCGGGCTCGCATCGGTCGAGAGATAGCCGGCGAGCGCACCGAAGGTGGCCGCGTCGTACTGCCAGGTGATCGGCACGAACGCGCCGCCCTCGGGAGCCGTGACCTTCGTGACGTCGCGAGTGTCGGCCGCCGAGATCTCCGTGACCGGCTTGCCGGCGGTGACCTCGAGGCGACCCACGGGCAGTGCGACCACGGACTCGACGCCCTGCCCGGAGAACTGGGCGTCGTTCGCAGCAGGGACCACGTCGCCGACCTCGATCCCATCGCTGTCGCTCCCGCAGGCGGCGAGGGTGGGCGCGAGCAGGAGCAGGCCGACAACGGCCGGGGAGCTGCGACGGGGGAGCATGGGCACCATTGTGGTGGGCGCGGTCACGTCGCGTGCGCCGGACTCCGATCTGGAGTGGTGAGGGGTGCCCATTCCGTGGGGCGCGGCACCGCGCGGACCGACCGCGCCAGCGTGGGGACCAGCGCGACCGCACCTGTCAGGGCGGCCAGCGCGAGCACGGCGTCCCGGCCGCCGAGGAAGGTGAGCAGGGCGCCGGCCAGCGCGGGCGCGATCGGGATGGTCGCCATCGACACCGTCTGCATCGTCGCCTGCATCCGGCCGACCAGCTCGGGCGGCGTGATCGCCAGGCGGTAGGAGCCCAGGGCCGCGTTGCCGGCCGGGTTGAGGAACATGCCGATCGACGAGGCCAGGGCCAGCGACCACGGGTGGTTCCACAGCGCGAGGGGTACGGCGAGCGGGACGAAGCTCCACGCCACGACCACCACGAGCGCGCCCGTCGCGAACCGGTCGATGAGGAAGGGGGCGGCGAGCGCGCCCAGGATGCCGAACGCGCCGATCGCCGTCTCCGCCAGCCCGATCTGCCAGGCGGGGAAGCCGGCCTCGACCAGGCGCAGCAGCGCGACGAAGAAGAGAGCGTTGACGGCCAGGTTGGCTGCCGGCGACCAACACAGCACGATCCGCAGGAACCGGTGCGCCCACAGGAACCGCAGCCCCTCGCCGAGGTCGCGCAGGGGGCGGCCCTGGGTGCTCGGCCGCGGCTCGGGGGAGAGGTCGGTGCGGACCCGGCCGAGCAGGACCCAGCCGAGCGCGTAGCTGACGGCGTCGGCGGCGAACGGCGCCCACCGCGCCACGCCGTACAGCGCACCGCCGAGGGGCCCGCCGAGCAGGCTCGCGACGTGCTGGCGGGCCTGCTGCTGGCTCAGCGCGGTCGGCAGCTCGTCCCGGTCGACCACTGCCCGGATCGCGGAATTCTCCGCCGGGACGAACAGCCCGGCGACCAGGCCGCTCGCGACGGCGACCGCCAGCAGGTGGGGGAGGGTGAGCCGGCCGGCGAGGCCTGCTGCGACCAGCGAGGCGTGCAGCAGGACCCCGGTGCCGAGGGAGAGGCGCATCAGCCGCAGCCGGTGGCGACGATCGGCGAGCACGCCCGCCGGCAGCAGCATCGCGACCATGCCGAGCAGGTACGCCGCCTCGGCCGCCGCCGCCCACAGCGCCGACCCGCTGAGCGCGTAGGCGACGAGCGGCAGCGCGAACGTCGTGATCCGGGTGCCGAGCTCGGAGACGGTCGCCCCGATCCACAGCGCGGAGAAGTCGCGGTTGCGAGCCAGCGAGCGGTAGGACGACATTCCCGCACCATATGTTGCGCAACATGTATTGCGCAATGAGTCCTGCGGATGTCGATAGGCTGGCGCCATGGTGATGTACGACGACCCGCGGATCCTCCGCGCGATCGCGCACCCCACCCGCAACCGGGTGCTCCACGAGCTCTCCGCCGCCGGCTCGTTGCGTGCGGCCGACATCGCCCGGCTGATCGACATCCCCGCCAACCAGGCCAGCTTCCACCTGCGGCAGCTGGCGAAGTACGGCCTCGTCGAGGAGGACCCCGACGCCGCGCGGGACCGCCGCGACCGGGTCTGGCGCCTGGTCGACCCCGACGGCATCCGGTTCCGCACCGCCGACATGCTCGCCCGACCGGGCGGGCGGGCGGCGTACGCCGTCTTCCAGCGCAACGCCGTCGCCCACGGACAGCACCTCGTCGAGCGAGCCCTGACCGTCGACGGCACCGAGAACTCCGGCCGCAGCGTCTCCGAGTGGTCGGTGCTGATGAGCGCCGACGAGGCGAAGGAGCTCATGGAGGAGCTCGCCGCGGTCGTCGAGCGGCACCGCGACGCCGGCCGCGCCCACGGCCCCGGCGACGGCCGCGAGACCTGGTCCGTCTTCCAGCTGATCCAGCCCTACCCCGAGGACTAGCCATGCCCGCCCGGCTCAAGCCCGCACCCGCTGCCGACGTCGCCGCCGCCCTCGCGCGCCTCGACGCCGGCGCGGCCGAGCGCGGCGACCTGCGCCTGCTGACCAAGCACTACCTCGCACTGCTCGAGGTGCTCGCCCCGGGCCGCTCGGTCGAGGTCCGGGTGCCGCCGTACGCTGCCGTCCAGGTGATCGAGGGCGTCCGGCACACGCGCGGCACCCCGCCCGCCGTCATCGAGACCGACGCCGCCACCTGGATCGCGCTCGCGACCGGCCGGCTCGCCTGGGCCGATGCCGTCGAGGGTGTGCGGGTGCAGGCGAGCGGGGAGCGGACCGACCTGACGCCGTACCTCCCGCTCGGCTAGTTCCCGGGCGCCTCGGCCCCGAGGGCCCGAGAAGGTGCCATGCCGCGATCCGGCCCCATATCTTGAGACGCATGACCGGACCTGTCTCCACCACCGACCTGCGTACGCGCCTCGCCGAGATCCTCCCGGGTGTCCGATCGGACCTCGAGGCCCTCGTCCGCATCCAGTCCGTCAGCGCCGACCCCGCCCGCCTCGACCAGGTCGAGGTGAGCGCCCAGGCGACTGCTGACCTGTTCGCCGCGGAGGGCGTCGACGTGCAGATCGTGCGCGCGTTCGACGGAGCCCCGCCCGCCATCATCGGTGAGAAGAAGGGGCCCGAGGGTGCGCCCACGGTGCTCCTCTACGCCCACCACGACGTGCAGCCCGAGAACGACCACGCCGAGTGGGACTCCCCGCCGTGGGAGCCCACCGAGCGCGACGGCCGCCTCTACGGCCGCGGTGCCGCCGACGACAAGGCCGGCATCCTCACCCACGTCGCCGCGCTGCGCATGCTCGGCGACGACCTGCCCGTGACCGTGCGGCTGTTCATCGAGGGCGAGGAGGAGGTCGCCAGCGCGACCCTTCCGCAGCTGCTGCAGAAGTACGTCGAGGAACTGCGCTCCGACGTCATCGTGATCGCCGACTCCGGCAACTGGGACATCGGCGTGCCCGCGCTGACCACGAGCCTGCGCGGCCTGGTCCGCGTCAACGTCGAGGTCCGCACCCTGAGCCACGCCGTCCACCAGGGCATGTGGGGCGGCCTCGTCCCCGACGCCCTCATCACCTTGTCCCGCCTGATCGCGAGCCTGCACGACGACGCCGGCAACATCGCCGTCGCCGGCCTGCACTCCGGGCCCGCCGCCGACGTCGACTACCCCGAGGAGCGGCTCCGCGCCGAGTCCGGGGTCGCCGAGGGCGTCGAGTGGATCGGCTCCGGCCCCGCCGTCGAGCGCCTGTGGACCCAGCCGGCGCTGTCGGTCATCGGCCTCGACGCCCCCAAGGTCGACGGCTCGTCCAACACCTTGATCCCGTCGGCCCGCGCCCGCCTCGCCCTGCGCACCGCACCCGGCGAGACCTCCGAGAACGCGCTGGCCTGCCTGCGCGCCCACCTCGAGCAGCACGTCCCGTGGGGCGCCCAGCTCTCGATCGAGGTCGTCGACACCGGCGAGCCGATCGCGCTCGAGGTGACCGGTCCGGCGTACGACGCCGCGCGGGCCGCGTTCACCGAGGCCTGGGACGGCACCGCGCCCGTCGACATGGGCGTCGGCGGCTCGATCCCGTTCATCGCGGAGTTCCTCGAGTCCTTCCCGCAGGCTTCCGTGCTGGTGACCGGCGTCGAGGACCCCGACACCCGCGCCCACGGCCCCAACGAGGGCCTGCACCTCGCCGAGTTCGAGAAGGTGCTGCTCGCCGAGGCGCTGCTGCTGCGCAACCTCGGCGCCTGACCTCCGGTCGCGCGCGACGCCCCGGGCCCGACGGTTCGGGGCGTCGCTTTTCCCATCAAAGTCAAGTGATTCGCTAGACTCACTCGCATGACGGCGACGAGCACGACGACGGCCCCCCGAACGCGGACCCGGGTGGCGGTGATCGGCGGCGGCGCGAGCGGCGTGCTGACCGCCATCAACCTGCTCGTCCGATCCGACGACCCGGGTCTCGAGGTCGTCGTCCACGAGGCCAGCGGCATCGTCGGTCGCGGCATCGCCTACGGCACCAACGACCAGCGGCACCTGCTCAACGTCCGCGCGCGGCACATGAGCGCGTTCCCCGACGCGCCGTCCGACCTGCTCGACTGGGCGCTGCGCACCGGCCGCAGCAGCGACCCGCAGGGCTTCCTGCCGCGTGCCGACTACGCCATCTACCTCCAGGACCGGCTCGCCGACGTCGCCGACGACCGGCTCCGGATCCGGGCCGGCCGGGTGCTCGACGTCGTACCCACCGGCGCCGGCTTCGAGGTCGTCACCGAGCGGTCCGCGTCGCACGCCGACGCGGTCGTGCTGTGCCACGGGAACCAGCCGCCCCGTCCGCTCGCCACCGCGGACGGGGCGGCTCTGCCCGACGCGCCGTGGCACGTCGCCAACCCGTGGGAGCTGGCCCGGCTGCGCGCCCTCCCGGCCGACGCCCGGGTGGTCGTGGTCGGCACCGGCCTGACCGGCATCGACACCACCATCACGCTGCTCGAGGACGGCCCCGAACGGCACGTCACGCTCGTCAGCCGCAACGGCCTGCTGCCCAAGCCGCACGTCGGCCAGGCCCACACCGCCTGGGTCACCAAGGTCCCCGACGACGCCACCACCGCCGACGACATCGCCGCCGCCATCGCCGACGAGTGCCGCGCCGCCGCCGAGCGTGGGGTCGGCTGGCGCGCGGTCGTCGACGGCCTGCGCCCGCTCACCCAGGAGCTGTGGCGCCGGCTCCCGGTCGCTGAGCGCCGCCGCTTCCTCGACGTCCACGCCCGCGACTGGGAGGTGCGCCGGCACCGGATGGCGCCCGAGGTCGCGCTGCGCCTCCAGTCCTACCGGTACGACGACCGGCTGACCGTCCACGCCGGCAGCCTGCACGCCGTGGAGGACCTCGGCGAGCGCTGTCGGGTGACCACCGCACCCGGCCACGCACCGGTCGAGGTCGACGCGGTCGTCAACTGCACCGGCCCCCTGGCCGACGTACGACGCAGCGCCGACCCGCTCCTGCGCGCCCTCGTCGCCCGCGGCACCGTCGCCCCCGACCCACTCGCGCTCGGCATCGACGCCACCGTCGACGGAGCCGTGCTCGGGGCCGACGGCCGGGTCGTCGACGGGCTGTTCGTGGTCGGTCCGCCGCGCAAGGGCACGCTGTGGGAGTCGACCGCGATCCCGGAGATCCGGGGGCAGGCCGCGCAGGTCGCTCGCGCCGTGGTCGAGAGCACGTCTCGCGCGATCGTCGCGAACTGAACGATCGGCGGCGCGGCCGGTACGCTGAAGTCCGTGTGCGGAGTCTTCGGAGTATGGGCCCCGGGTGAGGACGTCGCGAAGCTGACGTACTTCGGCCTCTACTCGCTGCAGCACCGCGGGCAGGAGTCCGCGGGCATCTCGGTCAGCAACGGGCGGCAGATCCTCGTCTACAAGGACATGGGCCTCGTGTCCCAGGTCTTCGACGAGAACACCCTCGAGTCGTTCGCGGGCCACCTCGCGGTCGGTCACTGCCGCTACTCGACCACGGGCGCGAGCACGTGGCAGAACGCGCAGCCGACCTTCCGGCCCACCGAGGACGGGTCGATCGCGCTCGGTCACAACGGCAACCTGATCAACACCGCGCAGCTCGCGCAGATGGTCCAGGACCTGCCGAGCGACGACGGCGAGCTCGACATCCACGCCCACAACCTCGAGGCCGCCACCAACGACACGAGCCTGGTGACGGCGCTCCTCGCGCACCACCCCGACCAGTCGCTGGAGACCCGCGCTCTCGAGCTGCTCCCGCAGGTCCAGGGCGCCTTCTCGTTCGTGTTCATGAACGAGAACACGCTGTACGCCGCCCGCGACCCCGAGGGCATCCGCCCGCTGGTGCTCGGCCGCCTCGAGCGGGGCTGGGTCGTCGCGAGCGAGGACGCCGCCCTGGCGACCACCGGCGCGAGCGTCGTGCGCGAGGTCGAGCCCGGCGAGCTCATCGTCATCGACGAGGACGGCCTGCGCTCCCACAAGTTCGCCGAGCCGCGCCGCAAGGGCTGCGTGTTCGAGTACGTCTACCTCGCCCGCCCCGATGCCACCATCGCCAACCGCAGCGTCCACGAGGCGCGGGTCGAGATGGGCCGTCAGCTCGCCCGCGAGTTCCCCGTCGACGCCGACCTGGTCATCCCGGTCCCCGAGTCCGGCACACCGGCCGCCTCCGGCTACGCGCTCGAGAGCGGCATCCCGTTCGGCCAGGGCTTCGTCAAGAACGCCTACGTCGGCCGCACCTTCATCCAGCCGTCGCAGACCCTGCGCCAGCTCGGCATCCGGCTCAAGCTCAACGCGCTCGAGCACATGATCCGCGGCAAGCGGATCGTCGTGGTCGACGACTCGATCGTGCGCGGCAACACGCAGCGCGCCCAGGTCCGGATGCTCCGTGAGGCCGGTGCGCTCGAGGTGCACGTCCGGATCTCCTCGCCGCCGGTGAAGTGGCCGTGCTTCTACGGCATCGACTTCGCGACCCGCGCCGAGCTGATCGCCAACGGCCTCGACGTCGACGAGATCGCCGCCAGCGTCGGCGCCGACAGCCTCGGCTACATCTCGCTGGAGGGCATGGTCCAGGCGACCGGCCAGCCGCAGACCAGCCTGTGCACCGCCTGCTTCACCGGCGAGTACCCGATCGAGCTCCCCGACGAGAGCCTGCTCGGCAAGCACCTCCTCGAGGCCACGCTCAAGCCGAGCACCCACGGCGAGGCCCTCCCAGTTTTCAACAACCCCTGATCGAGGAGAACGACCGATCGTGGCTGACAACGCCTACGCCCGTGCTGGTGTCGACATCGAGGCCGCGGACCGCGCCGTCGACCTGATGAAGGAGTGGGTCGAGAAGGCCCGCCGTCCCGAGATGCTGGGCGGCCTCGGCGGCTTCGCCGGCCTCTTCGACGCGACCGCGCTGACGTCGTACAAGCGTCCCCTGCTGGCGACCTCCACCGACGGCGTCGGCACCAAGGTCGCCGTTGCGCAGATGGTCGACAAGCACGACACCATCGGCTTCGACCTGGTCGGCATGGTCGTCGACGACCTCGTCGTCTGCGGCGCCGAGCCGCTGTTCATGACCGACTACATCGCCACCGGCAAGGTCGTGCCCGAGCGGATCGCCGCGATCGTCAAGGGCATCGCCGAGGCGTGCGTCGAGGCCGGCTGTGCCCTGGTCGGCGGCGAGACCGCCGAGCACCCGGGTCTGCTGGCCCCCGACGAGTACGACGTCGCCGGCGCCACCACCGGTGTCGTCGAGGCCGACGCCCTGCTCGGCGCCTCCCTGGTCCGCGAGGGCGACGTCGTGATCGCCATGGCCGCCAGCGGCCTGCACTCCAACGGCTACTCCCTGGCCCGCCACGTCTTCTTCACGCAGGCCGGCTGGAGCGTCGAGCGTCACGTCGACGAGTTCGGCCGCACCCTCGGCGAGGAGCTCCTCGAGCCGACCCGGATCTACACCAAGCCGGCCCTCGCCATCGCCCGCGAGACCGAGACCCACGCGATGGCCCACATCACCGGCGGCGGCCTCGCCAACAACCTCGCGCGCGTCATGCCGCCCGAGCTGAAGGCGACCCT
This sequence comes from Nocardioides sp. F233, assembly GCF_057813895.1. NCBI lineage: Bacteria > Bacillati > Actinomycetota > Actinomycetes > Propionibacteriales > Nocardioidaceae > Nocardioides > Nocardioides sp. F233. The sequence continues at coordinate 777,771 of NZ_JBVASH010000001.1, forward strand.
CGACCGCGGCACCTGGACCCCCGCCCCGGTCTTCGACGTCGTCCGCAAGCTCGGCGAGGTCGCCCAGCCCGACCTCGAGGCCACCTTGAACTGCGGCGTCGGCATGGTCGCCCTCGTCGCCCCCGACGCCGTCGACGCCGCCCTGGCCCGCCTCGCGGACTTCGGGATCGACAGCTGGGTCGCCGGCGGGGTGTCGGTCGATCCGGCCCAGCAGGGCACCGTCGAGCTGGTCGGTCAGCACCCCGGTTGGTGACCTGTGCCTCATCCGCGCGCGCCACGCGCGCGGAAGAGGCCTCCCGGCGTGCGGGAACAGCCACTCGCCATGTACCGTTGGACCCACGAGACTACGTATTCAGCAGTCCGGGGCCCGGAGGGCTACCGGCCAAGTGTGCGAGGGGGCTGGACCCTATGGGCCGCGGCCGTGCGAAAGCCAAGCAGACCAAGGTCGCTCGCGACCTGAAGTACCGCACTCACGAGACTGACCTCTCGGCTCTGGCGGCGGAGCTCCATGGAGAGCCCGCCTCGTCCAGCGCCGACGAGGCGGAGCCCGAAGTGCTCGACAAGTGGTCGGACTACGCCGACCGTCGCGACTGAGCTGACCTCGCTCGTCGAGTAGCCCGAGCCCCCGGGCGAGGGCGTATCGAGACGTGTCACCACGTCCCAGACCGCCACTCGTACTCGCCCGTGGCCTCGGCTGCACGTCAATGAGCGGTCAGCCCTGCCGCATGACCACCACGTCTCCGTGGGTGCCGTAGCCGGCGAGCCGGCCACCTGACCGGCGCCCGTCGAACGTCACCAGCCGCCACTCGTCGCCCGGCACGTCCGGGTCGGGCGGAACGACGGTCGGCCACGGGATGTTGGTGGGGTACGGCGCGGTCAGGGTGCCGATCTCGGTCATCGACGTGTCGAAGACCGGGTACCGGCCGCGGACCGCCCGGCGGTTGTCCCTGCCGTCGCTGGCCAGGACCCTCCAGTCCTCGCCGACGCGGAGCAGGGTGGTGCCCTCGGTCGCCCGTCGGTCGGTCGCCGCGCCCCGCAGGGCGAGGTGGTCGAGCGACGGGCCGGCGGCGAGCAGCGGGTGGAAGTCGAAGAACTTCCGTGCGCTGACGTAGCCGACCAGCCAGCCCTCGGACGTCCGCACCAGGTGGGGGTCCCACATGCCGACGCTCGGGCCGTCGGTGGGCAGCTCCAGGCGCCGGGTGGGCAGCACGTGCTGCCCACGGGCGAGGTCCTCGCTCGACTCGGCCAGGGTGACGCCGAGCGCGCCCGGGACCCGGTCGGCCCTGCGCGCGGGGAAGTCCGACCAGGTGCTGGTCGCGACCAGCCACGTGTCGCCGTCGCGGACGAGGTGGGTGGCGTGGTCGCCGTACACGCCCGGTCGGTCGGGACGCTCGAAGAACAGGTCGCTGCGCCATGCGATCGCGCCCGTCGCGGACAGCGCCCAGACCGAGGTGTGCGCGGTGTCGAAGAACCCGGGGCCGGCACTGGTGGCGGTGAACAGCACCTCCGAGCCGATCCGGTACGGCGACCCGTCGGCGTGCGACACCAGCCGGATGTCGCGCAGTCCGAGCTGCCCGAAGCTCCCGGCGCGCACGCCGGCCACCGCCCCGGAGGCGTCCGGGGCCAGCCCAGCGAGCCACCCGGGGGCGCGGGTGTCGGGGCCGCCGATCTCGCGCAGGTCGATCCGCCCGCGCGCGATCCAGGCGTCGTCCTCGAGGGTCAGCACCGCGAGGTGGCTGCCGGTGAGGGTGAGTCCCAGCCGCGTGGGCGGCTTGCCGACCTGTCCGTGTCGCCGGCTGCGTAGTGCGTGCTCGGCTCCGCCGATGCGGACGAGCAGCGACGCTCGGCCGTCCTCGAGCCGGACCGCGAGCCGGGTGCCGTCCGCGGCCTCCAGCGCCAGCTCGGCGGCACCGCCCGCGACCAGCGTGCCCTCGACCGCGCCGAAGGGCGCGAGGAGCGGGAACCCCTCGGCCGCCACCAGGGTGATCGGTCGGTGGCGGGCGGCGATCTCGAAGGACGGCAGCACGGGCGCACCCTACGCGGCATGATGCGTCCGTGCCCGTCCCCACCCTCACCCCGTTGTCCGGCGGCAACGGCCTCGCACTGACCGCCGCCCGCCCCGGCCCCGACCTCGCGGCCGCCGGCTGGTCCGAGGAGGAGTACGCCGCCTCGGGTGTCGCCGCAGCCGCCGACCCCACCCACGGGGAGGCGCGGTTCACGACCCGGGTCGTCGTACGCCGGCCGATGCAGGCGCCCGCGAGCGGGACCCTCGTCGTGGAGTGGCTCAACGTGAGCAGCGGCGCCGACGCGGCGCCCGACTGGACGTACCTGGCCGACGAGCTGGTCCGGCAGGGCCACGCCTGGGCCGGGGTGTCCGCGCAGCTCAACGGCGTCGAGAGCGGCACGGCAACGGTCGCGGTCGAGGGCGCGGCGCTGCAGGGCCTCACGGCGGTCGACCCGGCGCGCTACGGCGGGCTCGACCACCCCGGCGACGCCTACGCGTACGGCATCTTCACCGAGGTCGCCCGGGCCGTCGCTGAGCTGACGGGTGCGGAGCGGGTGCTGGCGATCGGGCAGTCACAGTCGGCGTACACGCTGACGACCTACCTGAACCACGTCCACCCGACCGAGCGCTTCTTCGACGGCTTCCTGGTCCACAGTCGCGGCGACGTCGCCGCACCGCTCGGCGAGCCCGGCCGGGGCATCGACCTGCTCGCCGCCCGCGCCGCGGGCGAGCCGACACCGGTCCGCGACGACCTCGACGTGCCCGTGATCGTGCTGGAGGCCGAGGGCGACCTGCTCGGCCGGATCAACTACCTGCCCGCACGCCAGCCGGACGGCCCGATGCTGCGCGTCTGGGAGGTCGCCGGTGCCGCCCACGCCGACCTGTTCCAGATCGGCGAGTTCGAGGCCTTCCTCGGCTGCCCGGACCCGGTCAACCGCGGCCAGCACGTGTACGTCGCCCGCGCGGCCCTGCGCCACCTCGACACCTGGGCCCGCGGCGGCCCCGCCGCCCCGGCCGCCCCGCCGCTCGAGATCGTCGACGGCGGCTTCGTCCGCGACGACCTCGGCATCGTCCGTGGCGGCATCCGCACCCCCGTCGTCGACGCTCCCGCCGACGTGGTCTCCGGCGACGCCGGCCCCGGGGCCTCGGTCATCTGCGGCCTGTTCGGCCGCACCCTCCCGCTCCCGGCGGAGGTCCTGGCTGCGCGCTGGGCCACCCCCGACGCCTACCGAGCGGCGTACGTCGCCGCCACGGACGCCGCGATCGCCGCCGGCTTCGTGTTGGCCGACGACCGCGACGCCGTCCTGGGAGAGATCAGGCCAGCCCCAGGTAGTTGAGCCAGAGCCGCGTGAGGTCGTCGGTCGCCTGGTCGACGTCGTCGCGGTGGCCGAAGACGTACCAGAGGTAGGCCAGGCGCTCGGTCATCGCGCCGAGGAGGAAGGCAGCGGTGGCCGGGTCGACCTCGGGGGCGACCTGCCCCGCGGCCTGCCATCGCGCGATGGCGCGCTCGGTGCGGCTGCGGTAGTAGCGGTTGCGCTCGGCGAGCACGCCGGGCAGGTCGGGCTGCTCCAGCGCGGCCGCTTCGACACAGGTCCAGAAGGCAGCGTTGCGCTTGAACGCGGTGAGGTAGAGCCGGTTGGTCTCGCGGATCCGCTGTGCCGGGTCGACCGCTCCCGGCTCGGCAGGCACCAGCTCGCCGTAGACCTCGTCCTCGACGGTGATGAGCAGCTGGCGGAACAGGTCGTCCTTGTTCTCGAAGTGCAGGTAGAAGGTGCCGACGGAGACCTCGGCCTCCTTGGTGATGTCGGAGATCCGGGTCTTGTGCAGGCCCTTGCGCTCCAGCACCCGTCGTCCGGCGCGCAGCAGCGCGCCGCGGGTACGGCTGCCCTGGGTGGTCTGCGGGGTTCGCTCGCTCATCGCCCTGCACCTCTCGGCGGCATCCGCAGGATGGCCGTCCAGGCGTCGGCGATCGCGGCCGTGGCCCGTTCGGCGTCGAACGCGGTGCTCTCGTCGGAGCACCACTGCTGCACCGACTGCTCGGTGAGCGCGATCAGCGCCTCGACGACGACGGCACTGCCCGCGCCGGGGTCGATCCAGCCCTGCTCGGCCCAGAACCCGATCTCGTCGGTGAGGGCCCGGGTGAGCGGGTCGTCCTGGGCGCGCAGGGCGGTGGCCACCTGGACGTTGCCCAGTGCGGCGGCGTTGATCATCCGCCAGGTCGCGGCGCCCTCGGCGAACCGGGTGACCTGGAGCCGTACGACGTCCAGCAGCCACGCGCGGGCGCTCTCGGCGTCGGAGAACCGGGCCCGCGGCACCTCGGCGGCCAGCTCCTGGCGGGCGACCTCGACGACCTCCAGGAAGAGCGCCTCCTTGGTGTCGAAGTAGGTGTAGAAGCTCCCCGCCGCGACGCCGGCGCGCTTGGTCACGTCGGTCACCCGGGTGCCGTGCAGGCCCTTCTCAGTGAAGACGTCGACGGCAGCGTCGATCAACGCCTGCCGGGTCGGAGGGAGTGTCACCGAGCGCCTCTCGTGGGCTGTGGGTCGGGTTCGGACTGCCCGAAGGCTAGCCAGTGGCTCGGGCCCAGCGCCATTTATGAACAACAATTCAGGAGATATGAATTTTCCGTCACCCGTTGTGGCATTCGGTGCCGAATCGTCGTATTCCGCTTGAATACGCGCGAATCTCCGCGGAACCGGCGGCTCGCTGTGGCCCTTGACACATGTTCGTGGGCCACGGTAGGACTAGCCACATGAACGGAAATTCAACGCGTCACGACGGGCGTCGGGTGCTCGTCACCGGCGGCGCGCGCGGGCTCGGCGCGGCGGTCGCCGCGTCCTTCGTGGACGCCGGCGCCCGGGTCGCGGTCTGGGATGCGCCCGGTGTGATGGAGCTCGGCTACCCGCTGTCGGGACCCGCCGAGCTCGACCAGGCCCGGGCGGTCGTCGGCGTGCGTGGCCACGTGGCCGCGGTCGACGTCCGCGACGTCGAGCAGGTTCGCGCCGCGCTGCCGGAGACGGTGGCCGCGCTCGGTGGCCTCGACACGGTGGTGTGCGCGGCCGGCGTGCGCACGGCCGCGACCGCGGCGACGATGAGCGACGCCGCCTGGGACGCCGTCGTCGACACCAACCTGCACGGCACGTACCACGTGCTCCGCGAGGCTCTCGTCCACCTGGAGGCCGTCGGCAACGGCCGGATCGTCGTGGTCGCCGCCGAGGAGGGACGCCGCGGCGCCTTCGGGCTGAGCCACTACGCGGCCGCCGCATGGGCGCAGATCGGGCTGGCCAAGTCACTGGCCCACGAGGCCGCCGAGCACGGCGTCGCGGTCGGCGTGGTCTGCCCGGGCGTGATGGACACCGCGATGACTGCCGACCCGTCGTACTGGTCGGTGCTGCAGGCCGGCCGCGACGGCTCGGCCGCGGTGGCCGGTCCCGATCGTGGCGCCGCCGAGCACGCGCTGCGCGTGCGCCACCCCAGCAGCACGACGTACGTCGATGTCGCCGCCGTGGTCCGGGCCGTCGACCAGTTGGTCGCCGAGCCGGGCCTCGACCGCACCGGCGCCGTCATCGACGTCTCGGCCGGCCTGGCCGCCACCAACACGGCCTGATCCGGCCGAGCAGACGAGAGAGAGACCGATGAGGAACTTCGACGGCCGCGTCGCGCTGGTGACCGGCGCCGCCAAGGGGCAGGGCCGCTCCCACGCCATCGCGCTCGCGCAGCGCGGTGCCAACGTGGTGCTGGTCGACATCGCCGAGCAGATCCCGTGCGCCTCACGGATGGCCACGCCCGCCGAGCTCGACGAGACCGCTCGCATGGTCGAGTCCCTGGGCGCTGAGAGCCTGGCGTTCAAGGCGGACACCCGCAGCGCCGAGCAGATGCGCGACGTCGTCGCCGCGACCGTCGACCGGTTCGGTCGGGTCGACGTGCTGCTGGCCAACGCCGGCATCGCCGCCTTCGGCCCGGTCCGGGAGATGGCCGACGACGTCTGGCGCGACGTGGTGGACGTCAACCTCGGGGGAGTGGCCGCGAGCATCCGTGCCGTGGCGCCGGTGATGGCCGAGCAGCGGTCGGGGCGCATCGTCGCGACCGCGTCGGCGGTCGGCCGCGAAGGTGGACCCAACAACGCCAACTACGCGGCCTCGAAATGGGGTGTCATCGGTCTCGTGAAGTCGGTCGCGATCGAGCTGGCGCCGTACGGCGTGACGGTCAACGCGATCTCGCCGATGTCGGTGTCGACCGACATGTGCCACAACGACCTCACCTACGGCCTGTTCCGCCCCGACCTGGCCGCGCCGACGACGGACGACGTCCGCGACACCTTCGCCACCCTCAACCCGATGGCGGTGCCGTGGCTGGAGGTCGGCGACGCGACCGAGGCCGTCCTCTTCCTCGCCTCCGACGAGGCCCGCTACATCACCGGCACGGCGCTCGACGTCGCCGGTGGCTGGAACGCCTTCCACAGCGCCTGACGCACTCCGCCCCCCGACGCCTGACAACCAAGGAGCCCCACGTGACGTTCGACCCGACCGACAAGCTGTCCGACCTGGCCGCCGGTGGCCCGGCCCTGTTCTTCCCCGACCCGCCGGCCCAGGTCACCTTCAACTTCGACCAGGGCATCGCGGCCGAGGAGACCTTCCCGCTGGAGGACTTCGACCGGCTGATGAGCAAGGTCCTCGAGCGGGACGGCGGCCGCGCGCTGGAGTACATCTCCTTCGGCTACGAGGAGAAGACCGACCAGATCGTCTACCTGCCGTCGTACATCGAGCTGATGCTCGGCCACACCGGCCTGCGCGAGGAAGTCGCCGCGTGGCTGTCGAAGACCCAGAAGGTCGACGGCATCGGCGCCGACAACCTGATCCTCACCTCGGGCTCGGTGCAGGCCATCGCGCTCGCGGTCAACGCGCTGGTCAACCCCGGTGACGGCGTCCTCGTCGAGAAGGCGACCTTCCCGTACGCCATGCGCTTCATGCAGATGCGCGGCGCCGACATCCGCACCGTCGAGATCGACGAGCACGGACTGGTGATCGAGTCCCTGGTCGAGCGGCTCGAGGAGATGCGCCGCGACGGCGTCACACCCAAGCTGCTCTACGTCATCCCGACCTTCCAGCTGCCGACCTGTGTCGTGATGCCGGAGGACCGCCGGCGCCGGCTGCTGGAGGTCGCCGAGGAGTACGACTTCGTCATCCTCGAGGACTCCATCTACGCCGACCTCCGCTACAGCGGCGACCCCGTGCCGTCGCTGCTCAGCATGGACACCTTGGGCCGCGTCATGCAGAGCCACGGCTTCTCGAAGGTGCTCGCGCCCGCGCTGCGGATCGGCTGGATCACCGCGCCGGAGCGGCTGATCCACGCGCTGGCCTCCGTGCGCCAGGACCTCGGCGTCAGCCAGTGGTTCTGCCGGATGCTCGAGCAGTACCTCAAGGAGGGCCTGCTCGACCCGCACATCGAGCGCGCCAACGCGGTCTATCGCCGCAAGCGCGACCTCGCCGCGGCCGCGGTGCGCGAGCACTGCGGCGGGCTGGTCACCTTCGAGGTGCCCGACGGCGGCTACTACCTGTGGCTCAAGATCGCCGACAACGTCGACTGGGAGAAGGCCCAGCACGAGGCCGCGATGAACGGCGTCTTCTGCCGCCCTGGCGAGAAGTTCCTGGGCCAGGACGCCGGCCAGGGCTACCTGCGGCTCGCCTACAGCCACGCTCCCGACCACGAGCTGGAGCGCGGCATCAAGGCGCTCGGCGAGGCGATCGTCGCGCACGCGCACTGACCCGCCGCTGACCCACCACCACCTGCTGTCCCCGGCGCCCGCGTCGGGGACGGAGCTCGGGCGCCCGAAAACACCCGACCCAACCCAACGAGAGGAATGCCCGTGCCTTCCAACAACCTCCCTCGCGCACGTCGCCGCCGCGGCGCCGCGATCGCCGCCCTGGTGGTCGCCGCCACCGTGGCGCTGGCCGGCTGCAACAGCTCGGACACGACCACGAACGACGGCCCGGCCGCCAGCGGCCCCTGGCTGGACGAGGCCAAGGCCGCCGCGCAGACCGCGGTGCAGGTGCCGACCGAGATCGCCGTCAAGGGCCTCGGCGCGGTCGAGCCGCCGGCCTCGATGACCGTCTACTTCGTCGGCTGCGACCAGTCGATCCCCGGCTGCGTGGCCCAGGTCGAGGGCGTGCGCCAGGCGACCGAGGTGCTCGGCTTCGCGCTCGAGGTCTGCGACGCCAAGAGCGACGTCGCCTCCTTCCAGAACTGCATGAGCCAGGCGGTCAACGCCAAGCCCGACGTGATCGTCAACAACGCGCGGCCGTCGGCCGACGCCTCCGAGGCGTACGCCAAGGCGCACGAGCTGAAGATCCCGGTGATCGGCCAGTTCACCGCGCAGCTCCCGGACCCGGCGAAGGGCAACACGGTCGAGGTCGGGAACGTCTGCCAGATCGAGGGCGAGCTGCTCGGCAACTACATCGTGTCGCAGTCCGGCGGCAAGGCGAACGTCGCGATCTTCGCCGACACCGTCTACCAGTGCAACGGCCAGCGCGCCGACGGCGTCAAGGCCGCGCTCGACAAGTGCCCGAGCTGCAAGGTGAGCGTCGACCGGTTCAGCGTTGCGACCGCGCAGACCGACCTGCCGCCCGCGCTGCAGGCCAAGATCCAGTCCAACCCGAGCCTCAACTGGGTGGTCAGCACCCCGGGCTTCTCGGGCGTGATGGCGGCGGACGCCGTACGCCAGGCGGGCAAGCAGGACGGCATCTCGGTCGGCACCTTCGACGGTGACGAGCCGACGCTGGCGCTGGTCCGTCAGGGCGACATCATCAAGGCCGACGTCGCGTCGGGTGTCTACGAGAACGGCTGGACCGTCGTCGATGCTGCGCTGCGCCTCAAGGCCGGCCAGACCATCCCGGACAGCATCGAGAACCCGACTCAGCTGCTGATGACCCAGGACAGCGCGCCGAAGAGCGGCACCTACGAAGGCGCCGACGGGTTCCGCGACCAGTTCAAGGCGCTCTGGGGCGTCAGCTGAGCTGACCCGGACGAGAGCGGAGACACCATGACCACGGACGACGCGGCAGCGCTGGAGCTGCAGGGGATCGTCAAGACCTTCCCCGGACAGCGGGCCCTCGACGGCGTCGACTTCACGGTCGCGCGCGGCGAGATCCACGCCCTGCTGGGCCACAACGGGTCCGGGAAGTCGACCCTGATCAAGGTGCTCTCCGGGTTCCACCACCCTGACGGCGGACGCTGCTCTGTCGCCGGAACGCGGCTGCGGTTCGGCGACGGGGTGGCGGTCAGCCGGGCGGGTGTCCGGATCATCCACCAGGACATCGGCCTGGTCGACGAGCTCTCGGTGCTGGAGAACCTCCGGCTCGGAGTCGGCACCTACCGGGCCGGCACGCTGGGCGCCATCCGCTGGCGCGGAGAGCGGGCCGCGGCCCGGGCGCGGCTCGACGACCTCGGGCTGGGCCACATCGACCCGGCTGCCGAGGTGGCCGGACTGTCGGCCGTGGAGCGGACCGAGGTCGCGATCGCCCGGGCGATCGACGACCCCGACGCGATCCGGGTGCTCGTGCTCGACGAGGCCTCGGCGGCGCTGCCGGAGGAGCAGGTGCAGCATCTGTTCCGGCTGGTCCGCACCCTCGCCGCGCGCGGCGTCGGCGTCGTCTACGTGACGCACCGGCTGGAGGAGGTCATCGACCTCGCCGACCGGGTCACCGTGCTGCGCGACGGCGCGGTCGTGCTCCAGGAGAGCGTTTCCGCGCTCACCCGCGAGGATCTCGCCCGCGTCATCGCGGGCAGCGAGGTCCAGGCGGTGCGGGCCGCCGACCGTGCCGCCGGACGTACGACGGGCGCCCCGGTGCTCGAGCTCGACGACGTCGTCGCCGGGCGTGAGCTGGCCGGCGCCAGCCTGACCCTGCGCGCGGGCGAGGTGCTCGGCGTGGCCGGCCTCGCTGGCTCCGGCGTCCACGAGGTCGTCCGGCTGCTCCAGGGGCGCGCGCCGCTGCACGCCGGCACGGTCGCGGTCGGGGGAGTGCCCGTGGCCCGCCCCGGCGTCCGGGCGCTGCGGCGGCTCGGGGTCGCGGTGCTGCCCGGCGAGCGCGACCAGAAGCGGATCACCGGCATGTCGGTGGCCGAGAACATCACGATCGCCGACCTGTCGCCGTACTGGCGGGGTGGGCGCTTCCGGCACCGCGCCGAGCGGGCCGAGGCGGTCGCGCTCGTCGAGCGCTACCGGATCCGACCGCCCGACGTGCAGCGGCCGATCGAGCTGCTCAGCGGCGGCAACGCGCAGAAGGCCTACGTGGCACGACTGCTGCGCACCTCACCGCGGGTGCTGGTGCTGGAGGAGCCGACCCACGGCGTGGACGTCGGCGGCACCGCCGAGATCCTGCGCCTCCTCGTGGAGGCGGCGCGGAACGACGGCACCGCCGTCCTCCTGTGCTCCTCCGACACCGACGACCTCGCTGCCACCTGCGACCGCGTCCTGGTGCTGCGCGACGGAGTCGTCGCCGACGAACTGACCGACAAGGAGATCACCCGTGAGCGAATCGTTGAGCTCTGCTACGCAGCCGGCTGAGGAGGTCGCGGCCCACCCCGCCGAGAAGCGGCGCGGCCGGCTCGGGCTGGACCTGCTCGACCGCTGGGCCGGACCGCTGCTGCTCGTCGCGATGATCGTGGCGTTCACGATCGCCTCGCCCGGCGTCTTCCTCACCAGCAGCAACCTGCTCGCCGTCGTCAACAACCAGACGATCACCGCGGTGGTGGCGCTGGGCCTGCTGTTTCCGCTCGCTGCCGGCGTCTTCGACATCTCCATCGGCGGCGTGCTCACGCTGTCGGTGATCACCTCGGCCTGGACCTTCCAGCAGACGGCCGGCTCGATGCCGGTGCCGGCCGCCATCCTCGTCACGCTTCTCGTCGGCTCGACGGCGGGCCTGCTCAACGCGCTGCTCGTCGTCCGGCTCAGCATCGACCCGTTCATCGTCACGCTCGGCTCGGGTTCGATCTTCCTCGGGGTCTCGCAGCTGGTCGCCAACGGCCAGGTCGTCTCGCGTGACATACCGAAGGGCTTCACCGACCTGGGCCGGGGCGAGCTGTTCGGCATCCCGAACCCGATCGTGCTGGTCGTCGTGCTCGCGCTGGTCGTCTACTACGTGCTGGAGATGACCCCGCTGGGCCGGATGATCTACGCGACCGGATTCGGCCGCGAGCAGTCCCGCCTGGCCGGTGTGCCGACCAACCGGATCCTGGTGCTGGCATTCGTCGTGTCGGGCTTCTGCGCCTCGCTCGCCGGCCTCGTCTACACCTCACGCATCGGGACCGGGCAGCCGGACGTCGGCGCGCAGTATCTGTTGCCGTCGTACGCTGCGGCCTTCCTCGGCTCGACCATGATCAAGCCCGGCCGGTTCAACGTCCCGGGTCTGCTCGTCGGCCTGGCGATCCTCGCCATCGGCATCAACGGCCTGCAGCTGCAGGGGATCCCGTTCTGGGTGATCTCCACCTTCCAGGGCGGCGCGCTGATCCTTGCCGTCGTCCTCACCAAGCTCCGCAGGCTCTCCGTCCGCGCGGACGGCTGAACCTCCCACCCGCACCAGAGAAGGAGACGACATGGGCAAGCTCGACGGCCGGACCGCGCTGATCACCGGCGCCGCTCGCGGCCAGGGGCGCTCGCATGCGCTGACGCTCGCCGCGGAGGGCGCCAACGTGATCGCGGTCGACCTCTGCGAGGACCTGGCGACCATTCCCTATCCACTCGCGACGCCCGAGGACCTCGTCGAGACCAAGGCGCAGGTCGAGGCGTTCGGCGTCGCCTGCCACACCGTGCGCTGCGACGTCCGCGACACGGATGCCGTCGAGGCCGTGGTCGCCGACGGCGTGGAGCGGTTCGGCACGCTGGACATTGCGGTCGCGAACGCCGGCGTGTGCGGCTTCGGGGCGTTCTGGGAGCTCGACGACGCGGCCTGGGACGAGATGATCGGCGTCGACCTGACCGGCGTCTTCAAGACCATGCGCGCCGCCGTCCGGCCGATGCTGCGGCAGGGACACGGCCGGATCGTCGCCACCTCGTCGATGGGCGGGCGGATGGGCACCCCGAACCTCGCCCACTACGTCGCCGCGAAGTGGGGCGTCATCGGTCTGGTGAAGACCCTCGCTCTCGAGGCGGCGTCGTCCGGCATCACCGTCAACGCGGTCTGCCCGGCCACCGTCGACACCGCGATGGTCCACAACGACGCGCTCTACGGGCTGTTCTGCCCCGACCTCGACGCGCCGACGAAGGCCCAGGTGGAGCCGGCGTACGCCGCGATGAGCCCGATGCGCGTCCCCTGGGTCGCGCCCGAGGACATCTCCCAGGCAGTGCTCTACCTCGTGTCCGACGCCGCCCGCTACGTCAGCGGTACGACGCTCGACGTCAGCACCGCTGCGTCCGCGGGCATGCCATGAGGGGCTTCAACCCGCCGCACCTGCGCTTCGACGGCATGTCGCAGGCGGTGCGCAGCGGGCACTTCGTCGTCCTCTCCGGCCAGGTGGCGCTCGACGCCTCCGCGCAGATCGCCACGGATGACCCGTACGAGCAGGCGCGGCAGTGCTTCGAGAACGTCCGGCTGGCCCTCGACGAGGCGGGTGCGACGCTCGAGCAGGTGACCAAGCTGGTCTGCTATCTCACCGACGCGGCGCACTTCCCGGCGTACAGCAAGGCGAAGGGTGAGGTCTTCCCCTTGGCGGACGCCCCGGCGAGCACCACCGTCGTCGTCTCCGCGCTGCTCGATCCCCGCATGCTGCTCGAGGTCGAGGCGTGGGCGTACGTCGGTCCGGTGGCCGAGTGAGCGCCGCGGTGCAGGGCAGCACGAGGGTCAAGCGCGGGATGGCCGAGATGCTGAAGGGTGGCGTCATCATGGACGTGGTCACCCCCGACCAGGCGAAGATCGCCGAGGACGCCGGTGCGGTGGCCGTGATGGCGCTGGAGCGGGTCCCCGCGGACATCCGTGCCCAGGGTGGCGTGTCGCGGATGAGCGACCCCGACATGATCGACGGCATCATCGCCGCGGTCTCGATCCCGGTGATGGCCAAGGCCCGGATCGGGCACTTCGCCGAGGCGCAGGTGCTGCAGTCCCTCGGTGTCGACTACATCGACGAGTCCGAGGTGCTGACCCCGGCCGACTACGCGAACCACATCGACAAGTGGGCCTTCACGGTTCCGTTCGTGTGTGGTGCGACCAACCTGGGTGAGGCGCTGCGTCGGATCACCGAGGGTGCGGCGATGATCCGCTCGAAGGGTGAGGCCGGCACCGGTGACGTGTCGAACGCGGTCACCCACATGCGCACCATCCGTGCCGAGCTGTTGCGGCTGACCGTGTTGACCGCTGATGAGCTGTACGTGGCGGCGAAGGAGCTGCAGGCGCCGTACGACCTGGTGGTCGAGGTGGCGCGCACGGGCAAGCTGCCGGTGGTGCTGTTCACCGCGGGTGGCATCGCGACCCCGGCGGATGCGGCGATGATGATGCAGCTGGGTGCTGAGGGTGTGTTCGTCGGCTCGGGGATCTTCAAGTCGGGCAGCCCGGCCGAGCGGGCCGAGGCGATCGTGAAGGCAACGACGTTCTTCGACGACCCCGACGTGGTCGCGAAGGTCTCGCGTGGTCTGGGTGAGGCGATGGTCGGCATCAACGTCGACGACCTCCCGGTCGGTCACCGGCTCGCCGAACGCGGCTGGTAGGCGCGTCGTGCCGACGACGCGTGCGGTCATCACGCTCACCGAGGCAGAGGCCGTCGCCCACCGGGTGCTCGCCGCGGCGGCGACGGCCGGCCTCGCGGTGGCGGTCGTCGTCACCGACCCCTGGGGCGAGCCGGTCGTCGCCGTCCGCATGGACGACGTGTCCGGGCTCGTCGCCCGGGCCGCGCAGGGGAAGGCCGGCACGGCAGCCGCCTTCGGCGTCCCGACCTCCGTCTGGCAGGAGCGGGCCGCGGCCGAGCCGGCGTTCCCCGCCCTGGTCGGCACGGTCCCCGGCTTCACACCGCTGTCCGGGGGCTGCCCGATCCGGGTGGGGGCCGAGGTCGTCGGCGCGGTGGGTGTCAGCGGGGGCACGTCCGAGCAGGACGACCTGATCGCCCGCGCCGCCGCTGGCTCCTAGGCCAGGACGCCGTCCCTCGCGACGACGACGCCACCCTTCAGCACGAGCGCAGGAGTCGGGCGCAGGACGACCGCCTCGGCGGCGTTGGGGACGGGGAGAACCACCAGGTCGGCTGCCGAGCCGGCGGCCACCTCCACCTCGTCGCGGCCGAGCATCCGCCGCCCGCCGGTAGTGGCGGTGGCGAGGGCGCTGAGGATCTGGTCGTCGCGACGGAAGCCGCTGCGGAAGGACAGGTGGTAGACGCGCTCGATCATCGAACCGGTGCCGTACGGCCCCCAGAGGTCGCGGATCCCGTCATTGCCGGAGGCCAGGGTCACTCCGGCCTCGGCGAGCATCGCGACCGGCATCACGGGCGTGTTGTAGACCGTCGCCGTGGCCAGCGAGATCCGGGCCGCGGCGAGCCGGTCGGCCAGGCGGCGGGCGGGCTCGGGGTCGATGTCGGCGATCGCGGGGGCGTGGGACAGGGCGACCCGCCCCTGGAGGCCGAAGTACTCGGTGAGCTCGACGGTGAGCTCCATCGCGAAGGCGCCCAGCGTGCCGCGCTCGTGCAGGTGGATGTCGATCCCGGCGCCCTTCTCGGCAGCCAGCGTGAAGACGGTCTCGAGGTGCTTGACCGGGTTCCGCTCGAGCGCCGACGGATCGATGCCGCCGACGACCGTGGCCCCGGCGTCGATCGCATCGGCCAGCAGGGCCAGGGTCCCGGGACGGGTCAGCAGCCCGCCCTGCGGGAAGGCGACCTGCTCGACCTCGACCGCGTGGGCGAGCTCGGTGGCGACCTCGGTGACCGCCTCGATGCCCTCGAGGCGGCAGCTCAGGTCGACGTCGGTGTGGGTGCGGACCAGCGTCGTGCCGGCGGTGACCATCGTGGCCAGCAGGGCGCGGATGCTGTCACGGCTGGGCAGGCCGAGCTCGGCGCGTCGCACCTCGCCGTTCCGGATCCGGTCCTCGATCGCGGCACCGCCGGCCGAGTGCGGCTGCCAGGGCGTGCCCCACAGGGTCTTGTCGAGGTGGCAGTGGGCATCGACGAGGCCGGGGATGACGACTCCGCTCCGGCCGTCGACCGCGGTCGCGTCCGTCGGTACGGCGAGGCCGGGGCCCACGGCCGCGATCCGGCCGTCCTCGATGGCGATGTCCACCGGCCCGGTTCCGTCGGGGAGGTGCACGTCCTGCAGGATCTTCTTGTCGATCATCTGGTCAGTCTCCATTCGTCTGGACTATGGTAGACCAAGAGTGTCGTCCATCACATCCACGGGAAGGACCCAGCCATGACCTCTCCGGACACGCTCGGCTCTCAGTTCCGCTCGCTGCGCGACCATGTGGTCGACAACATCCGGGACCGGATCGTCGAGGGTCGACTCCCGGGAGGACACCGCCTGGTCGAGCGCGACTTGTCCGCCGAGATGGAGGTCTCCCGGATCACCATTCGCGAGGCGCTCCAGCAGCTGACGGGGGAGGGCCTCGTCATCCAGCTGCCCCGGCGCGGATCGGTGGTGACCGAGTTCGGCGGGCCGGAGGTCCTGAACCTGCTCGAGCTGCGACAGCCGTTGGAGGTGCTTGCCGCGCGACTTGCTGCCCAGCGCCACGACAGCGCTGGCGCTGAGCGGCTGGCGGCGATCCAGGTTGCCTGCCGTGCTGCGGTCCAGGCGGGCAATCTCGAGGAAGCGGCCACGGCAAGCGTGCAATTCCATGAGGAGATCGCCCGCTGTACGGGGAATGTGCTGCTCCAGGCCCACATGGCCAGCCTCCATGGTCATCTCCGGCGCCTCTTCTGGATGACGCGCGAGCACCAGGGGCACCACGTCGACGAGCACGCCCGGATCCTCGAGGCGATCCTTGCGCGCAATGCTGATCACGCGGCCGCGCTCGCCGGGGACCACGTCCGCGAGACGACGGAGAACACCCTCCGCATGCTCGAGCTCTCGCCCCGCTCCTGACGCCCGTCCGCCCTTCGGGTCGGTGACCCTCGCCGGCCCCCTGGCCGGCGAGGTCGTCGGCCGCGGCGTGGCCTGACGCCGGCGGGCCGGTGTGCCCGCCGGGCGTCGGGTCCTCGGTGTGCTGCCCCGGCTGCTGCCTGCGCGCGTCGGTGCCGCGGCCTGTGTCGGTGGAATCGCTGCCGAGATTTCCGGGTGTGACCCTTGCCACCTTCCGTTGGTAAATGGTAGACCATAGTCCATCGACCGAATGAAGCCGAGAAGCAGGAGAAGCAGTGACTGTTGAGAGCGCACGACGCGAGGGTCTGCAGGCGAGCATCGGTGCTCGCGGTGCCCTGCTGGACAAGGTCCGGGGCGAGCGGACCACGGTGCCCACCGCGGGTCCGGTCGTCCTGGCGCCCAGCTGGGTGCTCGCCTGGCAGGACGGCCGGATGACGCTGCTGCGCGACCACGAGGTCGTCGTCGAGGGTGACCGGATCCTCGAGGTCCGTCCCCAGCGCGGCTCGGTCGACGAGCGGGTCGACATGCACGGACAGGTGCTGGTCCCCGGCTTCATCTCGATGCACGGCCACGCCGCGGGTGGCGCCGCCACCCGCGGCTACGTCGAGGGCAACCTCACGCCGATGGCCAAGGGTGTCGAGCTGCGTCAGGGGCGCCAGTTCCTGCACGCGATGGTGATGCTCGACGACCTCAGCGACGAGGACCTCGACCTGATGACCGCGCTCAACCTGGTCGAGATGGTGCGAGGCGGTTGCACGACCCAGGTCGAGATGTCGAAGAGCCTGCGCCAGATGCAGAGCTACGTGCGTGTCGCCCGGGAGCTGGGCCTGCGGGGCTACCCGTCAGGCGCCGTACCGGGAATGAAGCGGATCCTGCCGATCTGGAAGCGCGGCGAGGACGACCAGCCGCTGTTCGACTCGGTGGCCGGCACGCTTGCCGAGATCGAGGAGAACCTCGTCTACGCCCGCAGCATCGACGGCGTCGACGACGGCCGGATCCGGCCGATGATGGCGCCGGCGACCAACGCGGTGCACACCCCCGAGACCTACCTCGCGATGAAGGCCGCTGCGCAGGAGCTGCACGGGCTGCACATCCACCTGCAGTCGGGCTACGGCCGCGCGCCCCAGCCGGACACCCAGGCACTGCAGCGGCTGTGGGGTCATGACGAGGTGCCGTGGCTGGAGAGCCTGGGGATCTTCGACGGCTCGGTCCGGGTGTTCGGTGCCCACCTGCTCGGCATCGACTTCGTCCGGGACCTGCCGATCCTGGCCAACGACCACTTCACCTTCGCCAACTGCCCGTCGGGCACCGGCGCGGGCGTCACGCCCGCGCAGTGGCCGTGGCCCGAGGCGCTCGGCGCCGGAGTCAACTCGGGCATCGGCCTGGACACCCACTCCAACGACTACCTCGAGAACCTCAAGATGGCCGTGATCTACGGCCGGATCCGCGCCGACTTCCTCGGTGACAGCACGCCCGTCCCGATGGTGCGCCCGTCGATCTGGACCGGGCTGGAGGCGGCGACCGTCGGCGGCGCCCGGGGCCTGGGCCGCGACGACCTCGGGCGGATCGAGGCGGGCGCGAAGGCCGACCTGACGAGCATCGACGTCACCGGCCTGCTCGTCGGGGTCGGCACCGTGCCGCGGGAACCGCTCAACCACCTCTTCTACGCCAACGGCCTGTCGGTGCGCAACGTGATGACCGACGGCAACTGGCAGGTCCGTGACGGACGCGTCCTCGGGATCGACGAGGACCGCATCCTCGCGGAGTCCGGCCGCATCGTGCAGGCGATGTGGGACGAGATGGAGCGGGCTGACGTCTTCGTCGACCAGCCCGACCACGACCTCGTGCCCGCCTGCTGCTGAAAAGACCTCTCGGAACAACCCACCCCACCCGCTGGCCCGCTTCCGGGCAGCATCTGATGAGGAGTCACCCACATGAACGTCCGTACCCCGAACCGCCGCACGATCGTCCGCAAGAGCCTCGCCGGCGCGGCGCTCGGCGCGGTCCTGCTGTCCGCTGCCGCCTGCGGCGGCGGCGCTGACGGCAGCTCCGAGAAGCCGCGTGCCAAGGCCGACTCTGCGCTCGCCAAGCTGGTCCCCGCCGACATCGCCAAGCAGGGCACCATCGTCGTCGGCACCCAGCCCGACTTCGAGCCCGCGAACTTCACGCCGATCGGCGAGTCCCAGATCAAGGGCTTCAACATCGACCTGATGGACGCGATGGCCGCCAAGCTCGGTCTCGAGGTCGACTGGCAGAAGGTCCCGTTCGACCAGCTGCTCATCGGCATGCAGAGCGGCAAGTTCGACGCCGCGATCGCCGGCATGACCGACCGCAAGGAGCGCCAGGCGCAGGTGGACTTCATCGACTACCAGGTCGCCGGCACCGTCTTCATGGTCCAGAAGGGCAACCCGAAGGGCATCACCAGCGAGGTCGACGGCGGCTGCGGGATCAAGATCGGTGACGTCAAGGGCAGCGACGCCAAGCGCCTGGTCGACATGATGGCCGCCGCCTGCGTCAAGGCCGGCAAGCCCCCGACGGAGCTGGTCTCGTTCCCGAGCAGCAGCGACAAGAACCTGGCCCTCGTCTCGGGTCGTGTGGACGCGATGTTCTGGCCGGACATGGCCGTCTCGGTGATCAACCGCGAGACCGACGACAAGCTCGAGTCGCTGCCGGTGGACTTCGAGCCCAAGGTCTACCTGGGCATGACGTTCAGCAAGGACGACACCCAGCTGCGCGATGCCTTCTTCGCCGCTCTCAAGGCGATCCACGATGACGGCACCTACGACGAGATCCTCAAGAAGTGGGACGTCGAGGTCATCGACCTGCCGACGCCCGGCATCAACCTGGCGACGTCCTGACGATGAGTGCCGTGGACATCGAACGGATCGCGCAGCCGGTCGACGCCGGTCGCCTCTCCCTGCGGGGAGAGGACGACCGGCGGTCGGTCGCCATCAAGGCCCGTCGTCGGCCCCGCTACGGCCAGTGGCTGACGGCCGTCGTGGCGCTGGTCGCCCTCGCCTCCCTGGTCCGCACCCAGGCCCGCAACCCCAACCTCGACTGGGCCGTCACGGGTGAGTACCTGTTCCACCCGATGATCCTCGACGGGATCAAGGTCACGCTGCTGCTCTCGGTGCTGAGCATGGTCATCTCGATCGCGGTCGCGTTCGTGGTCGCGATGCTGACGCAGAGCCAGAACAAGGTCGCCGCGCTGATCGGCCGCGCATACGTGTGGTTCTTCCGGGGCGTACCGATGCTGGTGCAGGTGCTGCTCTGGTTCAACATGGCCGTGCTGTTCCCGACCATCCTCGGCAAGGACACGAACTCGCTCATCTCGGGATTCACGGCCGGCCTGTGCGCCCTCTCGCTCGCCGAGTCGGGCTACATGGCCGAGATCATCCGCGGCGGCATCCTGTCGGTGCCGCCCGGGCAGACCGACGCCGCCGTGAGCATCGGGCTCACCCGGCCCCAGGCGCTGCGCCGCATCGTGCTCCCGCAGACGATCCGGGTGATCATCCCGCCGACCGGCAACCAGTTCATCGGACTGCTCAAGGCCAGCGCGCTGGTGTCGGTCATCGGCGGCAGCGACCTGCTGACCAAGACCCAGTTGATCTACGGCCAGAACTTCAAGATCCTGCCGCTGCTGGCTGTCGCGACCATCTGGTACCTGGCCCTGGTCAGCATCGCGTCGGTCGGTCAGCACTTCCTCGAGCGTCACTTCAGCGCGTCGGCCGGACACCGTCGGGTCAGCGCCAGGACCCGGCTGCGCGGTGGTGTGCGGCGTACCGGAAAGGCCGTCGCATGAGCACCTCGACCACGACCCCGACCATGCTCAAGGTCGAGGGTGTGCACAAGTGGATGGGCAACAACCACGTGCTCCGTGGTGTCGACCTGGAGGTACGCCAGGGCGAGATCGTCTGCATCCTCGGACCGTCGGGCTCCGGCAAGAGCACGCTGCTGCGCTGCATCAACCACCTCGACCCGGTCGACGGCGGCGTGGTCGAGGTCGGCTCGGAGCGGGTCGGCTACGAGACGAAGCGGGGCGTGCTCTACGAGCAGAGCGAGCACGCGGTCGCCCGTGCGCGGCGCCGGATCGGGATGGTGTTCCAGCACTTCAACCTGTTCCAGCACATGACGGCGCTGGAGAACGTCACCTACGGACCGGTCAAGGTCCTCAGGCAGCCGAAGGCCGAATCGGTCGCACGGGCGCGCGATCTCCTCGCAACGGTCGGCCTCGCGGAGAAGGAGGGCTCCTACCCCTCGCAGCTCTCCGGCGGTCAGCAGCAGCGCGTGGCGATCGCCCGTGCGCTGGCGATGCAGCCGCAGCTGATGATGTTCGACGAGCCCACCAGCGCGCTCGACCCCGAGCTGGTCGGCGAGGTCCTGGCGGTGATGAAGCGGGTCGCCGAAGATGGGATGACCATGATCGTCGTCACCCACGAGATCGGCTTCGCCCGCGAGGTCGCCGACCGGGTCGTCTTCATGGACCAGGGCGTCGTCGTCGAGGAGGGCACCGCCGCCGAAGTGCTCGACAACCCCCGCCACGAGCGCACGGCGAGCTTCCTGCGCCGCGTGCGCTGACGCACACCAGGCATGTCCGCGTGGGCATACCTGACTCGGAAAAGGGCATTGGACGGACATAGCAGACCGTTCCTACGCTCGGTTCCGGTGGACAAGAGACGAGTTTGGGAGAGTCATGGATTCCTACCCCGCACCGACTGAGCGGGACGCGCTGGCGCTCGACGCCTCGGACACCGACGGGTCCCTGCGCGACGAGTTCCTCCTGCCGCCGTACGGCGACGGGCAGATCGCCTACTTCGCCGGCAACTCGCTCGGCCTGCAGCCGGCGGCCCTGGCCGAGCGTCTGGGCGAGGAGCTGGCCGACTGGGCCGAGCTCGGCGTCGAGGGTCACGTCGAGGCGCGGCGCCCGTGGGTGTCGTACCACGAGCTGCTCCGCGAGCCGGCGGCACGGCTGGTCGGTGCCCGACCGCACGAGGTCGTGATGATGAACTCGCTGACGGTCAACCTGCACCTGCTGATGGCGTCGTTCTACCGTCCGGAGGGCGATCGCACCCGGATCGTCATCGAGGACACGACCTTCCCGAGCGACAGCTACGCCGTCCGCAGCCAGGCGGCGTGGCACGGCCTCGACCCCGACAAGACGGTCGTCCGGCTCCGGCCCCGGCCCGGGGAGGACTGCCTGCGCAGTGAGGACGTCGTCGACTTCCTCGCCGCCGAGGGAGAGACGGTCGCGCTGGTCCTGCTCGGGGCGGTCAACTACTACTCCGGCGAGCACCTCGACCTCGAGCTGATCACCAGGGCGGGTCACGCCGCTGGCGCGATCGTCGCCTTCGACCTGGCGCACGCGGCCGGCAACGTCGAGCTCGAGCTGCACGAGTGGGGCGTGGACTGGGCGGCGTGGTGCACCTACAAGTACGTCAACAGCGCGCCCGGTGCTGTTGCCGGCGCCTACGTCCACGAGCGCCACCTGGCGGACCGCTCGATCCCGCGGCTGGAGGGCTGGTGGAGCACCGACCCGTCGGTGCGCTTCCAGATGGCGCCGGAGGTGACCCCGCAGCCGACCGCCGACGCCTGGTCGATGTCCAACCCGCCGATCCTGGCCATGGCGCCGGTCCTGCTCAGCCTCGAGATCTTCGACCGGGTGGGCATCGCGACGCTGCGTCAGCGCAGCCAGCGGCTGACCGGCTACCTCGAGTCGCTCCTCGACACCCTGGGCACCAGCCACTTCGAGGTCATCACGCCACGTGACCCGGCCCGTCGGGGCTGCCAGCTCTCGGTCCGCTCGCACGGGATCGACGTCAGCGAGCTCGCCGAGACGCTGCGCAAGGACTACGGCGTGATCGCCGACGCCCGGCGCCCGGACGTGATCCGGCTGGCGCCGGTTCCCCTGTACTCGACCTACCACGACTGCTGGCGTGCGTACGACGCGCTGCGCCGGATCCAGGAGTCCTCGTGACCACGAACAAGGACGTCACCCTCGTCGGCGCCGGTCTGGCCGGCTGCCTGCTGGCGACGCTGCTCGGACGACGCGGCTACGACGTCACGGTGCTCGAGCGGCGAGCCGACCCCCGGCAGGCCGGGGCCGAGCGTGGCCGGTCGATCAACCTCGCCCTCTCCGCCCGCGGCCTCGATGCCCTCGAGCGGGTCGGCCTGCGCGAGGAGGCGCTGGCGGCGGCACTGCCGATGCGGGGCCGGATGGTCCACCCCGTCGCGGGAAGCCCGAACTTCCAGTCCTACAGTGCTGACGGCACGCGCGCGATCAACTCGATCAGCCGGTCGGGCCTGAACGAGGCGCTGCTCGACACGGCCGAGGCGACGCCGGGCGTGACGGTGGTGTTCGAGGCCCGTGTCGAACAGGTCGACCTGGACCGCGGCATCGTGACCGTGCTCCGCCCCGACGGCGTGCACGAGATGCCCGCCTCGGTCGTCCTGGCGTGCGACGGCGCCTACAGTGCGACGCGCCGGGCCGTGCAGTTCCGTGAGGGTTCGGACTACGCGCAGGAGTTCCTGGAGCACGGTTACAAGGAGCTCACCATCCCGGCGCGCGGCGGTGA
The DNA here is from genome assembly GCF_057813895.1 of Nocardioides sp. F233. Classification (NCBI taxonomy): domain Bacteria; kingdom Bacillati; phylum Actinomycetota; class Actinomycetes; order Propionibacteriales; family Nocardioidaceae; genus Nocardioides; species Nocardioides sp. F233. The sequence goes on from NZ_JBVASH010000001.1 coordinate 800,386, forward strand.
CTTCGCCATCGACCCGACGGCGCTGCACATCTGGGCACGCGGCGGCTCGATGATGATCGCGCTGCCCAACCTCGACAAGTCCTTCACCTGCACGCTGTTCTGGCCGAAGGACGGTGCGGGCGGGCTCTCCTCGCTGACCACCGCCGACGAGGTGCATGCCCACTTCGCCCGGGAGTACCCCGACGTCGTGGACCTGATGCCGACCCTCACCGAGGACTACCTCGCCAACCCGGTCGGATCACTGGTCACCGTGCACGCCTGGCCGTGGACGGCGCACGGGACGGCCGCCTCGGTGGCCCTGGTCGGGGACGCGGCTCACGCGATCGTCCCGTTCTACGGGCAGGGCGCCAACTGTGCCTTCGAGGACGCCATCGAGATCGACGCGCTGCTCGACAAGTACGACGGGGACTGGTCGCGGGTGCTGCCGGCGTACGAGAAGGCCCGCAAGCCGAACACCGACGCCATCGCGGCGATGGCGCTGCAGAACTTCGTGGAGATGCGGGACCTCGTGAACTCGCGGGTGCACCGCGCCAAGAACACCGCGATGCACGCTCTCGAGCGGTGGTTCCCCTCCCTCGTGGTCTCGCGGTACGAGCTGGTCTCCTTCTCGACGGTGCCGTATGCCGACGTGCTGCGCCGTACGCGCCTTCAGGGCCGCGTGCTGACGACGATCGGGGCCCTGGGGGCGACCGCGGTCGGTGGGATCGCCGCGCGGGGTCTGCGCCGACGCTGACCGTCCCTGCCCGTCGGGACAGCACAGCCCTCCGCGCCGCCTTGTCGGTGCGGGGGGCTGCTGCGCGTGCCGGCCCGGAGGGTCAGCGAGGTCGGGGGAGCGTGGCGGCCTGGACCCGGAGGTGCTCGAGCATGGCGTTGGCCGCGGGGGAGAGCGGCCGGTGCTTGGCGCGGGTCACGCCCACGGCTCGCCGGATCGAGGCGAGGGAGGCGTCGAGCACCGTGAGCGCGGGGTCGGCGACGGCGATCAGCTCGGGCAGCACGGCGAGGGCGTCCATCGAGACGACGAGCTCGCGCAGGGTCAGGATCGTGGTGCACTCCACCCGGTTGACCGGCAGCTCGACACCCTCGTGGACGAACGCCTCCTCGAGCTCGCGTCGCAGCGTGGTCTGGCTGATGGGGAACACCCACGGGTACTGGGCGAGCTCGGCCAGCGTCGGCTCGTGCAGCCGGGCCGCCGGGTGCCCCTCCCGGGCGACCACCCGGATCGGCTCGCGGTAGAGCATGTGCTGCACGACGGTCGTCGGAGCGCCACCGGTGAGGCGGCCGACGACGAGGTCGCAGTCGCCCGCGAGCAGCGCCGCATGAAGTGCGTCGGGTGGACCTTCGCGCACGACCACGGTGAGCTGGGGGTGCTCCTGCTTGAGGGAGGCGATCGACCGGGGGAGGAGCACGTTCGAGCCGGCGAGGTGGGTGCCGACGGTCACGGTGCCGAGGTCGGCTCGCGCGAGCTGCTCGATCTGGCGGTCCGCCTGCCGCAGCTGGGCGATCACGGCCCGCGCGTGCACGAGGAGCGTCTCGCCGAACTGGGTCGGGGTCACCCCGCGACGTCCCCGGTCGAACAGGTCGACACCGAGGAGGTCCTCGACCTCGCGCAGCCCGCGGGTGACGACGGGCTGGGTGATGTGGAGCGCCTCGGCCGCGCCGGCGAGACTGCCGGCGTCCTCGATCTGGACGATCAGAACCAGGTGGCGCAGCTTGAGCCTGCCGTCCAGGAGGCGATCCGTGACCATGAGGCCAAGGTATGCCCGAGCGAGCATGGCTGGCGAGCGAAAGGGCATTGGACGGACATAGCTGACGTTCCTACGCTCGGGGTGTGGTCAACGCAACAGCTCAGCGCCTGCAGAACTTCGTCGGTGGCGCGTACGTCGAGGGCGTCGCCTCCTTCGAGAAGCACAGCCCGGTCGACGGATCGCTCGTCGCGGTCGTGGAGGAGGCCGGCGCCGAGCAGGTCGGGGCCGCGGTCGCCGCAGCCCGGCGTACGGTCGACGGCGCCTGGGGGCGCAGCACGGTTGCCGAGCGCGCGGCCCTCCTGCGGCGGATCGCGGACCGGATCGAGGCCCGGTTCGAGGAGTTCGTGGCTGCCGAGGTCGCCGACACCGGCAAGCCGCTGCGCCAGGCCCGTGAGCTCGACGTGGCCCGCGCCGTGGTCAACTTCCGCTCCTTCGCCGACACCGTCAGCGCCACCGGTCTCGACTCCTTCCTCACCGAGCTGGCCGACGGGCGCCGGGCCCTCAACTACGCGGTCCCGCGTCCGCTCGGTGTCGTCGCGATCGTCGTCCCGTGGAACCTGCCGCTGCTGCTGCTGACCTGGAAGGTCGCGCCCGCGCTGGCCTGCGGCAACGCGGTCGTGGTCAAGCCGTCGGAGGAGACCCCCTCGACCGCGACGCTCCTCGCCGAGGTGATCGCCGAGGCCGGTGCGCCTGACGGCGTCTACAACGTCGTGCACGGCTTCGGTCCCGGCTCCGCCGGCGAGCTGCTGACGACCCACCCCGACATCGATGGCGTCACCTTCACCGGGGAGTCGGCCACCGGGTCGGCGATCATGCGGGGCGTCGCGCCGTTCGTCCGTCCGGTCTCCTTCGAGCTCGGCGGCAAGAACGCCGCGGTCGTCTTCGCCGATGCCGACCTCGACAAGGCGGTGGCCGGTCTCGGCCGCTCGATCTTCACCAACACCGGCCAGGTGTGCCTGTGCACCGAGCGGGTCTACATCGAACGTCCGGTGTACGACGAGGTCGTGGCCGGCCTCGTCGAGCACGCACGGGGCCTGCGCCTGGGACGCCCCGAGGACGAGGCCACGACCACCGGGCCGCTCATCTCCGTCGAGCACCGCGCCAAGGTCGAGCGCTACTTCGCGACGGCGGTCGAGGAGGGGGCCGAGGTGCTCGTCGGCGGCGGCGTCCCGGACCTCGGTGCGGATCTCGCCGGCGGCGCCTGGATCGAGCCGACGTTGTGGGCCGGCCTGCACCAGCAGGCGCGAGCGGTCCGCGAGGAGGTCTTCGGCCCGGTCGCGGCGCTGATGCCCTTCGACACCGAGGAGGAGGCCGTGGGGCTCGCCAACGACACCCGCTACGGCCTGGCCGCCGCCGTGTGGACCCGTGACCTCGAGCGCGGCCACCGGGTCGCCCAGCAGATGCGCGTCGGCATGTCCTGGGTCAACACCTGGTACCTGCGCGACCTGCGCTCGCCGTTCGGCGGGGTCGGCCTGTCCGGCATCGGTCGGGAGGGCGGAACGCACTCCCTGCACTTCTACACCGAGCCCACGAACGTCTGCGTGCAGCTGTGAACGACGACCACATCACCGACGCCGCCTGGCGGCTGGTCGACGCCGCACGCTGGGGAGAGCCGTGCGAGCCCGTGCGCGACCTGATCGACACCGACGACCTCGCTGCGGCCTACCAGGTCCAGGCTCTGGTCAGCCGGTACCGGCAGGAGAACGGGCACCGGGTGGTCGGGCACAAGGTCGGGCTGTCCCCGACCCCGGCGCTGCACCTGGTCGGGGACGGCAGGTCCGGCTTCGGCACTCTCTTCGACGACATGGCGTACGGCGACCGCGAGCCGATCTCGCTCGACAGCCTCCTGCAGCCGCGGGTGGAGGTCGGGGTGGCGTTCGTGCTCGGACGGGACCTCGACCTGGAGCGCCCGACCGTCGCCGACGTGATCAGGGCGACCGACTTCGTGCTGCCGGCGATCGAGGTCGTCGACTCGCGGATCTTCGGCTGGGACATCACCCTGGCCGAGGCCGTCGCCGACAACGCCTCGAGCGGGGCGTTCGTCCTCGGCAGTATCCCGCGTCCGCTGGCCGGGGTCGACCTGGCAGGCGCGACCACCGTGCTCACGCAGGTCGGCCGGGACAGCGACGTTGCCGGTGCGGTCGTCGGCAACCCGATCGTCGCTGTCACCGCGCTCGCGCGTGCCCTCGCTGCGAGGGGGGTCGCGCTGCGGGCTGGTGACGTGGTCCTCTCCGGAGCGGTCGGACGAGCGGTCCCTGTCACCGCCCCGGGCGCCTTCCACGCGCGAATCGCCGGCCTCGGCGAGCTGACCGCGACCTTCGTGGAGCGGGAGGCGGCATGACGCCGTGGAGCCCGCACCGCCACCACCGCACGCACCGCATCGAGGAGAACACGTGAGCGACGTCGCCGAGCTGGCCGAGCGGCTCGACCGGGCCCGGACGGGGTGTGCGCCCATCGTCCAGCTGACAGCCGGGACGGAGGTCGACCTGGACTCCGCGTACCTGGTCCAGCGCGAGGGCATCGCGCTGCGGGTCGGCCGCGGGGAGCGGGTCGTCGGCGTCAAGCTGGGCTTCACCAGCAAGGCCAAGGCCGAGCAGATGGGCGTCTCCGACGTCATCCTCGGAGTGATGACCGCGGAGACGCAGACCGAGGACGGCGGGGAGATCGACCGGAGCCGTCTCATCCACCCCCGGGTCGAGCCGGAGGTCGCGCTGCTCCTCGGCGCCGATCTCGATCCGGCGGCGCCGCCGGACGAACAGCTCGCGGCCGTCGCGCAGGTGGCACCGGCGCTCGAGATCATCGACAGCCGCTACCGCGACTTCAAGTTCGCGCTCGCCGACGTCGTCGCCGACAACACCTCTGCTGCCGGATTCGTGGTCGGCGAGTGGCGCGACCTCGCCACGGTCCTCGCCGACCTCGACCTCGCCGATCTCGCGGTGACCCTCGAGATCGACGGCGAGGTCGCCGAGACCGGCTCCACGGGCGACATCCTCGGAGACCCGCTGCGTGCTGTCGCCGCCGTCGCTCGGCTGGCGTCGCGCCACGGCGTCCCCGTTCCGGCCGGATCGATCATCCTGGCCGGAGCCGCCACCGCCGCCGCCCCCCTGCCCGACCGGGCGGGGTCGGTGGTCGTGGCCACCGTGGCCGGGCTCGGCAGGGTGTCCTGCACGATCGGGGGCGCACGATGACCGAGGCACACCTGGTGACCGGGAAGGCAATGCCTCGCGGGCGCTTCCCGCACGTGAAGGTCGCGGGCGGCTTCGCCTACGTGTCCGGGACGAGCAGCCGTCGCCCCGACAACACCTTCGACGGCGTCGAGGTCGACGACCTCGGCGTCACCAACCTCGACATCCGGGTGCAGACCCGGGCAGTCATCGAGAACATCCGCGACATCCTCGCCGCCGTCGGAGCCGGCCTCGAGGACCTGGTCCAGGTCACGACGTACCTGGTCAACATGAACGACTTCGGCGGCTACAACGAGACCTATGCCGAGTTCTTCGACCACGACGGTCCGACCCGGACCACGGTCGCGGTCCACCAGCTCCCGCACCCCCACCTGCTCATCGAGATCCAGGCGGTCGCCTGCTTGCCCGGCACCGCCGACCGGAAGGACGACGCATGACCATCCCGCCCGTCTTCAACTTCGAGAAGTGGGTCGCCGAGCACGAGCACCTGCTCAAGCCGCCGGTGAACAACCGGCAGATGTGGGAGCCCATGGGCGACTTCATCGTGCAGGTGGTCGGCGGCCCCAACCAGCGCACCGACTTCCACCTCGACCCCTACGAGGAGTGGTTCTACCAGGTCAGGGGCAACATGCACGTCAACCTGATGACCGACGAGGGCCCGGTCCGCGTCGACATCCGCGAGGGTGACATGTGGATGCTCCCGCGCAACGTCCACCACTCCCCGCAGCGCCCCGAGGAGGGCTCGATCGGCATCGTCATCGAGCGGATCCGCGAAGAGGGCACGCTCGAGAAGTTCGTGTGGTTCTGCGAGTCCTGCCACCAGCAGGTGCACGAGGTCGAGCTCCAGGTGCGCGACATCGTCGCCGACCTGCCTCCGGTCTTCGAGCAGTTCTACGCCTCCGAGGAGGCGCGCACCTGCTCGAGCTGCGGTGCGCTCCACCCCGGAAAGGGCTGAGTCGATGGACGGCACCGTCGACGTCCACACCCACTACGTCCCACGTGGGTGGCCGGACCTCGGTCCGGGACAGCCGTGGCTGCGGATCGACTCCGAGCGCGACGCGATGATCCTCGTCGGGGAGTCCGAGTTCCGGCGCGTCCAGGACGACTGCTGGGACGCCGGGGTCCGCCTGGCCGACATGGACGCCGACGGCGTCGCCCGACAGGTGGTCTCGCCGACGCCCGTCTTCTTCTCCTACGACCTGCCCGGGGCCGAGGCCGCAGCCGTCTGCCGGATCTTCAACGACCTGGCGCTGGAGATCTGCGCGCCCGGTGGCGAGCGCCTGGTGCCGTTCTGCCAGGTCCCGCTCCAGGACCCGGACCTGGCGTGCGTCGAGCTCGACCGCGCCATCGCCGCCGGACACCGAGGTGTCGAGATCGGCAACCACGTGGGTGACCGCGACCTGGACGACGCCGGCATCATCACGTTCCTCCAGCACGCAGCCGACTCGGGAGTCCCGGTCTTCGTGCACCCCTGGGACATGCCCAACTCGCCCCGGCTGGACCGGTGGATGGCGCGTTGGCTGGCCGGGATGCCGGCCGAGACCCACCTCTCGGTGCTCGCGATGATCCTGGGCGGTGTGTTCGACAAGGTGCCGGACTCGCTGCGGATCTGCTTCGCCCACGGCGGCGGCTCGTTCCCCTTCTGGCTCGGCCGCTTCGAGAACGCCTGGCACCGCCGCGGCGACGTCATCGCCACCTCGGCGGAGCCGCCCTCGGCGTACGTCGACCGGTTCAGCGTCGACAGCGTCGTCTTCGACCCGCGGGCCCTGCGCACCCTCGTCGACACCATGGGCGTGTCCCAGGTGATGGTCGGCAGCGACTACCCCTACCCGCTCGGGGAGCGGCCGGTCGGCAAGGTGGTCGACGACGCGGACTTCCTCAGCGAGTCCGACCGTGCCGCGCTGCGCTGGGGAAACGCCTCCCGGTTCCTGGGGTTCTGACCGACTGCGCGCAGGAGAGAGGGTGACCTGCACTCCTGGCAGGCAGGCCCGTCGCGGGCCGGTCAGGCGTCGGTCGGTGCCACCTCGCCGTCCGCAATCCGGTCCGCCAGCCGTCCGGCAGCGTCCGCGGCGCTGGCGAGCCAGCGCTCGACCACGGCGACCTCGGCGTCGTCGAGATCGGACAGCGACGCGCGCAGCGCCCCGGCCAGCGGGCCGAAGAAGCCGCCGGCCACCTGGCGGGCGGTGTCGGTCAGGGCGAGCAGGTGGCGGCGACCGTCGGCGGGGTCGGGTACGCGTTCGACATGGCCGCTCGACTCGAGGCGGCGCAGGAGCGCGGACGTCGCCGGCGGGCTCAGGTCGATCGAGTCCGCGAGGCGGCTCGGGGTCATGACCTGGCCGCGCAGCGCGGCTTGGTGCAGGTGCGCGAGGGCCTCGACGTCCGTGGGGTGGAGGGCGTGGCGGCGGGCGAACAGGTGCGAGAACCGGGTGAGCTCGTAGGACAGCTGCTGGACCAGCACCGGGACCCGGGCGCCGGGCGGATGGTCTCCGGTCGGGGGCATGTGCATATCCTTCCATCATGGAACCATCTCCGGCGGGCGCTCGCCTGCTGCCGATTCTCCGTCCCCGGGTCGCCTGGGTCCTTCCCGCCCTCTACCTGCTCGTCGGGAGCGCCCTGATCGGCGTCGTCGGCACGGCGCCGGTCGACCGCTCCGCGACCGACCAGCTGCCCGACGGGTACGACGCCACCGCCGTCGTCCGGCTGCTGGAGGACTTCCCGTCCGGCGACGACCGGGTGGCCGTGGTGCTGTTCTCCGCGGACCGCCCGCTGGCTCCGGCCGACCGGCAGGTGGTGGAGCAGGTCTTCGCCCAGGTCGCCGGTGACGCGGCGGTGGCACCGCTGCAGGCCGCGGAGGACGGGACCGCTCTGGTCGGCGTGCTGCCGATGCCCAGCAGTGACGCGGCCCAGCTCGCCGACGACGTCGAGGACCTGCGTGCTGACGTCCGGGCCGGGCTGCCGGACGGCGTCCGCGCCGAGGTCACCGGTCCGGCCGCCATCCAGGGCGACCTCGCCCGTGTCTTCGAGGGTGCCGATCTCACGCTGCTGCTGGTGACTGCCTCGGTCGTGGCCCTGCTGCTGGTCATCACCTACCGCTCGCCCGTGCTGTGGCTGGTCCCGCTGCTCGTCGTCGGCGTCGCCGACCGGCTGGCCGCCGTGGGTGCCACGCACGCACTCACGGCGCTGGGCGTCGCCTTCGACCAGTCCACGACCGGCATCCTCTCCGTCCTCGTGTTCGGAGCCGGCACGGACTATGCGCTGCTGCTCATCTCCCGGTACCGCGACGAGCTCCACCGCACCCGGAACCGGGGCGAGGCCATGGCGCGGGCCTGGCGGCGCACGAGCGAGGCGGTGCTCGCCAGTGCGGCCACGGTCGTCGTCGCACTGCTGACGCTGCTGCTCTCCGCGTTCCCGACGACCCGGGGACTCGGCCTGGCGTGCGCGATCGGCGTCGTCGTGGCCGCCCTCGCCGTCCTCGTGGTGCTGCCGCTGGCGCTGGTCGTCTTCCCGCGTGGCATCTTCTGGCCGCGGCGACCGGAGGTGGGGGAGCCGACCGCATCGGAGGGGCGGACCCTGTGGCGACGGGTCGGTGACGCCGTGGCCCGCCGACCGCTGCGCTCGGCGTCGGCGGGAGTCGTGCTCCTGGCCGTGCTGGCGAGCGGCATCCTGGGCATCCGCAGTGGCCTGTCCGAGGCCGACCAGTTCATCGACACCCCGGAGTCGATCGCGGCCGCCTCCCGCTTGGCCGAGTCGTTCCCGGCCGGCAGCGCCGACCCCGCGGTGGTACTGACCCGCGACGACGTCGGGGAGGTCCTTCGCGCGGTCGAGTCCGCCGACGGCGTCGCGTCGGCGCGTCCGGCGGGTGAGCATGGCGGCCTGACGCGCATCGACGTCGTCCTCGACCACGCCCCCGGGACGTCCCGGGCACGCCAGGACGTCGTCGCGCTGCGCTCGGCCGTGGCCGACCTACCGGGCACCGTGGTCGGCGGCACGGACGCGGAGGACGTCGACTCCGACACCGCGACCCGGGACGACCGGGCGCTGGTCCTGCCGTTGATCCTGGTGGTCGTGCTCCTCGCGCTCGGGCTGCTGCTGCGTTCGATCGTCGCGCCCGTGGTGCTGGTGCTCACCGTCGTCGCCACCTACCTGGCTGCGCTGGGGGCGGGGTGGGTGCTCAGCCACGGGGTGTTCGGCTTCGAGCGGCTCGACGTCGGCGTACCGCTGCAGGCCTTCCTCTTCCTCGTCGCACTCGGTGTCGACTACAACATCTTCCTGGTGGCGCGCGCCGCGGAGGAGGCGGAGCGGTACGGCGCCCACGAGGGCATGCTCCGCGCCCTGGCCTCCACCGGTGGCGTGATCACCAGTGCGGGGGTGCTGCTCGCGGCGGTGTTCGCGGTCCTCGGCGTGCTGCCCCTCGTCGTGCTCGCGCAGCTCGGCATCGTCATCTGCGTCGGCGTCCTGCTCGACACCCTGCTCGTCCGCACCGTCCTGGTGCCGGCGATCGCCCTGCGCCTCGGCAACCGGTTCTGGTGGCCGCGGCGTCAGGCGACCAGGTCGTCCCAGCCCGCGGCGAGGTAGTCCAGGAACGCCGGCCCGACGTGCTCGGCCGCGAGCTCAGCGCGCGGGACCGGGCGGGGCCGGGTGCGGAAGCCGGTGTCGGCGAGCGCCCGGGCCGCGAAGTCGTGGTGCAGGATCGCGCCGGTGCCGACGGTGACGACGTCGGCGCCCCGGTCGAGGCACCACTGAGCGTCGGCGGTCGTCAGCACGCCGCCCGCGACGCCGAGCAGTGCGCCGTGCCGGGGCAGGTCGGTGAAGTGCTCGATCAACAGGCCGTCGTGGCCTTCGGCGCGCGGCTGCATCCGGACGTCCCACAGGGACATGTCGAGGTAGTCGAGGCGACCGGTCGCCAGCAGCGCACGGGCGGTCTCGCGGCCCTCCGGCAGCGTGGTGCCGTAGCCCTCGGGCGTGAGCCGCAGGCCGAGCTGGAAGTCGGGGCCGGTCGCGGTGCGGATCCCGTCGACGACCTCGAGCAGGGGCAGCATGCGGTCCTCGAGCGCGCCGCCGTACCCGTCCTCGCGATGGTTGGACCGGGCGTCGAGGAACTGTGCGAGCAGGTAGCCGTGCGCACCGTGCAGCTCGACCCCGTCGAAGCCGGCCTGCTCGGCGCGGACCGCGGCGGCGACGAAGTCCGCCACCATCCGTCGTACGCCGTCGGTGGTCAGCGCCACCGTGTCCTTGGCCGGATCCGCCCACGGCCCGACGTTGGGCACCCCGTTGAGCGCGGCGTCCGCGCGCCGGCCGCCGTGGTGGAGCTGGACCGCGGAGCGGGTGCCGGTCGCGCGCAGGCTCTCGGCGAGCCGGCGCAGGCCCGGCAGGTGCTCGTCGCCCGCGATACCGAGCTGGCCACGCCAGGCACGTCCCTCCGGTGCGACGTACGCCGCACAGGTCATGGTCAGCCCGAACCCGCCGCGTCCGCGCGCGACGAGCCAGTCGTGCTCGTCGTCGCTGAGCGTGCCGTCGTCGTTGCTCTGCACGTTCGTCAGCGGGGCGAGCGCGAACCGGTTGGCCCAGGCAGGGCCGTGGACGAGGGCGACGGAGTCGGCGAGCGAGGTCACCGCCACATCCTGCCAACGCGGAGGCGGTGGAATGACGAGACCCCCGCCGGTGTCCCGGCGGGGGTCTCGTTGCTTGTGGGCAGGGGCGGGGTCGAACCGCCGACCTATCACTTTTCAGGCGATCGCTCGTACCAACTGAGCTACCTGCCCAAGCAGTCGCCAACCTTACCGGAGGGTGGGCCGAGGAACGAATCTGGGGCAATGCCGCGCCGATGCGCATCTGCCGGTGCCGGGCACTATGCTGGCCGGCGCTGCGGAGGCTAGTCCTCCACGGTGGGCCCCCATCGTCTAGCGGCCTAGGACACCGCCCTTTCACGGCGGGTACGCCGGTTCGAATCCGGTTGGGGGTGCGGCTCATCAGGCCGAGGTGGCTCCCGATTGGGACTGCTGGAGGTGGATGGGCTAGAGTTCCAACCGCTTCACCACGCGAAAGCGGAGTGAACGAATGGCCCTGTAGCGCAGTTGGTTAGCGCGCCGCCCTGTCACGGCGGAGGTCGCGAGTTCGAGTCTCGTCAGGGTCGCAGACAAGCAGGAAGCCCCGGTCATCACGACCGGGGCTTCCTGCATTTGCGGGTTCGGCACAATGAGTCCTGTGCCTGTCGAGATGAGCCCCGAGGACTTCGACGCCCTCGTCGACCGTGCCCTCGACGAGATCCCCGAGGAGCTGGCCCGGCTCGTGCACAACGTGGTGGTGCTCGTCGAGGACGAGCCGCCGGCGGGCGAGCCCGACGACCTCCTCGGCCTGTACGACGGGGTGGCGCTCACCGAGCGCGGCGGCGGGTTCGAGCCGCAGCTGCCCGACCGGATCTTCCTGTTCCGCGGCCCGCTGCTCGACATGTGCGACGACGAGGAGGACCTGGCCGACGAGGTCCGGATCACCGTCGTGCACGAGGTCGCCCACCACTTCGGCATCGACGACGCCCGGCTGCACGACCTCGGCTACGCCTAGGAGCCGCCGCCGGGACGGGAGTCAGGCCTGGAGGCTGGGGCGCGAGCCGGAGCCGGTGCCGCTGCCCTGCCAGGCGACCGGCGGGGCGCCGACCGACTGGCGGCGGAACTCGCCGAGGAACCAGATCTGGAACGACCGCTGCTCGGGGGTGCGCGGCGCGGTCAGCAGGCGCTGGGCGCGGGAGAACTCGTCAGCGGCGTCGAGCAGGTCGATCAGCCCGCCGATCTGCCGGGCGGTCTCGCGCGGCATCCGCAGCCGCAGGTCGATGGTCTCGCGACCGTCGGCGTACGCCGTGTCGACCTGCTCGCGGCCCATGTTGGCGCGCAGCGGCCGCTCGAGGGCGTCGAAGTGCTCGGAGAGGACCTTCGCCAACGGGTAGTCGTCCTCGTGGGCGAGGGCGAGCAGGCGGATCTCGCGGCGCAGGTCGCGGTAGTGGCGCTGGAACCGGCCGAAGGCGCCGATCGGCACGCCGTTGATCTGGACGCCGACCTCGCCGACCCGGGTGTGGTCGGCCGCGAGCGACGGCATGCTGTGGGTCTGTTGGTACGGCGCCCCGCCCGTCTCGGACAGCTCGGGGGCCGGCTCGAACCAGACCGCCTTGCCGTCCTCGTCGATCTCGGCGCCCCAGGCGGCGGAGGCCCGGGCGACGATGTCGAGGCCGCGGCCGACCGTGGTCAGCGAGGCGAGCTGCTCCTCGTCGAGGGCGTCGAAGGCGTCGAGGTCGAAGGCGTCGATGTCGAAGCCGCCCGCCTGGGTCACCGGCTGCGGCGGGATGACCGAGGCGTCGTGCACCTCGAACCGTGGGTGGTCGGCGGTGCCCCGGACCTGGAGCCGGATCGGCGCGGTGCCGTGGAGGACCGCGTTGGTGACCAGCTCGGAGACCGCGAGCTCGGCGCAGTCGGCGAGGTCCGTGCGCCCGAGCTGACCGCAGGTCTGGACGACCCAGCGTCGTGCGTCGTGCACGATGCGTGGCCCGGGGGCCAGGTCCAGGGTCTGCCGGTGCTGCACGGAGGAACCTTCCGGTGTCGCGGCCCGAGTGTTGTGGTCGATGTCCGGTGGATGGGGGTGGCGCTCCCGGGTGCGATACCCCACCCGGTTGACGACTAAACCAACCTCCGCGACGTCGTTTGGTGACGGTCCGGGAGTCATGTGACCGACCAGACCTTGACCTCGGGTTGGGGGTCGTGCAGGGGACGCGGAATGATGAGCCGCAACCGACGTCATCGCGTCGTCAACCAAAGGTGCTCCAGGAGGAAGCCATGGCAGCAGGCGACACCCAGCCCGACCTGCCCGATCGCATCATCGTCCCGCGTTCCGACCGTCACCAGGTCGTCGTCATCGGGTCCGGCTTCGGTGGCCTGTTCGGCACCAAGCAGCTCAAGGACGCCGACGTCGACGTGACGATGATCGCGAAGACGACCCACCACCTCTTCCAGCCGCTGCTCTACCAGGTGGCGACCGGCATCCTCTCCGAGGGCGAGATCGCCCCGCCGACCCGTGAGGTCCTGGCGAACCAGAAGAACGCCCAGGTCCTGCTCGGCGAGGTCACCGACATCGACCTGGAGAACCGCCTGGTCACCTCCCACGTGCTCGGTCGCGAGCTCGTGACGCCGTACGACTCCCTGATCGTCGCCGCCGGCGCCGGTCAGTCGTACTTCGGCAACGACCACTTCGCCGAGTTCGCCCCCGGCATGAAGAGCATCGACGACGCCCTCGAGCTGCGCGGCCGGATCTTCGGCGCCTTCGAGATGGCCGAGCTCGGCGCCGCCCGCGGCGAGAACGTCGACCACCTGCTGACCTTCGTGGTCGTCGGCGCCGGACCGACCGGTGTCGAGATGGCCGGCCAGATCGCCGAGCTCGCGCACCGCACCCTGACCCGCGACTTCCGCGCGATCTCGACCCGCCACGCGCGCGTCATCCTGGTCGACGCGGCGCCCCAGGTGCTGCCGCCGTTCGGCCACAAGCTCGGCAAGTGGACCCAGGAGAAGCTCGAGAAGCTCGGCGTCGAGGTCATGCTCGGTGCGCTGGTCTCCCAGGTCGACGAGCGCGGCCTGACGGTCAAGTACAAGGACGGCTCCGAGGAGCGCGTCGACGCGATCGCCAAGGTCTGGGCCGCCGGCGTGCAGGCCAACAAGCTCGGCAAGACGCTGTCGGAGCAGACCGGTGCGCCCCTGGACCGGGCCGGCCGGATCTCGGTCAACCCGGACCTCACGCTCCCGGGCTACCCCGAGGTGTTCGTGGTCGGCGACATGATCTCCCTCGACAACCTCCCCGGTGTCGCGCAGGTCGCGATCCAGGGCGCGAAGTACGCCGCCAAGGAGATCGAGGGCCGGATCCAGGGCAAGCCCGCGCAGCCGCCCTTCAAGTACTTCGACAAGGGCTCGATGGCCATCATCAGCCGCTTCCGCGCGGTGGCGATGGTCGGCAAACTGCGGCTCACCGGCATCCTCGCCTGGCTGATGTGGCTGGTCGTCCACCTCTTCTACATCACCGGCTTCAAGAACCGCGTCACCGCGGTGATGCACTGGTTCGTCTCGTTCATCGGCAAGGGCCGCTCCGAGCGCACCTCGACCGAGCAGCAGATCTTCGCCCGCGTCGCGCTGCAGCGACTGGCCCGCGGTGCGACGGACCTGGTCTCCCAGCCCGGTGAGTTCGACGAGGCACAGCGTCGTGCGGAGCTCGAGGAGGTCGCCGCCGAGGAGGCGCGCCTGTCCGACGAGAACAAGCGCGGGGTCAAGGTCGGCGGCTGAGCCCCGGCTGCAGGAATACCCGCTTCAGCGGGTATTCCTGCGCTTCCTGACGGATGCAACGGTCAGGAAGCGCAAGTTCTCGTCAGGAAGCTCCGAGCCGTTCCCGGATGTGGCGGGGCAGGATGAACACCCCCTCGGCCTCGGCGGTGATGCCGTCGGGGCCGATCATGTGGGCCTTCGCCCACGTCTTGATGCCGTCCTCGCGGTCGATCCACGCCTCGGCCCGCAGATCGCCGAGCGGCGTGCCCTGTCGGTAGACGATCGTCAGCGTGCCGGTCATGCCCGGCCGGCCCGCCGCGCCCACGGCGTGCCCGAGGATCTGGTCGAGGATGAGCGACACGACGCCGCCGTGGACCAGCCCCGGCGGTCCCTCGTACGCCGCCCCGCAGTGGAACTCGCTCTCGGCCCGGCCGCTCGGGTCGCTGTGGACGGCCAGTGGCGGGGCGATGGGGTTGCGCATCCCGATCACGGGGTTGCCCCACGGGCGACGCCGGCCAGCGGCGAGCAGCTCCTGGCCCAGGGTCTGGGTACGACGCACCGTGCGCAGCCGCGCCACGGCCGCCTCGAGGTCGGCCTGCGCGGCGCGGACCTCGTCCTCCGCGACGTCCGACATCACGCACAGGTCGACCAGCTCCCGCGCCGTGGCCGCGAGCGGGCGCCAGGCGGTCGCCTCGGCCTCGGCCTCGGCGGTCGGGGGCTCGTCGAAGACACGGTGCCAGTTCATGCCCGCCAGAGTAGAACACGTTCTTGTTCTGGCGGCGGGGAAACCCGTTGACCGGGATGGTGGGATGGAGCCCATGACCGCCCTCGTGCCGCCCGACGTCGCCCGCTGGAAGGCCTGGGCGGCGATGATCGAGGACTTCGGCGGGACCGACGAGATGCACGGCTCCGGCCACTGGAACCTCGAGGGCGACCCGGTGCCGTCCGAGGCCGGCTGCGCGGCGTACGTCGCCATGACCGAGCTGACGTCGACGGCCGACCTCGACGGGACGCGGGTCCCGTCGACGTACTTCTGGATCACCGACGGCGACGGCGGGCCCGACGACGAGGTGGTCGGCTTCCTGCACCTGCGCCACCTGCTCAACGACTGGCTGCTCGAGCAGGGCGGACACATCGGGTACGCCGTGCGGCCCTCCGCCCGGCGCCGCGGCCACGCGTCGCGGGCGCTCGCGCTCGGGGTGGAGGCGGCGGCCGGGCTCGGGATCGAGCGGGTGCTGGTCACCTGCGACGTCGACAACGACGCGTCGCGGCGCACCATCGAGGCGGGCGGTGGCGTGCTCGAGGACGAGCGGGCGGGGAAGCTGCGGTACTGGGTCGCTACGGGGTGACCGGCTCGGCGTCGTCCGGGCGCAGGCCGGGGCGCAGCCGGTAGAGCACGGTCGTGAACCAGTGCGGGTCGACCCACGACCGGGTGACCACGACCAGCGGCAGGCCCTCGCGCTCGATCAGCACCGTCCAGCGGCGGTCGCTCGGCTCGCCGATGATCGCGATCGGCGTGTAGGGGCTGGCCAGGTCGACCAGCTCGGTCTGCCCGTTGCGCTTGATCGAGAGCTGTCCGCGTCGTACGGCGAGCTCGGTGCTCGTGCAGCCCGCGCGCACCGCCCACACGACGAGGAGCAGGAAGCCGAGGGTCGCCGCGACGCCGATGGAGCCGGTGGTGGGCTGCTTCGCGGCGGCGTACGACGCCACGGCGGTGCCGGCCAGGACGGCCAGCAGCACCCAGGAGAGCGCGCGGCGGATCCCGCCGCGCACGGGGAACTGCGCGTCGGTGCTCGCGTTGAGCGCGGTGAGATTGTCCTCCGGCTCGGTCCAGCGGCCGTGCTTGACCTCGGGCTGGCCGCGCTCCCGCGGGGGCGGCGCGGGGCGGACCGGCTGGGCGGGCGCCTCGACGTGCGCGGGAGCGGGCGGCGCGGGGGCCGGGGTCGCGCGGGGCGCGGGTTTCGGCTTCTTCGGCATGTCGGCGCGCAGCGCCTCCACGACCGAGCGGCCCAGGTCGGTGCTGTCGAGGCCGACGGCCTGCGCGATCCGCGACGGCGGCTCGGGCGGCGCCTCGACGCCGAGGGCCTCGAGCACCGAGCGACCGGCCTTCAACGAGTCGGCGCGGCCCTGGGGCGTCGTACCGGGTGCGGGGGCGGGGGGCGTCGGCGCCACCGTCGGGGCGCCACCACGGGGTGCGCCGACGACCCGCGCGTCCCGGGCATAGGTGCCCCGCTTGTCCAGCCAGGCGCGGATGCTCTCCGAGTCCGGACCGAACTCGTCCTTGCTCCCCACGAGCGAGTCCTCTCTGTTCCCTCTCCCGCGGTCAGGTTACCGGGGGTCGGTCCCGGTCGTCGCCGTACGCCGGTCCCGTCCAGATGGTCCGAACGGGCCATGCCGGCATGGTTCTCCCCGCAGGCACGGTAGATTTGAGACTGATTCCCAGTCGACTGCCCCAGGAGGCCCGGTGCCCGACACCGACGCGCGCCCGACCGCGCTCCGGCCGACCCGCCAGCGCCGCGCGATCACCGACGCCCTGGCCAACGCCGCAGACTTCCAGAGCGCTCAGGAGATCCACGACACCCTGCGGCGTACCGGCGACAAGGTGGGGCTCGCCACCGTCTACCGCACCCTGCAGGCCATGGCCGAGACCGGCGACGTCGACGTACGCCACAACCCGGCAGGCGAGGCGACCTACCGCCGCTGCAGCGACTCGCACCACCACCACCTGGTCTGCCGCTCCTGCGGCCGCACCGTCGAGATCACCGGCTCCGCGGTCGAGAAGTGGGCGCACGCCGTCGCCGACGAGCATGGGTTCAGCGAGGTGAGCCACACGGTGGAGCTGGTCGG
This sequence comes from Nocardioides sp. F233, assembly GCF_057813895.1. Taxonomy (NCBI): domain Bacteria; kingdom Bacillati; phylum Actinomycetota; class Actinomycetes; order Propionibacteriales; family Nocardioidaceae; genus Nocardioides; species Nocardioides sp. F233. Next base: position 817,453 of record NZ_JBVASH010000001.1, read on the forward strand.
CCTGTGCGCGGAGTGCGCGCGGCGGCGGTGACGGGTCTGGGTAGGCCGTGTCGGGCTCGAACCGACGACCCTCGGATTAAAAGTCCGGTGCTCTACCAACTGAGCTAACGGCCCGGGACGAGCCTAGCGAGCGTGTCTCGGCGCAGCCGCGGCGCCTCGCGCCCGACGCCGGAAGAGCGGGGGCAGGAAGCGCAGCATGAGCGCCGACCAGACCGCGTGGGTGATGAGCGGCGCCTGCAGGCCTCCGGAGGCGCGACGCTGGAGCCCGAACAGGGTGCCCATGGCGCCGGCGGCCAGGACCAGGGCCGGGTTGCGGGTCGTCGCGGTCGCCAGCGCGTAGACGGCGGTCGACGTCGCGACCGGGTGCCGTCGGCCCAGGGTCGCGTAGAGGGCGCCGCGGAAGAAGACCTCCTCGCCGATCCCGTTGGCGAGCGTGGTCGCGAGGACCAGACGGTCGTCGCCCTCGTCGGCGAAGCGCAGGACGCGGGCCACGGCGTCGCCGAGCACGGGCACCCGCCGCGCCGCGAGCGCTGCGCCGTAGAAGAGGCCGAAGGCGGCGACGCCCGTGGCCACCGGGGTCGCCAGCGGCCGGCGCACGGTGGAGTCGCGGTTCTCGATCCAGCCGAGGTGCAGGGGGCCCGAGGCCAGGCCGCCCACGGTCCACACCCCGGCGACCGCCGCGGTGGACAGGTAGAACTCGCGGGAGCCGGGCGGCGTCGAGAGCGAGACGCCGAGCAGGCCGGCGCCGGTCACGGCCGTGGCGGCGACGACCCGCCGTCGGCGGCGGCGTACGGACGGCGTCTCGACCAGCTCGGCCCCGACGACGTGCGACAGCGGCTTCGGCAGCAGGCGGTCCAGCCGGGAGGTGAACGTCATCGGCTCGCGGCGCGCTCCATCAGCGCCAGGCGGACCGCGTCGTCGTACGTCATCGGTTGGAACGGTACGACGTCGCGGACGCTCGTGTCGGTGACCACGACCTCGTTGACCATGGAGTCCACGAGGTTGCGTCCGGCGCGTACGTCGACGTCGGTGACCAGGGCCAGCCAGCGCGACGACAGGCCGGGGGTGAGCAGGGGCACCGGCACGATCGGCAGCCGGCGTCCCTCGACCGCGGCGACCCGTTCGAGCATCTCGGCGTACTCGAGCACGTCCGGTCCGCCGATCTCGAACACCCTGCCGACGGCGTCCGGGTGGCCGAGCACCCCGACCAGGTAGCGGACCACGTCGGCGACCGCGATCGGCTGGGTCCGGGTGCGCACCCAGCGGGGCGTGACCATCGCCGGCAGGTGCTCGACGAGCTGGCGGGTGATCTCCCAGGAGATGCCACCGTGCCCGACCACGATGCCGGCGCGCAGCACCGTGACCGGGACGCCGCCGGCGCCCAGGAGGGACTCGACCTCGCGCCGGCTGCGCAGGTGGGCCGACAGGTCGTCGCCGTCCTGGCCGAGGCCGCCGAGGTAGACCAGCTGCTCCAGCCCGGCGCGGGCGGCCCGGGTTCCGAACGACTCCGCGGCGCGGGCGTCACGGGTCTCGAAGTCCTCGTGGCCCAGCGAGTGGACGAGGTAGTACGCCGTCTCGCAGCCGTCGAGCGGCCGGTCGAGCGTGGCGGGATCGCCGACGTCGCCGTGCACGGGCGTTCCCGGGCCGCGGTGGCGGTCGGGGTGCCGGGTCATCACGCGCACGTCCCTGCCCTGCTCGACGAGCGCCGCGACGAGACGGCGGCCGACGAAGCCGGTCCCGCCCGCGACCAGGACGGGTGCCGCGGAGGCGCTCACCGGGGGCTCCGGTCCGGAGCGTCCTGCAGGGAGGGAGCCGCCAGGTGGCCGAGCACGGAGCGGGCGACCCGGTCGCCGGACACGAGCGCACCCTGCACCGAGCTGGTGTCGCGATGGTCGCCCGCGACCCACACCCCGGCCCCGGGCAGGTACGCCGGCCGGCGCAGCGGGTGGGGCGCGGTCATGGCGGGCACGGCGAACGGGAGGTCGTGCACCGCGACCAGCTCCCAGTCGTCGTGGGGTGCCCGGTGCAGTGCGGCGGCGGTGCGCCGCGCGACGTCGACGTCGACCCGCGCCCGTCCGTCCGTGTGGAGCACCGAGGTGGCCACGAGTGCGCGCCCGTCGTTCGAGTACGACGGTGCCGACGCCGTCAGCACCACCGAGTTCGTGACTCCCGACCCGTCGGCGTCCACGGTGAGCGTGCCGTCCAGGTCGCGCCACGGCCGCGCTGCGAACCAGTACGTCGTCACACCGTGGGCGTGGGGCGCCGTTCCCAGCGCCGGCACGAGCGCCGGCGCCTGCCAGGGATCGGTCGCGACGACGACCGCCCGGGCGTCGATCGGGGTTCCGTCGGCGAGCACGACCAGGTCGGGACGGACCTCGGCGACGGGGCTCTCGAGCCGAACGGCGCCGGGTGGCAGCCGGTGGGCGAGGGCTCGGGGAAGCGCCTGCATGCCGGTCGACGGCACGGCGGAGCGACCCGTGGCGAACATGCGCAGCATCAGGTCCGTGAACACGCGGCTGGTCGTCATCTCGTCCTCGAGCACGACGCCCGAGACGAAGGGGACCAGCACGTCCCGCACCGGGCCGGTGGGCAGCGTCGCCCATGCCTCGCCGGTCGTGACGTCGGGCCGTTCCTTCAGCCGCCGGGGGCGGGTGGCGAGCACCCCGCCCGCGTAGCGCGCGAGGGCCGCCTTGCCGCGGAGCCCGGTGGCAGCCGAGGTCAGGGCACGCAGGGCGGCTGTCGGAGACGCCAACGGATGGGGCAGGTCGCGGACGCGGCCCTCGCGCCGGATGCGGATGCCGCGCGGCAACGGACGCAGGTCGAGGTCCGTCAGGGACACGGCCCGTCGTAGTGCGGGGTAGGCGGTGTTGAGAACCTGGAACCCGTGGTCGACCGTGAACCCGTCCACGACGTCGCTGCGCACGCGCCCACCCACGCGGTCGCCCGCCTCGAGGACCAGCACCGGCACGCCCTCCCGGTGGAGCCGGGCGGCGCACGCGAGCCCGGCAAGGCCGCCACCCACGACGAGGACGGGGAGCATCACGCGCCGACCCGGGCGACGGCGGCCCAGGCGAGGGGTGGCATCTGGTCGGGGGAGATGCTGAGCAGCCACGCCCGCGCGCTCAGACCCGACCGGGCCTGCGCGGCGGCGTGCAGCCAGGCGCCGACGTACCTCCTCGTCGCCGCGTCCTTCGCCTGGGCGGGGTCCCCGTGGCGGCACAGCTCCAGTCGCCAGGTGACGGCGCAGGTCGCGTCGTAGAAGTCGAGGAAGGCCTCGACGTCCCCGGTCGCGGCACGCACGAGGAGGCGCCGCAGGTCGGGGTCGGACAGGTTCGCCGTGCTCATCGAGCCTCCCAGTGACCTAAACAAAATCATGAACAATCTGTTTAAGATTAGGCTATGAGCATGGACCAGGACCTCGGCGCGGCGCAACCCCCGGCAGGATCGGGAGTCGCCGACGAGGTCGGCGGGACCGGCGGGACCGGCGGGGACGATGAGCTGACCATCGGCGACCTGGCACGCCGCGCGGGTGTGAGCACCGCCGTGCTGCGGATGTGGGAGTCGCGGCACGGGTTCCCCAAGGCACGCCGGCTGGCCAGCGGCCACCGCCGCTACTCCGAGGCCGACGTCGACCTCGTCCGGCAGGTCCTGCGGCGCAAGGCGGCGGGGATCCGACTCGAGGTGGCGATCGCCGAAGCGGCGGCGAGCGCCGCGCCGACGAGCCTGTCGATCTTCGCCGAGCTGCGGCGTCGGCGCCCCACGCTCGCCGTCCACCGGCTGCGGAAGTCCACGCTCATCGCCCTGTCCTGGGCCATCGAGGACGAGTGCTGCGCGGTGGCCGACCACCCTGTCCTCTTCGGCGCCTTCCAGCGCGGGAGGTTCTACGAAGCCTCTGCCGGACGCTGGGCCGAGCTGACCCGGGTCGCACGCTCGGCAGTGGTGTTCGCCGACGAGTGGGACCCCGGGGCCCGGGCGGAGCGCGGACCGGTGCGGGTCGACCTGGCGCCCGACGCGCCGATGCGCCGCGAGTGGGCGGTCGTCTGCGACGCGCTCGACTCCACGGCGTGCCTGTCGGCATGGGAGCTGCCCGGCCAGGCGGGCGTCCCGGACCGGGAGCGGGTCTTCGAGACCGTGTGGACCGTCGACCCGGTCGCGGTGCGCGACGCCGCCCGGGTCGCGGCGCGGGTGGCGGCCGAGGCGGGTCTGGCCGACGCGACCCCGCTCCTCTACGAGCTCGCCGAGCCGCCGGCGCCGCGGGTCACCGCGCCGGTCGCGGTCACGGCTCTGTTCAACCGCGTCGTCGCGTACGTCGACCGGCTGGTCTGAGCGCCCCTGCCGGCCCTCGAGCCGTCAGTGGAACCGGGGGTGCCAGGTGCCCACGACGTCACCCGCGTCGTCGACCACCGCGATGTCCGGCCACCTGTCGAACGCCGAGCACGGGTGGGAGATGCCCAGGTCGACGACGTCGCCGACCGCGAGGCCGCTCGCCTCCTCCAGCACCAGGTGGTGGTCGTAGATCCGCACGGCGGTGCCGCGGGCGGTGGCCGGGTCGGTGAGGAGGACCGGGAGGCCGGCGTCGTGGGGCAACTCCCGCTTGCCGCCGGCGAGGACGGCGAGTCCGGGCTCGGGCGTGGAGAGGACGACGGTGCGGACCGAGAGGGCAGGGCGCAGGCCCGGGAACGGCGAGACCTCGGCGTAGGTGCCGTGGTCGTGGGTGACGTAGCAGCCGGAGCGTACGACGAGCTCGACCCCGTCGGCGCCGGCTGCGGCGAGGAGCGCGCGGTCGGGGAAGGCGGAGCCGCCCAGGGTGAGGATCGGCCGGGACGTCTCCAGCAGGGACCGGAGCCGGTCGAAGACGTCGACCGTCGTACGGCAGTGGTCGTCGACGAGCGCCACGGTGGCGGCGTCGCGGGTGTTGGGGCGCACGCCCTCGTAGCCGGAGACGCCGACCAGCGCGAGGCCGGCCGCCGCGGCGCAGGCCCGGGCGACGTCGAGCGCCTCCGCCGGGGTGCGGACGCCGGTCCGGCCGGCCGGCGTACCGACGTCGACCAGGACGGGCAGGGGCCGCGAGGCGCCGTCGAAGGCGCGCGCGGCGATCTCGGCGCCGGCCACGGAGTCGACCAGGCAGCACAGGTCGAGCGAGGCGTCGGCCTCGAGCCAGGACCGGATCCGGGCCAGCTCCGCGCGCTGGACGACCTGGTTGGCGATGAGGATCCGGTCGATGCCCCAGTCGCGGACGATCGCGGCCTGGGCCACCGTGGCGACGGTGACGCCCCACGCGCCGGCGGCCAGCTGCCGCTCGACGATCGGCCGGGTCATCGTGGTCTTCACGTGCGGGGCCAGGACGACGCTCTGCTCGCGGCACCAGTCGGCGAGCAGCGCGATGTTGTGGTCGAGCGCCGTGAGGTCCAGGCGCAGCTGGGGAAGGACGTCGGGCACGCCGCGAACCTACTCCCCGAGGGGTCAGTCGTCCTCCGGCGCCAGCACGGGCAGCGTGCCGTCGACGACCGCCTGCGCGATGCTCTCGCGCAGCCGGTCGCACACGGGCGGGAGGCCCTTGACGGCCGAGCCGGGGGACCAGGAGGTGCAGGCGGACTTCGCCTCGTCGGACCACTGGACCGACGTCTGCTGCCAGCTGGCCTTGCGGACCAGGACCTGGGCGGCGCACGAGGTGCACGCCACCGGGTGCATGGGGGCGTCGGCCAGCCGGTTGTCCGGCCGCACGCCCATCAGGCGTCCTGGGTCTGGGGGACCGCAGCGGCGGCCTCGGCCGCGGCCGCCTCGGCGCGGCGGGCGACGTTCTCCTGGACCTCGCGCTGCCAGGCCTCGACCGGCTTGGTGGTGTCGAGCTCGAACTCGAAGCGCTCGGTCATCTCGGAGGTGACCTGGTCGGCGTCGACGTAGAACTGCTCGTACCAGCGGCGCAGCTGGTAGACCGGGCCGTCCTCCTCACACAGCAGCGGGTTGTCGATCCGGGTCTTGTTCTTCCAGATCTCGACGTCCTGCTCGAAGCCGAGGCGCACGGTGGCGACCATCTTGGCGGCCAGCGCCTCGGCGGCGGCCGGGTCGTCGTCCTGGACCTCGGGGCGCTGCATGCTGATGCCGTAGAGCAGCATGAACGAGTTCTCGTCGATCGGGTAGTGGCAGTTGATCAGCACGGTGCGGGTGTCGCCGTGCTCGTAGTGGTAGATCAGGTCGTCGATCATGAACGACGGGCCGTGGTACGTCGCGACGGACGTGTTGCCGAGCCGCTTCGGGGCACCGATGGCGACCTCGGCGGGCCGCATGTCGTCGCGGTTGACGCCCTTCTGCAGCTGGGTCGCGGTGTGGCCCTCGAAGGTGTTCTTGAAGTACGTCGGGAACGCGTGGTGCACGTAGAAGAAGTGCGCCATGTCCACGACGTTGTCGATGATCTCGCGGCAGTTGGTGTTGACGACCGTGGTCGCCCACGCCCAGTCGGTCCAGGTCGGGTCGGACGGACCGCCGTCGATGAGCGGGATGGCCTGCTCGGCGATCGGGGCCTTGCCCTCGTGGTCGTGCCACACGAAGACGAGACCGTCCTGGGTCATCGCGTGCCAGGTGCGGGTGCGGGCGCGCAGCGGGACCCGGCGCGAGTAGGGGATCTGCTTGCAGCGGCCGTCGCCGCCCCAGCGCCAGTCGTGGAACGGGCAGGCGACCTCGTCGCCCTTGATCGAGCCCTGCGACAGGTCGCCGCCCATGTGGCGGCAGTACGCGTCGAGGACCTTGATCTCGCCCTGGCTGTCGGCCCACACGACGAGCTTGGTGCCGAACGCCTGGATCGAGTGCGGCTTGCCGTCGCGGAAGTCCTTCTCGAGACCGATGCAGTGCCAGCCGCGGGCGAACCGGGCCGGAGCGTCCTCGAACTCGATGTGGCGGACCTCGTCGGCACCCGTGCTGTTCTGCACCGCAGTCATCTCGATCTCCTCGTGGTGGGGCTGGTGGGGACAGGGCCCGAGAGGCCTGCCGATGCTGCGACGTTATGGACGCCACGCCGCTCTGGGCACGAAGGTCCCGCTGATCGGGATCCCCGGCCGGGCGCGCCGATGGCGGGGCTTCCCTAGCGTCATGACCTCCATCACAAGCCAGTCCGACCCCGTCTCCGGTCCCGTCTCGGGCCGCGTTGCCGACAAGGTCGTCATCGTCACCGGCGGGTCCCGCGGCATCGGTGCCGCGTGCGTGCGCCGGCTCGTCCAGGAGGGTGCGCGGGTCGTCATCGCCGACGTGCTCGAGGCCGAGGGCAAGGCGCTCGCCGACGAGCTCGGCGAGCGGGCGTCGTACGTCGCCCTCGACGTGACCAGCGAGGACGGCTGGGAGCAGGCGGTCGCCGCTGCGGAGGCCACCTTCGGGCCGGTGTCCGGCCTGGTCAACAACGCCGGCATCGTGCACGTCGACCCGATCGAGCAGCACAGCGAGGCCGACTACCGCCGCGTCATCGACGTCAACCAGGTCGGTGTCTTCCTCGGCATGAAGGCGGCGATCCCCTCGCTGCGCAGGGCGTCCGCGGCCGGCGTGGGCGGCTCGATCGTCAACATCTCCTCGACCGGCGGCCTGATCGCGTACTCGCGGATCGTCGGGTACGTCGCCTCGAAGTGGGCCGTGCGCGGCATGACCAAGACCGCGGCCCAGGAGCTCGGCCCCGACAACATCCGGGTCAACTCCGTGCACCCGGGCTTCACCCGCTCCGAGATGACGGCCACCTCCGCGCGCTCGCACGAGGGGGCGAAGCACCAGCCCCTGGCGCGCCAGGCCGAGGCGGTCGAGATCGCCAACCTCGTGCTGTTCCTGATCTCCGACGAGTCCAGCTACAGCACCGGATCCGAGTTCGTCGCTGACGGCGGCTTCACCTCGCTCTAGGCACCCGCCGCCGAGCACACCGACAAGGAGAACACCATGAAGGACTTCAACGGCAAGGTCGTCGTCATCACCGGCGCCGGGGCCGGCATCGGCCGCGAGCTCGCGGTCCAGCTCGCGCGTGAGGGCGCCCGCCTCGCGGTCTCCGGCCGCAGCATCGCGAACGTCGAGGAGACCGCCGAGCTGTGCCGCAAGGCCGGCGCCGAGGCCCGCGCGTACGAGGTCGACGTCACCGACCGCAACGCCGTCCTCAAGCACGCCGACGAGGTCGTCGCCGACTTCGGCAAGGTCAACGTCGTCGTCAACAACGCGGGCGTCTCGCTCGTCGCCAGCGTGGAGGAGGTCAGCTGGGAGGACCTCGAGTGGATCGTCAACATCAACTTCTGGGGCGTCGTCCACGGCACCAAGGCGTTCCTGCCGCACGTCATCGCCTCCGGTGACGGCCACATCGCCAACATCTCGAGCATGTTCGGCCTCGTCGCGTGCCCGACCCAGGGCGGCTACAACGCCACCAAGTTCGCCATCCGCGCCTTCACGGACTCGCTGCGCCAGGAGATGAAGATGTACGAGCACAAGGTGGGTGTCAGCAGCGTCCACCCGGGCTCGATCCGCACCGACATCGCCAAGAAGGCCCGCGCCGGCGGCGACCGCGATATCGCCCAGCTCGCCGCGAACTTCGACCGGATCGCCAAGATGACCGTCGAGGAGTGCGCCGACATCATCATCAAGGGCATCCGCAAGGACAAGGCACAGATCCTGTGCGGCAACGACGCCAAGTTCATGGCCGTGCTGCCCCGGATCATGGGCCCGAGCTACCAGAAGGTCATCACCGCGCTGTTCAAGAAGGACGTGAAGTAGCGCTCTGCTCGCCTGACCAACGACGACAGCCCCCGGGTGCCACGAGCACCCGGGGGCTCGTTCATTCCGCCGACCCGGCTCGAAGTGGCTCCGAAATGCCGCCGACCCGGCAGAAGCTGGCCCCGAAATGCCGCCGACCCGGCAGAAAGTGGCGGGTGTACGGGCCACTTTCTGCCGGGTCAGCGTGAAATCCGAGCCACTTTCTGCCGGGTCAGCGTGAAATCCGAGCCAGCTTCTGCCGGGTCAGCCCTCCAGCACCTCGACCGTGCCGGCGGCACCGTCGACGCGGACGAGCATGCCGTCGGTGAGGCTGGTGGAGGCGTGCTTGGTGTCGACGACGCACGGGATGCCGAACTCGCGGGCCACGATGGCGGCGTGGGAGGCGGCGCCACCGATGTCGGTGACGACGGCGGCGGCGTACCCGAACATCGCGGTGTGGCCGACGTCGGTGACGGAGGCGACGAGGACCTCGTCGGGCTCGATGTCGTCGTCGGGGGTGCGCAGGACGCGGACCCGGCCCTCGACGACGCCGGCACTGACGCCGATGCCGCCGATGGTGTCGCCGACCGAGACGCCGTCGTGGACGCCCTCGGGGGCCCAGGTGCCGACGACGACGTCGGGCATCCGGACGCCCTGCAGCCGGACCCGTTCCGTACGACGCCGGGCGACCCGCTCCTCGAAGCCGGCCGGGTCGACGAAGAGCTCGTCGAGGGTCAGGTAGAACGCGTCGTCCGCAGCAGCGAGCCGGCCGGCCGCGACCAGGCGGTTCCCGCGCTCGCGTACGGCGAGGCGCAGGTCGTGCGTGTAGCGGACCACGCCGTCGCGGGCGCGCTCGCGGGCCAGGATCGCGCCGGCGGCCATCTTGCCGGTGCGCGACTTCATGGCGGGCACGGCCTCGCGAGCAGCAGCGGGCCGCGCAGCCGCGGCGGCGGCCGAGCCGACCAGGTGGGCCGGGCGGTCGGAGAAGGAGGGGTTCTCCAGCTCGCACTCGCCGGGACCACGGTGGCCCATCACCGCGAGCTGGGAGTCGAGCGCGGCCGAGAACGCCGGCGAGGCCGCACGCAGCGCCTCGACGTCGCCCTCGCGGGCCAGCTTGAGCAGGTGGTCGTCGCCGCGCAGCTCGTCGGCGAGGCGCTCGACGGCGAGCATGGTGCGGGCCGACTCGAGGAGCTCGACGTCGACCGCGACGTGCTCGGGGTCCTTGCCGCGCTCGTGCATCGCGTCGGCGGCGCTGGTCATCATCACGCCGATCGAGGCGACCGACCAGGCGTGGGCGAGGCGGTCGCGCCACAGCAGGGCGCGGGTGTGCAGCTGGTCGTCGGTCAGCGCGGCCACCTGCTCGGCGGTCAGGCTCTCGGCGGCGGCGGCCGTGTGCACGGCCTCGGCCTCCTCCTTGAACTTCCGCGCCCGGGCGATCACCCGGCTGGTGGCGGTGATGGTCGCGATCCGGCTGGCGAGGCCGGTGGGCATCGGCGGGCCGCCCTGGGGCCGGAAGACGACCTCCTCGGGGATGTTGCCGTAGACGTCCTTGCGGACGGTCGCCTCGTCCCAGCCGGGCATGTTCTCGACGATGTTCACGCCGACCGAGGCGTTGATGTAGACGCAGTGGCCGAGCACGCCCAGCACCAGGCTGGTCTGCTGCTCCAGCGCCGCGCCGTCGAGCGAGAGCATCCGGCCCATGCCCTCGTTGGAGATCCGCTGCGCACCGAGCTGGAGGTCCAGCGACATCGGGGTGAGCGGACCGGGCAGCGCCTCGGAGGTGTTCGTCGCCGTGAGTACGGCGAGCCGCGGGTCGAGCAGGGTGTCGAACTCGCCCTGGAGCTCGTCCGGCCCGGCGGCCACGAGGGTGCCGCCGTCGCTCGCGGGCAGGTTGTTCGGGACGACGTACGTCGGCAGGCCGAACCGACCCGACTCGACCTCGACGCCGCGCTTGGTGATCCGGGAGCCGCGCAGGCCGCGGGCCAGGTCCTCGAGGGCCTCGCGGGCGGTCCAGCCGTAGCCGAAGCCGGCGGGGACGTCGCTCTCGGTCGCGGGAGCGGCGGGACGGGCGGAGACGCCGGGGACGGCGGGCTTCACGCCGGCGACCTGCAGCAGCTTGCGGGCCTCGGTGCCGGTGACGGTCCCGGGCGCGGCGAGCGTGAACGGCCCGGTGGCGTCGGCCGAGACGACAGCGGCCAGCGCACGGTTCACGTCGTCGTGGTGCACGACCTGCAGCGCGGCCGAGCCGCCGCCGAGCAGGTCGGCGAGGGTCTGCAGCGCGGCGCGGTCGGTACGACGTCCCGCCACCGGCGCGACCTCGACGACGACGACCTCGACACCCGCCGAGGACAGGGCAGCGGCCGCGGCGTGGGTGCCGCCGAGCGGGGTGGGGAGCACGACCCGCGTGCCGGGTGCGACGCGGAGCGGGCCCCCGGCGAGGTGCACGACGGCGTCGACGGAGCCGGCCGCGGCGACGTCGGCGACCACCGTGACGCCCGGGTCCAGGTAGCGGTGCTGCCCGACTCCGACGACCTCGTGGCCGGCGGCCAGCAGCAGGCGGGCGACGTCGCGCCCGTCCTCGGTGGCGACTCCCGTGATCAGGACGCGCATGGACTCTCCTCCTCGTGGTTCCCCGGCCCGACGTACCGGGGCCAGACGAGGAGCGTCCGGCCCGTGAGGCCGGTCACGTCGCGGAGTCCCACTCAGCGGGAGACCCCGGACGACCCGCCCAGCGGACGCGCAGGCTCCCGATCCGTGACGAGCATTCCTGAGTGGGACGAGACCTTCGACGTCGTGGTGGTGGGATCCGGCGGTGGCGGCATGACCGCCGCCTGGACGGCCGCCCGGGCAGGCGCCTCGGTGCTGCTCGTCGAGGCCGGCAGCGCGTACGGCGGCACGACCGCCTACTCGGGAGGCGGCATCTGGTTCCCGGGCAACGCCGTGCTCCGCGCGGCGGGCCACGACGACGCCGACGAGGCGCGCGACTACTTCCACGCCGTGGTCGGCGACCGGACCCCGCGGGTCCTGCAGGACACCTTCCTCGCCACCGGACCGGCCCTGGTCGACCGGATGCTGGAGGACGACGCGCTCGCCTTCGAGGCGTTCGCCTGGCCCGACTACTTCGGCGCGGTGCCCGGGGCGGCGATCGAGCGCCAGATCCGCCCGCTCCCGCTCGACCCCGCCGAGCTCGGCCCGGTCGCCAAGCAGCTCCGGCCGCCGCTCAAGGTCGACCGTGCCGGCGCCGCCCCGGCCGACACCCTCATCGGCGGCCAGGCGCTGATCGGCCGCTTCCTGCTGGCCCTGGGGCGCGTCGACACGGCCGAGCTGCGCCTCGACGCCGCCTGCACCGAGCTGGTCGTCGAGGACGACCGCGTCGTCGGCCTGGTCGCCGGTGACCGTCGCATCCGGGCCACGAGGGGCGTCGTCCTCGCCTCCGGCGGCTTCGAGCACAACGCCGCCATGCGCGAGGAGCACGGCGTCCCCGGCGCCGTCACCGGCGCGATGGGGCCCGAGTCCAACCGCGGCCTCGCGATCCAGGCCGGCATCGACATCGGCGCCGCGACCGACCTGATGGACCAGGCCTGGTGGGCGCCCGGCATCGCGCACCCCGACGGCACCACGTCCTTCTCGCTCTGGTTCACCGGCGGGATCTTCGTCGACGCCCACGGCGAGCGGTTCGTGAACGAGTCGCTGCCCTACGACCGGCTCGGCCGCGACGTGATCGACGCCCAGCGCTCCGGCCGTGCCGGCGAGACGTACTGGATGGTCCACGACGACCGCGACGGCGCGCTGCCGCCGGTCCGCTCGACGACGCTGCCGCTCGCCCCCGCGGAGGAGTACGTCGCCGCCGGGCTCTGGCACACCGCCGACACCCTCGCCGAGCTGGCGGCGGCGATCGGGGTCCCCGCCGACGCCCTCGAGGCCACCGTCGCCCGGTTCAACGAGCACGCGGCGGCCGAGCACGACCCCGACTTCGGCCGCGGCGACGAGCCCTACGACCGCTCCTTCGCCGGCGGCGGCTCGCCCCTGGTCCCGATCGAGGAGGGCCCGTTCCACGCGGTCGCCTTCGGTCTGTCCGACCTCGGCACCAAGGGCGGCCTGGTCACCGACGAGCACGCTCGGGTGCTGCGTCCCGACGGCACCGCCATCGCCGGCCTCTACGCGGCGGGCAACTCGATGGCCGCGGTGACCGGTACGACGTACCCCGGCGGCGGCAACCCGATCGCGGCCAGCATGGTCTTCGGTCACCTCGCGGTGCTCGACGCCCTCGCTTCTCGCTGAACGGGACTTCCGCCCCACCGGGGCACGCCAGTCCGTTGTCTAGGACCGCACGCCCCACGACCCGAGCAGCACGCCCCCAGGAGGACACGATGACGGACCCGACCACGACGGCCTGGCAGCACGAGGTCGACCTGCTCGTGGTCGGCGCGGGCGCCGGCGGCATGACCGCCGCGCTCACCGGCGCCCTGTCCCGGCTCGACACCCTGCTCGTCGAGAAGGCCGCGACGTACGGCGGCACCACGGCCCTGTCCGGTGGCGGCATCTGGGTCCCGAACAACCCGACCCTGGCCCGTGCGGGCATCACCGACTCCGAGGAGCGGGTGGTCGAGTACCTCGAGCACATCACGCAGGGCTCGATCGGCCGCGACCGGCTGCAGGCCTACGCCCACCACGGCCCGGCGATGTTCGAGATGTTCGGGAAGTTCGCCCAGCACCTGACCTTCAGCTGGTGCCCCGGCTACTCGGACTACCACCCCGAGGCGCCTGGGGGGCGTCCCGAGGGCCGCTCGGTCGAGTGCCCGCCGTTCGACATGCACAAGCTCGGCGAGCTCGCCTACACCCAGCGCGGCAGCGCGATGAAGGTCCCCGGCGGCCTGATCATCACCTCGGCCGACTACGTGCACCTCAACATGGTCACCCGCACCTGGCGCGGCCGCTGGCGCGCGCTCAAGCTCGGCGTGAAGTCGACGCTCAACAAGCTGCGCCGCCGCCAGATGGTCTCCCTCGGCCAGGCACTCGTCGCCCGACTGCGGATCTCGCTGCGCGACGCCGGCGTCCCGGTCTGGCTCGAGACGCCGCTGCTCGACCTGGTGCGCGACGAGGACGGCACCGTGATCGGCGCGGTCGTCGAGCGCGACGGTGCGTCGTACCGGATCCGGGCGCGACGCGGCGTGATCATCGCCAGCGGAGGCTTCGACCACAACGAGGCGATGCGCAAGGAGTACCTCCCCGAGGTCGGCCGCGCCGACGTCTCCGGCGGAGCCGAGACCAACACGGGCGACGGCATCCTGATCGGCCACGCGGCCGGCGGCGCCCTCGACCTGATGGACGACGCCTGGTGGATGCCGGCGGTCCGCAAGCCGGACGGCCGCGTGCACTCGCTCGTCTCCGAGCGGTCGATCCCCAACTCGGTGATCCTGTCGCCGAAGGGTGAGCGGTTCACGAACGAGGCGTCGCCGTACGTCACCTTCGTGCACGACCAGATCGCCCACGGCCACCCGTACCTCTGGTTCGTGATGGACCAGACCGCGCGCCGCCGCTACCCGTTCGGCGCCACTGTCCCGGGCGCCGACCTGCCGCAGAAGTGGTACGACGCCGGCACGGCCCACAAGGCCTCGACCCTCGACGACCTGGCGCGCCTGACCGGCATGGACGCCGCCACCCTCACCGCCAGCGTGCAGCGCTGGAACGAGATCGTCGCGAGCGGCGAGGACACTGACTTCGGCCGCGGCGAGAGCGCCTACGACCGCTACTACGGCGACCCGACGCTGCCGAACCCGGTGCTCGGCGCCGTCGACAACGCGCCGTACTACGCCGTGCGGATCGAGGCCGGCGACCTCGGCACCAAGGGCGGCCTCGTGACCGACCGCCTCGGCAAGGTCCTCGACGCCGACGGCAACGCCGTGGCCGGGCTCTACGCCACCGGCAACGTGGCCGCCTCGGTCATGGGCAACGACTACGCCGGCGCCGGAGCGACCATCGGCCCCGCCATGGTCTTCGGCTACCTCGCCGCGCTGCACGCCGCCGGCGCCACCAACTGAGAACCATCCGCAGGACAAGGAGATTCGGCCATGGGTTCGCTTGACGGACGCGTCATCATCATCACGGGCGGTGCCCGCGGCATGGGCGCCGCGCACGCCCGCCACCTGGTCGCCGAGGGCGCGAAGGTCGTCATCGGCGACGTGATCGACGACGCCGGCGAGATCCTCGCCAAGGAGCTCGGCGACGACGCCGTCTTCGTGCACCACGACGTGACCTCGGCGGAGGACTGGGACACGATCGTCGCGACCGCCAAGGAGACCTTCGGCGCCGTGCACGGCCTGGTCAACAACGCCGGCGTGCTCAGCTTCGGTTCGCTCGCCGACACCACGCCCGAGGCGTTCCAGCGGATCATGGACATCAACGTGACCGGCACCTTCCTCGGCCTGCGCGCGGTCGCCCCGGTGATCACCGAGACCGGTGGCGGATCGATCGTGAACATCTCCTCGATCAACGGCCTGCTCGGCACCGCCTTCACGACCGCCTACACGGCGAGCAAGTTCGCGGTCCGCGGCCTCACCAAGGCGGCAGCCCAGGAGCTCGGCCCCGCCGGCATCCGGGTCAACTCGATCCACCCCGGTGGCATCGCCACCCCGATGACCCAGCACGAGGGCGGCGACGCGGAGGGTGCGGCGTTCGCGAAGTTCCCGATCCCGCGCTGGGGCCAGCCCGAGGAGGTCTCGCCGCTTGTGGGGTTCCTGCTCTCCGACCAGTCCAGCTACTCGACCGGCGGCGAGTTCGTCGTCGACGGTGGCATCACCAGCGGCCTGTACTTCTCATGATGGCGACCATCGACCGACCGGCCATCGCTGCCGGCATCACCGCCGACGTCGTCCGCCTCGACGGCAGCTGCGACCTCGACCGCGCCGCCATCGGCGGCAAGGCCTGGAGCGTCAACGCGATGCGCGCGCTCGGGCTGCCCGTCCCGCCCGCCGTGGCCCTCACGACCGGCTGCTGCGCGGCCTTCTACGCCGCCGACGGCACCGTCCCCGACGACGTCTGGGAGCAGGTACGACGGGGCGTCACCTTCCTCGAGGAGGAGACCGGTCGCAGCTTCGGCAGCACCGAGCGTCCGCTGCTCGTCTCGGTGCGCAGCGGTGCGCCGGTCAGCATGCCCGGGATGATGGACACCGTCCTCAACCTCGGCCTCACCGACGCCACCGCGGCCGCGCTGGTCGCCGAGAGCGGCGACGAGGCGCACGTCGCCGACACCCGCGAGCGCTTCGTGCGGCAGTACCAGGAGACCGTGGCCGAGGGCCCGGTCCCCGACGACGCGTGGGCGCAGCTCCGGGCGGCCGTCGCCGCCGTCTTCGGCTCGTGGCAGTCCGCCCGCGCCCAGACCTACCGCCGCACCCGGGGCATCGCCGACGACCTCGGCACCGCCGTCACCGTGCAGGCGATGGTCTTCGGCAACCTCGACGACCACTCCGGCACCGGCGTGCTCTTCTCGCGCGACCCCAGCACCGGCGACCCCGCACCCTTCGGCGAGTGGCTCGCCCGCGGCCAGGGCGAGGACGTCGTCTCCGGCCGGGTCACCCCGCAGCCGTTGGCGACGCTCGCCGAGACGATGCCGTCCGTGCACGCAGACCTGATGAAGGCGACCGCGACCCTGGAGGAGTCCGGGCGCGACGTGCAGGACATCGAGTTCACCGTCGAGGGCGGGCGGCTGTGGCTGCTGCAGACCCGTGCTGCGAAGCGGACGGCGGCGGCCGCCGTACGGATCGCGGTCGACCTGGTCGACGAGGGCGTGCTCACGCAGGCCGAGGCCGTGGCCCGGGTCAGCGCCGATCAGCTGCAGGCGGTCGTCGAGGCCGCGTCCGGCGCCGGCGTCGGTACGCCGATCGCGACCGGCGAGTCGGCCTGCCCCGGCCTGGCGTTCGGCGTCGCCGTCGCCGACCCGGACGAGGCCGAGGAGCGCGCGGAGGCCGGCGAGGACGTCATCCTGGTCCGCTCCGCCACCTCGCCCGACGACCTGCACGGCATGCTCGCCGCCAACGGCATCGTGACGGAGTACGGCGGCGCCACCTCGCACGCCGCGGTCGTCAGCCGTGAGATCGCGCGTCCCTGCGTGGTCGGCTGCGGCGCTGGAACCGTCGAGTCGCTGGTCGGTCGCGAGATCACCGTCGACGGCGCCACCGGCCAGGTGTGGGAGGGCCGGATCGAGACCGTGGCTGCCGACGAGAACCCCTACCTCGCCCGGCTGCTCGCCTGGGCCGAGGAGAAGTGACCGCTCCCGTCGCCGTCGTGACCGGTGCCTCGCGGGGCGCCGGTCGCGGTATCGCGCGGGCGCTCGGCGACCTCGGCGCGACCGTCTACCTGACCGGCCGCTCCGCGTCGGTCGCCGACGTGGCCGACGAGGTCGACGCTCGCGGAGGCCACGGGATCGGCGTGGTCTGCGACCACGATGATGACGACGCCGTGGCGGCCCTGTTCAGCCGAGTGGGGGAGGAACAGGGGCGCCTCGACGTCCTCGTCAACAACGCGATCGCGCTGCCGTCGGGGCTCGGTGACGACCAGCCGTTCTGGGAGCGGCCGCTGGACCACCAGCGGATGTTCGACGTCGGCCTGCGCTCGACGTACGCCGCCAGCTGGTACGCCGCGCCCCTGCTGATCGCGGCTCGTGGGCTGCTCGTCAACACGTCGTCCTTCGGTGGCGGCTGCTACATGCACGGCCCGGCGTACGGCGCCGCGAAGGCGGGCGTCGACCGGCTCGCCCACGACTTCGGCGTCGACCTGGCACCGCACGGCGTCACCGCGGTCTCGCTGTGGATGGGCATCCTGCGCACCGAGCGGACGCAAGCTGTGCTCGAGGCCGAACCGGACCGGTACGGCGACCTGGCTGCCCGCACCGAGTCCGTCGAGCTCCCCGGTCGCGTGATCGCCGCGCTCTGGCAGCACCCTGACCGGGTGCGCTGGAACGGGAGGACCGTGGTGAATGCGGAGCTCGCCGTCGAGCTCGGCGTAACTGATGTCGACGGCGGACAGCCGCCCTCGCACCGGTCGATGCTGGGCGGACCGCCCGCGGTCAATCCTGCGATCGTGCGCTGAGCGCCCGAGCGCTTGCTCGGCGACCGGCGATCCGGCCGAACGCGAGTGCGTCGGCGATGTGCATGCCGCCGTCCTTGCACCAGCTGTAGGTCGAGCTGATGCTGCCGGCGGCGTACAGGCCGGTGATGGTCTCGCCGAACGGGTCGAGGACCTCGGCGTGCTCGTTGCGGCGCGGACCGCCGTTGCTCCAGGCGACCATCGGTGCCGACGTGAACGCGTAGTAGGGGCCCTCGCCGAGCGCGACCAGCGTCGACGGCTCACGGCCGAGCTGCTCGTCGAAGCCGGCAGCGCAGGCCGCGTTGTAGCGGGCGACCGACTCCACCAGCAGCGCCGGGTCGACGCCGATCAGCGGCGCGAGCTCCTCGAGGGTGTCGGCCCTGTGCAGCCAGCCCTTCTCGACCTCGACGCTGTTGTCCCAGCTCCACTCGTAGCCCTCGACCAGCACGTTCCAGCCGACCGGCAGCATCGCCGCGTTGGGCGAGATCGGACCGGCCAGGCGGGTCGCCTCGTCGAAGACGGCGTGCAGGCTGCGGACCGGGACGTGCTCGTAGGCGCCGTGGACACGGGCCTGGCCGTGCCCGGTCCGGGGCAGCTCGTCGACGCAGCGACGGCCGTCGTGGTCGACGTAGAGGAAGCCCTTGCGAAACGAGAACCGTGCGTAGAAGCCGCTGTCGAAGCCCGGGACCCGGAAGCCCTCCATGCTCGTCATGTTGTCCATGTGCCACAGGTCGGCGCCGGCCTTCTGCGCCATCCGGTGCCCGTCGCCGGTGTTGTACGGCGAGCCCCAGGTCAGCGTCTGCGGGAAGCGGAGGTAGTCGCGGACCATGCGGACGTCGCCCTCGAAGCCGCCGGTGGCCAGCACGACGCCGCCCGCCGCGGGGAGGGTGCGGCGGGCGCCGTCGGCGTCGGTGACCTGGACGCCGACGACCGTGCCCTCGGCGTCCTGGACGAGGCGCTCGGCACGGGTGCCGAGGAGGACGGTGATGTCGCGGTCCGCCACGGCCTGGGTGAGGGCGGTGAGGAGGCGTGACCGGCCCAGCGCGCCGCCGACGGCGCGCCAGCCGGTGACCGCGTCGCTGCCCTCGAGCTCGGGGAACTCCGGCGGGACCTCGACGACCGTGCCGGCGATGCCGCGGTCGAGCGTGCCCGGGACGGTGCCGACCTCGGCGCCGACCGTGTCACGCATCCACGCGGTGGTGCGGGTGCACTCCTCGGCCCAGGCTTCGATGACCGGCTCGGGGACAGGGCGTTCGCCGCACAGGCTGCGCAGGTAGACCGCGGCCCGCTCGGCACTCGACGGCTCCCACCAGGCGCCACCGGAGACGCGGGTCGTGCCGCCCTCGAGGCCCGCGGGCAGCTTGTCGACCAGGACGACGCGGGCACCCGCGTCGTGGGCCTCGATCGCCGCGGCACAGCCGGCGGCACCGTGGCCGAGGACGACGACGTCGGCCTCGAGCAAGGGGTCCATCAGCGCGCGCTCAGTGGGCGCGGCCCGCGACGGCCTCTTCGAGGCGGGTCCGGCCGCTGAGCTGGATCAGGTCCTCGTGGAGCTCGAACCACACCGTGTGGTAGCTGTCGAGGATCGGGCGGGCCACCCAGGTGGTGTCGCCCTCGGCCAGCCGGTCCTGCGCGTGCTGCAGCCGCCGGGGGTAGCGGACCAGGCGCGGCGCGATCTCCGCGAGCCGCTCCACGAGCGGGAGCACCCGGGCGTGCAGGTCGGCGAGGCGCGCGAGCACCTCGGCGTCGTACGCCGCATCGGTGTGGTCGTTCGGCGTGCCGTCGGCCCTGAGCTGCCAGGCGGTCACGATGGTCTTGAGGTCGCCGTTGACGACGCAGAAGTCGTCGTACGCCGAAGCGAGGGAGGGCTGGTCGACGGTGGCCGCGTCCGCGGCGAGCAGCTCGGCGAGGCGGGCGCGACCGGGGTCGGCCAGCCGGAAGCCGGCGCCGGCCTTCACCAGCAGGCCTGCGGCCTCGAGGTCCGTCAGCAGGGCACCGGCCGCCTCGGGCGCGATCCCCAGGGGCGTGGCCACCTCGGCCTCGCGGACCCGGCCCTTCAGCTCGACGACGCGCAGCACGCTGAGCAGGGTGGGCTCGGCAACGGACATCTCGATCTCCTCGTCTCGTTCGGTTCACCCGAGGTTCACCTGAGGACGCGGTGTGAGGGTCGTCGCTCCCGATCAGCGGGACGAGTCCGCGCCGAACCGGTCGCTCCGGGGATCGTGACACCGTCGTCACCCCCGATCGAGACGGAGACAGTTGTGGGCACGGTGAGCGAGGCCACCAGGTGGCTCGACCTGGCAGAGGTCGACAACATCCGCGACCTCGGCGGTCTCCCCGTCGAGGGCGGCGGCTTCACGCGCTCGGGCGTGGCGTTCCGGGCCAGCACCCTGCAGGAGATCTGCGCCGCGGACGTGACCGAGCTGGTCGACGTACGCCGGCTGCGGACGATCATCGACCTGCGGCTGCCCGACGAGGCCGCCCGCGAGGGCCACGGCCTGCTCGGCGAGTCCGCCGTCCGCGTGGTCAACCTGCCCGTCAAGAAGGCCGACGCAACCCTGCTCGACGTCGTCGTCCCCTCCGGCACCAGCGCCGACCTCGGCGCGCTGTACTGGCAGCTTCTCGCCGGCAGCACCGAGTCCTTCGTCGAGGCCGCGCGGATCATCGGCGACCCCGAGCAGCACGCCGTGGTCTTCCACTGTGCCGCCGGCAAGGACCGCACCGGCGTCATCGCCGCGGTGCTGCTCGACGCCGTGGGCGTCTCGTCCGAGGACATCGCCGCGGACTACGCCCTGACCTCCGAGCGCGCCGTGCAGGTGCGCGAGCGGCTGATCCGCATCCCCGCCTACAAGAACCTCCCCAACGTCGGCCAGGGCGTCTTCGCCGTCGACGGCACCGCGATCGGGTCCTTTGTGGACGCGCTGCGGGCGACGTACGGCGGCGGCGCGGAGTTCCTGCTCCGCCACGGCCTCACCGAGGCCGAGCTGGCCGCGCTGCGGACCGCCCTGGTGGGCTGACGGCTCAGCCGCCGAGCGCGCGCAGCCGGCTGATCAGCGCCCGGGCGTGGTAGCCGCCGACACGGACGTCGCGCCACAACCGCGCGACCGGGTCGCCGTTGTCGAGCGCGTGCGCGCGCAGGCTGGCGAAGACCAGGGCGGTGGCCTCGACGGCCCGGTCGACGGCGTACAGCTGGTCCTCGAAGGGATCGCGCGGCTGGTCGTCGGGGTCGTGGTGGCCGGTGGCCTGCTCGCGCAGCACCAGGGCGGCGCCGTCGACCAGCGAGGCGGCACGGGCGATCCGGGCGGGGGAGAGGTCGAGGGCGTCCTCGCCGCCGTGGGACAGCGCGAGCCGCTGCCGGGACTGGTCGAGGTGGGTGACGAGCGCGCCCGCGGCGGAGCCGACGAGCGCCATCGCGGCGATGGTGCCGATGGCGCGCAGGTCGGCGCCGCGGTGCTCCGCGTCGGCCCAGGAGCCGACCGGGATCGCGGCCCCGCGGACCCGTACGTCCTGCGCGCCGGACGCGGTCAGGCCGACGGTGTCGACCGGGTCGGAGAGCTCGCAGTCCTCGATGGGGACCAGCGCCAGGGCGGCCCGGCCGGGCTCGCCGGGGACCTCGTGGCGTCGTACGCCGAGCAACAGCCAGGATGCGTTCGCCGCCCCCGTCACCGCGGTCCACTGCCCGTTGAGAACCAGCTCGTCCTCGGGCCCCACCAGCCGGCCCGCGGGCTCGGGACTGAACCCGACCAGCGGGTCACCGGCCTCGTCCTGCAGCCGCGCCCACGCGGCCTGCGGGAACAGGTCGAGCAGCCACGGCACCGCACCACCCGCCGCGGTCACCCAGCCCGTGGAACCGCACGCCGCGGCCACGGCCCGCACCAGCTCCACCAGCTCCGCCTCGCGGTCGCCGCGCTCGGCGGCCGGCACCAGCGCGAACGCTCCGGCGTCGAGCAGCGCGGCCAGCACCTCGGTCGGGATCCGGCGCTCCGCCTCGGTGCGGGCGGCCTCCTCGCGGATGCGGGGGACCAGGTCCTCGACACGGTCGCGGAGCGCGGTGTGGGTGTGCAAGGGTCCTCCTAGTGTTCACGCCGACACTAGTCGTGATGGAGGGGGAACGGTGAGCGAGGCGACCGACGCGGTCATCGCCGGAGTACGGACCATGCTGCCCGACCTGGCCCGCGACGCCGCGGCCGTCGAGATCAACGGTGCCGTCGACAGCGCGGTGATCGAGCGGCTCACCGAGATCGGCCTGTTCCGGATGCTCCGGCCGGCGGCGTACGGCGGTCTCGAGGCCGACCCGGTCACCTTCTTCCGGGCCGTCCGGCTGCTGTCGCGCTCCTGCCCGTCGACCGGCTTCGTCGCCTCCATCCTCGGTGCCCACGAGTGGCACCTCGCGCTCTTCGACGACCGCGCCCAGACGGAGGTGTGGGGCGCCGACCCGGGCGCGCGGCTCGCGTCGTCGTACACCCCCGACGGGCAGCTCACGCCGACCGAGGGCGGCTACCGGCTCACGGGCCGGTGGCGTACGTCGACCGGCATCCACCACGCGTCGTGGGCGGTGCTGGGCGCGCTCCTGCTCGATGAGAACGGTGAGCCCGTCGACTTCGTCGGCACCCTGGTCCCGGCGGCCGACTACCGGATCGAGGAGCGCTGGGACCCGACCGGGCTGCGGGCCGTCGGCGCCGACGGCATCGCCGTCGAGGACGCCTTCGTGCCGTCGTACCGGACCTTCGGGGCGCGCGAGCGGATGCTCCAGGAGGACCCGGCCTGGGCCGGCAACCTGGCCCCGCTGTACCGGATGCCCTACAGCGTCATCCACACCCACGCGGTCGCCGTACCCGTGATCGGTGCGGCCGAGGGCGCCTACGAGGCCCTCCTCGCCGACCGCCCCGAGGCCGCCGCCTCCCCGACCGTCGCCCGCGCCGCGACCGACCTCCACGTCGCCTGGCGCCAGCTCACCGGCCACCTCGATCGCCTGCTGGAGCGCGCCGGGCGCAACGAGCCGCCGCACACCGAGAGCGTCGTCCGCGCCCGCCGCGACCAGTCGCTGGCCGCCGAGCGCGCCGTCCGTGCGATCGGCAGCTTCCTCGACGCCGCGGGCCCCGAGGCCTGGGAACGCCGCCACCCGCTGCAACGCGCCTGGCGCGACGCCCAGGTCGCCGCCACCAACGCCGCCAACTCGGTCGACCAGACGCTGTCGATCTTCGGTCGCTGGGCCTACGGGCTCGACATCACCGACCGCTGGTGGTGAGCGGCACCTCGTTCGTCGAGTAGCCCCGTCGCGAGGGACGAGCGACGGGGCGTATCGAGGCGCCTTGCCCGAACTCGATTCGCCCGCCGCGACTTCGCAGGCTCAGTCGCGCCGTGCTACTCGATCACCGACGATCGCGTCCGCTGGCGCGGCCGCGATCAGACCCAGCCGTCGGCCGGCAGCGTGCGCAGCATCCGCCCGAGCACGCCGTCCGACTGCGGCCGCACCGGCTCGGCATCCTCGTCCTGCCCGGACAGTCGCTGGGTGACGTGGGCGGCGGCACGGAGCATGAGCGGACCGAGCCGCTCCAGCTTGTCCAGGGGTACGGCGCCGCCGACCGAGATCGCGGCGAGGAGGCCGTCGGCGCGGATGGCGGCGCCGAGGGCGGAGGTGCCGAGGACCAGCTCCTGGTTCTCGTAGGCGAGGCCGCGGCGGGCGCGGATCCGGCCGAGCTCCTGGTGGAGGGTGGGCAGGTCGTCGATGGTGCGGGGACTGCGCTTGGGCAGGCCGGGGCGGAACAGGGTGTCGATCTCCTCGCCGGGCAGCTGGGCGAGGATCGCCTTGCCGAGGGCGGTGGCGTGGGCGGGGATCCGGCCGCCGACGCGGGACGCCGTACCGACGTTGCCGGTCGCGGCGCGGCCGGCGATCCGGTCGAGGACCAGCACGTCGGTGCCGATCAGCACGCCGAGGTGGACGACCAGGCCGGTGTCGAGGTGCAGCCGGTTGAGGACCGGGGCGGCGACCGAGCGCAGCTCGGGGTGCTCGGACGGCGAGTGGCGGGCGGTCGAGGCGCCGCTGGACAGCGAATAGCCGTCGGGGCGGCGCTGGATCCAGCCGGTGACGAGGAGCTGGTCGAGGATCCGGTGCACCGTCGAGCGGGGGAGGCCGGTGCGGGTGGCGATGTCGTCGAGCCGGAACCGCGCGCCGGGCTCGTCGAAGACCCGCATGATCAGGGCGATCCGCGCGACCATCGACACGGGCGGGTCGGAGCTCTCCCCGTCCGCCTTCTTCTTCGCCGCGGCGCTCGCCATGCGGCTCATGATAGGCCTGCCGTACGACGGCCCGCGGTCCCGATCAGCTCCAGAAGTCCTGCTCGCCCCAGTGCGCGAACCCCGCCCTGGGCGCGTCCAGCCCGAACCGGCCGCGGTGGAAGACCAGCGGCGGGGCGGTGTCGAGCTCGAGTCCCTGCACCCGCCCGATCGCGATGTCGTGGTCACCGGCGACGTGCACCGTCTCCAGCGTCGCGTGCACCCGGAGCACGGCGCCGGGCAGCGCCGGGGCACCGTGCGGCGCGGTCCACTCCAGCCCCTCGAACCGCAGCCCCTTGCGCGAGCCGAAGCGCTGGCACAGGTCGACCTGGTCCTCGGCGAGCACGTTGACGCAGAAGGCCCCGGCCTCCCGGATCCGCGCCCAGGCCCGGCCCTCGCGGGTCGCGCAGAACAGGACCAGCGGCGGCTCCAACGAGAGCGACGCGAACGACTGGCAGGTGAAGCCGACCGGCTCGTCGTCGTGCACCGCCGTCACAACGGTGACCCCGCTCGGGAAGGCGCCCATCGCACGCCGCATGACGTCGGGCGTCGGCTCCAGCACCTCGGCGGGCGGCGGGGTCGGGGAGAAGGCGAGGGCGCTCATGAGATTGGACGTTAAGGAATGTTCCGATTCGTAACACTCCGGTCCCGTCCAACGGGACCGGAGCCACTCCGCCGCAGACCGCTGCCTACGTTCGCAGCATGCTCGACACCGAGGTCGCCGGGTTCCTGGCGCTGCTCAACGAGAACTTCCCGCAGGTCTCCACGATGACCGGCGCCGATGCGCGCGCCGCCACGAAGGCCCGCCAGGTCCCGCCGGCCAACCTGGACGACGTCCGCTCGGCCGAGGACGTCACCATCGACGTCGACGGCGGGACCATCGGCGCCCGGGTCTACCAGCCCCACGGTCCGGCCGACGTACGACGCCCGCTGGTCGTCTTCACGCACGGCGGCGGCTTCGTCTTCTGCGACCTCGAGAGCCACGACGGCTTCTGCCGCCAGCTCGCCCGGCAGACCGACTCCGTCGTCGTGTCGGTCGACTACCGCCTCGCCCCCGAGCACCGCGCGCCGACCGCGGCCGAGGACGCGTACGTCGCCCTGCTCTGGGCCGCCGAGCGCCACGACGAGCTCGGCACCGACCCGGCCCGCGTGGTCGTCGCCGGCGACAGCGCCGGCGGTGCCCTCGCCGCCGTCGTCGCGCTGATGGCCCGCGACCGCAAGGGACCGGCCCTGGCCGGCCAGGCGCTGCTCGGCCCGGTCATCGACCCCGCCTGCGACACCCCCAGCTACGACACCTACGCCGACGGCTGGTTCAACACCCGGGCGAACATGGAGTGGTACTGGGACCAGTACCTCGGCGCCGACCGCACCCTCCCCGAGCCGCCCGAGCTGGTCGCCCCGGCCCGCGCCGCGAGCCACGCCGGCCTGCCGCCGGCGGTCGTCGTCATCACCGCCGCCGACCCGCTGGCCGACGAGGGGCAGCAGTACGCCGCGCAGCTCGCCGCGGCCGGCGTACCGGTCCTCACCCGGATCCACCCGCAGCTCTTCCACGGGCTGCTCACCTTCATGACGCTGCGCGCCGGCGCGTCCGCCCGCGAGCTGCTGTACGGCGACCTGCGCACCCTGCTCGGCGTCGCGGCTCCCGCTGCAGGACCAGCCGAGGGACCGGCATGACCGGACCCGACCTGACCGGCAAGGTCGCCCTGGTCACCGGCGCGGCCGGCGGCCTCGGCGCGGCCGTGGCGGCCGTGCTCGCGGAGGCCGGCGCCCACGTCGTCCTCGGCGACAGCGACCTCGCCGGCGCCACGCGCACGGCAGCGTCCATCGGAGCATCAGCACGGGCCGTCGAGCTCGACGTCCGCGACGCCGGCCACTGGGACCGGGTGACCGCCGACATCCTGGAGCAGCACGGCCACTGGGACGTCCTGGTCAACAACGCCGGTGTCTACCGCAAGACCCCGCTCGCCGAGATGGCCGACGACGACATCGACCTGGTCCTCGACGTCAACCTGCGCGGCACCGTGCTCGGCACCCGGGCTGCCGCGCGGTCGATGGCCGACGGGGGCGCGATCGTGAACATCTCCTCGACCGCGGGCCTCTCGGGCCACCGCCACGCCCTCGTCTACTCCGCCACCAAGTTCGGCGTCCGCGGCGTCACCCGCTCCGCGGCCCTCGAGCTGGGGGAGCGGGGCATCCGGGTCAACGCCGTGTGCCCCGGCCCGATCGAGACCCCGATGATGCGCGCCGACCAGGTCGACTGGTCCGCCGTACCCCTGTCCCGGGCGGCCGACCCCCGTGAGGTCGCCGCCCTCATCACCTTCCTCGCCAGCGACGCCGCCGCCTACTGCACGGGCGGCGAGCACACCGTCGACGGCGGCCTCAGCGCCTAGATCGAACCAGGAGAAACCCATGAACGCACCGACCGACACCACCCGTGACCTGGTCATCGTCGGCGCCGGCCTCGCCGGCATCTACGCGATGTACCGCGCCCTCGAGAAGGGCCTCGACGTCGTCGGCGTCGAGGCCGGCGACAGCGTCGGCGGCACCTGGTACTGGAACCGCTACCCGGGCGCCCGCTGTGACGTCGAGAGCGTCGACTACTCCTACTCCTTCGACCGTCAGCTGGAGAAGGACTGGAAGTGGACCGAGCGGTTCGCCACCCAGCCCGAGATCCGCTCGTACCTCGACCACGTCGCCGACCGCTACGACCTGCGCCAGCACTTCACCTTCGGCCGCCGGGTCACCGCCGCGCACTTCGACGAGCAGGCCTCGACGTGGACCGTCACCCTCGACGACGGCACCCGGCACCGCAGCCGCTTCGTGATGATGGCGACCGGCTGCCTCTCCGCGCCGAACCGCCCCGACCTGCCGGGCATCGACGAGTACGCCGGCACGCAGCTGTTCACCGCCCAGTGGCCCGACGAGCCGGTCGACCTGACCGGCAAGCGGGTCGGCCTGATCGGCACCGGCTCCTCCGGCATCCAGGCCGCGCCGCTGCTCGCTGAGCAGGCCCAGTCGCTGACCGTCTTCCAGCGCAGCGCCAACTACACGGTGCCCGCCCGCAACCGGCCGCTCACCGAGGAGGAGTGGGAGAGGGTCCAGGAGACCTACCCCGAGCGCCGCCAAGCCTCGCTCTACGCCCCGGCCGGCTCGCTGAGCACCACCCACGCGCAGAAGGCGACCGAGGTCGACGCCGCCGAGCGCGAGCGCGCGTTCGAGGCCCGCTGGCAGGAGGGTGGCGTGCTGTTCGCCAAGACCTTCCCCGACCAGGGCACCGACATCGTCGCCAACGACTACGCCCGCGAGTTCGCCGAGTCCAAGATCCGCGCGATCGTCGAGGACCCGGAGGTCGCCACCGACCTGATCCCCACCGACCACCCGATCGGCACCAAGCGGATCGTCACCGACACCGGCTACTACGAGATGTACAACCGGGACAACGTCGAGCTCGTCAACCTGCGCAAGCACCCGATCGAGCAGGTCACCTCCTGGGGCATCAAGACCGCGGACGCGTCGTACGAGCTCGACGTGATCGTCTTCGCCACCGGCTTCGACGCGCTCACCGGCGCGCTCACCTCGATCGACCTGCGCGGCGCCCGCGGCGCGGTGCTCGCCGACGACTGGGCGCACGGACCGGAGACCTACCTCGGCCTCGGCGTCGCCGGGTTCCCGAACCTGATCACCCTCAACGGCCCCGGCAGCCCGTCGGTGCTCGCGAACATGTCCACCCACACCGAGCAGCAGGTCGACTGGGGCATGGACCTCATCGAGTTCTGCCGCGCCAACGACATCGACCAGGCCGAGCCGCGCCGCGACGCCGCCGAGAAGTGGACCGCGCACCTCGGCGAGGTCGCCCAGGGCACCCTGTTCACCCGCGCCGCGTCCTGGTACATGGGCGCCAACATCGAGGGCAAGACCCGCACCTTCATGCCCTACATCGGCGGCTTCGGCAACTACCGCCGGCTGTGCGACGAGGCCCGCGACAACGGCTTCGAGGGCTACGTCCTGACCCGCGTTTCGGCGGGGGTGTCGGCATGAGCATCCCGTCGTACGACGACACCCGCCGTGAGCTCGCCACCGACGCGGGCACCCTCGTCTACCACGAGTACGGCGACGGCCCGCCCCTCCTGCTGCTCCACGGCTCCGGCCCGGGTGTGACCGGCTGGCGCAACTTCCACCAGAACCTGCCCGCCCTCGGCGCGCACTTCCGGTGCCTGGTGCTCGAGCTGCCCGGGTTCGGCGTCAGCCACGACATCGACGAGTCGCCGTTCGTGGCCGCGGGTCCCGCGGTGATCCGGTTCGTCGAGGGCCTCGGCCTCGGCCCGGTCCCGGTGATCGGCAACTCGATGGGCGGCGTCGTCGCGGCCCAGCTCGCGATCGCCCGCAGTGACCTGTTCACCCGGATCGTCACGGTCGGCGGCGTCGGCACCAACGTCTTCGGCGCCGGCCCGGGCGAGGGCATCGTGCGGCTCACCGACTTCGTCGAGAACCCGACCCGCGAGGGCCTGGTCCAGTGGCTGCAGTCGATGGTCTTCGACCAGGGCATGGTCACCGAGGAGCTCATCCAGCAGCGCTGGGACCTGGCCACCGAGCCCGAGACGCTGGCCTCCGCGCGGCGGATGTACGGCCGCGAGGCCAACGCAGCGCGGGCGAAGATGGCCGCGGCGAGCGACCGGCCGCCGTACTGGGCGATGCTCCACAAGATCACTGCGCCCGTGCTCCTCACCTGGGGCCGCGACGACCGGGTCAGCCCGGTCGACATGGCGATGCTCCCGATGCGCGCCATCCCCAATGCCGAGCTGCACGTCCTGCCGCGCTGCGGCCACTGGGCGATGATCGAGCAGCAGGCGGCCTGGGAGGCGGCCGTGCTCGCCTTCCTGAGGCCGCGCGGCTGAGCGAAGCGAAGCCGCGAGGACGGCCGAAGATTGAGGAGCGTCGGCTGGGACCGAGCCTGCGAGGGCCCAGCGACGCGTCTCGAAATCCAGTCGTCTTCCGAACGACGTCTCGGCGCGTCTCGATACGGCGCTCGCTGGCGCTCGCGGCTACTCGACGAGCTCGCGGTCCCGATGAGCGAGAACCGGCCTCCGCGAACCGGCCTCCGCTGCGAGCGTGAGGTCGTCCCCGACACCCGTCAGCTCCGGAAGGAACCCGCATGACCGACCAGACCCGCGGCACCGTGCTCGCCGCCATCGAGGAGCACTCCGACGAGCTGGCGGCGCTCGGCCCGGCCAACGAGCAGCTCGGCCAGCTCGACGACGCGGCCGCCAAGGTGCTGCGTGACTCCGGCGTGATCCGGCTGCTGCAGCCCAAGGAGTTCGGCGGCTACGAGGCCCACCCGGCCGAGTTCGCCGAGACGGTCATGCGGATCGCGCAGCTCGACGGCGCGACCGGCTGGGTCGCGGGCATCGTCGGCGTCCACCCGTGGGAGATGGCGATGGCCGACAAGCGGGTCCAGGAGGAGGTCTGGGGCACCGACCCCGACACCTGGATCGCGTCGCCGTACGCCCCGATGGGTGTGCTCACCCCCGTCGACGGCGGCTGGACCCTGCGCGGTCGCTGGCAGTTCTCGTCGGGCACCGACCACTGCGACTGGATCTTCCTCGGCGCGATGATCGGCGACGCCAAGGGCGCCCCGGTCATGCCGCCGCAGATGATGCACGTGATCCTCCCGCGCGCCGACTACACGATCGTCCCCGACAGCTGGGACGTCGTCGGCCTGCGCGGCACCGGCTCCAAGGACATCCTCGTGGAGGACGCGTTCATCCCGTCCTACCGTGCGCTGGAGTACACCAAGGTCGCCGAGGGCATCGCCGCGAAGGAGGCCGGCCTCACCGAGACCGGCTACCACGTGCCCTTCTCCTGCGTCTTCCCGCTCGGCATCACCTCGGCCGTCATCGGCATCTGCGAGGGCGCCCTCGCGCACCACGCCGCCTGGCAGGCCTCGCGTACGACGGTCTCCGGCGCCGCGAGCAAGGACGACCCGTACGCCCTCTACGCGCTGAGCGAGGCCGCGGCCGACATCGCCGCCTCCCGCGCGGCGCTGGTCGACAACGTCACCCGGATGTACGACGCGGTCTCCCGCGGCCACGTCCCGACCTTCGCCGAGCGGGCCGCCGGTCGTCGTACCCAGGTCCAGGCGGCCTGGCGCGCGGTCCGGGCCCTCGACGAGGTCGTCGCCCGCTCCGGCGGCAACGCGATGCGGATGGACAACCCGATCCAGCGCTTCTGGCGCGACGCGCACACCGGCCTGGCGCACGCGATCCACGTGCCCGGCCCGACCTTCCACGCGGCAGGTCTCGGCGACCTCGGCCTCGAGCCGCCCGCCGGCCCGCTCCGCTCGATGATCTGAGGAGACACCCCATGACCCACCTGCGCGGACTCGGCTACCTGCGGGTCCAGGCCACGGACCTCGCCCGCTGGCGCGAGCTCACCATCGACGCGCTCGGCTTCGCCGAGGGCACCGGCCCGAGCCCGGACGGCCTCTACCTGCGGATGGACGAGCGCCAGGCGCGCCTCATCGTCCTTCCGGGCGAGATCGACCGGGTCCAGGCCATCGGCTGGGAGGTCCGCGACTCCGCGGGCCTGGCCCGGGTCGCCGCCGACGTCGAGGCCTCGGGCCGCGGCGTCAAGGAGCTGACCGCCGAGGAGTGCGCCGAGCGCGGCGTCGAGAAGGCGATCTCGTTCGAGGACCCGGCCGGCACCGTGCTCGAGGTCTTCTGCGGACCGGTCCTCGACCACAGCCCCGTCGTCACCACGTGGGCGCAGAAGTTCCACACCGGTGCCGAGGGCATGGGCCACGTCGTCCTCCCGACGACCGCCCCCGAGGAGACCACGGCGTTCTACACCGAGGTGCTCGGCTTCCTGCAGCGCGGCTCGATGAAGGTCCCCGGCGACCGCCGGATCCAGTTCCTCGGCATCAACCGGCGTCACCACAGCCTGGCCATCTGCCCCGCCCCGCACGACGAGGCGCCCGGCATGGTCCACCTGATGGTCGAGGTCGACGAGCTCGACGCCGTCGGCCGCGCGCTCGACGAGGTCAACAAGCGGGAGTTCTCGATCTCCTCGACCCTGGGCCGGCACACCAACGACAAGATGATCTCCTTCTACGTCCGGGCCCCCGGCGGCTGGGACATCGAGTACGGCTGGGACGGCATGCTCGTCGACGAGGCGTCGTACACCGCCGAGGAGATCACCGCCGACAGCTACTGGGGCCACGACTGGTCCGGCTCCGAGCCGCTGGCCGCGTTCGTCCCCCGGTGACCAGCCACGAGGTCGACGTCCTCGTCGTCGGCATGGGCTGTGCCGGTGCGGCAGCCGCCCTCGAGGCGGCCCGCGCCGGCGCGTCCGTCGTCGCCCTCGACCGGGCCGCCCCGGGCGGCTCGTCGGCGGTGTCCGGCGGCGAGCTCTATCTCGGCGGCGGTACGGCGCTCCAGCAGGCCTGCGGCGTCGACGACGACCCGGACCTGATGTACGCCTACCTCCACGAGGCGCTCGGCCCGCACCCCGACGAGGAGAAGCTGCGGCTCTACTGCGACGGCAGCGTCGAGCACTTCGACTGGTTCCGCGGGCTCGGGATCACGTTCAACCCGAGCCTGTACGACGGCGTCTCGTGGCTCCCGCCGACCGCCGACGGCCTGATGTGGCTCGGCGAGAACGCCTGGCCGTTCACCGAGCTGGCCCGCCCGGTGCCGCGCGGCCACCGTCCCGCGACCGACGGGTACGGCGGCTGGCTGCTCATGGACAGGCTGACCACCGCCGCCCGCGAGGCCGGCGTCGACGTCCACCCGGACACCCGGGTCACCTCCCTGGTCCAGGACGACACCGGCCGCGTCGTCGGTGTCCGCGCCCGCCGCTTCGGCGAGGACGTCACCTACCGCGCCCGCCGCGGCGTCGTGATCGCCACCGGCGGCTTCGCCGACAACCCCGAGATGGTGGCCGACCACGCCCCGGTCCTCGTCGGACACTCCGCGGTGAGCGACGGCCTCGACGACGGCAGCGGCATCCGCCTCGGCGTCGCCGCGGGCGGCACCGTCCGCCGGATGGCCAGCACCCAGATCGCGCTGTCCGTCGTACCCGCCCTCGCGGTCCGCGGCATGCTCGTCGACGGCCTCGGCCAGCGGTTCGTCAACGAGGACGTCTACCCCGGCCGGTTCAGCCAGGCCGCTGTCCGGCACCGCCCCGGCCCCTGGTTCACCCTGGTCGACGAGAAGGGCTGGGAGGACGTCCCCGAGCGCGAGCGTTGGGGCGTGCAGCCGGCGGTCGTCGCCGAGACCCTGGCCGAGGTCGAGGCCGAGCTCGGCCTCCCGACCGGCTCGCTGGAGGACACTGTCGCCCGCTACAACCGCGACGCGGCCGCCGGCGAGGACACTCGCTTCCACAAGGACCCGCGCTGGCTGCGGCCCCTGGAGGCGCCGTACGCCGTCGTGGACGCGACCCGCGGCTTCGACCCCGAGGGCACCGGCCCGCGCGGTGGCACCGGCGTCTCCGGGTTCACCCTCGGCGGCCTGCGCACCTCCGTGGACGGCGAGGTCCTCGACGACTCCGGCGCCCCGGTCCCGGGCCTGTACGCCGCCGGCCGGGCCACCTCCGGCATCCACGGCGAGGGCTACGTCAGCGGTACCTCGCTCGGCGACGGCACCTTCTTCGGCCGCCGCGCCGGCCGCGCCGCCGCCCGCCCCTGATCCCGCGCCGCGCCTGTCCTGTCGAGCGGGACAGGAGCCACGCGGCCTGTGACCCAGGTCTCAGAGTGCTCCTGACATTCCAGCGACACAGGGGGCGCCATGAGCAGTCTCGACAACAAGATCATCATCGTCACGGGAGGCGGCTCCGGCATCGGCCTGGCAGCCGCCGACCGGATCGTCCGGTCCGGCGCGACGGTGGTCATCACCGGCAGGGACGTCGAGAAGGGCAAGGGGGCGCTGGCGCAGATCGGTGACGAGCGGGCGAGCTTCCTCCGGCACGACGTCGCCTCGCGCGCCAGCTGGGAGGACGTCGTGGCCGCTGTCCTCGACACCCACGGCCGGGTCGACGGTCTGGTCAACAACGCGGGCCTGTCCGCGACGGCAGCGCCGTTCGACCAGGAGACGACCGAGGCGTGGGACGCCATCGTGGCCACCAACCTCTCCGGCGTCTTCCACGGCATGCAGGCGGTCATCCCGTCGATGAAGGACAACGGCGGCGGCTCGATCGTCAACGTGTCCTCGACCGGCGGCCTGGTCGGCCTGCCGCTGACCTCGAGCTACGCGGCGGCCAAGTGGGGGATGCGGGGCCTGACCCGGGTCGCCGCGCTGGAGCTGGCCCACAAGCGGATCCGGGTCAACTCGGTCCACCCGGGCATGGTCTACACCCCGATGACGGTGCAGAACGCGGGCGTCGTGGAGGGGGAGGGCATGTACCCGCCGGCGCCGATGGGCCGCGTCGCGGCGGCCGCCGAGATCGCCGGGGCGATCGTCCACCTGCTGTCCGACGACGCGTCGTACACGACCGGTGCGGAGCTCGCCGTCGACGGCGGCTGGACCGCCGGGGTGTCGCCTCGCGCACTGCTCGGGGACGAGCTGGCCGGCGCCCTGCTGGGCTGATCGCCGAGGCCCGGAAGACCCCTCGCAGAGGGGTTTTCCGGGCTGTCACACGTGTGTTGCAGAACCTTCATGGACGATCCGAACTTCGTGTCGGCAGAGGGGTTCCGCTGTCGCCGCCGATTGGTAGTGTCGACTTCGCAGCGGCTGCAGTTCTCGAAGGTGAACGCCTGCGGAGTCTGTGGCCGACGGCGTATCTGGTTTGTGGTCTTGTCATCACGCATCGGAGCGACGTGTCATCGCAGCCGCTGCGGGCCGTCGAGGTGGCGGCTCTCGCCCCGATACGAGGAGTAACGAGCAACATGGCTCAGGGCACCGTGAAGTGGTTCAGCGCCGAGAAGGGCTTCGGCTTCATCGAGCAGGACGGTGGCGGCGACGACGTCTTCGTCCACTACTCGGCGATCCAGACCAACGGCTACAAGTCGCTGGAGGACAACCAGAAGGTCGAGTTCGACGTCACCCAGGGCCCCAAGGGCCCGCAGGCGGAGAACGTTCGTCCTCTCTGAGTCACCTCCGAGGAGACCTCGTCCTCCGTGGGGCCCCGCCGGTCGGCGGGGCCCCACGAATTTTTCCGGAACTTTTTGGGTTTGCCGGGGATTCTGAGGGGGATCATGGAGTCGGAAGAGTGCGTTGGTCCGGCTCGAGGGAGAGGGAAGCATGGCCGATCAGTTCGACGTGACCCTCGAGGACGGCGACCTCCTCACCGAGGTCGAGCTGACCACCAACCTCATCATCGCGGCCAGCAACTCCGACGAGCGCCTCTCGGTCGAGGAGATCGACCGGATCCTCGGCGTGGCCCACTGAGTTGGATGGCGCGAGCGCGTCGTCGCTTCGCTCCGCCGCGCTGCCGCGCGCGCAGTCGAGTTCCGTAGGGGGCTGGTTCGCTCGGCGGCCACACGGCCACACGGCCACACGGCGGCACGGCGGAAAGGTCCGGTGGCGCGAGCCCGTCGTCGCTTCGCCGCGCTGCGCCCCTGAGCTCGTCGAGTAGCCGCGAGCGCTGGCGAGCGGCGTATCAGATGCCTCGACTGCGTCTCGATACACCGCTCGCCCAGGGGCTCGGGCTACTCGACGAACTCAGGTCAGCAGGTCGCGAACAGCACCGGCCCACTGCTGAGGTCGGAGAGCACGAAGGTCCCCTCGACCGGCTTCATCGCCATGGTCAGCACCCGCCCGGACGCGACCACCTTGCCGAGCGTGAACCGCTCGGGGAAGCTGCCACCCTGGCCGGGCGCCGGTCCGGCCGCGAGCTTCGAGCGGCTGTCGGCGTCCTCCCGGGCCTGGTCGTCGGTCTCGAACGCCATCGCCACCCGTACGCCGCCACCCGGCTGCGCCGCGATCGCGAACCCGGTCAGCGGGTGCACGCCCCCGGCCTGGGCGACCAGCTCGCTGGCGCGGGTCCGGTCGGCCGGGTCGGCGTCGGTCATCGCCAGCGCCGAGCAGGCCTGGTCGCCGGTGGCCACCGAGGCGCTCAGCGCGGCGCCCTCGGCGCCGACCACGTCGCTGACGCCGTCCTCGTGGTCGCCGCGGGCCAGGTCGGTGCGCTGCCCGAGGAAGTCCGGGTCGTCGCTGCCGACGAGCAGGCCGTCCTCCTCGTCGATCTGCAGGGCGGCGAGCTCGGGGGTGACCGGGCCGTCGAGACCCTCGAGCAGGTCGACGCCACCGCGCCACACGCCGTCGGCGTCGTCCGGCTCCTCGAACCCGGCCGCGCGCAGTCGCCCGCGCAGGCCGTCCACGTCGAAGCCGTCGGGCAGCCCCATCAGGACCAGCGCGCCGTCCTTGCCCTGGCTGAACAGCTCCCAGTCGATGGTGGCGGGGGAGAAGCCGAGCTGCTCCTGGATCGTCGGGGCCGACGCGTCGAGCGCGGTCGTCGAGGCCAGGTCCCGGTCGAACGCATCCTGCAGGAAGTCGTCCACCTCGGCCCCCGAGGAGGACGCCGACAGGTCGGCGCCCAGCTCGGCGCGCACCGCCGCCCAGTCGGTCCAGCTGAACCGGGCCGCTGACCTCGGGGCCAGGGTGAGCGCGGTCGCGAACCGGGAGCGGTCCTCGGAGCGCAGCCGCCAACCGACCACGACGACGGCCGACACGACGAGTGCCGCGAGGACGAGGAGCAGGATCCAGCGGCGACGCATGGCTGAACCTTAGGCCGCCGGGCCCTACCCTTGGGCCCGTGCCCGACATCCTCGCTGCCGGCGTTGTCGTGTTCCGTCCCGGACGGGAGGTGCTGCTGGTGCACCGCCCGAAGTACGACGACTGGTCCTTCCCCAAGGGCAAGCTCGACCGTGGCGAGCACCCGACCGCCGCCGCCGTCCGCGAGGTGGCCGAGGAGACCGGCGTGCACGTGCGGCTCGGGCCCCGGCTGCCGTCGCAGCGCTATCCAGTCGCGCGCCGGATGAAGACCGTCCACTACTGGACCGGCCGCGTCGTGGGAGACGACGACGTGTCCGCGTACCGGCCCAACGACGAGATCGACGCGGTGGCCTGGGTGCCGGTCGACGAGGCGCCCGCGCGGCTGAGCTACGACTACGACCGGGAGACCCTGGCGGCGGCCCTTCGGGTACGCCGCAAGACGCACGCGGTCGTCGTGCTCCGTCACGCCCAGGCCCGCTCACGCAGCGCGTGGCACGGCGCCGACGCCGCCCGTACCCTGCTCAAGGTCGGCGAGCTGGAGGCGGACCGGCTGGTCCCCCTGCTCGCGGCGTACGACGTCGCCCGGATCACCACCTCCACCAGCACCCGCTGCGTGCAGACCGTGCGCCCGTACGCCGAGACGACCGGCTACGCGCTCGACCTGCGCCCTCGGCTCAGCGAGGAGAACGCCACCGCGAAGGCGGTCGAGAAGGTCGTCGAGGAGCTGCTGGCCGGTGAGGTCGGCAGCGTCCTGTGCACCCACCGCCCGGTCCTGTGCCACGTGTACGAAGCCCTGGGGATCGAGCTCGCTCCCGAGGAGGGACTGGCTCCCGCCGAGCTGCTCGTCCTGCACGTGCGCAAGGGCCGCGTCGTCGCCGTGGAGCGCCACCGCCCCCGCAGCTGAGACCTGGGCCACGCACGGTCCCCGCCCCGACTGCCACTGTTCACCGTTCGTTCAGATCGGCCGGGGAGTTGCGTTACCGACGCTGCCTAACTTCTCGAGAGTCCAGTACGTATCGAGGGGCAGGAACGAGAGCCCCTCACCTCCGAGAGGCAGTTCCTTGAACCTCAAGTCCATCCGCAACGCTGCGGTGCCCGGTATCGCTGCTCTGGCCCTGCTCATGAGCGCCTGCGGCGCGTCCAACGAGACCGGTGGCACCGACAACGGCGACTCCGGCAGCAGCCTGAGCGGCAACCTCAAGGGTGGCGGCGCGACGTCGCAGGAGAAGGCCCAGGAGGCGTGGAAGACCGCGTTCCAGGGTCAGAACAGCGGCCTCACGATCGACTACGCCCTGCTCGGCTCGACCGACGGCCGCAGCCAGTTCACCAGCGGCGCCCTGTCGTTCGCCGGTTCCGACTCCTACATCTCCGAGGAGGAGCTCGCGGCTGCGAAGGAGCGCTGCGGCGGCAACGTCGTCGAGGTCCCGGCCTACATCTCCTCGATCGCCGTCGCCTACAACCTCAAGGGTGTCGACGAGCTGAACCTCGACGCCGCGACCATCGCGCAGATCTTCGACGGCAAGATCACCAACTGGAACGACAAGGCGATCGCGGACCAGAACCCCGACGCCAAGCTGCCCGACCTGAAGATCGTCCCCGTCCACCGCGCGGACGACTCGGGCACCACCAAGAACTTCACCGACTACCTCGGCAAGGTCGCGTCGAGCGACTGGAAGTACGAGGCCGCTGACGCCTTCCCCGTCTCCGGTGGCGTGTCCGCCGAGGGCACCTCGGGTGTCGTCAAGACGATCGGTGACACCGAGGGCACGATCGGCTACGCCGACGCCAGCCAGACCGGCGACCTCAGCCACGTCAACGTGAAGGTCGGCGAGGACTACGTCGCCCCGTCGCCCGACGGCGCCGCCAAGACCGTCGAGGTCTCGCCGATCGTCGAGGGCCGCGACTCCACCGACATCGCCGTCGACGTGGACCGCACCACCACCGAGGCCGGTGCCTACCCGGTCATCCTGCTGTCCTACCTGATCGCCTGCGAGACCTACGAGGACAAGGCCGAGGCGGCCAACGTCAAGGGCTACCTGAGCTACATCGTCTCCGACGAGGGCCAGGCCGAGGCGGCCGACTTCGCCGGCTCCGCCAAGCTCGCGCCCGAGACCGCCAGCAAGGCCCAGGAGATCGTGGCGGGCATCTCCGCCAAGTGATCCCGAGAGGGGGTGAGGACGGCGATCCCGTCCTCACCCCCTCGACCCGTACCACCCGAGCAGCACCCGAGCAGCACCCGAGCATGAGGTGACAGCAGTGACAGCACCCGCCGCCGAGGTCGAGGACGCCTCCGCGAACTGGGCGAAGGACCGCGCCGGAGTCGGTGACCGGATCTTCGCAGGGGCCGCCCTCGCGGCCGGCCTGACGATCCTGGCCGCCCTCGCCGGCGTCTTCATCTTCCTCGCGATCAAGGGCGCGCCCGGCTTCAGCAAGCCGGCCGAGGTCTACGGCCCGCACGCCGAGAGCTTCCTGGGGTACGTCGTCCCGCTGCTCGTCGGCACGTTCACGGCGTCGGTCATCGCACTGATCATCGCGGTGCCGCTGGCCTTCGGGATCGCGCTGGTCATCAGCCACTACGCGCCCCGGTGGATCGCGACGCCGGTGGCCTACGTGATCGACCTGCTGGCCGCCGTACCGTCGGTGGTCTACGGCCTCTGGGGTGCCTTCTACCTGGCCAACAAGCTGAAGCCGATGCACGCGTGGCTGCACGACACCTTCGGCGGCTGGCCGATCCTCGGCTCGCTCTTCGGCGAGCCGAATGCGACCGGTCGCTCGATCCTGACGGCCGGCATCGTGCTCGCCATCATGATCCTGCCGATCATCACCGCGATCAGCCGCGAGGTGTTCTCGCGCACGCCGCGTCTGCACGAGGAAGCCGCCCTGGCCCTCGGCGCCACGCGGTGGGAGATGATCCGGATGACGGTCTTCCCCTATGCCCGCTCCGGCATGGTCTCGGCCGTGATGCTCGGCCTGGGCCGTGCGCTCGGCGAGACCATGGCGGTGACCATGGTGCTCTCCTTCGGCTTCGACCTGTCCTGGAACGTCATCGGATCCTCGAGCCCGACCTCGATCGCGGCCAACATCGCGCTCAAGTACAAGGAGCGCAGCGCGGACCTGCTCAACGTCCTCGTCGCGACCGGTCTGGTGCTCTTCCTGATGACCTTCCTGGTCAACTTCCTCGCCCGCTGGATCGTGGGCCGCAACGAGAGGCGGATGGCGCGATGACAACGCTGGAAGAGGTCCAGACCCGGGTCCACGTCCCGCTGGTCCAGCCGCGGCTGCCGCGGCAGGCACCGGCCATCGTCGCCGTGATCGCGGCCGCGTTCGGCGGCCTGCTCCTGGTGCTCGGCATGGGCCCGGTCGGCTCCGTCCTGCTCGGCGTCCTCGCGTTCCTGGTGGTCCTGCCGGTCTGGTCGCTGGTGATCGAGGGCCGCCGCGGTGCCACCGACCGGCTGATGACCGGGCTGATCTGGACGTCCTTCGGCGTCGCGGTCGTGCCCCTGGTCTCGCTGGTGTGGCGGGTCATCAGCAAGGGCGCGGGCCGCATCGACGGCACCTTCCTCAGCTACTCCTTCTTCAAGACCCAGATCGACCAGCCGGTCGGCGTCTACCACGCGATCATCGGCACCCTGCTGATCACGCTCGGCGCCGCGATCATCTCGGTCCCCGTCGGCGTGATGGCGGCCGTCTACCTGGTCGAGTACGGCAAGGGCAACAAGCTGGCCAAGGCGATCACCTTCCTGGTCGACGTCATGACCGGCATCCCGTCCATCGTCGCGGGCCTGTTCGCCTTTGCGCTGTTCACGCTGGTCTTCGGCCCGGCGTACGTGTCCGGCGTCGGCGGATCGGTCGCCCTGTCGCTGCTGATGATCCCGATCGTGGTCCGGGCCACGGAGGAGATGCTGATGCTCGTGCCGGACGACCTGCGCGAGGCGTCGTACGCGCTCGGCACACCGAAGTGGAAGACGATCGTGCGGATCGTGCTCCCCACCGCGATCGGCGGCATCCTCACGGGCATCACGCTCGCGATCTCCCGTGTCATCGGCGAGACCGCGCCGCTGCTCCTCATCGCCGGTGCCACCGACCGGACCAACATGAACCTGTTCGACGGCGCGATGACGACCCTCCCGGTCCTCATCTACGGACAGAACCTGCGGGGCGACGCCCCCGCCGAGGCGATCGCCTGGGGCGCCGCCTTCATCCTCATCGTCATCGTGATGGTGCTCAACCTGGCAGCACGCATCGTCGGCAAGATCTTCGCGCCCAAGAAGGGTTGAGAACCACCATGGCCAAGAGCATCGACGTCTCCGACGTCAACATCTACTACGGCGACTTCCTCGCGGTGCAGGGCGTCAACATGACGATCCGTGCCGGCGCGGTGACCGCCTTCATCGGTCCCTCGGGCTGCGGCAAGTCGACCTTCCTGCGCTCGCTCAACCGGATGCACGAGGTGATCCCGGGCGCGCGGGTCGAGGGCAAGATCGTCGTCGACGGGCAGGACCTCTACGAGGCCGGCGTCGACCCGGTCGCCGTACGCCGCCAGGTCGGCATGGTCTTCCAGCGCCCGAACCCGTTCCCGACGATGTCGATCTACGACAACGTCCTCGCGGGCCTCAAGCTCAACGCGGGCAAGATGAAGAAGTCCGCTGCCGACGACATCGTCGAGAAGTCGCTGCGCGGCGCCAACCTGTGGAACGAGGTCAAGGATCGGCTCAACAAGCCGGGCATGGGCCTGTCCGGCGGTCAGCAGCAGCGCCTGTGCATCGCCCGCGCGATCGCGGTCGAGCCGCAGGTCCTGCTCATGGACGAGCCGTGCTCCGCGCTGGACCCGATCTCCACCTCGGCGATCGAGGACCTGATCCACGAGCTCAAGAACGAGTTCACGATCGTCATCGTCACCCACAACATGCAGCAGGCGGCGCGCGTCTCCGACGACACCGGCTTCTTCAACCTCAAGGCCACCGGCGAACCGGGGCACCTGGTCGAGTTCAACCCGACCAAGAAGATGTTCGCCAACCCGGACGACCCGGCCACCGAGGCCTACATCTCCGGTCGCTTCGGCTGAGCCGGACGGTCTTCGACGAGATGGGCACACGGAACGACGGGCGCCGCGACGCCCGTCGCCAGTCCGTGCGCGCCTACCTCCACCGGTGGGTCGAGTCGTCGGGAGCCCAGCTCCTGGTGGTCGACCCCAGCGACGACGGGGGTGCGCTCGCGGAGGCGATGGCGGGCCGCGGCGTGCACGTGACCTGGGTCGGGTCGACCCTCGACGGCCTGATCGAGTTCGGGCGCACCGATCCGCACGCTGTCGTGGTGACCCCGGGAGCGCCGGGCATCCCGGCCGAGGAGTTCGTCGGCGTGATCCGGCAGCACGGGTCGCCGTACGTCATCGCGGGGACCTGTGACGGCGAGGACGCAGGAGCGGGGGGAGTGGGGCCGCTCATGCTGGCCGGTGCCTCCGCGGTCGCGGTGCGCCCGTACGCACCCCAGCACCTGTGGGACCTGCTCACCCACGCACCGCGCTCGCTGGCCGAGCACGCCCGCCTCGAGTTCGGGCGGATCACGCTCGACGCGACGGCGTACAGCGTGCGGGTCGACGGCGAGCGGATCGCCGACCTGCCCCTCAAGGAGTTCGAGCTGCTGCGGGCGCTGCTGCTGGTCGCGCCGGGCGTCGTCACCGACGACGAGCTGCGCGACGCGCTGTGGGGCACCGACGGCAAGCGGCCGGGTGGCAACACGATCGCCATGCACGTCACCCGGCTGCGGGCGCGGCTGGGTGGTGCGGCCGACGTACGCCGGATCCGCGGCCGGGGCTACAGCCTCACAGCAGAATGAGGTGCAGCACCTCGTAGCAGCCCCACGACGCGAGCGCGGCGGCCGGGAAGGTCGACACCCAGGCGACCAGGATCGTGCGGGCCATGCCCCAGCGCACGGCGGAGAACCGCTTGGTGGCACCGGCGCCCATCACCGCGGAGGTGATGGTGTGGGTGGTCGAGATCGGGGCGTGGAAGACGAACGCCGTCGTGTAGAGCACGCCCGCGCCGACCGACTCGGCGGCGAAGCCGCGCGGTGGGTCGAGGTGGATGATCTTGCGGCCCAGGGTGCGCATGATCCGCCAGCCACCGGCGTACGTGCCGGCGGAGATGGCGCCGGCGGCACCGAGGACCACCCAGATCGGCAGCGTCTCGATGTCGTACGTCGACGGGTAGGCGATCACCAGCGCGAGCAGGATGACGCCCATCGTCTTCTGCGCGTCCTGCAGGCCGTGGCCGAGCGCCAGGGCGGCGGCCGAGATGGTCTGCATGCCGCGGAAGCCGCGGTTGATCCGGTGCGGGTTGCCCTTGCGGAAGATCCAGAGGATCGCGGTCATCACCACGAAGGCGGCGCAAAAGCCGAAGAGCGGCGAGATCACCATCGGGATGAGCACCTTCTGCACGATGGTGTCCCACTTGACGCTGACGCCGCCGGCGACGGCCGCACCCACGAGGCCGCCGATGAGGGCGTGCGAGGAGGACGACGGCAGGCCGAAGTACCAGGTGATCAGGTTCCAGATGATCGCGCCGAGAAGGCCGGCCATCACGATGACCAGGCCGTGGTGCACCCCGACCTGGAGGTTGCCGTTGGCGTCCTCGATCGTGATGACGTCGGCGACGGTCTTCGCGACCTCCTGCCCGAGCAGGGCACCGATGAAGTTCATCAGTGCAGCGAGGGTGAGCGCGATCCGCGGCGTGAGCGCGCGGGTCGAGACGGAGGTCGCGATCGCGTTCGCCGCGTCGTGGAAGCCGTTGGTGTAGTCGAACGCCAGGGCGATGACGACCACGGCGATGACGATCGCCAGGGTGAGGGTCATGGGAGGACCGGTCAGCCTTCCTTGACGGCGATCTGCTCCACCGTGTTCGCGACCCGCTCGAACGCGTCGATGGCGCCCTCGAGGGACTCGACGATGTCCTTCAGCTTGAGCACCTCGAGGGTCGGGTACTCGCCGGAGAAGAGCTTGGCCAGCGTGCGCCGGTGGTTGCGGTCACCGGTGTTCTCGAGCCGGTTGATCTCGATCCAGTAGTCGTCGAGCGACTGCATCGACTGCAGGCGCGGCATCGCGGCCGCAGTCAGCTCGGCGCAGCGCTGGAGGACCTCGACCTGCTCGGAGAGCTCGGCGGGCAGCGCGACCTGGACCTCGTAGAGGAGGATCAGGTCGACCGCCTCGTCCATCATGTCCATGACGTCGTCGAGGCCCGAGCCGAGCGCGTAGATGTCCTCGCGGTCGAACGGCGTCACGAAGGTGCTGTTGACCTTCTTGACGATCTCGTGGGTGGTCTCGTCGGCGGCGTGCTCGGCGGCACGCATCCGCTCGGCGACACCCGCCTTGTCCGACGAGTCGGACAGCATCTCGGCGAGAAGCTCGGCGCCGCCCACGAGGTGCTGGGCGGACTGGGTGAAGAGGTCGTAGAAGGAGGTATCGACCGGACGCAGACGCAGACCCACATGGACTCCCGTTGAGGCGGAGGCGAACGCGCTCATGCTAGGGGACCACGCGTGCGTGAACGCAACTGCGGGCGTCCGTGCCTGCTGTGGCGCGGCGCACTGCGCCGCGTTGTCGCAGGTCAGAGCGGGATTCAGTCGGGGATGCGCCGCTTTCGCTGCTGGTCGATCAGGGTCTCCTGCAGGTGCACGGTGCCGGCGTTGCGCTTCCACTCGCCGTCGGCGCCCAGCTCCCACGCCTGGGTGGTGGGGGCGAACGCGAGGTCCAGCAGGCGTCGTACCGCGTCGCGACTGGCCTCCGGCAGGCGTACCAGCACCTCGACCCGGCGGTCCAGGTTGCGGTGCATGAGGTCGGCCGATCCGATCCAGGTCGCCGGCTCGCCGCCGCCCTCGAACGAGAAGACACGGCTGTGCTCGAGGAAGCGGCCCAGCACCGAGCGGACCTTGACGTTCTCACTGAGGCCCGCGACGCCGGGACGCAGCGCGCAGATGCCACGCACGAGCAGCTCGACGGGGACGCCCTCGCAGGAGGCGAGGTAGAGCGCGTCGATGGTCTCCTCGTCGACGACCGAGTTGGCCTTCAGCCGGATGCCGGCGGGCCGGCCCGCCTTCGCGTGGTCGATCTCGCGGTAGATCTGGTCGACCAGGCCGGTGCGCACCGAGTCGGGCGCGACCAGCAGCTGCTCGTAGGTCGCCTTGCGGGACCAGCCGGAGAGGTTATTGAACAGGTGGGCGACGTCCTCGCCGATCGCCTCGTTGGTCGTCAGCAGGCCGAGGTCCTCGTACATCCGCGAGGTCTTCGGGTTGTAGTTGCCGGTGCCGATGTGGGTGTAGCGGCGGATGCCCTCGGGCTCGTCGCGCACCACCATGGCCAGCTTGCAGTGGGTCTTGAGGCCGACCAGGCCGTAGACGACGTGGCAGCCGGCCTGCTCGAGCTTGCGCGCCCAGCGGATGTTCGCCTGCTCGTCGAAGCGGGCCTTGATCTCCACCAGGACCAGCACCTGCTTGCCGGCCTCGGCAGCGTCGATGAGGGCGTCGATGATGGGGGAGTCGCCGGACGTGCGGTAGAGCGTCTGCTTGATCGCCAGCACGTGCGGGTCGGCCGCCGCCTGCTCGATGAAGCGCTGCACCGAGGTCGCGAACGAGTCGTACGGGTGGTGGAGGAGCACGTCGCGGCGACGCAGTGCCTTGAACACGTCGACCGGC
The DNA here is from genome assembly GCF_057813895.1 of Nocardioides sp. F233. Classification (NCBI taxonomy): domain Bacteria; kingdom Bacillati; phylum Actinomycetota; class Actinomycetes; order Propionibacteriales; family Nocardioidaceae; genus Nocardioides; species Nocardioides sp. F233. Next base: position 861,912 of record NZ_JBVASH010000001.1, read on the forward strand.
GCGGCCGACTCGAACTCGGCGAGCCGGGTGTGGGTGCTCGGCACGAAGGAGGGGTACTTGAGGTCCTCGCGCGGCAGGTCGGCGATCGAGTGCAGGCCGCGCAGGTCCAGCGGCCCGGGCAGCCGGAACACCTCGTTCTCGCTGATGCCGAGCTCGGAGACGAGCAGCTCGAGCACGGACGGCGCGATCGACTCCTCGACCTCGAGGCGGACCGGCGGGCCGAACTTGCGGCGCAGCAGCTCCTTCTCGAGCGCGGCGAGCAGGTTCTCGGCGTCGTCCTCCTCGACCTCCAGGTCCTCGTTGCGGGTGACCCGGAAGGTGTGCGCCTCGAGCACCTCCATGCCAGGGAACAGGCGGCGCAGGTGGGCGCCGATCACGTCCTCCAGCGGCACGAACCGGGCGTTGCCGAGCGAGACGAAGCGGTCGAAGTTCGACGGCACCTTCACGCGGGCGAACAGCTCCTTGCCCGACTTCGGGTTGCGCAGCACGACTGCGAGGTTGAGCGAGAGGCCGGAGATGTAGGGGAAGGGGTGGGCCGGGTCGACGGCCAGCGGCGTCAGGACCGGGAAGATCCGCTCCTTGAAGAGCCGCTTGACCTCCTTCTGCTCCTCGCGGTCCAGGGCGGCCCAGCGGACCAGCTCGATGCCCTCGGTGCTCAGCGCCGGCACGACGGCGTCGTGGAAGACCCGCGCGTGGCGCTGGCTCAGCTCGGCCGAGCGGCGCCAGATCGCCTCCAGCACCTCCAGCGGCATCAGGCCGCTCGCCGCCCGCACCGCGAGGCCGGTCGCGATCCGGCGCTTGAGGCCGGCCACGCGCACCATGAAGAACTCGTCGAGGTTGCTGGTGAAGATCGCCAGGAACCGGGCTCGCTCCAGCAGCGGCAGCGTCTCGTCCTCGGCCAGCTCCAGCACCCGCTCGTTGAAGCGCAGCCAGGACAGCTCGCGGTCGACGAACCGGTTGTCGACCGACTCGATCGCCTCGACCAGCGCCGGGTCGGGGACGTAGCCGGGGTCCTCGGCCGCCATGGCGTCGGACACTGCGACCAGGGTTCCGGTCTCGGCGTCGGGCAGGATGGACGTCGGCTGCTGCTCGGTCGACATGTTCGCGAGTGTGGCACCTTCGGGTGAACGCGAGGTGACGGCGGACGGGACGCCGAGGGACGTCGTACCCGAAGTATGTTGTGCCGCGTGAGCATCCGAAGTGCGGTCGAGGCCCGGGCCCTGTCGACCCTGATGGGACTGCCCGTGCGGGCGCAGCGACTCGTGACCGGGCCGGCGCTCGTCCTCGACGGGCAGACGCTGGCGCCCGACGTACACGTGATGCTGACCCTGCAGCGACTGGCGCGCAAGGGCGACCTCGCCGGGGCCGGTGTCGTCGAGGGCCGCGCCGCGATGCGGGAGAACGCCGCCCTCGTCGGCGGCCGCCAGCCGATCGGCAGCGTTCGTGACCTCGCGGTGGCCGACCTGCCGGGGCGTCTCTACGAGCCGTCACGCCGGGTCGGGTCGGGGCTGCTGCTCTTCTTCCACGGCGGCGGCTTCCTGTACGGCGACCTCGCCTCCCACGACGCGCCCTGTCGCCTGCTGGCGGAGGAGTCGGGCGTGCGGGTGCTGGCGGTGGAGTACCGGGTCGGCCCCGAGGCGGCCTTCCCCGCTGCCTTCGACGACGCCGAGGCCGCGCTGCGCTGGGTGCACGAGAACGCCGCCGGGCTCGACGTCGACCCCGAGCGGATCGGCGTCTCCGGGGACTCCGCCGGTGGCAACCTGGCCGCCTGGACCGCGATCGCCGCCGCCCGGGCCGGCCTGCCGCTGGCCTTCCAGCTGCTCGTCTACCCGTGCACCGACGCGGACCGGTCGACCGAGAGCCTGCGGCTGTTCGGCGAGGGGCTCTACCTCACCGCCGAGTCGATCCGGTCGTTCAACGACATCTACCTGCCGCGTCCCGAGGACCAGGTCGACGAGCGGATGAACCTGCTCGACATCGACCTCCCCGCCGGCCTCGCGCCCGCGTTCGTCGCCACCGCCGGGTTCGACCCGCTGCGCGACGAGGGCGAGGAGTACGCGCGGCGGATGGTGGACGCCGGCGCCGAGGTCGAGCTGAAGCGGTACGTCGACCAGATCCACGGGTTCTTGAACGTCCTCGGCGTCGGACGCACGAGCCGGGCCGCCGTACGCGAGATCGCGGGACGGGTGCGCCTGGCCCTCAGCTGACCCGGCCCGAAATGGCTCCGATTTCGCGCTGACCCGGCTCGAAATGGCTCCGATTTCGCGCTGACCCGGCTCGAAATGGCCTCAGAATTGCGTCGACCCGGCAGAAAGTGGCTCGAGGACGAGCCACTTTCTGCCGGGTCGACGTGATTTCCGGGCCACTTTCGGCCGGGTCGGCGGACGGTCAGAGCTCGGGGCGGTGCTCGCGCAGCTGGCGCAGGAACTCCTCGCCGTCGACCATCGAGCCGTCGATGACGAACGGCTCCATCGCCTTGCGCGGGAAGCGGACCAGGAAGCCCGGCTCGCCCGGGCGGCCGACCACCTCGACCTGGGTCTCCGGCTTGCGGATGTCGAAGCGGTGGGTGGACTCGCCCTGCTCGACGTACACGACACCGCGGACGACGCTCACCTCGATCGGCACGACCCGGGTCCGGGCTGCGGCCCAGCCGAGGCCGATCGCGACGAGCACGATGACGACGCCGAAGGGCGTGACCAGCTTGCCGTTGAGCAGGGTCAGCAGCGCCACCATGCCGGCGACGATCGCCGTGGCGCCGAGCACCATCGAGAGCACCCGCGGGTCGCTGCCGTCGCCGGTCAGCCGGTCGCCGGGCTGCGGTCCGCCGTCGAACAGCGACAGCGAGTCACCCGCCTCCAGCGCGGCGACCTCGGCGCGTGAGCTCTCCAGGGCGGCCGTCAGCCGCGAGACCTCGTCCTGGCTGGCGGCCAGGCGGCGGGCCAGGTCGTCGCGCTCGAACTGGAGCGCGACCACCGGGTCGACGTCGTGATCGCTCACAGGTCCGGTTGCCACTGGCGCAGCGCTTCCAGGAAGGTGTGGGCGTCGACCATCCGGGCGTCGATGACCACCGGCGCCATGCTGCGGCGCAGGATGAGGACCCGCCAGGCTCGGGAGCCCGGCGTACCGGTCTGCTCGATCTTGGTGTTCGGGCTGGTCAGGTCGAACGTGCTGTTGGTGTCGCCCTGGGTGACCTTGAGGACGCCGGTCTCGTCGATGCTGACGCTGCGCGAGGAGTTGCTCGCCTTGAGCGCGTAGCCGAGCAGGATCGCCGCCACCACGGTGAGGGTCGCGCTGAACGCGATGTCGTCCCACAGGGTGCCCCTGATCGCCCGCATGCCGACCACGGCGGCCAGGCCGAGCGCGACCAGGATCGCGAGCGGGGCCAGGCTGTCGGTGCCGCGCTTGGCGTGGAACGGGACGTGCTTGGCGGCGGCCGGCTTGGTCACGGGGACCTCGACGGCCACGGGCTCAGGCTCGATGACCGGGTCCGGCTCGACGATGAGCTCGGGCTCGGGCTCCACGATGAGCTCGGGCTCGGGCTCCACGATGAGCTCCGGCTCGGGCTCCACGATGAGCTCCGGCTCGGGCTCCACGATGGGCTCGGGCTCCGGCTCGGGCTCCGGCTCGACGAGGAGCTCCGGCTCGGGCTCGGTGTCCTCGGCGGCCACGTCGAGGGTCTCGACGTCGTCGAGGAACTCCTCGGTCTCGTCGGTGTCGTCCGGGGTGCTCGCGGTCGCGCGCCACTGGTCCATCAGGGACGGGCCGCGCTCCGCGTGGCGGCCGAGGGCGCCGGTCACAGCGGGTGCCTCGGGCTGCGCGTCGATCACGTCCTCGGGCTCGTCGTCGGGCTCCGGCTCGTCGGCCGGGCCCTCCTCCTCGGCCAGACGGGCGCGGATCTGCGCCATCTGGGCGGCGAGGTCGCTGACGGGGGGTACGTCGGTCGCCGGCTCCGCGTCGACCAGGTCCGCCACGTCGGGCTCGGGCTCGGGTTCAGGCTCGACGAGCAGCTCCGGTTCGGGCTCGGGTTCCGGCTCGACGAGCAGCTCGGGCTCGGGCTCGACCACCAGCTCGGGCTCGGGCTCGACGACCGGCTCGCTCGCGGGAGCCTCGGGGACCTCCGCGACGAGGTTGGCCCGGATCTGGGCGACCTGCTGGGCGAGGGCGGCGGCGTCGGCGAGGGCGCGCTCGCGTTCCTGGGCGAGCTCGGCGGCGCGGGCCTCCGCCTCGGCGCGGGCACGCGCGTGCTCGAGGGCGCGCTCCTCGGCCTCGACCAGCTCGGAGCGCAGGCTCTCGACGGCGGTGGTGTGGGCCGTGGCGGACTGCTCGAGCTCGGCGAGGGCGGCGGCGGCGCGCTCCTCGGCCTCGGTCCGGGCCCGGGTGGCCTCGGTAGCGACCTCGGAGGCGAGGGCGAGGGCCTCGGTGGCGGCCTTCTTCTCCTCGGCGAGGGCGGCGGCCGAGGTGTGGGCGGCTGCGGCGGCGGCCTGGGCCTCGGCGGCGAGCTCCAGCTGCTGGCGGGCGGCCTGCTCGGCGAGAAGGCGGGCCTCGTGGGCCTCCTCGGCACGACGGGCCTGCTGGGTGGCGGACTCGTCGGCGGCCACGCGTGCGGCGGACTGCTCCTCGGCGCGTGCGGCGGCGTCGCCGGCGCGGCGCTCGGCGGCCTCGGCGGTCTCGAGGGCGAGGCGGGCCAGCTCGGCCTGCTCGAGAGCGGCCTCCTCGGCGAGGCGGCGGGAGGCCTGGGCCTCCTGGGCGAGGCGCGCGTGCTCGGCGGCAGCGTGCTCGGCGACCGCCCGCTCCTCGACGGCCTGGCGGGCGAGGGCGCCGTGCTCCTCGGCACTGGCGGCGGCCTGGTCGGCCAGGATCCGGGCCCGCTCCTCGGCGGCCTCGGCAGCGCGGTGGGCGTCCTGGGCGAGCGCGGCCTGCTGGCGTGCGGCGTCCTCGGCGAGGGCGCGAGCCTGGGCGATCTCGGCGGAGGTCCGCTCGGCGGCCTCCCGCTCCTCGAGCATCCGGCGGGCGAACTCGGCGTGCTCGGCGGCACTCACCGCCGCCGCCTCGGCCATCACCCGGGCGCGGGCCTCGGCGGCCTCGCGGGCTTCGTGCGCCTCGGCCGCGCGCCGGGCCTGCTCGACCGCGCGCAGCTCGGCCTCCTCGCGCTGCGCGGACGCGGCATTGGCCAGCCGGTCGGCCTCGGCGCGGGCGTCGTGGGCGAGCCGGGCGGCCTCCTCGGCGGCGAGCCGCTCGGCAGCCTGCTCGGCCGCGGCCAGCTCGGCGTCGCGCCGCAGGCGGGCAGCCAGCGCGGCGACCACCTCGGCGTTGTCGGGTACGGCGACCTCGGTCGCCTCCGCGCCGTCGGCGGTCTCGGCCGGGGCGACCAGCTCGGCCTCGATCTCGGCCCGCGCGTGGGCGAGGACCTCCTCCGGTCGACGCGGTACGTCGTCCGTCCGGTCGATGTTGGGGATCGGCTCCTCGAGCAGCGGCGGCTCGACGACCTCCTGCAGCGGGCGGGCCTGCGGCCGCGGCCCGGCTCCCGCGCCCTGGCGACGACGCAGGCGAGCCAGTCCCTTGGGCTGGGGGACCGGCGTCGGCTCCGCGAAGCCACCGTCGACGGCGGCCGCGATCACCCGCTGGCCGGCCTCCTCGTCGGTGAGGCGGCGATCGGGGATCGCCTGCTCGGCCACCGGCGCGGTCCCGACGACGGGCTCCGGCTCGGGCTCGATCTCGGGCTCGACCACGGGCTCGACCACTGCCTGGGGCTCGACCTCGGCGACCGGCTGCGGCTCGGGCTCCGGCTCCGGCTCCGCGGCGGCCTCGTCGATCCAGACGTCGGCGGTCAACGGGTCCACCGGCTCCGGCTCGGCGATGCCGTGCGCATCGCCGAACGGACGCTCCGTGGCGCGCGCGATGATCGCCGACCAGTCGCCGGCCCCGAGCTGCTCCTCCGGCTCAGCGGCAGCCTCGACCTCAGTCTCGACCTCAGTCTCGACCTCGGCCTCGGGCTCGGGCTCCTCGGTCGCGACGTCCTCGACGGCAGGCTCCTCGACCACCGTCTCGACCTCCGCCTCGACCTCCGTTTCCGGCGCAGGCTCCTCGACCGTCTCGGAGCGCATCCGCTCCAGCCGGTCGGTGAGCGTGCCGCGCAGGGACGGGTCGTCGGAGGCGGCGGTGGAGCCGGCCTCGAACTCGTGCGGCTCGATCTCGGTCAGCGGCCGCCCGAGGGAGCGGTCGATGACACTGGCCCAGTCGGTCGACGGACCCGGGCCGAAGCGGTCGCCGGCCGAGGCGTCGTCGCGGTCGTCGCGGTCAGCAGGCGTGTGCGGCTCGACCATCGAGTCCCAGTCGACGTCGTCGACGTCACCGGCATCGGGGAGCGCGCCGGTGCGGCTGCCGACGCGCGACGCGATGTCGTCGTACGGCGCCTTCTCGGCGACGACAGTCGGCTCGTCGACCTCGACCTCCGGCGGAACCGAGGTGTTGCTGCGGCGCAGCAGCTCCTGGACGTCGTCGGCGTCGAGCTCGCCGACGGCGGGGACGTCCTCGTCGTGGCGCCGCCAGAGCATGCCTCTGCGCCCCCGACCGCGCCCAGCGCGCGACTCGGCGAGCCGGGAGTCCTCGGGACCCGGCTCGCCATCGGTGACAGAGCTCATGGTGGGTAAATCTACTCATCAGTGTTGGGGTTACGGGGAATCTTCCGTCAGTCCGCCCGCTGGTACTGCACGTGCGTGTCGGCCGCGGTGTGCTGGAAGCCGAGATCCTCGTACAACCGCCGTGCGGGCGTGTTGTCCGACTCGACGTACAGCAGCACCTCGGCCACGCCGCGCGCCGCGAGGTGCTGGAGCCCGGCGATGGTGAGCACCCGGCCGAGGCCCCGGCCCTGCGCGGCGGGGGAGACGCCGACGACGTACACCTCGCCGAGCGACGCGTCGTGCTGCTTGGTCCAGTGGAAGCCCAGCAGTGCGCCGTCGTCGTCGACCGCGAGCAGCAGCCCCGCCGGGTCGAACCACGGCTCGGCCATCCGCTCCGCCAGCCCGTCGGCGTCGAGCGAGCCCTGCTCGGGGTGGTGCGCGAAGGCGGCGGCGTTGACCGCGAGGACCGCGTCGGCGTCCGAGGCGCCGAAGTCGCGGATCCGTACGCCGGCGGGCGGCTCCGCAGCCGGCAGCGGTACGGCGGCCGGCCGGCGCATCACCCACAGCTCGCGCGTGCGGGCGAACCCCCAGCGACGGGCGAGCGCAGCCGCGGCCGGGTGGTCGCCGTGCGACCAGGCGGTCAGCGGACCCGGTTCGGCGAGCGCCAGTGCACCCAGCGCACCGCCCACCCCCTGCCCCCGGGACGACGGATCCACCGCGATGTCGAGCGACCCCTCGTGCCGCAGCGCGAAGCCCTCGCCGGTCACCCACGCGCCCGTGCCGCTCAGCCCGTGGTGCTTGAGCCGGAGGGTCACCGCCTCGTCGACCGGGTCGGTCCCGTCGGACTCCCGGCTGGCGTCGCGCACCCGTCCGATCGCGTCGAGGGCCGGCACGTCGGTCAGCAGGGGGAGATCCGAGGTCACCTCTCCCACGCTATCCGGCGGCTCACGGGCCGTTTACATGTGACAGCGCGACGCGGTAGGACTGCCTCCATGAAGCTCAGCCACGCCGTGGGTGGGGCCGCCGTGGCGCTCGGGGCCCTCGCCGCTCGCGACCTTGTCCAGAAGAAGCATGCGCTGCAGCGCAACTTCCCCGTCATCGGGCACGCGCGGTACTGGCTGGAGACGATCGGGCCCGAGCTGCGGCAGTACATCGTGACCAGCAACGAAGAGGAGCGGCCGTTCAGCCGCGACCAGCGGACCTGGATCTACGCCTCCAGCAAGGAGGAGAACAGCTACTTCGGTTTCGGTACCGACGTCGACGTCGAGCACGTCCAGGGCCACGCCTACATCAAGCAGCGCACCTTCGCCGACAAGCTGCCGAGCGACCAGGACGCCAACTGGACGCTGCCGGCGGCGAAGGTCCTCGGCGGGCCGCGCGGGCGGGCGAAGGCGTTCCGGCCCGGCTCGGTCGTCAACGTGTCCGCGATGAGCTTCGGCTCGCTGTCCTCGAACGCGATCACCGCGATCAACAAGGGTGCCGCGGCCGCCGGGTGCCTGCACAACACGGGCGAGGGCGCGATCTCGCCGTACCACCGCAACGGGGCCGAGCTCGTCCTCCAGATCGGTACGGCGTACTTCGGCTGCCGTGACGAGAAGGGCGACTTCTCCCTGCCGCGGCTGAAGGAGATGGTCGCCTCGGCGCCGGTCCGGGCGCTGGAGATCAAGCTCAGCCAGGGCGCCAAGCCCGGCCTGGGTGGGCTGCTGCCGGCCGCGAAGGTGACCGCCGAGATCGCGCAGATCCGCGGCATCCCGGAGGGCAGGGACTGCTCGTCGCCCTCGCGGCACACCGCCTTCCACGACGTCGACTCGATGCTCGACTTCGTCGAGCTGCTGGCGGCCGAGACCGGCCTGCCGGTCGGCATCAAGTCCGCGGTCGGCGCGATGGACTTCTGGGAGGAGCTCGCGCGACTGATGTCGCCGCGCGACCGCGGCGTCGACTTCATCACGGTCGACGGCGGCGAGGGCGGCACCGGCGCGGCGCCGCTGATCTTCGCCGACTCGGTCGCGGTGCCGTACCGGATGGGCTTCTCGCGGGTCTACGGCACCTTCGCCGAGCTGGGCCTGACCGACGACATCGCGTTCATCGGCTCGGCGAAGCTCGGCCTGCCCGACAACGCGATCGTCGCGTTCGCGCTGGGCGCCGACATGATCAACGTCGCCCGCGAGGCGATGCTCTCGATCGGCTGCATCCAGGCGCAGAAGTGCCACACCGACCACTGCCCGACCGGCATCGCCACCCAGAACCCGTGGCTGGTCCACGGCCTCGACCCGGTGTCGAAGGCGGATCGGTGCGCGGTCTACCTGCGCACCCTGCGCAAGGAGCTGACCCGGGTCTCGGCGGCGGTCGGCGTACCGCACCCCTCGCTGATCACCTGCGCCGACGTCGACATCTTCAACGGCGACTACGACGCCCGCTCGCTGGCGTCGGTCTACGGCTACAAGGACGGCTGGGGTGAGCTCGGTCCCGAGCTGCGCGAGCACGTCATGCGGCTGATGCACACCGCCGACCACTTCGACGAGCAGGGACGGACGTCCTAGGCGTCCTGCTGGTCGTGCTCGGCGAGGGCAGCTGCGTCGGCCGACGCGGCGGCGTCCTTGGAGGGCAGCACGAACCGGTAGCCGACGTTGCGCACGGTGCCGATCAGGGTCTCGTTCTCGGGGCCGAGCTTGGCGCGCAGCCGCCGGACGTGGACGTCGACGGTCCGGGTACCGCCGAAGTAGTCGTAGCCCCAGACCTCCTGCAGCAGCTGCTGGCGGCTGAACACCCGGCCGGGGTGCTGGGCGAGGAACTTGAGGAGCTCGAACTCCTTGAAGGTCAGGTCGAGCGTGCGGCCACCGACCTTGGCGGTGTACGTCGCCTCGTCGACCACGACCTCGCCGGAGCGGATCAGGTGGGAGTCGGGGTCGGCGGCGTCGCGGGCCGCGGTGAGCCGGCCGATCGCCATCCGGATCCGGGCCTCGAGCTCGGCAGGCCCGCAGGTGTGCAGCACGACGTCGTCCATGCCCCAGTCGTGGTTGACGACGGCCAGGCCGCCCTCGGTGACGATCAGCAGGACGGGTACGTCGGTCCCGGTCGTGCGGATCAGCCGGCACAGGTCGCGGGCACCCGCGAGGTCCTGGCGGCCGTCGACGAGCAGCAGGTCCGCGTCGGGGGCGTCGAGCAGTGCACTGCCCTCGGACGGCAGGATCTTCACGTGGTGACCGAGCAGCGCGAGACCGGGCAACACCTCGGCAGAGGGTTGCAGGGCGCTGGTCAGCAGAAGGAGAGTGCTCATGCTGGCCTCCTCACCGGCATCTGCCTGTTTCGGGCGACACCGAGTCGAGACCGAAACGCAACGCTGGGCAACGGCCAGTTTTCTGGTGAGGGACGATACCGAAATACTTGGGCAACGGGGAAGGGTCGACGCAGTGAGTGAGACGCAGGTCATCCGGGTGCGGTACTGGGCAGCCGCCCGCGCGGCCGCCGGCATCGCGGAGGAGGAGGTGGCCGTCGCCGGCCCCGTGACCCTCGCCGAGCTCCGCGCCGAGGTGGTCGGGCGGCACCCGGGCACCCGGCTGCCCGAGGTCGTCGGCGTCTGCTCGGTGCTCGTCGGAGAGCGTCCGGTGTCCTCCACGGACCCGGCCGCGGTCGTCGTGCAGCCGGGGGAGACGGTCGAGTTCCTGCCTCCCTTCGCAGGCGGCTGATCGCTCGCGGATCGGCCACGCACGAGAAAGTCCGTCGCCTAGACTCCCTTCCGCCGTTGTCGGTACGACGACAGCGGACCCGACGAGGAGACCAGTGCCGAACCAGACCACCACGCGACCGCCCACGGCGGTCAGGGGCGACGGCAGCAACGGCGTGGTCCAGCGCCGTGTCGTGACCGCCTTCCTGGTGCTCCTGGCGGTGCTCCTCGCGGCGGCCTCGGCCCGTGGCCCGATCGCGGCCGCGATCGGGGTGGGCTTCGCGGGCTTCGTCGCCGCGCTCGCCGTGCTGGGGCGCGAGCGGATGGCGATGATCGCGATGATCGCGGCCTTCGCCACCGCCCCCATGTACAAGGGCCTGGCCCCGAGCGAGAACACGCCGGTCACGCCGACCGACCTGGTCTTCGGCCTCGCCGTGGTGCTGCTGCTGCCGACCATCACCGGCCGGCCGGTGCGGCTGCCGCTGGGCTACGTCATCGGCGTCCTCATCATCTTGACCGTCGGCATCCTGTCCACCGTCTTCTCGCCGTCACCGGTCATCAGTGCGCTGCAGTTCTTCCAGTGGCTGGTCGTCCTGGTGGGCCTGGTCGGGCTGCTGGCAATCTGGGCACCGGGCTGGCGCACCGTCGACGTACTGATCTGGAGCTACGTCGGCGGCCACACCCTCAGCGTCGCCTACTCGCCGATCGGCGGCTCGATCGCCGGGCGCAGCATCGGCCTGACCCACCACCCGAACGCCTTCGGCGAGGCGGGCGTGATGGCGTTCGCCGCCTGCATGTACCTGTGGCGGCGCAGCGAGCAGGTCTGGTACCGCGCGATCGTCGCGGCGTGCGCGGCGGCGGCGCTGCTCTCGGTCGTGACGAGCGGCAGCCGCGCGGCCGCGGCAGTGATCGCCGGCCTCGTCGTCATGGTCCCGTTCGTGGAGCGCTCCGCGGTCAAGGGCTTCGTGCTCGCCCTGCTCCTCGCGATCGGCATCGTCGCCCTGCCGCTGATCCTCCAGTCGTCGAGCGACGAGTCGGCGCTGAGCCGGCTCGCCGGCACCGGCGACGCGCTGGTCGCCGACCAGGCCCGGCTCAATGCGCAGAACTTCGGCATCGACATGTTCTTCGATCACCCGATCGTGGGCAACGGGTTCGCGCAGGCGATCTACGTCCACAACGTGGTGCTCGGCGTGGCCTCGAGCATCGGCCTGCTCGGCCTGCTCGGCTACCTGATGGTGCTGTTCGTGATGGCGCGGCCGATCATCGGCAACCACCCGAACCGCCGGCTGGCCTACCTCGCCTGGGCGTTCATCGCGATCACCCCGACGGTCCCCGCGCTCGAGGACCGCACGCTGTGGGTGCCGCTGGCGCCGGTGATCCTGCTGGCGATGAACATGCGCCACGAACGTGACGTCGGCTGGGACGTCGTCCCCGACGACGCCGCAGATGCTGACGACACCCCTGCTCCCCACCCCGCGACGACCGCCACGGAGACCTCTCGATGAGCAACGCCCCCGACCAGAGCCTGAAGAACCGCGTCCGGGAGCGAGCCAAGCTCGCCGTCCGGGGTGGCCTGCACCGCCTCGACCTCGACGTCAGCCGGGGGATCTTCACCCGCCAGGTCGCGCGCACCCTCGAGTCGCGCGGGATCGACACGGTCCTCGACGTCGGCGCCAACGTCGGCCAGTACGCCCTCGGCCTGCGCCGGTCCGGGTACGCCGGCCGGATCGTCAGCTGCGAGCCCCTCTCCGGTGCGTACGGCGAGCTGTCCCGTCGCGCCGCGAAGGACACGCACTGGCACACCGTCAACGCCGCCGTCGGGCGCGAGCCCGGCAAGACCGACATCAACGTCGCGGCGAACTCCTACTCCTCCTCGATCCTCGGCATGACCCAGGCCCACCTCGACGGGGCGCCCGACTCGGCGTACGTCGCGGTCGAGCGGGTCGAGGTCACCACCGTCGCGGCGCTGGTCGAGAAGTTCTCGGTCGACCCGGCGCGGACCCTGCTCAAGATCGACACGCAGGGTTACGAGGCCGAGGTGATGGCCGGCGCCGGCGACCTGCTCGGCGGCTTCGACGGGATGCAGCTCGAGGTCTCCTTCGTGGAGCTCTACGAGGGCCAGCAGCTCGCCGAGCAGACCATCGGCGTGCTCCGCGAGCACGGCTACCGCCTGCAGAGCCTCGAGACCGGCTTCTCGGACCCGACCGGACGCCTGCTGCAGTGCGACGTCCTCGTGGTCCGCGACCACTGACCCACCCCCGCTCCCTCCGAACCCCCCATCGACAGGAGACCACCCCCGTGGCACGTTCCCTCCAGGACGCCCTGGCCAGCTTCCGGATCAAGTCCAAGGTCGCGATCGCGAAGGTCGGGGTCGACAGTCGTCGCCTCGACACCCTGGTCAACCTCCCGAAGCTCGAGACCTGGCGGCGTGAGCACGTCCCGGCCGGCACCCCCGCCTTCGACGAGCGCACGGCGATGTACGACCACGTGCACGCCCAGCTGATCGGCGACGTCGCGATCGACTACCTCGAGTTCGGCGTCTTCCAGGGCGACTCGATCCGGCACTGGTCGAGCCTGAACAAGAACCCCGAGTCGCGCTTCTACGGCTTCGACTCCTTCGAGGGCCTTCCCGAGGACTGGAAGCGCTTCGACGGCCAGATGGTCAAGGCGCACTTCGACGTCGACGGCGTGCTGCCCGACATCGACGACGACCGGGTCGCGTTCGTGCCCGGCTGGTTCCAGCACACGGTCGACACCTTCCTGGAGAAGTTCGAGCCGCAGGGCCAGCTGGTCGTGCACGTCGACTCCGACCTCTACTCCTCCGCGCTCTACGTCCTCACCCGCCTCGACGCGCTGCTGGTGCCCGGCACGATCGTGGTGTTCGACGAGTTCTCCTCGGTCCTCAACGAGTTCCAGGCGCTCGACAACTACTGCTCGGCGTACATGCGGGAGTACGACGTGCTCGCCTCCGCCTGGCACTACTTCGGCCACCTGGCCATCAAGATGCGGTGAGCCGTGCCGCGCGAGGAACGAGCGCGGCACGACGGCGAACCGGGTTGAGCAAGCGTCGCGACCGAGGGACGAGGTCGCGACAGCAGGTCGAAACCCAGTCGATCACGAACAAGAAGACCCCGGCTCCATGTGTGGAGACCGGGGTCTTCTGGTTGCGGAATGGCTCGGGTTTCGACGCGCGCGGCTTCGCAGGCTCAGCCGCGGCGCTCGCTCAACCTTCGCTCACGACGCCGAGCCCACTCGTTCCTCGCGGGACCGGCTGTTCACTCAGGCGACGTCTGCCTCGGCGGTCGGGGCGACGTACCGCTGGTGCGCCAGGTCGGGGGCGTGCAGCCGGCGACGCGGCTCGGCCATCCGCATGGCCTTCTCGAAGGTCATCGGCTTGCGCAGGCCGAAGGTGATCAGCACCGTGTGGAGCAGGATCATGAAGTCCAGCCGGAGGCTGGGGGCGGTCGCCGAGCGCAGCGAGTACGCCGACTCGAGTGCCAGGCGCTGCTGGTCGTCGACGCCGTGGCGGCCGATCAGCTGGGGGAGGCCGGTGAGACCGGCCGGGGTCACCCAGCGGGAGTCGATGTCGCCGTGCTGCTCGCTCAGTGCGTCGCGGACGACGTCGGTGAGTGGCCGGGCGCCGACGATGCTCATCTCGCCGCGCAGCACGTGGACGAACTGCGGGATCTCGTTGAGCCCGAGTCGGTCCAGCACCCGCCCGATCGGCGTGTAGAGCGGCGAGTCAGCCGGCGTGTTCAGGAAACGGCCGGCCTCGACGGGCGCCGTCACCTTGTTGGCATTGGGCACCATGACCCGCAGCTTCATCATCTCGATGGCGGCGCCGGGTCCGACCCAGCGCCGCGACTTGTAGAAGATCGGTCGACCAGACAGCACCAGCACGGCGATCGCGGAGAGGGCCACGACAGGCACCCACACCACGGCAGCCAAGCAGATGACGACGACGTCGAACGCCCGCTTCTTCACCAGTGACCTCCACCAGAAAATGTGTCCCCGAATGCGGGTGAGGCGGTCCCGCGACCTCTCAACGACCGAGTGCTCGATGAGATACGTGTCTCATGACAACTTTGCGAGGGATTGCCGATCACCCGTCGGCGCACCGACCTGCGCAGCAAGCAAGCGCTCGAATTTCGTCGCGCAACCCGCCAGTGCGAACTCCTGCTCGGCCAGGTCCCGGGAGGCCTCGCCGAGCTCGCTGCGCAGCTCAGAGTCGGCGAGCACGCCGCTGACCCAGGTCGCGGCCTGGGCGAGCGAGCCGTCGGCCGGGGGCAGGACCAGGCCGCCGGCGCGGGTGACCAGCGACGAGGCGAGGTTCTCGCCCGGCATCAGGCCCAGCACCGGACGACCTGCGCACAGGTAGGACAGCGTCTTGGACGGCACCGAGAACGCGCCGGCCTCCTGCTCGAGGAGCACCACGAGCACGTCGCCGCTGCCGAGCACCTCGGGCAGCCGCTCGTAGGGCTGGAACGGCAGCAGCGTGACGGGTACGTCGAGCCGCCGCGCCTCGTCCTGCAGGACCTCGACCGCCGGGCCCTCGTTGACGACGACCAGCCGCACCTTCCTGCCCTCGTCGCGTACGGCGCGCGCGAGCCGGACCAGAAGGGCGGGGTTGTGCTTGAGGCCGAGGGTGCCGGAGTAGACGAGGGTCGCGACGTCGTCGAGCTCGTGCTCGATCGCCCAGTCGTTCTTGCGCTCGGTCGGCACGATCTCGTCGAGCGGGGCCCAGTTCGGGATGACGGTGACCTTGTCGGCCGTCCCCCACGCCTCGTGCACCGGCACGAAGGACGGCGCGATCACGACGATCGCGGCGGCCCGTCGCGAGCACCAGCGCTCGGCGACCTCGAACGCCCACGCCACGAACGCGAACCGCTTCGGCAGCTTGCTGCCGGTGAACGACTTCACCGCGACGGCGTACACGTCCTGGTGCCACAGCACCCACGGCCGCCGGAGCACGGCCATCACGAACGCGAAGATCACCAGGGTGGGGATCTGCACGTTGGACAGCATGACGATGTCCGGGTTCACCTTGCGGACGTGCTGCACCAGCTCGACACCGCGGCGGACCTCGCGCAGCAGGCGCTGCGCCATCCGCTGGTTGTCGACCTTCTTCGCGCCGCCGATCGCCTCGAAGGTGATCGACTCACCGGGGATCGCCTCGAGGCGACCCTTCCCGGAGACGTAGCCCTCGACGTACGAGTGCGTGACGTCGTGGCCGCGCCGGGCAAGCTCACGGCTGAGCTCGGCCTGGAAGGGGTGCCCGCTGTGGTCGTGGACGAGGATGCGCACCGTGCCGTTGCCGCTCAGCCGTGCGCGCGCTTGACCTGGTCGAAGACCCAGGCGTAGGTCTGCGCGAGGCCGTCGGCGAGGCTGATCGACGGCTCCCAGCCGAAGACCTCGTTGATCATCGTGTTGTCGGAGTTGCGGCCGCGCACGCCCTGCGGGGCGGAGAGGTCGTACTTCCGCTCGCACTTGATGCCGGCGATCTCCTCGACGATCGAGTAGAGCTGGTTGATCGAGACCAGCTCGGCGGAGCCCAGGTTGACCGGGTCCTCGAGGTCGCTGGCCAGGATCATCTGCGAGCCCTTGACGCAGTCGTCGATGTACATGAACGACCGGGTCTGCTCGCCGTCGCCCCAGATCTCGAGCTCGTGCTTGCCGGAGATGACCGCCTCGGCGATCTTGCGGCACACGGCGGCGGGGGCCTTCTCGCGGCCACCGGTCCAGGTGCCCTCGGGGCCGTAGACGTTGTGGTAGCGCGCCATCCGCGTGGTGAGGCCGAAGTCCTCACGGAAGTGGCGGGCCATCCGCTCGGTGAAGAGCTTCTCCCAGCCGTAGCCGTCCTCGGGCATGGCGGGGTAGGCGTCCGACTCCTTGAGCGCGGTGACGCCCGGGTCGGTCTGCTTGTCGGCGGCGTAGACACAGGCCGACGAGGAGTAGAAGTAGCGCTCGACGTCGTACTTCTGCGCGGCCTGGAGCATGTGGGTGCTGGTCAGCACCGTCAGCATGCACAGGGCCTTGTTGTTCTCGATGAAGCCCATGCCGCCCATGTCGGCAGCGAGCATGTAGACCTCGCGCGCACCCTTGGTCGCGGCCTCGGCCTGGTCGAGCAGCGACAGGTCGCCGACGGAGTTCTGCGCGTCGGGGTGGACCTGGTACCACTCGTCGATCGGCTTCACGTCGACCGAACGAACCGTCTTGCCCTGAGCGAGGAGGTCAGCGACGAGGTGACCTCCGATGAAACCGCCGCCACCGGCGACGAGAACATCAACTGGGCCCGAGTTCATGCGCACTCCTCATGTCGATTTGGATCCGCCCCCCAGCGTCGTGTGACCAACGAGGCGTTGCCGGGTGCGTCACGGCCTCTGTCCGCGAATCCGGGGACTGGTGCGAAGTCGGGACCAAGTACCTGATCGGTCCCCGCCCACTAGGGTGAGGGGCGTGCGTACCGCCCTCGTCACCGGCGTCGCGGGGCAGGACGGTGTCTACCTCGCGCGCTCCCTCCGCGCCGCCGGCACTGCCGTCGTCGGGACTGTCGCGCCCGGATTCGCCGCCACCGACCCGCGCCGGGTCTATCTCGCGGGCGTCGACCTGCGTGAGCTCGACATCCGCGACGGCGCGTCGCTCGAGGGGCTGGTCGCCGAGGTCGTGCCCGACGAGGTCTACAACCTCGCCGCGCTGAGCTCGGTCGGCCGCAGCTGGGAGGAGCCGGAGCTGACCGCAGCAACCAATGCTGCCCCGGTCGAGCGCTTGGTCGCCGCGCTGCTGAGGCTGCGCGCCGAGCGCGGGCACGACGCGCGGTTGTTCCAGGCCTCCTCCGCTGAGGTGCACGGCAGCGCCTCGGACAGCCCGTACGCCCGGGCCAAGGCCGCGGCCGACGAGGCGGTCCGCCGGGCGCGGGCCGACCACGACCTGTTCGCGGTCTGCGGCGTGCTCCACAACCACGAGAGCCCGCTGCGCTCGACACGCTTCGTCACCCGCAAGATCACGCTGAGCGCGGCCGAGATCGCGCTCGGCCGGCGCGACACGGTGAGCCTCGGCAACCTCGACGTGCGTCGCGACTGGGGCTTCGCCGGCGAGTACGTCGAGGCGATGCGGCTCCAGCTCGCCCACGACGAGCCCCTCGATCTGCCGCTGGGCACCGGGCGGGTCCACTCCCTCCAGGACCTGCTGGAGCAAGCGTTTGCTGCGGCGGGCCTCGGTGAGCCGGGCGACCGCGTCGTCCAGGACCCCGCACTGCTGCGGCCCTCCGACACCTCGGTCTTCGTCGCCGACCCCGAGCCGGCCGCGACCGCGCTCGGCTGGCGGGCACAGGTCGGCTTCGAGGCCCTGGTCGAGCACATGGTGGCCGTCGACCTCGAGCGACTGCGCAGCGGCGTGCCGGAGGCGGTCGACTACCTGCTGCCGGCGGGCATCCGGGCCTGAGGCCCGGCCGGGCTCAGCCCTTGCGGGCGCGCACGTCCAGCACGATCCGCGGCGCGAGTCGGCTGGCGACCGCCTTGTCGAGCAGCCACGACGCCGGACCGATGGTCCACTGCGGCGGGTTCATCGACGCGAAGTAGGCACGCGAGGTCAGCGTGTAGCGCAGCTTGGGCTCGGCGACGACGTCGACGAAACCGAGCCGGTTGAGCTGCGCCGTGATGCTGCGGCGGGTGTGCAGGATCCAGTGGTGCTGGGCGATCCGGCGGTCCGGGACCTTCGCCATGCGGCCGCGGGTGAGGTCCTTGACGCGCACGGCGGCCTCGTCGGCGGCGGTCCAGTGCGGCGTCTGCAGGAAGAGCACGCCACCCGGGCGCAACATGGTGCGGACCTCGGTCAGCAGCTGGTCGCCGTCGGGCACGTGGGCGAGCACGCACCACAGCGTGGCGGCGTCGACGTCCTCGACGTGGCCGAGGTCCTCGAGGATGCCGAGGTCGAGGTCGACGTCATACCGCTCCTTGGCGAGCTCGACCGCGCCCTTGGCGATCTCGTTGCCGGTCACGGCGAAGCCGCCCTCGTCACGCGCCATGCTGAGGAAGTGGCCGTCGCCCGCGCCGACGTCGTAGATCACCGGCGCACCGCCGCGGCCGGCGTCCTTCGGCAGGGCGTTGCGGATCCAGGTGATCGCGTCGCGCCACGCCTCGGGGCCGGCCTGCTCGCGCTTGATGTCGACCCAGTCGCTGTAGCCCTCGGCGGTCAGCTCGGTCTGGAGCTCGATCGCCTCCTGCCGCTCGGCCGCCTCGTGGTCGGCCCAGTAGTGGACCCCGCAGTCGCGGCACGCGGTGATCTGGCGTCCGGTGGCGCCGGAGGCCGGGCCGGTGCGGACGCGGGAACCGGCGCAGGCCGGGCAAACGGGCATCGAATCCTCCGAGGCTGGGGTGGGTCGGGGCAAGGGTAGGGCGTGTCTGTCGAATCCGCGGCGTAACGAGCGACGTTTCCGGCCGATCTGGCAAGGCGGCGGAGCGAAGTCGTGCTTGATTGCCCTTCGAGCGACGTCAACGTAGCCAGATCGAGTCGGAAACGTCGCGTAGTAGGCGTGGGTTCGACGGACACGCCCTTCGGGCTGCCGGCCCGTCGCGTGGGCCGTTCCGCCGGTCAGGAGAGACCGGTCCGGATGACCGCGGCGGTACGACGCCAGGTGAACGCCTCCGCGAACGCCCGGCCGGCCGCGAGCTGCTCGGGCGTGAGTGCGAGCGCGGTCTCGAACGCCGTGGCCAGGTCGGCCGGCGTGGTCGACGCGGCGGTGACGGCGTGCCCACCGGTCACCTCGGCGAGCGCCGGGTCGGTGGAGATCACGGCCGGGATGCCGAGCCGGATCGCCTCGGCAGCCGGCAGGCCGAAGCCCTCGAAGTCGGACGGGAACACCACGAGCCCGGCGCCGGCGAAGGTGCGGGCGAAGGCGTCGTCGTCGAGCCACGGCATCAGCTCGATCCGGTCGCCGACCCCGAGGCGTCGTACCTGCTCCTCGGCGGCGGCCCGGTCGCGGGCACCCATGCCGACCAGGCGCAGCCGCCAGCCGTCGGCCTCGGGGGAGTGCGCGGCGCAGAACTGCGCCCAACCGTCGATGACGGCGTTCGCGTTCTTGTTGCCGTAGTGGCCGAACGCGATGGCGTAGGGGTGCTCGGGGTCCGGCGCGTCGGGCTGCGGCCAGGCAAGTGCATGGTCGGACCCGAGCGCGGCGGTCTCGGCGCGGCCGGACAGCGACGGGTGCAGGTCGGCGAGGTCGTGCAGCGTGCGGTCGGAGATCGTGAAGATCCGGTCGGCCAGGCGCAGGCTCCACAGCCACGACACCTTGCGGGCGACCCGGGTCTTGCGGCTGAACTGCTCGGGGCGCAGTTCGAAGCGCAGGTCGTAGAGGATCACGCCGCGCGGACTGCGCGAGCCGAGCAGGCCGCTCGCGGGGACCGCCGCCAGGACGGCGTCCGCGCCCAGGCGGCGCGCGGCGCGTCGTACGGCCACCGAGCGCAGCCACAGACCGCCGAGCGGTCCACCCGGTTGGTCGAGGACCTCGGCGTGCGCGCCGTCGGGCAGCGGGAAGGTCTGGCCCTCGGGACCGAAGAGCACCGAGATCCGATCCTCCGGGAAGGCCTCGGCCCAGGCGCGGACGAGGTGCTCCATCACGATCGTCACGCTTCCGGTGCGAACGACTACGGAATCTACGACCAGATGCACGAGGCGCGACGATACTGTGCCCCCGTGACCAAGCGCGCACTCATCACCGGGATCACCGGCCAGGACGGCTCCTACCTCGCCGAGCTCCTTCTCGGGAAGGGCTACGAGGTGCACGGACTGGTCCGTCGGTCGTCGACCCTCAACCGCAGCCGGATCGACCACCTGCACGGCACCGCGGACCTCCACCTGCACTACGGCGACCTGACCGACGGCGTCAGCCTCAGCAACCAGCTCCGCGACATCGAGCCGCACGAGGTCTACAACCTCGGCGCACAGAGCCACGTCAAGGTGTCCTTCGAGCTGCCGGAGTACACCGCGTCGACCGACGCGGTCGGCACCCTGCGCCTGCTCGAGGCGATCCGGGCGGCCAAGCTGGACTGCCGGTTCTACCAGGCCTCCACGTCCGAGATGTTCGGCGCGACGCCGCCGCCGCAGAACGAGTCGACGGTCTTCTACCCGCGCTCGCCGTACGGCGCCGCGAAGCTCTACTCGCACTGGGTGACCGTCAACTACCGCGAGGCCTACGACCTGTTCGCCGTCTCCGGGATCCTGTTCAACCACGAGTCGCCGCGCCGCGGCGAGAGCTTCGTGACCCGCAAGATCACCCTCGGCGTGGCCTCGATCAAGCTCGGCATCACCGACCACCTCGACCTCGGCAACCTCGAGGCAGTCCGCGACTGGGGCTACGCGCCCGAGTACGTCGAGGGCATGTGGCGGATGCTGCAGCACGACGAGCCCCAGGACTACGTCCTCGCCACCGGCATCGGCACGACGGTCCGCGAGTTTTGCCAGTACGCCTTCGCGCGCGCCGGCCTGAACTGGGAGGACCACGTCCGCTACGACAAGAACTTCGAGCGCCCCACCGAGGTCGACGCCCTCATCGGCGACGCCTCGAAGGCGCACGACGTCCTCGGCTGGAAGGCCGGCACCGACGCCAAGGCGCTCGCCGAGCTGATGGTCGACTCGGACATCGAGCACCTCGGCCGGCTGGTCCGGCACAAGCGCGAGCTCGACTGACCCGGCCCGAACTGGCCCGAGAATCGCGCCGACCCGGCAGAAAGTAGCTCGGGAAAGACGCCGACCCGGCAGAAAGTGGCTTCTTCCGAGGCCACTTTCTGCCGGGTCGGTCTGTTTTGCGAGCCAGTTCGAGCCGGGTCGACGGGTTTTCGGAGCCAGTTCGAGCCGGGTCGGCGTCAGGCGGGCACCTTGCGGGCGAGCACCCGGTAGGCGTGGTAGCTGCGCAGCATCCGCGGCAGCACGACGTTGTCGACGAAGCGCGCGAGCGGGACGAACGGCGCCGCGACGACCTTGCCGACCAGGCGGCGGGCTCGGGCGAAGCGCGGCGGACGGCCGTCACGCCACGGGACCTCCTCGCCGGGCGCGATCCGGTTGAGGATCGTCGCCAGCACGATGAACGCCTCGAGCGGGATGTGCGCCTCGCGGTGCACGACCTCGACGACCTCGAAGCCGCGGTCTTCCAGCGCCTTCGTCAGGTTCGGCAGGGTGACCATGTGGAGGTGCTCGGGCTGGTTCCAGCCGGCCCACCAGGAGCCGAACAGCTTCGCCGAGCGGGCCTGCGGGTCGGGCTGCTCGATGAGCACCCAGCCGTCGTCAGCGAGCACGGTGGCGACCGCGTCGAGGTCGGCCAGCGGGTCGCGGGTGTGCTCCAGGTAGTGGAACATGCTCACCTGGTCGTACTGGCCCGCCAGCTGGGGCGCGAGCTCGGGGAGCTGGCCCTGGTACGCCGTCGCGATGCGTCCCGCCTCGTGCCCGGAGAGCACGCCGTCGGACATGTCGAGGCCGTCGAACACGGTCGCCGGGAACATCTCGGCCGCAGCGGCGGGGAAGTGCGCGGACGCCGTACCGACGTCGAGCCAGCGCTTCGGCTGGTCCGGGCGGTGGTCGCGCACCGTCGAGGCCCGCCGGCGGTAGATCTCGCCCATCGAGCCCAGGTTGGCCTCGGCGCGCTCGGCGTTGAGGCCGTCGTACGTGTCGCGGTAGTAGAACGTCAGGCCCTCGTTGCTCAGAGCGGGGTTCTGGAAGACGTGGCCGCAGCCGCGGCACTCGTCGATCCGGAACCGGCCCGGCTTGAACTGGCGCAGGTCGCGCGTCGTGGTGCGGTGCTTGAGGCGGTCGACGCCGCACCACGGGCAGGTGGTGCGGGTCTCGAGGAAGAACCGATCGACCCCCTGCTCCAGCTCGTGGGAGTAGTAGGCACGGGCCTCATCGAGGGCAGCCGTCGCGGTCGCATTGGGGGGAGAGCCCGACATGTGGCACATCCTAGGGCGATTCATGCCCTAGCATCCGGCGAGTGACCGGACTCGGAACCCTTGCTTCCACTGCCAAGCGACGCGTCGGATGGATCATCCGCGACCGCTTCCCGTTCCGGCCCGTCGTGCGCCACGTCCAGGGCGTCGAGCTCGTCCTGCCGTGGTCGCACCGGCTGCCGGACTACGCCGTCTGGCAGCCGACCTACGGGCAGAACCTCGTCGAGCTGGGCCGTCTGCTGGCCACCACCGGCCCGCTGACCGTCCTCGACGTCGGCGCCAACGTGGGCGACTCGGCGGTGCAGATCCTCAACGCCGCCGACGGCCAGGTGCTCTGCATCGAGGCCGACAAGGCGTACCTCGACTTCCTGCACCGCAACGTCGACCGCGATCCGCGGGTCACCGTCGTCGAGGCGCTGCTGACCGTCGACGGCGGCGACGGCGGTACGACGGCCGTCCGCTCCGGCGGCACCACCCGCTTCGTCGAGGGCGCCACCGGCGACGCGATGCCGACCGTCTCGCCCACCTCGCTGCGCACCGACCACCCGGCCTTCGACCAGTTGCGCCTGGTCAAGTCCGACACGGACGGGTACGACGTCGACCTGGTCCCCGCGGTCGCCGAGGCGTGGCAGGACGTCCACCCGGTGCTCTTCTTCGAGTACGACCCGTACCTCACCCGGCTCGCCGACCGCGACCCGGAGGCCGTCTGGGCCCGACTCGCCGACCTCGGCTACGAGCACGTCGCGGTCTGGGACAACGGCGGCTTCACCGTCGGCCGCACCACCACCGACAGGATCGCCCGGCAGGGCCGGGTCCTCGACGAGGTCCCCGGTGGCCGGGCGCGGTCGCGGATCTACTGGGACGTCGCGGTCGTGCACCGCGACGACGCCGACGGGCTGAAGGCGATCTCCGAGCTGGTCCCGGACGAGCTGGCCTGACGGTCCCCGCAGGTTGAGCCGGCGGCACCCGCTCCCGTCCACAGGGAGCGGAACCGTTTGTTCGGTGCACGCCGAGGCGAGGCACCGACAGCCATGCCGTGGACCTACATCGTTCGGTGCTCTGACGACTCCTACTACGTCGGGAGCACGTGGGACATCGATGCTCGCCTCTGGCAGCACAACCACAGCGATGAGCTCGGCGCCGCCTACACGCGCCAGCGACGGCCAGCCACGCTCGTCTGGAGCGGGTGGTTCGACCGCATCGAGGACGCCTACGTCTTCGAGAAGCGGGTCCAGGGGTGGAGCCGGAAGAAGCGGGAGGCGCTGATTCGCAACGACTTCGCCGCGCTCCCCGGGCTGTCACGTCGCGCGCCTCGCACCTCAACCACCGGCGGGCCTCAGGCCAGGAGCGCGGCGACCTCGCCGCGCACCACGGCGCGCCCTGCGGCGTTGGTGTGGCACCCGTCGTCGGTGAGCTCGTCGCGCATCAACCCGTCCGGACCGGCGAGGGCCTCGGTGAGGTCGAGCAGGCGCAGCGCCGGACGCGACGGCACGGCGCCGACGGCGACCGTGAGGGCCGAGCGGACGGCGCGGTGGGCAGCGAGGCGCTCCTCGGGGGAGCCGGCGACGGGGAAGGCTGCGTGGTCGTAGCTGTCCAGGCACGGCGGGACGGGTACGACGATCGTGCCGGCCGGGGTGGCGAGGCGGCCGACCAGGCCCTGCACGCGGTCGACGTACGTCGCGACGAAGCCGACGTCGCCGCCGGAGGCCAGGCGCGGGGCCAGGTGGCAGCGGATGTCGATCTCGCCGAACGAGAAGAACCACGCGGCGTCGCGGGCGCCGGGGACGCGGGCGATCAGGCGGGCGGTCCGCAGCAGGGTGGGCGGGAAGTCGTCGCGGGCGATGGAGTACATGACCCGTGGGCCGAGGTGCCAGGTCCAGCGGCGCTCGCCGGTGCGCAGGATGCCGGGCAGGGGGGAGTGCTCGGTGTTGAAGGTGACGGAGTGCGAGTCGCCGACCCACACCTCGTCGACCTGGCCGCGCAGGGCGGCGAGCAGCAGCCGGAACAGCGCGATCCAGCCGCGCAGCCGTGCCCGGCGGAGCCGGACGAACGCGCGGAGCCGAGCCAGGCTCACCGCGAGCGCACCGCGTCGGCGATCGCGTCGGCGACCTTGACCCGGCCCGGGTAGGCGAAGTGCTCGGTCGCGTTGAAGCTGTCCTCGAAGTCCTCGTCCTCGAGGTCGATGTCGAGCATCGGCCCGATCGAGGAGGAGCCGCGGGCGAGGGCGTCGTCCTGGAGCACCTTGTGGGAGCGGACGTGCTCCTCGAACTCGCCGGGGAAGTGCATCTCGCCGCGCTGCATGGGCGGGCGGGTCCACACGCCGACGGCGGGTACGCCGTACTCCTCGAGCCGGCGGGCCAGGGTGGTCAGCGCGCCGAGGCGCGGGTTGTCGGCGCGCAGCTGCTCGCCGTAGAAGTAGTCGAAGCGGAGCTTCTCGAGCTCGATCGGCCAGGGCGGCAGCCCGGTGCCGACCAGCTGCTCCCGGTACCAGCCGACGGTGCGCAGGCCGTTCCACCGGCTCTCGATCGGGTGGGCGAGGAAGACGTCGCGCTCCTCGTCGGTGGCGAACGTGCCCCCGCGGCCGACGAACCGGACCTTGCGATCGGCGCCGCGGACCTTCGCCATCGCCTCGAGCGAGCGGTGGTAGCCGGTGATCGGGTCGGCGACGATGTGGGTGGCGGTGGTGGTGCGCAGTGCGAGGGTGAACACGACCGCCTTCGGGCGGCGGTCCATCGCGGTCAGCAGGCGGGTCGCCTCGCCGTAGATGTTCGAGCCGAAGCCGGGGCCGGACATGGTCACCACGTTGCCGAGGCGTTGGCCGATCAGCTCGGGCAGCAGGGTGCGGTCGGTGTCGCGCAGCGACCAGCACAGCGTGGAGCTGTCGCCGAGGACGAGCACGTCGACGTCCTCGGTCTCGAGGCGGCGCCGGGCCTGCTCGACCTGACGCAGCGGCACGTTGGTGACGCGGCTGCGGAATCGGCGGATCTTGCTGAGCTGACGCTGCACCCGTACCGAGCCCTGTGCTCGGTGGAGTGCGGAACTGAGGGCCACGGTGGTCACGATGACACAACGGAACTGAGGGATTGTCGTTACCGGCACGACCGTGTCAGCTGCGTGCAATGATCTGCCCCGTGTCACACCACCTGAGGTGCGGATGACTGCCCAGGGGGGCTCCGCGAATCGTCGACTGAGTCTCGTCACGGTCGACCAGATCCTGTCGAGCCTGTCGAACATCGCGGCCCTGATCTGGGTCGCGCACGCCTTCGAGCCGATCGACTTCGGCCGGTTCAGCCTGGTCATCCTCGTCTACACCGTCGCCCAGGTGGTGTTCCGCAGCCTGATCTCGACGACCGCGATCGTGCACCCCGAGGACGCCGACACCCGCGCCGGCGACATCCTCGGCGCGACCATCGTGCTCGGCATCGGCGCGAGCATCCTGTGCTCCGCGGCCGGTCTCGCCCTGATCGCCGCCGACAGCGCGATGGGCGGGCCGATCCTCGTGTTCGGCCTGTCGCTGACCTTCCTCGTGCTGCACGACGTGGGCCGCTACCTCGCCATCGCGAAGCAGCAGCCGGCGGGCGCGGTCACGCTCGACTCGCTGTGGTTCGCGCTCCTCATCGTCGGCTTCGTCGGCACCAAGCAGCTCGGCCTCGACTCGCTCACCTGGCTGATCGCCGCGTGGACGGGTTCCGGTGTGATCGCGTCGCTGTGGGTGTTCGTGCAGTGCGGCGCCCCGACCGGCGGCGGTCTCGCCTGGCTGCGCTCGCGCTGGGACTTCTCCTGGCGCTCCATGGTCAGCGGCCTCTCCGCCAGCGGTACGGCGCTCGCGACCGCCTCGCTCATGACCCTGTTCAGCAGCCCGATCGCGGTGGCCGCCTTCCGCGCGGCGACCCTGCTGGGGGCGCCGAGCACGGCGGTCCAGATGGCCGTCGGTACGTCGGCCGCCGCCGACATCGCGCGCGAGCGCGATGACCCGAAGGCGGTCTGGCGCCACGTCCGGCGGGCGATCCTGATCGCCACCGTCATCGGCGTGCTCAACCTGGTCGTGCTTGTGTTCCTGCCGGACGTCGTCGGTCACGCCGTGCTGGGTGAGGCCTGGGACATCGTCGAGCCGCTGATGCTCGCGGTCAGCCTCAAGGTGCTGCTGATGGCGGCGCAGAGCGGACTGCGGGCCTCGCTCATCGGCACGCACCGGATCCAGGCCGCGATGGTGACCGACGTGGTCTCGATCATCCTGGTCGGCGTGTGCATGGTGATCGGCGCGGCCTGGGGCGATGCCGAGGGTGCGCTGTGGGCGATGGCCGTCGGCACCGGCGTCTCCACGGTGTGCTGGTGGATCGCGGTGATCTGGAAGGGCCGCGGCCCGCTCCCGGAGCTGCCTGCGAAGGCGGCGACGAGCGAGGACGACGACCGCGAGCCGGTGCCCGCGCGACCGGTCAGGGTCGCGCCGGGCAAGCACCGCGCCTGAAGGCCGGGCGGCCGGGGCTCAGCCCCGGACCATCTTCCCGCCCTTGGTGGCGGCGGCCAGCTCGGCCTCGTCGACGACCTTGACGCTGCGCGGCTGCCAGGCGCGGGGGAGGTCGGCGCATGCGCTGCGGACGGCGGACTTCACGGCGCTCTCGTCCGCGTCGTCCGCGAGCACGACCTCGACGGCGACGACCGCGCCGACCATCGGGTTGCTGCGGCCGTGGACCCGCGCCAGCCGGACACCGGGTACGGCGCCCACGCGTTCCTCGATCGGCAGCGGGTGCACCTTCACGCCACCGACGTTGATCACCTCCGAGGACCGGCCCCGGAACAGCACCCGGTCCTCGACGACCTCGACCACGTCGCCGGTCGAGACCCAGCCGTCGTGCTCCTCGGGCGCCCCCGCGGTGTCGCCGGCGTACCCGAGCATGCCGGTGCCGGCGCGTACCTGGAGCTCGCCGTCCTGCACCCGCAGCACGGCATCCGGGTTCTCCGGGCTCCACAGGCTCGACGTCGACAGGCCCGGTCGGCCGTCGCGGACCGACGCGATCGAACCGAACTCGGTCGACGCGTAGACCTGCGAGATCCGCGCGGTCGGGAACGCCGCCTCGATCTCGACGAGCAGGTCGGGGGAGCTGGCCTCGCCGCCGAGGGTGATCTGCTGCAGGGGCGGCAGCTCGACGCCGCTGCTGCGGGCCTCGGCGAGCAGGAAGCGCCAGTACGTCGGCGTCGCGCTCACGCAGGTCAGCTCGTCGCGCAGCAGTGCGGCCAGGCCGTCGCGCGGCTGGCGCGGGAACGGCGCGACCAGCGTGGCCCGGGCCGCCATCACGTGCAGCAGGACCTGGACACCGGCGAACTGCTGCGGTCCGTAGGCGAGCAGCCAGCGCTGTTCGGGCCGCGGCGTCGTGTCGGCGCCGCGTCGGGAGAGCACGGCCCAGTCGTGGCGGGCCGCCTTGGGCAGGCCCGTGGTGCCGGTCGTGCGGATCATCAACGGCTGCGGTCCGTCGTACGCCGGCAGCCCGGCCGGGTCGCCGTCGAGCTCGTCGGGACGCACGACGGTGAGCGTGGCGGGCAGGTCGGTGCGCCGGGTGACCACGACCTCGTGCCCCAGAGCGGCCGCTTGCTCGGCGAACTGGGTCGCGTCGAGGTCCGGCTGGTACTGGCACGGCTCGCTGCCGATCGCCGCTGCACCACCGAGCAGGCGCAGGATCCACGCGGCGTCGGGCTCGAGCACCGCGAACCGCTCGATGCCGCGCGCCCGCAGCCCGGCCGCGACGCGGCGGGCGCCGTCGTGCAGCTCGGCGTAGGTGAGCGTGACCTCGGGGGTCACGACGGCCACCTGCTCCGGCCGGTCGGCGGCGGCCTTCTCCAGCAACCCGATCATCGGTGTCGGCTCCTCTCGCGGCCCGTCGGGGGGAACAGGGCCGGGGCGAGTATGGCGCATGCGTCACCCGGAGCACGGTCGAAGCGTTGGCAGGGGGCAGGATCGTCCTGTGTCCCGAGAGGTTGGAGTGCGCGTGGGTGCCCATCGTCCGATGACGGTCGCGGAGAAGTACTACACCTTCCTCGACCTGGCCTGGCCGAGCACCGCGATGATCTCCGCCGACCTCGACCGGTGCTTCGAGCCCGACGAGGTGCACCGCGTCTGGCAGGAGTTCCGCGCCCGCCGGGTGCTGGCTCGCTCGGCCGCGACCGAGGACCTCACCATCGCCGACGTCGGCCTCGACCAGGACGTCTTCCGCAGCGACGTGCTCCCCACCGCCGCGTGGGACCGGGTCTTCGAGGAGGAGAGCGACACGCCCTGCGACCTCGGCGTCCCGCTGCGCTGCCACTACCTCACCAGCCCCGACGAGGGCCGGTCGCGGGTGATCTTCAACGGCCACCACGCGGTCATCGACGGCCGGATCGGCATCACCGAGCTGCAGTGGTTCGTCCGGCTGCTCGACGGCCAGGACGTCCCCGAGCAGCAGCTGCTCTCGGAGCCGGCCGTCCCGGCCCGGCCGCACGCCTGGCAGGACAGCCGGACGGCGATGATCGACCTGCTCCGCGAGCTCAAGACCCGCAATGCGTCGTACGGCGCACCGCAGCCGGCCGACTGGCCCGAGACCTCGGTCCCGCGCCGCTCCTGGCTGCGGCAGGTGGAGATCGGTCCCGAGACCTCGGCGCGGGTCGTCGCCGACGGCCGGGCGCACGGCGCCAACCCGTTCGCCAACGTGGTCTCCGCGCTGATGTCCAGCGCCGCGCGCGTGTTGTGCGACGGTGACGCGACCCTGCAGCTGGGGGCACCCGCCGACCTGGGCACCCCGCCGCGCAACCCCGACCAGGCACCGGCGATGGCGATCGCCGTGCTGTCGCGGCCGTTCCGGGTCGCGGTCGACGACCGGTGGTCGCTCGCGGGCGAGGTGAAGGCCGCCGTCGCCGAGGCGCTGGCCCGCGGCGAGGGCGACCTCTTCTTCCACCTTGCGCGGCTGGAGAACGTGACCGACCTCGCGACCGGACGCGACCGGATCGCTGCCGCGCTGAGTGCCGGCCCGCCGTCGGTGGTCATCAGCAACATCGGTGTGATCGATGCCGGCTCCGACCCGGAGTGGCTGCGCAACGTGCACGCCCAGCTGGGCGTCACGCCCAACCAGGTGGTGTTCCTGGCGCTGACCTCCTACCGGGGCCGGCTGACGCACACCTTCGCGACCGACGACAACCGGCTCGCGCCCGACCAGCGCGAGGCCCTCGTGCGGGAGTACCTCGCGCTGATCGGCGTGGACGAGGAGACCCTCAGGCGGTGAGGCCGCCGTCGATGACCAGCACCTGACCGGTGATCCAGTCGTTGGCCGGGTCGACCAGGAAGGACACCGCGCGGGCGATGTCCTCGGGGTCGCCGAGCCGGCCGGCCGGCGTACGACGGATGATCTGGTTGAGCTGCCCGTCGTCGAGACCGTGGCTCATCTCGGTCTTCAGGTAGCCCGAGGCGATGCTGTTGACCGTGATCTTGCGCGAGCCGACCTCGCGGGCGAGGCCGCGGGTGAAGCCGTCGAGCGCGGCCTTCGTGGCGCCGTAGACGCTCAGGCCGCGGTAGCCGGTGAGGCCGGTGATCGAGGAGATGTTGACGATCCGGCCGCCACCGTGGGCCAGCATGTTGCGGACCACCTGCTTGGTGAGGTGGATGGTGGCCTTCAGGTTGAGGTCGATCACCGTGTCGGAGTCCTCGTCGCTGAACAGCGCGAGGATGCCGTCGCGGGCGACGCCGGCGTTGTTGACGAGGACGTCGACCGACTTCCACTCCGCCATGACGTCCTTGAAGAAGGACGTGCACTGCTCGCGGTCGGCCATGTCGGCCTTGCGGAACAGGAACCGGTCGGCGTACGCCGGGTCCGACTGCCACGCGCGGACCGCGTCGGTCTCGCTGCGTGCGCAGGTGGCGACCCGGTCACCGCCGTCGAGGAAGTGCTGGACGATGCCCTCGCCGAGACCTCGACTGCCGCCGGTGATGATGACCGTGCGGGGTGTGGTCATGCGGACGCAGCGGTCGCGTCGGCGTAGAACGCCACGATGTCCGCGACGGTCTCCGGCAGCTGGCCGGCGCCGAACGGGTCGGTGCCGAACTCGTCCTCGAGGATCGCGGACAGCTCGGCGGTCTCCAGGGAGTCCAGCCCGAGGCCCTCGTCGCCGTGCAGCGTGGCGCCGAGCGCGACGGTCTTGTCCTCACGGTCGGAGCGCTCCAGCAGCTCGGCGACGATCGTGACGATCCGGGGTTCGATCTCGTTCATTGCGACCTCTACTCAGATGGGGGGTTCGCAGGGGCAACGACGCCACGGGGTCCTTGGTAACGGGCGCGGTCGTAGACGTGCCGCGGAATGTCGATCGGCGCGAGCCGGCGAGCGGGTACGCCGCCGTGCAGGTGGGCGCCCTTCGCCTCCTGCCCGGTCCAGGTGGTCGAGCCGGCCGCGATCAGTGCGCCCTCGCCGACGACGGTGCCGGGCAGCATCGTGCAGGACGTCGCGACGACGGCGCGGTCGCCGATGGTGACCGGGTCGAGGATGACGCCGCCGTTGGTCGGGTCGAAGGCGTGCGAGAGCAGCGTGGAGCGGATGCCGGTGACCCAGGTGTTGTCGCCGAGGATGATCCCGCCGCCGCAGTCGAGGTAGTGCTGGCTGATGATGTGCGAGTCGTCGCCCATCCGCAGGGTGCGCAGGTCGTCGGTCTGCGTGGCGCCGGGCTCGTAGCCGGAGTCGCCGACGACCTGGTTGAACAGCATGATCCGGCAACCGGTGCCGAGCTTCACCAGCCGCAGGTCGCGGAACATGTTGAAGTGGTGGATCAGCGCCCCTTCGCCCAGCTCGAACCGGTCGACGCGGCGCACCAGGTTGATCCCGACGACAGCAGTGTCCGGGACGACGTGGCCCAGCCGGCGCAGCAGCCGGTTCTTGAGCTTGCTCGGGGGCAGCAGGAAGACAAGGGTCGTCAGGGCCTGGCGCACGCGGCGCAGCCTACACACGCCGCCGGTTGGGCGGAGCCGATCATGGAGAGCGCGGACAACCCCTATTGTCTGCCGCGTGCTTCTCACCCCCCTGGCCCACGGCCGGCTCTCGATGCAGTGCGATCTCTGCGTCCCGCCCGTGCTGACCATCGCGACCCCGGCCTGGTTGCGGCGTACCGGCTGGACCCTCGCCGCCGACGGGAACGCGCTCGACGCGTGCCCGAACTGCACGGTCCGGGTCGCCCCCCGCCACCGGGTACGACGCGGCGACGCGACTCCGCAGCAGCCCGACCCCGCGCGGCTGCCGAACGTGGTCGTGGTGGGTGCGACGAAGGCGGGCACCACGAGCATGCACGCCTATCTCGCGGTGCACCCCGAGATCGCGGCGTCGGAGGAGAAGGAGATGCGCTTCTTCACCGACCCCGACTGCCGCGACTGGGTCGGCGCCTACCAGGAACGGTTCGCGCCCGGGACCCGGTACCGGCTGGAGTCGACGCCGTTCTACAGCAAGGCGCCCTGCTACCCGGGCGTCGTCGAGCGGATGGCCGCACTGGTGCCGGACGCCCGGATCATCTACCTGGTGCGCGACCCGATCGACCGGATCATCGCCGAGCACGTCGAGATGGTCGCCTGGAACTCCGCCGAGCGTCCGCTCGACGACGAGCTCGCCGACCCGGCTGAGCCGACCAGCCCGCTGGTCGCGTCCAGCCGCTACGCGACCCAGCTCGAGCCCTACCTCGAGGCCTTCGGGAAGGACCGGGTGCTCGTCGTCGATCTCGCCGACCTCGGCGCCGACGTCGACGGCACCATGGGCCGGGTCTTCGCCTTCCTCGGTCTCGAGAGCCCCGCGCTGTCGGCCGACGACTGGGGGCGCCACAACACCGCCGAGGAGAAGCGGGCGCTGCCGCCGTGGCTGATGGCGATCCGCCGCGGCCCGCTGGTGCGCGCGGTCCGCCGGCTGCCGGCCGCACGTCGGCTGGCGCACCTGGCGTGGCGTCGTACGGGGGAGAAGATCGAACGGCCGCAGCTCAGCCCCGCCACCGAGGCGGCGTTGCGGGCCGAGCTGCGGCCGGAGGTCGATCGTCTGCGCGAGCTGACCGGGCAGTCGTTCGCGACCTGGTCGCTCTGACGGCCCGGCCGGCCCGGCCGGGTCAGGCCAACTTGCGGAACAGGTAGAACCGGTCGTGCAGGTCGATGAGCTCGCGGAGCTCGTCGGACTGGTGGATCGGCCGGTCGTCGACCAGCTCGTAGCCGCGGTCCAGGACGTCCTGGCGGAACGGCTTCATCGAGCCGTCGAGCTCGGTGCTGCGCAGCTCGTCGGGCGTGTTCGGGACGATGAGCAGCCACGGGATGTCGCGCTCGGCGATCCGGTCCAGCCACCAGCACACCGCCTCGTGCGAGGCCTCCGAGAAGCTGTGGATGTTGACCGCGACGTCGTAGCGCTCGGCCAGCTTCTCGTGCTCGTGCAGCGGGACCACGCGCACGGTGTCGGGCAGGCCGCGGAACTTCGTGTAGTACTCGCACAGGAAGGTCGAGGTCGCGACGGCGTCGACGCAGTCGTAGGCGGCGAGGCCGGGGAACGCGGTCGACATCCGGTGCGCGAGACGGCCGTAGCCGGCGCCGATGTCGAGCACGCGCAGCCCGTCGATGGAGGCCAGGCCCATCTGGTCGTTGAGGTAGTTGATCTCGTTGATGCTGTCGAGCAGGTCGCGGCTGACCGACGGGCGCTTGCCGAACTCGAAGGTGAACGCGCCGAACAGGCCGTCCTCCTCGAGCTTCTCGAACAGGCCGAGCGAGTCGCGCTCCTTGACGTCGAGCATCGCGAGGTACATCCGGATCCGCGCGGCGTGGCCGAGCTGGCGGAACTGCCACACGTAGGCGTTGTCGCCGCGGAACCAGGCGAGGGAGAGGTTCTTCTTCAAGAAGCCCTGGCGCCACTGGGTGTGGACCGCGGAGGGCAGGTCGAGGGAGTCGTACGTCGCCTGCAGGTCGACCAGGCGCGGGTTGTCGCCGCGCAGCTCGGCCTCGGCACCGGCGGGCAGCGCGACGTCGTCGTTGTGGGTCACCGCGGTGTAGCGGCGACCCTCCTCGTCGATCCGGCTGACCATGAAACCGGCGCGCGCAGCGCCTGACTTGACCCGGCGACGGAGCCAGCTGGCGACCAGCTCGGGGTTGGCGCGGCGGGCCTTGGCGACGAGCTCGTCAGCAGAAATCTGGGGCACGGTGGGCAACTGTAACCGCATCAGTTGCGGGTCGTTCTGCATCTGGTGGAATGAGTTTCCACTGATGGCCAACCGCAGAATCCGCACCCCCCGAGGATCCGCTTGCTGACCACCCCCGTGACGCTGATCGCGTTCAACCGACCCGAGGTGACCTCGGGGACGCTGGCCGCGATCCGGGCTGCGCAGCCTGCGCAGCTGTTCCTCGTCGCCGACGGCCCGCGTCCGGGCAACGCCGACGACGTGGAGCGGTGCGCCGCCGTGCGCGCCGTGCTCGAGGACATCGACTGGCCGTGCGAGGTGCGCCGCCGGTACGCCGAGGAGAACCTCGGTCTCGAGGCCAACGTCGAGCTCGGCCTGGACTGGGTCTTCTCGCAGGTCGACGCGTCGATCGTGCTCGAGGACGACTGCCAGGCGGGTCCCACCTTCTTCCGGTACGCCGCCGACCTGCTCGAGCACCACCGCGCCGACGAGCGGGTCTGGCAGGTGTCGGGCAGCGGGCTCGGCGTGCCGCGGCGACTGTTCGGCGACGACAGCTACGCGTTCACCGCCTGGGCGAGCGTCTGGGGCTGGGCGACCTGGGCCGACCGCTGGCAGCGGCACCGGTCGGTGTTCCCGCGCGACCACGTGTCCGGGGACGCGCCGGTCCGAACCGTGCCGGCCGTCCAGCAGCCGGGACTGCTCGTGACCCGCTCGGGCCAGCAGCACTTCGCTGACGCCGCGGCGTCCGACGACACCGTGACCCACGGCTGGGACAAGCACTGGTGGCTGACGATGATGACCTTCGGTGGCCTGGCGATCTCGCCGGCCGTCAACCTGGTCGAGAACGTCGGCTGGGGGGCCGACGCGACCCACGGCGTCGCGCCCGGCAAGCGCGACAACGCTGCCGAGGAGATCACCTTCCCGCTGCACCACCCGGACCGGATCGCGCTGAACCCCGAGGTCGAGCGCGAGCTGGAGCTGGTGCTCAACCGGGTCGGGGGACGGGCGGCCACGATCGCGCGCCAGGTGCTCCGCTCGCCGCGGCTGCGCCACGCCGCCCGCACCGCCGTCAACAGCCGGGCCGCCACCGCTGCCCACCGCTTCGTCAGCCAGCTCGGAGAGAAGAGCCGTCGTGCCTGAGTCGTCCGCCGCCCTGCTCGGGACCCCGGTCGTCATTGTCGCGTTCAACCGGCCGGCCGTCGTACGCCGCACGGTGGAGGCGGTGATCGCGGCCGGACCCGCCGACGTCTTCCTCGTCGTCGACGGCCCGCGCGCCACGCACCCGGAGGACGCCGCGCGGTGCGCGGAGGTCCGCGAGCTGCTCACCTCGGCGCCGTGGCCGGGGCGGGTCCACACCCGGTTCGCCGAGCGCAACATCGGGCTCGAGGCCAACGTCGAGCTCGGCCTGGACTGGGTGTTCTCGCAGGTCGACCGGGCGATCGTGCTCGAGGACGACTGCATCCCGCACCCCACCTTCTTCGATTTCTGCGTCGAGCTGCTCGACCGGTACGCCGACGAGCCGCGGGTGTGGCAGGTCGCCGGCGACAACAAGGGCATCCCGCGGGGAATGTTCGGCTCCGAGAGCTACGCGTTCACGACGTGGGCGAGCGTGTGGGGCTGGGCGACCTGGGTCGACCGGTGGCACGCCCACCGGGAGGTCTTCCCCCGCGACCACGCCGGCGCCGAGGACCGGGTCGGCCACACGCCGCGGACCGCCGACGCCGTCCGCCCGGTCGAGGTGCTGCCGCACCCGGACTCCCTCGCGACGGAGGCTGCACTGCGGCACTTCACGCAGGTGGCGGGGGACCGCGACGGCGACTCCCGTGGCTGGGACCACCACTGGTGGGTGACGATCATGTCGCGGCGCGGCCTGTCGATCACGCCGTCGCTCAACCTCGTGGAGAACGACGGGTTCGGCCCCGACGCCACCCACACCCACACGGCGCGCGACCCGATGCCGGCGCAGGCGATGCCGTTCCCCCTGGTCCATCCGCCGGCCGTGGCGCTCAACGAGCAGGCCGAGGCCGAGCTCGAGCTGGTCCTGCTGCAGATCGACGGCCGCCTCTCGCGGGCGGTCAAGCGGATCATCAAGCCGCTGTGGATGCGGGTCATCATCGGCCGGATCGTGCGCTTCCGCCCCGTGTGGGCCGTGGTCCGACGGCTGGTGGCGCGATGAACCACCCCACAGAGTTCTGCACCTCCCCCGCTTCGCTCCTCCGGCACACAACTCTGCGGGGACCCCGATGAGCCTCCCGACCTGGCTACGCCCGTGGTGGCCGCTGTTCAAGCGCCTGCACCTGCTGGTGACCCGGCTGCTCGGGCACCTGTTCCGCGTGGTCTCGCCGCTGCTCGGAGCCCGCGGCGTCCCGCGGCGGGCGACGGCGTCCGCGACCGAGACCGCGCGGGAGCCCGGCGTCACCCTGCACCCGGGGAGCCCCGAGGAGAACTGGGTCCGTCCGGCCACGCTCGGCGAGCCCGCGGGGCACTGGCTGTTCGAGGCGATCCACGCCGCCACCGTCCCGACTCCGAAGGTCCCGGCCACCACCGTGCCGGCGACCTTCACCCTCGAGATCGCCGGCGGCCGGCTGAGCGGCGACTACGCCGCCGCCACCACGCCGACCAAGGTCCTCGACCACGAGACCAGCACCTACTTCGGCGTCTTCGACTGGCGCGAGCACCCGATCTTCCTGCGCCCGACGCTCGGCCCGACCGAGCACGTCGACGGCACGGTGCTCAGCCTGACTGCCCGCGGCACGTCCGAGAACTACTACCACTTCCTCTACGACGCCCTCGGCCGTCTGGCCGTGCTCGAGGAGACGATGGGAGAGCAGGCGCTCAAGGAGGCCGACGCGGTCGTCGTACCGCACAGGACGCGGTACCAGAAGCAGCTGCTCGAGCTCGCCGGCGTCACCACCCGGCTGATCCAGCCCGAGCGCGGCCGCACGGTCTCCGCCGACCGGCTGCTCGTGCCGAGCAACCCCAACTGGGCGCTGCAGGCCCCGCCCGCCACCGTCCGGTGGCTGCGCGACCGGCTGCCCGCATCGGGCGCGACCGACACCCCGCGCCGGCTCTACGTCACCCGCGGCACGACCCCCCGCACCCGGCGGTACGTCGAGGAGGCGGCCCTGTGGCCCGAGCTGGAGCGGCGCGGCTTCACCCGCATCGATCCCGGCCAGCACGGCGTCCAGGAGCAGATCGACCTGTTCCACGGCGCCGACGTCGTCGTCTCGCCGCACGGCGCGGCCCTGACCAACCTCACGTTCTCCCGTCCGGGAGTCCGGGTGCTCGAGATGTTCGCGTCGACGTACGTGCACCTCGGGCTGTGGGCGATCTGCCAGGCCGTCGGAGCCGACTACCGCTACCTCGTCGCCGAGCCCGCTGCCGGGCCGAACGGCCCGAACCAGGGCGTCCTCGACGACGTCACCATCCCCCCAGCGCGAGTGCTGGCGTCCGTGGACGCCCTGCTCGCGGACCTCTAGGAAATAAGGTGTGGCCGTGAACGACGGTAACAACGCAGATTCGACGTTCCGCCCGGGCGAGACGCTCTCCCGGCTCTACCCGGAGGTCCGCGCCGGCGGGTACACCCGCCACGACGGGTTCATCGAGTTCTACACGCGCGTCAACGCGCTGCTCGACCCCGACAGCCGGGTGCTCGACTTCGGCGCCGGCCGCGGCCTGTGGGCGATCGAGCCGTTCCCGGAGCTGCACCGCAAGCTGCGCGGCTTCCACGAGCGGGTCGCCGAGGTGCACGGCGTCGACGTCGACCCGGTCGTCCTCGACAACCCGACCCTGAAGTCCGCGCAGGTGATCGAGCCCGGGGCCACGATCCCCTTCGGCGACGCCGAGTTCGACCTCGTCGTCGCCGACCACGTCCTCGAGCACATCGCCGAGGAGGACGCCGTCCAGGTCTCCTCCGAGCTGCTGCGCGTGCTCAAGCCCGGCGGCTGGCTCGCCGCCCGCACCCCCAACAAGTGGGGGATCATCGGCGTCGGCGCCCGCACCGTCCCCAACGACCTGCACACCCGCGTGCTCAAGCGGCTCCAGCCGGACCGCAAGGCGGAGGACGTCTTCCCGGTCTGCTACAGCATGAACACCCGGCGGTCGCTGTCCGCGCTCTTCCCGCCGCCCAACGAGCTGGTCGTCTACGGTCACGCGTCGGAGCCGACGTACTTCGGCTCGAACGCCCCCGCCTGGCGGGTCGCGCAGCTGGTCGACCGGCTCACGCCGCCCGCGCTCGCGCCGACGCTGATGGTGTTCGTGCGCAAGGGCTGAACACCGCCTGAACGAACGAACGAGCCGCCGGGGACCAGGTCCCCGGCGGCTCGTTCGGTTCGTGCGGTGGTGGGCGTCAGGCCCGGCGGCGTCCGGAGCCGGATCCCGCCTTGGCCTCGGACTTGCCCGAGCGACCAGACGGGCTGGTCTCCTCGTAGTAGTAGTAGTAATACGAGCCGATGGCGCGCTTGGCGACCATGTTGACCACGACGCCGTAGAGGCGGGCGCCGACCTGGTTGAGGCGGTTGATGGCCTCGTTGACCTGGTCCTTGGTGGTCTTCGCGTGCCGTACGACGATGATCACGCCGTCCGCGAGCTTGGCCAGCACCGACGCGTCGGCGACGGGGAGCAGCGGCGGGGCGTCGATGATCACCATGTCGTACGACGACCGCAGGCGGCGGATCAGGTCGTGGGTGATCTTCGACTGCAGGATCTCGGTCGGGTTCGGCGGCTTGGCGCCGGAGGCGAGCACGTGCAGGCCGCTGGCCTCGTGAACCTGGATCGCGTCGTGGATCTCGGTCTTGCCGACGAGGGCCGTGGTGAGGCCGATCGCCGGGTCGAGGCCGAGGGTGCTGGCGACGCGCGGCCGGCGGAGGTCGGCGTCGATGATCAGCGTGTTGCGGCCGGTCTGGGCGAGGGCGACCGCGAGGTTGGTCGAGGTCATCGTCTTGCCCTCGCCGGGCACGGCGCTGCTGATCACCAGGCAGCGCGGCTGGTGGTCCAGGTCGATGAACTGGAGGTTCGTGCGCAGCAGGCGGAACGCCTCGGTGCGGGCCGCGAAGCCACCGAGGTCGGTGAGCAGCGGCGCCGAACGGATGTCGCCGTCGAAGCCGATGCTGGCGAGCACGGGCGACTCGGTGAGCTCGGCGACGTGGTCGGCCGTGCGGATGGTGCGGTCCAGGATCTCCCGGGCCACCGCGAGACCGATGCCGAGCAGGATGCCGATGAGGACGGCGACGACGAGGTTGAGGACCACGTTCGGGCTGACCTGGGTGGCGACCGATGCCTTGTCGGTGACCTGGGCGCGGATCTGGGAGTCCTCGGGGCTGCCGGAGCTGGTCCCGCCGCCGAGGGTCTCGCCGGGCGTCTCCAGGCCGGCGACGTACGTCGTGAACTTCTCGGTCGCGTAGTCGGCGATGGTCCGCGCGTCCTGCGGGTTCTCGTCCTTGTAGCTGATCTGGATGAGCGAGGTGCTCTCCACGACCTCCGCGTCGAACCGGGAAGCGAGCTCCTCGGCGGACATCTTCAGGTTGAGGTCCTTCTTGACCAGCTCCGCGAGCCCGGTGCTCTTCACGACGGTCGCGTACGACGCCGCACG
The DNA here is from genome assembly GCF_057813895.1 of Nocardioides sp. F233. Classification (NCBI taxonomy): domain Bacteria; kingdom Bacillati; phylum Actinomycetota; class Actinomycetes; order Propionibacteriales; family Nocardioidaceae; genus Nocardioides; species Nocardioides sp. F233. Next base: position 900,861 of record NZ_JBVASH010000001.1, read on the forward strand.
GTTCGACGCGAACAGCAGGGCTGCATAGGCGTCGGTCGTGTCACGCACGTCGACGGTGAGGAAGATCTGCGTCTTCGACTCGTACATCGGCGTCCGCGTGAACGTGATCGCCGAGCTGACCCCGAGCGCGAGCAGGATGATCGCAACGATGCTCATCCAACGGCGCCCCAGCACCGTCAGAAATTGCTTGAAGTCCAAGTCCCGTCCCTTGCTTGTGACATGCGTCCCGACCCGGCCGATTGCCGATCCTAGGTCCCCGCCCCCGTACCCAACGTCCGGGGCGGTCGATGGTCACTGTGCCATGCTCACCAATTGCGCGCTGCTAGTCTCGCGGGCATGTCGCCCGAGATCCGGCGTCGGCGCCGGTCTCGCGGCTTCCGGCGGCTGCAGCGGCAGGTGCGCCGGTTCCGTCAGGACCATCCCCGCTGGACCATCGCGATCGGCGTCGGTGCCGTGGTGGCGATCGTCGTCGGCTGGTCGCTGTGGGTGGTGCTCGGAGCGACCCGGGACCTCCGGCAGGTCGACGAGCAGGCCCGCCTGATGCGCGATGCGCTGGTGCAGGGCGACGCCGCAGGGGCGCGGTCGGCGCTCGACGCCTACCAGGAGGCCGCCGACTCCGCCGACGACACGACGCACGGCGTGACCTGGTCGGTGTTCGGCGCGATCCCGCTGCTCGGCGACGACGCGGACGGGGTGGCGACGGTCGCCTCGGTGCTGGCCGACCTGGGCCGCGACGGCCTGACGCCGGTCGCCGACGCGGCCGACCAGGTGACCGCCGCCAGCTTCAAGCCGGTCGAGCACACCTTCCCCCTCGACACGATCGCCTCCCTCGAGAAGCCCGCCGCCCGCAGCGAGAAGGCGTTCGACGCCGCCAGCAGTCGGTTGGGCGAGGTCGACTCCGCCGACTTCGTCGGCCCGATCCGGACGGCGTTCGACAGCCTGCGCACGCTCGTCGACGACGCGCGGGGGACCCTGCAGTCGACGTACCGCGCCTCCCGGCTGATGCCCCGGATGCTGGGCCAGGACGGTCCCCGCAACTACCTGATGGTGTTCCAGAACAACGCCGAGTCGCGCAGCAGCGGCGGCCTCCCGGGCTCGCTGTCCCTCATCCATGCGCGCGACGGCAAGGTCGAGATCGTGAAGCAGGTCGACACGGCCGAGCTCGGCGCGACGCCCGGCGCCCCGGTCCTCCCGCTCAGCGCGGAGGAGGAGAAGCTGTTCGGCGAGATCCTCGGCACGACCGGTGTCGACGCCACCCTCACGCCCGACTTCCCGCGTGCGTCCGACCTGATCCGGGCCCGCTGGCAGCAGGTCGAGGGGCAGCGCCTCGACGGGGTCCTCTACGTCGACCCGGTGGTGGTGTCGTACCTGCTTCTCGTCGTCGGCCAGGTGCCCGTGGCCGGGTACCCACCCGTGAGCGCCGCGAACGTCGTCAGCCGGGTCGAGAACGAGATCTACGCCCTCACCCCGGGCACCGCCGCGCAGAGCGACTACCAGGAGGCGGTCGCGAAGGCGGTCTTCGACGTCTTCTCCGACGGCCACGGCGACTCGGTCGACGTGATCCGCGCGCTCGTGAAAGGCGTCGAGGAGGGCCGGGTGCGGATGCACTTCTTCGACGACGACGCCCAGGCCGAGATCACCGGCACGCGGATCGCGGGGGAGTTCGTCGACCGCACCGACGGCCCGCCGGTCGTCGGGATCTACGTCAACGACGCCGGCCCGACCAAGATGCAGTACTACCTGCGGCAGAAGGCCGAGCTCTTCTCCCGCTCCTGCTCGGGGGGGCGCCAGGAGCTCGGCGCCACCATCACGTTCACCAACGCGACGCCGGCGCTGGCCGACGAGCTGCCGGACGCGATCACCGGCGAGTTCTTCCCCGGCAACCGCACCGACCCCGGCCAGCAGCTGCTCGTCGTCTACGTCAGCGCGCCGGTCGGCGGCAGCGTCGACGAGGTGCGCATCGACGGGCAGTCCGCGGGAGACCCGACCGTGTCGACGTACGCCGGTCGCCAGGTCGCGACGGTCGGCGTGCTCCTCGACCCGGGCCAGACCCAGAAGGTCGACGTCGTGCTGCGCACGGGCAAGGGGCAGACCGGCGACGCGCGCCTCGAGATGTCGCCGGGGGCGGCACCGGGCAGCTCGAACGCGACGGCGCCCTCCGCCTGTCACACCCGCTGACTGCCACGCCCCGCCGAGAACTTGGTGAGGGGTTTCCGCTTCTCTTTACCTTCGGGACACCGCAGGGCCATCGTTCAACGCCGTTGACGTCACCGGGGTCGGTGACCATGACTGCCCGTGCCCTCCCTCGACGACCGCCTGGTCGACCTCGTCGGCGCGCCCGGCTTCGTGCCCGTGGCGTTCCTGCTCGCCTTCGCGGCCGGTGCCGCACACGCCTTCGGCCCCGGCCACGGCAAGAGCCTGGCGGCGGCGTACCTCGTCGGCGCGGACGGCAAGGTCCGCGACGCTGCCTGGCTCGGCGCCTCGGTCGCCGTCATGCACACCGTGTCGGTGCTCGTCGTCGCCGTCGCCTGGACCTTCCTGTCGCTCTCGGACCTGCTCTCGCTGCAGGAGCTGACCAGTGGGCTGCAGCTGGCGGCGGGGCTGATGGTCGTCGGCGTCGGGATCTGGTTGTTCCGGCGCCACCTGCGCGGCGGCAGTCACGGGCACGGCCACGGACATGGGCACGGACATGGCCATGGCCACGGCCACGGGCATGGCCACGGCCACGGTGAGGGCCCGAGTCGCCCCGGCCTGGTCCTGCTCGGCATGTCCGGCGGCCTGACGCCGTCGCCGGCGGCCTTCCTGGTCCTGGTGACCGGCATCTTCACCGGCCGCTCCGGGTTCGCCCTGCTGCTCGTCATCACCTTCGGCCTGGGCCTGGCCACGGTGCTGTTCGGGGTCGGACTGCTCGCCCTGGCCGGGCGCAGCGTCGTGATCCGCGCCGCGGAGTCGCGGGCCCTGGTCACGACTGCGACCCGGGTCGCGCCGATGCTCGCCGCGGCGAGCATCACGGTGATCGGCTGCGTGGTCACCACGGCCGCCGTCGGCCAGCTGGTGGCTGCGACATGAGCCCGGCCGCGCACCCGTTCGGCGACCCGCAGACCGTCGAGGTCGCTCCCGACGCCACCGACCCCGCCCTGGTCCACGTGACCTGGAAGGTCGGCGCCGCCGACGACCTCACCCTGCTCGGCATCCACCTCGGCGTGCTGCCGGAGGACCGGGTGATGCTCGACGGCGCCATCGAGTACGACGACGGCGACGCCGCGCTCGTCCAGCAGGCGCCGGAAGTGCACAGCTACCTGCTCGAGCACGTCGAGGTGGCCAGCGGAGGCCAGGACTGCCCCGGCAGCGTCGAGGCGTCCGGCGACCTGATCGCCGACGGTGCCGACCTCGTGTTCACCTGCCCGCAGCCGGCGGCGACCGCCACCGTCACGGTGAGCACGCTGACCGACCTGCACCCGGCGTACCGCACCCTCGCGACCGGGCCCCACGGCCAGCACCAGGTGTACGGCGCCGACGCGCCCACCCACGACTGGTCCCTCGGCGCCACGACCGGCAGCGACCCGATCAGCACGACCAGCAGCACCGGCAGCAGCGCTGCCCTCCAGATCGGCGGTGTTCTCGGCGCCGTGCTCCTCGTCGCCGTCGCCGGGACCCTCGTGTCCCGGCGCCGACGACGGGCAACCCCCACCCCCAACCCCTGAGGAGACCCGTCGTGCCCGCACGACCCATGCGCAGGCTCCGGTTGCTCGCGACCTCCGTGGTCGCCGTGACCGCCGCCTCGGGCGGCCTGCTGGCCGCCCCGAGCCAGGCTGCGCCTCCCGCAGCCCCGACGCTGTTGCCGGAGGCCGCGGCGACCGCCGAACCAGCACCGACCCCCGACGTCCTCGACGTCGCCTTCCCGGGCGGCGTACCCACGGACGCCGCCCAGTCGCTCGCCCCGATCACCTACGGCACCCCGACCTTCGGCAGCGACGCCAAGCAGGGCCCGGTCATGACGGTCGACGGCGTCGACGACGCGATCGGCTTCCCGTTCGAGGACCAGTGGAGCAAGCTCACGACCGGTGTCAGCGTCGAGTGCGTGTTCCGCATCGACACCGCGATGCCGGTGACCGGTGAGAAGGACCTGTGCTCCGACAAGGAGGCCGGCGGCATCTCGATGTACGTCAACGGCCCCAACCTCGGCTTCATGGCCCACATCGGCGGCGGCTACAAGAGCGCCCTGACGCCGATCGAGGGCAACCGCTGGTACCACGCTGTCGCGACCTGGGACGGCAGCCAGGTCAGGCTGTACGTCAACGGCCAGCTCGCCCAGACCACCGCCGCCACCGGTGCGCTGACCTTCCCGGCGGCCACGTCGCGGCGCTTCATCGTCGGTGCCGACGCCGGCCCCACCGGCATCGGGCAGCCCGCCCCGCCGAGCACCTTCGCCGCCTCCGGCATCTTCTCCCGCGCGGTCACCGCGGACGAGGTGAAGGCCCTCGCGGCGCAGTGGGACACCGCCGTACCCACGCCGCAGGCCGACGTCCTCGACGTCGACTTCGCCGACGGCACCGCCAAGGACCGGGTCCGCGACCTCGCGGTCAAGACCTTCGGCACGCCGACGATCGGGCACGACAACGCGCTGGACCGCGACGTCGTGACCCTGACCGGTGACGACGCCTACGGCTACGCGCTCACCCCGCACTGGGGCCAGATCAGCTCGGCGGTCAGCATCGAGTGCACGTTCCGCTACGACGGCCCGCTGCCGGCCAGCACCGAGGCGTCGGTCTGCTCCGGCAAGGAGGCCGGCGGGTACTCGATCTACGTCAACGAGGACAAGGTCGGCCTGATGGCCCACATCGGCGGTGGCTACAAGACCGCCCGTGCGGTGATCAGCCCCGGCCGCTGGTACCACGTCGTCGGCGTGTGGACCGGCACCGAGATCAAGCTGTACGTCGACGGCGTGCTCGCCGCGACCACGCCGGCCACCGGTGCGCTGACCCTGCCCAACGCCACCGCCCGGGCCTGGACCGTCGGCGGCGACTCCGGCACCAACGCCGGCGCGCAGTTCTACACCACCGGCAAGATCGCCAACGCCCGCATCTACGGCCGGGCGCTGAACGACACCGAGATCAAGGCGCTCGACATCGCCGCCTTCGGCGAGCACCCGGACGCCGGTGTCCGCCTCACCGGCTCGGTGCCCGCGGCCGGCGCCCACCTCTCCTCGCCCGTCGAGCTCGACCTCGACATCGCGCACGAGGACAACGCCACCGGCTGGACGTACCAGCTCGACGGCAAGCCCGTCGCCGAGGGCGATCACGTCGGCGCCGGCCTGCAGGCCGGTCCGCACAAGCTCACTGCCACCGCGGTCGACGTGTTCGGCAAGCCGGTCTCCTTCGAGATCCCCTTCGCGTCCGACACCATCCCCACCGGCGGCGGCACCGGCTCCGGTGAGGGCAAGGGCGTCGTCCAGCTCTCCGCGATCGCGACCAGCCCCGACAGCAGCGACGTCACGACGACCTTCCGCAGGGCCACCGCGACCGTCGCCGACGGTGGCGTCCAGGGCGTCGTGACGAAGGTCCCGACCACCCTCGAGTTCGACCACGAGCAGGAGCAGCCGATCACCGGCCGTCTCGTGCCCGACGACGGCGACGCGAAGTCCAGCGCCACGAGCGGCGACCTGCCGTTCCAGCGCTTCGACGTCGAGGTCGGTCCGGCCGTCGCCGGCCAGCAGGTCGTGTGGAAGGGCGTCGTCGACCCCGAGCGGTCGGTCACGCTGCGGGCCTGGAACACCCAGACCACCGCATGGGTGCAGCTCGCCACCGCGCGCGGCGTACGCGACGGCGACACCGTCCTCAACGCCGTGCTGCGCCCGGCGTTCGTCGACGACGGCACCGTGCACCTGCTGGTGCTCGGCACCGACCCGTTCGCCGACGACCTCGCCCCGCGCGACGGCACGGCCGCGGCGTCGAAGGACAGGTTCGAGGACCCGGCCGACTACGACTTCTCGCTCGCGCACTTCACCGACACGCAGTACCTCGCCGAGGGTGCGGCCGGTGGCACGTACGACGACTGGGACGGCGTCGCCGAGCCGGCCGACGTGATGAAGGCCGAGGAGCAGGCGATCTGGGCCAAGGCCTACCGCGCCACGACCGACTGGATCGCCCAGCAGGCCGGGCCGCGCAAGATCGCCTGGGCCGGGCACACCGGTGACGTCATCGAGAACGACTACAACAACCCGCTCGCGACCAACGGTTCCGGCCAGCTGCTCTACCCGGGCCTGGACGAGCAGGTCACCCGCGAGTTCGAGTTCACCTCCGGTGCCCAGGCCACGCTCGACAGCTCGGGCATCCCCAACCAGGTGATCGCGGGCAACCACGACAACCAGCTCGGCAACGAGACGGGTCCGACCTCGCGGTTCAACCGCTACTACGGGCCGAACCGCTACTACACGGCCGCGCAGACCTGGCCGAGCGGTGCGTCGTACCACGCCTGGGACGAGACGACCGACAGCCAGGGCGCCGTCAGCGCGCCGGGCCAGGACAACCAGAACAACTACGTCCTGTTCTCCGCCGGTGGCCTCGACTTCGTCGCGGTCGGGCTGTCGTACGGCGTCACGCAGGCCGAGGCGGACTGGGCCAGCTCGGTGTTCGAGCGCTACCCCGACCGCAACGGCATCCTGCTCACCCACGCCTACCTCGCGCCGTCGACGGCCAAGGACGGCCGTGGGGCGAGCTTCTCGGGTGACGGCTCGAAGCTGTACGACGAGGTGGTCAGCGCCAACCCGAACGTCTTCCTGATCCTCGCCGGCCACGAGCACGGCGTCGGGACCAACCTGAAGACGGGTGTCGGCGCGACGGTGCAGCACAACGTCGTCGAGCTGCTGGCGGACTACCAGTTCTACAAGGTGTCCGCGGGTGAGCTGTGGCCCGAGAAGGTCGACGGGGCCGGCAACATCGACCTCGACGGCGACGGTGCCACCGACCACAAGGCCGGGGACCTGCTGCAGTTCGGTGCCAGCTGGCTGCGGCTGCTGCAGTTCGACGTCGACCGGTCCGAGGTCAGCATCGACACCTACTCGCCGCACTTCAAGAACTTCGGTGCGACCGAGTACGACGACCGCAAGCGCTACAACAGCGCCGAGGACAACCTGACCCTCCCGGTCGACCTGTCCAGCCGGAGCACGACCTTCTCGACCGACGGGTTGACGGTGGTCACCCCGACCGACCAGGCGATCGGCGTACAGACGGCGAGGTCGGGCTGGCCGGCCACCGTCACGTGGGCGGGCCTGGCCGAGGGCGAGGTCTACGCGTGGACGGCCGAGAGCCGCACCGCTTCCGGGCAGCAGATCGGCTCGATCCGCCAGTTCGGCACGGTGTTCCGGGCGACGGCTGTCGGTACGGACGTGAAGCCGCCGACCATCTCGGTGCCGGAGGACACGACGGTCAAGCTCGGGGAGACCTTCGACAAGCTCGCCGGCGTGACCGCGACCGACGAGGCCGACGGCGACCTGACCGCCGAGGTCGACGTGGTCGGTGAGGTCGACACCGACACCGCCGGCAGCTACGCGCTGACCTACGTGGTGGGGGACAGGAACGGGAACCAGGCGATCGCCACCCGCGTCGTGCGCGTGGTCGAGGTCGCCGACACCCGCGCCGCCACGGCGATCACCGTGGGCAACGCGTCGGTGACCTTCGGCCAGCAGACCACGCTGACCGCGAAGGTCACCCCCGCCACGGCCACCGGCCTGGTCCGCTTCCTCAACGGGGAGGAGGTGCTGTGCGAGGCGACGGCCGCCAACGGCACGGCGTCGTGCACGGTTGCGACCCTGCCGCCGCCGGGCGACTACGTGGTCGTGGCGTCGTACGTCGGCGACCGGGCGCACCAGGAGTCGCAGCGCTCGTTCGTGCTGAAGGTCGCGGACGGTGCAGCGGCGGCCAAGGCCGACCCGAGGCTCAAGGCGAAGGTCGCCAAGGCGTCCCTCGTGCGCGGGGCGAAGGTCGTGCTCAAGGCGAAGGTCGCCCCGGGCGCCACCGGCCAGGTGGTGTTCCGCAGCGGCGGACGCACCCTGTGCGTGGCGACCATCGAGGACGGCGTCGCGACCTGCAAGGTACGGCTCGGGCCGGGTGCCTGGAAGGTGCGGGCGACGTACGCCGGAAGTGCGGGGTACGCGGCCGACAAGGCGGTGCTGAGCTTCCGCAAGCGCTGAGCGCACGCACCTCCTGACGACCGCCGTCCGGCGGGGCCTGTGGGTCCCGTCGGGCGGCGGTCTCATTATATGGATGTGCGTCTCAGTATTCGGGAAGCGGAGTTCGTGGATCCGGGAAAGCCGCCTAGGCTCTTCCCCATGTCGACGACCCTGCTGCTGACCAAGCGGCGCGCGGTGGACAACTGCCGCGTCAGCTCGGCGCTGTGTCGACCCTGCTGACGGGTCTCTGAGTCTCCCGGTTCTCTGCCGGCTCACCCGTCGCTTCTCGTGGCGCTGTCGCGCGCCCAGGCGTCGTCCTGTGCGTTCGTCGTGCTGCCACACCAGCACCGTCCGTCGTACCGCACCATCGCAACCACCACGCGAACACCAGTAAGGAATCAGCATGAGCCGCGAGAATTCGCTCGTCTCCACCCAGTGGGTCGAGGACAACCTCGGCACCGACAAGGTCGTCGTCATCGAGGTCGACGAGGACACCACGGCCTACGACAAGGGTCACATCAAGGGCGCCATCAAGCTCGACTGGACCACCGACCTCCAGGACCAGGTCCGTCGCGACTTCGTCAACAAGGAGCAGTTCGAGGCGCTCCTGTCCTCGCGTGGCGTCGCCAACGACGACACCGTGATCCTCTACGGCGGCAACAACAACTGGTTCGCGGCCTACGCCTACTGGTACTTCAAGCTGTACGGCCACCAGGACGTCAAGCTCATGGACGGCGGCCGCAAGAAGTGGGAGCTCGACAGCCGCGAGCTGACCGACGAGCTGCCGACCCGCGCCGCGACGTCGTACACCGCCCAGGAGCAGGACCGCTCCATCCGCGCCTTCCGTGACGACGCCGTCGCCGCCATCGGCGTGCAGAACCTGGTCGACGTGCGCAGCCCCGACGAGTACGCCGGTCGCCTCCTCGCCCCGGCCCACCTCCCGCAGGAGCAGTCGCAGCGCGCCGGCCACATCCCGACGTCGGTCAACGTCCCGTGGAGCAAGAACGCCAACGACGACGGCACCTTCAAGTCCGACGAGGACCTGCAGGCGCTGTACGCCGAGGTCGGCTTCGACGAGACCAAGGACACCATCGCGCTGTGCCGCATCGGTGAGCGCTCCTCGCTGACCTGGTTCGTGCTGCAGGAGCTGCTCGGCAAGAAGAACGTCAAGAACTACGACGGCTCGTGGACCGAGTACGGCTCCCTCGTCGGCGTTCCGATCGCGCTCGGCGACGAGCCCGGTGACGCCTGATGTGCGGCGCGAAGATCGGCGGCCTGTCGCTTGACGGCGTCAACGTCGCCAAGGAGGCCGTGATCCAGGGCCAGGTCGTGCGCGGCACGGGCGACGACGCCACCCCGGTGGCGAGCGCCTACGTGCGGCTGCTCGACAAGTCCGGTGAGTTCACCGCGGAGGTCCCGACCTCCGCGACCGGCCACTTCCGGTTCTTCGCCGGCGACGGCCAGTGGACCCTCCGCACCCTGGCCCCCAAGGCCGACCCGGTCGACCGCGTCGTGCAGGCGCAGACCGGCTCGGTCGCCGAGGTCCTCATCTCCATCTGAGGGCGTTCGATCGTCGAGTAGCCCGCGAGGGACGAGCGGGCGTATCGAGACGCGGCGGCGGCTCCCGGAATCCGGGGGCCGCCGTCGCCGTTGAAGGAGAATTGTGAACCCCGGACTCGCGTTGCTCCTGGTCGCCGTCGTCGTGGCGGTGGGCTTCGGGCTGTACCGCCGCCGTACCGACGGCACCTTCGCCTCCGCCGCGGTCGAGACGACCGCCTGGTCGAGCGTCGCCGCCTCCGTGCCCGACGCGGAGCTGGGGGAGCGGGCCACCCTGCTCCAGTTCTCCAGCGCCTTCTGCGCTCCCTGCCGCACGACCCGTGTGGTGCTCGCCGACGTCGCCGGCAAGGTCGACGGCGTCGCCCACGTCGAGATCGACGCCGAGGAGCACCTCGACCTGGTCCGCGCGCTCGACGTGCGTCGTACCCCGACCACGCTGGTGCTCGACCACCGTGGTCACGAGCTCACCCGCGCCGCCGGCGCCCCGCGCCGCGAGCAGGTGCTCGCCGCTCTCCCGACGCTCCAGGGATCCTGATGACCACCACTGCTCCCGTCACCGCCGGCATCGACCCGCGCGGCCCGCGCTTCACCGCGGCGATCACGCTGGTGGTCTTCGCCGTGGCCCTGCTGCTCTCCGACGCCGCGCCGAGCGTGGCCGCCGTGCTCACCGGCATCCAGGCCGTGTTCTTCGCGATCGGCGCCGGCCTCGGCGTGCATCGGACGCCGACGGGTGTGCTCTTCCGGCGCCTGGTCCGTCCGCGGCTCGCCGCCCCCGACCACCTCGAGGACCCCGCCCCGCCCCGCTTCGCCCAGGCCGTCGGGCTGGTGTTCGCCGTCGTCGCCACCCTCGGCTTCGCCACCGGCGCGGTGCTCCTCGGCCAGGTCTTCGCCGCGTTCGCCTTCGTCGCCGCCTTCCTCAACGCCGTCTTCGCGTTCTGCCTGGGCTGCGAGATGTACCTGCTCGGGCTGCGCCTGACCCGTCGCTCGGCCTGACCTAGCGGTCAGGGAGTCTCGAGCAGCACGGTGAACGGGCCGTCGTTGACCGAGCTGACCTTCATGTCCGCCCCGAACACGCCCTTCTGGACAGGGGTTCCGGCGGCGACCAGCGCATCGCACACCGCCTCGTAGAGCGGCTCGCTGACCGGGCCGGGGGCGGCGGCGATCCAGGTGGGACGGCGGCCCTTGCGGGCGTCGCCGTACAGCGTGAACTGGGAGACCACGAGCACGGATCCGCCGGTCTCACCCACCGACTGCTCGTCGGACAGGATGCGCAGGTCGCGGATCTTGCGGGCCATCCAGGCGACCTCGGCGTCGCCGTCGGAGTGCGTGACGCCGAGGTAGACCAGGAGGCCCGGCCCGTCGATGGAACCGACGACCGCGCCGTCGACGACGACGGAGGCGGAGCTGACCCGCTGGAGCACGGCGCGCACGACGTACCTCCTCAGACCAGGTCGGCGAGCAGGCCGGCGATCATGACCTGCTCCTCGGCGTACGGGTGCCAGGCGAGCCCGGGCCGCCCTGCGGCGGGGGCCGAGCCGGCGATCCACGGATCGTCGGCGCAGATGTCGTGGCCGCGGCTCGGCGTCGCGGTGTCGAGGTACGTCGCCCCGCGCTCGTCGGCCACCGACGCCATCGTCGCGTTGAGGCTGTCGACGACGTGCTGGACCAGGGGTACGTCGGCCGCCGCGATGCCGAGGTCGCTGCAGGTGCCCTCGGTCGGGAAGACCGTGGGGTAGCCCACCAGCACGACCTTCGCCTTCGGCGCCTTCGACAGGACCGCGTCGACGACCCCGCCGATCCGGTCCGACATCTGGTCGAGGGCCGCCTGGATGTCGTTGGTGCCCGCGGCCCGGTCGGCCTCGGTGCACGGCGCGCCGTCGGGGTCGCTCATGCCGAGCTGCACGCACTTGATGAACACCCGGACCGAGAGGCCGAGGTCGTTGAGGCCGAGCCCGATCGTCACCAGGTCCGTGGAGGACGTCACGGCGTCGAGCTGCGGCGCGATGGAGCGGTTGCGGATCTTCTGCTCGCCCTCGACGGCGTCGGTGGGGGCGGCCGAGCAGCTGACGTCGGTGAGGTCGAGCTCGGCCTTCTTCGCCAGCAGGTGCGGGTAGTTGTTGCGCGAGCGCACGCAGCCGTTGCGCCCGTCGGCACGCCCGATCAGGGGGCCGGCGGTGTAGGAGTCGCCGAGCGCGACGTACTCGCGCTTCGAGCCGGCGGACTTCTCACAGGCGCTGAGCGTGACCGCCAGGGCGGCCGCCAGGAGCAGGGCGGAGGCGCGACGCATGGGAGAACCCTCTCAGTAGACGAGGGCCTGGACGCCCTCACCCAGGATTTCCTCGACGAACACCGGTGCTCCCGCGATGCGTACGCCGGCCAGCAGGTCCGCCTCCGACAGTGAGCGCCGTGCCGCACACTGCGCGCACACGGTCACCGAGCCCACGGCGAGCACCGCTTCGATCAGGTCGGGCAGGGGCGTCGCGAGCGGCAGGTCGAGCTCGGCGGCGCGGCCCGGGACGGCCAGCCAGGCGGCTTCCCCGGTGAGCCACAGCGAGACCGGGACACCCGAGACGGCGGCCGCGGCGGCCACCGTGAAGGCCTGGTTGCAGCGCTCCGGGTCGTCGGCTCCGCAGGTGACCTTGACGACGAGGCTGCGCGACATGGGTCAGAGCCTACGCAGCGCCTAGAATCGCCTGTCGTGGCCTTCGAACTTCCCGACAACCTGCACCCCAACTGCGGACCGATCGCGTGGATGCTCGGCACGTGGCGTGGCAACGGCCACGGCGACTACCCGACGATCGACTCGTTCCAGTTCGGCCAGGAGCTGATCTTCACCCACGACGGGCGCCCGTTCTTCCACTACATGGCGCGGGCCTGGATCATCGACGAGAACAACGAGAAGGTCCGCGACGCCGCGATCGAGACCGGCTTCATCCGGGCCGTCGGCGAGGGCCGCTTCGAGATCCTGCTGACCCACAACACGGGCATCGCGGAGATCTGGGAGGGCGAGGCCGACAACGGCAAGTTCGAGTGGACGACCGATGCGGTGGCGCGGACCGAGACGGCCAAGGAGTACGTCGCCGGCAAGCGTCTCTACGGCAACGTCGAGGGCGACCTGCTCTACGCGTTCGACATGGCCGCGATGGGCCAGCCGCTCCAGCCGCACCTGTGGGCGAGGCTCAAGCGTGCCTGAGGAGGCCGACTGGCGCGCAGCCCTCCGCGAGAAGGGCTACCGCCTCACGCCCCAGCGCGAGCTGATCCTCGGCGCGGTCGACGCACTCGGCCACGCCACCCCCGACGAGGTGCTGGCCCACGTCCAGCAGACGGTGAGCACGATCAACGCCTCCACCGTCTACCGCACGCTCGAGGTGCTCGAGGAGCTGGGCCTGATCCGGCACGCGCACCTCACGGACCGCGCGCCGACGTACCACTCGACGCGCGGGCACGTGCACTTCCACCTCGTGTGCCGCGGCTGCGGCGACGTGATCTCCGTGGACGAGGCCGAGGCGGCGCCCTTCGTCGCCGCCCTCGCCGCCCGGGGATTCGTCGCGGACCTCGGCCACCTGACCGTCCACGGGCGCTGCGCCCGTTGCGAAGGAGCGACCCCGTGACCACCGTGCTGACCTACGGCACCTTCGACCTGTTCCACATCGGCCACCTGCGGCTGATCGAGCGCCTCGCCGGGATGGGCGACCGCCTGGTCGTGGGCGTCTCGACCGACGAGTTCAACGCGGGCAAGGGCAAGAAGTCGGTCGTGTCGTACGACGACCGTGCCGCCATCGTCGGTGCCATCAAGGGCGTCGACCTGGTGGTGCCGGAGCGTTCGTGGGACCAGAAGCGTGCCGACATCGTCGAGCACGGTGTCGACCTGTTCGTGATGGGCGACGACTGGGCCGGGAAGTTCGACGACCTCTCCGACGTTTGCGAGGTGAGGTACCTGCCGCGCACCTCGGGTGTGTCGAGCACCGAGATCAAGGAGATGCTCCGCACGCTCGACCCGGCGCACATCGAGGAGATGCAGGCAGCCCTCGGCACCCTCACCCGCCTCCTCGAGCACTACCGGGACCTCACATGACCTACGCCAGCCCCCTCCTCGACCTCCCCGGCGCCGTCGCCGGCGAGGGCATCGACGCCGGAGTCGCCGCCCACTACGGCAGCCTGTACGGCGAGCAGCGGGCCCTCGCGGCCGGCGAGGGCTTCGTCGACCTCTCCCACCGCGACGTCCTGCGCGTCGCCGGGCCGGACCGGCTGAGCTGGCTGCACTCGATCACCACGCAGTACTTCGAGGGCCTGCCGGCCGGGCAGTGGATCTCCGGGCTCGTCCTCTCGCCCCAGGGCCACGTCGAGCACGCCTTCACCGGCGTCGACGACGGCGAGGCGTTCACGGCCCACACCGAGCCCGGCCGTGCGGCCGCGCTGATCGCGTTCCTCGAGCGGATGAAGTTCATGATGCGCGTCGAGATCACCGATGTGACCGGCGACCTCGCCGTCGCGTGGCGCCCGGTCGGCGCGGGCCGCTACGACCTCGTCCCGCGCGACCAGCTGGCGTCGTACGCCGCCGCGGCGGGTCCGGCCGCCGGCTCGTGGGCCTTCGAGGCACTGCGCATCGAGCGCGGCGAGCCGCGCTTCGGCATCGACACCGACGAACGCACCATCCCCAACGAGGTCGGCTGGATCGCCGAGGTGCCGTGGAACGCCGTCCACCTCGACAAGGGCTGCTACCGCGGTCAGGAGACGGTCGCCCGGGTCCACAACCTCGGCAAGCCACCCCGCCGGCTGACCCTGCTCCACCTCGACGGCTCCGAGAACCGGCTCCCCGCCCCCGGCACCGAGGTGCTGCCCGAGGCCGGCGGCCGCGCGGCCGGCGTCGTCGGCTCCTCGGCCCGCCACCACGAGCTCGGCCCGATCGCGCTCGCGCTGCTCAAGCGCAACACCGACGTCGCCGCGCAGCTCGTCGTCGACGGGCTCCCCGCCGCCCAGGAGGTCGTCGTCGACCCCGAGGTCGGCCTGCACTTCCGCCCCCAGCGCTGACCCGGCACCAACTGGCTCTGAAATCGGGCCGACCCGGCAGAAACTGGCTCCGAAATCACGTCGACCCGGCAGAAGTTCTGCCGGGTCGACGTGTATTTCGGGCCTAGTTTCTGCCGGGTCAGCGGAAATCCGGAGCCAGTTTCTGCCGGGTCGGCGGAAATCCGGAGCCAGTTGGCGCCGGGTCAGCCGTTGATCATGCCGGCGCCGACGGTCACGCCGGTCGCCTCGTCGATCAGGATGAACGAGCCGGTGGTGCGGTTCTTCGAGTACGGGTCGCACAGCAGCGGCACCGTGGTGCGCAGCGTGACGCGGCCGATCTCGTTGACGCCGAGCTCGTTGGTCGCCTGGTCGCGGTGCAGCGTGTTGACGTCGAGGCGGTACTGGATGTCCTTGACCAGCGCGCGGCCCGTGCGGGTCGTGTGCTTGAGCGCCAGCTTCTGCCGCGGCTGCAGCGGGGTGGTGGTCATCCAGCAGATCATCGCGTCGATGTCCTGGCTCGGGACGGGGGCGTTCTTGACCCGCGCGATCATGTCGCCGCGCGAGACGTCGACGTCGTCCTCGAGGTGGACCGTCACGCTCATCGGCGGGAAGGCCTCGGTGATCTCCTTGTCGAACAGGTCGATCTTGGCGATCTTGGAGGTCATGCCGGAGGGGAGCACGACGACCTCGTCGCCCGGCTTGAGGATGCCACCGGCGACCTGGCCGGCGTAGCCGCGATAGTCGTGGAACTCGTCCGACTTGGGCCGGACGACGTACTGCACCGGGAACCGGGCGTCGATCAGGTCGCGGTCGGAGGCGACGTGCACGTGCTCGAGGTGGTGCATGAGCGTGGGACCGGAGTACCACGGCATGTTCTCGGAGCGGGTCACGACATTGTCGCCCTGCAGCGCCGAGATCGGGATGACCTCGAGGTCGGGCACGTTGAGCTTGGTCGCGAACTGCGTGAACTCGGCGTAGATCTTGTCGTAGACGGCCTGGTCGAAGTCGACGAGGTCCATCTTGTTCACGGCCAGCACGAGGTGCGGGACGCGGAGCAGCGACAGGATCACCGCGTGCCGGCGGGACTGCTCGGTGAGGCCCTGGCGGGCGTCGACGAGCACCAGGCCGAGGTCGGCGGTCGAGGCGCCGGTGACCATGTTGCGCGTGTACTGCACGTGGCCCGGGGTGTCCGCGATGATGAACTTGCGGTTGGGCGTCGCGAAGTAGCGGTACGCCACGTCGATGGTGATGCCCTGCTCGCGCTCGGAGCGCAGGCCGTCGGTCAGCAGCGCGAGGTCGGTGTAGTCGTACCCCTTCGCCTCGCTGGTGGCCTCGACCGCCTCGAGCTGGTCCTCGAAGATCGCCTTCGAGTCGAGCAGCAGGCGCCCGATGAGGGTCGACTTGCCGTCGTCGACCGAACCAGCGGTCGCGAAGCGGAGCAGGTCCATGTTGGTGCCGGCCATCAGAAGTAGCCCTCCTTCTTGCGGTCCTCCATGGCAGCCTCGGAGAACCGGTCGTCGCCGCGGGTCGCGCCGCGCTCGGTCTTGCGGGCGACCGCGACCTCGTCGATGATCTCGGCGATCGTGGACGCCGTGCTCTCGACGCAGCCGGTCAGCGTGATGTCGCCGCAGGTGCGGAACCGGACGGTCCGCTCCTCGACGACCTCACCCTCGCGCAGCGGGTTGAGCGGGGTCTCGCTCATCAGCATGCCGTCGCGCTCGAAGACGCGGCGCTGGTGCGAGTAGTAGATGTTCGGGATCTCGATGCCCTCGCGGCCGATGTAGTCCCAGACGTCGAGCTCGGTCCAGTTGGAGATCGGGAAGATCCGCATGTGCTCGCCCTCGTGCAGGCGGCCGTTGTAGAGGCTCCAGAGCTCGGGGCGCTGGTTCTTCGGGTCCCACTGGCCGAACTCGTCGCGGTGGGAGTAGACGCGCTCCTTGGCGCGGGCCTTCTCCTCGTCGCGGCGACCGCCACCGAAGGCGGCGGTGAAGCCGTTCTCCTCGATCGCGTTGAGCAGCGTCGGGATCTGGAGGCGGTTGCGGCTGATCTTCGCGGCGTCCGGGATGATCCCGTTCTTGATCGCGTCGTCGATGCTCGCCACCACGAGGTTCACGCCGAGCCGGCTGACCCAGCGGTCGCGGGTCTCCATGACCTCGGGGAAGTCCAGGCCGGTGTCGACCTGCAGGATCGAGAAGGGGATCTTCGCCGGGTAGAAGGCCTTCTCCGCCAGCCGCAGCATGACGATGGAGTCCTTGCCGCCCGAGAACATCAGCACGGGCTTCTCGAACTCGGCCGCGACCTCGCGGAAGATGTGGATCGACTCTGCCTCCAGCTGGTCCAGCTGGCTGAGGCGGTAGTCGCTGTGCGTCTGAGTCATGCCTTGGCGACCTGTCCTTTCAGGGTGCATCCGGTGCCTGGGAGGTCATCTGTACCCCTCGGGCCCGGTCATCGTGCCACGCATTCCCTGTCAGCGGGACATCGCTGGCGGTTCGATAGACAAATCGACGAGTTTGGCAGCGGGAGGCCCTAGGCTTGCTGCCCGTGGCCGCCGACTTCGTCGCCCGTCTGGGCTCCCGGGGAACGGTCCCGGGTGACCTGCGGACCGCCTGGGACCTCGAGCGGTACGTCGCCGCGACGGCCCGCGCCGTGACCGACGACGAGCTGCAGCGGATCGCCCGGCGGGCCCGTGCGGTCCGACGTACCGACCCGGCACGGCTGGCTGCACTGCTGTCAGCGCTGGCGGACCCGCCGATGGGCGAGCTCAACAAGGCCCGGCTCGGTGCAGCGGCGGGCATCCCGCCCACCACGCTCCAGCCGTACGTCGACGTGCTCGTCGAGATCGGCGTGCTCCGCCTGCTGCCGGGATCACGCTCGTCGGCGGCGAAGCGCGCCATCGGCCGCCCCCAGGTGGTCTTCGAGGACCCCGCCCTGGCCCGGCACCTGGCCGGCCACACGCCCGCCGACCTCGTCGCCTTCTCCGGCCGGAGCGAGCTGGCGCCGCTGCTGCTCACGATGGTCGCGGCCGAGCTGCTGCGCCAGCAGGAGACCAGCGCCGTCGAGCACCGGGTCGCCTACCTGCGCGAGCGCAACGGACTCGAGGTCGACCTGGTCGTCGAGCTGCCCGACGACAGCCTCTTCGGGATCGAGGTGCGCACCGCCGCGAGCCTGCGCCCCCACCAGTTCACCTCGCTGCACGCGCTCGCCCGGCGCGCCGGCGGACGGTTCCGGGGCGGGGTCGTGCTCAACACCGCGCACCGCGGGCACGTCTACGGGCCGCGGCTGTGGAGCCTGCCGATCGCGACCCTGTGGGACCAGTGAACGGCTCGACACTGGTCTCCTGACCGTCATCGGGCGGCCACCCCCACACCCGCGTCCGTTCAGGGACCGCGCTCAGCCTCGAAGCATGAAGATCACCGTGGTGGGGGCCGGCTACGTCGGCCTGTCCAACGCCGTGCTGCTCGCGCAGCACAACGACGTGTGGGTGCTCGACGTCGACGCAGCCCGGATCGAGGCCGTGAACGAACGCCGTTCGCCGATCGTCGACACCGAGCTCGAGGAGCACCTGCGCCGCCCCGAGCTGTCGCTGCGGGCAACCCGGGACGCGAAGGCGGCGTACGCCGACGCGTCGTACGTCATCGTCGCGACGCCGACGAACTACGACCCCGAGACCGACCGCTTCGACACGTCCACCGTCGAGCGGGTCACCAAGGCGGCGCTGGCGGCGAACCCCGCGGCGACGGTGGTCATCAAGTCGACGGTGCCGGTCGGCTACACCAACACGCTGCGCGAGCGGCACCCCGGCGCGTCGATCCTGTTCAGCCCGGAGTTCCTGCGCGAGGGCCGGGCGTTGCACGACAACCTGCACCCGTCGCGGATCGTCGTCGGCTCGGACACCGAGTCCGGTCGGCTGTTCGCCAAGCTCCTGCTCCAGGGCGCGGTCGAGGACGACGTACCCGTGCTGTTCACCGGCTCGACGGAGGCCGAGGCGATCAAGCTGTTCGCCAACACCTACCTCGCGCTCCGCGTCGCGTACTTCAACGAGCTCGACACGTACGCCGCCACCCACGGTCTCGCGACCCGGCAGATCATCGAGGGCGTCGGCCTCGACCCGCGTATCGGCGGGCACTACAACAACCCTTCGTTCGGGTACGGCGGCTACTGCCTCCCGAAGGACACCCGCCAGCTGCAGGCCAACTACCGCGACGTCCCGCAGAACCTGATCAGCGCGATCGTCGACGCCAACACCACCCGCAAGGACTTCATCGCCGACGACGTGCTGCGCCGCGACCCGAAGGTCGTCGGGATCCACCGGCTCACCATGAAGGCGGGCTCGGACAACTTCCGCGAGTCGGCCGTGCAGGGCGTGATGAAGCGGATCAAGGCCAAGGGCGTGAAGGTCGTCGTGTTCGAGCCCGAGCTGGACCAGAAGCGGTTCTTCGGCTCGAAGGTGATCAAGGACCTCGACACCTTCAAGGAGAAGGCCGACGTGATCATCGCGAACCGCCGTACCGACGCCCTCGACGACGTCGCGGACAAGGTCTACACGCGGGATGTGTACGGGCGCGACTGACCCCCCGATGTGACTACGGGGTGTCCGCCGATCAGAGGACGGAATCGCTCGGACCGCGGGAGTACCGTGGAGGCAGTTCTAGGGGGACTGCCATGGAGATGCTCATCGGAATCGCGGGCGGCGTGTGGGTCGCCGCGGCCGCCGTGCTCACGCTCGGGCTGGCGCGAGCCGCCGCCCACGAGCGGCCCTTCTTCGCCGAGGAGCAGCGCCAGCTCGGTCTGGTGGGCTGACCGCTCAGGCGCGGGTGCGCTTCTTGTCCTGGCTGCCGAAGGACTCGATCTCGGCGACCGTGGGCGCGCCGAACATCGACATCCCGAGCTGCTTGCGCAGCAGGCCCCACACGAGCGGGACCAGCACCAGCATGGCGACGCCGACCGCGGCGACCAGGACGGCCTCGAGGGTCTCGTGGCCCTCGCCGAACGGGTGCAGGCCGGCCTTGAACAGCAGGGCCACGCCCGACATGGTCAGCACGATCACGATGCCGCGGCGGATGAACGACTGAGGCACGCGCGGCGCGAGCCGGGACCCGAGCAGGGTGCCGGGGACCGAGCCGATGACCAGCGGGATGACCAGGTCCCACTCGAGGCCGTGGATCGCGATGTTGGCCAGCGCGGCGCTGAGCACCAGCGGCACGGCCTGGACCAGGTCGGTGCCGACCAGCCGGACGGCCGACAGCCCGGGGTAGAGCATCAGCAGCGCGATCATGATGACCGAGCCGGAGCCGACACTGGTGACGCCGACGAGCAGGCCGCCGAGCATGCCGACCAGCAGGGTCGGGATCGGCCGGATCCGCGGGTTGTCGTCGGGGAGCGCGCCGCCGCGGCGTACCCGCTTGAGGTTGATGTAGAGACGCAGGGCGTACGTCGACGCGGCGAACAGCAGCGCGATGCCGATGCAGAGCTTGAGCGTCTTCTCCAGCTCGGTCGGGTCGTCGGTGATCGCCTTGACCAGCCACGGGCCGAGGAAGGCCATCGGTACCGAGCCGAGGATCAGCCAGCCCGCGAGTCGCAGGTTGGGTGAGCCCTCCTTCGCGTGGGTCAGCGCGCCACCGGACTTGTAGACCGCCGCGGCGGTCAGGTCGGCGGTGACGATCGACGCGGTGTGGCCGACGCCGAGGAAGATCAGCGCGGGCGTCATCAGCGCGCCGCCGCCCATGCCGGTCAGGCCGACGACGATGCCGACGAAGAAGCCGGCGGCCGCGATGGAGAGCGCGGTCAGGGTGAGGAGGTCGTCCACTACTCGTCGCCTGTCTGTGCGGAGGTCGGGGCAGTCGCGGGCAGCGCCAGGCGGCGCAGCACGGACTGGAGGAGGGCGTCGATCTGGTCGGCCGAGACCTCGGCCGCCGCCTTGCCCCGCCGGTACGGGTCCCGGATGTCGTGGTGGTCGGCCGTGCCCGCCCGGCGGTGCCCGACGGCGGTCACGAGCTCGGCGCCGTGCAGGTCCGCGTCGACCCGCTCGACCGACTCGGCGAACTGGGCGAGCGTGAAGGCCTTGCGGAACGCGCCCGGCACCTCCTCGAGCACGAACTGCCGGTGCGACGCCTCGGCGGTCAGCACCAGGTCGGCCGCCTCGATCAGGTCGTCGGTGAGCGGCCGGCTGGCGAAGCCGTTGAGCAGGTCGGCGCTCACGCCGCGCTCGGCGAGCACCTCGGCCATGGTCCGGTCGACCCGGTGCGCGTTGAAGCCGTGGGTGCCGGCGCTGGCGAACTCGATGCCGCTGTCGGCGCCGGCGAGGGCCCGCGAGCGGAGCTCCATGTACGGCGAGCGGCAGATGTTGGCCGTGCAGACGAAGAGCACCCGCAGCGGGCGGGCACCGCCGGTGGCGGTGCGGGCGCCCGTGGGCTCCTCGTCGACGGGCTCGGGGGTGGCGTCCGGGCCGGCGGCGACGATCTCAGCGATCTCGGGCCCGGGCGCGGTGGGCGGTGCCACGGTCGCGGGCGGCTCGGGAGCCGTCAGGTCGACGTACCCGGCCGAGCGCAGCGCGAGCACGACGTCCTCGAGGGCGTCCTCGATCGTGCGGCCCGTGGTGTCGACGCGTACGTCGGCGTCGTCGGGCTCCTCGTAGGGCGAGGAGATGCCGGTGAACTCGGGGATCTCGCCACGCCGGGCCTTGGCGTACAGGCCCTTGCGGTCGCGCCGCTCGCACTCCTCGAGCGGCGTCGCCACATGGACGAGGAAGAACGCGCCGCCCGCCTGGTCCACCATCGCCCGCACCTGCTGGCGCGTCTCGTCGAAGGGGGCGATCGGGCTGCAGACAGCAATCCCGCCGTGGCGGGAGATCTCCGCGGCCACCCAGCCGATCCGGCGGATGTTGGTCTCGCGGTCCTCCTTGGAGAAGGTCAGGCCCGCGGACAGGTTGCGGCGTACGACGTCGCCGTCGAGGCTGGTCAGGCTCCGGCCGCCGTGCTCGAGCAGGCGGTCCATGAGTGCCTGGGCGAGGGTGGACTTGCCGCTGCCGGACAGGCCGGTGAAGAAGAGCACCAGGCCCTGCTGGTCCAGGCGCGGGCGCTCCGCCTCGGCGATGTCGGCGAGGCCGGGGAGCAGGTGACCGCCGTACGCGAGCTCGACGACCGGGTCGGTGTCGGCGTACGACGTCAGCACGGAGATGCGCAGCGCCGGATCGGCGAGCGAGGCGTGGTCGGCGAGTGGTACGGCGACCACGTCGGCGTCGATCGCGTCCGCCACCCGCAGCGTCGCGCGGAGCAGGCCGACCGGGCTGACCGCGGGGGTGCCGGCGCCGACGAGCGCGAGCAGCACCACCGGGCCGAGCCCGCGCAGCTGCTCGACCTGGACGTCGGTCATCAGGTCGGTGACGGGGACGAAGGTGCGCCCGGCGTACTGCTCCCGCACGGCGGCCGGTGACAGGTGCAGGCGGCGGAACGGGCCGTACTGGGCGTGCGTCAGCGGCGTCACCGCGAGGCCGCGCAGCACGCTGGAGACCCGGGCGAGAGGCAGGCCCTCGGGGTCGACCAGCTCGACCTCGTTGCCCTCGTCGAGGTGCGTGAGGAGCTCGTCGGGCAGGGAGAGCGTGAGGGGGCTGCCCGGCTCGTTGAACCCGTGGATCGGGTCGGCTGCTCCGGACGTCAGCAGCTCGAGGTCGTCGAGCTCACGCTGCGTGGGGCAGTGCTGGGGCAGGGGCGGGCGTGACACACGGGTGATCGTACAGAGTCGAGTGAGTTGATCCGATTTGAACAGTGAAAGGTGGGACCAGTCGGCCGTCCTTGAAGGCAAAGAGCTTGTGAACGAGTTCACGCCAGGAGTGCTTGCAACTGCTAACTATTGCTAGCACCATGGTGCCCATGGCCAAGGGCAAGGTGGGGAAGACCGTCGGGTCACTCGGTGACTACCTCAAGGAGCAGCGGGTGTCGTCCCGTCTCTCCCTGCGGCAGCTCGCCGACCAGGCGGGTGTCTCCAACCCGTACCTGAGCCAGATCGAGCGGGGGCTCCGCAAGCCTTCTGCCGAGGTGCTGCAGCAGATCGCGAAGGCACTGCGGATCTCCGCCGAGCAGCTCTACATCAGGGCCGGGATCCTCAGCCCCGATGACGGCGTGGGGGGATCGGTGGAGCTCGCGATCGTGAGCGACACCGGTCTCACCGAGCGACAGAAGCAGTCGCTCCTCGATGTCTACGCATCGTTCCTCGCGCTCAATGCGGCCGACACGGATGGCTCCACGGAGGCCGCGGCGGCGCAGGAGGACGCGCCAACCAACACCGAGACGGACTCTGACGCCGTCGCCAACGAAGGGTGAAACCAGCAATGCCGAAGCTCGAGCTCCCCAAGATCGAGATCCCGACCATCGACCTCAAGAAGGTCGACCTCCCCGAGATCCCCGCGGTCGCCGCGAAGCCGATCTACGCCGGCGTCGGCGTGATCGACCTGGCCGTCGAGGAGGTCAAGACCTACGTCGCCGACGTGCAGGCCAAGGCCATCGCCTACGTCGCCGACGTGCAGAAGGACGTCACCGCCCGCGTGGCCGAGGTGCAGAACACGGTCAAGGGCTTCGAGCTCCCCGAGCCGAAGAGCCTGCAGGGCAAGGCCGTCGCCTCCTTCGCCGAGCGCCGCACCCAGGCCGAGGCCCGCATCGCCGGCTTCCAGGCCGACGCCAAGGCCCTCCCGGCCAAGGTGCAGAGCAGCGTCAAGGGTGCGTACGACGAGAACGTCGCCACCGCCACCGCTCTGTACGCCGACCTCGCCAAGCGCGGTGAGGGCGTCGTCGTGAAGCTGCGCACCGGAGATGCCCCCAAGGCCGCCCCGGCCACGAAGGCCGCCGCGAAGAAGGCTCCCGCCGCCAAGAAGGCCCCGGCCGCGAAGAAGGCCGCTCCGGCCAAGAAGGCGCCGGCCAAGAAGGCTCCCGCCGCCAAGAAGGCTCCGGCCAAGAAGGCCACCCCGGCCAGCTGAACCCGTTGAGCACGAACGGCCCCGAGGCAGCTGCCTCGGGGCCGTTCTGCGTGTTCAGGCCCTCATCTACGCTGGGGACATGAGCGATGCCTTCGTCCCCCCGTTGCCGACCTGGCTCGGCGCGGGAGCCGACATCGAGGCGTGGATCTTCATCGGCGTCTCGTTCGCGCTGCTCGCCATCAAGATCTTCGCCTTCGTCAGCGCCATCCTGTACTCCGCCGAGTCGTACTCCGCGGCCGACAAGATGTCCAAGCCCGCCTGGTGCGCGATCCTCGGGATCGGGCTGCTGATCCAGGTGGTGCCGGTGCCGTTGAGCCTGGTCAACCTCGCGCTGCTGGTCGCGGCGCTGGTCTACCTCGCCGACGTACGACCGGCTCTCGCGGGCCTGCGCCGGCGTTGACCGGCTGACCCGGGGCCCGAGGGCGCCGGGCTCAGAGCAGGTCGAACAGCTGGCCGCGGGCGTCCGTGGCCGGCACGAACGCCTGGGCGATCTCGCCCGTCCCGGCGACCCGCAGCTCGCCGTCGCCGGCGTCGGCGTACGCCACGTCACCGCGGCGCAGGCGCAGCACCTCGTCGCGGCGGTTGGCCAGGGCCACCTCGCCGCCGGTGCAGACCAGCAGGCGCTGGCCCGAGGCCGGGAGCACGACGCCGGCCGGGTCGGCCGGCGAGCTCTGGGTGACCGACAGCGCGAAGTCGCCGCACGGGCTGAAGACGTCGGTGGAGAAGTTGAACACGATCGGCTCGACGCGGGCGGCGCGGGACGTGCCCTCCTCCAGGCAACGGACCAGGCCCTGCGGGTCGACGTGCTTGGTCGTGAGCCCGGCGCGGAGCACGTTGTCGGACGACACCATGACCTCCAGGCACATCCCACGCAGGTGCGCGTGGATGATCCCCGTGGCGAGGTACGCCGCCTCGCCGGCCTGCAGCGTGAGCCGGTTCATCAGCAGCGAGACGATCACGCCCACGTCGCCGGGGTTGGTCTCGGCGAGCTCGACGGCGGTCTCGAAGGCGCGCTTGACGTCGAGGCCCGCGTCGAGCGCCTTCTGGCAGGCCTGCGCGACCTCGGTGACGACCTCGGCGCTCGGCGGTGCGGCGAGCAGGCCCTCGACCAGCCGCACGATGCCCGGGAAGCCGCTGTTCTCGACCAGCCCGGCCATCAGCTCGTCGGCGAGCGGGTGGTCCAGTGCGTGCAGGAGCCGCATGATCTCCGAGGTGCGTCGCAGCCCGACCAGGGTGTCGAAGGTCGAGAGCGCGTAGACCATCTCCGGCTTGGGGTGGGGATCCTTGAAGACCCGCTCGGGTGCGCTGATCGCGATCCCGGCCTCCTCCTCGGCAGCGAATCCGGCGGCGGCGCGGGGCGCGTCCGGGTGCACCTGGATCGACAGCGGCCGGTCCGCGGCCAGCACCTTGAGCATGAAGCCCAGCTCGCCGGCGACCTCGGTCAGTGGCCGCTTCTCGCCGGAGGCGTCGACCACCTGGGCCGTGCCGAGCGGGTGCGTGCCGACCCACACCTCGGCGACCCGTCGGCCGTCGGCATCGCGGCGCAGGAAGCCCGGGATGGCGTCGGCAGAACCCCAGTCGTAGGACTGGGTGGCGCAGTCGAGCGCGAGCAAGGAGACCTCCTGGGGGAGCGGCGGACACGAGGACTTTACTGGCGGGTCACGAACCGCGCGGCGCATCACCCGAACCCGGGCACCCCGGTCTCAGTAGGGTCGGGGCATGAAGGTTCTCGTGACCGGCGGCGCCGGCTACCTCGGGTCGATCACGGCGAAGGCGCTCGAGCAGGCCGGCCACACGCCGGTGGTCCTCGACTCCCTGCTCAGCGGCCCACGGGCGTACGTCGGCGAGCGGATCTTCTACGAGGGTGACGTCGCCGACCGGGCGCTGCTGCGCCGGATCGTGGCCGAGCACCCCGACCTCGACGCGACCGTGCACATGGCGGCGCGGATCGTCGTACCCGAGTCGGTCGAGCTGCCGTACGAGTACTACCGCGACAACGTGGCGAAGTCGCTGGAGATGTTCGACGAGCTCACCGCCCTCGGCAAGCCGCGGATCCTGTTCTCCTCGACGGCCTCGTTGTACGCGCTCACCCCGCAGTTCGAGGTGACCGAGGAGGACGCGGTCGACCCGACCTCGCCGTACGCCCGCACCAAGCGGATGATGGAGCAGGTCCTCGAGGACCTCGCGAAGGCCACCGACCTGCGGGCGATCATCCTGCGCTACTTCAACCCGATCGGTGCCGACCCCGACCTGACGACCGGCTACCACCTGCGCGACGCGACCCACGTGGTGCCGCTGATGGCGCAGACCGCGCTCGGCTACCGGGAGAGCTTCACGCTCACCGGCACCGACCACCCGACCCGGGACGGCACGGGCATCCGCGACTACATCCACGTGTGGGACCTGGCGCGCGCTCACGTGCGTGCGGTCGAGGAGTTCGACGCCGTGCTGGACACGGTCGGGGCGCCGTACACCTACATCAACCTCGGCTCCGGCGACGGCGTGACCGTGCGCGAGCTGCTCGCGGCCGTCGAGCGCGTGGTCGGGAAGCCGGTCCCCGTCGTCGAGGCGCCGGCACGTCCGGGCGATGCGGCCGGTGCGTACGCCAACGCCGACAAGGCGCTCGAGCTGCTGGGGTGGCGCACCGAGCTCTCGCTCGACGAGGCGATCTCCTCCGCGCTGGCGTGGGGGGAGAAGCGCAAGGACGTGCTCGGGTACGCCTGACGCACTAGCCGCGCCCAAGGGCGGCGCAAGTGTCCTCGGTGACGGTGGGTCTCCAGACCACCCGAGCAGGAGGAACCCCGATGGAAGCGACCTACCCAGACCAGCTGCTGCTGCCCGGCCAGGCGGCCGCGCCGGGAGGACCGGTCGACATGACGGTCATGTACCTGATGCACCACGGCTTCCGCCGCGACCTGCGGCGGTTCGCGGACGCCGTACCGGCGACCCCGACCGACGACCTGCCGGCGTGGGCCGCGCTGCAGGCCCGCTGGGAGCGGTTCGCGCGGATCCTGCACGAGCACCACAGCGGCGAGGACGCCGGGATCTGGCCGTGGCTGCTGGCGCGGGCCTCGGCGGAGGAGCGGGCCACGCTGGAGGCGATGGAGGCCGAACACGCCCGGATCGACCCGCTGCTGCAGGGGTGTGCGGAGCTGTTCGTGGCGCTGACCCGCGCTGGTGCCGGAGGGGACGGGCGCAGCCGCGAGGAGCTGCGGGCCGGCCTGTCGGTGCGGCTCGCGGACGCCCGTGACCTGCTCGGCGAGCACCTGCGCCACGAGGAGTCCGGGGCGATGGTCATCCTCCAGCGGCACATGACCCAGGCCGACTGGGAGGGAGTCGAGGCCGAGCACTTCCGCGGCCGGGAGGACGTCCGGTTCATGCTGTACGTCGTCCCGTGGATCGCCGAGGAGCTGCCGGCCGACGTCCGGGCGGCGGTGCTGGCCGAGGCCGGGCTGCCGATGAAGGTCGTGCTCCGGCTGGGCCGGCGCGGCTTCCGCCGGCTGGAGGACCGGGCGTTCCACCGGGTCCTGGCCACCTAGAAGGAGTGGCGCTCCCGCTCGCGGGCGAACCACCGCTCCGCCCGCGGGATCCGCCACTCCCGGATCTGCGCCATCGCGTGCTCGGCATGCCGGGTCGCGGTCGCCTGCTCGCCGGTGGCGGAGGCGGCCAGCGCGAGGTAGGCGTCGACGGGACCGTGGAAGGTGGAGGTCCCGGCCATGACGCAGGTGCCGCGGTAGGGCAGCAGCCGGGCGTACGCCGTCGCGGCGAGCTCGGGCAGGTGCAGGCCGGCGGCGATCTCCGCGCCGAGCGCCCAGAGGAACTCCGAGAACCAGTTGTCGGTCTCGATCGCGATCCCGAACGCGTCGACCACGGCGCGGGCCTCGTCGTGGCGGCCGTGGCGCAGGGCCAGTGCAGCAACGGCCGGGGTGATCGGTGGGGCCTCCGCGTCGACGTACGCGACCAGCTGCTCGGCCGGCGGCATCGGCACCTCGACGTCCCAGAACGGCACGAAGAGCGCGGCGCCGCCGACAGTGTCGGACTTGTACGCCGACGACATCAGCTCGGTGCACGCGACCAGGCGGGCGAAGGCGTCGGCGGCGCCGGCGTCGTCGTCGTGCATCGCGGCCCAGGAGTGCAGGAGCGAGCTGGCGACCATCTCGACGAAGGAGAGCTTCTCGTCGTGGGACTCCCGGCAGATCGCGGCCAGCTCCTCCTCGAGGCCGTCCAGCTCGGCGAGCTCGCAGCGGGAGGTCGCCAGCAACAGCCGGACCGTCAACCGGCTGCGGACGTCGCCGGCGCGCTCGGCCAGCCCGAGCGCCTCGATGCACCAGTCGCGGCGCTCGGCGGCGGTGCTGCGCAGGTGGTTGACCCCGGTCGCGCTGGCCAGGGTCGACAGGAGCAGGGAGTCGTCGCCGATCCGGCGTGCCATGGCGACCGCCTCCCCGCACCAGCGAGGGACGTGGGCGGCGGTCTCGGTGTAGTAGGCCTCCGAGGCGAGCGCCAGCAGCAGGCGGCAGCGGATCGGGCTGTCGCCGTCGGGGATGCGCGCCAGCGCGGCCTGGATCGCGGCGACGACGTCGGGGTTCGTCTCGTCGTACGCGCGAGCCGGCCACAGGGCGTCCCGGGTGCTCACCGACACCGCAGCGACCACGAGCTCCGGGTCGCCGAGCGTGTGGGCGATCACGACCGCCTCGTCGACGGCAGCCCGCATCTCGAGGCGGTGGGTCGACCAGCGGCACGCCTCGGCGTACCGCACCAGCAGGTCGAAGCGCTCGCGCGGCGTGCCCGCGGGGTCGTCGGCGTGCAGCCGGAGTGCGGTCGCGAAGTGGGTGCGGGCCTCGTCGGCGGCGTGGGCGGCGAGCGCCTGGTCCCCGGCGCGGGCGGCGGCCTCGTGGGCGCGGCGGGCGTGCCGGCGCCCGGCGGCCTCCCAGTGCCGGGCGGCCTCGGCGGCCCGCTGGTCGCCGTCCAGCGACTCCTCGACCA
This sequence comes from Nocardioides sp. F233, assembly GCF_057813895.1. Lineage (NCBI taxonomy): Bacteria > Bacillati > Actinomycetota > Actinomycetes > Propionibacteriales > Nocardioidaceae > Nocardioides > Nocardioides sp. F233. Next base: position 929,549 of record NZ_JBVASH010000001.1, read on the forward strand.
GCACGGCCAGCGAGGCGTGCAGCCGTTCGCGGCGTGAGCGGGCCAGGGCGTCGTACGCCGACTCGCGGACCAGCGCGTGCGCGAACCGGAACCGGTCGGCGCCGAGGTCCTGCAGCAGGTCGACGTCGAGCGCGGGCTCGAGGAGGTCGAGCACCTCGAGCTCGTCGTGACCGAGCGCCGGGGCGAGCAGGTCGAGCCCGAACTCGCGCCCGATCGCGGCCCCGGCGGTGAGCGCCGCTGCGGTCGGCTCCGGCAGCTGCGCGATCCGGCGCTGGATCACCGCGGCGACCGTGGGTGGCAGGCCGTCGAGGACCGCGGCCAGGTCGCGGTCCTCGTCGCGGGCCAACCGGCCGTACTCCACGAGGAAGAACGGGTTGCCCTCGGTACGACGGTGCACCGCGCCGGCCAGCGCGGGATCGTCGGCGCCGGTCAGTGCCGTCAGCAGGGTGCCGGTCTCGTCGGCGGACAGGCCGGTCAGCTCGATCCGGGTCGCCTGGTGCCGGGCGAGGGTCTCGACCGTCTCGGCCAGCTGCGGGTGGGTAGCCTCGCTGCCCGGTCGCCAGGTGGCGACCACCATCAGCCGGGTGCCGGGGTCGACGTGGGCGCACAGGTGGCGCAGTACCCGCAGGGAGAACGGGTCGGCCCAGTGCAGGTCCTCCAACCCCAGCAGGACCGGGCGGTCCGCGGCCAGCTCGGTCAGGGTGCAGCGTACCTCCTCGGCGACCGCGAACCGGGCGGCGTCGTGGTCCCCGGACGGATCGGGCGTCCCGCCGGGCGTCCCACCGAGGGCGACGGTCCACGGCCACAGCGGCGGCGCGTCCTCCTCCTGCGAGCAGCGGCCGACCAGGACGAGGGCGTCCTGGTCCTGGGCGCGCAGGGCCAGCTCGGAGCCGAGCCGGGTCTTGCCTGCGCCCGCGTCACCGACCAGCGCGGCGAAGCGGGGGTGGCCGGCTGCGGCGTCGGCGAACAGCCCGGTGAGGGTCTGCAGGTGGGTGGAGCGGCCGACCAGCGGCCAGGGCGGTACGACGACCCGGGCGGGTGCGGGGGTGGGCCGGCTGGGGGCCCGGACCCGGATCGGGACCGGCGTCGCCCCGGGCAGCTCGTGGCGCAGGATCGCGGTCTGCACGTCGCGCACCGCCTCCGAGGGCTCGAGTCCGAGCTCGTCGTCGAGGGTGCGACGCAGCCGGTCGAGCACGGCGAGCGCGTCGGCCTGCCGTCCGGTGCGGGCCAGTGCGACCGCGAGCAGGGACCACGGCCGCTCGCGCAGCGGCTGCTCGACCGTCAACGCCTCCAGCTCGGGGACCGCCTCGGCGTCGCGGCCGGTCGCGACCAGGAGCGCCGCGCGCTGCTCGCGGGCCAGGACGCGCAGCGCCGCCAGCCGGGCCCGCTCGGGGCCGACGGCGTCGGAGTCGGGAAGGTCGGCGTACGGCTCGCCCCGCCACCAGCCGAGCGCCTCGGTGAGGGCATCGACGGACCCGGCTGCCGCCGTACCGTCGGCGACGGCTGGGACTGCGCCGTTGCTGGTGAGCACCGCCTCAGCCGCGCGGACGGCCGTGGCGAAGGCGGTCGCGTCGGACTCGGCGTGGAGGCGGTAGCCGTGCGCCCCGCTCGACAGGTACGACGACGGTGATCGCGCGGGCAGGTCGGGCTCGAGCAGCCGCCGGATCACCGAGACGTAGGCCTGCAGCGTCCCCGGCGCGCTCGGTGGCGGGTCGGCGCCCCAGACCGCGGTGACGAGGGCGTCGGCCGGGACCGGGTGGTCGCCCGCCAGCACGAGCGCGGCGAGCAGCGCCCGGTGCTTCGCTGCCGGCACCGCGACGGGTCGGCCGGAGTCGGACACGACGGTCGGGCCCAGTACGCCGACCCACATGGCGGTGATCCTAGTGGCGCGTCTCGGACGTTGTTGGTCGTTTGCCGTGCTCACGGTGCGTGCATCGCAAGGCGCGGGCGCGCAGCCATACCGGGTCGTCTCGCAAGCGCCCGCAACGCAGCGAGGTGCGTGCTGTGGGTGCGTCGGGCGCTCAAGAACGTCCGAGACGCGCCACTAGGGTGGGGTGATGCCCGCGCAGTGCCGTTTCGCCCGATTCGCGGGAGGGCTGGCGCTGGCCGTTCTCCTGGCGGGGTGTGCGGGCGGACCGCCGGAGCCCGCGCCCCGATCATCTGCACCGGACTCGCCGACCGCGTCGGTCGTGCCGACCACTCCGCCGGCTCCGGCCCCGCGGCCGCTCGCCGGCCGGGTCGTCGTCCTCGACCCGGGCCACCAGCTCGGCAACGCGCGGTTCCCGGCCGAGGTCAACCGGCTGGTCGACGCGGGCGGCTTCGACAAGGCCTGCAACACGACGGGTACGTCGACCGACGACGGCTACCCGGAGGCGACGTTCACCTGGCAGGTGGCGGTGGAGGTACGCCGCCGGCTGCGTGCGCTGGGCGCGCGGGTGGTGCTCACGCGGGACGACAACTCCGCGGCGGAGTGGGGGCCGTGCATCGACGAGCGCGGCCGGATCGGCAACCCGGGGGAGCCGGGGCCCACGGCCGACGTGCGGGTCAGCCTGCACGCCGACGGGGTCTCGACAGGCTCGACCAGCAGGGGCCGCGCGCACGGGTTCCACGTGATCCGGCCCGGCCAGCGGTCCGGCTGGACCGACGACATCGTCACGCCCTCCGAGCAGCTGGCGGTCGCGCTGCGCGACGCCCTCGTCGGCGCGGGGTTCACGCCGTCGACGTACCTCGGCGAGGACGGGATCGACGTCCGCACCGACCTCGGGACGCTGAACCACTCGGAGGTGCCGGTGGTGATGGCCGAGCTCGGCAACATGCGCGACGCCGGCGATGCGGCGGTGATGGAGAGCGACGCGGGCCGTCGTCGCTACGCGCGGGCCGTGGTCAGAGCAGTCCGCGCCTACCTGGGGTCCTGAAAGGACGATCAGTTGCGGGCGTGCCTCCCGAGCGGGGGTGCGGCGAGCGGTGGCGCCGGCATCCGCGCCGGCCCCTCGTTCGACTGCGCGGGCGCGCGTCGCCTCGGGCGGCGGGTGTGCCGCTCGATGTGCGGACAGCCGCGAGGCCCGTGCTTGAGCACGCAGCGCACCTTGCGTCGGAAACGGCGAAACGACATGACCAACTCCAGGGGGAGGGAGCACCCACATTTCCCGAGACCCTTCGACACTAACACCGGGTTCAGGGGTTGGGGAGGCGATCGGACCCTCGAATGCGCGGGGTAGGTTGGCCGTCATGGGCATCCGGGCCGGCCACTGGGACGACTGGGCCCTCGAGGGACTGCTGGGGCGCAAGGCCGCCATCGGCCAGCGCGTCAGCCTCGTCGTACCCGCCCGCAACGAGGCGGCCACCGTCGGCGCCGTCGTGTCCCGGGTCCGCTCGGCGCTGATGGACACCGTGTCCCTGGTCGACGAGGTGGTCGTGATCGACAGCGACTCCGTCGACGACACGTACGCCGTCGCCGAGTCAGCCGGCGCGCGGGTGCACCGCTCCGCCGAGATCCGCCCCGACCTCGGCACCCACCCGGGCAAGGGTGAGGCGATGTGGAAGTCGCTGTTCGTCACGACCGGCGACCTGGTCGTGTTCATGGACGCCGACCTGCACGACTGGGACACCCACTTCGTGCCCGGCCTGCTCGGCCCGCTGCTGCACGACCCCGAGGTGCAGCTGGTCAAGGGCTTCTACGACCGGCCCGGCGCCGACGGCCCGCTCGAGGGCGGCCGGGTCACCGAGCTCGTCGCGAGGCCGCTGATCGCGCTGCTCTTCCCTGCCCTGGGGGGTCTGGTGCAGCCGCTGGCGGGGGAGTGGGCGGTACGACGCTCCTGGTTCGCCGGGCTGAGCGTCCCGACCGGGTACGCCGTCGAGCTGGCCGCTCTCGTCGACACCGTCCGCCTGGCCGGCCCCGAGGCCATCGCGCAGGTCGACCTCGGCGTACGCGCGCACCGGCACCAGGCACTGCGCGACCTCGGCGGCATGGCCACCCAGATCCTCGCGGCCGCCCTGCAGCGGGTCGGCGTGGAGGGGGCCGGTGCCGACGGGGAGGCGGTGCTGCGACAGTACCTGCGCGGGCTCGAGCCGGTGGAGCGCGTCGTACCGACCCTCGAGCGACCGGCGGCGGAGGCGTACCTGTGATGAAGCTCGGACGGCAGGCGTTCGGTGACGACGAGGCGCTGATGATGGCGATCGTCAACCGGACGCCGGACTCGTTCTTCGACAAGGGCGCCACCTGGGCCGAGGACGCCGCGTTCGCGCGGGTCGCCGAGGTGGTCGCCCAGGGCGCGGAGATCGTCGACATCGGCGGCATCAAGGCCGCGCCCGGCGTCGAGATCTCGGCTGCCGAGGAGAAGGACCGGGTCGTCGACTTCGTCGCGCGCGTCCGTGAGACCTACCCGGACCTGGTCATCTCGGTCGACACCTGGCGCGCCGAGGTCGGCGCGGCCGTGTGCGCGGCCGGTGCCGACGTCCTCAACGACGCGTGGGGCGGCGCGGACCCCGAGCTGGTCGACGTCGCGGCCGAGTACGACGCCGCGATCATCTGCACCCACACCGGCGGCGTGACGCCGCGGACCCGCCCCTACCGGATCGAGTACGACGACGTGGTCGCCTCCGCGATCGCCGACACCGTCGCCTACGCCGAGCGGGCGCTGGAGGCCGGCGTCGCGCGCGAGTCGATCGTGATCGACCCGGCCCACGACTTCGGCAAGAACACCTTCCACTCCCTCGAGGTCACCCGCCGGCTGGGGGAGATGGTCGCGACCGGCTGGCCGGTGCTCGTCTCCTTGTCCAACAAGGACTTCGTCGGCGAGACCCTCGGCCTCGAGGTCGGCGAGCGGCTGCTCGGCACCCTCGCCGCCACCTCGGTCTGCGCGCTCGCCGGCGCCCGGATCTACCGGGTCCACCAGGTCGTCGAGACCCGGCAGACCGTCGACATGGTGTGGTCAATCGCCGGGCGACGGCCGCCGCTGCGAGCCATTCGGGGGATTCAGTGATCGCGCTCGTGCCGGGCGTGCCGGCCCTGCTGCCGTCGTACGCATCGCTGGAGGACCCGGTCGGTTCCTTGCGTGCGGCCTGCCTGGCCGCGGTGACTGCGCTGGGACCGCGGGTGCGGGTCGTCGCGTCCGGTCCCTCCGGCTCGCGGGTCGCGGCTGCCCTGGTGGGCGCTGCCGGTGGCGCGGTGGTCGAGGACGGCGAGACCGGCGTGCTCGTGGTCGGCAACGGCTCGGCCAAGCGCACCGAGAGGGCGCCCGGCCACTTCGACGAGCGGGCGGATGCGTTCGACGCCTCGCTGCGCCTGTCCTTCGACGGGATCGACGCCGCACTGGCCACCGAGCTGTGGGCGGACACGGCCTGCCTGGCCGGGTTGCCGCCGCTGGCCGAGGCCGAGGTGACCTACGACGACGCACCGTTCGGTGTGCAGTACTGGGTCGCGACCTGGGACGTCGCGTGAGCGACCTCCGAGCCCGGCCCGGCTGGCAGGTGGCCGCGATCGGGGCCGTCGGGTTCGTCGCGCTCCTGTGGGGGATCGAGCTCGTCGACGTCGCCGCCTCGCACCGGCTCGACGGCTGGGGGATCCGGCCGCGGTCCGGCGAGGGCCTGCTCGGGATCCTCGCGGCGCCGCTGCTGCACGGCGGGTGGGGGCACCTGAGCGCGAACACCGTGCCGGCCCTGGTCCTCGGCTTCCTCACCCTCGCCACCGGCATCGGCCGCGGGCTCGCCGCCACCGCGATCATCTGGTTGCTCGGCGGCCTCGCGGTCTGGCTGGTCGCGGGCAGCCACTCGGTGCACCTCGGTGCGTCCGGGCTGATCTTCGGGTGGCTGACGTACCTGGTCGTGCAGGGCTTCGTGGACCGCAAGCCGCTCGAGATCGTGGTCGGGCTGGGCGTGCTCGTCGTCTACGGCGGCGTGCTGTGGGGCGTGCTGCCCGGCACTCCCGGCGTGTCCTGGCAGGGGCACCTGTTCGGTGCGCTCGCGGGCGTGGTGGCCGCGTTCGTCGTACGCGAGCGATCGGCGTGAAGGCACTGCGCCTGCCGTGGCTGTGGCTGGGGCTCTGGCTGCTGCTGGTGCTCGCGGTCGTCGTGCTGTCGCTGGGCTCGCCGCCGCCGGCGCCCGACGTACCGGCCAGCGACAAGTGGCAGCACCTCGTGGTCTACGGGCTGCTGTCGCTGACCGCGGTGCAGCTGTTCCGGACCGGCCGCCCACTGCTCGCTGTGGCCGGTGCGCTGGTGCTGCTCGGCATCGGGCTCGAGATCGCGCAGGGAACGCTCACCACCGACCGGATGATGGACTGGCGCGACGCCGTCGTCAACGCGCTCGGCGTCGGGCTCGGGCTCCTCACCAGCCGGACGCGGCTGAGGGACGCGCTGCTGGTCGCCGTACCCTCGCGGGCGTGAGTGCTGAGCTGCTGATCGACCGTGACCACCCCGGCGTCGTCGAGGTGACCTTCAACCGTCCCGAGCGACGCAACGCCTTCACCACGGCGATGTACGGCGCGATGCGCGAGCTGTGGCTCGAGCTGGCCGAGGACAGGTCGGTGCGGGTCGTCGTCCTCCGGGGTGAGGGCGGCAAGGCGTTCGCCGCCGGCAACGAGATCTCCGACTTCCTCGAGGCCGACGCGGCCGAGTACGAGACCTGGATCCGCGAGATGCTCGACGGCCTGTTCGCGCTCCCGCAGGTCACCATCGCCGCGGTCGACGGCGTGTGCGTCGGCGGCGGCCTCGCCGTCGCCACCAACTGCGACCTGCGCGTGGCGACCGCCGCGTCCCGCTTCGGGTACCCGATCGCGCGCACCCTCGGCAACGCCCTCTCCTCGCCGGTCCTCCACCGCTGCGCCGAGGTCTTCGGCGAGTCCCTCACCCGCGAGATGCTGCTCGCCTCCCGGCTGGTCGCCGCCGACCGCGCGTACGCCGCCGGCGCGATCCTCGCCGAGGTCGCCGACCGCGCGTCGCTCGATGCCGAGGTGGCCGCGCTCGTCGACGGCATCCTCCAGGCCTCGCCCGTCACCCTGCGCGTCACCAAGCAGCAGCTGCGCCGCCGCGCGTCGATCGCCGAGACCGCGCCGGCGGACGAGGAGCCGCTGCTGCGCGAGGTGTACGGCGGGCCGGACTTCGCCGAGGGCGTCCGGGCGTTCCTGGCGAAGGAGAAGCCGGCGTTCCGCGGCTGAGCCGGGCCGCTTACGCGATCTGTCGCGTCGCGCGTCGCCCCACCCTGGTGCGGCGCGCCAGCGCGATCGCATCGGTGAGCACGGCGGCGACGTAGGCGGCGTCGTACATGACATCGCTGTAGGTGAACCGCACGACGATCCACCCGTTGCGCACCAGCGTGGTGTAGCGGCGGATGTCCGCGTCGTGCTCGGCAGGCCCGGCGTGCCACTGGCGAGACTCAGCCTCGATCACCAGTCCCAGCTCGACGTCGGCCAGGTCCACGCGGTGAGGACCGATCCTGACCTGCGGTCGAACCGTGAGGCCGCGGACGCCCAGGCAGATGGCGCGCAGGCAGGACTCGAACGGGTTGGCTGCACGACCGTCTGCGGCGTGTGCCACCCGAAGCGCGTTGGAGCGGCCCACCCGCGACGACGCGGCCACAGCGGCGAGCAGCTCGTCGCGGCGTACCCGCCCGGAGCGCAGCGCCGAGTCGGCCACGGCCAGGGCAGCATCGAACGGCTCGGTCTTCAGGCAGCCGACCACGGTCTCCAGAGGTGGACTGACCCGAACGCCTCGGTCGTCGATGACGGCCGGCGGCGGCCGGTCCTGCCAGTGGAGGTTCGCCAGCCGGTGCTGCTGCGGTGTGATCCTTCGTCCGCGAGGGAGGGTGAGATGTGGCCGCTCCGGGGGCTCCTTGACCTCGAATCCCCAGGCGAGCGCGGCGCTCAGGTGGGTGACCGTGGCACCGAGCTCGACGGAGAGCCTCGCCGCCTCGTCGATGCCGGGCACTCCGTAGCGGCCCCGTCGTAGGCGGATGATCGTCCGCTCCAGTACTGCCTGCCGGATCCTCCGAGCCGTGCAGCAGCGGCGCAGCGAAGCGGCATCGATGATGCCGCCCGCCTCGCGCACTGCCGCCGCTGGATCCACGGTGTCATCGTTGCCCGCTGGCGCCTTCGATGCCCCCGCTCGTCCACAGGGTCACGAACCGCCCACCGTTCAGCGCGATCCTCGCGATATCCGGACCCTGATCCGCCAACGGTGGATCGTTCGTGACAGGTGATCAGCGCAGCGCGGAGGCCAGCGCGGCCACCTGCTCCAGCGGCGGGTCGTAGCCGGGGAAGTAGCAGCACACCCGCTCCACGCCGGGGATGTCGCCGAAGCGACGGTGGAGCTCGGCGGCGCACTGCTCGGGGGTGCCGGCGACGGCGAGGGTGTCGAGCATCGTGTCGTCGACGAGTGCGGCCATCGCGGCCACGTCGCCGGTCTTGGAGAGGTGGTTGAGCTCGGGCTGCAGGTCGGCCCAGCCCTCGACCTCGAGGACGGGGCGGTACGCCGGGGTGGAGCCGTAGAAGGCGAGCAGCGCCCGCACGCCCGCCCGCGCAGCAGCCACCTCGACCTCGGTGCGGCCCATCGCCACGATGGCCTGGGGGTGCACGGCGAAGTCCCCGGCGGTCCGGCCGGCGAGCGCGAGGCCCTCGGCGATCGCGGGGAGGGTGCGCTCGCGGACGTGGCGGTGGCTGTGGAACGGCATGACCAGCAGGCCGTCCGCAACCTCGGCGGCGGTGCGGGTCATCAGCGGGCCGAGGGCGCCGAGGAGGACCGGCGGCGGGCCGTACGGGTTCGGGCCGGGGACGAAGGTGGGCGGCATCAGGGTGTGGGTGGTGTGCTCGCCGCGGAAGTCGAGTCGTTCGCCGGACTGCCAGGAGTGCAGGATCGCCTTCACGGCGCCGACGATCTCGCGCATCCGCGCGGCGGGCGGCGACCAGCGGGCGCCGTACCTCTTCTCGATGTGGGGCTGGATCTGCGAGCCCAGGCCGAGCCGGAACCGGCCTCCTGACATCAGCTGGAGGTCCCAGGCGGTGTGGGCGAGGTGCATCGGCGATCGCGGCATCGCGATCGCGACGTTGGTCATCAGGTCGGCGTCGACCTGGCCGGCGACGGCGGCGAGGGGGAGGAAGACGTCGTGCGGCCCCTCGAAGGTGAACAGGCCGGCGGCGCCGGCGTCCGCGAGCTCACGCGCGCGGGCGCGCACCCGGTCGGGTGGGGCGTCCAGCTGCAGGTCGAGGAGCACAGGCCCATCCAAGCGGACGGAGCGGTGCTTCGCACCTGGTCGCTTGGTGCGGACGTCGCAGTTTGGTCGCGCGCCGCGAGGGGAACGCGGCTTCCGTGCAGAGCCGACAAGGTGACGCCGTGGTGAAGGACGTGCGCCGGCAGCGACGGCGCGCGGTGGCGAGCCTGGTCGTGGTCCTCGTGTGCCTGGTGCTGATGCTCGGCACCCTGGTGCTGGTCGGAGACGGGCGCGACCGTACGGCCGCGGCGGTGGGCCTGCTGATCGCGGTGCTGGGGGGCTCCATGCTTGCCCTGCTGTTCGTCCAGCCTCGCCCGACGGGTTGGCAGCCGGCCGGCCTGCTCCGGCTGCGGGCCCGCGCCGGGTTCGAGGTCCCGATGCGCGCACTCGTCGTGCTGACCGTGCTTCTCGGCGTCGTCATGGGGCTGTCGATCCCGGCGATGATCGGAGAGCCCGGTCCGGCCCCGGCGATCGGCGTCCTCGCCCGCCTGGTGGTGGCGCTCGGCTCGTTGTGCGCCGTACCGAACCTGCTGCGGATGCTGGTCGGCCGGCTGCCCTGGACGACCCTGGAGCTCGGCCCGCGACTGGTCTACCGCGGCTGGCGGCGCTCCGCCGACCTGGCCTGGAGCGACATCGACGCAATCAGGCGGCATCCGACGGCGTCACACGACATCGTCATCCGGCACGGGCGCGGCGAGGAGCTGCTGCTCCACGCCTCGCTGTTCCCCGGCGCGCGCGGTGAGCTGCTCGACGAGCTGCGCCGCCGCCGGGCGCTCGCTGCCCGTCGTTGAGCGATCCTCAGCCCTCTCCCGCCGCCAGGTCGGCGTGCGCGTCGCGCAGCTGACGCTTGAGGATCTTGCCGCTCGGGTTCTTGGGCAGGGCGTCGGCGAGGACGACGTACTTCGGCGCCTTGTAGCCGGCGAGCACCGATCGCGCGTGGGCGAGCACGTCGTCGGGGGACAGGTCCGCCCCCGCACGGAGTACGACGACCGCCGCGACCGCCTCCACCCAGCGCGGGTGGCTCACCCCGAAGACGGCGACCTCCGCGACGTCGGGGTGGGTGTAGATCGCCTCCTCGACCTCGCGGCTCGCGACGTTCTCGCCACCGGTCTTGATCATGTCCTTCTTGCGGTCGACGACGTAGAGGTGACCGGTGTCGTCGAGGTAGCCGAGGTCGCCCGAGTGGAACCAGCCGCCGCGGAAGGCCTCCGCCGTCTTCTCAGGATCGCGGTAGTAGCCGAGCGTGGCGTGCGGGCTGCGGTGCACGATCTCGCCGACGGTCCCCGCCGGGACGGGGACATCGTGGTCGTCGACGATCCGGGTCTCGACGTTGATCGAGGGGCGGCCGGCCGAGCCGGCGTACGGCAGCTGCTCGTCGGGGCCGAGGATCGTGGCGAGCGGGGCCATCTCGGTCTGGCCGTAGAAGTTCCACAGCGCGACGTCGGGCAGCCGCTGCTGGAGCTCGCGCAGCACCTCGACGGGCATCGGCGAGGCGCCGTAGTAGCCCTTGCGCAGGCTGGACAGGTCGGTCGTGTCGAAGTCGGGGTGCCGCAGCAGCCCGATCCACACGGTCGGCGGCGCGAAGAACTTGGTGACCCGGTGCTCGGCGATGGTGCGCAGCACGGTCGCCGGGTCCGGGCCGGGCAGGATGATGCTGGTCGCGCCGAGGTAGACGTCGGTGCCGAGGAAGCAGTCCAGCTGAGCGCAGTGGTAGAGCGGCAGCGTGTGCAGCTCGACGTCGTCGGCGCCCATCGACCCGTCCAGCGCGCACGAGACGTACTGCCACAGCAGCGACCGGCTGCTCAGCAGCGCACCCTTGGGCCGCGACTCGGTGCCGGAGGTGAACATCATCCGGACCGGGTCGTCGTCGGCCATGGGTACGACGACCGCCGGCCCGTCGTGCTCCAGCCAGCCCGTCAGGTCCGCCCAGCCGTCGGGAGCCGCCTCGCCGGCAACGCAGATCACCCGCCGCTCCCGCACCTGCGGGTCGGCGGCCGCGGCGATCGCGGCATCGGCCACCGCCACCAGCGCGTCCTCGGCGACGAACCCGGTGGCGCCGCTGTGGTCGAGGATGAACGCGATCTCGTCGGCGCCGAGCATGAAGTTGATCGGCACCAGCACCACGCCGGCGCGTGTGGCGGCGAAGTCGAGCACCGCGAACTGCCAGCAGTTGTGGCTGAGCAGCGCGAGCCGGTCGCCCTTGCCGAGCCCGGCCGCCGCGATCGCGGCGGCCGTCCGCTCGACGTACGCGTCCAGCTCGGCGAAGGTCAGCCGCGTGTCCCCGTTGATCACCGCGACCTTGTCGGGGACGCGCTGCGCCGTGCGCCGGGGCAGGTCGCCGAGGGTGTGCTGACGGGCCGAGGAGACGTCGCTCATGCCCCGAGGCTAGAGCGGCGCTGGTTGGTCCGGGGTAGGCGTCAGGTCAGCCGCGTCGCCGCCGCGGTGATCCGTCGTGATCCGGCCCGGGTCTGGCGCGAGGCGACGTACCGGACGGGGCTGCTCGGGTCGGTGCCCTTGTCGACGAGGTACCAGTCGGTCTGCACCCGGTCGCTGGCGAAGTCGACCACCATGCAGCCCGTGCGGAAGCCCTCGGACCAGCGGATCCACGGGTTGGCGAGGGCGTTGTTGGTGGACAGGACGGTGTCGAGGAGGTTGCCGACGCCCGGCGCGACCTGGTTGACCATGGTCTGCAGGGACGGGGAGGCGACGCCCGGGGTCACGTACTCGACGGCGACCGACTTGCGGTCGAGCAGGTAGCGGTTGGGGCGGGCGGGGATCTCGCAGGCGTAGCTCTGGTGCACGTCGCCGGTGAGGATCACGACGTCGTCGATCCCGGCCATGCCGTCGACGATCCGCTGGCGCTGGTCGAGGAAGCCGTTCCAGTCCTCGACGTAGAGCTGCAGCAGCGGGTCCTCGAGCTTCGTGGACAGCGCAGGCCCGAGCAGGTCGGTGATCTGGCCGGGAACCTGGGGCCCCAGGTTCTGCGGGAAGAAGGGCACCTGGTTGCCGAGGACCTTCCAGCGTGCGGTGCTCGCCGCGAGGCCCTGGACCAGCCAGTGCTCCTGCTCGTCGCCGATCATCGTCGCGTCCGGGTCGCTCGAGGAGGAGCCGAGGGCGACGTACCCCAGCAGCATGCTCTTCGGCGGCTGGGTGCGGAAGCGGCGCTCGTCGAGCATCCACAGGTCGACCTGGTCGCCGAACGCCAGGCGCCGGTTGATCCGCTGCCAGTCGTCGGGGTCGGTGTGCCGGATCGGCAGCCACTCGAGAAACGCGCGGCGCCCGGCCGTGGCGCGGGTCGCCCAGTCGCCCTCGGTGGCCGGGTCGTGGTTCTCGGCGCCGTCCTGCCAGGTGTCGTTGGCGATCTCGTGGTCGTCCCAGACCGCGACCATCGGGTGCGCGGCGTGCAGGTCCTGGAGGTTCTGCTCGAGCTTGTAGCAGCCGTGCCGCACCCGGTAGTCCTCGAGCGAGAGGCACTCGTGGAGCGGGTCGGCGTTGCGCGGGTTCTTGGGGTAGCCCGCGAGCACGCCGCCGGGTGCGTACTCGTAGACGTAGTCGCCCAGGTGCAGGATCGCGTGCAGGTCGGTGCGGGCGGCGAGGAACTTGTAGGGCTGGAAGTAGCCCCAGTCGTAGTTGGCGCACGACACCACGCCGAAGCGCACGGCCGACGACGAGCCGGGCGCGGGCGCGGTGCGGGTGCGGCCGGTGCGGGAGGTCGCGCCGAGGGCGGTGAAGCGGTACCAGTACGCCGTCGCGGGGTCCAGGCCGCTGACGTCGACGTGCAGCGTGTGGTCCTGCGCGGCGGAGGCGGTCGTCGTACCCGACTGGACGACCTGGGTGAAGGCCGCGTTGCGGGAGATCTCCCAGGTGACCTCGACGTCGGGGCCGACGCCGGAGCCGGGCGTGGCCTCGACCGACGGGGTGATCCGGGTCCACAGCACGACGCCGCCGGGCAGCGGGTCGCCGGACGCGACGCCGTGCACGAACGGCGCGGACGCGGCCACGGCCTCGGGCCAGGAGGCCAGCGCCAGGGCGGCGCCGCCGCCGAGGGCACCGGCCATCAGCGAGCGGCGGGAGACGCCGCGGGAGTCGGGAGCGGGAACGGGGGAGCTGGGCACGGGGGCCTCCTGCACGCAGTTGTGGAGATCCCTCTCGCAACGAGCCGGGTGTGACCTGCGTTACGTGGCGTCGGCCAGCGGGGTGCCGAGGTCGAGGTCGAAGTCGCGGGCCTCCTCCCACACGCTGAGCGTGCGGGCGCCGAGTGCCTCGGTGGAGCCGGCGACGGTGAGCACGTAGCGCCCGTTGGCCGGACGGGGCACCTCGTAGCGGCCCTCGTGGTCGGTGCGGACCGTGGTGACCAGCTCGCCGGTGGCGCGGGTGAGGACGACCAGCGCGTCGACCACGGGCCGCCCGTCGGAGGCCCGGATGGTGCCGCCGAGGGTGAGCCGCTCGCGCAGCACGATCGGCGGGACGGGCGCGGCGCTGTCGAGCGTCATCATCCGCGAGCGCGGGCGCCAGCCGTCGGCGGAGGTGACGACGAGGTAGTCCGCCGGCTCCGGTACGGCGGCCGTGAACCGCCCCTCCGCGTCGGCCTGGCCCCAGTCGACCGCGCGGCCGTCGGGGGTCAGCACGGTCACGACCGCGTGCCGGATCGGATTGCCCCTGAGGCTGAGCACCTGGCCCTGGACGATCTGCGCTCGCGTGGTGTTCTCTGCGCCCGAGCGGTCCGCCTCCTCGGCGTACTCCCGCATCCGGAGCATGGGTACGCCGATCAGTGCCGTCGCCAGGGCGGCCACGGCGGCGAGCCAGAAGATCACCATCAGCGAGTGCAGGCTCGGCAGCTCGCGCCCGGCCAGGGTGAGCGTCGAGGCCGTGGTGATCGCCGCGGTGGCGGCGCTCGCGGTCGACGTGCCGAAGGAGCGCAGCAGCACGTTGAGGCCGTTGGCCGAGGCGGTCTCGGTGACGGGGACGGCGCGCATCACGAGGGTCGGCAGGGCGCCGTACACCATCGCGGTGCCGGTGCCGACGACCACCGAGCCGATCACGACCTGCGGGAGGTCGGCGCTGTAGAAGGTCCGCCAGACGTACGTCGTCCCCATCAGCAGCGCACCCGAGACGAGGGTGGCCTGCGGGCCGATCCGACGGATCAGCCAGGCCGAGACGGGCGCCATCAGGCCGAACGCGGCGGCGTTCGGGACCATCCAGAGGCCGGTGTGGAGCACGTCGAGGCCGCGGCCGTAGCCGGTCTCGACGGGCAGCTGGAGGAGCTGGGTGGTGACCAGCATGTTGGCGAACATGGCGAAGCCCGCGAACACCGACGCGAGGTTGACCAGCACCACCGAGCGGCGGGCCGCGACCCGGACGTCGACCAGCGGTCGCGGGGTGCGCAGCTCGAGCGGGATCCAGATCGCCAGCACCGCCGCGCCACCGGCGAGGCAGCCCACGGTCGACGCGGAGGTCCAGCCCCACTGGCTGCCCTTGGACAGTGCGAGCAGGACGGCGGTCAGCGCGACCGACAGCAGTGCGGCGCCGCGCAGGTCGAAGGAGCCGCTGGTGCGCACGGGCGACTCGGGCAGCAGGCTCAGCGTCCCGGCGATGAGCACCACCCCGACCACGCCGGTGAGCCAGAACGAGGCGTGCCAGTCCATGTGCTCGACGATCAGCCCGGACAGCGGCAGCCCGACGCCGGCGCCGATCGCGAGCGTCGCGCTCATCAGGGCGACGCCCAGGGGCACCCGGTCGCGGGGGAGCTCGTCGCGCATGATCGCGATCGCGACCGGGATCAGCGCGACGCCGACCCCCTGGAGAGCGCGCGCGCCGATGAGGAGCGGCAGCGCCTGGCTGAGCGCGCCGAGCAGCGAGCCCAGCACAGCGACGCCCAGCGACACGACCATCATCCGGCGCTTGCCGTACATGTCGGCCAGCCGCGAGATCGTCGGCGTCGCCACCGCGCCGCTGAGCAGGGTCGCGGTCACCAGCCAGGAGGCGCTGTCGGCCGACGTACCGAGGATCCTCGGGAGGTCCGGCAGCAGCGGCAGCAGCAGCGTCTGCTGCAGCGAGACCACGATGCCGCAGCACGACAGCATCGCCACGACGACCGCAGGGCTCGTGCGTGGTCGGACCTGGTCGACGGCCACGCTGGAGGCACCTCTTCCTGCGCTCGAACTACGCTGCGATGCGTGCACCGTATCTTCTCGACCAGCGTGGCGTCGGTCTACTCCCACTACGTGGCCAAGGTCGAGAAGAAGGGGCGCACGAAGGCCGAGCTCGACGAGGCGATCTGCTGGCTGACCGGCTTCTCCCCGGCCGAGCTGCAGGCACGCCTCGACGCGGGTACGACGTTCGAGGACTTCTTCGCCGCTGCCCGGCTCAACGCCGCGGCCGTCCTGATCACCGGCGTGGTCTGCGGGATCCGGGTCGAGGACGTCGAGGACCCGTTGATGCAGAGGATTCGGTACCTCGACAAGCTCGTCGACGAGATCGCCCGCGGCAAGGCGATGGACAAGGTGCTGCGAGGCTGACAACTCACCCCAGCCATCACTCGGTGCAGGCGCGGTAGCTCGCGTCGACCGCGAGCCTCCTGCCGTTGCGCAGCTTCACCGTGGCGGTGAGGGTGGCCGGAGCGTTGTCGGCCAGCGGGAGGGCGAGGGAGCTCCCCTTCCTGAGCTTCCTGCCCCTGAGAGTGGCGACCCGCGTGCCGTTGACGGCGAAGGTGACCTTTCGGAGCCGCTTGATGCGCTTCCTCCTCGCGGTCAACCGCGCCGTGGCGTCGTGGGTCGGGCAGGCGCGTGCGCCCGGGAGCCCGACGTACCTGCTCGCCCGGCCCGACGGTGCCTTCGTCGCAGAACCCGGTACGACGAACGCGATCGACAAGGAGGCCGAGCGGGTGGCGGTGACGACGGTGTCGGAGGGGAGGTCCGTGTCGGCGGCGAGGTGGGCCTCGTAGGACCCCGCCGGGACCAGCACGGTCACCGACCCGACGCGGGGGAGGGACCAGCTCGGGTCGGCGGCGCCGTTGCGGAAGACGTCGATCGTGCTCTGGCCGGGACCCTGACCGCTGACCGCGAGGGTCGCCCACAGGGGCGAGGCCAGGGTGAAGTCCGCCAGGAGGTCGGCACCCAGGACCATCGCGGCCCGGCAGTCGGGCGGCGGATCGGTCGCGACCGTGCTCGTCGTACCGCTGACGTCGAGGGTCAGCGACGTCGGCAGGCCTGCCGTGGAGGCGGCCGACGCGGTGCCCCGGAGGGTCGTCGTCGTGGTCACCGAGCGCGCGGGCTCGGACGTGTCGGCCGGGTCGGCGAAGGTCCGGGTCACCGTGTCCGTGATCGAGGCGGGCGGCCCGTTCTCGGTGACGCCGGCGACCTGCGCCGGGAGGTCGGCCGGGTCCGTCTGCTCGCACGGACCCTCGACGTCCTGGAAGGCGTAGCTGGACAGGCTCGCCGTGGTGAGGGCCGGCGCGGCGTGGGCCGCTGGCAGGACGGCGGCTGTGGCGAGGGCGAGTGTGGTGGCGAGACCGGCGCCGAGCAGGCGCGCGTGCGCGAGCGACATGAGGTGCAGTTCCTTGTCCGAGAACCCGAGAGGTGCACCGGCTGCCGCGGGTGCGCCGGGCACGAACCTAGCCCGTACGTCGCGCGCTCAGCTGGTGCAGGCGACGTACCCGGCGCTGACCTTGCGCTTCCTGCCGTTCTCGAGGGTGACGGTCGCGGTGATGTCGGCGGCGGTGTTGTCGGCCAGGGGAAGGACGACGGCCCGCCCCTTCTTGAGCTTCTTGCCCTTGAGGGTGGCGGCCTTCTTGCCGTTGACGGTGAAGGTGACCTTCTCGATCTGCTTGATCCGCTTCTTCCTGGCGGTCAGGGTCGTCGTGGCGCTGTGGGTCGCGCAGTCGCGGGCGCCGGGGAGCGAGACGTACGTGCCCGCCTTGCCGGAGGGGGCCTTGGAGGCGGATCCGATCGGGGCGAACGTGATCGACGCGCTGCCCGAGCGGGTGCCGCTGTAGGCGGTGTTCGTCTGGTGCCAGGCGTCACCGCCCACGGCGGCCTCGTAGTCGCCTGCGGGCAGCAGGACGGTCGAGCTTCCCGCGCCGTCGGTGTCGTCGGACCTGGCGACGTCGAAGTCACCCGACGTCTGCCAGATCTCGACTCCGCTGGAGCCCGGGCCGCGGCCGTCGATGGTGATCGTCGCCCAGGTCGGGGTGGTCAGGGTGAAGCTGGTGGACACCCAGGCGCCGAGCCTCGTGTAGGCGCTGCACTTCGACGACGTGCCCTTGCTGGCGGAGGCCGTGATCGCGCCGCTGTAGCTCATCGCGAACGACGTCGGTCGTCCCCCGGACGTCGTGACCGAGCCTCGGGCCTGGAGCGCAACGGTGTTGGTCACCGTGTCGGTGGGGTCGCTCTGGGCGGCGAACGTCCTGGACAACGCGTGGCTGGCACTCGCGGGGGCCGCGTTCTCGACGAGCGCGACGGACGGGCCGGGCGGCGGCGCTGCATTGCTGGGAGGGCACGTGGTGGTGTATCCGTACCCGCCGCCACCGAACGAGAGGCGGGCGTCGGTGAGGACCGGGGTCGCGTGAGCGGGTGGCGGCGCGACGAGCAGTGACCCTGCGGTGAGGGCGGCCGCGAGGCCGGCGCCGAGCAGGCGCGTCAGGGCGAGCGTCATGAGGAGCATCTCCTTGTCCGAGAACCGAGAGCGCGGCCGAACCTGCCGGGACCGCCGCGCCGAGCACGACCCTAGTGAGGGTTCCTCAGTCGTCAAAGAGAGCGAACGGTCCGC
Organism: Nocardioides sp. F233; assembly: GCF_057813895.1. Lineage (NCBI taxonomy): Bacteria > Bacillati > Actinomycetota > Actinomycetes > Propionibacteriales > Nocardioidaceae > Nocardioides > Nocardioides sp. F233. Next base: position 947,516 of record NZ_JBVASH010000001.1, read on the forward strand.
GCACCCGGGTGCGAACAAGTGCTTGCGCGCAGCTAGCACGTCCCATACCCTCGGTATCCGCAACTCTCCGTTGCACCTATCTGCCGCACCAGCGTCGGTGCGGGGAAGAGCGAGGTCGCCATGCTTGCCCACGAACGGATCGGCTCCGGAGAGCCCCTCGTGCTCGTGCACGGGATCGGGCACCGGCGGCAGGCGTGGTACCCGCTGGTCGACCGGCTGGCCCAGGAGCGCGAGCTCATCCTGATCGACCTGCCGGGCCACGGCGAGTCGCCGGCATTGGTGCCGGACGGCCGCCCGGTGCGCGACATCCTGCGCGACATCCTCGAGGACTTCTTCGTCGAGCAGGACCTCGACCGCCCGCACATCGCGGGCAACTCGCTCGGTGGCCGGATCGCCCTCGAGGCGGCGGCCGACGACCTGGTGAGCAGCGCGACCACGCTCGCGCCGGCCGGGTTCTGGCGCAACCAGGTCGACTTCGCCTACATCCGGGCCGTCTTCACGCTGCTCACCGGTGCCGCCACGCTGGCGCAGCCGGTCGCCCCCGCGATCCTCAGGACGGCGCCCGGTCGCGCCGCCGCCTTCGGCCTGCTGATGACCAAGGGCCACAAGCTCAGCCCGGAGGCTGCCCTCGGCGACGTGCGCGGCCTGGTGCACGCACGGCCGGCGCTGGAGACGATCATCGACGGCGGCTTCCCGTTCGACCGCCCGATCGACCCGGCCATCCCGGTCACGGTGGCGTGGGGCACCCGCGACCTCGTGCTGCTGCCGTACCAGGCCGGCCGTGCGCGGCGGGCCCTCCCGAACGCCGAGCACGTGACCCTGCCCAGGTGCGGCCATGTCCCGATGATCGACGACGTCGACCTGGTCGCCGACGTGCTGCTGAAGGGCTCCGCCCACCCGCGCCTCGGCCAGGCGAGGTACGACGTCGCCTGACCGGGGCGCACGGGAGTCACCCCGCGGGGAGGATGGCTGGCGCCCGCCAGCCGGTGCCGTCCTGGATGCCGGGGATCGCGGCGGCCTGGGTGCCAGGTCGCCGAGGCGCGCTCGGGCACCACGTCGGTCGCAGAAGTCCATCCCGGTCGGGAAGGCGGACCGCCTGAATGTCGCACGCCGGCCCGGCTCAGGTCTTGACCTGGCCTGCCTCGTTCTCGACCTTCGCTGACACGGCTCGTGCGGTCTTCCGGACCTGCTTCGGCGGCAGCCCGAACCACCGCCGGCTGGCCCGGGACAGCGCGCTCTGCTCGCTCAGGCCGAGCACGCCGGCGAGCTGGCCGAGCGGCATGTCGGTCTCGCGCAGGTAGCGCTCGGCCTCGTCACGGCGCACCTGGTCGACGAGGGCGGCGAACGAGGTGCCCTGCTCGGCGAGCTGGCGCTGGAGGGTACGGCGGTGCAGCGCCAGCTGGCCGGCGACCAGGTCGAGGTCGAGGGTGCCGGTCGGCAGCATGTGGCGGACCAGCTCGGCGACCGTGTCGGCCGTGGCCGATGCGGTGGGGACCGCGATCGTGCTGAGGTACTGCTGGGCCAGGGCGTGCACGTCCCCGTCATCGGCGAGCGGTCGCCTCAGCACCGCGGCCGGGAACCGGAAGGAGTAGCGGTCGGCGGCGAACTCGACCGAGCAGCCGAAATAGGCGCGGTACGTCGCCGGGTCGCCCAGGGGCTGGTGGCGCAGCTGGACCGACCGCGGCCTGAAGTCCGCGCCCGCGAGCAGCTGGAGCACGCGCAGGGCCACGCCCAGCGCGAGCTCGGCCGCCTGGCGGTGCGGTGGCGCCCGCCGTACGACGATCCGCCACTCGAGCTCGGCCATCCGCGAGCGCGGCGGCGCGGTCACCGTGATCGCGATCGCCGGGCTGTAGACCGTCATGTACTGCTCGATGGCCTGCAGTGCCGCGCCCGTCGTACCGGCCGTGCGCGCCGCGACACCGAGCGGACCGAGGATCTCCAGTCCCTGGCGGGTGGCGAGGCGGCGACCGAAGTCGTCGGTTCCCGTCGCCGCGGCCGCCGCCTCCAGCGCCGTCACGACGCTGCGGTAGCTGACGAAGCTGTCGTGGTCGCCGAGCGCCGCGGCCGGCAGGTGGGCCAGGTCGAGCAGCGTCTGCAGGTCGCCACCCAGCTCGTCGACCAGTTCGGCGTACCCCTGGAGCGCCGTGCCACGGATCAGCGACATGTCGCTCAGGGTCAAGAACGGGTCGCGCGCTGTCAAGACCCGCGGCCCCGATGGAGGTGATCGTGGAGTCATGAGCCGCTTCGACATCACCCAGACCAACGCCGCTGTCCGCCGCCTGATGGAGACGACCACCAACCCGCGCCACCGCTGGCTGCTGGCGGCCTACGACCGGCACCGCAACCTGGAGATGGCCGGTCGCTGGAAGGAGATCTTCGCCCCGGAGATGACCGTCGCGCACCCCGTCTACCACTTCAACGTCTTCGGCATCCAGACCGTGCTCGACGGCGCCGAGGCGGTCCAGGCGGTCTACGAGGAGTGGTCGGGCACGGCCCAGTGCGTCTTCTACACCGATGACGAGCAGCTCGCCGTCGGCGACAACATGATCGTGTCCACCGCGACCATCTACCAGCAGACGCCGGGCTCCGTGCTCGTCGCTGCCGGCGCCCCGGTCGACCCGGCCGCGCACTACCTCGTCGCCAACGTCGAGCACATGATCTGGCCGTACGACGACGAGGGCCGCCTGGTCGGTGAGGACGTGTGGGAGATCGACCAGTCGAAGCGGCAGGTCATCCCGCTCGACCCGTCGGAGGTGCTGACCGTCGAGCAGTCCGGAGCCCTGCTGGCGCCGTACATCAGGGACCTGCCGCAGCGACCCTGGTGAGTAGGTTGGTCCGCGTGACCGACCTCCAGCAGACCACCGCCGACGTCCGCCGCATCATCCCGATCCTCGACGCCATGCAGGTCGAGGTCGTCGAGCTCGAGCGGAACACGGTGGCCGCGCGGATCCCCGCCGCACCCAACGTCAACCACTTCGGTACGGCGTACGCCGGCTCGCTGTTCACCGTCGCCGAGGTCCTCGGCGGCCTGCTCCCGCGCACCTCGCTGGCGGTCGAGGGCGGCGTACCGCTGATCAAGTCGATGACCATCGACTTCCTGCGCCCCGCCACCACTGCGGTCGTCTCGCGTGCCCGCATCGAGGACGAGGAGATCGAGCGGGTGCTCGCGGAGTACGCCGAGCGAGGCAAGTCGGACTTCGAGATGGTCGCCGAGGTCACCGACGAGGAGGGCACCGTCGTCGCGCGGACACGGGGGCTGTACCAGCTGCGCCGGTTCTGAGCCTCAGTGGCTGACTGACACCGTCACCGGTGCGGTCCAGTAGTAGCCGTACGGCTCAGCCGCGCCCGGGGTGTCCCGGGCGACCAGGCTGGTGAGGTGATAGGTCCCTGCTGGTCGGCTGTCGAGGTCGACGGTGACCCGGAAGCGGCCCGTCGCCGGGTCGCGCTCCATCGCCGCGCCGCAGCAGCTGTTCCCGATCAGCGCGACGCCGGCGGCCTGCACGGTGACGCCGGGCGTGGGCGTCAGCTCGAGGGTGACCTTGTTGCCCGTCGTGGCGACGACCGCGAGCGTTCCCGGAACGGTGTCGTCGAGGCGGACGGTCACGGCTGCAGGGGTCGCGTTGCCGAGCGCGTCGGTGAAGGTCGTGCGGACGACGTAGTCACCGCCGGGCAGCCGCTTGCCGTCGGGGCCGGTGCCGTCCCAGGTGAACGACGTGCGGCCGTTGCCGCCCGCGGCGACCGTGTGGTCGACGAGGGTGGTGCCGTCCGCGCTGGTGACCACGAAGTCGGCGGACTGCACGGCCGACTGGTCGCTGACGCCGAAGCTGAAGGTGCCCGCGACGTACTGGTCGGGCAGGCCGAGGTAGAGCCGGGTGCTCGCGGGCTGGGTCACGACCGGACCCGCGGTGTCCTCGGCGAGGACCAGCTCCTGGTCGGGCGTCGTGAAGGTCGTCGACGCCGCGCCCCGCGTGATGAGAGCACGGACCGGGTAGGTCCCCGCCGGGCGGCCGGCCAGGTTGACCACCGAGCGGTAGGTGCCGGTGGCGGCGTCGTACGTCGCCTGCTGCGGAGCGTCGTCGGCGCTGTCCGCCGGCGAGGTGGACACGGCGACGGCGGTGACGCCGGCGCCGGCCTTCGGGGTCACGACGACCTGCCAGCGGTAGCCGTCGATGCGGGTGAGGGCCAGGGTGCCGGGGACGGTGGCGTCGAGGTCGACCGTCACGGCGGGGCCCGTGGTGCGGTAGCCGGCGGCGTCGGTGAAGCGGGTGGTGACCCGGTAGCGCGCGGCGGGCAGCAGGGCGCCGTTGTCCCGGGCGCCGTCCCACTCCAGGCCGAACAGGTGGGTCAGGGGGTCCGCCTCCAGCGCGCCCCCGTCGTCCAGCGTGCCGGTCGCGACAAGGGCACCGACCCCGTTGCGGACCTCGTAGGTCGCCGCGGTGATCGCACTGGCGTCGCGCACCGCGAACCGGGTCGTGGTGGTCTCGTAGGCACCCGGGCGTGCGAGGTGCAGGGTCTGCGACGCGTCGGAGAGGTGCAGCTTCGCCGTCGGCGCGACGCGGTCGACGACGCGTACCGGGATCGTCGTGCTGTAGCCCTGCTGCTTCGCCCCGATCCGGTCGGTGAACTCGAAGAGCGCGCCGGCCAGGCCGCTGTAGGTGCCGCAGTCCGAGACGTTGAACGTCGCCTGGATGCGGCCGCCGAAGCCGGGGGCCTTCGCGTCGCTCACCGCGCACGTCGCAGCGCCGTACCCGTCGCCGACCATGAACCGGGCGCTGACGGGGGTGATGCCGGGACGCGGGCCGATCGACATCGTGGCGTTGGTGGAGTACGTCGTACCGCTGGCCACGCCCTGCAGCGGGACGACGGTGTGCCGGTCGAGCGGCATCGCGTAGTACTCGACGTCACGGGTGCCGTCGGCGTCGACGGCCTCGACCCGCAGCCGGTAGTCGCCCTCGGGTACGTCGTGCCCGGCGGCGTCGACGAAGGTCCAGTCGACGTCCTGGGTGTTCGTGACCGGCACGTCCTGCGCGAGGGTCCGCACCACGGCTCCCGATGCGTCGAGCGCCCGGACGGTGACCGCTGAGGGCCGTGAGACCGACCACGCGACGGACGTGAGCGCGCCCTTGGTGCCGCTCTCGGAGGTCAGCCCCTCCGAGAACGTCACCCGGGGCTGGGTGGTGAACCTGATCTGGACGGCGGGTTCCGCCGCCTGGGCTGCGGGCAGCGCAGCCCCCGAGATCGTCAGTGCGAGGACCGTCGTCCCGATCCGCAGCCAGCGCCCCATGTCACCACTCCTTCGTCGGTCGCTCCCCATCGGCGACCGTCAGGTGCCCAACGCGTCACCATGCGATTTGGTGACGGCTTGGCGGCGTACCGACCGGGTACCGCGTCCCGGATTCCTCAGGACGGAGGTCCCGGTGCCGATCAGCGGAATGCGCGAGTGGTGGCGCGACAAAGTAAAGGGATAGCCTTCAGAGGTCAGCGATCGCTGTGAGAGGGGATCGGCACCTGATGGACCTGGACCAGGATCTCGAGCTCCCGGCCGAGGCGCGCGCGCTGCTGGACGCAGTGGTCGCGATCGGGTCCGACCTGGACCTGCGCGGCGTGCTGACCCGCATCGTCGAGGCGTCCTGCCAGCTCACCGACGCCGAGTACGGCGTGCTGGGGATCGTCGACGACGAGGGTGACTTCATCGACCTGGTGCCCAACGCCGCCGTCGGCGAGCAGTTCACGCAGATCGGGAGGATGCCGGAGGGTCACGGGCTGCTCGGCCTGGTGCCGCGCGAGCGGCGCTCGATCCGGGTCGACCACGTGGCCGACCACCCGGTCTCGACGGGCTCGTTCCCGCACAGCCACCCGGCGATCGACCGCTTCCTCGGGGCGCCGGTGCTGGTGCGCGACCAGGCGTTCGGCCACCTCTACCTCGGCAACAAGCGCGGGCACGAGGAGTTCACCGCGACCGACCAGGCGTTGGTCGAGGCGCTGGCCCGTGCGGCCGGCACGATGATCGAGAACGCCCGCACCTACGAGCAGGTCGAGTGGCGGCGACGCTGGCTGGCCGGCACCGGCGAGGTGGGTCGCGACCTGACCGGCACGACCAGCGTCGAGGAGGCCCTCGACGAGCTCGTCGTCTCGCTGCGCGACCTGTGCGGCGCGCGCCTGGTCGCCTACGTCCGCGTCGACGCCGGCCTGCTCGAGGTCCGCCAGGTCGCCGGCGACACGATGGCCGCGCCGCGCGTCGTCGAGAGGTACGCCGACCAGATCCGCCACGTGACGTCCTCCCGGGTGCCCGAGCGGCTCCCGCACGACCACCACCGCACGACGCTCGTCGTACCCGTGCACACCCGGCTCTCCGGCCCCGGCGCGATCCTCGTCGACCGTGCGGAGGAGACGCCCTCGCTGCGCGACATCATGCTCGACCTGGTGTCGGTGACCGCGGCCCAGCTCGGCCTGATCCTGGACCGGCGGCAGGCATTGAGCGAGCGTGCCCAGCTGCTCGTGGCCCGCGACCGCGACCGGATCGCGCGCGACCTCCACGACCTCGTCATCCAGCGCCTGTTCGCGACCGGCATGCAGCTCCAGGGCGCCCGCGCCCTCGACCCGGCCGAGCTGCGCACCCGGGTCGACGGCGCGGTCAGGGAGCTCGACGGCGCGATCAAGGAGCTGCGCTCGGTGATCTTCGAGCTCGGCACCGGCTCCGGCCGCCCGCTGCTCGACGACGTGCGGGCCCTGCTGGGCGAGTACGCCCCGGTGCTGGGCTTCCGGCCGCTGCTCCGGATCCAGGGCCCGGTCGACCGGGCACTGGTGCCCGAGGCCGGCAGCCACGTGCTCAGCACCCTGCGTGAGGCCCTGTCCAACGTCGCCCGGCACGCCGCGGCGAGCAGCGTCACCGTCGAGCTGACCGCGTCGTCGGCGTGGTTCCGGCTCCGCGTCGTCGACGACGGCGTCGGGTTCGACCCGGCGTCGCAGTCAGTGGGGAGCGGCACCGGCAACCTCCGCTCCCGGGCCGAGGGCCTCGGCGGGCACCTGCTGGTCAGCTCGGCGCCCGGTCAGGGCACCGTGCTGGAGTGGGTCATTCCGGCAGTGGGCTGAGGTCCTCGAGCGGCTCCTGGAAGCCGAACAGGTCGTCGAGGAGCTCCGGCTCGTCGCCTGTCTCCGGCGCCGCCCCGAACGGGAGCCTGTCGTCGACCGTGGCCTCGAGCAGCTCGGGGCCCGGTCCGGCGAGCAGCGGCCACAGGGTGCGCACCACCAGGGCGGCGGCCGTGGCGCCGACCATCACCACGAGCAGCCGGGTCAGCGCCTCGTCGAGGCTCAGCTCGCCGTTGGCGGCGAGGAAGCCGGCGGGAGAGGCGACGAGGGCGGCGAGCACGAAGACGCGCAGGTCGAACATCATGGCTGGTCCTCCTAGGGTGTGGCTCTCGAATCGGCGCCGTCGCGAGCGGCGTTTCCGGCCGATCCGGCAAGGCGGCGGAGCGACGACGTGCCTGGTCGCCCTTCGAGCGACGCCAACGCAGCCGGATCGAGTCGGAAACGTCGCGTAGCAGGCGGGGATTTGGGAGCCGCACCCTAGACCCCTGCGCCGAGCGCCGGACGAGCTCCGGTCGCGGACACGACGGCCACCGAGCGGACCTCGTGGGCCGCACCGAGCTCGGCGTACGAGAAGACGGGGAGGCGTTCGACGGTGGGCGCCACCAGCCGGCGTACGGCGGCCCGCAGCGCCGGCGCGCAGACGAGGACGGGGCGTACGTCGGTGTTCTCGGCCGCCTGCACCGCCTGGGCCAGGCCGAGCAGCACCCGCTGGGCCACGTCGGGATCGAGGACGACGACCGCGCCGTGCTCGGTCGGGCGCAGGCCCTCGAGCATGTGCTGCTCCAGCAGCGGCTCGAAGCTGATCGCGTGCAGCACCCCGTCGGTGACGAAGGGCGCGGCGAGGGCCGGTTCGAGGGCGGCCCGGGCGGACTCGACGAGGCCGTCGAGGTCCTTGCTGACCGCGGCACGCACCGAGAGCGACTCGAAGATCCGGACCAGGTCGCGGATCGGGATCCGCTCCTCCAGCAGGGCGCGGAGCACGCGCTGGACCTCGCCGAGCGAGAGCTGGGTCGGGGTGAGCTCCTCGATGACGACCGGGTGGGTGCGCTTGATGACGTCGGTGAGGAGGCGGACGTCCTCGCGACCGAGCAGGCGGCTGGCGTGCTGGTGGACGACCTCGGCGAGGTGCGTGGTGACGACCGAGGCGCGGTCGACGACGGTCGCGCCGCCGATCTCGGCCTGGTGCCGCAGCTCGGCCGGGATCCACTTCGCGTCCAGGCCGAAGACCGGCTCGCGGGTGGGAGTGCCGGGCAGCGAGCCGAGGAACTCGCCGATCGCCAGCACCGTGCCGCGCGGCGCCTCGCCGCGGGCGACCTCGGCGCCGTACAGCGTGATGGCGTAGGTGTTGGCGGGCAGCTCGAGGTTGTCGCGGGTGCGGACCGGGGGGATCACGATGCCGAGCTCGCCGGCCACCTTGCGGCGCAGCGCCTTGACCCGGTCGAGCAGGTCGCCGCCGGAGCGGCTGTCGACGAGGTCGATCAGGTCGGCGGAGAGCTCGAGGCCGAGCGGGTCCACCCGGATCTCGGCGACCAGGGCCTCCGGGGTGTCGGGGACCTGGGCCAGCTCGCCGGCGGTGGCGTCCGCGTCGGCGCCCGTCGTACCGCTGGCGGCGGACTCGTCGATCCGGCTCGCGCCGAGCAGCATCAGCCCGCCGGCCACGAGGAAGGGCAGCTTGGGCAGGCCGGGGATCGCGCACAGCGCGAGCGCGCCGAAGCCGGCGACGCGCAGCGGCATCTTGCGCGCGAAGATCTGGCCGACGATGTCGGAGCCCATGTCGGAGTCGGCGACCGCGCGGGTCACGATCAGGCCGGTCGCGACGCTGAGGAGGAGGGCGGGGATCTGGGAGACCAGGCCGTCGCCGATCGAGAGCAGCGAGTAGGTGTTGATCGCCTCGCCGAACGGCATGCCGTACTGGGCGACGCCGATGGCGAAGCCGCCGAGCAGGTTGACCAGGGTGATCACGATCGCCGCGATGGCGTCGCCCTTCACGAACTTGGACGCACCGTCCATCGCGCCGTGGAAGTCCGCCTCGGCGTGCACCTCTGCACGCCGGCGCCGGGCCTCCTCCTCGTCGATCAGACCGGAGTTGAGGTCGGCGTCGATCGCCATCTGCTTGCCGGGCATCGCGTCGAGCGTGAACCGGGCCCCGACCTCGGCCACGCGGCCCGCACCGTTGGTGATGACGACGAACTGGATGACGAGCAGGATCGCGAACACGATCAGCCCGACGATCAGGGAGCCGCCGACGACGAAGTGGCCGAAGGTGTCGATCACCTTGCCGGCGTACCCGTCCAGCAGCACCAGCCGGGTCGCGCTCACGTTGAGGGCCAGCCGGAACAGCGTCATCACGAGGATGACCGACGGGAACGCCGAGAACTCCAACGGCTTGTGGATGAACATCGCCACCATCAGCACGAGCAGGGCGCCGGTGATGTTGAGCGCGATCATCAGGTCGAGCACCACCGCCGGCAGCGGCACCACGAGCATGACGACGATCAGGATGATGCCCAGGGGGACACCGAGCCGGGTCAGCGACTTCACGGACATGCGGTGGCTACAGCCTCTCGACCGGTCGCGCCGTCCGTGGCACTGCGGGGTGGCGCCGTCCTGGCGTCGCAGGCTCCATCGGCAGGGCGGGGCTGTGGATGAGGGGTTGAGGCAGGTGCAGGAATACCCGCTTCAGCGGGTATTCCGACAACGTTCCTGACGAAAACCTGCGCTTCCTGGCGGTTGCAACCGTCAGGAAGCGACGGGATACCCGCCTAAGCGGGTATCCCTGCATCCCCGCCGCCCCGCCGGCGGCGGGAGCGGGCGAGCACCTCGGGCAGGTCGTCGGTACGACGGGGGGTGCGGTGCTCCCCGCCGTACTGGCCGGCGTGCCGGCGACTGAGCACGAACGCCAGCACCTGCGCGACGGCGGCCCACAGCTCGCGGGGGATCTCCTGGCCCACCTGGCAGTGCCGGTACAGCGCCCGCGCCAGCGGCACGTCCTGGACGAGCGGCACCCGCTCCTCAGCAGCGACCGACCGGATCTTGGCGGCGATGGCGCCGGCGCCGCGGGCGACGACGCGGGGGGCGCCCTGCTCGGGGTCGTAGCGCAGGGCGACGGCGACGTGGGTGGGGTTGACCAGCAGCACGTCGGCGGTGGCGACGTCGGCGATCATCCGGTTGCGGGCGGCGGCCAGCTGTCGGGCGCGGATGGCGCTCTTGACCATCGGGTCGCCCTCGGACTGCTTGTGCTCCTGCTTGATCTCGCTGTGGCTCATCCGCAGCTGCTTGCCGATCCGGCGGCGCATCATCGCGTAGTCGGCGGCGGCCATGACCAGGCCGGCGATCGCGACGGTGAGCAGCAGGTGGGAGACCTCGGCAGTGACCTGGTGGAGGACGACGCCGATCGGGAGCAGTCCACCGACCAGCGGCATCATCGACTTCACCGCGCCCCACGCGAGGAAGCCGACGACCGTGCTCTTGCCGAGCACCTTCACGCCCTCCCACGCGGCGTGCGGACCGAACAGGCGCTTGGCGCCCTTGATCGGGTCGAGCTTCTTCGGGTCCGGCTTGACGAGCTTGGGGGAGAGGTAGAAGCCGCCCTGCGCCAGCGCGGAGACGACGCCAACGACGAGCATCATCGAGCCGAGGGTGAGCAGGGTGAGGAAGACGTGGCGCGCGGCGTCGCCGAGCAGGGTGAGGGCCAGGGAGATCGACGGGTCCGCCGTGGAGCGCAGCGAGGTGGCCATCATGGTCCGCAGCGCGTTGAGCTCGTGGTCGAGCAGCGGGCCCATCGCCAGCGACACCACCAGCAGTCCCAGCCAGCCGCCGAGCTCGGGGGTGCGCGGGACCTGGCCGTCCTTGCGGGCCTGCTTCTTCCGCTTGGGTGTGGGCTTCTCGGTCTTCTCCTCGCTACCGGCCACCGACGATCACCCCGCTCCGGCCATCGTCGCCATCGCCTGGTTGGCGTAGGAGACCAGGCGCTCGAGGGCGCCGGGCAGCATCGGGAAGGACAGGCCGAGCAGCAGCAGGGTGAGGCCGACCTTGGCCGGGAACATCATGCTGAGCGCGTTGAGCTGCGGTGCGACCTTGGTGAGCAGCGCGAGGGCGAGATCGGCGACGAAGAGCACCGCGATCATCGGCAGCGCCATCTGCACGGCGACGGTGAAGAACATCGAGAACGCCGTCAGCAGCACGCCGTCCCAGCTCGACACGTCGGGCATGCCGGTCAGTGGCAGGTACTTGAAGGTGCTGAGCAGGCCGCCGATCACGATCAGGTGCCCGCCGGAGACGACGAGCAGCGCGGTCGCGAGCAGCTGGTGGAAGCGGCCGAAGACGGTGTTGGAGTTCATCGCCAGCGGGTCCCACGCCGCGGCCAGCGCGAAGCCGCCGAACACGTCGACCAGCGAGCCGGCCGCGCCGATGGCCGAGAACAGCAGCATCGTCACGTAGCCCATGCCCAGGCCGATCAGCGCCTGGGCCGCGGTGGCCATGAGCAGCCCGGGCGTCGTGCCGGGCAGGTCCTGGGCGGCCAGGGTCGGTGCCATCGCCATGGACAGGCCGAGCGCGAGGACCACCTTGGCCATGGTGGGGATGCCCCGCGTCGCGAAGGGAGGTACGACGACCAGCCACGCCACCACCCGCACCGAGGCGAGCAGCAGGGCGCTGAGCGCGGCACCGTCGACGGAGAGGACCACGTCCGCGCCTAGGCGAGCAGTCCCGGGAGCAGGTCGAACAGCTCACGGGTGAAGGTCATCAGGGTGTGCAGCATCCAGTTGCCGCAGAACAGCAGCGCAACGCCGACGCCCAGGAGCTTGGGCACGAACGAGAGCGTGAACTCCTGGATCTGGGTCATCGACTGGAACAGCGAGATGGCGAAGCCGATGACCAGCGAGGTCGCGAGGATCGGCGCCGACAGCTTGAGGGCCACCAGCATGGTCTTGAGGGCGATCTCGATGATCGCGGTGTCGGTCATCGCAGCTAACCCGTCCCGTACGACGCGACGAGGGCCTTGATGACCAGCGCCCACCCGTCGACCATCACGAACAGCAACAGCTTGAACGGCAACGACACCATCACCGGCGGCATCATCATCATGCCGAGGCTCATCAGCGCGCCGCTCACGACGATGTCGATGACCAGGAACGGGATGAAGATGATGAACCCGATGACGAAGGCGTCCTTGAGTTCGGACAGCACGAACGCCGGGATCAGGGTGGCGGTCGAGACGTCGTCGCGGTTGTCGGGCAGCTTGCGGTCGGCGACGCTGGTGAGCAGCTGCAGCTCGCCGTCGTCGGTGTTGTCGAGCATGAAGTCCCGCAACGGCTCCATGCCGTCGTGGAAGGCGGCCGAGGTCGTCTTGTCGCCGTCGAGGTAGGGCTGCACGCCGTCGTCGTTCACCTGCGAGAGGACCGGCGACATGATGAACAGGCTCAGGAACAGGGCGAGTCCGGCGAGCACCTGGTTGTTCGGGGTCTGCTGGAGGCCGAGCGCGTTGCGGGTCAGGCCGAGCACGACGAGCACCTTCGTGAAGCTGGTGCAGGTGAGCACGATCGCGGGCAGCAGGCTGAGCAGGGTCAGCGCCAGGAAGACGAGCAAGCTGTTGCTCGGCTTGTCGGTCATGCCCGACAGGTCGATCTGCACGGTCCCGCCGCCGTTGCCGTTGCCGGGACCGTTCGGGCCCTTGGGCCCGCTGGGGTCGGCGACGACCAGCGCGACCCTCGTCAGCGCGAGGGACAGGGTCGTCACGACGCCCGCTTCCCGGTGACGGCGGCCATGGCGTCCTTCCAGGTCTGCGGCGAGAGGACGGAGCCCGCGAGCGCGCCGGAGGTGGGTACGACGCGCGCCGGGCGCGGCGCGCCCTCGGCGCCCTCGTCGTCGGCTGCGCCGTCCGCTGCGTCGTCGAGGAGCTCCACCGGGGTCAGGTCCAGCCCGATCTCGTCGGGCTCGACCTCGGCCAGCAGCGTGATCTGCTGCTCCGTGGTGCCGAGCACGAGGACCCGGGTGCCGACCGAGATCACGGCGAGGCCCTGGCCGCGTCCGAGCGCCTGGCGCTGCACGACCTGGATCGCCGCACCCGAGGGCGCCTTGAACCGACGGTTGGCGAAGCGGGCGATGAGCAGTAGCAGCCCGACCACGAGTGCCAGCGAGCCGACCAGGCGGACGGCCAGCTCGCCAAGCGACACGTCGCCGACCTGACTCACCATCTCACGCCCCCCGGGCACGCACCTCGCTGCGTTGGCGACGCTCGGAAGACAGCCCGGTATGCCATCGCGCCGCCGCCTTGCGATGCACGCACCCGGAGCACGTGATCTGGCAAGCCAGATCGGCGACCTGTCGCCAGGCTCACGCTGTCGGACATCGGCGTCAGACCGCGGCGTTCGCGTCGAGGATCTCGGTGACCCGCAGGCCGAAGTCCTCGTCGACGACGACGACCTCGCCGCGCGCGACCAAGCGACCGTTCACGAGCAGGTCGGCGGGGCTGCCGGCGGCGCGGTCCAGCTCGAGAACGGCGCCGGGGGTCAGGGCGAGCAGGTCACGCACCGTCATCCGGGTGCGGCCGAGCTCGACGGTGACCTCCATGTCGACGCCCTGGAGCAGCTCCAGGCCGCGCGGCGGGGCGACGGCCGCGCCGAAGGCGGGCACGAACGGCTCGGGAGCGGAGTCGGCGACGGCCTCGGCCAGCACGGACGCGGCGGGCTGGGTGTCCTCGGTGATCGGCTCGCGGGCACCGGCGAGGGTGGCCTCGGGGACCAGGACGGCGGCCGCGATGCCGGCGCCGATGAGCGGCACCGTGCTGAACGGGCCGCCGAGCTCGGCGGTGATGTCGTACCCCTCCGCGTCGAGGTCGAGGGTGCGGGCGCCGCGGGCGTGCGCGCCGAGCTGGCGGGCGGCCGCGTCGAGGGCCGGCTGGACGGCGGCGGCGACGTCCAGCGCGCCCATCGGGCTGCTGGCGAGGGCCTCGACCAGCTCGGTGCCGACGAGGACCACGACCGCGCCGGGCACCCCGCCGTCGAGCTCGGCGATCGCACCACCGGCGAAGGCCGCGGTGACGTGCGGCGAGCCGGGCTGCGCCGGACCGGGCGTCAGCGGCGTGACCGCCGGCAGGGAACCGGCCGCGGCGACCGCGACGGCCTCGGCGAGCAGGGTGGGGTCGAGCACATCGGTCATGGGGATCAGGACTCCTCGGGCGTGGTGACGATGAGGGCGGCGAGGCGCTGGCCACGGGCGCCGGGGGTGGCATGGGCGAAGGTGTTGCCGGCGACGGTCACGTCCAGCGGCGCGGACGCCGGGTGGGTGAGCCGGAGCACGGATCCGGGGCGCAGGTCGGCCAGCGTCGCCGGGTCGACCGGGATCGGGCGGAAGCGCACCGACACCGAGACCGGGACCCGCTGGAACTGCTCCTGCAACAGCTGCGCCGAGTGCGCCCGCTGGGCACGCTCGCGGTCGGAGACCGCACCGTTGCCGGTGGCGTTGGCGAGGTGGGGGAGCAGGCCGCTGAACGGCAGGCACACCGACATCCGGTGGCCGCGCTCGCCGATCTTGAGCTCGAGGGTCACCACGACCATCACGTCGGCGGCGCTGGCGACCTGGGCGAACTGGGGGCTGTACTCGATGCCGGTGACGTTCGGCTCGAGGGTGACGATCCCGTCGAGGGCGTAGCGCATCTCGCCGAGCAAGCGCTCGACCAGGCCGCGGATCACGCCGTCCTCGATCTCGGTCAGCGGCCGGTCGGGCTGCTCGTCGGAGCCGGGCCCGCCGAGCATGTGGTCCAGGCACGACATGGTCGCGAACAGCGGGATCTCCAGCACGCCGGTGCCGGGGATCGGGTCGGCCGTGAACAGCGTCATGTACGTCGACGGGCCGAGGCTGTCGACGTACTCCGCGTAGGTGCGCTGCTCGATGCCCGCCAGGGTCACCGTGCACACCGTGCGCAGCGAGCTGGTGAACACGGTCGTCGCCTGGCGCGCGAAGCTGTCGAACCCGAGCTGCAGGGTGCGTTGGTGCTCGCGTGAGAGCTGGATGGGACGCCGGAAGTCGTACGGCGTGGGTTCGGCCGTGCGGGGTCGACGGCGCGGCCGCTGGAGGGTCACGACGGGCCCATCGTCGCGGCCGGAGCCGACCTGAGGGGTCGTCGGGACGCCGGGCGGTCAGGGTCCCGTGGTCCGTTCGGACTACGGAGGGTCCCGGGGAGGGTCCCGGGGCGGTGCGTGGTACGTCGGCTACTGCGTGACGTACTCGGTGAAGTACACCTCCATCACCTCGTGGTCGTAGCGATCCTTGAGGCGGTCGAGCAGCTGCTTGCGCAGAGCTTCGCGGATGTCGGGCTTGTTGACCTCGCCGACGGGCAGCCCGCTGAACACGGTGATGGCGGCGTCGAGCGCCTTGCTGCCGTCGGCCTCCTTGGTGCCCTCGGTCAGCTGGAGCGCCATGCCCAGACGCAGGTAGTGGCCGCCGGCGAGGTTCACCTGGATCGCCTCGAGCGTGACGACGTCGCCGGGCTTGGGGCCGGTGTCGCCGCTCGGCTTGAGCACGAAGAACCAGGCGCCGCCGCCGAGCAGGGCGAGGAGGAGGACGGCGATGCCGATCATGCGGCCCTTGCCGCCCTTGGCGGCCGCGTTCTCCGCGGTGGCCGTGGGTGGGTTCATGGTCGTGGTCACGGTTGGTCCTCTCTGCTGTCGTCGGTGCGCGGGCGGGTGGGTACGCCGGCCGCGGCGGGGTCCGAGCCGGTGCCGTCGCCGGCGGGGTCGACGGGCAGTCCGTCGAGGCCGGCCTCGCGGCGCAGCTCGGCGTACGCCTCACCCATCAGGGCGCGGGTCTCGGCGGGCTGCTGGCTGAGCACGAGGATGTCGACGCGCTTGTTGACCCGCTGCGAGCCGTGCCGGGCGGGATCGACCAGCGGCTTGGTGTGGCCGTAGCCGGTGGCGCGCAGCCGGCGGGTGGCGATGCCGTGGTCGTCCTCGAGCCGGTGCAGCACGTTGGCCGCGCGGGCCAGCGACAGCTCCCAGTCGGAGGGGTAGTAGCGCGGCTTCACGGGCTCCTGGTTGGTGTGCCCGTCGAGCTCGATCGGCTCGGTCAGCCCGGCCAGCACGGGTGCGATGGTGTCGACGACGCGGCGGCCGCGGTCGGTCAGCTCGGCGATGTCGGGCTCGAACACGACGTGCTGGGAGACCAGGCTGACGACCAGGCCGCGCTCGTCGATGGTGGCGCGGACGTCGTCGCGCAGGCCCTGGTCGCGCAGCGCCTTGTCGATCTTCTTCCAGACCTCGAGCAGCCGGTCGACCTCGGCGCGGGCGGCGCCCTGGGCGCGCTCGTTCTTGAGCCGGTCGGACTCCTGCAGGATCTTCGTGACGGTCTCGCGCTGGGGCTCGGGGACCTGCGCCAGCAGCATCTCGTACGACGCCTCGCCGGGGTCGCTCGCGCCCTTGGCGTTGCTGATCGGGCTGGCGCCGTTGAGGATCGACTGCTCGCGCCCGAAGCCGACGGCGAGCCCGTCCTTGAGCTGCTCGTACTTCTTCTCGTCGACGGTGGACATCGCGAACATGACGATGAACAGCACCATCAGCAGGGTCACCATGTCGGCGTACGTGACCAGCCAGCGCTCGTGCCCGGCCCCGTGCTCCTCGTGGTCCTCGTCGTGGTGACGCCGTCGGGGCGGCCCGGCGCCCTTGCCCGCCTTGCCGGAGGACATCAGGCGGCCTCGCGCTCGACGGTGCCGGTCGGCAGCAGGGAGCGCAGCTTCTCCGCGACCAGGCGCGGGTTGGCGCCGGCCTGGATGGCGGCGACGCCCTCGATGGCGACCTCCATCCGCGCGCACTCCAGCTCGCCGAGCCGCTTGAGCCGGCTCGAGATCGGCAGCCAGATCACGTTGGCCGACATGACGCCCCACAAGGTGGCGACGAAGGCGCCGGCGATGAGGTGGCCGAGCTCGTCGGGGGTGGCGAGGTTCTCCAGCACGTGCACCAGGCCCATGACGGTGCCGATGATGCCGATGGTGGGCGCGTAGGCGCCGGCGTCGCCGAAGAACTTCGCGGCCTGCTTGTCGTCGCGCTTCTTGGCCCGCAGCTCGGCCTCGAGAATGTCGCGGACGTCCTCGGGGTCGGTGCCGTCGATGGCCATCGTGACGCCCTTGACCAGGAACGGGTCGTCGATCTCGCGCAGGCTGTCCTCCAGGGCCAGCAGGCCCTCGCGGCGGGCCCGCTCGGCGAGCGAGACGACCTGCGGGACCAGGGCCTCGGCCGGCTCGACGGACCCGGTGAACGCGCGCTTGATGTCCTTGATCGCGCTCTTGGCGTCGCTCATCGTGCCGCCCGCGACCGTGACCATGACCGTCGTGCCCAGCACCAGGAGCATCGGCGGCAGGAGCAGGAGGCTCATCGGGTTGCCGCCCTCGAGGACGTTGGCCGCGACGATGATCACCAGGCCGACGACGATGCCGACGGGGGTTGCGATGTCCTTCACGGGGTCACTCCTCGCGGGGGTACGGCGGACAGTCGGCCCTGGTGCGTACGTACCGGCGCGACGGTGGACGCGTCCGGCAGGGCCGCACGCGCCACGATGGCCGAGCGGTAGTCGATGACGGCGTCGCGCACGTCGTCGAGGGACTCGGCCACGATGTACTTGGTGCCGTCGACCAGGGTCACCACGGTGTCCGGGGTGCAGTCGACGCGCTCGATCAGGTCGGCGTTCAGCAGGAACGTGGTCCCCGAGAGTCGGGTCAGCGAGATCACCGCGGCACCTCCGTGTGCGTGGATCGATGGGGAGCGCCGTCCGTGGCGTTCCGCAGGTCCCATCGGCCAGGGTCCCGAGACCCTGAGCGCTTGGGACTGTTCGGCGTCAGCGCTTGATGTTGACGAGCTCCTCGAGCACCTGGTCGCTGGTCGTGATCACCCGCGAGCTGGCCTGGAAGCCGCGCTGGGCCAGGATCAGGTTCGTGAACTCGGCCGACAGGTCGACGTTCGACATCTCCAGCGCACCGGCCATGATCTGGCCGCGCTGGCCCTGGCCGGCGACGCCGAGCTGCACGGCGCCGGAGTTGGCGGACTCGCGGAAGGCGGTGTCGCCGATCTTCTCCAGGCCCATCGGGTTGGTGAAGTCCGCGACGGCCAGCTGGCAGATGTCGCGCTGCACGCCGTCGGAGAACACGCCGCGGACCTTGCCGTCCGCGCCGATCGAGTACGACGTCAGGTTCACGCCGGCCGGCAGCGTCGCGTTGATCATGTTGAGGTCGACGTCGACCGCACCGCCGGTGGGCAGGCCGGCGGCGTCGAGGGCATAGCCCTGCACCCGCATGCCGCTCGGCGCGACGAGGACCCCGGTCTGGTCGAAGGTGAACGCGCCGGCGCGGGTGTAGACGTCCTCCGCGCCGTCACGCAGCACGAAGAAGCCGTCGCCCTGCAGCATCACGTCGGTCGGGCGGCCGGTGAGCTGCGCGGAGCCCTGGCCGAAGTTGGCCATGGTCGCGGCGAGCTGGACGCCGAGGCCGATCTGGATCGGGTTGGTGCCACCACGCTCGGCGTTGCCGCCCGAGGCGGCGGTGAGCATCTGGCTGAGGGTGTCGGAGAAGACGGTCGTGCTCGACTTGAAGCCCGTGGTGTTGGCGTTGGCGATGTTGTTGCCGGTGACGTCGAGCATGGTCTGGTTCACGCGGAGGCCGGAGATGCCGGCGAAGAGCGAGCGAAGCATGGTGGTTCTCCTTCTGCGGGTCAGGCGGTTCGGGCGGTGGTGGACGGAGTGCCGCTGGGCGGCACGTAGGTGCCACCACCGCTGGTGGTGGGCGCCTGGATCGTGGGTGCGGTGCCGACGCTGATCACGTCGGTGACAGCGACGGACTTGCCGTCGACGCTGAGGACCGGGCCGGAGGCCAGGTAGGTCGTGCCCTGCACGACACCGGACTGCTCGGCGCCCGTGGCGTCGTACCAGCGCACGGTCTGGCCGATCAGCGAGCTCGCGCCGAACGCCAGCTGGGTGCTCAGCATCATCGCGGTCTGGTCGGCGACGTCCTGCATCTTCTCCAGCGCGGTGAACTGCGCCGTCTGCGCGAGGAACTGCGAGGAGTCGGTGGGGTTGAGCGGGTCCTGGTACTTCATCTGCGCGACCATCAGCTGCAGGAACATGTCCTTGTCGGCCGCCTTCGACGTACCGGACGTGCCGGTGGCGCCCGAGGTCGCCGTACCGGTCACGCCGTAGCCGCCGATGCCTTCGGTGCTGGAGACGGACATCTCTTACTCCTCACAGGGTCCGGTCGAGCTGACCGGCGGGGGTGGTCGCGGTGGTGGTGACGGTCGGAACCGGTGCCAGGGGCGGGGGTTCCGGTACGTCGCGTCGGTGCCGGCGCTGGTCGGGGTCGCCCGAGGAGCGGTCCCAGGTGGAGGCGCCGTCGCGGCCGGCGTCGGCCGAGACGGTGCTGCCGCTCGTCTGGCTGGTGGCGGCGACCGGTGCGCTCGGTGCGGTGGGCTGCGGCGAGGTGGGGCTGAACGGGTCGCGGACCAGCACCCGGGCCTCGGTGGCGCCGGAGCGCTCGAGGAGTCGCTGCAGCTCCGGAACGCCGGCGCTCAGCGCCCGGTGCACGGCCGCGCTGCCGGCCGGGTCGTTGGCGTTGCCGGCCAGGCGCACCTGCACCGCGCCGTCCTTGACGACCAGCGTCACCCGCACCTCACCGAGCTGCTCGGGCTGCAGGGTCAGGGTGATCCGGTGCGTGCCCGGCCGGTCGGTAGGGGTGCTCGTGACCAGGCGGGTGACCTCGGGGAAGACCTGCTGGACCACGGCCCGCTCGACCGTCGGCGTTCCGGCGGTCGAGGTGTGAGGAGCGCCAGCGACGAGCCTCGAGACCTCCGGTGATGATGCCGGGAGGTTCGCGAGGGATTGGCTTCCGGCATCGGATCCGGTGGTTTCGAGGCTCGGCCGCGGGCGGCCTCGCACCTCGACCACCGCAGCTGTGCCCGGGGCCGGGACCTTCGGTGCCGCTGGTGGCGCGGGGGTGGTCGGCGCGGACGCGACCGGCTCCTCCGCGGGAGCGGGGGCGGGCTCGGGTGTCGGGGATCCGGGCGCGGTCGCGGGTGCGACCACCGGCGCGATCGCGGCGGCGACCAGCGGGGCGGCGGCCACCTGGGCGGCGGCGGGCGCGACCGCAGCGCCCGGAGCCGTCGGCACGGCGACCGGCGTGGTCGGCAGCGGGACGGTGGCGAGCAGAGCGGCGGCGAGGGCGTCGCCGAACACGACCCCCAGCTCGCCGGGGTCGCCGGTGGCCGGCGCGCCCGGATCGGTGGGGACCGGGGCCGGGAGGCCCGGCAGGAACGGAGTGATGCTCATCAGCTCACCATCGCCATCACGTTGCGGACGTAGTTCTGCGTCTCCTGGTAGGGCGGGATGCCGCCGTACCGGGAGACCGCGCCGGCTCCGGCGTTGTACGCCGCCAGCGCGAGGTCGGTGCGCCCGAACTTGTCGAGCAGCGAGCGCAGCAGCCGCGCCCCGCCGTCGATCGCCTGGGCCGGGTCGAACGGGTTGGTCACGCCGAGCCCCTTCGCGGTGCCGGGCATCAGCTGCATCAGGCCCTGCGCTCCGGCCGGGCTGACGGCCTGGGCGTTGAAGCCGGACTCCTGCTTCGCCACGGCGGCGAGCAGGTTCGCCGGGACGCCGGTGCGGGCGGCGGCGGCGTTGATCAGGTCGGCGTACGGCGTCCCGGTGGCGGCCCGCGCGGAGACCGGGGAGGCGCCGGTGGCAGGCTGGTCGATGATCCGGCGGATCACGTCGGGCGTGGACGGCACGTCCACGACCCGGATGTCGAGGCCGGTGCGCGGGGCCTCGATCATCTTGCCGCCGCCGATGTAGATGGCGATGTGGTCGACGCCGTTGTTGCGGCTGGAGTTGTCC
The DNA here is from genome assembly GCF_057813895.1 of Nocardioides sp. F233. Classification (NCBI taxonomy): domain Bacteria; kingdom Bacillati; phylum Actinomycetota; class Actinomycetes; order Propionibacteriales; family Nocardioidaceae; genus Nocardioides; species Nocardioides sp. F233. The sequence goes on from NZ_JBVASH010000001.1 coordinate 968,465, forward strand.
CACGCGAGCAGGTCGCCGGGCTGCGCCTCGGCCATGCTGGCGACGGGCGTGCCCGCCTTCGCCTGCTGGTTGGACACCCGCGGCAGGTCGTAGCCGAGGTTCTTGTAGACGACCTGGACCAGGCCGGAGCAGTCCATGCCCTTGGTCGGGTCGGTGCCGCCCCAGATGTAGGGGAGGCCGACGTACTTGCGGGCCTCGGCGACGACGGCGTCGCCGCTCACCGAGCCGGCGGTGGCGGTGCCGCCCACCCGCGCGGACAGCTCGGTCGCGAAGCTGCCGCCGGTGCTGGAGGTGGTCCGCACGGTCGTGAACTGCGCCAGCCGGGCCTGGATCTCGCTGATCCGCGTGGTCACGTTGTCGATGCTCATCGATCACCTCGCGCCCAGCGCTGGGCGGCCAGGTCGTCGGCGTCACGGGCGGCGCGCCGTTCGGCTTCCGTACGACGACGCGCGGCCCGGCGCTCGAGGAGGTGCTCGACCGCGGCCAGCCGGGCACGATCGGCGCCCCACCGGGCGCGGGAGTCGGCGGTGACGACCTCCGCGGTCGCGACCCGGTCGCGGGTCTCGCCGACCAGGATGCCGACGTGGGCCAGCTGCGTGCGGGCGGCGACCAGCTCGGCGGCGGTCGTGCTGGCCGGCACGGCCGCGGAGCCGATGCTCGACTCGAGCGAGGCGAGGCGCCCGAGGAGGGCGGCCTCCTCGGCGAGGACGCGCTGCAGGCCGATCCGGCTGTCGGTCTCGCGGACCTCGCGCACCCGGGCGACGGCGGCCAGGCCGCGGTCCTCGCGGTGCACGCGGCTCACGAGGCCACCACCGCGGCCAGCCGGTCCCACGCCTCGGCGCGGGGCGTGATGTCGTCCATGGACTGGCGCAGGAAGTCCTCGATCAGGGGCAGCCGGGCGAGGGCCGCGTCGGCGTCGGCGTCCGCACCGGCGACGTACGCGCCGATCTCGACGAGCTCGCGGACCGAGCGGTGCGCGGCGAGCATCCGCCGCAACCGGCCGGCGTCCTGTTGCTGCTCGGGCGTCGTGACGGCGCGGTGTACGCGGGAGATCGATTCGAGCACGTCGATCGCGGGGAAGTGACCGCCGGTGGCGAGGTCGCGGGAGAGCACGACGTGCCCGTCGAGGATCGAGCGGGCGGTGTCGCCGATCGGGTCCTGGAGGTCGTCGCCCTCGACGAGGACGGTGTAGACACCGGTGATCGAGCCGGCGGCCGACGTACCGGCGCGCTCGAGGAGGCGCGGCAACAGGCCGAAGACGCTGGGCGGGTAGCCACGGGTGGCGGGCGGCTCGCCGGCGGACAGGCCGATCTCGCGCTGGGCCATGGCGACCCGGGTGAGCGAGTCCATCATCAGTACGACGTCGCGGCCACCGTCGCGGAACCACTCCGCGATCCGGGTGGCGGTGAACGCCGCGCGGAGCCGCTCGACGGCGGGGGCGTCCGAGGTTGCGACCACGACGACCGAGCGGGCCAGGCCCTCGGGGCCGAGGTCGCCGTCGATGAACTCGCGGACCTCGCGGCCGCGCTCGCCCACCAGGGCGATCACGTTGACGGCGGCGTCGGTGCCGCGGGCGATCATCGAGAGCAGCGACGACTTGCCGACGCCGGATCCGGCCATGATGCCGATGCGCTGACCGCGGCCGAGCGGGACGAGGGAGTCGAGGGCGCGGACGCCGGTGCCGAGGGGCTCGGTGATCCGCGGGCGGCTCAGTGCGTCGGGGGTGGCGAGCTCGGTCGACACCGTCTCCAGGCCGAGGGCCGGCGCGAGCGCCGGGCCACCGTCGACCGGTCGGCCCAGGCCGTCGAGCACGCGACCGAGGAGTGCCTCGCCGACCTGGATCCGCAGCGGGCCACCGGTCGTGCGGACCAGGTCGCCGGCGCGGACACCGGTCGTCGTACCGAGGGGCAGGCAGATCGCGCTGCCGGGACGCAGCGCGGCGACCTCGGCGAGCAGCGGGCCGGTCGTCGTACGGACCTCGAGGAGGTCGCCCACGGCCACGTCCGGCAGGCCGCGCACCTCGAGGTGCAGGCCGACCAGCTCGGCGACGGTGCCGAGGTGCAGCGGAGCGGCGGCCTCCAGCAGGCGGGCGCGCACGGCGGTGTCGACGCTCATGACAGCACCTCCCGGACCCGGGCCATCGCCTCGCGGATCCGCAGGTCGACGACCGAGCCGTCGACGCCCTCGACCAAGGCGTCGATCGAGCCGAGCGTGGGGTCGGCGACGACCTCCAGACCGCGGTCGGCCAGCTCCTGCGCGGCCGGCGACGCGGCGGCGGACGGGTGCAGCCGGACCCGGCCGACCGGCCCGGGCGGCAGCACCTGCAGCACCCGGGTGACGACGTCCTTCGGGCCCAGGCGTGCGACCTGGGTGCCGACCAGGGTGGTGGTGAGCGACCAGGCGAGGTCGGTCGCCTGGTCCTCGACCGCACGGGCCAGGTCGTCGAGCAGCCCCCTGACCTGCTCGGCGGCCTGGCCCAGTGCGTCGATCGCCGCGCGGTGCTCGACCTCGCGGCGGGTCTCTGCGTCCGCCTGGATGGCGGCACGCTTGGCCTCCTCGACGGCCGCCTGCTCGGCAGCGGTACGACGGCCCTCGGCCCAGCCGACGGCGTACCCCTGGGCGCGAGCGGCGTCCCGGGCCTCCGTGGCGATCCCGTCGAGCAGCGACTCGGTCACCCGGTCGCCGAGGACGCTGTCGCCGCCGAGGCGGGTCCAGGTGCCGACCCGCAGCTCGGGCAGCCCGGGCCGGACGACCTCAGAGGACGAACTCATCGTCGCTCCCGCGCCGGACCATGATCTGGCCCTGCTCCTCGAGCTGGCGGATGGTGCGGATGACGCCCTGCTGGGCCTCCTCGACCTGGGCGAGGCGGACGGCACCGAGCAGCTCGACCTCCTCGAGCAGGTTCTCGGCCGCGCGCTCGGACAGGTTCGACGTGATCTTGGTGCGCACGGCGTCGCTGACGCCCTTGAGGGCCAGCGCGAGCTCGGCGGTGTCGACCTGGCGCAGCACCTGCTGCACCGAGCGGTCGTCGAGGCCGGTGATGTCCTCGAACATGAACATCCGGCTCTTGACCTCGTCGGCGAGCGCCGGGTCGAGGCCCTCGAGCCCTTCGACGATCTGCCGTTCTGTCGGGCGGTCCGAGCGGTTGATGATGTTGACGAGGGGGTCGACGCCGCCGACCCGGGAGACCTCGGTGGGCTGCAGCATCGACGACAGCTTCCGCTCCAGGACGGCCTCGACGGTGCGCACGATCTCGGGGGAGGTGCGGTCCATGACCGCGATCCGGTGCGCGACCACGGCCTGCTGGTGGGCGGGCAGGCCGCTGAGCAGCAGGGACGCCTTGTCGGCGGCCATGTGCGCGAGGACCAGCGCGATCACCTGCGGGTGCTCGTCGGCGATGAAGCTGCGCAGCTGTGCGGGATCCGCACGGTGCAGGAACTGGAAGGGCATCTGGACCGCGGCCGCGTGCAGCCGCTCCATGATCTCCTTGGCCCGCTCGGGACCCAGCGACTGCTCGAGCAGCTGCTGGGCGAACCCGAAGCCACCCTGCGTGACGTGGGCGTGCGCGGTCGCCAGGTCGTGGAACTCGGTGAGCACCTGCGCGGTCTCGCTCGCGGACACCGCGTCCAGGCGGGCGATCTCGCCGGAGATCGCCTCCACCTCGGCGTCGCTGAGGTGCGCCATCACCTGGGCCGCGCGCTCCTTGCCCATCTGGATGAGCAGCACCGCGGCCTTGCGGACCCCCATCGAGACCAGGGTGGAGCCGGACGTCGCCATCAGGGTCATGGCCGCGGCTCCACGAGCCAGCCGCGCAGCAGGGCAGCGACGTCGTCGGGCTGCCGGTCGACGAGAGCGATGAGCTCGTCTCGCATCGACTCCTCCTCGTCCTTCTCGGAGGACTCGAGGGCAGCCAGTGCCGGGGCCTCGAGCTGGGCGGTGCGGCTCGCTGCGTCGGAGCGCAGCTGCTCGACCAGGTACGCCCGGGCGTCGTCGCGGACCTTCGTCCGGCGCCGCGCCTGGAACCAGGCGAGGAGCACCATCAGCGCGATGCCGCCGGCGATGCCGATGTTGCGCAGCAGGCTGTTGCGCCGTGCCGTCGCGTCGGCCGCGTGGGCCGCCTTCAGCTCGGCGGCGGCGGACTTCTCCGCGCTGCGGTCGAAGGCCATCGTGGTGACGTCGATCGTGTCGCCGCGCTGGGCGTTGATGCCGACCGCGTTGCTGATCAGGTCCTTGACCACCTGCGGCTGGACGGCCGCAGCGGCGGTCGCGTCGAGCACCGCCCCGATGTGCAGGGTGTTGATCGAGCCCGGCGCCTTCTCGCGGTGCTCGACGGTCTGGTCGAGCGCGTTGTCGCGGGTCTTCGAGGTGTTCTTGTACGACGAGTCGCCACCGGTGCCGGCCGCGGCCGGGTCCATCTGCCCGTCAGGACCGACGACGCCACCGGTCTTGTCGACGCCGCTGGCCGGGCCGGCGTACGTCTCGTTGGTCGAGGACTCCGACAGCGGCGGGATGTTCTCCTTCGTGCCGTACGTCCGGCTGTCGGTGACCGCCTTGTCGAAGTCGAGGTCGGCGGTGACGGTGACCGTCGAGTTGCCGGGACCGAGCACGCGGTCGAGCACGGACTGGATGTCGGCCTGCATCGAGTCCTGGAAGGCCTCGACCTGCTTGGTGCGTGCGGAGGCGGCGCTGACGCCGCCGTCGGCGCTGTCGTCGGTGGTGAGCAGCTTGCCGCTCGCGTCGGTCAGGGTGACGTTCTTCGGCTCGAGGCCGTCGATGCTGGACGCGACCAGGTGCACGATCGCCTGGACCTGGCCGTCGTCCAGCGAGGTGCCCGGCTCGGTGTCGATGAGGACCGACGCGGTCGGCGGGTCCTGCTCGTCGGTGAAGACCTGCTTCTCCGGGATGGCGAGGTGCACGACCGCGGTGGAGACGCCGTGGATGGCCTCGACGGTCTTGGAGAGCTCGCCCTCCATCGCCCGCTTGAAGTTGGTCTGCTCCTGCGACTCCGAGGTCGACAGACTCTGCTTGTCGAGCAGGCTGTAGCCGCCGTCGGTGCTGGCCGGGAGGCCCTTGCCGGACAGGGTGATCCGGGTGCTGTAGACGTCCGAGCGCGGCACCATGATCGTGCCGCCGCCGCCGGTGATCTTGTACGACACTCCCTGGGCGTCGAGCTCCTCGATCACGGCGCTCGCGTCGGTGCCGGAGAGGTTCGAGTACAGCGGGGCGTAGCTGGGGGTCGACACCCAGCGGAACACCATGAAGACGGCGATCAGCAGGGCCGCCGTACCGATGACGGCGACGGCCTTCTGCCCGGCCGTGAAGCCGCCGAAGGTGTCGCGGGCGCGCGTGAGGTATCGCGTGAGGCGCTGTTGCATCGTTGGTCAGCCGCCCTCAGACCTGCATCCGCATGATCTCGTTGAACGCCTCGACCGCGCGGTTGCGCAGGGAGACCGTCAGCTGGCTGGCGACGGACGCCTCGCTGGCTGCGATCGTGTAGTCGTGGATGTTCTCGAGCTTGCCGGTGGCGGCCTGGACGGCCAGGTTGTCGGCCTTGTCGGTCAGGCCCTCGAGCCGGTCGAGGCCGTCGAGGACCAGCGAGCCGAACTCGGTGTCCGGCCCGGTCGACGGTGCAACCTTGTCGGCGGTCGAGGGCGCGGCGATCGAGCCGAGCGCGTTGGCGCTCGACACCGACGGGAACTGCAGGGGAGTGATGTCCATCAGCGGGCACCGATCTGGAGGGCCGCGCTGTAGGTGTCCTGCGCGGTCTTCGTGACCTGCACCGACGCCTGGTAGCCGCGCTGCGCCATGACCAGCTCGCTCATCTGCGCGGCCATGTCCATGTCGGGGAGCCGGACGTACCCGTCCTCGTCCGCCAGCGGGTGCCCCGGCGAGTGGACCATCCGGCCCTCGGGGTCGCTCTCGGCGAAGCCCGCGACGTCGACGCCGCCGTCGGCACGGGGGTCGAAGACGACGTACGTCGCCTGGAAGGCGTCCTCGCTGGTGGGCTTGACGGTGTTGGCGTTGGCGATGTTGCCGGCCAGCGCGTCGAGCCAGACCTGGTGCGCACCGAGCGCGGTGTTCGCTATCCGCAGCGTGTCGAAGGCGCCCATCAGGCCGCACCTCCGGCCATCAGGTTCAGGCGCGAGTCGCGGTCACTGATCGCCCGGCCCATGATCTGGTACTGGTACTGCGTCTGGATGGCGGCGATCGACTCCTTGCGGAGGTCGACGTTGTTGTCGTTGGCACCGACCGGGGTGCCCGTGGCCGAGACGGTCGCGGTGAGGTCGCTCGTCGTGGCGCGGCCGCGCTCGATCGCGCTGGTGAGCGCGGACTCGAACTCGACGCTGCGGGCACGGAAGCCAGGGGTGTCGACGTTGGCGATGTTGTCGGCGATCACCTGCTGCCGCTGGGACAGCCCGTTGATCGCGGAGTGCAACACGAAGCCGACGGCGTCGGACGCTGCGAAGGACACGGTCGATCTCCTGGGGATGCACCGGTCCCGTCAGGGGTCGGTGCGACAGTCGGTGCCGGTCCATCGGCGAGGGTGAGCAATCCGTCGCTCGGGTGCCTGATCGGTGCCGCTGCCGGTGACCTGAGGTCCCGCGCGTGGGACTAGGTCCTGACTATCTCGACCGATCGACCCTGCGGGATGGTGGCTCGGGCGTGGGAATCACCACGGGATGTAGGTGAGTGCCCCCATCCCCGGTGGAACTCCGCTACAGAAGCGGTGACTCGGCTACATCCCGTGATGAATCCGTGGCCCGAGGAGCCCCGGCTATCCGGCGCCGGCCACCGCCGTCGCGGACCATCAGGTCGGACACGCGGAGCCGGCCGAGGACCTTCAGGCCCAGCCTGCGCCTGATCCGGAAGTCGGCGACGTAGAGGCGGTAGACCGTCCGCAGCACGACCCGGTTGCCCAGCCGGTCGGCCCAGCGCAGGGCGGTCAGGGCGCGCTCGAAGTTCTTCTGGTCCCTGGCTGTCCACGGCCAGCCCATCAGCTCGCGGAAGTACGGCGGCAGGTTGCCGCGCGTCATGAAGCGGTACGCCGGCCCGAATGTCCTGGAGAGAAGGCGTCCCGGCAGGCCCCAGGCCTCGCCCAGGAACCCGAGGTCGGCCAGCGACTCGAAGTCGCGTCGTACCTCCTCCGAGATCGCCAGCCGCGGCAGCATGCTCGCCCAGTAGTCCTCGAACGCCGCCCAGTCCGCCGGCCAGCGCTCGGGGCGGACGTTGACGCCGGTGGCCAGCGGGCTCGCCTGCTTGACGAGGGTGTCGAGCGCCGGGCGGTCGAGGTCGCCGTACAGCAGGACGTGCTGGTCGACGAAGAACCGGAACAGGCAGGCCGCCACCCACAGCTGCAGGTCAGCGGCGTTGGCGTTGTAGGCCACCGGGCTGTGCTCGTCCGACCGGACGTGCCGGTGCACCTCGGCGACCGCTGCCCGCATGGCGGCGCGGTCCTGGTCGTTGCCGGCCACCGCGAGCGCGAGGTACTGCCCGGTCGTCCGCGCCCGCTTCATCGGGTAGCGCCGTGGACTCCCCGACACCACCCGGCTCTCGCTCACGCCTTCGCCCACCGGCGGCAGCGCCAGCTGCTGGATGATGTTGGCGACGCCGCTCGTCGTACCGAGGCTGGAGACGGTGCCGAGCAGCGTGGTGGGAGCGGTCCGGGGCACGGGTGGGTCCTCGAGTATCTGTCAACGGATGTGTTCAGATCGGTTGGACGCAACGTAGCCCCGGAGGAGAAGCGGGGTCAAGGTGCGGTCAGAGCGCGATCCGGGCCGGGTCGACCCCGCCTGCGGGCCAGACCACGTCGGCTGAGTCCACGAACCAGATGGCTGAGTCCAGCCGCTGCGCCAGTAGCTCGCCGACCTCGGCGATCCAGGCCGGCGATCGACACTCGAGCACGAGGGCGCGCAGCGCGCGCGGGTCGGGCATCGGGCTGGCCCTCGACTCCCAGCCGGTCCACTCCACCGGGTCGATCGCGATCGGGTAGAGGTTGGTGAGGGGCGCGGCCGAACCGTCACCGTGCACCGCGTCGCCCAGGTCGATGAAGCGTGGGTCGGAGCAGAGCGCCGCCCGAACCCGGTGGATCAGGTCGGGATCGCTGCCGAGCAGGAGGACGCTCCGGGGCACGGGTGAAGGCTACCCACGACAGCGCCCGACCCCTCTGTCGAGGAGCCGGGCGCCGTACGCGGATCACTTCAGGCGCATCTTCCGGACCGCCGCGCTCGACGGCTGCACGCCTGTCGATCCGGTGTACTGCGCCACCAGCCGGTGCTTGCCCTTGCCGAGCTTGGCCACCTTCAGCGTGAGGACGCCGTGGTGGCCGGCGCTCAGCGTGCCCTGGGCGACGACCCGGCCGTTGCGGGCGAGGTCACGCACGACCACCTGGCCGGTGGGCGCCGCGCTGGCCTGGACGGTGACGGTCGCCCGGCCCACCTTGCGGGCAGAGACCTTGTAGGTCGCGCTGGTGGTCGAGAGGACCTTCCCCAGCTGACTGCCACCACCGCCACCGGCGCCACCGTCGGGGCCGGCTGCGAAGAGCGGGACGTACGGCGTCACGAAGCTCTTGTTGCCGCCGTGGCCGGCCACCTTGAACGCGACCTGCAGGTGGTCACCGGAGGTGGCCACCGGGCAGGGCGCGATGCCGGCCGTCCGCTCGGAGCAGCTGGGAGCCGGCGTCGCCGTACCCTTCAGCGCGCGCTTGGCGACCACGGGGACCTGGAACTCGAAGATCTGGCCGCGCTCGAGGGTGATCGCCTGGCCGTTGACCGAGGCGATCGCGATGCCGCCGTTGACGCCGCGGGTCAGCTGGACCGGGTCGGTCGAGAAGGTCGGGGTCGGGTCGTCGATGTCGTTGATGCCCCACTTCACGGGCTCGTCCGGGTAGCCGAAGGCGGCCTCGTCGAAGAGCAGCTCCGGTACGACGCTCACGCCGCTGCTGCACGGCAGCCCGACCAGGCCGACGTACCCGTGCAGCAGGAACGGCTCGCCCACCTTCGGCACCTCACCGGTCGGCGACCACCACCCGGTGTTCGCGGTGACGCCGGTCGAGGGCTGGCCGGTCCAGCAGTCGAGGATCGTGTCGGACTGGCTGCTGCCGTCCTGCCACTCGCCGGCCGCCTGGGCGGGGGAGGCGAGGGCCAGGACGGAGGCCGTGAGGAGGCCTGCGCCGAGGGCGAGGAGGGACGTTCGCTTGCGGTTCTGGGGGGTCATGCCGCGGACGCTAGGAGGCTGCTCGTCCCGCTCTGGAGGGCCGAGGTCCCCGGTTTGTCCCCGGCCTTGTCCCGGTCGTGTCCCGTCAGCCCAGGACCGCCTGGAGGTCGCGCGCCAGGCCGAACGCTGCGGCGAGCGGGATCAGCGCGAACGCTCCGCGGACGATCCAGGTGAGTCCGGAGCTGGCGAGGACGGGCGCCAGGAGTGCGCGGCGCACCGGGAGCAGTGCGGCCACGACCAGTGCGACCACGCCGACCGCCAGGACCATGAGCGGGTGCACCAGCGTCAGGACCGGGAGCCAGGGCGGCCATCGATCGAGCCGACGGTCGACCAGGTCGACCACGGACGACACGACCAGGCCGGACAGGAACGGCACCACGAGGAAGAGGTCGACCGCGATGTCGGTGTCGAGGGCGGTGAAGTCAACGCCGTCGTCGTGGATCACGGCGGTGCCGCCCAGCAGCATCGCCGTCACGCCGACCGTCAGCCGTCGCAGCGTCGGCGGGCCGACCAGGAACGGTGCCACCGCGACGTACGCCGCCGCGCCGACGCAGCCGAGGAGGATCCCGAAGGCGAGGAGGTTGTAGATCCCGAACGGCGTGACCCGCCCGATCTCGAACCCGTCGTCGGAGACCAGTCCGGCCGAGCCGGGGGAGGCGAGGCGCAGGAGCAGCATCGCGACCCGCAGCAGCACCCCGATCGTCAGGCCGGCCAGCAGCCCGGCGACGAGGACGACCCGCATCGTGCGCAGCAGCTCAGCCCGGTACGACGGTGCGCCCACCGGTCGGCCGGGCACCGTCACCTGCGTCTCGATCGGGACGAGCGCGCCTGAGGTACGCCACACCCTCCGAGCATAGGAAGGTCCCGTCCCTCGGGGCATCCCCCCAACAGGTGAGGCCGTGCTCGGATCAGAGCAGCACGACGGACAACAACCCCGACCCGTACCCGGCGATGTCGACCGCGAGGTCCTCGCGCCGTCCCAGCGTGAGCGTGCTGATCCGTACCTGCGGGTCGAGCGGTGGGCCGGCGGGGTGCAGGGCGTGGAGCCGCAGGTGGTCGGCGCCGGTCACGTTGAAGGTCGAGGCCGCGATGTTGAGCACCTCGTAGAGGTTCTCGGAGATGGCGTCGGTGACCTTGCCGTCGCCGATCGCGGCGGCGGCGTCACCGACCGGGATCAGCCCGAGAGCCGCGCCGGAGTACGCCGAGAACGCCAGGTCGCAGGCGATGAGGGCGCTGATCCGCAGGCTGTCGTCGACGTACAGCGCCACCGAGGCGGGCGTGTCCGGTCCGGGGGCGAACGGGGCCGACGGGGTGAGCGTGACGTCGCGGCCGAGGAGGTCGGCGAGCAGGTCGCGCAGCTGCTTGGGCTGGGGGAGGTGGACGGGCATCGGTACGGACCTCAGATCACGCTGCGGAGCGCGTCGTCGAACGCCTCCGGGGTGAACGGCTTGGCGATCAGGAAGGCGGCACCGGCGGATGCAGCACGCTCGCGCATCTCCTCCGAGCCCTCCGACGTGACGAACCCGAAGGCCACTTGAGATCCGGCGGCGCGCAGCGCGGAGAGGCAGTCGATGCCGTTCATCTCGGGCATGTTCCAGTCCGAGAGGACCAGGTCGGGGGCCTCGCTCTGCACCATCTCGAGCGCCTGCCGGCCGTTCTCGGCCTCCACGATGTCGTGCCCGCCGTGCCCGGCCTGGCGCAGGGTGCGGATCACGATCTGCCGCATCACGCGGCTGTCGTCGGCGATCAGGATCTTCATCGGGGACCTTCCTGGGGGACGTGGACGGAGACGCGGACAGGGGCGTCCTGCCACACGAGGTCGAGGCGGCAGGCGAGGGCGGAGTCGCTGGCGAACGCCGCACGGCCGGCGGCGACGGCGGGCAGCGAGAGCACGCTGGGGCCGGGCATCAGGCTCTTCACGTTGCCGCCGACCATGTTGACCAGCTCGCCGACGGCATCGGCCACGTCGCTGTCGCTGGCCTCCTCGTCGGCAGGCAGGGCGAGCATCCGGGTCGTCAGCCGGCGGGCGAGGACCTCGTCGAGCTCGACGGTCACGACGCCCTGCCAGCCGCCGCTGATGGTGGTCGCGGCCGACCAGGCGGTGGCGTCGAACGGCGCACCCGGCGGTACGGCGCGCGGCAGCAGCATCCCGTCGTCGCCGAGCAGCGCCATCCACACGTCCTCGGTCACGGCGAGCACGTCCTCGGACTCGGGCACCTCGACCTCCGGCAGCAGCGCGCTCATCGGGGTCCCCGCGAAGTTGTACGGAGGAGCGAAGCGGAGGAGTAGAACTTCGTGGGGTGATTCATGCCGGCACCAGTCCCAGGAGCGAGAGCTTGTCGACGATCGCGTCCGGCGTGAACGGCTTGATGACGTACTCGTGCGCACCGGCGGCCAGCGCGCGCACGATCTGCCGCTGCTCGCTCTCGGTGGTCACCATCATCAGCGTGACGTCGCGCCACTCGGGGTTCGCGCGCACCTCGGTGATGAACGTGTAGCCGTCCATCACCGGCATGTTCCAGTCGACCAGGCACACGTCGGGTACGACGCCCGCGCGCATCTGGTCCAGCGCGGCCTGGCCGTGCTCGGCCTCGCTCGTCTCGAAGTCCAGGTCCGTGACGATGCGGCGCAGGATGCTGCGCATCGCCCGGGAGTCGTCGATGATCATCGCTCGCACGGTCAGGCTCCTGTGCTGGTGAGGGACGGGGTCAGGGTGGTCCGGGCAGGGGCGCGGCGGTACGCCGGCACCCGCCCGATCTGCTCGCGCTGCCAGGCGGCCGCGAGGTCGGCCGGCATGTCGAGGGTGGTCTCGGAGGACCCGAGCAGCAGGTAGCCGTCGTCCGCCAGCATCGGCAGCATCCGGCGCAGGATGTCCTGCTTGGTGGGGGCGTCGAAGTAGATAAGTACGTTGCGCAGCCAGATCACGTCGAAGGTCCCCAGCCCGAGGTACGGCGCCGCGAGGTTGAGGTGCTTGACGGTGATCCGCTCGCGGAGCCGGTCGGTGATCTCCCAGTCCCGGCCGACCCGGGTGAAGTACCTGACCAGGCTGGTCGCGGGCAGGCCGCGGTTGACCTCGACCTGGCTGTACCTCCCGGCCCTGACCCGCTCCACCATCGCGGTGGAGATGTCGGTGGCGACGATCTCGTAGCTCCAGCCCTCCGGCAGGTGCTGGTCGAGCAGCATCGCGATCGAGTACGCCTCCTGCCCGCTCGAGCAGGCCGCGCTCCAGATCCGCAGCCGCCGGGTGACCATCCGGTTCTCCATCAGCGCCGGCAGCATCGCGTCGGTGAACGCCTGGTACGGCGTGTGGTCGCGGAACCAGCTGGTCTCGTTGATGGTGAGCGCATCGATCACCTTGCGTCGCTCGTCGGCGTCGAACGCCAGCCGGGCGACGTACTCCTCGAGGCCGAGGCCGCGGGCGTTGGCAAGCGGGTTGAGCCGGGCTTCGACGAGGTACTCCTTGCCCTCGTCGTAGACCATCGACGTCTCCCGGCGGACGAGCGCCGAGACGGACGCGAAGGCGGTGGACGTCGTCATGCCCGCTCCATCGGCGGTGCGCGCGACGACCTGAGGTCTCAGACCCAGCAGCCGCGGGCCGATGGGGTTGCCGTGACACAGATCAGGGTTCTCGTCGTCGACGACTCGGCACTGGTACGACGGCTGGTGACCACGGCGCTCCGGCAGGCTCCGGACATCGAGGTCGCGGGGGTGGCCCGCGACGGTCTCGAGGCCGTGCGCATGGTCGACGAGCTCGCCCCCGACGTCGTCACCCTCGACATCGAGATGCCCAACCTCGACGGCCTCGGCGCGCTGACCCAGATCCGCGAGAAGCACGCGCGGCTGCCCGTGATCATGTTCTCGACGCTGACCGAGCGCGGCGCGACGGCGACCCTGGACGCGCTGTCCCGCGGCGCGAGCGACTACGTCACCAAGCCGTCCAACACCGGCCAGATCGCCGACGGGATCGCCGCGATCCGCGACCAGCTGGTGCCCCGGATCCGAGCCCTGGCGGGGATCCGCAAGCTCACGCCGGGCACCGCCGTGCCGGTCGTCCGACGCGAACGGCCGCGCCCCGCCGTCGCACCGGTCTCGGCACTCCTCATCGGCTGCTCGACCGGCGGACCCGACGCCCTGGCCCGGCTGCTCCCGCGGCTGCCCGCCGACCTCGGCGTCCCGGTCCTCGTCGTCCAGCACATGCCGCCGGTCTTCACCACGATGCTCGCCCAGCGCCTCGACAGGGTCAGTGCACTGACCGTCCGCGAGGCCGTCGACGGTGAGCAGGCGCACCCGGGCGAGGTGCTGATCGCGCCGGGCGACTTCCATCTGCGGCTGCGGCGGTCCGCATCCGGCGTACGCGTGGCGCTGGACCAGGGTCCGCAGGAGAACTTCTGCCGCCCGGCCGTCGACGTGCTCTTCCGCTCCGCCGTCGAGGTGTACGGCGCCGGCGCGCTCGCCGCCGTGCTCACCGGCATGGGCCAGGACGGCCTCGCCGGCGCGAAGGAGCTCGCGGCGACCGGTGCCCGGATCGTCGTCCAGGACGAGGAGAGCTCGGTCGTGTGGGGGATGCCCGGCGCGGTCGCCGGCGCCGGACTCGCCGACGACGTGCTCCCGCTCGAGCAGCTCGCCGACCGGATCATCGCGACGGTACGACGCTCGCGCGCGGCCTGACGGTTCCTCGCGCCGCGTTCAGGTTGCGTGCAGGTCGGCCGGCGTAGCGTCGTGCCATGACCGGCAGTGGGTGTCCCCGCAGAGGCGTGAGGGGAGCCTCGCTCGTCGCCACGGGCCTCGTCGCGCTGGTCCTGGCCGGCTGCGGTGGGGGACCGGACCCGTCGTTGGCAGCGCCGCGGGCCCGCCAGCAGGGCACCCTCCCGCAGAAGGTGCTCGTGGTCATCGAGGAGAACCACTCGCTGGACCAGATGCGAGCAGGGATGCCGTACCTCGCGTCGCTGGCACAGAAGTACGCCTACGCGACCCACTGGACCGCGGTGACCCACCCCAGCGAGCCCAACTACCTCGCGATCGTGGGCGGCTCGACGTACGGGATCACCGACGACCGCTCGCCCGTCGCCAACTCAGCCAGCGTCGGTGACGCGCCCTCGATCTTCGGTGAGGCGCTCGCCGCGGGGCGAACGGCCCGCACCTATGAGGAGTCCATGCCCCAGAGCTGTCACGTCTGGGACGACCCGGACAAGTCCGTGGCCGCGCCCCGGTACGCGGTTCGGCACAACCCGTGGGTCTACTTCTCGGCCGAACGTGACCAGTGCCTGGTGAACGACCTCGACCTGACGTCCTTCGCAGAGGACGCCGCAGGCGACGGCCTGCCCGATGTCGGCCTGCTCGTCCCCGACCTCACCCACGACGCCCACGACGGGTCGCTCGCGGCGGCCGACGCGTGGTTGGAGGAGCAGCTGGCGCCGGTCCTGGCGAGCGACGACTTCACCAGCGGGCGTCTCGCGGTCGTGGTGACGGCCGACGAGGACGACCGCAACCACGGGAACACCGTGCTGACCGCGGTGCTGCACGTGAGCCTCGACCACCGGGTGGTCGACACGCCACTCACCCACTACTCCTTGACGCGCTTCCTGGCCGAGGTGCTGGGCGTCGCAGCGCCGGGCAGCGGACGCGACGCGCCCGACATGGCGGCTGCCTTCGGCTTCAGGCGGTGACGTCGAGGTAGACCGGCACCGGGGGCGTGGTCGTCGCTCGGACCACCCGGTCGGCGACCTGCTGCTGGCGGCGGTTGTCCGCGAGCACGCCGGGGATCGCGGCCATCAGCCGCTGCTGGCGGGCGAGCAGCACGCGGGCGCGGGGGACCAGGTCACTGGGCAGCGGGCCCAGGTCGGTCGGCGGCAGCCACGGCTCCGGCGTCGTACCGGTCGCGCCGGCGGGCACGCCGCGCAGCATCTGCTCGGCGTGGTCGGCGTGTGCCTCGAGCCGGTCGAGCGCCTCCGCCCAGGACGCGGGTCGGTCGGGCTGCTCCGGGCCGGTCAGGGGTCCGGTCACGAGACGGCCGCCGCCATCGCGGCCTCGCGCCACGTGTCGCACAGCTGTCGTGAGAGGGTCAGGCTCTCGGTCGTGAGGCGGGGGTCGCGTCGTACGTTCGCGAGGACCAGGCGGTTGCGCAGGAACTCGTAGAGGCTGGCGAGCTGCTTGCCGGCCGGCATCTTGTCGACGTCGAGGCTGTGCTCCAGCTCGAGCACGATGTCCTGGGCGTGCAGCAGGTGACGGTGCGCCTCGGACCACTCGCCCGATCGCTGCGCGGCGAGGCCGCGCTCGACGTCGAGCACGAGGCGCTCGACGAGCATGACGAGCAGCCGGGCCGGGGACGCCGTGGCCACCGCGTTGTCACGGTAGGCGGAGTGGGCGTTGCGGTGGGTCGCGTACATGGGTCCGTCCTCACTCGCTGGACTTGGTCAGGGCACTGAGCTGGCTGGAGAGCCAGCTGGACTGGCTCTGCATCTGGGACATGGCGGTCTCGAGGGCGGTGAACTGCCGCTCGAGGGTGGTACGACGCAGCTCGAGCCGGTCGTCCCAGTCGGCGATGCTCTTGTTGAGCCGGGTGATCGCCGCGGTGCGTCCGTTCACGGCGCCGGTGACGGTTCCGTTGGTCTTGTCGCTGGCGCTGGTGGCGACCGCCTGGACCCGGGCCGCGAAGCCGTCGGGGCCGGTGATCGCGGCGGTCACCGCGTCCGGGTCGGCCGCGTAGGCGCTGGCGAACTTCGCCTCGTCGAAGGTGAGCTTGCCGTAGCGGTCCAGCTGGATGCCGTACGGCGCGAGCGAGGTCCCGTCCTCCGGGTAGATCGCGGTCGTCAGCCCACTGGTGACCGCGCGCAGGGTGCTGTCGCCCGACAGCACGCCGGCCTTGGAGGCATCGGCGTTGTGGGCGGTCGCGGTCGCGATCGCCTCGAGCATCCCGTTGACGTCGGCGACCAGCGACTTCACTGCCGCGGAGCGGGTCGCGGCGTCCCGGGTGACCGCGATGTCGGCGCTGCCGGTCGCGGTGCTGCCCAGGGTGATCGTCACGCCGGGGGTGACGTCGGTGAACGTGTTGGTGGCCGAGGTGGCGGTGATGCTGCCGATGGTGATGCTGGCGTCGCGGCCGGCGCGGACCGTCGTACCGCCCAGGAGGGGCGAACCGTCCGCTGCCGTCAGGTCGAAGGCCGAGGCGTTGCCGGTCGTGGTCGACTCGACGAGGAGCCGGAACTGGTCGGTGCCACCGGAGGTGCCGACCTTGACCAGCGTCGCGCGGACGCCCTTGTCGGCGGCGTTGATGGCACTGGCGACCTGCTCGAGGGTGCCGCCGGTGGTGCTGATGGTGACGTCGGACTGCCCGGCCCGCTTGAGCACCACGTCGGTGCCGGCGCCGGTGACGACGTCGCCCTTGGCATGGGCGTCGGTGAAGGCGAGCTGGTGACTCAGCGCTGTCTGCCCGACGTTCACGGTGAACGCACTGGGGGAGGCGGTGTTCGTCGCGGTGACGGTGACCGCGGTGTTGGACGAGGTGGCCTTGAGGGCGGCCCACGTGCCCGTGGTGGTGGAGGAGGTGGCGAGCGAGCCCGAGGTGCCGCCGAGCGTGGCGAGGCGGGCGTTGAGCTGCTGGTAGCTCGACAGCCGGCTCTGCTCGGTGGCGAGCTTGGTCTTCAGCTTGCCCTGCGGCACGGCTTCGAGGGACATCAGCTGGCTGATGATGTCGGCGGTGTTCAGGCCACTGGCCAGCCCGCCGATGCTCGCGGTTGCCATCGATTCCTCCGGAAGGTGTCAGAACGACCACGTGCCGGTGGGGCCATCGGCCCCACCGGCACCTGGGGTGGGTGTGCGATCAGCCGCGGAGCAGCTGCAGCACGCCGTTCGGGGCCGAGTTGGCCTGCGCGAGCATCGCGGTACCAGCCTGCGAGAGGATCTGGGACTTGGTGAAGCTCATCATCTCCGAGGCCATGTCGGTGTCGCGGATCCGCGACTCCGAGGCCGACAGGTTCTCGATCGCCACGTTGACGTTGGCGATCGTGTGCTCGAACCGGTTCTGGTAGGCACCGAGGTTGGCTCGAGCGGTCGACACCGCGCTGATCTGGGTGTCGATCGTGTTGATCGCCGCCTGGGCCGACGCGTGGGTGGCGAAGCTCAGGCCACCGGCGACGGCCGCACCGGCCGCGATGCCGGTACCGGGGGCGGTGACGTCGACGGTGCCGCCGACCTTCGACGAGACGACCAGCTGGTTGTCCTTGTCGACCGACGCGCTGAAGTTGGCCGCGAAGCCGGTGTCGCCGTTGAGGGCGTCAGCGACGTCGTTGACCGTCTTGTAGGTGCCGGCCGCGCCGAGGGTGACGGTCGCGGAGGTGGCCGGGACGGTGGTCGTGAAGGTGACCGCGCCGGTGACGGCCGTCGGGGTCAGCACGTCGAACTCGGCACCCGCGCTGCCGAGGTTGCTCGCGATCGACACCACGTTGGCGGTGGCGAGGTTGACCGCGATGTTGCTGTCCGAGTCGCCGTCCGCCCCGACCTGGAAGTTCAGCGTGCCCGCGCTGCCGTCGAGCAGCTTGGTGCCGTTGAAGTTGGTCGAGTTGCCGATCCGGGTCAGCTCGGAGGTGAGCTGGTCCGCCTCCGCCTTGATGTTGGCCCGGGCCTCGGTGTTGTTGCTGTCGTTCGACGCCTGGACCGCGAGGTCGCGCATGCGCTGCAGGATGGAGTGGACCTCGGTGAGGGCGCCCTCCGTGGTCTGCACGACCGAGATGCCGTCCTGGGCGTTGCGGACGGCGACCTTGAGGCCACCGACCTGGGAGCGCAGGCCCTCGGAGATCGCGAGGCCGGCGGCGTCGTCGGCGGCCCGGTTGATCCGGAAGCCGGACGACAGCTTCTCCATGGACTTCGAGAGCTGCCCCTGCGTCACCGACAGGTTGCGGTAGGCGTTGGTGGCCTCGATGTTCTGGTTGATGCGAAGACCCATGATGTTTCCCTCCTGGAATCAGGTCAGTTGGTCGGGGACCGTCCGTGGTCGCCCGTCGGGGTGGTGATCGGTACGCCGGTCGCCGGGTTGAGAGGTCTTCCGAAAAATCCTGGGCCGGTCGAGGAGGTTGCGCAGTTCCGGACGTCGAGGAGGTTGCGCAGTTCCGGACGTCGAGGAGGTTGCGCAGCAACCGTCACGAGACGCCGCGAGGTGCTGCCGGGACTCTCCGTGGACAGTTCCGGCAGCACCTCGCCCTGGTCTCGTGACGCGTCACGACCTCGCTTGCTTCGCGGCGCGAGCTCGTCGACGCTCCTCGACCTTCGCCCGCTCACCGCGGCTTCGTTCTTCAGCCGCGGGCGGGCTCTCAGCCGACCGCGTCGAGCGGGCTGACGCCGCGGCGCATCCCGGCCGCGTGCCGGGCCGCGACGGCGGCGAAGTAGGACTCGCGACGGCGCTGGGCGACCCCACCGGTCTTGCCCGTCGGGCGGACCAGGGCCGGCTCCAGCTCGTGGTTGAGCGCGTCGCGCAGCAGGGACAGCGCCTCGGCCCGCATCTGCGAGATCCGGGAGTCGGTGACGCCCAGGTCCTCGGCGATGTCGGCCATCGGCCGCTCGGAGAAGAAGTAGTCCTCGACCACGACCCGCAGCCGGTCCGGCAGCTCGGCGATCGCCTCGCGCAGGTAGGTCAGCCGCTCGCCGTGCTCCAGCAGGTCCTCGGGCGAGGGAGCGCGGGTGGGGACCAGCTCCTCGATCGGGGTGGTGCTCGAGCCCTGCAGGGACAGCACCTGGGCGCGGGAGACGTCGTCGTCGTTGGCGGCGACCTCGTCCTCGCTCAGGCCGGTCGCCCGGGCGACCTCGGCCAGTGTGGGGGTCCGGCCGAGGACCACGGCGAGCTGGTTGCGGGTCTCGGCGAGGTCGCGGGCGCGGCGTCGTACCGAACGCGAGGCCCAGTCCACCGACCGCAGCTCGTCGAGCAGGGCGCCGCGGATCCGGGTGGCGGCGTACCGGTCGAACGGCACGCCCCGGGTCTCGTCGAACGCGCGGGCCGCCAGGACCAGCGCGGTCAGGCCGGCGGAGGTGAGGTCGTCGCGGTTGACGTGGGACGGCACTCGCCCCATGGTCTCCCGCACGATGTGTCCCACCAAGGGCATGTGGCTGGTGATCAGCTCGTCGGTACCCGAGGTGGCGACGGTGGCCTCGTTCGCGTTCACATGCACGAGGTTCCGGCCTCGCGCAGGCGGCGCGCAGGGCAATGGCCGCCAAGTGTCCGGTCGGTCGGACGAATGGGGACCCAGGTCCCGGGTCCGGGTGGTCCGCACGGACATCCGTCCAGTGCCCGTTCGGCGAAAACGCTCAGGTCAGGTGTCCCGCGGGCGATGGGACGGCACGAAGGTCCCCGGCTCGGGGCGGACGAAGAGGGGGAGCGTCGTGGTCGACACCGCAGACATGGACAAGCTGTCACAGGTCCTGTGGCGGGAGCGCGAGATGCTCGAGGCACTGGCCTACCGGCTGGAGGTCGAACGCCTGGTGCTCGCCAGCGGGCGGACCCGGTGGCTGGTCAACGCCACCCGGGACATCGAGGACCTGCTCGACGACCTGCGCGCCACCGAGGTGCTGCGCGCCGCCGCCGCCGACGAGGCGGCCGCCGTCCTCGGCCTGACGCCCAACCCGTCGCTGGCCGCGCTCGCCGAGGCGGCACCCGACCCGTGGCACGGGATCCTGCGCGACCACCGTGACGCCCTCGTCGGGATCGCCCGTGACATCGCGGAGACCTCCGAGGAGGCCAAGGGCCTGCTCACCGCCGGCTACCGCTCGGCGCGCGAGACGCTCCTCGCCATCGGCGGTACGACGACCGCCAGCTACACGCACGCGGGCACCGTCGTCGCCGACGCACCCCGCCACCACCTCCTCGACCGGAGCCTGTGATGGCCGGGTCGTTCGGGTCGATCAACACCGCTCTCTCCGGGCTGCGCTACAACCAGGTCGCGCTCGACGTGGCCGGCAACAACATCGCCAACGCCAGCACGGACGGCTACGTCCGTCGCCGCGTCGTCGGCGCCTCGGTCAGCAGCGCGCAGGCCGCGCTCTGGTCGCGCTACGACGGCCACGGCGAGGGCGTCGCCGTCGGCGAGGTGCGCCGGATGAGCGACCCGCTCCTCGACTCCCGGGTACGCCGCGAGCACGGGATGCTGTCCTACCTCTCGGCGAGCCGCACGATCCTGGCCCGGGTCGAGGAGGGCGTCGGTGAGCCCGGCCCCAACGGCGTGCACGCCGCGATGCTCGAGCTCCGCAACGCCTGGCAGGACCTCTCGCTCAACCCCGGCAGCACCGCCGCGCGCCAGCAGGTCCTCGGCCGCGCCGAGACCCTCGCCCAGGCGCTGCGCGGCCAGGTCGCCAACGTCGCCGGCGAGGAGGCGGACCAGCGGGTCCACGCCACCAACCTGGTCAGCGAGGTCAACACGGCCGCGTCCGGACTGGCTGCCCTCAACCACGACATCCTCGTCACCGAGCAGAACGGCACCGACGCGGGCGTGCTCCGCGACCGCCGCGACGTGCTCGCGACGCGCCTGGCCGAGCTCACCGGTGGCGTCACGACGGTGCAGGCCGACGGCCAGTTCACCGTCACCGTCGCCGGTACGCCGCTCGTGCAGGGCAAGGAGGCCGGCACCTTCGTACTCGCCTCCGGCATCACACCCGCCGGTGCCGCCGACGGCTCGCCGATCAGCTACCGGATCGACGCCTCGTGGGGGAGCACCGTCCTCCCGTCCGGCTCGGCCGGTCCCGGCGGTGAGCTGGGCGCGGTCACCGAGGTGCTGACGACCACGCTGCCGACGTACCGCGCCGGGCTGGACGCCGTCGCCGCCGACCTCGCCGCCTCCGTCAACGCGCAGCAGGCGGCGGGGTTCGACGCGGCCGGCGTCGCCGGGGCGCCGCTGTTCAGCTATGACCCGCTCGTCGGCGCCGCCAGCCTGCAGGTCGCGATCACCGACCCCGCGAAGCTCGCTGCCTCCAGCGTCGGCGGCGGCGCCCTCGACGGCAGCAACGCCGACCTGCTCAGCCGGGTCGGCACCTACCCGGACGCCTACCAGCGCCTGGTCAACGGCCTCGGGACGGACGTGGCGGCGCTCGATCGTCGTACCGCCAACCAGACGTCGCTGTCCGGCGCCCTCGACGACGCCCGCGAGCAGCAGGCGGGCGTCAACCTCGACGAGGAGACGGTCAACATGGTCTCCGCACAGCGGGCCTACGAGGCCGCGGCGCGGCTGATGACCACGCTCGACGAGGTCCTCGACACGCTCATCAACCGCACCGGCCTGGTCGGCCGCTAGCGACCACGGGGGAACTGGACGTCATGACGATCGGACGCGTCACGCAGCGGATGCTCACCGACGGCTCGCTCGCGAACCTGCAGCGCAACCTCGGCCAGCTGGCCTCGTTGCAGGAGCAGCTGTCGACCGGGCGGGTCATCAACCGGCCCTCCGACAACCCGACCGGGACCACCGCCGCCATGCGGATCCGGACCTCGGTCTCCGACCAGGGTCAGTACGCGCGCAACGCGCAGGACGGCCTCGGCTGGCTGACCCAGGTCGACAGCACCCTCGACGGTGTGACGACCGCCGTACGTCGGGCGCGGGACCTCGCCCTCCAGGGCGCCAACACCGGCGCGATGGGACAGCAGGCCCGCGACGCGCTCGCCATCGAGGTCGACGGCGTGCGCGAGCAGCTGCTCGGTCAGGCCAACGCCAGCTACCTCGAGCGGCCGGTCTTCGGCGGCGTGACGGGCGGCGGCCAGGCCTACGACGCGACCGGCAACTGGGTCGGCGTGCCCGGCGCCGTCAACCGACGCGTCGCCGACGACGTCGTCGTCCAGGTCGACGTCGACGGCCGCACCGTCTTCGGCGACGGCGCCAGCTCGGTGTTCGCCGAGCTCGACGCACTCGCCACCGCGCTGCGTGCCGGCGACACGGCCGGCATCAGGGCGTCGGTCGACGTGCTGCGCACGCGGGAGAACACCGTCACCGGCGTACGTGCCGCGGCGGGCACCCGCTACCAGCGCATCGAGCAGTCGGCGCAGGCCGCCGACGACGCCAAGATGTCGCTGGAGAACAACCTCAGCTCGATCGAGAACGCCGACCTCGCGGACACGACCGTGCACCTCAAGCTTCAGGAGGTCGCCTACCAGGCGGCCCTCGCTGCGACCTCGCGCGTCATGCAGCCCAGCCTGCTGGACTTCCTGCGATGATCGAGCGCATGGACCTCCCCGTCATCGAGCTCGCCCACCCGATGCCCGGGTTCCCCGACGACGCCCGGTTCGCGCTGGTGCGCCTCGACGACGACGGCGTGCTCCACGGCTTCCGCTCGCTCGACAGCCAGGACCTGCAGTTCGTGGTCGTCCCTCCGGCGCCGTTCTACCCGGACTACGCGCTCGACCTCGACGACGAGACCGTCACCGAGCTCGGCATCGACGCTGACTCCGCGGGCGAGGTGCTGGTGCTGCTGGTCGTCCGTGCCGGCGCCACCCTCGCCGACACCACCGTCAACCTGCGCGCGCCGCTCGTGGTGAATCCCGCCACCCGCCGCGCCAGCCAGGTGATCCTCGACGACGCGGACCTCCCGCTCGCCGCACCGTTGGTCGCATGACGCGCCGCCGGACGCGATAGCCTCACCACGTGCTGGTTCTCTCGCGTCGCATCGGCGAAAGCGTCGTCATCGGTGGCGGCTCGCCCGAGGCCGTCACGATCACCGTCCTCGAGGTCCGCGGCGACGTCGTACGCATCGGCATCGACGCGCCCCGCTCGGTCGCCGTGCACCGTGCCGAGCTGCTCGCCGAGTTGGCCGGCGCCAACGCCGACGCCGCGTCCCCGCCCGAGGCCGCCGTCGTCTCCCTCAGCGAGGCCCTGCGCTCGCGCACCTGACCTGCGTGCCGGTCTCTCGGCGTGGTCTCGTGCTGCAGTAACACGCCGTCCACCTGACTGGTCGCCACTTCTCAGCAGAAAAGCGCCCGAAATCGGCCCTTTCCTGCTGACGACCGCCACGTAGTGCGGTGGTCAGCGTGTTACAGCGTCGTCGTCGAGGGCGCCCGCAGGCGCCTCCCCCGTGCTTCGGGACTAGGTCCCAACTCCTTCAACTCGCCTCACCCGGACCCGCTCAGGGCCGATGGGGAGCGAGCCTGAAGGGAGGCATGGATGGACGACGACGCCGAGATCATCGCCGAGTTCCTCGTGGAGTCCCACGAGAACCTGGACCAGCTCGACCGGGACCTGGTCGAGCTCGAGCAGCAGCCGGACTCACGGGAGCGGCTGTCGAGCATCTTCCGCACGATCCACACGATCAAGGGGACGAGCGGGTTCCTCGCCTTCAACCGGCTGGAGCAGCTGACGCACGTGGGGGAGACCCTGCTGTCGCGGCTGCGCGACGGGGAGGTCGTGATGACGCCCCCGATCGCCGAAGGACTGCTCTCGATGGTCGACACGGTCCGCGCGCTGCTCGACGGGATCGAGCGCACCGGACGCGACACCGACCCGGCCGTCGACGTCGACCCCGTCGTCGCGGTCATCGAGGGCCTGCTGGCGGCCGACTCGGTCACGGAGGAGCCGGACGTGTCCCCGGCGGCTCCGTCCGCGACCGAGCCGGCGCCGCCGGTCGAGCCTGCGGCCGTCGCCGTGGAGCCGGTCGTCGAGGAGCTGGAGCCGGAGCCCGTCCCTGCGACGCCGGCCACCGAGGAGCCGTGGGACGGCGTGGAGCGCCGGGCGGTCGTGGACGCGACTGTCCGCGTCGACGTCGACCTCCTCGACGACCTCGTCGACCTGGTCGGCGAGCTGGTGCTCACCCGCAACCAGCTCCTGCAGCGCAGCCTCGGGTCCGCCGATGCCGAGCTGGTGCGTGCGAGCCAGCGGCTGGACCTGGTGGCCAGCGAGCTGCAGGAGTCGATCATGAAGACCCGCATGCAGCCGATCGGCCAGGTCTGGTCGAAGATGCCGCGAGTCGTGCGCGACCTGTCCCACCAGCTCGGCCGTGAGGTCGAGCTCGTGATGGAGGGCCACGAGACCGAGCTCGACCGCAGCCTCCTCGAGGCCGTCAAGGACCCGCTGACCCACCTGGTCCGCAACTCCCTCGACCACGGCATCGAGCCGCCCGACGTACGACGCGCCGCCGGCAAGGACGCGAAGGGCACGTTGAGCCTGCGGGCCTACCACGAGTCCGGCCAGGTCGTCGTCGAGATCGCCGACGACGGCAAGGGCATCGACCCCGCGACGATCGGTGCGGTCGCCGTCGAGCGCGGCGTCGTGACCCGCGACCAGCTGGCGCGGATGGACAACCGCGACATCCTCGGCCTGATCTTCCGGCCCGGCTTCTCCACCGCCGCCGCGGTCTCCAACATCTCCGGCCGCGGCGTCGGGATGGACGTCGTCCGCACCAACATCGAGCGGATCGGCGGCAGCGTCGACGTCTCCTCCGAGCCGGGACGCGGTACGACGACCCGGGTCCGGATCCCGCTCACCCTGGCCATCATCCCGGCGCTCGTGGTCGGGGAGGGCGGCGAGCGGTACGCGATCCCGCAGGCCAACCTGGTCGAGCTGGTGCGCATCGAGGGCGACGACCTGCGCCGACAGGTCGAGGACCTCGCCGGAGCGCCGGTGCTGCGGCTGCGGGGCAAGCTGCTGCCGCTGGTGTCCCTCGCCGAGACCCTCGGCGGCGCCGCCCCCG
The DNA here is from genome assembly GCF_057813895.1 of Nocardioides sp. F233. Lineage (NCBI taxonomy): Bacteria > Bacillati > Actinomycetota > Actinomycetes > Propionibacteriales > Nocardioidaceae > Nocardioides > Nocardioides sp. F233. The sequence continues at coordinate 993,326 of NZ_JBVASH010000001.1, forward strand.
AGGACGAGGCGCTCACCGTCGTCGTCCTCCAGTCCGACGACGTCCGGTTCGGCCTGTGCGTCTCCGAGGTGCACGACACCCAGGAGATCGTGGTCAAGCCGATCGGGCGCCAGCTCAAGGCGCTGGCCATGTACGCCGGCGCGACGATCATGGGCGACGGCCGGGTGGCCCTCATCCTCGACGTCGCCGGGATCGCCGGCACCGTCGGTGTCGGCGCCACCCAGCAGGACGCGACGGACGGCCGGGCACTGGGCGTCGACGACCGGACGGCACTGCTGGTGCTCGAGGTCGCCGACGGCCGTCGGGCCGCGCTGCCGCTGGCCGCGGTCGCCCGGCTCGAGGAGTTCGGTCGCGACCGGGTGGAGCGCAGTGGGACGTCCGAGGTGGTGCAGTACCGCGACGGGATCCTGCCGCTGGTGCGCCTGGCCGCTGCGATCGGGCTGCCCGACACCAGCGACCAGCGCGAGCAGATCAGCGTCGTCGTCCACGAGACCGGAGATGGCGCGGGTGCCGTCGGCATCGTCATCGACAAGGTGCTCGACGTCGTCGAGGTGGCGGTCAGCGCGAGCGAGGTCGGTCGTCGTACCGGCGTCACCGGCAGCGCCGTCGTCCAGGACCGGGTCACCGACCTGGTCGACCTCGAGGCCGTCGTCGCTCGAACAGGGGTGCCCGCATGACCACGACCACCACGACCGCCCGCACCGCGGAGCAGTACTGCACCTTCTGGGTCGCCGGCCTGTTCTTCGGCGTCGCCGTCGACGAGGTGCAGGAGGTGCTGCGGCGCCAGCCGATGACGCCCGTCCCGCGGGCCGATCGCGCCGTCACCGGCCTGATCAACCTGCGCGGCCAGATCGTCACCGCCGTCGACCTGCGGGTGCGCCTCGGACTGCCCGACCGCGAGGGCGACGAGCTGCCCATGAACGTGATCGTCCGCAGCCGTGGCGAGGTGGTCAGCCTCCTCGTCGACGACATCGGCGACGTGATCGACACCGCCGGCGTCGCTCCGCAGCCCGCGCCGTCGACCATGCCCCGCGCGGTCCAGGACGTCGTCCGCGGCGTCCGTCCCCTGCCCGACTCCATCCTGCTCGTCCTCGACGCCGACCGTGCGGTCGACGTCGCAACCACGCCCGACACCACCGGAGGAACACCGTGACCGAGACCCTGGACCCGCCGGTGAACGGCACCGGCCCCGCCCCGACCGCCCGCAAGACGCGCACGGTCGCGCCCACCGTCGACTACGCGTTGTACGACGCGCTCGACACCGGCGCGTTCGTCGTCGACCGCGACTACTGCGTCCAGTACGTCAACCGCCAGGCCCGCGCCGAGCTGGCCGCCGGCGGCCCCGACATCCCCGAGATCGACCCCGACACCCTGATCGGCGTCTCCTTCGAGGTCATCTACGCGCACCCCCAGCTCGGTGCCCGGGTCACCGCGACCGACGAGCACCTGCCGCTCACCGACCGCGTCACGAGCGAGTTCTCCACGCACGACGCGTCGTTCACCGCGATCCACGACGCCAGCGGCGCGTACGTCGGCGCGCTGGTCACGTTCGAGAACGTCACCGACCGGCTGCGGGTCGAGCAGCAGATGGCGATCGCCAGCTCGATGATGGAGAACAGCCCGACGAACATGATGTTCGCGGACCGCGACTTCGTCATCCAGTACATGAACCCGGCCTCGCTCACCACCCTGCGCAGCCTCGAGGGCGTGCTGCCGGTCAAGGCCGACGAGGTCGTCGGCTCCAGCCTCGACATCTTCCACAAGAACCCCGCCTACCAGCGCGGCCTGCTGGCGACGGTCGATCACCTGCCGCGTCGCGCCGACATCAAGGTCGGCGACCAGACGCTCGACCTGCTGGTCAGCGCGATCACCGACGCGAGCGGCGAGTACGTCGGCGCGATGGCGACCTGGGAGGTGATCACCGACCGGCTGCGGATCGAGCGCGAGAGCGCCGAGGCGGCCGCCGACACCTCGGCCGTCAACAAGATCCTGTCCGGGCTCGGCTCGGCGACCGACGCGAACGCGGCGATCCAGGTCGCGCTCGACACCGTGCGCGGCGAGTTCGGCTGGGCCTACGGCTCCTACTGGACCGTCGACCCCGCCGACCGGCTGCTGAAGTTCGACCGTGAGTCGGGCGACGCGGGCCCGGAGTTCCGGCAGGTCACGCTGCAGGCGTCGTTCGCCGAGGGGATCGGCCTGTCCGGTCGCGCCTGGGCGCAGCGCGACCTGTACTTCACCCAGGACATCGGCGAGATGACCGACTGCGTGCGGGCACCCGTCGCCCAGCGCGTCGGCGTGAAGTCGGGTGTCTGCTTCCCGGTCATCGTCGACGGCGAGGTCGTCGGCACCATGGACTTCTTCGCGACCGAGACCCTCCAGCCGAGCACGCAGCGCCTCGACGCCCTGCGCAACGTCGGCCGCCTGGTCTCGCAGACCATCGCCCGGATCAACCGCGAGGTCCAGGAGCGCGAGGCGGCCGCCGTACTCGCTGGCAAGGTCGCCCAGATCCTCGACGTCGTCTCCGCGGCGGCAACCGGCGACCTGACTCGCGAGCTCGACATCGACGGCGACGACGCCGTCGGGCAGGTCGCCGACGGGCTGCGCGCCCTGATGAGCACCCTGCGCTCCAGCATGGGCAACATCAGCGGCGCCGCCGAGACCCTCGGTGCCGCCGCCACCCAGCTCACCTCGCTCGCCGAGGGCATGGGCGAGGGTGCCTCGATGACGTCCGACCGGGCGGCGTCCGCGTCGAGCGCGTCGGTCCAGGTGTCCGCGTCGATCCAGACCGTCGCCACCGCGGCGGAGGAGATGACCGCGTCCATCCGCGAGATCGCCAAGAACGCCACCGAGGCAGCGACCGTCGCCACCGACGCCGTCACCGTCGCCTCCGAGGCCCAGGGCACCGTCGCCTCGCTGGGGGAGTCGTCCGCCGAGATCGGCCAGGTCATCAAGGTGATCACCTCGATCGCCCAGCAGACCAACCTGCTCGCCCTCAACGCGACCATCGAGGCCGCCCGCGCCGGCGACGCCGGCAAGGGCTTCGCGGTGGTCGCCAACGAGGTCAAGGAGCTGGCCAAGGAGACCGCCAAGGCCACCGAGGAGATCGGCCAGAAGATCGAGGCGATCCAGAGCGACACCCAGGGTGCCGTCTCCGCGATCAGCCGGATCGCCGACGTGATCGCCCGGATCAACGACATCCAGTCGACGATCGCCTCCGCGGTGGAGGAGCAGACCGCCACCACCAACGAGATCGCCCGCTCGGTCACCGAGGCCGCCGCCGGTGCCAACGGCATCGCCGAGGACGTCACCCAGGTCGCGACCGCTGCCGCCGACACCCGCGAGGGTGCGCAGAACACGCTCACCTCGGCCACCGAGCTCACCGGCGTCGCCTCCGAGCTGCGGGACATGGTGGGTCGCTTCCAGCTCTGAGGCAGCCCGGCCAGGTGCAGGGATACCCGCTTCAGCGGGTATCCCTGCACTTCCTGACGTGTGCAACGGTCAGGAACCGCAAGGAAGCGTCAGGAAGTACGACTCGCGAACGACGAAACCCCCGCCCTGGAGGGACGGGGGTTTCGTACGTCGAGCAGGCGGCTCAGCCCACGCGGCGGTCCGCAGCGGGGGGAACCGAGCCGAGCGCCGGGGCGGCGGCCGGCGCCGAGCCCTCCGCCCCGCGCAGCCGTACGGCGAGCAGTGCAGCCTGGGTGCGGTGCTGGAGCCCGAGCCGGGCGAGCAGACCGGTGACGTGGTTCTTGACGGTCTTCTCGGCCAGGTAGAGCTTCTCGGCGATCTGCCGGTTGGTCATGCCCTCGGCGATGAGGAAGAAGATCTTGCGTTGCTGCGGGGTGAGCTCGCAGATGACGTCGAGCGACTTGCGCTGCATCTCCATCTGCTCGACGACGCGGTTGGCGACGGCGGGGTCGATGAGCGAGTGGCCGCCGGCGACCAGCTTGATGCCGTTGAGGAGCGAGTTGCCCTCGATCTTCTTCAGCACGTAGCCGGACGCGCCGGCGAGGATCGCGGCGGAGATCGCGTCCGGGTCGTCGTACGTCGTCAGGATCAGCGCCTTGATGTTCGGGTCGACCGAGCGCATCTCGCGGCAGATGTCGACCCCGGTGCCGTCCGACAGGTTGGCGTCGAGGACGGCGATGTCGGGGCGCAGCTGGAGGATCTCGCGCAGCGCGACCGTGGCGCTACCGGACTGGCCGACCACCTCGAGTTCGGGGTCGGTCGCGAGCAGGCTCGCCACACCACGACGGACGACCTCGTGGTCGTCGACGATGTAGACGCGGATCGGAGTATCGGCTGGCACGGTAAAGATTCTCCGGTGTGACGCGCCGGTGGTCGATCCCTTCGGGACAGGTCGGCACGGAGGATCTGATCTCGTGACCCGGAAGGACTAGTCCTTCGTGGTCGAACGACAGTGCCTCAGCGGGCTCAGCGCGCGCGGAGATCGGCAAGCGCGGCCGAGACGTCGCGCTCGCTGCGCCGCAGCTCGGCGAGCAGGGCGACGATGTCCTGGGTGGTGAGCCGCTCCTCCGCCGTGGGCGGGGCGACGCACTCGGCAGCCTCGGCAGCGGTGATCCGGGTGCCGATCTCGAGGCGGTACGACGTGTCGGTGAGCTCGAACGCGATGTCGGCGACGACGGCGGTGAAGTGCTCGTCGGCCTCCGGGTCGTGGACGACGAGGTGCTCGCCGGGCTCGAGGCCGCGCTGCAGGCCGGCGCCGGTGTGGCTGACCGCGAGCGAGCGGCTGCGCCGGGTGAAGGGGCTGAGCGCCACCACGATCTGCTCCACCACGACCTCCGACGGGACCCGGGGCGCCGGGTGCGCCCTCACACTCTGTCCAACACCGGAGAGGAGCCACTGTTACGCCGGGCGCGGTCCTCTCGTTGATAGTCCGTTCGGGCCATGCTCGATGGCCCGTTGGGGTGGTGACCCGTGTGGGATCGCGCTAGGTTGGGTAGCGACGCAACAGACATGTGGCCAAGCCCACCGCCACACCGCTCTCGAACTTCGGGAGTACTCGATGTCCACCGCTTCGATTCCCACCATCCCGCACCGTTCCGCCGGCTCACCCGCCGGCAGGGTCAGTTCAGCCGAGCGCAGGACGCGGACCGCGGAGCTCTTGGCGAGGGCGCGCGCGTGCCCACCCGGGGAGCGGGACGACCTCCTCGCCGAGGTCATCGTGCTCAACATCCCCGTGGCGCGCACGCTCGCGGCCCGCTACCGCAACCGCGGCCAGTCCTCCGACGAGCTCGAGCAGGTGGCCTGCCTCGCGCTGACCCGCGCCGTGCAGTCCTTCGACCCGGAGCGAGGCGATGACCTGCTGGTCTTCGCCGTCCCGAGCATCCTCGGCGAGCTGAAGCGGCACTTCCGCTCGGCCGCCTGGGCGGTGCGGCCCCCGCGTCGGCTCCAGGAGATCCGCCCGCGCGTGGTCGCTGCCGAGGAGGAGCTGGCCCAGCGCCTCGGCCGGCCGCCGACACCGCGCGAGCTGGCCGAGGAGCTCGACTGCCCCCCGGCCGAGGTCGAGGAGGCGCTGGCCTGCGGTGAGCTCGCCCATGCCGCGTCGCTCGACGAGCCGGTCGCCGCGACCGGCAGTGCGCTCGGCGACCTGCTGCCGACGGTCGATCCGGGCTTCGAGCACAGCGAGGCCGTGGCCATGCTCGGGCCGGCCTGCCGCAACCTCAAGCCGCGCGACCGCCGGATCCTGCGGATGCGGTTCTACGAGCAGTGCACCCAGCAGGAGATCGCCGACGAGCTGGGCGTGACCCAGGTCCAGGTGTCCCGGCTGCTGCAGCGGATCTTCACCGATCTGCGTCGCACCGTCGGCGTCGGGGTAGAACCGGACGGAAGGCCGCGCGCCGCCTGACCCCACCACGCCCCATGCGAACTGGTTCGTGGACTCACGCATTCCGCGACCGGATCGCATGGGGTACGGCCGCCTCACCGCCTCACCGCCTCACCGCCTCCGCGCTCTCCCCTCCCACAGATCGCCCAGGATCAGGCGCAGCACGGCGCGGCGCACCTTCAGGAACGTGACGAGATGACCCCCCGTTGTGCGGGGCGCACCGGGTTCGGGATAGTTCTCGTCGCAGACGGTCCGACGTTCCATGCCGACCTCCTCCGGTCGACTGGGGTACCCGGGCTCCCTGCCCGCATACGGGGCGACGGTGTGACGGACACGGAGGGTGAGATGGGTCGAGGAGTGCCGGGAGGTGACCCGGCGTCGCTGGCCGCGCTGGTGGGTGCTGACGGCTCGCGTCAGACCGGACGCTTCGTCTTCCACGTCGTCGCCGAGAAGTGGGAGTGGGACGACGACGTCTTCGCGATCCACGGCTACCGGCCGGGCGAGGTCGAACCGACCACCGAGCTGATCATGCAGCACAAGCACGAGCAGGATCGTCAGCTCGTGGAGCAGACGCTCCAGGAGGCGATCAGCGACGGTGAGCCGTTCAACGTCTACTACCGGATCCTCGTCGGCGGCGAGGTGCGCAACGTCGTGCTGTGCGGCGAGGGCCAGTACGACGGTGGGCGCACCAGCGGCAAGGCTGACCGTCTGGTCGGCTACTACCTCGACCTGACGCCCGAGCTCGAGGCGGAGACCTCGGCCGCGGCCGACGCCGCGGTCGCCGCGTCCGCGGCGTCCCGGGACACGATCGAGCAGGCCAAGGGCATCTTGATGCTGGGCTACGGCCTCGACGCCGAGGCCGCGTTCGCGATGCTCAAGTGGTGGTCGCGCAACCGCAACGTGAAGGTGCGAGAGGTCGCCGAGCGCCTGATCCAGGTGGCTCGGGAGGGGCATGTCAGCCACCCGGGGCTGCGCCGGTTGCTGGACGCGTTGCTCGACGACCTCACCGCCAGCCGGGCGGCTCGGGGAAACCAGCCCGACTGAGTCCCGACCGTTCCGGTCCTCGTCGACCCGGGCTCCGCCGTACCCGACTCCGCGGGGTCCAACCCGGGGCGAGACCCCGTGTCGTGAACCCGCTGCGGGGTACCGCTGCGGGCATGGACACCATCCCCGACCCCGAACGGCCCGTGTCGCCCGACGAGCCACCGGTCCCCGACGACCCGGACGTGCCGACCGACCCCGAGGCCCCGCTCGACGAGCCGTTGGTCGAGGTCGACCCCGAGCAGGACTACCCGCACACCGGAGAGGCGGAGGAGGGGCGGGGGTGAACACCACCCCGGCCGGCACGCGGGACGGACGACGCCCGCGCCAGCAGATCACCCGCAACCTCAACGAGCTCCTCCAGGAGCTCCGGGTGATGCAGACCGGCGTGCAGATCCTCACCGGCTTCCTGTTGACCGTCCCGTTCACCGACCGGTTCGCCCACCTGACCGCGACCCAGCAGCGGCTCTACCTGGGCATCCTCGTCGCGGCCGTGCTGACCACGCTCGTGATCGTCGCGCCGGTCTGCTACCACCGGCTGCTGTTCCGGCAGGGGCGCCGCGACTGGATCGTGGCCGCTGCACAACGCTGCGCCCTCGCCGGGCTGGTCGGTCTCGCCACAGTCTCGGCGGCGGTCGTGCTCCTGGTGTTCGACGTGGTGCTCGGGACCCGCGCCGCACTGATCGCCGCGGCGGCGGTCGCGCTCGCGTTCAGCCTGATGTGGGGTGCGGTTCCCTGGCGGGGCCGCACGAGGTGAAGCGCTCGCAGCGACCGACCGTCGCCGCGGTCCTCGTCGCCCTCTCGGTCCTCCTGCTCCTCGCTGGTTGCGGTGTCGTGAGCAAGCCCGATGCGGCGGCCTGGGACGACCAGGCGGGACAGGCCCTCGCCGACGCGGCCGGCGAGGTCGCCACCGCCCGGCTCGCACTCGAGTCGGCGCGCGCGGATCGGACGTGGTCGTCGTACACCACCGTGCTGGTGGCCGAGGCCGAGCAGGCGGCCGGGAAGGTCGAGGAGGACCTGGCGCGCCTGCAGGTGCCGTCCGGACGCACCGACGACGCGGCGCAGGTGCTCGACCTGCTCGACCGGGCGGTCGACCTCGTCGGCGAGGCCCGCGCGCACGCCGTCGCCGGGACGTACGACGACCGTGGGCTCGCCGACCGGCTCGACCAGCTGTCCGACCAGCTGCAGCAGGCGGCGCCGTGAAGCGCTACTTCGCGGTTCTGCTGGGGGTCCTGACCGCCATCGGTGGCTTCGTCGACATCGGTGACCTGGTCACCAACGCCCAGGTCGGTGCCCGGCTCGGGTTGTCGCTGGCCTGGATCCTCCCGGTCGGCGTGGTCGGGATCTGCGTGTTCGCCGAGATGTCGGGGCGGATCGCCGCGGTCAGCCGGCGCGCCACCTTCGACCTCGTGCGCGAGCGACTCGGACCGCGGATGGGCTTCCTCAACCTGGTCGGCTCGATGCTGGTCACCCTGCTGACCTTCATCGCCGAGATCGGTGGCGTCGCGCTCGCACTGCAGCTGGTCACCTCGCTCCACCACCTGCTGATCGTCCCGTTCGTCGCGCTCGCCGTGTGGCTCGTTCTCTGGCGCGCGAAGTTCTCCTCGATCGAGAACGTGCTCGGCCTGATGGGCCTCGCGCTGATCGCCTTCGCCGTCGCGTTGTGGCAGCTCGGACCCGACTGGGGCGAGCTCGCCGGCCAGCTGTCGCCAGCCGAGAAGCCGGGAGCGGAGAGCTGGGCGACGTACGCCTACTTCGCCGTGGCCCTCTTCGGTGCCGCCATGACGCCGTACGAGGTGTTCTTCTTCTCCAGCGGCGGCGTCGAGGAGCGCTGGACGGACAAGGACATCGGGGTGATGCGGGCCAACGTGTTCATCGGGTTCCCGCTCGGTGGCCTGTTGTCCGTGGCGATCGCCGCGTGCGCTGCCACGGTCTTCCTGCCGGCCGGCATCTCGGTCGAGACGCTCGGCCAGGTCGGCCTGCCCGTGGCGGTCGGTCTCGGCAAGCTCGGCCTCGCGGTCGTGGTGCTCGGCTTCTTCGCGGCCACCTTCGGCGCCGCGTGCGAGACCGGGCTGTCGACCGGCTACAGCCTCGCGCAGTACTTCGGCTTCCCCTGGGGCAAGTTCGTGCGCCCGAAGGAGGCAGTTGGCTTCCACATGATCCTGCTGCTCGCGACGGTGGTCGCCGCCGGCGTGCTGCTGACCGGCGTCGACCCGATCACGGTCACCGAGATCTCGGTGGTCTTCTCGGCGGTCGCGCTGCCCTTGACGTACTTCCCCATCCTCGTCGTCGCCAACGACCCCGACTACCTCGGCGAGCACGTCAACGGGCCGCTCGCGAACGGGCTCGGGGTGGTCTACCTCGTCGTCATCGCGGTCGCGGCCCTCGCCGCGATCCCGCTCATGGTCGTCACCTCGATGGGACAGGGCTGAGGAGGGTGGGCTGATGGGATCGCTGGCCGGGCGCGACGGGTACGACGTCGGGCTGCACCTGCTCGACCGACAGCTCGTCGCGTCGGACGGTCGGCTGGTGGGCAAGGTCGACGACGTCGAGCTCGTCGTGGGGGAGGACGGCACGCTCACGCCGACCGCGCTGTTGACGGGCCTGCCCGCCCTGCTGCCGCGCTTCGACCTACCGGTGCGCGGGCTGCCACGCGTCATCGGCCTCGACCTGGTCGCGGACGTCGACAGCGACGTGCAGCTGGCCGTCCCGGCCATCGTTGCGACCCTCGTGATGGACCCCGCCCGAGCCGCGGACCCGGCCAGGGTCCGCGTGAGCCACCTGCTCGGCCTCCCCGTCGACTGCGCGGACCTCCCGCGCCATTCGAAGGTCCTCGACCTGCGCATGCTCGGCACGCCGGTCGGCCCGGGCGAGCACCGCGTGGACGCCCTCCTGGTCGGGCCGGGCCGAGCGGGCGCCCTGTTCGGGTACGACCGGCGCAGCGAGCCCGGACCTGCCGCCGTCGCCGGCGTCGTCCGGTGGCTGCACCGCCACGCCCGCGTCGTCAAGATCGGTGCCGGCGTCGAGATCGACCACGAGGCAGCCGAGGTCCGGATCAGGCCCGGCACGTCTCTCTCACCGCTGCGCGGGTAACGCCCGGGGGCAGGTAGGAATCCGTCGCGAGCGAGAAGGAGGAGACATGCCCGGCAAGAAGCACGGACCCGGCATCACGAACCCGGACGCCTACGAGGAGATCCGCAAGGACGGCGCCAGCAAGGAGAAGGCTGCCCGGATCTCCAACGCCATGGCCGCCGAGGGCGCCAGCAAGGTCGGTCGCCGTGGCGGCGAGGCCGGCGACTACGAGGACTGGACCGTCGACAAGCTGCGCGAGCGCGCCCGCGATCTCGACATCGACGGGCGCTCGTCGATGAAGAAGGACGAGCTGATCGACGCACTCCGCCACCACTGAGCCGGGTGGCGCGAACGCGTCGCTTCCTCGCGGGACGCTGCCCGGACGTGCCGATGCCCCCGCGATCGTGGGGACTCGCGGGGTGCGGGGCGGGATCGCTACTCGTCCGGCGGGTGGATGGGGTGGGTGCCGCGGTGGTCGACCCGGAACCGGAACCCGCTCGGGCTGGTCCAGACGTAGGTCGCTGGGGTGGGAGAGTCGTAGCGCCATCGTGAATGGGTCTTGGCACGATGGTGGCGTCGACACAGCGGGACCAGGTTGCACGGACACGTCGGTCCGCCCTCGCCGTGGGGTTGGTGGTGGTCGAGGTCGCACCGGGTCGCGGGGCGCGTGCAGTGGGGGAAGCGGCAGGTGTGGTCCCGCAATGCGACCCGAGTCCTGTGCCGGTCGGGGATCTCGTACGCCGTCACGGGGACGTGATCGGCCAGGTCGATGACCAGGCGCACGATGATGGCGGTGTCCTTCGACTGCAGCCATTCCCGGATCTGGGCGCTGGTGATGGGGCAGCGGCCCTCTTCCCACCGGCCGACCGGGTTCTGGCCGGTCAGGGTGGTGTCGGTGATGTGGACGTTCAGGACCACCTTGCGGCCGAGGTCTCGTGACGGTCGCTGCGCGACCTCCTCGACCTCCGGCGCGGTAGCGATGAGCAGGTCGAGGGAGAGGTCCTGGCGGGCGAGCTCCGCGGCAGCCTTGGAGCGGCGTACGTCGAGGGATGAGTTGTCGCCGAGCCGGCCGAGCACCTCGGCCCGACGGGCAACGGCGAGGTCGAGGTCGTGTCCGTCGGCGGCATCCATGAGTCCGTCGAGGTGGACCAGACCGTGGTCGTCGACGTCCCCGATGTCGAAGTGCCGGTGGTCGGCTGCGTTCTGGCGTTCGGCCTCGGCCTTCTCGGGGTCGAAGCGCAGGACTGCTTCGGTGACGAGGCGTTCGAGCTGGGCCCAGCCGACGCCGGAGGCGTTGAACAGCTGCCGGTCCACGAACGCCGCCGCCTCCGCGTTCAACCCGTGGGTGAGGTCGGCGATCCGTTCGGCCCGCCACGGCGCCAACCTGCCCGTCACGACGGCGTCGTAGACGTTCGGGAGCCGCCAGGCGCACTCGATCACCCGGCCGACGTACGCCTTCCCGCCGTCCGGTGTGCGGCCGAGCACGGCGACGAGCTCCATCAACGCGAACTCCGACACGAGCGGGGCGCCGGGACCGGCGATCGGGGCACCGGTGTCGAGGTAGCCCTCGGTGATCGTCGCCGCACCCTGCGGCCCGGTGACGATGTGCTCGCTGGCCCAGGTGGCGATGTCCTCCCACTCCTCGACCACCAGCTGGTTGCGGGACCGGATCCGCTCACCCACCCGTGACAGCAGAGCTGCTGTCGAGCGGGGCTGGGTTCCGAGATCCATGACTGGATTCTCCCACCTGCCTCCGACACAAACGAATGCCGGAAACCCGCCTGGGGACAGGGGAAACTCGATCGGTGGGGTGTGGAGAATCGACGTCACCAGGTGCATCTCAAGTGTCGTCGCGGGCCGTAGCCCGACCGCCGAACCCAGCCACCTACGGCCCTTCCTCGTCAGCGCCTTTCCGAACCCAACCACGACGCGACCGAAGCGTGCGGACAGTTCCGGCAGCATCCCGGGTGGTCTCGTGACGGTCGCTGCGCGACCTCCTCGACCACCGGGGACGCTGCGCGACCTCCTCGACCACCGGGAACGACAGGGCGGGCCCCTCCGATCGGAGGAGCCCGCCCGTGTTCGTCAGCGCTCGGTCAGCAGATCGTGACCAGCCCGAGCACCCGCTTGCCGGTCGAGGTGACCTGGACGCCGTCGATCCACATCTTGAAGATGTCGCCGTACCCGAGGGCCAGGCCGGACTCGACGTACACCTTCACCTGGTGGCCGCCGTAGCTGCCGGTGACCCAGGCTGCGGCCCTGCCGGACGGCGCCTTCACCTTCTCGAAGCCGGTGAGCCTCGCGGTGAACGGGCCCTTCCTGCCGACCCACAGCAGCGTGCCGGAGGTGGTCCGGCCGTCGCTGCGGACGTCGAGGACCGCGGCGCCCTCGGTCACCCAGATCGCGCCGAAGGCGCGGCCGGCGGTGCCGGTCGGGGCGTCGACCACGGTGACCGTCAGGGTGTCGGTGGTGCGGGCGCCGTCCTTGTCGGCGACGGTGAGCCTCACCGTGAACGTGCCCGTGGTCGCCCAGGCGTGGCTGACCCGGACTCCCGAACCCGCCGACCCGTCGCCGAAGTCCCAGGCCGTGGTGAGCCCGGCGGCGTCCTCGGCCGAGACGTCGCTCGCGGCACCCTCGAGCGCGGTGGTGACGCCCCTGGTGACGGTGAGGTCGTTGCCGGCGTTCGCCGTCGGCGCCACGTTGCGTACGTCGATCGTCTCCGTTGCCGACACCGGGTGGGTGCCGTCGGTCGTCGAGACGGTGACCTCGACCTGGGCCGGACCGTCGGGGAGGGTGAGCTCCACGTCGGTGCCGCTGCCGCTGAGCAGCCCGCCCGACACGGACCAGACCGCGGTGAGCGGCTTGCCCTCGGGATCGGCCAGGTCGGCGTGCAGCTGCACGGTGCTGCCCTCCTCCCCGGTGTCGGGTACGACGACCGCCACCGTCGGCGGGTTGTCGGTCGGCTCCGGGTCGGTCGGAGGCTCCTCGTCGCCCTTCCCGACGGTGACCGTCACGGTGGCGGGCACCGACGACAGCTCCGGGTCGGACGCCACGTAGGTGAACCGGTCGACGCCCTCGAAGCCGTGGTCCGGCGTGTAGGTCACGGTGCCGTCGGCCAGCTCGCCGAGCGAGCCGTGCTGCGGCCCGTCGCCGACCGCGAGCGTCACCCGGTCGGCCACGTCCGGGTCGTAGGCGTCGAGGGTGACCTCGACGGCCTTGTCCACCTCGGTCGCCACGGCGACGTCGGAGGCGATCGGCGCGTGGGCGGGGGTGGCGACGAAGCCCTCGGCGTACACCCGGGACGACAGCTCGTTGCCCACGACCTGCCCGAGGTCGTTGATCGCCGCCGCGGACGACTGCGTCCACGTCGGCGTGCCGGCGACCTGGGTGGACAGCTCGAGGGCGGTCCACTCGTGCTGGCCCTCGACGGTCTGCTGCGCCGCGATGAACGCACGCGGGGTCGTTGCCGAGTTGTTGCGCAGCGTGTACTCACCGACGATCGTGCCCGCGTTGCTGATCGCGTGGGCGACGAAGCGCTGGGGGAAGATGTAGCCGCCGTCGACGTACTTCGTGACACCGTCCTCGTAGGTGAACAGCCGGCTCACACCGCCGGAGGGCGGGGTCGCGGTGCCGACGACGACGCCGACGTCGTTCATCGCGGTGGCCGAGGTGACGGTGTCGGTGAACAGCGTCGGGATCAGCCGTACGCCGCCCTCGGCCGGCCAGAACACCGCGCGGGTGCCGGTCGGGAGGGTCACCGTTCCGCTCGCGCTGCCGTCCGAGGCCACGCCGTTGGCCGACCCCGTCTTCGCGCCCGCGGGCAGGGGGAGGGCCTCGATGCCCTTGTCCGTCCAGCGCACCGGCTTCTCCGGTCCGCCGGCCTCGGCGCTGGCCCCGCCGACGACGTACCGCCCGTCGGACGTGGTGTCGGTGACCCGCGCCGCGCCGCCCGGCCCCAGCGCCGGCAGCACCGTCGGCGCCGTGGCGCCGTGGTCCCACCGCACGGCCTGGGCACCGCTCGGGGCGGTCTGCGAGCCGTACACGGCGCCGTGGTCGTCGATGGCGGTGATCTCCGTGGACGTCGCTCCGCTCGAGGTCGGCAGCACCGTGCCGGTGCCGTTCTCCCACAGCATCGGGGAGATGGTCGCGCCGACCCGGCCCTGACCGGCTGCCTGGCCGACGTCGTTGATGGCCGTGGCGGCAGCCCAGTCGCCGGCGGGCGAGGTGAGCGTGCGGGTGGTCAGCTGCAGGGTGGGGGCCACCGTGAAGCTGAGGTCGCCGGCGATCGCCGTGCGGCCCGAGCCGTCGGAGACGCGCACCCGGAGCCGGTAGGCGCCGGTGGGCAGCTGGTCGCCGGAGGGCAGGTCCGTGGTCCGCGACCACCGGGCGGTGCCGGAGGCGCTGAGCCAGGTCGTCGCGGCGACCCACGTCGACCCGTCCCAGCACCGGCCCGCCTTGTTGCGCAGCTCGAGCTCGACCCGGCTGACCCCGGCGGCGTCGTCGGCGGCCGTGCCCCGGATCGCGGGCAGGTCGGTGACCACGGTCGTGGGCACCTTCACCGTCGCTGTCGGTGCGGCGCCGTCGATGCGCACCCGGAGCGTGCGCTCGGGCTCCTTGGTGCCGTCCTCCGCGGTCGCGGAGTAGGTCACGGTGCTCGTGCCGACGGCGTCGATCGCCACCTCGGCGTGGTCACCGCTGACCGTCCTCTCCGTCCTCTCCGTCCTCTCCGTCGTCCCGGCGGCGCCGCTGGTGCGCCAGGTGATCGAGGCGACCTTGCCGCCCGTCGGGGCGACCGCGTCGAGCGACACGGTGGCCGGACCGGCCGACCAGCCGGTCGCGCTCGGGGCGGGGTCGACGGTGGCGGAGGTGAACAGCGTGGCCTTGAGCTCGTCCAGCTTCAGCTCGTACAGGGCGGAGCGGTTGCCGGCGCGGTCGGTGGCGAACGCCGTGACGACCGGGGTGGTCGCCGGGTCGAGGGCCAGCGGGCCGTCGTACACCTGGAACGTCTTGCCGTCCGTGGAGTACCGCACCTCGGCGACACCGGTGGCGTCGTCCTCGGCGCTCAGCGCGTAGCGGGTGCCCTCGACCGCCGCCACCTTGGTGCCGGTGACCGTCGGCGCGGTGACGTCGGCGGCATCCACGCCGCCGAGCGCGACCGTCGGGGCGACGACCTGCTCGGGGTCGCCGTCGCCGTCCGCGTCCACCTTCAGCACGTTGCGGCCGTCGGCCGTGGTCGCCAGGGCGATCTGCTCACCCTTCGCCACCGGTACGTCGGTCCAGCGCACCGCGGTCGAAGGATGCTCCTGGCTGCCCTCGAGCAGCTCGACCTGCAGGGGCTTGCCGGTGCCGACGAAGGTGGTCGTGTAGCTGACCGTGTCGGAGGCGGGCATCACCACCATCCCGGCGTCCGGCCGGTCGGAGAGCACCTGGCTGACGCCGGGCACGGTGCCGCTGGTGCCGCTCTCCGGGTCCGTCGAGTGGTTCTTCGAGTCGGCCACCTCCAGGTCCGTCGCGTCGACGACCGAGAGGTAGCGCCTGCTGGTGCCGGGCGCCGGGTTGGCGGCGCCGTAGGGGCTGTCCTTGGCCGCCGCTGCCAGCGCCTTGCCGTTCTGCAGGCCGCTGGTGACCGGCTGGAAGCAGGCGTCGGTCTCGAACGACGGGTCCGTCACCCAGCTCTGGTCCTGCGGACGAGGAGTGCCGTCGGCCTGCTTGCCCTCGTCCATCGAGAACAGCCGACGCAGGATCGCGTCGTCCACGTTCGGGTTGCTGGCGAGACCGGTGTGCTCGACGGACTGGTTGTCGTCCGTGTTGCCCGACTGGTACATCAGGATCTCGGCGTTCTCGGCGTTGTAGTTGACGCCGTTGCCGGCGCGGAGGGCGCTGACGATCGGCACCGTGCCGTCGCCGCAGACCATCCGCGTCGACATCAGGTGCTCCGTGTCGCACTCGGAGGTCACCGCCGAGCAGGTGACCTTCTCGCTCGCCACGGTCTCGCCGATGGAGTCGGCGCCCGCCTGCATGCCGGCGATGTGGGTGTACTGGACGCCGGTGTCGTCCCCACGCCAGTCGGTCTGACCCGGCTGGTTCTGGAAGCGGTCACCGGTCGTGCCCGGCAGGAAGGTCTTGTTCTGCTTGTCCAGCAGGGCCTTCACGTCGTCGTAGGCGTAGTTCTCCCAGGCCTTGCCGTTGCCGTTGACGTCCCAACCCTCCTCGCCGAAGATCGGCACCTCGGCGGCGTCGCCGTAGACCCGGCTGGCAGCCAGCTGGTGGGCGGCGGGGAAGCTGCCGACGACGTACTTGATGTCCTCTGCCGGTCCGTTGACCGCCTTGGGCGCGAAGTTCCCGGTCTGCAGCACGTTGACGAGCTTGGGCGCGCCGAGCCACGGCGCGCCGATCGTGATCATCCGGTCGACGTCGGCGCCCTTCGTGTCCAGCACGTAGCGGCGGGCGACGAGGCTGCCCATCGAGTGGGTGACGACGTCGACCTTGCGGTGCGGCCAGAACTTCTTGATGCAGGCGACGTAGTCGGCGAGGCCCTGGGCGCTGGCGTTGTTGTCCCGGCGCCAGTCGTAGGCGTAGACGAACAGGTTGGGCGAGGTCGCGCCCTTCTGGGTGAGGTCGCAGCCGGCCGCGGTCTGCCGCAGCTGCGGCGTCGTGCCGCGGTCGTACTCCTGGTACTCGGCGTTGAGCCGGTCGAGGAGGGTGCCGTAGACGTTCAGCGCCGGGTCGTACCAACCGCCGAAGATGTAGCAGCTCGCGTGACGCAGGGCGTCGACGGCGTTGGAGTGCAGGGGAGCGGTCTTGCCGCGGTCGGCCTCCCACAGGCTCAGCTCACGACGGTTCGCGCCGCACTTCATCCAGTGCTCGACGGTGGGGGTGTCGCCCTCGTAGGTGTTGATCGAGCTGGCGCCCGCACCGTGCACGAACACGACCGGGTCGATCGGTGTCGCGAGCCAGACGGTGTCCGCCCCGTTGTGCTTGCCGACACCGGCGATCACGCCCCTGGGACTGGTCTTCATCGCCTCCTGGAGGTGCCAGGTCTTGCGCTGGGCGGGGTCGAGGAGGCCGTCCATCAGCCGGATCCGGCCGTCCTCGTCCCAGATCGCGGCGTCGAGCGACGGGTTGCTGGGCGCGCCGTCGGTGTAGGCGCCGGCCGCGGTCCCGTCGTCCGCGAGGCCGCGGACGCGGGCCACCGCGGTCGCGAGCTTCTCGTCGACCGGTCGCAGCCAGGTGTACGTGCCGTCCTTCTTGCGCAGGAACGAGCTGAACTTGAAGCCCTCCTGCCCGGGCTCGCCCCAGGCGGACTCGATCACCGCCTGGCCGTTGCCGTTGGCGGCCACCGCCGTCCCGGTCTGGTGGATGAGCGGCGGGAAGCCCAGGCTCTGCCCGGCACCGCTGCCCTGGGGCCACACCGTCGGCTCGGAGTGGGAGAACTCCGGACCCCTGGGACCGTCCGGGTCGACCTCGGTGTGTCCCACGACGGTCTTGTCGGCGGTGATGTCGGTGATGCCCTGCCCGACGGAGTTGCCGAGCGGGTTGAGCTTCGTCATCGCGCCCTTGCTCCACAGGTAGAAGTCGTCCGCGATGTCGAGCACCAGGTCGCCGTTCCCGTTGCCGGTCACCACGCTCATGCCGGTCGAGCCCATCGTGCCCTCGGGTACGACGGTCTGCGGGTCGCCGTAGTAGCCGTAGTCGTTGGGCACCCACTTGACGACGCTGGCGTTGCCCCGGGTGCCGTAGGCGACGCCCTTGTCATCGATGGCCCCGACCCACCAGCGCTTCGCCGGGTCGTGCGGGAGCTCCTGGACGCCGACCCGGGGAGCCCAGACGAACGGCACGGGGACGTCCTCGTCAACGGTGTACTTCCAGCCGGCGACCAGGCCGTTGTCGTTGATCGCGTTGATGTTGCGGACGTTGTCGATCGGCAGGTCGAAGAGCCGGTAGCCGTTGATCGACTCACCGGACGGGGACGACGCGAAGCCCAGGTCGGACTCGTCGCCCGTGCTGCGGGTGGTGTCGACCGGACTGGCGGCCGCCGGCGCGACCGTCGCCGGGGCCAGCCCGACGGCGACCAGGCCGGCGGCCAGGGTCAGGGTTGCGGTGACCCCGGCGAGCCTGCGCCGCCAGGGTCGGGTGGGTGCGGACATGGGTGGATCTCCATCGCTCGGGACTGCGGCGACCGGGGAGGTCGCGACGTGCGCCGAGGCTCGCGGAGGTCACTTGTGTGCAACTTGGGCGGCGCTTGAGCCGCCCTCGTGCGGGCGGCGCGTCAGACCCAGCGCGAGAACCAGATCCGGTCCAGCCACTCGCTGTGGGTCAGCATCTGGTTGGTCCAGATCGGCCAGAACCAGGCGAAGTTCACCAGGGTCAGCACGACGAACGCCCCGCTCACCACGACGCCGGCGGTACGCCGGGCCGAGGGTGCGCGCGACGGTCCGATCAGGGTCCCGATGGTGAGGGTGATCGCGATGATCGTGAACGGCAGGATCGCGATCGCGTAGAAGAGGAAGATCGGCCGGTCGTCGTACATCATCCACGGCAGCCAGGTGGACAGCGCGCCCACGACTGCCAGCCCGTAGCGCCAGTCCCGGGCGCCGATCCACATCACCACGGCGAACATCAGCGCCAGCACGCCGCCCCACCACAGCACCGGCGTCGGCAGCAGCAGCACCTGCTTGATGCAGTTGCTGTCCGCGGGGGCGTCGCATCCGGGCGCGTCGGGGGAGATGTCGTTGGTGACGGCCACGCCGACCGGGCGGTTGATGAGCAGCCAGCTCGACGGCTTGGACTCGTAGAAGTGGGTCGAGCAGTTCAGGAAGTGCGTGTGGAACGTGTAGACGTCCTGGTGGTAGTACCAGAGCGAGCGCAGCGACTGCCACACCTCGCCCAGCCCGCTCGCGTCCTTCTCGCTCGCGGTCGGCCACTTCTTCGACGGGTCGAGGTTGTCGGCGACGTAGTGCTCGTCGTCGGAGTCGGTGTCCTTCGCGCAGTGTCCCTGGCCGGTGTACTGCCGGTACTGCGTGGAGCTGAGGTGCTCCTCGTACTCCTTCGCGTGTGCCAGCCAGCCGCCCCACGTGGCGATGTAGACCAGCAGCGCCACCACGACCAGCGAGAGGAAGGCGGGGATGCCGTCGGCGATCGCCCCCTTGGGCAGCGCCCAGCGGATGCCGAGCGAGCGGCGGGCACCGGCGCTCCAGAGCCAGCACAGCACGCCGAGCGCCGCGAGGGGGTATGCCGCGGTCCACTTGGTGCCGAGCGCGAGGCCGAAGCACACGCCGGCGGCCAGCAGCCAGGGCCGGAACAGGATCCGCGGCCCCCAGCCGGTGAGCGCCACGCCTTCCTCCGTGCGACGCGCGCGCTTCGCCAGCTTCGCGCGGTGCCAGTCGCGGTCGGCCACCAGGCACGAGACCGCGCACAGCAGGAACAGCGCGAGGAAGATGTCGAGCAGCGCCAGCCGGGAGAGCACGAAGTGCAGGCCGTCGAGCATGAGCAGGGTGCCGGCGACGCAGCCGAGCATGGTGGAGCCGGTCATCCGTCGTACGAGCCGGCACATGACCAGCACCATCAGCGCGCCCGCGACGGCCGACGCGATCCGCCAGCCGAACGGGTCCATCCCGAACGCCTTCTCGCCCAGCGCGATCAGCCACTTGCCGACGTCGGGGTGCACCGCGAGCGACGGGTCGCCGGTCCACACGTGCTGCGTGTGCCCGGCGAGGATGTCGGCGTTGATGTCGGTCTTGGTGTTGCCGTCGACGTCGGTCAGGTAGGTCTCGATGTAGCCGTTGTTGAGCAGCGACCACGCGTCCTTGGCGTAGTACGTCTCGTCGAAGGCGAACCGGTGCGGGTTGCCGAGGCCGACGAGCCGCAGTCCGAACGCCAGCAGCGTCAGGGCGATCGGGCCGAGCCAGCCGACCAGCCGCTGCCGCGTGGACAGGCGCCGGATCGGGCTCACCGCGCGCTCCACCGCCAGCGGCACCCGGCGGCCGAGCGCGGTGCGGGAGAGGCCGACGACGGTCACGGGGGGCAACCCTACGTGGCGCCGCCGAAGCTCATCGAGTAGCCCGAGCCCCTGGGCGATCTGTCGTGAGGGACGAGCGAAGATGTATCGAGATGCTTCGCCGACGTCTCGATACGCCGCCTCCGCTCCTTCGTCGCTGCGGCGGCTACTCGACGACCTCGGTGGGTCTGCAAGGATCGTGACGTGACTGGAGTCCTGGTGCTGGCGGGTACGCCGATCGGCCAGGTCGGCGACGCGCCGCCCCGGCTAGCGGAGGAGCTGGCCGCCGCCGACGTCGTCGCCGCCGAGGACACCCGCCGGCTGCGCCGGCTGGTCACCGACCTCGGCATCGAGCTGTCCGGACGGGTCGTGTCGTACTTCGAGGGCAACGAGGCCGCCCGGACCCCGATGCTGGTCGAGGCCCTCGAGAACGGCGAGCGGGTCGTCCTGGTGACCGACGCCGGCATGCCCAGCGTCTCCGACCCGGGCTACCGGCTGGTGGCCGCGGCCGTCGAGGCGGGCGTGCGGGTGACCGCCGTACCCGGTCCGTCCGCGGTGCTCACCGCGCTCGCCGTCTCCGGCCTGCCCGTCGACCGGTTCTGCTTCGAGGGCTTCCTGCCGCGCAAGGCGGGGGAGCGCTCGCGCCGGCTCGCCGACCTCGCGGCCGAGCAGCGCACGATGGTGTTCTTCGAGGCACCGCACCGCACGCAGGCCGCGCTGGAGGCGATGCGCGACGCGTTCGGCGCCGACCGGGCCGCGGCCGTGTGCCGCGAGCTGACCAAGACCCACGAGGAGGTACGCCGCGACGGGCTCGCCGCTCTTGTCGAGTGGGCCGCCGAGGGCGTGCGTGGCGAGGTCACCATCGTCGTCACCGGTGCCACCCCCGGCGCCGGCATCGCGACCGACCCCGACAGCCTGCGGGCCGCGGTCGCCGACCTCGAGGAGTCCGGCATGCGACGCAAGGAGGCCATCGCCGTGGTGGCCGGGCAGGCTGGACTCCCCAAACGAGACGTCTACCAGGTGGTGCACATCGATGGCTGAGCTGACGACCCTGACCCGCGACGGACTGGTCTTCGACGTCCTCGACGAGGGCCCGCGCGACGGCGAGGTCGTCGTCCTGCTGCACGGCTTCCCCGAGCGCTCGACGTCCTGGCGGTTCGTCGCCCCGCTGCTGAACGAGGCGGGCTACCGCACCGTCGCGATGGACCAGCGCGGCTACTCCCGCGGCGCCCGGCCGCGGCGCCGGCGCGACTACCGCGGCAGCGAGCTGATGGCCGACGTCCTCGCGCTGGTCGACGCCGCTGCCGGCCCGACGGGCACGGCGCACGTCGTCGGCCACGACTGGGGCGCGATCCCGGCCTGGCTGCTGGCCGCCCACCACCCCGACCGGGTCGCGTCGCTGACCGCGGTCTCCGTGCCCCACCCGCAGGCGTTCCTCACCGCGATGCTGCGTTCGAACCAGCTGCTGAAGTCCTGGTACATGCTGGCCTTCCAGCTCCCGCGCCTTCCCGAGCTGGTGCTCAGTCGGACGGGCGACGTCGGTGCGCGACAGCTGCGCTCGGCCGGGTTCACCGCCGATGACGTGGCCCGGTTCCGCGCCGAGATCGCCGCCGACGGCGCGCTGCCGACCGCGCTCAACTGGTACCGCGCCCTGCCACTGGGCGACCCGCGCCTGATGCGTCGCCGGGTCAGCGTCCCGACCACGATGGTGTGGAGCGACCAGGACGTCGCGCTCGCCCGCTGGGGTGCCGAGCACGCCGGCGACTGGGTCGACGCCCCGTTCCGCTTCGTGCCGCTGGAGGGCGTGTCCCACTGGATCCCCACCCAGGCGCCCGAGGCGCTCGCCGAGGCGATCCTCGACCGGGTTCGCTCCGCGGAGGCTGCCGCGTCGTGAGCGACGAGCGCCCGCCCGTCCCGGAGCCGCTGCCGCACCCGGTCGTCGACAACCACTGCCACCTCGACATCGGCCGTGGCGCCGAGGCCTGGGACGCTCGGGAGGCGATCGACGCGGCGGTGGCGGTCGGCGTACGACGGATCGTGCAGATCGGTTGCGACCTGCCCGGTGCCCGCTGGGCGGTCGCCGCCGCGGCCGAGCACCCGGAGCTGGTGGCCGGTGTCGCGCTGCACCCCAACGAGGCGCCCCGGATCCTCGCCGACGGCGGACGGGCCGCGCTCGAGGCCGCGTGGGACGAGATCGAGCAGCTCGCCGGCGCCCACCCGAAGGTACGCGCGGTGGGGGAGACGGGCCTCGACGCGTTCCGGACCGGCGACGACGGACGGGCCGTGCAGGTCGAGTCCTTCCGTCGGCACATCGACATCGCCAAGCGCCTCGACAAGACGCTGGTCATCCACGACCGCGAGACCCACGACGAGGTGCTCGAGGTGATCGACAGCGAGGGCGCGCCCGAGCGGTGGGTGATGCACTGCTTCTCCGGCGATGCTGCCTTCGCCCGCGCCTGCCTGGACCGCGGTGCGCACCTCTCCTTCGCCGGCACGGTGACCTTCAAGAACGCCGAGGCGCTGCGCGAGGCGCTGCGGATCACGCCCCGCGACCGGGTGCTGGTCGAGACCGACGCGCCGTACCTCACGCCTGCGCCGCACCGGGGGCGCACCAATGCGTCGTACCTCGTCCCGTTGACGGTGCGCCTCATGGCGGCCGAGCGCGGCGAGGACCTGGGTGAGCTGTGCGCAGCGATCGACGCCAACACCGAGGCCGCGTTCGGCGGCAGCTGGTAGCGCCGGGTCAGAGCCCCAGCGCCGCCTGCAGCTGCAGGACGTCCGAGCGGATGGCCATCAGGCGCGCAGGCGCCTGCGCCTCCCTCATCCGGCCGTCGGACACCCGGTCGAGCGCCACCTTCCGGTGGAGCGGGTGCAGCAGTCGGGCGGTCATCTCGTACGCCGTGCGCAGCAGGGCTCCGTCAGCGCCGGACGCGACGGCCCGCAGCGCGTCGACCATGCCGGCGGGGAAGTGCCACTGGGCCAGTGCCTCGGCGGTCAGCTGGGGCGAGCAGATCCCGTAGCGGTCGGCCTCGGCCCGGAACCGCTCGACCCCGAGCGCGGTCGAGTCGAGCAGGTCGGCGTACCCGTCGGGATCCGTCTGGTGCAGGAGTGCGGCGCCGAGCTGGGCCAGCAGGCCCAGGCTGAGGGCGTCCGCCGTGGTCACCTGGAACCGCGGTCCCAGCGCGCCGGCGGCAGCGGCCAGGTGCACCGACGTGGTCCAGAAGTCGTCGGGGAGGTGCTGCGCCTCGTCGATGCCGGCGAGCGCCACCGTGGCGACCGAGCGCACGGTGTTGAACCCGACGACGGTGACGGCGAGCTGCAGGCTCGTCACCCGGCCGGACAGCCCGAAGTAGGCGGAGTTGGCCAGCTTCATCACCCGGGCCGCGAGCGCCATGTCGGCGCCGAGGACGGCCGCGAGGTCGGCGGCGCCCGCGCTGTCGCTGTTGCAGGTGGCGACGATCCGGGCCGCGACCGGTCGCTGCGAGGACAGCTGGTCCAGTCCGTCGAGGACCTCGTCGATGTCGAGGACCGTGCGCGTCACAGCAGGGCCCCCTGGGTCAGGGGGAAGGTGGTTCGGCACCACTCCACGAACGAGGGCTCGGGCAGGGGCGGGCTGATCGCGAAGCCCTGCATCACGCGGCACTGCATCTCGGTGAGCATCGCCTGCTGGACCGCCGTCTCCACGCCCTCGGCGACCACGCCGATCCCGAGGTTGCGGGCCAGGCTGATGACGGCCTGCGCCACGGCGGTGTGTCCGTCCTCGAGCTCGGCGACGAACGAGCGGTCCACCTTGAGGTAGCTGACGGGCAGGCGCTGCAGGTAGGCCAGCGACGAGTAGCCGGTGCCGAAGTCGTCGATCGCGACCTGTACGCCGTGCTCGCGCATCTCGAGCAGGATCGTGGAAGCGGTGTCCGGATCCAGCATCAGGGCGGACTCGGTGATCTCCACGCACAGCTGCTCGGGACGCAGCCCGCAGCGGCGCAGGGTCTGCTGGACGGTCTGGACCAGCAGGTTGTCGCTCATCTGCAACGCCGACAGGTTCACGTTGACACGTGCCGGCGCGAGCGGGCCGAGCTGCACCCGCCATGCCGTCAGGGCTCGACAGGCGGTCTCCAGCACCAGCTCGCTGAGCTCGCGCACCAGGCCGTGCTCCTCGGCGAGCCGTACGAAGGTGTCGGCGGGAACCGATCCGCGGCGGGGGTGCTGCCAACGGGCCAGGGCCTCGGCCGACACCAGCCGCGGGCGGTGGTCGCCGTACTCCACGATCGGTTGGTAGTGGAGGGTGATCTGGCGTTCCTCGATCGCCTGGCGGAGGTCCGCCACCAGGGTCAGGGTGTCGTGGGCGGCGCTGCGTGCGCTCTCGTCGAGCACCATGATCCGGCCCTTGCCACGGGACTTGGCCTGGTACATCGCGATGTCGCAGTCCCGGATCAGGTCGTCTGCGCTGTGGTGGTCCGGTCCGCGCAGCACGACCCCGATGGAGCCACGGGGACGGATCTCCACGCCGTTGAGCACGACCGGCTCGGAGAGCACCCGCAGGATCCGGTCGGCCACGTCGATCGCCCCGTCCAGGCTGGCGGTCGCGCAGGCGACGACGAACTCGTCGCCGCCGAAGCGCGCCACCAGATCGCCCGGACGGACCGCACCGGCGAGCCGGTGGGCGACCTCGACGAGGAGCGCGTCGCCCGCGGTGTGGCCGAGGCTGTCGTTGACGACCTTGAAGTTGTCGAGGTCGAGGAACATGCAGGCGAGCCCCGCGTCGGGCGTGGCCATCGCCGCGTTGACGTGCTCCCACAGCCGGGACCGGCGCGGAAGCCCGGTCAAGGAATCGTGCGTGGCCTGGTGGTTGAGCTGGTCCTCGAAGGCCCGCCGCTCGGTGATGTCCTCCAGCGTCGCGACGAACCCGTCGCCCAGGCCCGGGGTCCGCAACGGCGTGAACCTCATGTCGGTGTGGCGGACGTCCCGCCTGCTGTTGAGGAAGCGTGCCTGGAGCTCCCGCTCCTCGCCGGCGAGCACCGCCACGACGGTGGCGGCGATCCGTTCGAGGTCCTCGTGGTGCACGTAGGCCATCCACCCGGTGCCGATCAGCTTGTCCGCGGTGACACCCAGGAGCGCGCACAGGGCGTCGTTGACGTGCCCGAGGCGCATGCCCTGCTCCGACATCAGGGTCGGCACCGGCGAGCGCTCCGCCAGCACCTTGAACCGTTGCTCGTGCGCGTCCGCCGAAGCGCGCAGCGCCAGCTCCAGCTCGGACTGCGCCGGGTCGACCCGCAGCGCCCACAGGCGACCGCCCGGTGCCGGCGTCGAACGGACCCGGCATGCGACGTTCTCCCCGACGGCGGTCCGCAGCGTCACCTGGGTGGTCGTGGGCCGCTCCCGGCGGAACATCGCGGCGAGCGACTCGCCGTCGGGTGAGGTCATGTGGTCGCGCAGCGGCTCACCCTGCAGGTCCGACCCCGCGAGCCCCAGGAGCTCGGTGGCTCCCGAGTTGCTCCACCGCACCGCCGGCTCCCCGACCGCGGACAGCTCGACCACCAGCAGGGCAGTGCCGGGGTCGGCGGCAGCGGCGTGCAGCACGGCAGCGACGACGTCGCCGGGGGCGCTGGTGGGCATCGGGTCCTCCTCCCGGACTGTCCGGACGTCCGCCCCATCGGCGGGCGGCGGCCCGACCTGACGGACAGGAGCGGGGAAGCTGTGCTCGGGGCAGCGCGGCTTGTGACGCGTGGGACGGATGTGGCGCTGCCGCCGTGACGCCGCTCACCGTGCCCCGCTGGAAGAGCCCTCGCCAAGTTGCCAATCGCGCCGAGCCTTTGTTCTCGTGGATGACTGACGGCCGGGATCGGGAAGCAGTTCCTCGACCAGCTCACCACCGATCCGACCGCCACCGCAGCCGCCCCGCGCAGCTGCAACGGGGGGTTGGATCCGAGCTGGTCGCTCGAGGCCCGGGCAGTACGACGTTCGGAGAATCGTGCGACTTGCGCACCCCACCCTCGCCCAGCTCGGCAACGGCCAGGCCCTGAAGGAGACCCTCCTTCGCGTGGCCCACAGCCGCAAGGCACTCACGGTCACCATCGCCGCCGTTCTCCTGGCGGTCTCCGCGGTGACCTGGGGCTACTCCTCGATGACCACCGAGGTCCGGCTGTCGATCGACGGCAAGGAGCGCACCGTCTCCACGATGGGTGACACCGTCGGCGACGTGCTGCGCGACGAGGGCATCAAGGTGTCCGACCGCGACGTCGTCCAGCCCAGCCTCGACTCGTCCGTCGAGGCGGGCGACCGGATCGCCGTCCTGTTCGGCCGTCCGGTCGAGCTGACCGTCGACGGCGTCACCAGCACCCACTGGGTGACAGCGACCGACGTCGAGGGCGCGCTGAGCGAGATCGGTGTCGTGTACGCCGACAGCCGGCTCTCCACCAGCCGTGGCGCCGACATCGACCGCGGTGGCGCGGAGATCGACGTCGTCACCCCCAAGAAGCTCACCTTCGCCCTCGCCGGCCAGCCGCCGGTCACCCGCGAGGTGCCCGCGCTGACCGTCGAGGACGCGCTGGCCGAGGTCGGCATCGAGCTCGACGAGCTCGACAAGGTGCAGCCCGCCCGCGGCACGGAGCTCACCGACGGCGACAAGATCGTGTTCACCGACATCGAGAAGCGCGAGCGCTCGGTGACCGGCGAGGCCGTGGCCGCGCCGGTGCAGAAGGTCTCCGACGACTCGCTGTACCAGGGCCAGACCAAGGTCGTCACCGAGGGCGTCCCCGGCACCCGCGACGTCACCTACAAGGTGACCGTGCGCAACGGCAAGGTCGTGCGCCGCGTCGTCCTCACCGCCACCGTCACCGCCGAGCCGACCCCCGAGGTCGTCAAGGTCGGCACCAAGCCGGTCATCGAGTCCGGCAACACCGTGTGGGACCGCCTCGCCCAGTGCGAGGCCGGCGGCAACTGGCACATCAACACCGGCAACGGCTACTACGGCGGCCTCCAGTTCAACGTCGGCACCTGGCGCGCCAACGGTGGCTCCGGCTACCCGCACCAGGCCTCCCGCGAGGAGCAGATCCGGATCGCGACCCGGGTCCGCGACGCTTCCGGCGGGTACGGCGCCTGGCCGGCCTGCGCCGCGAAGCTCGGCCTGCCCCGGTAGACCGATAGCCTGACCCCATGCCTGAAACCTCCGCGCCGCGGCTGCTGGGCCCGGCGGAGGTTCGGGAGCTCGCAGGTCGACTGGGCGTGCGCCCGACCAAGCAGCGCGGCCAGAACTTCGTCATCGACGCCAACACGGTGCGCCGGATCGTCCGCGAGTCCGGCGTCACCGACGGCGAGGTCGTCGTCGAGGTCGGTCCCGGCCTCGGGTCGCTGACCCTGGCGCTGCTCGAGGTCGGTGCCGAGGTGACCGCCGTCGAGATCGACCCGTTGCTCGCCGACGAGCTGCCGACGACGATCCGGACCTTCGCGCCCGACCAGGCCGAGCGGCTCCGGGTGGTGCTCGCCGACGCGCTGAACGTCACCGAGATCCCCGGGCCGCCGCCGCAGGCACTGGTCGCCAACCTGCCCTACAACGTCTCGGTGCCGGTGCTGCTGCACCTGATGGCGCTGCTGCCTTCCCTCCAGCACGGCCTGGTCATGGTGCAGTCCGAGGTCGCCGACCGCCTGGCCGCGCCCCCGGGATCGAAGACGTACGGCATCCCCTCGGCGAAGGCGGCCTGGTTCGCCGACGTACGCCGGGCCGGGGCGATCGGCCGCAACGTCTTCTGGCCGGCGCCCAACGTCGACTCCGGCCTGGTCGCCTGGACCCACCACGCGCCGCCGACCGACGAGGTCACGCGGGAGCAGGTGTTCGCGGTGATCGACGCCGCTTTCGCCCACCGGCGCAAGGCGCTGCGCGGTGCGTTGCGCACCCTCGCCGGTGGCGCCGAGCAGGCGGAAGCCGCGCTGCAGGCGGTGGGCATCGACCCGCTGACCCGCGGCGAGGCACTCGGGATCGACGAGTTCGTGGCGATCACGGTCGCCCTCCACGCCGACGGCCCGAAGGGCGATCAATGACGCAAGTGACGGTCCGGGCTCCCGCCAAGATCAACCTCCACCTCGGAGTCGGCGGGCTGCGGCCGGACGGCAAGCACGCCCTCGCGACGGTCTACCAGGCGGTCGGGCTGTACGACGACGTCACCGTCGTCGAGGCCGACGACTGGGCCGTCGGGCTGACCGAGCCGGTCGACGGCGTACCCCTCGACGAGGACAACATCGCCATCCGCGCCGGCCGCGCCCTCACCGCGCACCACGGCCTGGAGACGGCCGCCCGGATCACCATCGCCAAGGGCATCCCCGTCATGGGCGGCATGGCCGGCGGCTCGGCCGACGCCGCCGCGACCCTGCTCGCGCTGGACCGGCTCTGGGACCTGCAGACCTCCGACGAGGACCTGCTCAGCATCGCCGGGACCCTCGGCAGCGATGTACCCTTCGCGCTGCTCGGCGGCACCGCCCTCGGCACCGGCCACGGCGAGATCGTCACTCCCGTCGCCGACACCAGCTCCGTGTGGTGGGTCGTCGTGTTGTCCGACGAGGGCCTCTCCACGCCTGCCGTCTACGGCCACTTCGACGAGCTCTCGCCCGACGCACCCGCCGAGCCGCCGATCCCGGAGGCCCTGATCGGCGCGCTCGCCGGCGGCTGCCCCCAGGAGATCGGCGACCTGCTCGCCAACGACCTCTGGCCGGCCGCCCGCGACCTGCGGCCCGACCTGGTCGACGTCGAGGTCCAGCTGCGCAGCATGGCGCCCGACGGCGTCCTGCTCTCCGGCTCCGGCCCGACGTTGCTGATGCTGCACGAGGACGTCGAGGAGGCGCGGACCACCGTCGCCGAGCTCACCGCCCAGGGCCACCGCTGCACCCTCGCCCCCGGTCCGGTCGCCGGCGCCCACGTGGTGACCTATGCCTGAGCCGCGGTCACTCCTCAACCTCGAGCGGGTCTCCAAGTCGTACGGCATCCGCCCGCTCCTCACCGACGTCTCCCTCGGCATCGGTGCCGGTGAGCGAATCGGCATCGTCGGCCGCAACGGCGACGGCAAGACCACGCTGCTGCGGATCATGACCGGCACCGAGGAGCCCGACGAGGGCCGGGTCTCCCGCCAGCGCGGCCTGCTGGTCGGCGTCCTGTCCCAGCAGGACGACTTCGACGACACCCACACCGTGCGTGAGGTCGTGCTCCAGGGCATGGCCGACCACGAGTGGGCCGCCGACTCGCGGCTGCGCGAGATCGTCGACGTGCTCCTCGCCGGCGTCGACCTCGACCGTGCCGTCCACGGCCTGTCCGGCGGCGAGCGCCGCCGCTGCGCCCTGGCCGGCCTGCTGCTCGGCGACCACGACCTGATCGTGCTCGACGAGCCCACCAACCACCTCGACGTCGAGGCCGTCGCCTGGCTCGCCGCGCACCTCGCAACCCGCTCGTCGGCGCTCGTCGTGGTCACCCACGACCGGTGGTTCCTCGACGCCGTGTGCCAGCAGACCTGGGAGGTCCACGACGGCGTCGTCGATCTCTACGAGGGTGGGTACGCCGCCTTCGTCCTCGCCAAGGCCGAGCGCCAGCGCCAGGCCGCCTCCTCCGAGCAGCGCCGGCAGAACCTGGTCCGCAAGGAGCTCGCCTGGCTGCGTCGCGGCGCCCCCGCGCGTACCTCCAAGCCGAAGTTCCGCATCGACGCCGCCAACGCCCTGATCGAGGACGTCCCCCCGCCCCGCGACCGGCTCGAGCTGCAGAAGTTCGCCACCCAGCGGCTCGGCAAGGACGTCATCGACGTCGAGGACGTCGACTTCTCCCGCGGCACCCGCCAGCTGCTCTCGCACGCCACCTGGCGCCTCGGCCCCGGCGACCGGATCGGCCTGGTCGGCGTCAACGGCGCCGGCAAGACCTCGGTCCTCTCCCTGCTCTCCGGTGAGGCATCGCCCTCGGTCGGCAAGGTGCGCCACGGTCGTACCGTCGCCCTCCAGCACCTCTCCCAGGACGTCGAGTTCGACGACCCCGAGGCCCGCGTCCTCGCCACCGTCGAGTCGATCCGCCGGGTCACCCGGACCGCCGACGGCGAGATCTCCGCGACCTCGATGCTCGAACGCTTCGGGTTCACCGGCGACCGGCTCACCGCCCGGATCGGCGACCTCTCCGGAGGTGAGCGCCGCCGCTTCCAGCTGCTCCGGTTGCTGCTCACCGAGCCGAACGTGCTGCTCCTCGACGAGCCCACCAACGACCTCGACATCGAGACCCTCAACGTCCTCGAGGACTTCCTCGACGGCTGGCCCGGCACCCTCGTCGTCGTCTCCCACGACCGGTACTTCCTCGAGCGGGTCACCGACTCCGTCTGGGCCCTCCTCGGCGACGGTCAGATCTCGATGCTGCCGCGCGGCGTCGACGAGTACCTCGAGCGGCGCGCCCAGGCGATGCACCTCGACCCCACCCCGTCGCTGTCCGCGCCCGCGCCGACCCCGTCGCCGTCCGCTCCCGCCTCGCCTGCGGCGTCGTCCGCTGCCTCGGTCGCGCCCAAGGCCAAGGCCGGCTCGGCCGAGGAGCGGGCCGCGAAGAAGACCGTCGCCCGCCTCGACAAGGTCCTCGAGCGCCTCTCCGCCCGCGAGGCCGAGCTCACCGCCGACCTCGCCGCGAACGCGACGAACCCCGAGAAGCTGACCGCGATCGGGATCGAGCTCACCGCGCTCCAGGAGGAGAAGGAGGCGGCCGAGCTGGAATGGCTCGAGGCCGCCGAGCTGCTCGAGTGAGCCGAGCCGGCGCCGCCCGCAGGCGACGCCGCCGCTGCCCTGAGCGGACGTGGCCGCCTCAGCCGCCTCAGCCCCGTCAGCCGGCGTCAGCCTGCGAACGGCACGAGCAACCGCCGGAGCAGTCCCGCCAGGTCCGCCTGGTCGTCGGCCGAGAGCCCGGTCAGCAGCTCCCGCTCGGCGTCGAGCAGCGCGGCGAAGGCGCCGTCGACGGCGTCCTTGCCGTCCGGCGTGAGCCGGACCAGTACGCCGCGGCGGTCCGTAGGGTCGGGGTGCCGCTCGACCAGGCCGCGGGTGGTGAGCCGGTCCACGCGGTTGGTCATGGTCCCGCTGGTCACGAGTGTCTCGCGCAGCAGTCGGCCGGGGGAGAGCTCGTACGGCTCGCCTGCGCGCCGCAGCGCCGCCAGCACGTCGAACTCCCACGACTCGATGTCGTGCGTCGTGAACGCGTGCCGCCGGGCCCGGTCGACGTGGTGGGCCAGCCGGGAGATCCGGCTGAACACGGACACCGGGCCGAGGTCGAGGTCGCTGCGCTCGCGCGCCCAGGCCTCGATCAGCTCGTCCACCTCGTCCCGCATGCCCTCACCATATCTCACCGGTCGAGAATCTTGATATCAAGATAAATCGAGCGTAGGGTCGGCCCCGTGGAAACCCGCACTGCTGACCTCGGCCCGGTCACCCTCACCAGCCTGGTCTGGGGTGACCTCGACGACCGGGGCCGACCGCTGGCCGTCCTCCTGCACGGCTTCCCGGACACTGCCCACACCTGGCGGCACCTCGGCCCGGCGCTCGCCGGCGCCGGCTACCGTGTCCTCGCCCCCTTCACCCGCGGCTACGCCCCCAGCGGACTCCCCACCGACGGCAGCTACCACGTCCCTGCCCTCATGCACGACGCCCTCGCGCTGCACCGGGCCCACGGCGGCGACGACCGCGCGGTGCTCGTCGGGCACGACTGGGGCGCCCTCACCGCCAACGGCATCGCGGCCTCGCCGGCCAACCCGTTCGGCGCGATCGTGTCGCTGTCCGTCCCTCCTCTCTCCGTGATGAACCCACGCCGCGACGACCTCGCCCGCTGGCTGCGCATCCTGCCGCGCCAGGCCGGACTGAGCTGGTACACGCTCTTCAACCAGCTGCCCCGGCTGCCCGAGCAGCGCTTCGACGCCCTCGTCGCCCACCTGTGGCGACGCTGGTCGCCCGGTCACGACGCGACCGAGGACCTGGCGCACCTGGCGGCCGCCGTACCCGACGAGGCCCACAAGGCGGCCGCGATCGGCTACTACCGCGCCCAGCGGCGGCTGCGCCAGACCCCGGCGCGGTACCAGTCGCTGGCGCACGACTGGACCCGCGAACCCCGGGTGCCGCTGCTGTACCTGCACGGAGCCGACGACGGCTGCCTCGACGTGCGTTGGGCCGGGCGGATCGGCGACCGCCTGCCGGCCGGCAGTCGCGTTGCCGTCATCGACGGCGCCGGGCACTTCCTGCAGCTCGAACGTCCGGACGTGGTCAACGCCCGCATCCTCGATCACCTACATGTTGGAGCGCGCCCATGACGCAGCCGAGCGTGGCCTGGGACCCCGACCGCTACCTGACCTACGCGGACGAGCGCGGGCGCCCGTTCCTCGACCTCGTCGGTCGGGTCGCAGCCGTCGATCCCCACGTCGTGGTGGACCTCGGTTGTGGACCTGGCAATTTCACCTCCCTTCTCGCTGATCGCTGGCCGGCGGCGGCGATCACCGGTGTCGATTCCAGTGACGCCATGATTCGCGCCGCCTCCGACACTTCGGCCGCAGAGCGCGTGTCTTTCCACAGGGCCGACCTGCGCGACTGGTTGGCGGCCGCCGAACCCGAGGGCGTCGACGTCCTCGTCTCCAACGCGACCCTCCAGTGGCTGCCCGAGCACCTCGACCTCATGCCGGCGCTCGTGGGCGCCGTGAAGCTCGGCGGCTGGCTTGCCTTCCAGGTCCCCGGCAACCACGACGAGCCCAGCCACACGCTGCGCGCCGAGCTCGCCGCCGAGCCGACCTACGCCGCCCACACGGCGGGCGTGGCCGCTCCGCACGCCCACCGCGCGGAGACCTACCTGCGCGCGCTCCAGGCGCTCGGTTGCGAGGTGGACGCGTGGGAGACGACCTACCTCCACGTGCTCCACGGCGAGGACCCGGTCTTCACTTGGGTGTCGGGGACCGGTGCCCGGCCGACGCTGCAGGCGCTTCCCGACGACCTGCGCGCCCGGTTCGAGGACGAGCTCAAGGCGCGACTGCGCACGGCGTACCCGGACGACGGCCACGGCGTCGTGCTGCCGTTCCGCCGGATCTTCGTGGTCGCCCGCACCTCGGCCTGACGAACTGGAAAAGGCAGCCGCCGGGATTCCCCTCCCTCCGGGGAACCCCGGCGACTGTTGCTCCCACCGTGGTTGTGGCTCGTGCGCCGAGGCGACTGCAGTCCCTGTCCGGGTCGTCGAGCCCGCAGCACCCCCCAGATGCTTCGGACCCCCGTCGTCCCACCCCGCCCCCCAGCCGGATCGGATCGACGCTGCAGCCGCCTCGGCAGCTCATGGGGCGGCGCGGCCGCCCGGGTACCGGGACCGCTGGGGCGCGGGATGCGTCCGCGGCCGGCCGGCGGCTCCGTGGTGCTGGTCGCGGCACAGGTCGACGACAGTCGCGACGACCGCTGCCTGCGTCGGGCCGACCCGGTGCGCGAAGTCGATGATCCGGTTCGCGTACGACGACCAGGGGTCCGCGATGATCATCGCGAGGTGGTGGCGCCACTCGTTGATGGTTCCGTTGGCCACGATGTCGACGAACTCCTCGACGGAGTCGAGCGTCGGCACGGTCCAGGCCCGGTCGATGCCCTGGACCAGCAGGGCGTGCGCCGCGCGCAGGCGCGTGTCGTCGAAGGCCTCGCCGAGCGCAGGGGGCCGCGGGGCGGTCCCGAGGCGCCGCCCGACGCGGGGGGCGAGCATCCGGTGCATCGCGGCGGTGGTCAGCGGGAGCCGGGAGTCGGTCTCGAGTGCGGTGCCGTAGCGGTGCTGGAGCCGCGCGAGCCGGACGTGCCCCAGCTCGTCGGCGAGCGCGGTCAGGGCGGTGTGGTCCTCGAGCCCGCCGAACAGGGCGAGGCCGACCAGGTTCGCCGTGGCGGCACACGCGGGGAGCGTGTGCGAGAGGTCGCGGTGCTCCTCGACGAGCGCGATCAGCCGGGCCCAGACGTCGTGGTCCTCGCTCGGCACGCCGTGCGTCCGGGCGAGAGTGTCGTCGATGACGTCGAGGAACAGCTCCTCGTGCGGGACGCCGAACGTACGACGTACCCGCACCCGCGCCTGCAGGACAGCGGCGCGCCGCGCGAGCGAGCGCGGGCCCAGCGGGACGACCGGCGGCAGCGGACGGGTGCCGCGCACGGTCGTCGAGCGCGTCGTACTCATCTCTCTCCGATCGGTCCGTGCGGTTCCCCGGCGGGGCTGTCACCGAACTGGACGGAGCGAGAACCGGAACATCACGCGGTTTTCCCGGCGAGTTAGAAAGTTTTCCGATTCGGTGCATCATCGGAGTCGTTCGCTCGTTGGGCAGGGCGTCGCGGACACTTCCGCGGCGTTCGACCGCGGGCAGACAGGCACAGGAACCATGGCGGAGGAACGGATGGGCGAGGACACGTCCCGCACCCCGGAGGAGGAGCTCCTCGAGCGGGTGCGCTCCGGCGACACCGCTGCGTTCGAGGTGCTGTACCGCGACCACGTCGATGGTGCCCGCCACCTCGCCCGGATCCTGGTGGGCACCGACGCTGCCGAGGAGCTCGTCGCCGAGTCGTTCTCGCGCGTCCTCGGGCAGCTGAGCGCAGGCGGTGGCCCGACCTCGAGCTTCCGCTCCTACCTCCACGTCACCATCCGCAACGGCTACCGCGACGGCCTGCGCTCGCAGCGCGAGTCCGTCGCCTCCGACCAGCCGTGGCTCTTCGAGCAGGCCGAGACCGCCGAGGTCACCCCGGAGGAGGCCGTCGAGGGGCTCGACGAGACGGTCGCCGTCGACGCGCTCGCCACGCTCCCCGAGAGCTGGCGGACGGTGCTCTGGCACGTCGAGGTCGAGGGCCGCAAGCCGGCCGAGGTCGCCACCTTGATGGACCTCAAGCCGCGCGCCGTCTCCTCCCTCGCGCACCGCGCCCGCGAGGGCCTCAAGCGCGCCTACCTCGACCTGCACGCCGGCCCCGAGCCGGCCCGCGAGCAGTGCCGCTGGGTCCACCACCGGATGAGCCAGTACGCCCGCGGCGACCTCGGCACCCGTGCCGAGCAGAAGTTCGGCGCCCACCTCGACGGCTGTGCCTCCTGCCAGAGCGCCTTCCTGGTCGTCGACCGGGTCAACCAGAAGCTCGCCGTCCACGTGCTGCCGATCGTGCTGCTCGCCGTACCTGCCGGCGGCAAGGGCCTGCTCTGGCTGGCCGGGGGTACGGCGGCCGGCGGCGCCGCTGCCGGCGCAGCCACGCCCGGCACGACCACCGGCACGACCACCGGTGGCACCACCGGGGGCGCGGGTGGTGCTTCCGGTGGCGCATCGGGCGTCAGCGGTCCCGCGGTGGCGGTCGCCGCCGCGGTCGCCGTGGCCGCGGTCGCGGCCGGTGCCTTCGCGGCGCTCGGCGGCGACGACAAGCCCGATCGCGCGCCGACGGCCTCGCGTCCCGTGGTTGTTGCGACGCCGAGCGACGCCCCCGTCGACCCGGCTGACCCGCCCGCTGCCCAGCCCACGCCGAGCGACCCGGCTCCGACGCCGCCGGCCGCCACGACCCCGACGGCCGCGGCCACGCCGCAGCCCGGGAAGCCGGTACCGACCGACGCGCCCACCCCGAAGCCCGCGGCCTCGCCGGCCGCGGCCGGCAACCCTCCGCCTGCCGCGCCCGCCAGCGCCCCCGGTGCCCCGCCGGCAACCACGCCGAGCACCACGCCGACCGACGCACCGCCGACCACCCAGCCGAAGCCGACCGAGTGCGGCGACCGCCGGATCTGCGCCGGTCCGATCACGATCACCCTGCCGGGCGACGGCCAGCGCGGCGTGACGATCGACATCGACCTGCCCGGGCTGCCGATCAAGCTCGGGGCCGGCCGCGACGGTGTGATCGTGGGCACGAAGCACTGACGACACTCGCCCCGGAGGTTACCGGCGAGTAATCTTGGGTCCATGACCCAGGTCCACAGCCTCTGGAAGACCACGACGAACCTCCCCGTGGTGGGCGGCACCCTCGGTAAGCGCGTCTTCTCGATCGCGTTCAGCCAGAAGGCGCCGTACTTCGCCACGATCCACCCGCGGGTGACCGAGCTGCGCCCCAACTACGCGTCGGTCGTCATCCCGAAGCGCCGCAGCGTGCAGAACCACATCGGCACCGTCCACGCGATCGCGCTCTGCAACGGCCTCGAGATGGCGATGGGGGGCCTCGCCGAGGCCACGATCCCCAGCACCAAGCGCTGGATCCCCAAGGGCATGACCGTGAGCTACACGGCCAAGGCCACCGGCGACGTCACCTGCATCGCCGAGACCGACCAGGAGCAGTGGGACACCGCCGAGGGCGACCTGCCCGTGCGGGTCCGCGGCGAGCTCGCCGACGGCACCGTCGTCATCGACGGCACCATCAACCTCTGGGTGACCAGCAAGAAGTGAGGTCGCGCGCTGGGCGTGCGGTCAGAAGATGTCCGGCAGCACGCTCAGCGCCAGCCCCACGAGCAGCGCGAGCACGGCGAGCAGCGCCGCCCGGCGCTGGGCCTTCGACGAAGCCGCCCGCTCGGTGTCCGTCAGCGGGTCGAGGCCGCGCTCGGCGCGCCACGCCGTCTCCTCGGCGTCCCACTGCGCCGCGGGCGTGGCGCCCCGCAGCACCGCGCCCAGACCGAGCAGCAGCAGCGTGAACGCGCCGCCCGCGACGGTCAGCACGGTCAGGATCGCCGAGACGCCACGGGTGTCGGTGCCGAACATCAGCCCGGCGCCCATGCCGACCGAGGCGAGCAGCGCGAGGATGCTGAGGACGCTGCCGATGACCTCGTTGTTGCGGGCGACGAAGCCTGGGGGAGCGGTGTCAGCCATGCCCCGACCCTAACCAGACGCCGGGAGACGGCCCTGAGGGATTCGGGTCGGCACCGTGGTCCGCCGTACCCTAGAGCGGTCATGAGCGCCACCGCAGAACAGCCGAGGACCTACGAGGTCCGCACCTACGGGTGCCAGATGAACGTCCACGACTCCGAGCGCCTCTCGGGTCTCCTCGAGGACGCCGGCTACCTCGCGGCGCCCGAGGGCGAGCAGGCCGACGTGGTCGTGTTCAACACTTGCGCGGTGCGCGAGAACGCCGACAACCGGCTCTACGGCAACCTCGGCCACCTGGCGCCGGTCAAGGCGAAGCGGCCCGGCATGCAGATCGCCGTCGGCGGCTGCATGGCGCAGAAGGACCGCGACACCGTCGTGAAGAAGGCGCCGTGGGTCGACGTCGTGTTCGGCACCCACAACATCGGCTCCCTGCCGGCGCTGCTCGACCGTGCGCGCAGCCAGCAGGAGGCGCAGGTCGAGATCCTCGAGTCGCTCGACGTGTTCCCCTCGACGCTGCCGACCAAGCGCGAGTCGGCGTACGCCGCGTGGGTGTCGGTCAGCGTCGGCTGCAACAACACCTGCACGTTCTGCATCGTCCCGAGCCTGCGCGGCAAGGAGAAGGACCGCCGTCCCGGCGAGATCCTCGCCGAGATCGAGGCTCTGGTCGCCGAGGGCGTCTCCGAGATCACGCTGCTGGGCCAGAACGTCAACGCGTACGGCGTCGAGTTCGGCGACCGGCAGGCGTTCTCCAAGCTGCTGCGGGCGTGCGGCGAGATCGAGGGCCTGGAGCGGGTCAGGTTCACCAGCCCGCACCCGGCCGAGTTCACCGACGACGTCATCGAGGCGATGGCCGAGACGCCGAACGTGATGCCGAGCCTGCACATGCCGCTCCAGTCCGGCTCCTCGAAGGTCCTCAAGGACATGCGCCGGTCCTACCGGCAGGAGAGGTTCCTCGGGATCATCGAGCGGGTCCGCGCCGCGCTGCCCGATGCCGCGATCACCACCGACATCATCGTCGGCTTCCCCGGCGAGACCGAGGAGGACTTCCAGGAGACCCTCAAGGTCGTCCGGGAGGCCCGGTTCTCCGGGGCGTTCACCTTCCAGTACTCCAAGCGCCCCGGCACCCCGGCCGCCACCCTGCCCGACCAGGTGGACCAGGCCGACGTCACGGACCGCTACAACCGCCTCGTCGAGCTCGTCAACGAGATCACCTGGGACGAGAACAAGCGGCTGGTCGGGCGTGAGCTCGAGCTGATGGTCGCCGAGGGCGAGGGCCGCAAGGACGCCGAGACGCACCGGCTGTCCGGTCGTGCGCCCGACAACCGGCTGGTCCACTTCGAGGCCGACTTCTCGCAGGTCGACGGTGAGCCGCGGCCCGGTGACATGGTCACCGTCGTCGTCACGTACGCCGCCCCGCACCACCTCGTCGCCGACGGTCCGGTCCGCGCGCTGCGTCGTACCCGCTCGGGTGACGCGTGGGAGCGCCGCACCTCCGAGCCGGTCGCGCCCCAGGGCGTCGGACTCGGCATGCCGTCGATCGGCGTCCCGGCGCCCCTGCCGGACGCGCCCGTCTGCGGCTGAACCGTGCCGGCTGACGCTCCCACCATCGTCGCGACCTCGGGCGGGGTCGTGCCCGGCGCACGCACGAAGTGGTCCGTCGGCCCGCTGACGTCGTACGCCGTCGACCTGGCCGGAGTCGAGGGCCGGGCGCCGCGCGTGTGCTTCCTCGCCACGGCCTGCGGCGACGCGCCGGCCGTCGTGCGCGACTTCTACGACATGGCGCAGGATGCGGGCTTCCACGGCAACCACCTGTCGCTGTTCGCCATGCCCAATGTCGACGACATCCGTGAGCACCTGCTCTCCCAGGACGTGATCTGGGTCTGGGGCGGCAGCGTCGCCGGGCTGCTGGCGATGTGGGAGCTGCACGGCGTCGGCAAGGTGATGCGCGAGGCGTGGGAGGCCGGCGTCGTGCTGACCGGCGTCTCCGCTGGCTCGATCTGTTGGCACAGCGGCGGCACCACCGACTCGTTCGGGCCGGACCTGCGGCCGATCACCAACGGGATCGGCCTGGTGCCGTGGTCCAACGGGGTGCACTACGACTCCGAGGAGCAGCGGCGCCCGCTGTTCCAGCAGCTGATCGCCGACGGCGCGCTACCGGCGGGCTACGCCACCGACGACGGTGTCGGCCTGCACTACCGCGGCACCGAGCTGGTCGAGGCGCTGACCGAGCAAGCCGGCAAGGCGGCGTACTTCGTCGAGCGGGGCACCGACGGCACGGCCGTCGAGACCCGGCTGGAGACCCGGCTGCTGCCCTAGAACCCGTGGTGGCTCAGCGCCGGCAGCTCGCCGGTGCGCAGCCCGGCGAGGACGACCGCCTCGTGCGGCACCAGCGGCTCGGGGAGTGCGGAC
This sequence comes from Nocardioides sp. F233, assembly GCF_057813895.1. Classification (NCBI taxonomy): domain Bacteria; kingdom Bacillati; phylum Actinomycetota; class Actinomycetes; order Propionibacteriales; family Nocardioidaceae; genus Nocardioides; species Nocardioides sp. F233. The sequence goes on from NZ_JBVASH010000001.1 coordinate 1,032,486, forward strand.
AGCGGGAACCAGCGCAGGTCCGCGCACTTGGCGGGCTCGACGATGCGCGGCTCGCCGATCCAGGCGCGGGCGGTGAAGAAGAAGTCGATCCGCTCGTCGATCGGCAGGTCGTGGGCGGTGCGCTGCATCGCCGTCACGAAGGTGAGGTCGAGGTCGTCGACCGCGATCTCCTCGAGCGCCTCGCGTCGGGCGGCGACCTCGGCGGTCTCGCCCCGCTCGACGTGCCCGGCCGCGGCGGCGGCCCAGAAGCCGTCCATGTAGCCGGTGTTCTGCCTCAGTTGCAGGAGCACCTCGGTGCCCGCACCGCCACCCGAGACGATCTCCCGCAGGAGGAAGACGTAGGAGGCGGGGACCACGGCGAACCGGGTCTTCCCGGTCGCAGGGTCCGTGACGGTCACCGAGGTGCTCGCTTCTGCCGGCGGTGGCCGGTCAGCTGATGTCGTCGTTCTGGCCGTCGAGCGAGTCGAGGGCGTCCTTGGCCTTGTCGGCGCCGAGGTCGATCTTGTCGTCGAACTTGCCGCCGGTCTTGTCGGAGGCGAAGTCGGCGGCCTTGTCCACCGCGTCGCCGATCTTGTCGCCCTGGCTGTCGACCGCGTCGGTCAGCTTGTCCTTGGCGTCATCGAGAAAGCCCACGAGAAACCCCCTGGTGTCAGTTCGACGGCCCGACCTGGGCCACCGCGGTCACCTTAGAGGATCAAGGCGAAGGCGGGGTGTCGCCAGCGGGCGGCTGCGCGCCGTCGTCACCGTCGCCTTCCAGCTTGCCGAGCGCGTCCTTGGCCTTGCCGGTCGCGCCCTCGATCTTGTCGTGGTACTTCCCGCCGGTCTTGTCGTCCACGAAGCCCGCCGCCTTGTCGAGGCCGGACTCGATCTTGTCGCCGTGCTTGTCGACCGCCTCACCGACCTTCTCGGTGACGGTGTCCTTGGCGCCCTTCAGCTTGTCCATGAATCCCATTGATGTCTCCTTGCGTTCCGGCCTGCTGCCCGGCCCCGAGTCGGCCGCTGGATGGGGGTCATTGCCACACTAATCCCATGCCGGGAACGTCCACCACGCCTCCGATCGTCGCGATCGTCGGGCCGACGGCCAGCGGCAAGACGTCGCTGTCGCTCGACCTGGCCCAGGCGCTGGGCGGCGAGGTGGTCAACACCGATGCGATGCAGGTCTACCGCGGCATGGACATCGGTACGGCGAAGCTGTCCCTCGCCGAGCGCCGCGGGATCCCGCACCACCTCCTCGACACCCTCGACGTCCGCGACCCGGCCACGGTCGCGGAGTTCCAGGGCTGGGCCCGCTCCGCGATCGCCTCGCTGCGGGAGCGGGGCGCAACGCCCGTCCTGGTCGGCGGCTCCGCCCTCTACACGCGGGCGATCCTCGACCGCTTCGAGTTCCCCGGCACCGATGCCGTGGTCCGTGCCCGGCTCGAGGCCGAGCTCGCCGAGGTCGGCAGCCCGGCCCTGCACGCCCGCCTGCGCGAGCTCGACCCGGTCGCGGCCGAGCGGATCGAGGTCGAGAACGGCCGCCGCGTCGTCCGCGCCCTCGAGGTCATCGAGATCACCGGTGCCCCGTTCAGTGCGAACCTCCCCGTCCAGGAGTACGTCGACCCGCACACCGTCCAGCTCGGCGTCACCATCGACCGCGAGGTCCTCGACGAGCGGATCGCCGTACGCGTGCGGCAGATGTTCGACGACGGCCTGCTCGACGAGGTCTCCCGCCTCCTCGACGAGGGCCTCACCGAGGGCCGCACCGCCGCGCTCGCCATCGGCTACCGGCAGGCGATCGCGGTCCTCGCCGGCGAGATGAGCGTCGAGGAGGCGATCGAGAGGACGTCGGTCGCGACCCGGCAGTTCGCCCGCCGTCAGCTCGCGTGGTGGCGCAACGACCGCCGCATCACCTGGCTGCAGTACGACGACCGCGAGCGCGTCTCGAAGGCGCTCGCCCTCATCCGGGCCGCGTGACCCGTCGGCGGCCCGAGGATCGACCCGGGCACGGCGTCTGAGCGGTGACCAGCCGGGACTCGATGAACCCGGGCAGCACCACTTTGCCGTGGACAGGGTGGTGGCCCCGGTCAGATCCAGTTCGATCTGGCCGGGGCCACCTGACGCCGCTACGGAGGAGTCCGCGCTGAAGGGGGCGGCAGTCTGCGCCCTACTTCTTGAGCGGCTTCAGGGTGACCACCAGATTGTCCCGGTAGTGGAACCGGCCGTCAGGGCGCGTGACCTTGGTGGTGCAGGTCACGAGCAGCAGCCGCGGCGCTCCGGTCATCGAGAACAGACCCTCGGGCAGCAGCTTGGCCCGGGGGAACCGCTGCTTGCGGACCACCTTGTAGCGATAGGTCCTGCCGTCGTTGCCCTTGAGCTTCACCACCTTGCCACGCTTGAGCTGAGCGAGGCGGTAGAAGGAACCCGGCCGGTCGTGGTTGTCGGACACGTGTCCGACGACGACCGTCGTGCCGATCGCGTCGTCGAGGCGCGCGGAGGTCTGCAGCCAGCCCAGCAGCTTCCGGCTCTTCGGGACATTGGCGCGATCACCGGTGAGCCCGATCTGCGCCACCCGGGCCTTCAACCCGAACGAGGGCACCTCGAGCTGCTTCGGCGAACCCGGCATGGCGACCCGGCCGGCCCAGGAGTCGAAGCCCTCGAACCCGGTGTCGATGATCCGGACGTCGTTCTCCGGACGGTGGACCAGGCTGGTCTCCGCCGCGAGGCCACAGGCGTGCGTCACCGCGTGGTTGAACGTGTCCGCGGTGATCGACGCCACCCAGGTGTAATAGCCGGGCTTGGTCACCGTGACCGATGGCGTACGGACCGTTCCGTTCGCCGGCGTGAACGGAACCGAGCCGACCCGGGTGTCCACGGTGCACGTGGCAGCCGAGGGCGAGGAGAACGGCCCGTAGAGCGTGGCCGATCCCGTCGACGTGCCGCCCGCCGTGAAGCCGGTGATGGTCACCGAGTCGTGAAGCTCGGCGCCGACCAGCGCCTTGGCGTCAGAGGTGGCGGTCGTCAACGCCGGCTGCCCCGCCTTGGGCGGCGCGAGCACGAACCCGAAGTCCAGCGTCGGGTCCCGGTCACCGTCCTCGGTCAGGTCCGTCGATTCGGCCGACCAGGTCGACGAGTCACCCGCGGTATCGCCCTGACCCGCCTGCGTCGGCTGGTAGGGCTGCAACGCGGTCTGGGTCGACGGCGCCGTCTGGTCGATCGTCACCGTGTAGTGCTGACCCGCAGGCAGCGGCGGCAGGTTGTCGAAGGTGTACCCACCGTTCGCGTCCGTCGTGGTCGGACCCACCGGGTTGCCGTCGACGTCCGTCACCGGCTGACCATCAGGGCCGGTCAGCACCAGGACCACACCCGGGATCCCGGGCTCGCCGTCGTCTTGACGACCATCCTTGTCCGAGTCGACCCACACGTAGTCACCCACCGACACCGACGCCGCCACGAACCCGAAGTCCAGCGTCGGGTCCCGGTCACCGTCCTCGGTCAGGTCCGATGACTCGGCCGACCAGGTCGACGAGTCACCCGCGGTGTCCCCCTGCCCCGCCTGCGTCGGCACGTACGGCTCCAACGCGGTCTGGGTCGACAGCGCCGTCTGGTCGATCGTGACCGTGTAGTGCTGCCCCGCAGGCAGCGGCGGCAGGTTGTCGAAGGTGTAGCCGCCGTTCGCGTCCGTCGTCGTCGGACCCACCGGGTTGCCGAACACGTCCGTCACCGGCTGACCATTCGGTCCGGTCACCACCAGCACCACGCCCGGGATCCCGGGCTCGCCCTCGTCCTGGCGACCGTCCTTGTCCTTGTCGACCCACACGTAGTCACCCACCGACACCGAGGGCGGGAGGACCACGCCGGCATCGATCGTGTGGTCGACGCTTCCGGGAGCCAGCGGTGCGGTGATCGCCACCTCGGCGATACCGGGGCTCACCGGCGTCGGGTCCGAGTCGAGACTGTCGTCGCCCCCACTGTTGGGGGTGGTGTAGCCCAGCGCGCTGGTCGGCGGCGAGAACGGCAGCCCCGAGGTGTCGGCCGTGCTCACATCGAACCGCACCGTGTACGCCGCACCGGGCACCACCTGGTAGTCGGCCCCGTCACCACCGAAGTAGTACTCACCGTCCGCGTTCGTGGTCGTCGTCGCGACCACGGCGCCGGTGGAGTCGAGCAGGGTCACCGTCGCCCCGGGGATCGGCAGCTCGTCAGGGTCCTGGACGCCGTCCTTGTCCGCGTCGAACCACACCCGGTTGCCGATCTGGACCGGCGCGAGACCGGCGAGCAGGTCGAGGTCACCCAGGCCGTTGCCCTTGCCGAAGGACTCGGGGTAGGTGTTGATCAGCCAACCGCGGGTCATGGGCGCACCGCCGGGCCCCTGCCCGGTCGTGGTGTCGAAGAAGCCCATGCCGCCGGTGCCGACCAGACCGGTCGGGTCCATGGCGATGCTCCCCAGCTCACCGTTGCGGGGCGCGTAGGCCAGACCACCCTGAGCGACCTCCTGATGGCTGGCCGTCGTCGTACTGCCGCTGAGGGAGATCCAGTCGCCGGCGAAGAACTCGACGACCGCCGCCGGCTGGCCACCGTCCGGAGTGCTCGTGGTGTTGTCCGGGCAGCCGTTGGCGCCCTCCCACGAATAGCTGCCGTCGGCATTGACACAGGCCTTGTTCACATCGCCGCCGGTGATGGCACTCAGCCGGACTGTGCTGGTGGGGTCCCCCGGCTCGAAGCCGCCGGAGCCGATCTGGTCGCCATGACGGTCGCGGAATCCCAGGAAGAGCGAGCCGTCGGTGGCGAACTCGACGGAGGACAACAACGGCGTCGGGTACTCGATGTTGTAGCCGGCTCCCGCCGTCGGTGTCGCGGGCAGACCGTCGACGCCGGTGCGCGACCAGGCGGCGCGCCAGGTGTTCCACTGCCGTGAGATGGCCGTGCCGCCGTTCGCGGCCGAGCCTCGGACGAAGTCGAGCGGCTGCGAGAGCACAGTGTCGAAGGTGCCGCCGTCGACGCGGAGCACGTACGCTCGCAGGTCCGCCCGGTCTCCGGACACCGACCCGTCGCAGACGCCGCCGACGTAGACCTTCCCGTCCCTCACGCTCACTGCGCCCGGCCGCCACTGGCCACCGACACAGCCCGGATCGGCGATGGCCGTCGACCCGGTGATGGTGCCGGTGGCGCCGGTGGCGTCGACCTCGTAGAGCCGGCGGTCGTTGAGGTTGACGACATACAGCGTGGACTGGTCCTCGGACATCGCCATGCCGCCGAGCCCCTCGGTGCCAGCCGCGGCGTAGTAGTCGTCGTCGCGTCCGCCCGGGATGTCGCCGTGTGCGGTCGACCCCGCGTTGGGGATCGTCACGAACAGACTGGCGTTCGGCGAACCGGCGTTCAGGTCGGTCACGTAGACCGCACCCGAGCCGCCCGGACCATAGGGCACGAACGCCTTGGCGAAGGCAGCGCTGAACAGACGGTCCTCACCCTCAGCGGCCAGCCCGAAGACGGAGCCGGTCTGGGCCTTGGTCGCCAGTGTGGTGGTGTCCTGGGTGTTGGGAGTCGTCGCGTTGCCGTTGCCGTTGCCCCGGTGGGCCCAGTTCGTGCGGACCAGCGAGCGTGAAGTGCCCGGAGATGACCGGGACGGCTGGATCGCCACCACGTAGTCCGGATCCACCGGTGCGTAGTCGGCAGGGTTCCAGACGCCGACCCGCACCGTCTCGGCGGCGCCGCCGCTGACGTCGACGAAGGTCGTCGCGCTCCGGAACGCGTTGGGCGTGCCCGCCGCGGACGCCGGCGCCGGGGTCAGGGGCGCGAGCGCGGCCGGGACCGTCGTCTCGACCCGGTAGCGGCCACCGACCAGGCCAGCGGCGGGATCGACGATCACCTGACCTGCGGCGTTGGTGACGCCGGTGACCACGTGGCCGGCGGAGTCGCTCACCTTCACCTCGACGCCTGCCTGTGGTGCGTCGATGACCGGGTCGTAGACACCGTCACCACTCACGTCACGGGACACGGCGACGGTGAGGACGCCGTCACCGGGAGCTGCACTGGCAGGAGCGGCGACCGAGACCATGGCGAGGCCGCTGAGCAGGAGGCCCAGGGTGCTCGTCGCCGTCACGGCGCGCCGGCGCGACCGAGATGCTGGAAACGCGTACATGTCTTTGACCCACTTCAGTCGGGCGACCCGCCGCCCATTCGGACAGGTCCTTGGAGTTGAAGACATCCGACAACGAAGAAGATGATGCCGCGGTCCGCGATTGGTCCCTCTGCTTTGTCGGCGTCTGCGCGGAACTCTCCACTGCAGGGCCGCGCCGCCGCCAGCCCTGGCGCTGGCGCAGCGGCAACTGACCAGAAAATGACCCCCGTTCGGGTGACACGCGGAACGCGAGGTCCTCGGCGTCGCGACGGCTCCACGAACTCCGGCGTCGTCCGCCCCATCGAGACCGGGATGAGCGCCTCAGCCGCCCTGGCCCGGCGAGGCGTCAGCGCAGGCGCGCGAGTGCGGCCTGCGCAGCGTGGAAGCCGCCCATCCCGTGCACCCCGGCGCCCGGCGGGGTGGCCGAGGAGCACAGGTACACACCGGGAAGCCCCAGGGCATAGGGATCCAGCGCCGGTCGGGGCCGGAACGCGATCTGCCGCGCCGTGTTCGCGCCGGCGGAGATGTCGCCGCCGACGTAGTTGGCGTTGTAGGACTCCCACTCCGCAGGCCCACGCGTGGAGACTGCCAGCACCCGGTCGCGGAAGCCGGGCGCGAACCGCTCGATCTGCCCGAGCACCGCCTCGGTCGCGTCGCCGGTGTAGCCGTGCGGGACGTGGGCGTAGGCGTAGACCGGGTTCGCCGAGCCTGACGAGCGTGAGGGGTCGACGAGGTACTGCTGGCCGAGCAGCACGAACGGCTGGTCGGCCATCTGGCCGCGCACGGTGGCCTTCTCGATCGCGGCGACCTGCTCCGCCGTACCCCCGAGGTGGAGGGTGCCGGCGCGGCGGCAGGCCCCGTTGGTCCACGGGATGTCGCCCTCGATCGCGAGGTCGACCTTGAACGCCGCGGGGCCGTAGGAGTAGCGGGTCAGCGAGCGCCGCACTCGAGCGGGGAGCCGGTCGCCGACGATGTCGAGCACGCCGGCCGGCGCGGTGTCGAGCATGACCACCTCCGGCGTGGTGCCCACCAGGTCGCGCAGCTGGTCGAGCGAGGTGACCCGAAGGCCGGTCACCACCCGCCCGCCGTACGACGCCAGCTCGGCCAGCAGCGCCCGCGTGATCGACTCCGTGCCGCCCTCGGCGACCGGCCACCCGACGGCGTGCGCGGTGCCGGTCAGCATCAGCCCGACCGACCCGCTCAGCGGGGTGTCGAGCCGGCCGAACGCGTGCGCGGCGACGCCCATGAAGAGCGCTCGGGCGGGATCGTCGCGGAACCGGGCGGCGGTCCAGGTGGCCGGCATCAGTGCCTTCGCGCCGAACCGGCCGAGGGCGAGCGGGTGCCGGGGCAGGTGGACGAGGGGCTGGAAGACCTCGGCGATCAGGTCGTCGAAGTTGCGCACGATCGGGTCGAAGATCCGCCGCCACCGGGGGCCGTCCTCGCCCAGCGACGCCGCCGACGCCACCAGGTCGCGGGCCGCGATCCCGGCTCGGCCGTCGTCGAGGGGGTGCGCGAGGTCGACCTCGGGCCACAGCCAGCGCAGGCCGTGCCGTTCCAGGCCGAGGGAGGCGAAGAACGGGGAGGCGACACCGGTGGGGTGGAAGGCGGCACAGTCGTCGTGGAGCAGCCCCGGCAGCGTGAGCTCGCTGGTGCGGGTCCCGCCGCCCGGCCGGTCGTGCGCCTCCACCACGGTGACGGCCAGACCGGCCTGGGCCAGGCGGATGGCGGCGGCGAGACCGTTGGGCCCGCTGCCCACGACGACGGCAGTGGTCACGACACGGCATCCTTGCGGCGGTAGCCGGGCGCGGTCCAGCCGACCTGCAGCGGCACCGGCCCGTTGGGCAGCCACGGCTGCTCCTTGACGCAGTCGCGCACGTCCCACGTCCCGCGCTCGACGATGCCGAGGGCGGCGTCGATCACCCGGTACTCCTGCGGTCGCGAGGTCCGCCACGGCGTCGCCTGCGACTCGCAGTAGGCGACGACGAGGTCGCCGGGCTGCAGCCCGAGCCGCTTCTGCACGGCCGCGACCAGCCGCTCGTCGTGCAGGTGGCCGTCGCCGAAGTTCCAGCCCACGAGGATGTTGCACATGAACTCGCCCTCGCGCACGTCGCGGGTCTCGAGGTCGTCGAGGTGCTCGACCAGCACCGAGAACAGGCCGCGGCCCTGGCTGTGCATCGAGCGCCAGGCCAGCGCCTTCTGCACGGTCATCTCCGCCTCGTCGGCGGTGTAGGTCATCCCGGGCATCCGCTGCAGTTGGTCGTTCTGGGTCTCGACGAGCAGCAGCTCGTTGAGCCGCTGCTCCACGCCGGGCTTCATCGCCCACACCGCGGAGGCCCAGTTGCCGGCGTACTGCCGCATCGACGGCAGGAAGGACACCAGGTCGGGCCGCAGGTTGCCGAGGACCGGGCCGAACAGCAGCAGCGCGAAGACCGGGAGCAGCAGCAGTGGCTCGGAGAAGTCCCAGATGTTGTACGTCGACGCAGCGAACCCGTCGCCGAAGCCGCCCCACAGCACGATCGCGATGTAGCCGAAGTAGACGTTCCACTCCAGCGGTACGGCGAGCGGGAAGGTCGAGGTGATGAAGATGTGGAACACCAGCATCGCCACGGCCCCGAGCATCGCGACCGTGTCGTTGGCCGTCGTCAGGAGCACGATCGGGATGATGATCTCGACCGTCGTGCCGCCGACGTGGGCCATGAACCACGCGAGCCGCGACGGCCGGATGTCGTCGGGAGCCCTGCGGTAGTGCAGCCTCTTGACGACGTTCAACTGGCCGGGGGAGTTGGAGACCATCGGCGGGACGACGTTGATGAAGTGCTCGCCGATCTTGGAGACGCCGGCGCCGATCCACACGATGCAGATGATGATCTTGAACGCGACGACCAGGTCGACGAAGTCGGCGCCGGTCGCGCCGTCGCGCAGGGCGAGGGCGCCGAGGGTGGCGGAGAACAGCATGATCGGCAGGTACTGCTCGGAGCGGGCGGCCAGGAAGACCACCTTGTCGCGCAGGCCCATCAGCGGCATCGTCACCAGGATCGGCAGGAACGCCAGCGGCGGCACCAGTTCCTGCGGCCCGGTCCCGGCGGGCACGAACGGCACCGCCTGGGCGTGCACGACGAGCGGGTAGACGAGGCTGGCCAGCACGGCGACGTACAGGACGACGTCACCGACGGTGCGCTCGTCACCGCCGGTCAGCGGGACGTGCCGGCCCCAGGGGGCCATCCGGATGGTGCCGGGGCGCAGCCAGTAGCGGATGTTGCCGAGCATCGGCACGAAGTGGCCGCACAGGGGGCCGAACGCGCCGCCGAGGCCGATCACCTCGAGCAGCATCAGCCAGATCGCCAGCTTCTGGTAGACGACGATGTTGTCGAACCAGGTGCCGGGGTCCGAGAACGCCACGTGGTCGGTGGTCCACGACGTGATGGCCAGGCCGATGGCGAAGTAGAGGCCGAGCATCTTGAGGATGTAGACGACGTGCAGCATCCGCGGGGTGTTGAAGCCCTCGGTCACCCAGTTGGTGCTCAGGACACGGATCCGCTCCAGGAACGGCAGCGCGAGGAACTCGGCCGGCTCCATCGGCTCCGGCGCAGGCTTGAGGAATCCCATGTCAGGCTCCGCTCAGTCGGGCCCGCAGCGCGGGCTTGTCGATCTTTCCGACGGGGTTCTTGGGAAGAGCATCCAGCAGGTGGAGCGCCACCGGAACCTTGATCTTCGTGAGCTCCGCACGACAGCGCGCGAGGAGGGCGTCGACGTCGACGGTCGCGTCCGGGCGGGCGGAGACGAAGGCGACGACCACCTCGCCGTACACCGGGTCCGGGCCGCCGACGACGGCCGCCTCGAGGACCTCGGGCGCCGAGTGCAGGACGTTCTCGACCTCCTTGGGATAGATGTTCTCGCCACCCCGGATGATCATGTCCTTGATCCGGTCGACGATGCGCAGGTAGCCGTCGTCGTCGAGGATCCCGACGTCGCCGGTGTGCAGCCAACCGTCGCCCAGCGTCTCGGCCGTGGCCTCGGGGCGGTTGAGGTAGCCGCGCATCACGTTGGCGCCCTTGATCACGACCTCGCCCCGCTCGCCGTTCGGGACGAGCGTGCCGTCCGGCGCCATGATCGCGACCAGCTGGCCGGGCAGCGCGGGGCCGACGGTGCCCGGCTTGCGCAGCCCGTCGACCGGGTTGCACGTCGACGCGCAGGTGCCCTCGGACAGGCCGTAGCCCTCGACCAGCGGGAATCCGAACCTCTTCTCCACCGCCGCGAACAGCTCCGGCGGCGCCGGCGCCGCACCGCAGATCGCGAACCGCACCGAGCTCACGTCGGTCTGCACCTCGGCGGGCAGGGCGACCAGGTGGGAGTAGATCGTCGGCACGGCGGAGAAGTACGTCGGCCGCAGGGTCGCGACCGCCTGCAGGAACTCGACCGGGTGGAACCGCTGCAGCACCGACAGCTGCGCGCCGGCCGACATCGGGGTCAGGAAGCTGACGCAGATCGCGTTGACGTGGAACAGCGGCAGGACCAGCAGGCAGTGGTCGTCCGGGTCGATGGCGATCGCCTCGCCCATGCTGGCGATCATCGCGTCGACGTTGCCGTGGTCGAGCATCACGCCCTTGGGGCGGCCGGTCGAGCCGCTCGTGTAGACGAGCAGCGCCAGGTCGCCGTTCTCGGTGCGGGCGGGCGGCAGCGTGCCGGCGGGCGTCGTGGGGAGGTCCGCGACGTTGTCGGCGTCGATCACGAGGACCGCTCCCGAGTCGCTGATCTGGTGGCCGGCCTCGACCGTGGTGAACGTCGGGTTCACCGGCGTCGCGGCGGCACCGAGCCGCCAGGCCGCCATGATCGCGACGAGCAGCTCGACCCGGTTCGGGAGCATGACGGCGACCACCGAGCCGCGGCCCACGCCCTGCCGGGCGAAGTGCTCGGCCGCGGCGTCCACGCGCTCGGCGAACGCACGGTAGGTGAGCTCGGTCCGCTCGTCGCGGACGCAGGGGCGGTCGTCGTACGCCGCCGGGCGGTGCCAGGGCAGGTGGTCCAGGGTCATGCCGGAACGCTAGGTCCGTCGTACCCCTGGGCTCTTGGTCTCCGGAACCAAAGTCCGGCTCCGGATTCGGGGCTGTGCGGCCAAGGCGAGCCGACCTCCCGCTCTGGCACGATGACGTGACCGCCGTCACCGTTGGTGCGACGGACCGAAGGAGGCAGGCCGTGTCGGACCCGGAGACCGAGATGCAGGGCATCGCCGTGCTGCTCGCCGAGCGTCACCGTGAGCTCACGACCGAGCTGGTCGAGGCGTTCCGCGAGCGGATCCCCGAGCTCCCGACCGACCCGGCGCTCGTCGAGCTCCTGGTCGGCAGCTCGGGCGCCAACCTGGAGACCTTCGTGCACCTGATGCGCGCGCACATGCAAGTGAAGGACGTGCACGCGCCGGTCGCCGCCGTGGAGTACGCGCGACGGCTGGCCCAGCGGGGTACGCCGCCCAGCGCGCTGCTGCGGGCCTACCGGATCGGCCAGCAGCTGATCCTGCAGTGGGCGCACGCCCAGATCACCCGCAGCATCGCCGACCCGATGCTCGCCCTGCAGACCGCGCAGATGCTGACCGACCAGTCCTTCCTCTACATCGACGCGGTCTCCGAGGACGTCGTCGAGGCCTACCAGGAGGAGCGCGAGCGGTGGCTCGCCAACCGCAGCGCGGTCCAGCGCGAGACCGTCGACGCGTTGCTGCGCGGCGACCGGCTCGACCTCGCCGCCACCGAGGTCGCGCTCGGCTACCGGCTGCGCCAGCACCACCTCGGCCTGGTCCTGTGGACCGACCCCGGCGTCGGCGACCTGGCCGCCGTCGAGCGCACCGCCGGCCGGATCGCCGAGCGGCTCGGCTGTTCCGGCCAGCCACTGTTCGTGCCGCGCGACAGGGAGACCGCCTGGGCCTGGCTGCCGATCGGCCGCTCCGGTTCGCTCGACCCGACGGGCATCGACGCCGTCCTCGCCGAGGGCGACGGCCAGGTCCACGTCGCCGTCGGCTCCGCCGGCGCGGGGGAGCCCGGCTTCCGCGCCACCCACGACGGTGCGGCTGCCGCCCACGGCGTGGCCCAGCTCGGCCAGCACCCCGCGGCGCCCGCGCTGTCGTACGACGACCCCACCGTCCGCGCCGCCGCCCTCCTCGCCCGCGACCTCCCGGCCACCCGTGCACTGGTCCGCCGCGCCCTCGGCGACCTCGCCGAGGACACCGACGGCGCCGCCCGGTTGCGCGAGACGCTGCTGGCGTTCGTCGAGGAGCGGGAGAGCTACGTCGCCACCGCTGCCCGCGTGCACCTGCACAAGAACACCGTGAAGTACCGGGTCGATCGCGCGATCGAGGCCCGTGGCAAGCCGCTCGGCGAGGAGCGGCTCGACCTCGAGCTGGCGCTGATCGCGTGCCGGTGGCTGGCGCCGGAGGTGCTCGTCCGCCCCGCCGCGGGCTGACCCTTGTAACTAAGTGTTACGTGCACCAATTCGCTGCAACAACGCCCGGGTGGATGCCACAACGCCCGGGTGGATGCCACAACGCCCGGGTAGTGGTGGCGCCACTGGGTGCGCGAGAAGGCGGCCCGCCGGTTCGGCTACCGGTCGCGAATCGGCCAAGCTCTCGGCGACTACCCGGGCGCTCTGGCTGCTACCCGGGCGCTGTGGCACCAGAAAGTGCGCTGTAACCCTTAGTTACAAGCGACCAGGCTGAGCAAGAACGGTCAAGCGCCGGGGCCCGCGCGCCCAGCACACTGGACCCATGACCCGCCGTGACCGCCTCCGTGAGCTTCTCGACGCGGTGCTCGACGAGGACCACCGCACGCTCGGCGACATGGCGGACGGGGCGTTCGCGTCGCCGTACCACTTCAGCCGGGTGCTCACCCGCGACGCCGGCGAGGCACCGGTGGCGATGCGGCGCCGGGTGATGCTCGAGCGGGCCGCCTGGCGGATCCGGCAGGGCGCGAATGTCACGGATGCCGCGTGGGAGGCGGGCTACGAGTCCCTGGAGGGGTTCAGCCGCGCGTTCGCCCGGGCCTACGGGCACCCGCCGAGCGAGGCAGGCGACGGCGGCGGCAGCGTCTGGCTGCCCGCTGCCAACGGCATCCACTTCCACCCGCCCACGAGCCTGTGGGTGCACGCAGGAGAGCAGACGATGAGTCCCGTCACCGACCAGCTGGTCCGCCACGACCTCGACGACACCCGGGAGCTGATCGAGCTCGCCAAGGGTCTCGACGACGCGCAGTGGCGAGAGGTCCGCAGCCCCGGCCACCAGGTGGCATCGTGGGAGGGGCCCGAGGAGTCGATCGCGGCGGTGCTGGAGCGCACGGTCTTCGCCAAGGAGGTCTGGCTGGCGGCCGTCGAGGGCACCGACTTCCCCGACGTCGACAGGTCCCCGGGGCCGGCCGGGCTGCTCGAGCGGCAGGACGCCGCAGCCGCCCGCTGGCTCGCGGCGGTCCGCGACGTCGACCGGCGAGGCGCCTGGGACGACCGGATCGTCGACGCGCTCTGCGAACCGCCCGAGTCGTTCGTGCTGAGCAGCATCGTGGCGCACGTGCTGACCTTCTCGGCGTACCGCCGCCAGCTCACCCGGGTCTGGCTGCGCGCCGCCGGCGTCGAGGCCGACGACGGCGACCCGATCAACTGGCTGCGCCGCGAGCTCGGGGAGGACCGATGAGCACCGTCTACTACACCGCCACCACCCTCGACGGCTTCCTCGCCGACCCCGACGACTCGCTCGCCTGGCTGATGCGCCAGGACCTCGATGAGTCAGGACCCCAGAACTACGGGGCTTTCATCGCCACCGTCGGCGCGCTGGTGATGGGCTCGACGACGTACGAGTGGGTGCTCGCGCACCTCGCCGAGTCCGGCGAGCCGTGGTCCTACGCCCAGCCGACGTGGGTCATGACCACCCGCGAGCTGCCGGTCCCCGAGGGGGCAGACGTCCGGTTCGCGCGGGGCGCCGTCGCCGATGTGTACGACGACCTGCGGGCCGCCGCGGGGGAGCGGGACGTGTGGGTGGTCGGCGGCGGCGACCTCGCCGGCCAGTTCGCCGACGCCGGCCTGCTGGACACCGTGATCGTGTCGATCGCACCGGTCGTCCTCGGCGCCGGCCGCCCGTTGCTGCCGCGCCGGCTGGACCTGACGCTGGAGGAGACCGCCCGCAACGGTGCGTTCGTCACCGCCCGCTACACCCTGGCCGGCCCGCTGCTCGAGGACCGGCCTACCGTGGACGGGTGACCTGGACCGAGATCGCCGACGACGCCGCCCTCACCGCCCTGCTCGGCGTGCCCACCGACGCCGCCCGCGACAAGGAGCGGTCCGCGCTGACCGACGTCGACCGTGACTGGCTGGCGTCCTCGCCCTTCTGCATGGTCGCGACCGCCGACGCGCAGGGCCGCTGCGACGTCTCGCCGAAGGGCGACCCGGCCGGCCGGCTCGTCCATGTCCTCGACGACACGACGCTCGCGATCGCCGAGCGGCCGGGCAACCGGCGGGCCGACGGGTACCGCAACATCCTCGCCAACCCCCAGGTCGGTCTGAACTTCCTGATCCCCGGCCGCGGCGACACCCTGCGGATCAACGGCCGCGCCCGCCTGGTCAGCGAGGCGCCGTTCTTCGACGCGATGGTGGTCAAGGACCACCGCCCGCTGCTGGCGATCGTGGTCGACGTCGAGACCGTGTTCTTCCACTGCGCCAAGGCGTTCCTGCGCTCCCAGCTGTGGCGTCCCGAGACCTGGGACCCGGAGGCGCGGGTACCGCGCCGGGCAGTGCTGGCCCACCGGCTGGAGCGTCCCGACGATAGTCTCGAGGTGCTCGACGCCTACTACGGCCCGAGCTACGAAGAACGCCTCTACGGCTGAGCGCCCCATCATCGAACTCTCGGAGGTTCCCTTGCGTCGTACGACGATCGCCGGACTGGTCGCCGCCCTGCTCCTGGTGGTGATGCCCGCCGCCGCCGAGCCGGCGAGTGCCGCCGTGAGCGCCAACCGTGGCTGGAGCACGGTGCACGAGCGGGTGGGCGCCAAGATCCAGGTCTGCCAGCACGAGGAGAGCTGGGGCTGGGGCCTCGAGATGCGGCTCGACGCCCGCAAGGCCAGGAAGTCGGTGAAGGCGCGCGTCCGCATCCAGTACCTGGTGCAGGGGACGTGGCAGGACTTCGCCGGCACGTCGTCCCCGTGGCGGCGCAACGGGGTCGCCTACCTCGACAGGTTCGGGTCCGGGAGCAAGACCTCGGTTCTGGTCAAGGTCCGGATCAGGACGCGGTCCGACAAGCCGGCCCTCACCGACTGGATCGACGTGACCGGCGTCAAGCACTGCCGCTGAGCTCACCCGCCGAGGAACCCGACCAGCGCGGGCTCCGGGGCTGCGACAGTCGAGACGTTCGCGAGGGTCACCACGCCGAGCAGCACGACGGCCACGGCGGCGGCGCCCGTGGCCGCCCGGCGCCCCTGGCGCCCGGCCAGAACGACGAGCCACGCCATCATGACCGTGGCGGCACCGGCGAGCACCGCCACCGCGAGGTGGTAGATCGCGAAGTCCCGCACCAGCGCGGCGAAGGCCGGGGTGCCGGACGACGCGAGGGTGAGGCCGGCGGCGTCCGAGGACAGCATGGAGAGCAGCGAGGACAGGGGAGCGACGGCTCCCTGCACGTTGGCGATGAGCACCACCGCGGCCAGCGCCGCGAGGGCCAGCAGGGCCACCCGGCACGCGCCTCGTCGTACCCGACCGAGGGCGACGACCAGCACCCCCAGCAACGCTCCGGCGAGCACGGCCTTCACGACGTGGAAGGCGGCCCAGTAGCGGACCGCGTCGGCCAGCTCGCCGGTGACGGCGCCGTCGCCGAGGCGCCAGTGCTCGGCGAACGCACCGGGCAGCGCGTCCCGGAGGGCGCCGACGCCGGCGTAGTCGCCGACGAGCAGGGTCGCGACCACCTCGGGCGCCAGTACGACGGCCGCCACCAGCGCAGCGGTGGTCAGGGTGAGGGTGCGGGTCATGGCGTCGACGCTAGGCACCGGCCGCCCGTCCCGCGTCGGTCCGCGGTCTGATCCCGCGGACGTCGGGATCCACCCGCGGTCCCCCTATCCTTGGGGCGTGTACCCCTTTCTCAAGGGCCACGGCACCGAGAACGACTTCGTCCTGCTGCCGGACCCCGACGGCACCGTCCACGGCGACCTGAGCGCCGCGCGGGTCCGCGCGCTCTGCGACCGCCGCGCCGGTATCGGCGGTGACGGCGTCCTCCGCGTCATCCGCACCGCCGCCGTCGGCGAGGCCGGCGCCGGCCAGGACGCGGAGTGGTTCATGGACTATCGCAACTCCGACGGGTCCATCTCGGAGATGTGCGGCAACGGCGTGCGCGTCTTCGGCCGCCACCTCGCCCTGCAGGGCCTGGTCGACCCGACGACGCCCGTCCCGGTCGCGACCCGGGCCGGGGTCAAGGTGCTCACCTTCGCCGGCGGCGCCGCCGACGGCGAGATCACCGTCGACATGGGCATCCCGAAGGTGCTCGAGGAGACCACCGTCGCCGTGGGGGACCAGCACTGGCCGGCCCTCCACGTCGACATGGGCAACCCCCACGCGGTCGCGTTCGTCGACGACCTCGCCGACGCCGGTCCGCTGCTCGACGCCCCGGCCCATGACCCTGCGGTCTACCCGGCCGGGGTCAACGTCGAGTTCGTCGTACGACGCGCGCCCGGTCACGTCGCGATGCGGGTCCATGAGCGCGGCTCCGGTGAGACCCGGTCCTGCGGCACCGGTGCCTGCGCGGTCATGGTCGCCACGGCCCTGGCCGACGGCGCGGCCCGCGACACGGCGTACCGCATCGACCTGCCGGGCGGCACCCTGCGGATCACCTGGACCGCCGACGACCGGATCCTGATGACCGGACCCGCCGCGGTGGTCGCCGAAGGCACCGCGGACCTGTAGCGATCTCTGACTGTGACACCGACGGTGTCACGGTCGCGGCGGGGTCCTATGCTCCCGACCATGGAACTCACCGGATCCTCCGCCATCGTCACCGGCGGCGCCTCGGGCATCGGCGCGGCCGCTGCCCGCGCGCTCGCCGCCAAGGGTGCCACCGTCGTCGTCGCCGACCTGCAGGCCGACAAGGGCGAGGCCCTTGCCGCCGAGATCAACGGCGTCTTCGCGCAGGTCGACGTCACCAACACCGAGCAGATCGCGGGTGCCGTCAAGGCCGCCGCCGAGATCGCCCCGCTCCGTGCGGTCGTCAACTCGGCCGGCATCGGCTGGGCCCAGCGCACCATCGGCCGCGACGGCCAGCTCGAGTCGGCCCACTCGCTCGAGGCGTTCACCAAGGTCGTCGCGATCAACCTGATCGGCACCTTCGACATGGTCCGCCAGGCCGCCACCGTGATGAGCCAGAACGAGGCCGACGAGGACGGCTGCCGCGGCGCGATCGTCAACCTCGCCAGCGTGGCGGCGTTCGACGGCCAGATCGGCCAGGCGTCGTACTCCGCGTCCAAGGGCGGCGTCGTCGGCATGACCCTCCCGGTCGCCCGCGACCTCGCGGCCTCCGGCATCCGCCTCAACACGGTCGCTCCCGGCCTGATCGACACCCCGATCTACGGCGAGGGCGAGGCCGCGGAGGCGTTCAAGGCCAACCTCGGGCAGAACGTGCTCTTCCCGAAGCGCCTCGGCACCGGCGCCGAGCTGGCCAGCATGGTCATCGAGTGCCTGACCAACTCGTACATGAACGGCGAGGTCATCCGCGTCGACGGCGGCATCCGGATGCCCCCGAAGTAGTCCTCGGCGGTGGGGTGCGAGGGCTCAGCCCTCGCACCACATCGCGCTGTAGGCCCCCTGGGTCGAGCGCCGCTCCGTGACCCGACCGTCGACCGTGATGGTGCAGTGCACCGGCTGGTCGACCCGCCCCTGCTGGGCGAAGACCACCGCGTAGTCCGGGTTCCCGTAGACCGTGGTGCTCAGTGACCAGCTGCCGCTGCGCACGACCGCGGTGCCCTCGTGGTTCTCCACGCTGGTCGGGATGATCCACGCGACCGTGCCGAGCACACCCTCCGTCGACATCGTCACGGTCAGCTTGTGCTTGGGCAGCTGCGAGTAGTCACCGGCCCCCTGCAGGCCCGGCGGTACGCCGAGCCCGGCCGTGTGCCCGCCGAACAGCCCCGTCGCGTCGGCGGTGCCGGACGCCGTGGCGGACGGCGACGCGCTCGGCTCGGCCGACGGCATCTCGGTGGGCAGGGTCTGCTCGTCCTTGGCCCCGCTGTCGGGGTCGACGGCGCTCTCCGGCGACCCCGGTCGCAGGAACAGGAAGCTGCCGACGATGACGATGACGATGACGGAGGCGAAGAGGATGAAGGTCCTGCTCTCGCCCCCCGGCCGTAGAGCACGCACACCACGGCAACGACGCACCCCCGGGTGTCGCTATGCCTGCGCGGCCGTGTTCCGTCCCACGGTGTCCTCCGTGTTGTCCCTCCCGTGTTCACCGACGCGCAGCGTCCCGCTCAGGACCCGGTCGTCGCGAGGCGGTTGCCTGACGCAACGTGACGCTGCTCTGGGACGACCAGACCCGCCTGACCGACCGCCTGGGAGAGCTCCGGGTCGGCCGCCGTACGACGATCGTGGCCGGCCTGTCCGGCGCCTCGATCCCCGCCCTCGGGCTCCTCGGCCGCGCGCCCGCCTTCGTCGAGCGTCGCCGCGACCTGACCTCCGGCGTACGCAGCGGCGAGGTGACCACGAGCTCCGCGGTGATCTGGTCGCGTGCGGCGACCCCGAGCCGGCTGATGGTCCGCCTGCTGAGCAACGGCCGGCAGCGGCGGCTGGTCCGCGGGCCGTGGACGGACGAGCGCGCCGACCTCACCGCGCGGGTGCACCTCACCGGACTGGCCCCCGGCCGTCCGTACGACGCCGAGGTCTGGTTCGAGAGCCCCGACGGCGAGCGCAGCGCGCCGCAGCACCTCACCTTCGCGACCGCGCCCATCCACGCCGCGGCGCAGTCGATCGTCTGGTCGGGCGACACCTGCGGCCAGGGGTGGGGGATCGATCGCGCCCGCGGCGGGCTGACGACGTACCGCACCATGCTCGGGCTGCGCCCCGACCTCTTCGTCCACGTCGGCGACACGATCTACGCCGACGAGCCGATGGACGAGACCGTGCTGCTGCCCGACGGCACCACCTGGCACAACGAGCTCACCGAGGACGTCATGGCCGTCTCCGAGACGCTCGACCAGCTGCGCGGACGGCACCGCTACCCGCTGCGCGACGACAACGTCCAGGCCTTCCACGCCTCCGTCCCGACCGTCTCGATGTGGGACGACCACGAGACCTGCAACAACTGGTGGCCGGGCGAGACCATCGACGACGAGCGGTACGGCGAGCGCCGGGCCGACGTGCTGGCCCTGCGGGGGCGGCGGGCCTGGCAGGAGTACCAGCCGGTCCCGGTCAAGCGGTTGGTCTCCGCCGGCGGTGACGGCTTCGTCGGCCGGCGGCTCTACCGCCGGGTCCCGCGCGGCCAGCACCTCGACCTGTTCTGCCTCGACATGCGCAGCTGGCGCGGACCCAACCCCGACACCGACCCGGCCGTCGCCGCCGACCGGCCGCAGGCCGGGCTGCTGGGCCAGGAGCAGGAGGAGTGGCTGATCAGCAGCCTGCGCTCCTCGACCGCGACCTGGAAGGCGATCTGCACCGACATGCCCCTGTCGGCGCCGACCAACCGGATCACCGACCTCGACGGCTACGCCAACAAGGACGGCGGCCGCCCGCTCGGCCGCGAGCCAGAGCTGGCACGGATCCTGTCGGCCATCAAGCGCCACGGCGTCCGCAACGTCATCTGGCTCACGGGCGACGTCCACTACACCGCCGCCTACCGCTACACCCCCGACAAGGCGGCCTTCACCGACTTCGACCCGTTCTGGGAGTTCATCTCCGGTCCGGTCGCCTCCTCGCCGTTCTGGCTCAAGGACGACGAGCTCGACCAGACCTTCGGCCCCGAGGTCGTCTTCTCCCAGGGCGAGGCCGAGGTCGGCAAGCTCGACGTCGCTCCCCGGCCCACCAACCAGTACTTCGGCCAGCTCGACCTCGCCGCGTCCGGCGTCCTCACCGTGCGGTTGCACGACGGCGCGGGCAGCGTGCTGTGGGAGCGGGCGCTCGAGCCGGAGCAGGTCGCCCGGTGACCACCGCGAGGTAATCGGGAAGCATCTCTGCAGTCTCGTCGTTACGCTGGATACGCCTATGACGAACCGTGCTGAAGACTTCTCCCTCGACGCCGCGCTGCGTGCGACCGAGGGCTGGGACGACCCCGACACCGAATTCGACGACTTCGAGTCCGGCTACGCCGACGAGCCCGATCCCGAGGACCTGACGACCGGCGACCTCGACCTGGTCGAGCGCCACGAGCTGCGCCGCGTTGCCGGCCTGCGCACCGAGCTCGAGGACATCACCGAGGTCGAGTACCGCCAGCTCCGCCTGGAGCGTGTGGTCCTCGTCGGGGTGTGGACCGGCGGTGCCATCTCCGAGATCGAGAACGCGATGGCCGAGCTCGCGCTGCTCGCCGAGACCGCGGGCTCCGAGGTGCTCGACGCGATCTACCAGCGCCGCCAGTCGCCCGACCCGGCGACGTACATCGGTCGCGGCAAGGTCGACGCCCTGCGCGAGATCGTGCAGGCGACCGGTGCCGACACCGTCATCTGCGACGGCGAGCTCGCGCCCTCCCAGCTGCGCAACCTGGAGGACCGGGTCAAGGTCAAGGTCGTCGACCGGACCGCCCTGATCCTCGACATCTTCGCCCAGCACGCGAAGTCGAAGGAGGGCCAGGCCCAGGTCGAGCTCGCGCAGCTCAGCTACATGAAGCAGCGGCTGCGTGGTTGGGGTGGCAACCTCTCCCGCCAGGCCGGTGGCCGGGTCGGCGCCGACGGTGGCGGCATCGGTGGTCGTGGTCCCGGTGAGACCAAGATCGAGACCGACCGCCGCCGCATCAACGACAAGATCGCCAAGCTGCGCCGCGACCTCAAGGTGATGAAGGGGACCCGCGACACCAAGCGCCAGGAGCGGCGCCGCAACGCGATCCCCTCCGTCGCGATCGCCGGCTACACCAACGCCGGCAAGTCCTCGCTGCTCAACCGCCTCACCGGCGCCGGCGTCCTCGTCGAGGACGCCCTGTTCGCCACGCTCGACCCGACCACCCGTCGTACGGCGACCGCGGACGGCCGTGTCTACACGATGAGCGACACCGTCGGCTTCGTCCGGCACCTCCCGCACCAGCTGGTCGAGGCCTTCCGCTCGACCCTGGAGGAGGTCGCCGACGCCGACCTGATCGTCCACGTCGTCGACGGCTCGCACCCCGACCCCGAGGGCCAGCTGGCCGCGGTGCGCGAGGTGCTCGCCGAGATCGGCGCGACCGAGGTCCCCGAGCTGGTCGTCGTCAACAAGATCGACGCCGCCGACCCCGTCGTCGTCGACCGGGTGCTGCGCCGCGAGCCCCACTCCGTCGCGGTCTCCGCCCGCACCGGCGAGGGCATCGCCGCGGCCGTCGCGGCCGTCGAGGCCGAGCTCCCGCGACCGCGCGTCGAGTTCACCGCACTGGTGCCCTACGCGCGCGGCGACCTCATCGACCGCATCCACAAGGACGGCGAGATCGGCACGCTCGAGCACACCGCCGACGGCACCCGGGTCACCGGCCGCGCCACGGAGGCGCTCGCCGGCGAGCTGGCGGCGTACGCCGTCTGACCGGTATCCCGGGGGACGCCGGAGTCATCCGATCGGCTACCCGAAGGTGGCCGGAGCGCCGACGTACGACGGCCGGCGGCCGGGCACGATGGAGGCATGTCCTCGCGCCTGCTCCTCGCCTCTGCCTGAGGTCGGGTTTCCTCGTCGTACCCGGCAATTCGGTTCCGATTTCCCGAATTCGGCAACCTGATTGCCGGGTACGACGGATGATCCCGGCGTGACTCGGCACCGACTCCTGCTCGGGCTGCTCGCGATCGTCCTCGCCATGGCGGCGAGCACGACGCTGCTGGCCCGCGCCGGCGCGCGCCCGGACCCGTGCGCGACGAAGGGGGAGCGGGCCCAGGAGAGGGGAGCGTTGGTGACCGGATCGGGTGCGCGGGTGCTGGTGATCGGCGACTCCTACTCCGTGGGCGCGGGTGTCCGTCCCGACCAGTCGTGGCCCGTGCGGCTGCCCGGCCGGGTCCGGGTCGACGGCTTCTCCGGGAGTGGCTTCACCCGAGGCGCCAGCCCGTGTGGCGATGTCTCCTACGCCACCCGTGCCGCGCGCGACCGGCTCGCCGGCGTCGACCTGGTCGTGGTCGAGGGCGGGCTCAACGACGCCGACCAGCCGCTGGCCGACCTGGACGCCGGGTACGGCCGGCTGATGCGCTCCCTGGGCGACCGCCCGGTACTGGTCGTCGGACCGCCGGCCGTCCCGCTCCTGCCGTACGACGACGTCGCGGCCGTCGACGCCCGGCTGGCCGAGCTGACGGCGAGCCACGGGACGCCGTACCTCTCGATGCTGGACACGACGCTGACCTTCCAACCCGACCGGCTGCACCCCGACGCCGCAGGCCACCGGGTGTTCGGCGACCGCGTCGCCGAGCGGGTCCGGGTGTTGCTCACCCAGCGCAGCCGCCCGCGTCCCTGACCTCCTGCGCGATCCGGGCCGCCAGCTCCACCACCTCCGCGGCGAGGGGCGAGAGGCTGCCGCGGGAGAGCGCGAAGACCCGACGCGGCGGAAGTGCGGGCGCGAGCGGGTGGAGCACGACGCCCCTCGGCCGCTCCGGCCAGCCGAGCGAGAGCACCGGCATCACCGCGCAGCCCAGTCCGGCCCGGACCATCGAGGTGACCGCCTGGTTGTCGGCGGTGCGGAACACGACGTTCGGCACGATGCCACGCGCGGCGAGGTGGTCCTCGACCTCGCGCTGGTCGCAGATCGGCGGCAGCGCCACCACGGACGCCTCGTGCAGCAGGTCCAGCGCCACCGGTCCGTCGGGGAAGGAGCCCGGCGGTGCGACGAGGACGTGCTCGTCCTCGAGGAGCAGCGTGCTGTCGACGTCGTCGGGGCCGGGGCGGTCGAAGAAGAGGACGTCGAGCTCGCCGAGATCGGGCACGGCGGCCTCGTCCTCGACCAGCCGGATGTCGCAGCCGGGATGGGCGTCCCGCAGCTGCTGCACCACCGGCGGCAGCAGCACGTTGGTCACCGTCTGGAAGGTGCCGATGTCGACCCGCCCGTCGCCGGCGTGGAAGCGCGCGACCGACTCCTCGGCCTCGCCCACGGCCCCGAGCACCTCGCGTGCGGAGGTGACCACCACCCGCCCGAGCGGCGTCAGGCGTACGGGGCGCGGGCCACCGGGCCGGTCGAACACCGCGCCGCCGACCGACCTCTCGAGGGCCGCGACCTGCTGGCTCAGCGTGGACTGCGTGTAGCCCAGGCGTTGGGCGGCGCGGGCGAAGGTGCCCTCGACCGCGATGGCGTCGAGGGCCCGGAGGTGGCGCAGCTCGTACATGGCGATGATCGTAAGCAGCGATCATGACTATCGGAAAGCATCGCTTTTCACGATGCTGCCGCGAGCCTAGCGTCGCTGGCATGACCGAGACCGCACACGACTGCAACGGCATCACCCTCGTCGCCGAGACCTTCGGGGACCCGGCCGCCCCGGCCGTCCTCCTCGTCCACGGCGCCTGCGCCTCGATGCTGTGGTGGGAGGACGAGCTGTGCCGCCGGATCGCCGCCGCCGGCCGGTACGTCATCCGGTACGACCAGCGCGACACCGGCCGCTCCACCAGCTTCCCGGCAGGCGAGCCCGGCTACGGCCTGCGCGACCTGGCCGCCGACGCCGTCGCCCTGCTCGACGCCCTCGGGGTCGACCGGGCCCACGTCGTCGGCCGCTCGATGTCCGGCGGCGTCGTCCTCGTCCTCGGCGTCGACCACCCCGACCGGGTCCGGTCGCTCACCCTGGTCAGCACCACCACCGGCGAGCTGCCGATGGGCTCCCTCGACGTCCCGCCCGACCCCGACCCGGACGACCCGGCCGCCGTCGTCGAGTACCTCGTCGAGGCGTTCCGGGCGTACGCCGGCGGCTCACCTCACTTCGACGAGGACGCGACCCGGGCGCTCGCCACCGCCGACGTCGCGCGCACGCGGGACCTGCGGGCCACCCTGGTCAACCACGTCGCGATGGACTTCGACGGTCCCCGCGGCGGCGGGTTCGCGGACCTGCGGGTCCCGACCCTCGTCGTCCAGGGCGAGCTCGACCCGGTGTTCCCGCCCGCCCACGGCGAGGCGCTGCGCGACACGATCCCCGGCGCCCGGCTGGTCGTGCTGCCCGGGTCCGGTCACGACGTCCTCGTGCCCGCCTGGGACCGGTTCGTCGCCGAGCTCGTGGAGCACACGTCATGAGCTCGCTGCGGTCGGCGATCTGGGTGCCGCTGTTCGACGACCTCGCCGACCCGGCGGCCGTCGTACGGCTGGCGGTGGCGGCCGAGGAGCACGGCTGGGACGGCTTCTTCGTCTGGGACCACCTGCGCTGGCGCGAGCCCGTGCGGGCGGTCGCCGACCCGTGGACGACGCTCGCCGCCGTCGCGGCGGCGACCTCGAGCCTGCGGCTCGGCCCGATGGTCACCCCGCTCTCGCGCCGTCGGCCGCAGGTCGTGGCCCGCCAGACCGCCACGCTCGACCGCCTCAGCGACGGCCGGCTGGTCCTCGGTGCCGGCCTCGGCAGTGACCGGTTCGGCGAGGAGTTCTCGCGCTTCGGTGAGGAGGTCGACGACCGCCGCCGGGCCGTCCTGCTCGACGACGCCCTCGCCGTCCTGCGGCAGGCGTGGAGCGGCGAGGAGGTCCACCACCGCGGCCCGGGCGGCACGATCGACGGCGTCCGCTTCCTCCCGCGGCCGGTCCACGGCACGGTCCCGGTCTGGACGGCCGGATTCCCCGGCAACCGTCGCCCGCTCGTCCGCGCCGCCCGCCACGACGGGTTCGTCCCGGTCAACCTCGAGCACCCCGACCAGCTGGCCGGGGCGGTCGACCGGATCCGGGGGCTGCGGGTGGAGGCCGGCACCGCCGGGACGCCGTACGACGTCGCAGTGGCGCTCCCCGCCTCGGCCGACCTGGCCGCATTCGAGGCGGCCGGTGCGACCTGGTGGCTGGCCGACGTCGACCCGCACGGCATCACCGTCGACGAGGTGCTCGGGGTGGTCCGCGACGGTCCGTTCCGCTGAACGCGGGGGAGCTGTGGAGGGGCGCGCGGGAACGTCGGCGCCACCCTCTAGGGTTTCCCGGTGACCACCACCGCTGCCGACCGGACCTCGCCGGTCCGCGACCTGCTCGCGACGGCGGTGGCCGCGCTCGGCGGCCAGGAGCGAGAGGGCCAGGTCGCGATGGCCGAGGCCGTGGCCGATGCGTTCGGCGACAAGGAGCACCTCCTCGTCCAGGCCGGCACCGGCACGGGAAAGTCTCTCGGCTACCTCGTCCCCGCCCTGCTCCACGACCAGCGCGTCGTCATCGCCACCGCGACCCTCGCGCTGCAGCACCAGCTGGTCGAGCGCGACCTGCCGCGCCTGGTGAAGGCCGTCGGCACGGTCCCGGGCGTCGACGCGTCGTACGCCGTGCTCAAGGGGCGCTCCAACTACGCCTGCCTGCACCGCGTGCGCGAGGGTGCGCCGGACGACCAGGGCCAGCTGATCCAGGCCGAGGACGCCATGGGCGCGATGGGCCGCAAGGTCCTGGAGCTGCGCAGCTGGGCCGAGAAGGCCGCCGAGGACCGCAAGACGGGGGAGCGCGACGACGCCCCGCGGCACACCGACAAGGAGTGGCGCCAGGTCAGCGTCACCGCCCGGGAGTGCGTCGGCGCCAGCAAGTGCCCCTTCGGCGAGGAGTGCTTCGCCGAGCGCGCCAAGGAGAAGGCGCAGAAGTCGCACCTCATCGTCACCAACCACTCGCTGCTCGCGATCGACGCGGTCGAGGGGATCCCGATGATCCCGGAGTACGACGCCGTCGTGATCGACGAGGCCCACGAGCTCGCCGCCCGGGTCACCCAGGCCGCCACCGACGAGCTGTGGGCCGCCGAGGTCGAGCGGGCCGCCCGGCGCAGCATCCGCCACGTCGAGGGGGAGGAGGCCGAGGACCTCGCCGACGCCGCCGACGCGCTGCGCGCCGCGATCACCGACGCCCCGGCCGGGCGCTTCGAGCAGGTCCCCGAGGCGCTCGCCGACGCGCTGGTGCTGGTCCGCGACGCCGCCCGCGCCTGCGTCGGCGCCTTCCCCAAGGCCGAGTCCGGCAGCGACCCCGACGCCGCGATGACCCAGGCCAAGGGCATGGTCCAGGAGGTCCTCACCACCGCCGAGCGGATGGCCGCCAGCTCCGAGGCCGACGTGCTCTGGCGCACCGAGGGCACCGACCGGATCCCGCCGATGCTCTGCGTCGCGCCGCTCCAGGTCTGGGCCCAGATGCGCGACAAGCTGCTCTCCGACAACACCGTCGTGCTCACCTCGGCCACGCTGATGCTCGGCGGCGACTTCGCGACCGTCGCCGGCTCGGTCGGGCTCAAGCCGTCCGAGCGGGTCGCGCCCGAGGCGCCGCGCAAGGACTGGCCCGACGACGCCCAGCCGTGGCGCGGGCTCGACGTCGGCAGCCCGTTCGACTACGCCAAGCAGGGCATCCTGTACGTCGCCCGCCATCTGCCCCCGCCCGGTCGCGACGGCCTCGGCCCGGCCCAGCTCGACGAGATCACCGAGCTGGTCGACCAGGCCGACGGCCGCACCCTCGGACTGTTCTCCAGCCGCCGGGCCGCGGAGGCTGCCGCCGAGCACGTCCGCAAGACGCTGCCCCACCTCACCACCCTCGCCCAGGGCGAGGCCCAGCTGCCCGAGCTCGCTCGCCAGTTCGTCGAGGACCCGCACACCTGCCTGTTCGGCACCCTCGGCCTGTGGCAGGGTCTCGACGTCCCCGGCGACACCTGCCAGCTGGTGATCATCGACCGGATCCCGTTCCCGCGCCCCGACGACCCGCTGATGAGCGCACGCCAGAAGGCCGCCGACCAGGCGGGCGGCAACGGCTTCATGCAGGTCGCCGCGACGCACGCCGCGCTCCTGCTCGCGCAGGGGGCCGGGCGCCTGATCCGTACGACGAGCGACCGTGGCGTGGTCGCCGTACTCGATCCTCGGCTGGCGACCGCCCGCTACGGCTCGTTCCTCAAGGCCAGCCTGCCGCCGATGTGGACCACGAACGACCCGAAGGTCGTGCGTCAGGCCCTCGGCCGCCTCAGCGGCCGGGCCTGACCCACGACCTTCGTCGGGGCCAGCCTGGATCAGCCGGTTCAGCGCGCGGTCGCGCTGACCTTCGCGGTCGAGTCCTTCTTGCCGGCGTTGGCGAAGGTGATCTCGATCCACTGCACCTTCTTGCCGAACTGGTAGCGCTTGGTCTTGTCGCCCTTGCGGTTGATCCTGACCAGCTTGGTGACCGGCGCCTGGCCCTTCTTCTTGATGGTGACCAGGACGTAGCCGCCCTTCGTGCGCTTCGGGCCGTCCACGTGGACGCGCAGGTGGGCCTTGCCGCGGAACTTCGACTTGAAGCGGATGGTCCGCGAGGCGAGGTGCTTGAGCTCGACCGAGTCGGAGACCGACCGGCGCGCGGGCGACAGCTTCACGCCGCGCCACAGCTTGGCCCGCGGATAGGCGCCGCCCTCGGAGTAGTTCAGGGCCGGGCGCCGGTTGGCCTCGGCGAACCGCCCGAACTGGGTGCGCAGGTCGGTGCCGCGCGCGGCGAGGGCGGCGCTGATCGCCTGCCGCGAGGTGGCCGACCCGGCAGCCAGGTCCCAGATGTCTCGCACGATGACGGGCATGCCGCCGGAGTCCGCAGGGAAGTGCTCGCTGAGGTACCTGAAGAAGATCCACGCGCCGTACGGGGCCAGGCCCCTGCGGTGGTCCAGCGGCTGCGCGGGCTGACCGAGCGGACCGCCCTTGAGGTACTGGCGGTTGTCGTTGATGTCCGGGTAGACCTCGTCCTCGGCCCAGGTCGCGGTCGCCTCGAGCAGCCAGCTGTCCTCGTTGACGTCGTAGGCGAACTGCACCGCGTGGAAGTACTCGTGGGCCGCGGTCACCTGCAGGTTGCCCAGCGGGCCGGGCACCGCGCCGAACTCGGCGTAGTCGTTGTCGAGGACGCAGTACGCCGCGGCGGTCACGTGGCCCGCGACCCGCTGGTCGGTCGTGCAGTAGCCGTAGAGGCCGCGCTTGCCGAGGTCGGCGAGGTAGACGTCGAACTCGTTGCCGTCGCTGACCGGCGTCCGGTAGCCCGCGGCGACGTACCGGTTGGCGACGTTCTTCATCACGTCGAGCACGATGGCCGGGTAGTTGACCGGCGCGAGCGGAGGTGCGTCCGATCCGGTGCTGGGCGAGTAGGCGCCCTGGACGTAGTGCACGCAGATCCCGCTGCCGCACAGCGGCGCCGCCTCGGGCGCGGTGTAGCAGGGCAGACCCGATCCCGGCGTGCACTCGATGCCGCCGGAGCCCGGGGGCGGGCGGTAGCCGGTGCCGGGCCGCGCGAGCAGCTGCGCCGCGTCGTCCTGCAGGTTGGTCGGCAGGTCGTCGCGGGTGAGCGCGAGGTCGCGCAGCGCCATGGTCAGGTCGGCACCGGTCGTGGTGTCGGTCGGCGCGGCGCTCGGAGCCGTGTCGACGATGTCCTGCACGGTCTCGAGGGCCTGCTCCGCGGTCGCCTGGGCGACAGTGTCGTCGATGTCGACGGGGACCGCGGTGCCGGCCGGTGCGGCCGGATAGGTGTCGTCCGCCCCGGCGACGCCGCCGAGGACGGACACCGTCAGCAAGGCAGCGAGGAGCGTGGACAGCAGCCCGATGAGGGGGAAGTGGCTGCGACGAGGCATCAGGACCGGCCTTTGGTATGGCGACAGGACAAGCAGACCCTATGTCACCGGCCGGTCAGGCAAACCTCACACCCGCCGCAGCACCGCCGTCACCTTGCCGAGGATGGTCGCGTTGGTGCCGTCGATCGGTTCGAACGCCGGGTTGTGGGGGAGCAGCCAGACCTTGCCGTCCTTGCGCTGGAAGGTCTTGACCGTCGCCTCGCCGTCGATCATCGCCGCGACGATCTCGCCGTTCTCGGCGGTCGGCTGCTGCCGGATCACGACGTAGTCGCCGTTGCAGATCGCGGCCTCGATCATCGACTCGCCGCTGACCTCGAGCAGGAACAGCTGGCCGTCGCCGACGAGCTGGCGCGGCAGCGGGAAGACGTCCTCGATCCGCTCCTCGGCGAGGATCGGGCCACCGGCCGCGATCCGGCCGACGACCGGCACGTTGGCGGGTGCCGGTGCGGCGTCGCCGATCCCGGTCTCGTCGTACGTCGTCTCCTCGGCACTCCCCATCGCCCGGCGCGCCGCCATCACCTCGGGCAGGAACACCTCGAGGGCGCGCGGCCGGTTGGGGTCGCGCTTGAGGAAGCCCTTCTCCTCGAGGGTGCGCAGCTGGTGGGCGACGCTGGAGGTGCTGGTGAGGCCGACCGCCTGGCCGATCTCGCGCATGCTCGGCGGGTAGCCCCGCTTCTCGATGCTGTCCTTGATGTGGGCCAGGACCCGCTGCTGGCGCGGGGTCAGGCCGGTCGCGTCGGCCGGTCCGTCGGGCAGCTCGGTGACACTGCTCGCCTTGCGGTCGCCCTTGCGCTCCGTGCCCTTGCGCTCAGTCATCGATCGCCCTCCAGATCAGCTCGGGTGGTGTGGTCCGGATCGACCGGGCCCGTGTGACGACGCTAACCGAACCTGGCCACCTGTTTCAAACATCTGTTCGAACCGCGTGTCGCGACACGCCGGTCGAACGAACTTTCGAACGGTGCTGGAAATCTTCGAACACCTGATCTAATCTCGTACACATGTTCGATCGAACGCCTGATCGAACACCTTCCGTCGGACCCCCTGGATACAACAGGTCCCGTCCACTTCCCCCGGAGGTTTCCATGAGCACCATCACCGTCGCGCCCCGCGTCACCGCTGTCCGCCGTACGTCGACTGCCCGCCCCGTTGCGGCCCGTCCCAGCGCCCGGGGCCAGGTCCGGCTGACCCGGCGCGGCCGCGCGGTCGTCTTCCTGCTGGCCCTGGCCGCCGTCGCCCTCGCGGCGATCTGGCTGGCCGCCGCCTCGGCCGCGACGCGCGAGGACGGCGGTGCGCCGCAGGTCCAGCTGGTGACGGTCGGCCCCGGTGACACGCTGTGGGACATCGCGAGCGACGCTGCCGCGACCTCGGGCGACGACGTGCGCGACATGATGCAGACCATCCAGCAGCTCAACACGCTCGACGGCAGCATGGTCTACGTCGGCCAGGAGCTGCGGGTTCCGACGCACTAGTCGCACCAGATGACTTCTTCGCTGCCTCGACCCCAGCGGAGATCGGGCCTGTACTGGCCTGGGGAAGACGAAGGGCGGGATCCGACCGAACCGGATCCCGCCCTTCGCGCGTCGTCGGGGCTGCGAGCTCAGCGAGCCGCGCGCTTGCCGCCCTTGGGGGCGGCCGGGTCCTTCTTGGGGCGGGGCTCGTGGTGGTGCGAGCTCATGCCCAGGGCGCGGGAGAGGCGGATGGCCAGCATGAAGGTGAGGAAGAGGCAGAGCATGGCGCCCAGCGAGGCGACGGCCATGAAGGCCCAGGCGCTGCCCTTGCCGTCGTGGCGTGCGGTCGCGCCGAAGTCGATGGCGGCGACGACGAGGTACCCCCAGGCCACGATGGACGCGGTCCCGCCGGCGGCGCTCAGCAGGAGGGCGGGCCGGAATTTCGCCTTCGCCCGATCGCCAGCCCGCTTGCCACCCGTCACGGCGGTCATTGTTCCTGATGGGTGGGTGGAATGCTCAGCCAACGCGCCCTCCACTGCTTCCGGGCGGCGTCGGCGGCCCGTCGTACCGCGGCGAAACGCCGGTCGGGGAGGGGTCGCGAAGCCGCCTTTGTGGCGGTGACCTGCGCAAACTCCGCCCGAGCCGGACCCCGGTCGAACTCGTCGTGACCCGCGCTTGCATCACTGGTGGCCGGGGCGTACGGTTACCACTACATCTAGTAGTTACAACGATGTAGTTCTCCACATCTAGTCCACAGGGCGACCCTCCGTCACCCACAGGACCGGAGCGGAAACCCACAGTTCGCCCCACCTTTTCCACAGGCGGGGGAGTTGTCCACAGGTCGTAGCCTCGAGAGGAGGGGACCCATGCACTGTCCGTACTGCAAGCACCATGACACCAAGGTCCTCGACTCCCGCGTCTCCGACGACGGCTGCTCGATCCGGCGCCGCCGGGTCTGCCAGGCGCCGAGCTGTGAGAAGCGGTTCACGACCGTCGAGGCCATGCAGCTGACCGTGCTCAAGCGCTCCGGCGCGACCGAGCCGTTCACCCGCGAGAAGGCCGTCGCCGGCGTCCGCAAGGCCTGCAAGGGTCGCCCGGTGGACGAGGACGACCTGGCCCGGCTGGGTCAGGAGGTCGAGGACCAGCTCCGGCTGGCCGGCAGCCCCGAGATCGCCGCCCACGAGGTGGGCCTGGCGATCCTGCCGCCGCTGCGTCGTCTCGACGAGGTCGCCTACCTCCGCTTCGCCTCCGTCTACCGCGGCTTCGACTCGGCCGCCGACTTCGAGAACGAGATCTCCCTGATGCGGGCCGAGCGCCAGCTGCTGTCCGAGGGAGCCCAGCCCGCCTCGACGGGCTGACCACAGACGCCCGGCAGGTAGTGGGGAAGCTGCCTGCCGGGCCACCTTCCCCTTTCCCCATTCGCACCGCCCCGTTTGTGCAGGAGCCGCGCTGCTCCTGCTGTCCGCCGACGCCCCGCCGAAACCGCCGACAGAGGAGACCAGGAGAGCCATGACCGAGACGGCCCGCAGCCAGACGCCCAGCGAGACGGCCCGCTACACCAAGAAGGGACTGAAGATCCAGCGGATCTTCAGCACCGAGGGTGTGCACCCGTACGACGAGATCACCTGGGAGCGGCGCGACGTCGTCCAGACCAACTGGAAGACCGGCGAGACCGTCTTCGAGCAGCTCGGTGTCGAGTTCCCCGACTTCTGGTCGCTCAACGCCTCCACCATCGTCACCACCAAGTACTTCCGCGGCGCCGTCGGCACGCCGGAGCGGGAGCGCGGTCTCAAGCAGCTGATCGACCGGGTCGTGTCGACGTACGTCAAGGCGGGTCGGGAGCACGGCTACTTCGCGAGCGCGGCGGACGCGGACGTCTTCGAGCACGAGCTGACCTGGCTGCTGGCCAACCAGTACTTCTCCTTCAACTCCCCGGTCTGGTTCAACGTCGGCACGACCGCTCCCCAGCAGGTCTCCGCGTGCTTCATCCTCTCGGTGGACGACTCGATGGACTCGATCCTCAACTGGTACAAGGAGGAGGGCTTCATCTTCAAGGGCGGCTCCGGTGCCGGTCTGAACCTCTCCCGGATCCGCTCCTCCAAGGAGCTCCTCAGCAGCGGCGGCACCGCGTCCGGCCCGGTCTCCTTCATGCGTGGCGCCGACGCCTCGGCCGGCACCATCAAGTCGGGCGGCGCGACGCGTCGTGCGGCCAAGATGGTCGTCCTCGACGTCGACCACCCCGACATCGAGGAGTTCGTCGAGACCAAGTGGCGCGAGGAGGACAAGATCCGCGCCCTGCGTGACGCCGGCTACGACATGGACCTCGGCGGCAAGGACATCACCTCGGTCCAGTACCAGAACGCCAACAACTCGGTCCGCGTCAACGACGAGTTCATGCGCGCCGTCGAGAACGGTGGCGAGTTCGGCCTGCGCTCGCGGATGACCGGCGAGGTCATCGAGACCGTCGACGCCCGCAGCCTGTTCCGCAAGATCAGCGAGGCCGCCTGGGCCTGCGCCGACCCGGGCCTGCAGTACGACGACACGATCAACGACTGGCACACCAACCCCGAGACCGGCCGGATCACCGCGTCCAACCCGTGCTCGGAGTACATGTCGCTCGACAACTCCTCGTGCAACCTCGCCTCGCTCAACCTGCTCAAGTTCCTGCGCGAGGACGACACCTTCGACGCCCCGATGTTCGCCAAGGCCGTCGAGCTGATCATCACCGCGATGGACATCTCGATCTGCTTCGCCGACTTCCCGACCGAGCCGATCGGCCAGACCACCCGCGACTACCGCCAGCTCGGCATCGGGTACGCCAACCTCGGTGCCCTCCTCATGGCGATGGGCCTCGGCTACGACTCCGAGGGCGGTCGCGCGATGGCGGCCACGGTGACGTCGCTGATGACCGGTACGTCGTACCGCCGCTCGGCCGAGCTCGCCGCGATCGTCGGCCCCTACAACGGCTACGCCCGCAACTCCGAGGCCCACCAGCGCGTGATGCGCAAGCACCAGGCCGCCAACGACGACGTGCGCACCCTGCACATCGCCGACGCCGAGGTCCACAAGCTGGCCACCGAGGAGTGGGCGAAGGTCGTCGACCTCGGCAAGTCCAACGGCTTCCGCAACGCGCAGGCCTCGGTCCTCGCGCCCACCGGCACCATCGGCTTCATGATGGACTGCGACACCACCGGCATCGAGCCCGACTTCTCCCTGGTGAAGTTCAAGAAGCTCGTCGGCGGCGGCTCGCTGCAGATCGTCAACCAGACCATCCCGCGTGCGCTGAAGAAGCTCGGCTACGACGAGGAGAAGATCGAGGCGATCGTCGCCTACATCGGCGAGCACGGCCACGTCGTCGACGCCCCCGGCCTCAAGCCGGAGCACTACGAGGTCTTCGACACCGCGATGGGTGAGCGCTCGCTCAAGCCCATGGGCCACGTCCTGATGATGGCCGCCTGCCAGCCGTTCCTCTCCGGCGCCATCTCCAAGACGGTCAACCTGCCCGAGTCGGCCTCCATCGAGGACATCGAGCAGATCTACCTCGAGTCCTGGAAGCTCGGCCTCAAGGCCACCGCGATCTACCGCGACAACTGCAAGGTCGGCCAGCCCCTGGCCGACGGTGGCGGCAAGGCCAAGAAGGACGCCGCCGCTGCCGACGCCGCGGAGACCAAGGTCGTGGAGAAGGTCGTCGAGAAGGTCGTCTACGCCCCGACCCGCAAGCGCCTCCCGAAGTCCCGCCAGGCCCGCACCACCTCCTTCTCGGTGGCCGGCGCCGAGGGCTACATGACCTCGGGTGCCCACGACGACAACGAGCTCGGCGAGATCTTCCTCAAGCTCGGCAAGCAGGGCTCGACCCTCGCCGGCGTGATGGACGCCTTCTCGATCGCCGTCTCGATCGGCCTCCAGTACGGCGTCCCGCTCGAGACCTACGTCTCGAAGTTCACCAACCTGCGCTTCGAGCCCGCCGGCCTCACCGACGACCCCGACGTCCGCATGGCCCAGTCGATCATGGACTACGTCTTCCGCCGCCTGGCGCTCGACTACCTGTCCTTCGACGAGCGCTCCGCCCTCGGCATCTACTCCGCCGACGAGCGCCAGCGCCACCTCGAGACCGGCTCCTACGAGCCCGTCGAGGAGACCGGCAACGCCTCCGAGCTCGTCGAGACCGCCCCCGCCGCCAAGACCGCCCCGGTCGAGGCCGAGGTCATCGAGGTCACCGACGAGGACCCCCTCGCCGGCGCCCCCGAGGTCAAGGTCGCCAAGACCACCGCCGAGCTCCTCGAGCAGATCACCGGCCACGCCGTCGACTCGCCGCTGTGCATGACGTGCGGCACGAAGATGCGCCCGGCTGGGTCCTGCTACGTGTGTGAGGGTTGCGGCAGCACCTCGGGCTGCAGCTGACCAGAGGTCGTCGAGTAGCCCGAGCCGCTAGGCGAGGGCGTATCGAGACGCAGGCGACGTACGACGGCCCGGTTCCACTTCGGAGGAGCCGGGCCGTCTGCGTTGCGTCGAAGCTCTGGTCTCAGCTCCTGGCGCTGGGGTCTGAGTCGTCAGTGGCTGATCGTGATGCCGCGGGCGGCGAAGGCGGCCTCGATGACGCCCGCAGCAGCGGCGCCGTCACGGGTGAGCGCCTTGTCGTAGATCGCGGTCGCGGCGGCGTCGAAGGACGTGTCCGGCGCGAAGTCGAACTGGGCGTCGATGACGGTGGTGTCGAAGTCGCGCGAGGTCAGCCCGAGCGACTCGTATCCCGCCCGGGCGTCCCAGAGCGCGCCGCTCCAGATCTGGCCGTCGAAGTGCACCTCGCCCTTGCGGTCGGCGACGGTCAGGTCGGTGTCGAGGCGGCGCAGGCAGTGCACTGGACCGGCGGTGTAGGAGGTGGAGTCCCAGTCCATGACGCAGGCTTCGGGGGCCGCCACGGGCCAGTTGTACTCCGCGGCTGCGTCCAGGCCGACCGACACGGCGAGGTAGTCGCCCCACGCCTCGCCGATCGACCCGGCGTCCAGGGAGGTGCCGTAGCCCGGCACCTGCGAGGCGTGCACAGCGTGGCCGTACTCGTGCACGATCACCTCGGCGTCCTCGGCGTCGTCCACCCCGCCCTTGCCCAGGCGAACCCGGTACGGCTTGTCGGTCTGGTAGCTGTTGTCGCCGCCGTACTGGTCGATCTTGACGCTGAACGACTGCTTGACGACCGGGCGCAGCGTGGAGCCGAAGCCGAGCGACTGGATGTACTCCTGCGCCTGGTTCACCCAGAAGTACGCCATGACCTGCTCGAACTGGTCGTCCTTGCGGTTGTAGTCGAAGACGCCGTTCGCCGAGTACGCCGGCGTGCCGGTCGCCGACTCGACGGTGACCCACCTGCCGCGCAGGTACCCGGAGCCGTCCAGGTTCCGCAGCGGGACGGTTGCGTACTCGCTGCCCGGCACGGCGCTGGCCGAGTCCTTGGCGTCGACGAGCGACTCGTCACCACTGGACTGCACCGGGTTGACCTTGAACACCAGGCCGGTGCCGGTGGTCACCCCCGGTGCGGGCTTCGCGCCGGCGGGGGCGGCCATGGCTGCGAGCGGAAGGATGACGGCGAGAGTGGCGATGGCCGGGCGAAGCTTCACGTTCGGGACACTAACGCTGGAGGAAGTATGTGGAAAGGGCCTTGATTCTGATTCGAACACGTGTTCTAATCATCGGTAGGTCGGAGCAATACCCCTCGTGTGGCTGATGGTTCCGATCCGGCTCGGCGCTGTGTGCGACGGGTCGCCTCCCTCACAGGCGTCTGCCCACGAGACGTGAGGACCCGTTGTCATGTTGCCGGGTCCGCGCGCCCGGAGGAAGGTTCTCCGATGTCTGTCGCCATGCACGCTCCGTGCCACCCGATGGTGGCGTGCGCTGCGCGTGTGCGCGAGGTGTTGGCGGACGTCACCGACGTCCAGCCGGTGTTCATGTCGGTTGCGGAGAAGGAGCAGGCGCTGGTCGATCTTGCGCGGGCCGAGGCCCAGCTCGCGGAGCTGAAGGCGCGGGTGCTCGCCGCCTCCGACGACGTCGCGGACGAGCGCGGGGCGCGGGACGTGGCGGCGTGGCTGGCCCATGCCACGCAGGCCGATCCCCGCGCTGCGCGGGCGGATCTACACCTGGCGCAGGCGTTGGAGCTGCGGCCGATGGTGGCGGCGGGGATGCGGGCTGGGGTGGTCTCGGCGGCGCAGGCGCGGGTCATCGTCGAGGCGGTCGAGGAGCTGCCGGCCGACCTCGGGCCCGAGTTGGCGGTCGAGGCGGAGCAGACGTTGGTGGGGTACGCCGCCGCGCATCCGCCGCGGGAGCTGAAGCGGTTGGGGCGACGGATCCTGGAGGTCGTGGCGCCCGAGGTCGCCGAGGCCGAGGAGGGGCGTCGGCTGGAGGACGAGGAGCGGCGGGCGTACGAGAAGGCGTCCTTGCGGTTCCGTGACCTCGGGGACGGGCGGACCCGGATCGCGGGGGTGTTGCCGACGTCGGTCGCGGAGCGGCTCAAGCGCTACCTGCAGGCGTTCACCTCGCCCCGGCAGCGGGAGAACAACACCGCTCCGAGCGAGTGGGCGCCGCAACACCGCGCCTACGCCCACGCGTTCGCGGCACTGCTGGAGCTGCTCGACCCGAACGGCCTGCCGGAGCATGGCGGCGATGCCACGACGGTGATCGTGACGATCGGAGTCGCCCAGCTCTGCAGCGATCTCGCGGCCGCAGGGCTGATCGCGGGCGACGGGACGGACGTGATCTCGGCGGGCGAGGCGCGGCGACTCGCCTGCCAGGCGCAGATCATCCCGGCGGTGTTGGGCGGGAAGGGCGAAGTGCTGGACCTCGGACGACGGATGCGGCTGTTCTCTAAGGCCCAGCGTCGAGCGTTGCGACTGCGTGACCAGCGGTGCCGCGCCGAGGGATGCACGATCCCGGCTGCGTGGACCGAGGCGCACCACCTGCGCCCGTGGTCCGCGGGCGGGCCCACCGACCTGGCGAACGCGATCAGCCTGTGCAGTCATCACCATCACCGCATCCACGACCGTGCCTACCGCGCCGAGCGGCTGGCCAACGGCGACGTCCGCTTCGCACGGCGGACGTGAGCATTCGTCCCGTGACTGGTTGCTGGCAGACTCGGCGGCATGCACGACGACTTCGTCATCGCGCGCAACCCCGAGCCGGATTCAACGCTGCCCTACCTACTGCGGATCCCGCTCGGCGACGGCATCCTGCTCAAGGCGAAGGACACCTGGCCGCGTACGGCCAAGATCTACTGTCACCGGTTCTACGACAGCTGGCCCGATGACGCTGAGGTGGTCGAACGGGTCCCCGTCCGCTCCTGCGTACGACGTGGCGCCGCGATCGACCTCGTCCTCGATCGCGGACGTGAGAACCGGTCTCAGTTCGTCGTCACGACGATCCGGGGCGGTCGCCAGGCGGTGTTCTGGCAGACGGCCCGGACGACCAAACAGGCCCGGCCGCGGGTCGCCGTCTCGGCTGCTCGCGCCCAGGGCCTCCGCGACCTGCTCGTCGTCGTGGACAGCGCGGAACGCTACGCGTGGACCTTTGCCGAGCAGCAGGTGACCACGAAGCGACAGGGCCTTACTGCAGGTGACTACGGCGTTCTCGGCAGGCGCGGCGAGCTCATCGCATCGGTGGAACGCAAGAGCCCGCAGGATCTCGTGAGCTCGATGACCACCGGCAAGCTGAAGTACCAGCTGACCGAGCTCGCATCCCTGCCGCGCGCAGCCGTGGTCATCGAGGCGAGCTACGGCAAGCTCCTCCAGCACGACCACGTCCGGACGGCGGTCATCGCCGACGGTCTCGCCGAGACCCAGGTCGCGTTCCCGTCCGTGCCGATCGTCTTCTGCGACAACCGCAAGCTCGCCCAGGAGTGGACCTACCGATTCCTCGCCAGCGCCGCGGTCGCTGCCGAGGCCGAGGAACTCGGCGCGGCGGCCGTGGCGGACCTGGCTCCGAACGCCCCGCTGACGCCTCTTCGCGAGGTCCAGCCGACCGCGGCCGAGCTGCGCGCCTGGGCGCTGGAGCAGGGCTACGAGATCTCACCCAAGGGACGTATCCCGGTGGAGATCCGCGCTGCCTGGGCTGCCACCAGCTCGACCGCAGGCACGTCCGCGGGAGCCCAGTCGAGCTCGTCGAGCTGATCGGGGAGCAGCCACCGGACGGCCGTGTGCTCGACGGGGGCCGGCGTACCCGACACCACTCGGCACCAGTACGTCGACAGCACCACCACGACCGACGACCCGACGTGCCGCGTGGTGGTGACCGGGGCGCCGACCTCGACGACGCAGCCGAGCTCCTCGTGGATCTCCCGCGCCAACGCATCGACCGGAGACTCGCCCGGCTCGACCTTGCCGCCGGGGAACTCCCACAGCCCGCCGGCCTCGCCGCCGGGTCCCCGCCGGGCGCACAGGACCAGGCCGTCCCGCACGACGACGGCGCCGACGACCTCGATCTCCACGGGCCGATGGTCGCAGGTCGGTGGTAGCAATGGGCGCATGGTCTCCCTGAAGTACGCGGTGGTGGAGCGCGAGCGACGGTTCCTCGTGGCGGCGGTGCCGGACGGCGTGAGCGAGGTGTGGGAGATCGAGGACCGGTACGTCGACGGGTCGCGGCTGCGGTTGCGGGAGGTGCGGAAGCCGGACGGGTCGGTGCAGCGCAAGCTCGGGCACAAGGTGCGCGTCGGCGACGGGCCGGGCGAGGTGGCGTGCACCTCGCTCTACCTCGACGACAGCGAATGGGCGCTGCTGACCACCCGGCTTCCGGCGACAAGGCTGCGCAAGCGGCGGCACCACGTGCACCGCGACGGGATGCACGTGGTGGTCGACGAGCTCGAGGACGGGACGTTGCTGGCGGAGATCGACGACGGTGACGGCGAGCCGGCCGACCTGCCGGCTTGGCTGGACGTGATTGCGGACGTGAGTGACGACGAAGCCTGGACGGGTGTGGCCCTGGCGTCCGGCACCACGCCGACGTCCTGACGGGGCACGCCGCACGTGCTCGATGACGCGGAACGCCGGTCGTAGGGGCAGACTCCGGCTTGTGGCCCTCAACACCGTGCAGACCCTCGCCCGCCAGACCGAGCAGATCCTCGTCGCCATCGCGTGCGAGACGGTCGACCCGATCACCTACGGCGAGCTCGCCGAGCGGCTGCGGGGCGAGGGCGAGCGCCTCATTCCTGCGCGCCAGCTCGGGAAGGTGGTGGCCGAGCTGCGGGATCGGCGGGGCACGCGGTCGTGGACGCCCTTCCTCGCCGCGTGGGTGGTGAACGCCGAGACGGGCGACCCGGGCGAGGGGTACTTCGTGACCGGGCTCGGCGACGCCGCCGCGGTCCGTGCGAAGACCCACGAGCGGCTGGTCAACGGCATCTACGACGCGGGCCTGCCCGCCTGACCTCGGACCGCCTCGTGCCGCCCCGTCACCAGGCCGACGTCGTACGGCGGGCCCGGGCCCTCCTCGACCGGACGATCACCGGCCACGGCGTGACCGTGCGGATCACCGAGGTCGAGGCGTACGGCGGCCGCGAGGACCCGGCATCGCACGCATTCACGCGGACGCCCCGCTCGGAGATCATGTACGGGCCGGCGTACCGGCTCTACGTCTACCGGTCCTACGGGATCCACCTCTGCGCCAACGTCGTCACCGGACCCAGCGAGATCGGCGCGGCCGTGCTGCTGCGGGCCGGGGAGGTCGTCGACGGGCACGAGCTGGCGCGCTTCCGGCGCGGGGAGACGCCGCCCGAACGGGACGTGAACCTCGCCCGGGGACCGGGGAATCTCGCGCAGGCACTGGGGATCACGCTCGACGACCTCGGCACCGACCTGCTCGCCGACCAGGCAGGGGACCAGGGCTTCACCGGCGTCCGCCTCGGCCCCGAGACCCGATCCCGCAGGAAAGCAGGTAGCGGTCCCCGCGTGGGTGTGTCCAAGGCTGCCGACGTGCCGTGGCGGTTCTGGCTGGAGGGCGACCCGACCGTCTCGGCGTACAAGCGAAGCCCGAGAGCCCCGAGACCACCGGAGAATTGAGGGACCCGACCGGCCACGCACACGGGACGTGACCGGCCGGGCCGATCGTGGGGACGGGGAAGCTCAGCGCACGGCGGCGAGGAACTCCTTGGTGCGCGGGTGCTGCGGGTCGGTGATGACCTGTGCGGCGGGCCCGACCTCGACGATCTGGCCGCCGTCGAAGAAGGCCACCCGGTCCGCGACGTCGCGGGCGAAGCCGATCTCGTGGGTGACCACGATCATCGTCATGCCGGTCTCCGCGAGGTTCCGCATGACCGCGAGCACGTCGCCGACGAGCTCGGGGTCGAGCGCGGAGGTCGGCTCGTCGAACAGCATCAGGCTCGGCTGCATGCACAGCGCCCGCGCGATGGCGACCCGCTGCTGCTGGCCGCCGGACAGGCTGCGCGGGTACGACATCGCCTTCTCTGCGAGGCCGACCTGCTCGAGCAGCTTGAGGGCCCGCTCGCGGACCTCCCGCTTCGGCTGCTTGAGCACCCGGAGCGGCGCCTCCATCAGGTTGTCCAGCACGGTCATGTGCGGGAACAGGTTGAAGTGCTGGAACACCATGCCGACCTCGGTGCGCTGCCGGCAGATCTCCTTGTCGCTGAGCTCGTACAGCTTGGTGCCGCGCTGCTCGTAGCCGACGGTGGTGTCGCCGACCCAGAGCCGGCCGGCGTCGATCGCCTCGAGGTGGTTGACGCACCGCAGGAAGGTCGACTTGCCCGAGCCCGACGGCCCGATCAGGCAGAGCACCTCGCCCTGCTCGACGGTGAGGTCGATGCCCTTGAGCACCTCGAGGTTGCCGTACGACTTGCGGACGCCGCGCGCCCGGACCTTCGGCGTACCGACAGCGGTCGCGGTCATCGTGCGCTCCTCTCGACAGGTGCGTGCGTGCGGAAGAACTTCTTCAGCTGCTGCAGCGGGGTGGGCGGCAGGTTGCGGTTGCCCCGGGCGTAGCGGCGCTCGAGGTAGTACTGGCCGACACCGAGGACCGTGGTGACCGCGATGTACCAGATGCTCGCGACGATGAGCAGCGGGATGGTCTCGAAGTTCTTCGCGTAGATGATCTGCGCCGAGAACAGCAGCTCGTGCACCGCGAGGACCGACACCAGCGAGGTGGTCTTCAGCATGCCGATGACCTCGTTGCCCGTCGGCGGCACGATCACCCGCATCGCCTGGGGCAGCACGATCCGTCGCAGGGTCTGGCCGCGGGTCAGGCCGAGGGCGGAGGCCGCCTCGTTCTGCCCGTGGTCGACCGAGAGGATGCCGGCGCGGACGATCTCCG
Organism: Nocardioides sp. F233; assembly: GCF_057813895.1. NCBI lineage: Bacteria > Bacillati > Actinomycetota > Actinomycetes > Propionibacteriales > Nocardioidaceae > Nocardioides > Nocardioides sp. F233. Next base: position 1,074,146 of record NZ_JBVASH010000001.1, read on the forward strand.
ACATGTACGCCGCCTCGTTCAGCCCGAGCCCGAGCACGGCCGCGATGAACGGCGTGATCAGGGTGTTCGCGTCGAGGTGGACGCCGGGGATCCCGAAGCTGAGCACCGGGTACAGCGCCGCCAGGTTGAACCAGAACAGCAGCTGCACCAGGACCGGGGTGCCGCGGAAGAACGAGACGTAGCCGAAGGCGAAGGTCCGCACGACGGGGTTGGGGCTGAGCCGCATCACCGCGAGCAGGACCGCCAGCACGATGCCGATCACCATGCAGACCGCGGTGAGGACCAGCGTCGTCACCAGGCCGTGGAAGATCGAGACGTCACGCAGGTACAGGCTGACGACGTCCCACCCGAAGCGCGGGTTGGTGAACACGTCGGCCATCAGGTAGACGCCGAGGCCGACGAGCACGATCGCGCTGACCCAGCGCAGCGGGTGGCGGCGCGGGACGGTCGAGAGCTCGACGTACTCCTCCGTCTCCGGAGGCACGGACAGGGTGGTCATGTCAGGCCCCGGGAGTGGGGGAGAGGTTGGAGTCCGGGATGTCCCACTTGGCGGTGAGCTTGTTGACCGTGCCGTCGTCGTACAGCGACTTCACGGCGGCGCTGACGGCGTCCCGCAGGGGCGAGCCCTTGGGCAGTGCGATGCCGGTCGGACGGGCCTCGTAGATGTCGCCGGGGGCGAGCTCGAACTTCCCGCCGGACAGGGCGCCCTGGTAGGAGACGGCGGTGCTGTCGGCCATCATGCCGTCGACCCGGCCGCTGTTGAGGGCGAGGATCGCGTCGTTCTGCGACGGGAAGAGCTCGGGCTCGACGGCGGGCTTGCCGGCGTCGGTGCAGAGCTTGGCGATGTTGGGCAGCTGCTCGATCGCCTGCGTGGTGCCCTTCTGGGCGGCGATCTTGTGGCCGCACAGGACCATCGGGTCCATCGACAGGTTCTTCGGGTTGCCCGGCGTGACCGCGATGCCCGCGCCACCCTGGAGGTAGTCGACGAAGTCGACGGTCTGCTGCCGCTCCGGCGTCACCGAGAAGCTGGACTCGGCCATGTCGTAGCGACCGGCGGCCAGGCCCGGGAGGATCGAGTCGAAGCCGGCGTTGACCAGCTCGACCTCGAGGCCGAGGCGCTCGCCCACGGCGGTCGCGAACTCGGCGTCGAAGCCGATGATCGTCTTGTTGTCGTCGGCGAACATCTGGAACGGCGGGTACGACGCGTCCATCGCGACCGAGATCGTGCCCTTGCTCGCGATGTCGGCCGGCACGAGGGCGACCGCGGCCTGGTCGCTCTCGACGGCGACCTTCTCCGAGGCGTCGGGGACGTCGACCTTGCTCTTGGTGGCGGGGTCGGTGGAGGCGTTCGTGCACGCGCTGAGGCCGACGGCCAGGACGGCGGCAGCGGCAGCGCCGGTGACGAGGATCTTCATGGTGTCTCCAGTGGTGAGGGTGGTGCGGTGAGGGTGAGGTGCTGCTGAGGTGCTCAGGCCGCCACGAGCTGGCCGTCGCGGGCGACGACCCGGCCGTTCTTGATGACGAGGGATCGGGTGGGACGGGAGACGACGGCCTCGGCCGCCGTACGGGACGGGACGACGACGAGGTCGGCCGGGGCACCGGGGACCAGGCCGTAGGACTCGAGGCCGAGGAGACGGGCCGCGCCGCGGGTCGCGCAGTCGAGGGCGAGCTCGATGTCCTCGTCGCGGCGTACGCCGTTGCGGTACGCGATGTGCATCGCCCGCTCGATCATGTCGCCGTTGCCGTAGGGGCCCCACAGGTCGCGGATGCCGTCGCTGCCGGCGGCGAGGGTGACGCCGCGCTCGGCGAGCTCGAGGACCGAGGGGACCGGTACGTCGTAGACGGCGGCGGTGACCAGTCCGACGCCGGACTCGGCGAGCAGGTCGATCAGGCGCAGCCGCTCGGCGTCGGGGACGGTGCCGATCGCGTCGGCGTGGCTGAGCGCGACCTTGCCCTGCAGGCCGTAGGCGACCGTGCGCTGGGCGACCAGGCCGAACTGCCAGGCGCCGAGGCTGCCGGTGTCGTGCAGGTGGATGTCGATCGAGGCGCCGCGGCGGGCGGCGATCTCGAAGAGCGCGTCGAGCTGGCCCAGCGGGTCGTCGTCGACGCCGGCCGGGTCGATGCCGCCGAGGGTGGTGGCGCCCGCGTCGAGCGCGGCCTCGAGCAGCTCGACGGTGCCGGGGCGGCGGATCACGCCGTCCTGGGGGAAGGCGACCTGCTCGACGTCGACGAGGCCTTCGACCGCCGCGGCGGCCTTGGCGACGGACTCGATGCCGGCCACGCCGAGGCCGGGGTCGACGTCGGTGTGGGTGCGCACGCGGGTGGTGCCGAGGGTGGCCATGTGGCGCAGCAGCGCGGCGGCGTACTCCGGCGAGGGCAGCCCGAGGTCGGTACGACGCGTGCGCTCGTTCGCGATCCGGTCGACCAGGCGCGGGCCGGCGCTGTGCGGGACCCAGGGGCCGCTCCACAGCGTCTTGTCGACGTGGCAGTGGGCGTCGATCAGGCCGGGGAGCACCAGCTGGCCCTCGACGTTGACCACCTCGTCGCTCCCGGCGGCGGGCTCGGGCAGGTGGGTGCCCGAGGTGGCGATGGCGGCGATCCGCCCGTCGCGCACCACGACGTCCTGGAGGTCGGCGTGGCCGGGGATCCGGGCCTGGCGGACGAGGAGGTCGGTCATGGTGCTCCTTGGATGATGGTATGGGGTATACCAACGATGGTAGGCCGGTACGATGTGTCGAGCACCACACTGACCCAGGGGGTGGCTCCCCGGAATGCCGTCCGCGTAGGTTTTGTCTGGGATCCGAGACTGTGGAGAAGGTTCGACAGGAGTCACGATGAGTACTGCACCGGCCGCCGACACGCTCGGCTCCCGCCACCGCTCGCTGCGCGACGTCGTCACCGACGAGCTGCGCGACCGGATCGTCGAGCGCGACCTGGCCCCCGAGGAACGCCTGGTCGAGCGCGACCTCGCCGACGCCCTCGACGTCTCCCGGATCGTCGTGCGCGAGGCGATCCAGCAGCTCGCCGCCGAGGGGATGGTCACGATCGTGCCCCGCCGCGGCGCCCAGGTCGCACCGCTCGACCCGGAGTCGGCGCTCAACCTGTTCGAGGTGCGGATCGGGCTCGAGTCGATGGCTGCGGGCGCGGCCGCGACACGTCGTACCGATGCCGACCTGGTCCGCTTCGACCGCCTCATGGAGCAGGCCCAGGCGGCGACCGCCGCCGGCGACGGCAAGCTCGCGGCCCGCCTCAACATGGACTTCCACCAGGCCGTCGTCGACGCCGCCGGCAACCCGCTGCTCGGCTCGATCTTCCGCTCGATCTACGGACGCGCGCTCCAGCTGTTCCGGATCGGCCAGGACGTCGACGCCCACGGCCTGCACCACGAGCACCTCGACCTGGTCGTGGCGATCCGGGACCAGGACGTCGATCGGTCGCGCGACCTGATGGCCAGCCACATCGCGAGCTCGCAGGAGAGCACGCTCGAGCGGGTGCGTGCGCTGGAGGGCAAGGCGTGAGAGCGGTGCGGACCGGCCGTGACGGCGCACTACGCTCGCGCCCGTGACCAGTGAGCACCCGACGTACGAGAACGTCACCCTCGACCCGCAGGCCAACGTCTACTTCGACGGCGCCTGCGTCAGCCACACGTTCTACCTCGCCGACGGCACCCGGAAGTCCGCCGGCGTGATCTTCCCGGCGAGCCTGAACTTCGGCACTGCCGCGCCCGAGGTCATGGAGCTCAACGCCGGCGCGTGCCGGATCCGGCTGGCCGGCTCCGAGGAGTGGCAGGAGTACGGCGCGGGCGAGTCGTTCAGCGTGCCCGGTGACTCGTCGTTCGACATCGAGGTCACCGAGACGCTCGGGTACGTCTGCCACTACGGCTGACGCCGACCTACGGTGGATGCAACCCAGCAGCATCCACCGCACGTGTAGGGAGCATGAGACCGAAGGCCCGCGACGCCGAGTTCGAGGATTTCGTACGCCGCCGCCGCTCGCAGCTGGTCGGCACCGCCGTGGTGCTGACCGCCGGTGACCACCACCTCGCCGAGGACCTGGTCCAGGGCGTTCTGGTGCGGCTGTACCTCGCCTGGGGACGCGCGACCCGCCGCGGCGGTGTCGACGCGTACGCCCGGCGGGCGCTCGTCAACGCCTTCATCGACCACCGCCGCCGTCCGTCGGTGGCCCGGGAGACGGTGACCGACACGGTCCCGGACCGGGCCGCCGCGACGGGGTCGCTGGCCGAGGAGGCGGTCGACGCCGAGCTGCTCGCTGCGTTGAAGGCGCTGCCGGAGCGGATGCGGGCGGCCGTCGTGCTGCGCCACGTCGCCGACCTCAGCGTCGAGGACGCCGCGGACGCGCTCGGGTGCAGCCCGGGCACGGTCAAGAGCCAGACGGCTCGCGGTCTCGCCAAGCTGCGGGAGCTCCTCCCGCAGGCCGAGCCGATCCCGGCCGCCCCCTACGAAGGAGAACCGTCATGACCGACCTCCCCGAGCTCACGGACCGGCTGCACCGCCTCGGCGGCGACGCGCCCGCCCCCACCGACGACACCGTCCGCCGCGACCTGGCTCGCGGTCGCGGTGCCTCCCGGCGCCGCGCGCTGCGGGTCGGCACGGCCGGGCTCACCCTGGCCGCCGTCGCCGGCGTGGGTACGGCGATCGCCGTCAACGCCGACCGCACCCCGGCGCCCGGACCGTCGATCGCGGCCCCGAGCACCGGCACCGCCACCGACGCGACCGCCCCGGGCATCGAGGGGGGCGTCCAGCTCGTCGCCTACACCGGCGAGCAGCAGCCCGGCTTCGTCGTCGCCAAGGTGCCGGCGGGCTTCGTGCTCGAGGGCGCGACGGCGTACAACCTCAACGTCGCCCGCGCCGACGACCACAGCGGCCTCGACGTCTTCGAGGACAAGCTCGTCGTGATGCTCGAGTCGCAGTCGGTCGCCGCCGAGCCCGAGGGCGCCCCGGTGAAGGTCGGCGAGCACGACGGCTGGCTGCGTACCGTCGAGGGCGGCACCCAGATCCTGACGTACGACGACGGTGGGCGCCGCGTCGTCGTCCAGGCGTGGAAGTCGCTCGGCCTCAGCGACGAGCAGGTCGTCGAGTTCGCCGAGGGCGTCACCGTGACCGCCGAGGCGCAGGCCGGCGTCGGCTGATCCGCGGACTTGACGTGGATAGTGTTTGTCCGAGTAATCTCGGATAAACACTATCTGCGTTTGGAGGCGGGACATGAGGATCGTCATCTTCGGAGCCGGGCTGATCGGTGGCCAGCTGAGCGACCGGTTGCTCGAGCAGGGGCACGACGTCGTCGCACTCGGCCGCGAGGCCGGGATCGACACCACCACGGGCGAGGGCGTTGCGGGTGCCGTCGCGGGCGCCGACGTCGTGGTCGACCTGACCAACTCGCCGTCGTGGGCCGACGACGACGTGCTCGCGTTCTTTCGCGACTCGACCCGCCACCTCGTCGAGGCCGAGGCCGAGGCCGGCGTCGGGCACCACGTGATCTTGTCCATCGTCGGCGCCGACCGACTCACCGACTCCGGGTACATGCGGGCCAAGCTCGCCCAGGAACAGGGCGTCCTCGACGGTGCGGTTGCGTACACGATCGTCCGCTCCACGCAGTTCTTCGAGTTCGTCCCCGGCATCGCCGAGGCCGGCGCCGACGGTGACGCCGTCCGGGCCACGCCCGCGCACCTGCAGCCGATCGCCTCGGCCGACGTCGTGAGTCACCTCGCCGAGATCGTGACCGCCCCGCCGGTCAAGGGCATCGTCGAGATCGCCGGCCCCGAGCCGCTGGGCATCGACGAGCTGATCCGCCGGTGGTTCGCGGCGACGGGGGATCGTCGCACCGTCGTGTCGGACGCGACCGCCGGCTACTTCGGCGCGATCCTCGACGACGCCGCGCTGACGCCGACGCCGGGGGTGGACGCCTGGATCGCGCCGACGACGTACGACGCGTGGCTGGCCGCACGCGGCTGAGCGCGGATCCGGGTCGAGATCGACGCCAAGGCCGACACTAGGGTGGGCGCGTGAAGCTGTCGGCCGGTGTCGAGTGGGCGATCCACTGCTGCGTGGTGCTCAGCCTGGCCGACCGGCCGCTGCCCGGCGCCCGGCTCGCCGAGCTGCACGGCGTGTCGAAGACCTACCTGGCCAAGCACCTCCAGGCGCTCGCCCGGGCCGGCATCGTGCAGCCGAGCGAGGGTCGCGACGGCGGGTACGCGCTGACCCGCGATCCGGCCGGCATCACCGTGCTCGACGTGGTCCGCGCCATCGACGGCCCGGAGCCCGCCTTCCGCTGCACCGAGATCCGTCAGCAGGGCGACCTCGCGGCGCCGCCGGAGCAGTGTCGGCAGGCCTGCGGGGTCGCCCAGGTGATGGCCGAGGCGGAGCAGGCCTGGCGGACGTCGCTGTCGGGCAGGACGATCGCGGACCTCGCCGCGACGCTCGACGCTGGTGCGGTCCGTGCAGCGCTCTGACAGCGGGCCGGCGCGAGCCCGTCGATGAGAGCAGGCCCGGGTGGAGCGCCACCCGGGCCTGCTGTGCGCCGACGAGGGGGTCGTCAGGCGGCGCCCGCGAGTTCCGTCTCGACCTCGGTGACCGGTTCGTCGTCCCGCGTACGCCTGGCGGCGCGCCGGTCGAGCACCAGCCCACCGATCGCGACGAGCGCACCCGCGGCACTGACCGCGGTGGCGAACACCAGACCCGGCCGGAACCCGTCGAGCACCGCGGCCGGCGACGTCGCGCTCCCGGCGTTCGAGGCGATGATCGCGGTCGTGACGGCCAGGACGATGGCCGCGCCGACCTGCATCGAGGTCTGCAGCACGCCGGCGGCGAGACCCTGCTCGTCGTCGTCGATCCCGCTCGTGGCCTGGATGTTGATGGCGGGGAAGCCCACCCAGCCGATGCCGATCAGGATCAGCGTGGGCAGCAGCATGCCGAGGTACGACGGCGTGGTGTCGAGCCCGATCGTGAAGAGCAGGTAGCCCACCGCCATCACGGCCATGGTCACCGCGATGATCGGCCCGGTGCCGAAGCGGTCGACGAGCTTGTCGGAGAAGACCGCGGACAGGGTGACCATCAGGCCGATCGGGAGCAGCGCGAGGGCCAGCTCGAGTGGCGACCAGCCGAGGCCGTCCTGCAGGAACAGCGTGACGATGAACTGCCAGCTGAAGTACGACCCGCCGACCGCGACGATCGCCAGGCTGGCGCGGACCAGGGTCGCCTTGCGCAGGATGCCCAGCCGCACCAGCGGGTGGGCGATCCGGCGCTCGATCGTCAGGAAGGCGGCGAACAGGGCGGCCACGCCGACGAAGGAGAGCACGGTGCGGGCCGAGGCCCAGCCGACCTCGGGCGCGGAGACCACCGTGTAGACGAGCAGCAGCATCGCGGCGCCGGAGGTCAGTGCGCCGAGCAGGTCGTGCCCGCCCTCTGCGACCGGCTCGTCGCGGGGCACCAGCACCCAGGCGGCAGCGAGGGCGAGCAGCGCGATCGGCACGGGCAGCAGGAAGGTCCAGCGCCAGCCGACACCGGTCATCAGGCCGCCGAAGAGCAGGCCGGAGGAGTACCCGCCGGCGCCGAAGACGGTGTAGATCGACAGCGCCTTGTTGCGGGCCGGGCCCTCGGCGAAGTTCGTCGTGATGATGGACAGGCCGGTCGGCGCGGTGAACGCGGCGGCCAGGCCCTTGATGAACCGGGTGGCGATGAGCAGCGGACCGGAGCTGACCAGCCCGCCGAGCAGGGACGCGGCTGCGAAGACAGCAAGGGCGATGAGGAAGACCCGGCGCCGGCCGAGCAGGTCGGCGGTGCGGCCGCCGACGAGCAGCAGGCCGCCGTACCCGAGGACGTAGCCGCTGATCAGCCACTGCAGCGACGAGGTCGTCAGGTCGAGCTCGGCGCCGATCGAGGGGAGGGCCACGCCGATCATCGAGACGTCGAGACCGTCGAGGAAGAGGACCACGCACAGGGTCATGAGCAGGCCCCAGGTACGCCGGGACCAGCGGATCGCGCCGGTCGCCGGGGAGTGGAGGGAGGGGGATGTCGAGGACATGACATGGAAGACTTCCATGCATGTGCATTCAATGCAAGCGCAAATAATGCGTTTGCATGAAATTCATCCGGTGGCTAGGATGCAGGCGTGCCGAAGGTCCCTGTCGCGAGTCCGCTGGTCGCCGAGTGGCGCCAGCTGCTGGACCGGCACGCCGCCGTGAGCTGTGCGCTCGAGAAGGCGCTGCAGGACCAGCACGGCATCGGGCTGAGCGAGTTCGAGACCCTCGACCGGGTCGTCGACGCCAACTGCGGCAAGTACCGGATGGCCGACCTCGCCGGCGACATCCACCTCAGCCAGAGTGCGCTGTCCCGCGCGATCACCCGCCTCGAGAAGGACGGCCTCGTCGAGCGCTCGGCCTGCGAGGACGACAGGCGCAGCGTCTTCGTCTGCCTCACCGACGCCGGTCGCACGCTGTACGACCAGGCGCTGCCCACGCACCGCGCGGTGCTCGAGGGCAGCTGGGACTGCTAGGGCACGCCCCAGGGCTCAGTCGAGTCCGCTCAGGTCGTCCGGTACGTCGACCGCGTGCTCGCGCAGCGCCTCGATCGGGATCAGCCGCAGCGCCTGGGCGTTCGTCGAGGCGAGCACGACCGGGGCGGCGACCCCGCCGGCGTACGCCTGCAGCCAGCGCCCGGCCACCACGCACCACCGGTCGCCCGGGTGCAGCCCGGGGAACTGCCACTCGGGGCGGGGTGTCGAGAGGTCGTTGCCGACCGCCTTCTGGTGGGCGAGGAACTCCTCGGTCATCACCGCGCACACGGCGTGCACGCCGACGTCCTGCGGGCCGCACGAGCAGCTGCCGTCGCGGAAGAAGCCGGTCATCGGGTCGGTGCTGCACGGCTGGAGCGCCTCGCCCAGCACGTTGCGCTCGGGGAGTCCGCCGGGCTCGGTCACGGGATCAATCCTCGCCCCGGGCCAGCCGGTGTGTCGACCGGGTCCGGTTGGCCGCGCTGTTGGTGACCAGGATGACGAGCAGGCCCAGGCCGGCGTAGATGCCGAGCACCACGAACGCCGGGACGGTCGAGGCGTCGGGGAAGTACATCGCGTCGCGCGCGACCGTCGCGCCGGCGCCCGGCGGGAGCAGCTGGCCGATGGCGTTGCCGGCGCGGGGCAGCATCTCGGGCGCGATCGAGGAGCCGGAGATGATCAGGCCCAGCGTGAAGTAGAGGCCGCCGACCAGCGAGCCGGCCGGCCCGAACAGCGCGACGAAGGCGGCCGTCGAGGCGGTCACGGCCAGCGAGATGAGGGCCAGGCCGCCGAACAGCGTGAGGTGGTGGGCGTCCTTGCCGACGCCGAACAGCGACATGGCGAGCAGGGCGACGCCGGCCGACGCGAGGGCGTAGACCACGAGCAGGGCGGCGTGACCGATGCCGCGGGCCGTCGAGTGCTGGGTCAGGCCGCGGAGCCGGCCCAGTGCGAGCGAGGCGATCGAGCCGCCCAGGCAGAGCGCCTGGATGACGAAGCCGAGCGAGCTGCCGGCGCTGTCCTCCTCGGGCAGCGGTACGACGTCGGTCACCGGCGGCGCCGAGGCGAGGAGCGCCACGGTCTCGGCCGGCACCGGCTGGCCCGCGGCGACCAGCTGGTCGACCTGGGTCTGCACCTGCTCCTGGTAGGCCTTCGAGAACGACGCCTTGAACAGGTTGGCCACCGACGGCGAGGCGGCCGTGGCGACGTACAGCGTCGGCTGCTGGCCGGCGAACGCGACGCCGCCGTACGCCTTGCGCTCGCGGATCGCCTGCTGCAGGGCGCTCGCGTCGTCGTACGCCTCGACCTTGAAGTCGCCGCCCTCCTCGAGCGCGGTGGTGAGCTGGGCGCGCTGCTCGGCCGTGCCGACGATGCCGACCGGGAGGTCGTTGGGTGCGGGGGAGTGTGCCATGGCGAGGTAGTAGACGCCGAGGACCAGCTGGATCAGCGCGCCGACGACGGCGATCGCCAGGCCGAGCTTCGACAGCTTGCGGAGTCCGACGGGAGCAGGCGTTTCGCTCATGGTCAGAGCATTGCCGAAAACCTCAGCCGCAGTTGTCGCACACGCCCGTCGCCGGCAGTGCCATGAAACACGTGGGGCAGATGGCGACGGTGGGCTCGGGTGCGACCGGCCTGGCGGGGGCCTTGGGCTTGGTCGCGCGCGGGGCGCGGCCCGCCTTCTCGGTCGGGACCCGGCTCTCGCGGACCACCGGGATCGGCGCCGCCTCGACGACGGGCGCGATCCAGCCCGGCGGCGGCGGCTCGGAGATGCCGAACCGGCCGAGCACCTCGCGGGCCGCGTCGGTCGGCTGGTGCTTGGGGCGGGTGACGATGTCGAACGGCGACGACGCGCCCTCGAGGAAGGTCTGCGCGTCGGGGCGCAGGGTGGCCGGCGGGCGGCGGTGCCGCCAGCGCTGCGGGGTCGCGCCCTTCTGGGTGATCGTCACCAGCTCGGGGCGGTCCCAGGCGACCAGGGCCCAGTCGTCGTGGTGGCTGGTCGCCCACACGGCGAGCGGTACGTCGCCCGCGTCGGCCGCGGCGCGCAGCGCGATCCGCTCGGGGTTCGAGAAGCGGCCCTTGACGTGGAGGACGCCGGGCAACGGCTCGGAGACGTCGTACTCCTCGCCCTGCAGCTGGGTGATCAGGTTCGCGAGGTCAGGCGTGTTCTCCATCGCCTCCGAGGATAGTCGAGGACACCGGGTCCGACACGATCGCGTCGGTCGCCTCCGAGATGATCGCCTCCATCGCGGCCCGGGCCGCGACCGCATCGCCCGTCCGGACCGCGCGGGCGACCTCGACGTGGAGGTCGATCGCCTCGTCCTTGGGCCTGGTCGGCATCAGGTGGTGGTGGGTCCGCCCGGACAGCACCTCGGCGACGACTCCGTCGAGCGAGGCCAGCATCTCGTTGCCCGAGGCCTCCAGCAGCACCCGGTGGAAGACGATGTCGGCGGCCAGGAACGCCACGAGGTCGCCGGCTCGGCCGTGCACCACCATGTCGCCGACCGCGGTGGTCAACGCACCGCACTGCTCCGGGGTCGCGCGTACGGCGGCCAGCGCGGCCGCGACGGGCTCGAACCCGCTGCGCAGCTCGCCCAGCGAGCGCAGCTGGGCGGCGCGGTCCTCGGAGTCGAGCCGCCAGCGGATCAGGCGCGGGTCGAAGACCTGCCAGCCGGTGCGCGGCTGCACGGTCAGGCCGACCCGGCGCCGCGAGGCGACCATGCCCATCGAGGCCAGCACCCGGACCGCCTCGCGCGACACCGAGCGGCTCACGTCGTACTCGGTGTCGATGTCGTCGAGGGTCAGCACCGTGCCCGCGGCGAGGTCGCCGCTGACGATGCGGCGGCCGAGGGCGTCGAGGACGTCGTCGTGCAGCGCGGCCACCGGCCACCTCCCATAAAGATCAGATTTATTTCGGGCTGGATCTTGTTAAAAGCAGATTAATCGATGCAGACTGTGACGGCCAGCACATCACCTGGAGGTTCCCATGAGCAGCACCCGCACCGACGGTAGGCCGACCGCCCTCCTCGTCGTCATGGGGGTCTCCGGCTCGGGCAAGTCGACCGTGGGCGCGGCCATCGCGCAGCGGCTCGGCGTCCCGTTCGGCGACGCCGACGACTTCCACCCGCCGGCCAACATCGCCAAGATGACCGCCGGCATCCCGCTCGACGACGACGACCGGATCCCGTGGCTCGAGGCCATCGGCCGGTGGCTCGACGAGCACGACGACCGCGGCGGCGTGATCAGCTGCTCGGCGCTCAAGGTGGCCTACCGCGACCGGCTCCGCGCGCACGCCCCGCGGGTCACGTTCGTCCACCTGCACGGCAGCCGCGAGGTGATCGCGCGCCGCCAGGCCAGTCGTCCCGGCCACTTCATGCCGGCCTCGTTGCTGGACTCGCAGTTCGACACGCTCGAGCCGCTGGGTCCCGGCGAGGCCGGCCTCGTCATCGACGTCGACCAGACGGTCGACGCCATCGTCCACGAGTACGTCGTCCGGTCCGGCCGGACCGACAGCACGTCCGACAGCCTGGTCTGAGGAGTCCCACATGTCCCTCCAGCTCATCGCCGCCGCCGGCACCGACCTCGTCGAACCGGTCGCCTCCGAGGGCCGCCTGGTCCTCGCCGCCCTGCTCGGCATCGGCGTCATCGTCGTCCTGATCATCGCGGCGAAGGTGCATCCCTTCCTCGCGCTCACCGGCGGCGCGCTGACGGTCGGCGTGGTCGCCGGCGTCGACGTCGAGACCGCGATCGCCAGCTACACCACGGGATTCGGTACGACGGCCGCCGGCGTCGGCATCCTGATCGCACTCGGCGCGATGTTCGGCAAGCTGCTCGCCGACAGCGGCGGCGCCGACCAGATCGTCGACACGATCGTCGGCCACGCCTCGCCGCGGGCGCTGCCGTGGGCGATGGCGGTCGTCGGCGCGATCATCGGCCTGCCGATGTTCTTCGAGATCGGCCTGGTGCTGCTGATGCCGGTGATCTACCTGGTCGCGCGCCGCTCCGGCCAGTCCCTGGTCACCATCGGCATCCCCGCCCTCGCCGGCCTCTCCGCGATGCACGGCCTGGTCCCGCCGCACCCCGGCCCGCTCACCGCGATCGACTACCTCGGCGCCGACCTCGGCACCACGCTCGCCCTCGGCGTCGCCGTCGCCATCCCGACCGTGATCATCGCCGGGCCGGTCTTCGGGCTCGTCGGCCGCTACGTCGACGTAGCGGTCCCGCACCGCTTCGAGGGCCAGCAGGACGAGAACGCCACCCTCCGGCCGTCGTTCGGCGTCACCATCGCCTCCGTGCTGCTGCCGGTGGTGCTGATGATGGGCAAGGCGCTGGCCGACATCTTCATCGACGACGCGACCGCCCCGCTGCGCCGTACGCTCGACGTGCTGGGCACCCCGCTCATCGCGCTGGGCATCGCCGTCGTCGTCGGGATGTTCACCCTCGGCGGCCGGATGGGTCGCGACGGCGTCTCGACGTCGCTCGAGTCCTCGCTGCCCGGCGTGGCCGGCATCCTGCTCATCGTCGCCGCCGGCGGTGGCTTCAAGCAGTCGCTGGTCGACACCGGCATCGGCACGATCGTTGCCGAGCGGGTCGCCGACTCGAACATCTCCGTGCTCGTGCTCGCCTGGTTCGTCGCGGTGCTGATCCGCCTCGCCACCGGCTCCGCGACCGTCGCCACCGTCACCGCGTCCGGCCTGCTCGCCCCGCTGACCGCCCAGCTCTCCAGCGGCGAGGTCTCGCTGATGGTGCTCGCGATCGGTGCGGGCTCGGTGTTCTTCTCCCACGTCAACGACGCCGGCTTCTGGCTGGTCAAGGAGTACTTCGGGATGAGCGTCGGGCAGACCCTCAAGACCTGGTCGGCGATGGAGACGCTGCTGTCGGTGAGCGGCCTCGTGTTCGTGATGGCCCTCAACCTGGTGATCTGAGCCGGCGGTTCAGCAGTAGCCGAGCATGTCCTCCAGCGCCGCCACCTCGCTCGGGTCGACGGTGAGGCCCCACCGGGCCTTCACCGTGATCCAGCGGCGGGCGTAGGCGCACTGGAAGTCCTTGCGCGGCCGCCAGGCCGCCGGGTCGTCGGCCCCCTTGGCCGCGTTGGCCGGACCGTCGACCGCGAGCAGACCGTCGAGGTCGTTGGCGTAGGCCGCCCGGCGCTCGTCGTCCCAGCCCGCGGCGCCCGACACCCAGGCCTCGGCGAGCGGGACGACGTGGTCGATCTGGATCGCCTGGGCCTGGTGCAGGTCCTTGAGGTCGTCGAGGACCAGCTCCTTGCCGGTGTAGGGATCGCGCCAGGACCCGGCCAGCACGTCGTGGTCGCACCGGCCCTGCCGGGCGGCCCGGACCGTCCCGGGCTCGGCGTCGCGGAGCAGCACGTCGTCGCGCTGGTTGCAGCCGTTGTCGTCGAGGTCGGCCCACGGGGTGCCGAAGGCGTCGCGGTCGTAGTCCTTCGGCGGGCGCGGGCGGTCGGTCACGGCGAGGCCGGCGAGTGCGAGCGCGGCGTCGGCCGGCACTGCGCTCGGGTGGGGAGCCCGGGCCGGTGCGGGGGCGGTGGTCGTCGTACTGCAGGCGCTGAGGAGCAGCACCGCCACCAGCACCCACCACCGCGTCACGGCGTCACCGTAGGGCCCACCTCCAGCAGTTGTGGGTCGATCCGCGAGGCCCGCACTGTCAGACTGGCGCACGTGAACGCACCGGCCCCCGAGCCCGCCGCCGCGCCCGTCATCCTGCTGGTCTCCGGCGACCACCTCGACGTCCTCACCGAGCAGTTCCACCGCTACGAGCGTGAGTACGACGTCCGACCGGCCGCGAGCGCCGCCGCGGCGAACGCCGTCCTCAAGGAGGCCCGCCGGTCCGGGCAGCCGGTCGCGCTGATCGTCACCGAGTCGCAGCTGCCCGACGAGGTGATGCTGATGGCGATGCACGACTGGCGGGCTCTCGTCCCGACCGCGCGCCGGCTCGTGGTCATCCCGATCAACCGGTTCGGCGAGGAGAGCACGTCGCTGCGGCCCTACCTGCAGAAGGGCAAGTTCGACACCTACCTCGTGCTCCCGCAGGGGCGCCGCGACGAGGAGTTCCACTACGCGGTGACCGAGATGCTCAGCGACTGGGGCGCCACGGTCGCCACCTCGGAGGTCGACTCGGTCCGGATCATCACGCCCGAGGGGCACCCGCTCGCGCTCGCGATCCGCGACTTCCTCGACCGGCAGGGGATGCCGCACCGCAGCTACCTCCCGGACAGCCCGCAGGGGCAGGAGGCGCGGGCGCGGCTCGACGGACCGCCGTCGTACCCGCTCGTGCACATGACCTCCGGGGTCTTCGCCGACCGCCCGGTGCTGATGCCGACCTCGACCCGCGAGCTCGGCGCGATGATCTACGGCCGCCCCTCCGACATCGAGGTCGACACGGTGGTCGACCTCGCCGTCGTCGGCGCCGGACCGGCCGGTCTCGCCGCCGCTGTCTACGGCGCCTCCGAGGGCCTGTCGACCGTGGTCATCGAGTCCGAGGTGATCGGCGGCCAGGCCGGCACCAGCTCGATGATCCGCAACTACCTCGGCTTCCCGCGCGGCATCTCCGGGCAGCGCCTCGGCCAGCGCGCCCGCACCCAGGCGATCCGCTTCGGCGCCCGGTTCTTCACCGGCTGGCCGGTCGTCGACCTGGTGCCCGGCGCCGACGGCCAGCCGCACACCCTGGTCACCGAGGGCGGCGAGGTCCGGGCACGCTCGGTGCTCGTCGCGGCCGGCGTCGCCTACCGCCGCCTCGGCATCGCCCCGCTCGAGGACCTGGTCGGCGCGGGCGTCAACTACGGCGCCGCGATGACCGCCGCCCGCGAGATGGAGGACCGCGACGTGTACGTCGTCGGCGGCGGCAACTCCGCCGGCCAGGCGGCCGTCCACCTCGCCCGGTTCGCGCGGTCCGTCACGATCCTGATCCGGCGTGAGGACCTGGCCGCGACCATGTCGACGTACCTCATCGACGAGATCGCGTGGAACCCGCGGATCGACGTACGTCCCTGCACGGAGATCATCGACGGCGGCGCCGACGACAGCGGCCAGCTCGGGTGGCTGCAGCTGTGCGACGTCCGCACCCGCGAGGAGGAGCGGGTCTCCGCGGGAGGGCTGTTCCTGCTCATCGGCGCGGCGCCGCACTGCGACTGGTTGCCCACGGAGGTGCAGCGCGACGAGCACGGCTTCGTGCTGACCGGCCGCGACGTCCCCACCGAGTGCTGGGTCGACGGACTCCCGCCCGAGAACCTCGGCACCTGCGTGCCCGGCGTCTTCGCCGCCGGCGACATCCGCTCGGGCTCGATGAAGCGGGTCGCGTCGGCCAGCGGCGAGGGCGCGTCCGCCGTCTCGCTCGTGCACGGATACCTGGAGGGGCTGCGGCTGCAGACCGCGCCCTGACGCTGTTCAGGTCGGGGCTGGACCTGACCGACTGACGGCGGCCGCGGAGACCACGCCGAAGCCGAGCAGCGCCCAGGCGATCGCCATCGGCAGCGTCAGCAGGCCGATCGCGGCCAGCACGACGCCGACCAGACCCACCATGATCCCGGTACGACGCGAGCGGGTCGCCGCACGCGCGGCACTGCGGGTGAGGGCGAGCGCGGTCGCGACCCGGGCGACGTCGAGGTCGGCGAGCCGGATCCCGCGGGGGTGGTCGGCGGCGTCGGTCAGCACCAGGTCGGCCTGCGGGTCCGGGACGGGCCCGGCGACGGCGACGACGTGACCACCGCGGCGGTGCTCCTCGACGAGCCCGTCGCGGGCGTCGGCCGGGCGGTCGGCGTACCACCGGGCGATGCCGCAGGCCTCGGCCAGGCCGCGGGTGTTGCGTTCGGTGTCCTCGGACACCAGGACCGGCTCGACGCCGTCGGCCCGGAGCCGGGCGACGTCCTCGGGGGCGTGGGGGCGGACGTCGTCGGCGACGGTGATGTAGCCGATCGGGCGGGAGTCGACCTGGACGCCGACGGTCACACCGGCGTCGTCACGGGCCGCCATGCCGAGCCAGTCGGGGCGGCCGAGGCGGACCGGGTGCCGGTCGACCGAGCCGCTGATCCCGCGGTTGCCGTGCCGCTCGACCTGGCTGAGCTTGCCGCGCGAGGAGAGCCGCGCGATGGCCTGGCTCACCGGGTCCTCGGCGGCGTGGCCGAGGGCGCCGGCGAACCAGCGCAGGTTGCGCTCGTGGTCGGGCTCGATCGGGTCGACTGCGACCACCCGCAGCTGACCGGTCGTGACCGTGCCCCAGCGGTCGAGGAGCACCGTGTCGACGCGCGGACCGACGGTCAGGGCCGCGCGGTCGTCGAGGAAGACGCCCGCCGTACGACCGCGCGCCCGGACGACCCACCGGGCCACGGGGACGGCGTATGCGAACACCGCCGGCAGCGCTGCGAGGAGCACGCAGGCGACCAGGGCTGGGGTCATCCGGTCTCCTCCTGCTCGCGGAACCTCCGGAAGTCGCTCTGGTCGCCGGCGATCCACAGCGGGACGCTGGCCTTGAGCAGCAGGGTCAGCTGGACGACGAAGTCGGGGTCGTGCAGGGAGTCGCCGAACAGCTCGTTGATCCGCTTCCAGCGGTAGCGCACGGTCTGCGGGTGGACGCCCAGCCGGGCCGCGATGGCCGGTGCGCTGTCGCGGGTCTCGAGCCAGACGAGCAGCGTCTCGGACAGGATCTCGCGGGAGTTCTCGGTCTCGTTGAACAGCGGCTGCAGCAGCTCCTGGGCGAGCTGGCGGCGCAGCACCGGCTCGGCGTGCAGCCAGATCTCGGTGCGGAACCGGACGCACTCGATGACCGGCCGGGCCGGGATCACCCGGGCCTCGACGAGGGACAGGGCCCGGTTGGCCCAGGTCCACGCGACGCTGGCGTCGCCGCGGGGGACCGGCCAGCACACGGCCACCCGGGCCTTGGGGCAGGTCCGGTGGATCGCCGCGACCACCTCCTCGGCGTCGGCGGTCGCGCACACGACGGGCTGCGGCGTGCGCCCGGCCCGGGTGAGCGCCTTTGGTCCGAGGGTGTCGCCGCGCAGCGCCTGGCCGCCGGTCTCCACGGCGATCACGGTGACCTGGTCGGGCACCTCCCAGCCGGCGATCGCGGCCTGGGGCTCGACCTCGTCGACGTCGGCTCCGGAGAGCAGCGCGGTCAGCAGCCGGGAACGGGCCAGGCCGGTGTCGGTGCTCCGGGCCTGAGCGCCGGCCCGGTAGCCCACCGCGATCTGCTCGGTGAGCTGTCCGACGAAGGTCGTGACGGCGTCGTTGATGGCGTTGAGGGCGCCGGCGGACAGCTCGTTCTCGGCGGCGCTGACCCGCAGCTCGTCGGAGATCACGCCGACCGCGATGCCCATGCCCTGGTCGATGGTGTCGAGGTCGCGCCCACGCAGAGCGACGCGGTAGCCGACCTTGCGGAACATGTCCTCGACCGGGATGTAGGACACCTCGCGCCCGAGCGACTCGTCGACGAAGACCCGCATCGCGTTGTGCACCGCGGTGAAGACCAGGTCGAGCAGACGCGCATCGGCCGGATCGTCGAGGCCGGGTACGCCGGAGCGGACCTGGTCGGTCACCTGCTCGGCGACCTCGCGGACCCGGCCCTCCAGGCTGCTGATCATCCACTGGGCCGAGCCGGGCAGGGCGGCCCGCGGCGGCGCCGCCCTCATCGACTCCCGCCCTGCCTCATCGCCGGACTCCCGCTCCTTGCGGCTCACCAGCCCGCGGTCGCCACGGACGCGCGACCCGAGTTGCTCGCGTGCATGTCGTGTCCCTCCCCACCGGCCCCACCGGTGTGACGTGGAACATACCTCCGCCCGACGACGCACGGGGGAATTTGTCACCCGCGTGACAAGTCTCGGGCCGCTGCGGCAGGGGGCGTCGTACCGCTGGGGTCGGGACGCCGGGCCAGGGCCGGCGGCGCTGTGACCGTTGTCACCTGCCTGACAAGGAAGGCGCCCCGGAGTGCCGGGCGAGCGATCGGCCCTTGCCGCGGCAGAGAGGGCCGTGGCTGGCTCGTACCGCGGCCCACCCCGGACGCCGCAGGAGGGAGCGGACGTGATCGGGAGCGCGATCCGCCGGTGGGGGGACGTCGTCGACGGCGACGCCCTGGTGGCCGTGCTGTGCGACGACCTCGGCACGACCGACCGCCCGCTTCCTCCGGCCGTCGCCCACTCCGTGGTGGTCGCGACCCGGGCGTTCATCGGTGCCGACGGGCGGTTCGAGGACGCCGTGCGCCAGGTGGGGCCAACCCTGATGCAGATCGGGCGCCGGGCCGCGGTCCGCGGCCACAGCGCGGAGCGGCTCAGCCGGGACCTGCGCCAGGTCGTCGACGAACGGACCCGGCGCGCCGACCAGGTGATCGCCCGGGTCCGCCCGCGCGAGGAGCGCGATGCGCTGCGCGGTGGGCTGGAGCGCTTCCTCGACCAGCTGCACCGCGCCGCGCTCGCCGGGCACCGCCAGGCGCGCACGATGATGGCGCTGGCCCCCGAGGCGCGGCGCGACATGGTCGCCCGGGCCGTCTTCGCCTCCGCGGCGGTGCCCGAGGAGCTGCTGGTGCTGGCCGGCATCGACCCCGCGGCGCCGTACCTGCCGGTCGTGTGGGTGTCCGGTACGGCGGCCCGCCCGGCCGAGCCCGTGCCCGACGTGCTCGTCGACCCCGCCGGGCGCGCCCTGCTCGTGCCCGACGGACGGCTCCCCGGACTCGAGCCGGAGGACCGGGTGGTCACCGGTCCGGCCCGGCCGGCCGCCGACGTCGCCGAGTCGCTGCAGCTCGCCCGGCAGGCCGCCGCGGCGATCCGGGCCGGGGTGATCGTCACCGACCGTCCGGTCACGTCGTGCGCCGACGTCGCCGCGGAGCTGCTCGTCGCCGGGCGCCCCGCGCTCACCGACCTCCTCGTCGACAAGTACCTCGCCCAGCTGCGGGCGCTCAAGCCGGTGCGCCGGGTCGAGATCGGCGAGGTGCTGCTGACGTGGCTGGAGACCCGCGGGTCGCTGGCAGAGGTGGCTGCCGTGCACCACATCGCCCGGCAGACCGCGCACGACCGGCTCCGCCAGGGTCGGCGGCTGCTCGGACCGGCGATCGAGGAGCCCGCCGCCCACGCGGCGATCGTCCTCGCCCTGCACGCAGCTCTGCAGGGCTGGCGCGAGGAGGTGGCTGCTCGTGCGGAAGGTCGCTGAGCCCCGCCGTACCCAGGTCCTCCGGACGTGTGTCCGGATCTCGGCCGCCCACGCGGCCGTCCCGTTGACCGTGGCAGCCGCCGGCTCGCACGGTTCCAGTGCGCACTCCCGGAGTGCCTGACCAACCCCCCCCGCACCACCCAGGAAACAGAGAAATGGAGAACACCCCCATGCGACTCAAGAGTTCCCTCAACGGCCTCGCCGTCGTGGCCGCCAGCGCCGCCGCCGTCCTGGCCATCCCGGTCGGACCGGCATCCGCCGCCATCGACTACACCGTCACCTCCGGCGGCGGCACCAACGCCGTCACCGCGACCAACGTGGGCAACCTGGTCTTCGAGGACACCTTCCTCGGGCCCTTCGGCACGCCGGGCAACCCCAGCATGACCTGCACCACGCTCAGCGCGAGCGGCTCGGTCAACCCCGGCGGCCACGCCTTCACGACCACCCCGACCGTCACCGACGCGGCGGGTCAGGTCACGCCGGTGTCCGGTGACCTCTCCGGCTGCACCAACTCGGTGGTGGGCCCGGTCACGATCACGCCCAGCGGCACCTGGAAGCTCGGGCTGAGCACCAAGACCGCGACCGGCGGCACCGGCTACCTCTCCGGTGTCTCGGTGCACCTGTACGGCACGGCGGGTGGCCAGTTCTGCGAGGCGGACGCCACCGGGTCGCTCAAGGGCACCTACAACCACTCCACGGGCAACCTCGTCCTCGACCCGAGCTTCGAGGGACTGACGATCTCCAACGTCAACCAGACGGGCTCGCTCTGCGACACGGTCGGCATCTACGACGGCGACCCCGCCACCGGCGCGGGCACGGTCAAGCTCAGCCCGGCACCGACCATCAGCTGACCCGATCCGAGACGAGCGAGGGCCGGCATGGCTCGTCGGCCGTGTCGGCCCTCGCTCGTGGCCCCGTTCCGACCGACCCGAGAACCTGACGAACAAGAACACGGAGACCGTTCGATGAACATGCGACCCTCCCTGGCCCGCGCTGGCGTAGCGCTGGCCACCCTGCTGAGCTTCGCGATGCTCGGCCTGCAGGCGCCACCGGCGCACGCCGACGACACCACGCTGACCACGCTGTACGACGCCCAGGGCACCTCGACGATCGGCAGCATCGGTGCCTCGATGCCGATCGGCCCGACGGTCCTCACCGAGACCCTCGACGTCCCGACCAAGAACATCATCGCCGGCACGCTGCCGATCCCGAGCCAGCAGGTCCAGTTCAACGCCTTCGGCTTCCTGCCGATCCGCGCGACCGTCTCGCTGACCCAGGTCGGGCCGATCACCGGCACCCTGCGACCCGGTCCGGCGCCGCGCACCAACGTGATCACCGCCGACGTGTCGTACACGATCCGACTGAGCAACGTGAAGGCCCTGATCTTCGGGATCTGGACGCCGATGTTCGTGGGCGACAGCTGCCGGACCGCGGATCCCGTCGACATCGCCGTGAAGACCCCGGACGGCCAGACCTTCAACGTGTTCAGCGGCGGTCCGGTCGCCGGCACGTACACGATCGGCGACTTCACGGGGTGCAGTGCCTTCTTCATCCCCGGTGTCGGGTCGGTCGCGATCAACGCGCTGGTCCCCGGCAGCAACAACACGATCGCGCTCCAGCTGTCCAACGGCCGCTACCCGTCGTAGCGTGCCGGTGCCGGCTGAGCGCCGAGGTCAGGCGTGCCCGGTCTCCGCGAGTCTCGCGAGGACAGGGCACGCCGAACCTCGGTCGGGAGTGAGCCATCACCCTCGACCTGCCCAGACCAGACCGATCCAGGAGGTTGCTCCGATGAGTCGCCGCAAGCCGCGCCACCCCGGGACCCGCCGCGTCCTGATCCTGCTGTTGTGGATCACCCTGGTCGCCTTCGGCTTCGCCCCTGGTGCGTATTCCGACGAGTCGCCGGGCAACGGCGTCACGGGGGCCGGCCCCGAGCTGCCATCGCAGCAGGTCCAGGGGCCCGGAGGGCCCACCGGGGTCAGCCAGCGAGCACTCACCCCGCGCACCCGGCTCATCATCAGGCTGCCGAACATCCTCGGCTGGCTCTTCGTCGACAAGACACCGCGCAACCCCAACTTCGGCATGCCGCGGAAACGGCCGGTTCCGGTCCCGGCCGAGTGGCAGTCGGACGTCCCCGGATGCGTGATGTCGGCGCTCGCCATCATCACCGATCTCTACGCCGTCGGGACGAACCCCGGTGGAAGTCCGGTCGGTGAGCTTCCGCCGACCACGGTCCATGCGCTCGCCTTCGGCTCGATCCCGGTCACCGTCACCTTGCGCTTGAGTCAGGTCATCGGGGGTCAGCTGGAGCCGCTCCGTGCAGACATCTGGCCGACGAGTGGCTCCGGTCCGGCCTGTGATCCGACCTGGGGGTCCAAGAACCCCTACTCGCCCGCCTACGTGCGAGGCCGCCTGTCGTTGACGCTCGCCGACCTCACGATCGACGGTCAGGCGGTCGACGTCGGCCTCCACTGCCGGACCGTCGAGCCGCTCCAGATCAACATGTGGGGAGACAGGGCCGGCGATGTGGTCCGGCCACCGGACGCTCCGCCCGACTGGCAGCAGGGCTGGACGCCCGGTGCGGGTGGCAACCTCTATCAACGCGAGGACACCAGCCGCGTCAACGTCCCCGGTGGGAACTTCGTGCACCCCGGATCGACCGACTTGACGATCCCGGACTTCACCGGCTGCGTGTCCGAGGACGGTGAGGACATCAGTGCGTTGATCACCTCGGCCATCTCGGGGCCCGGCAACGAGATCGCGGCCCTGCAGGCCGAGCCCAATGTCGCGGGCGACCGGAGCAGTCCTGCGGCCTGCTACCCGGTCGCCCACATGCCGGGAACCACCACGACCTGCCCGCTCGACCCTCCGGCGCCACCCGCCATCCCCGTTCCCTCTGACTGAATCGCACAGCCAGCCCGCACAACGGCGGCCGGCGTGACCTCGGGTCACGCCGGCCGCCGCTGTCGTTCGCGGCGCCGAGCGGCCGTGTTGTCACCCGGATGACAACGCCGCCGAGTCCCGCGAGCGGGGCTGCCGGGAGGCAAGGACCGGACCCGGCGCCGGCGCCGCACGGACGCCGAGCGGGGACGGATCTTGTCACCCGCATGACAACATCCGGCCCGCTCGCCCCGATCGGGCGCCGTTGCTCTGGCGCTCTCGACGCGTCGGTCCTTGACTGACGACCGGTTCCACCATGTGATGACACTCACTCGGGAAGGGGAAGCGCAGTGGACGCAGTGTCCCGGCGTGGCTCGCGGCGGCGCAGGGTCGCCATCGCAGTGCTCGGGGTGCTGCTGGCGGCCACCGGCGTCGCCGGCGGTACGGCGCAGGTGCTGCGCCTGGCCGCAGCGGACCCGGCGCCTCCTGCGCCCCGGGAGTCGGCGTCCTCCACGCAGACGACGCTGGCCGTCATCGACGTGGCGCCGGCCGTCGCGCTGGACGCCACGGCCGCGGTACGACGCCCGCGGGTCGGGGAACCGAGCGACTTCCCGGGGTCGCTCGGCTCCACCCCGCCCGAGGCGCTCGCCGCCTACCAGCGGGCGGCGGCGGTGCTCGACGCCGCCGGCGCCTGCGGGCTGGACTGGACCGTGCTGGCGGCGATCGGCCGGGTCGAGTCCGATCACGGACGCGGACCCGCCGTCGGGAAGCCGTTCGACGGCACCGGCCGCCGCGCGCAGATCACGGACACCGACGGTGGCGTCCTCGACGGCGATCCCCTGTGGGACGCACCGGTCGGGCCGTTGCGGCTGCTGCCGACGACCTGGACCAGTGTCGCCGTCGACGCCGACGCTGACGGGGTCCGCGACCCGCGCGACATCGACGACGCGGCCCTGGCCGCCGCGGTCCGGCTCTGCGCCGGGCAGGACCTGAGCACCCGGCGCGGGCTGCGGGCCTCGTTGGCGGCGTACCACCCGGCACCGGGCTTCGTGCGCACCGTGCTGCGCCTCGCGCACCGCTACGCGCGGCAGTCCGCCCAGGTGCCCGTCGTACCGCTCCCGTCGCCGCTGCCGGTGCTGCCCGAGGACTGCGCCTGCACCCTCGCCCGCCTGCTGCCTGCCTCGCTCGAGGAGTTCGCGACCACGTCGCCGACGCCGGCAGCGCCGGCTGCCAAGCCGCCCGTACCGACGCTCACGCCGAGCGACGAAGCGTCGGAGACGCTGACCAGCGAGCCCACCGAGCCGACGAGCGAGCCGACCAGCCAACCCACCGATCCCACCAGCCCGACCACCCCCGAGCAGCCATGACTCCCCGCGAGCAGCGCACCGACAGGCAGGAGGCCCGCCATGGGCGGCACCGTTGAGGTCACCGGACTCACCAAGAGCTTCGGGTCCCAGAACATCTGGAGCGACGTCACCCTCACCCTCCCCCCGGGCGAGATCACGGCACTGCTGGGGCCGTCGGGCACGGGCAAGTCGGTCTTCCTCAAGTCGCTGATGGGCCTGCTGCGCCCGGAGGCCGGCCGTTGCCTGGTCAACGGGGTCGACATGGTCACGGCCAAGGAGTCGCACCGGCTCGAGCTGCGCAAGAAGTTCGGCGTGCTCTTCCAGGACGGCGCGCTGTTCGGCTCGATGAGCGTCTACGACAACGTCGCCTTCCCGCTGCGCGCCCACACCCGGATGAACGAGACGCAGGTGCACGAGATCGCCATGCAGAAGCTCGACATGGTCGGCCTACTCGGCCAGGAGCACAAGCTGCCCGGCGAGATCTCCGGCGGTATGCGCAAGCGGGCCGGCCTGGCCCGCTCGCTGGTCACCGAGCCCGAGATCATCCTGTGCGACGAGCCGGACTCCGGCCTGGACCCGGTGCGCACGGCCAACCTCGCCCAGCTGCTGCTCGACGTCAACGCCCAGACCGACGCGACGATGCTCGTCGTCACCCACAACATCGAGCTCGCCCGCACCCTGCCCGACAACCTCGGGATGCTCTACCGCCGCCAGCTGGTGATGTACGGCCCGCGCGAGCAGTTCCTGCTCACCGACCACCCCGTCGTGTCGCAGTTCATGGCCGGCGACCCGGTCGGCCCGATCGGGATGAGCGAGGAGGTCGACCACTCCAGCACCGCGCCGCTGCTCGACGACTACGGCTACCCGGTCGACGGGCCGTCCGGGGCGCCGACGATGGTGCGTGCGGGCGCCCGCGCGATCGAGGTGCTGCCCCGCCAGCTGCTTCCCGCCAGCGGGCGGCCGCGGCCCGCGACCGAGCGGCACGCGCGCCGCGTCGCGAGCGGCCAGGCGAGCCTGTACGTCGCCGACGACGAGGAGGCGGACCGACCCCCTGCCGTCGTCCGTCCGGACCCGGTGACCCGAGCCCTCGACCAGACCGGCGCCTTCTTCGCGCTCGGCCTCGACACCGTCCGGTCCGCGTTCCGCCGGCCGTTCTCGGCGCGCGACCTGCTCGACCAGTTCTGGTTCGTCACCAGCGTGTCGTGGATCCCGGCGATGCTGATCGCGATCCCGTTCGGCGCGGTGATCGCGCTCCAGCTCGGCACCCTGACCGTCCAGGTCGGCGCCCAGTCCTTCACCGGCGCGGCCTCGGTGCTCGCCGTCGTGCAGCAGGCGGCGCCGATCGTGACGACGCTGGTGATCGCGGGAGCGGGAGGTGCCGCCATCTGTGCGGATCTCGGGTCGCGCACGATCCGCGACGAGATCGACGCGATGCGGGTGATCGGCGTCGACCCGGTCCAGCGGCTCGTCGTACCCCGGGTGCTGGCCTGCGTGATGGCCGCCGTGCTCCTCAACGGGCTGGTCTCGGTCGTCGGCGTCCTCGGCGGCTACTTCTTCAACGTCGTCGTGCAGGGCGGTACGCCGGGCGCCTACCTCGCCAGCTTCACCGCGCTCGCCCAGATCCCGGACCTCGTCGTCGGCGAGATCAAGGCCGTGATCTTCGGCTTCCTCGCTGGTGTCGTCGCGGCCTACCGCGGCCTCAACACCCGCCCCGGACCGAAGGGCGTGGGGGAGTCGGTCAACCAGTCGGTCGTCGTCACCTTCCTGCTGCTGTTCTTCGTCAACTTCGTCGTCACCACGCTCTACCTCGAGCTGGTGCCCGGGAAGGGAGCCTGACATGGCGATCGCCAGCCGACCCCCGGTCACGGCGGCCAAGCGGCCGTGGTGGGACCGCCGCCTCGACCGGATCGTGCAGTCGGGCCGCGACATCCGCTTCTACGGCCGGGCCCTCGCCGGGATCCCGACGGCGGTGCGGCTCTACCCGAAGGAGGTCTGGCGGCTGCTGTCGGAGGTCAGCTTCGGCACCGGCGCGCTCGCCGTCATCGGCGGCACCGTCGGCGTGATGACCGGCATCAGCATCTTCGTCGGCACGGTGGTCGGCCTGCAGGGCTACTCCGCCCTCGACCAGATCGGCACCTCCGCGCTGAGCGGCTTCATCTCCGCCTACTTCAACACCCGCGAGATCGCGCCGCTCGTCGCGGCGCTCGCCATGTCGGCCACGGTCGGAGCGGGCTTCACCGCCCAGCTCGGTGCGATGCGGATCAGTGAGGAGATCGACGCCGTCAAGGTGATCGGGCTCGACGCCGTGCCCTTCCTCGTGTCGACGCGCCTCGTCGCCGGGTTCATCGCGATCATCCCGCTCTACGTGATCGGCCTGCTGACGTCGTACGCCGGAAGCCGGCTGGTCACGGTGCAGCTGCGCGGCCAGTCGGCCGGCACCTACGACCACTACTTCCAGCTCTTCCTGCCACCCGTCGACATCCTGCTGAGCTTCGGCAAGGTGCTCGTCTTCGCGGTGCTGGTCATCCTGATCCACTGCCGCCTCGGCTACTTCGCCCGCGGCGGGCCGGCCGGGGTCGGGATGGCCGTCGGCCGCTCCGTGCGCCGCACCCTCGTGGTCGTCGCCGTGCTCGACCTCGCCCTGTCGATGGCGATGTGGGGCACGACCACCACGGTCAGGATCGCCGGATGAGCGCCGGCCGGATCCGCGACCTCCTCCTCGGCGTCGGGTACGGCGTCGTGGTGCTGGCGCTCGCCCTCGGCACCTGGCTGGCCTACAACCAGGTGTTCGTCGAGCGCAGTGAGATCACGCTGACCACCCGCACCGTCGGCAGCGCGTTGCAGAAGGGATCGGACGTGAAGCTCAACGGCGTCCCGGTCGGCAAGGTGAGCGCGATCGAGCCCCGCGCCGACGGCGCGTCGCTGACCCTGGCGCTGGAGCCGGACGTGCTCGACGACCTGCCGGTCGGCACCACCGCCCGGCTGCTGCCCAAGACCCTCTTCGGGGAGCGGTACGTCGCGCTCGTGCGACCCCGGCAGGGGAGTGCCACCCTCGAGGCGGGCGACACGATCGAGCAGGACTCGTCGAGCGCGGCGGTCGAGGTCGAGGAGCTGTTCGACCAGCTGCTGCCCGTGCTCCAGGCGATCCAGCCCGACAAGCTGTCCGCCACGCTCGGCGAGCTCGCGCTGATGCTGCGTGGCCAGGGAGGCACGATCGGCGAGACCGTCGTCGCGTGGGGCAGGTACCTCGAGAAGCTCAACCCACTCACCCCGCAGCTCGCCGACGACCTCGCCGCCTTCGGCCGGGTCGCGCAGACCTACGCCGACGCGGCCCCCGACCTCGTGGACGCGCTCGACTCCATGACGACCACCTCGCGCACGCTGGTGGACGAGCGCACGTCGATGACGAAGCTGTTCGCGGGCGTGATCGTGGCGGCCGACGACACCAATGGCTGGCTGGTCGCCAACTCCGGCACCGTCATCACCTTGTCGAAGGAGAGCCGGAAGGCGCTGGAGGCGATCGCGCCGTACGCCGTGCAGTTCCCGTGCCTGTTCACGTCCCTGCGGGCCTTCATCCCGGTGATGGACAAGACGCTCGGCAAGGGCACCGACGAGCCCGGGATCCACGTCGTGCTCAACGTGACGCCCGACCGGGGCCGCTACGTGCTCGGCAAGGACGACCCGACGTACCGCACGACAGGCGCACCGCGCTGCCCCTACCAGGACGGCAGCGTGAAGCCCGTCGCCGCACGCGGCAGGGACGGCGCGCCCGCGCAGATCCTGCCGCCGCCGAGCGACCGCGTGCAGCAGGTGTTCGCCGAGGCCGCCGGGCTGGGCGAGGCGAACTCGCCCGCCGAGAACCGGCTGATCGCCGAGCTGATGGCCCCGGAGGCCGGGGTCAGCCCGGTCGACTACCCGACGTGGAGCAGCCTGCTGGTCGGGCCGCTGCTGCGGGGCGCGGAGGTGGAGGTCCGATGAGCAGTCCCCGCAGCGGGTTGGCGCTGACGCTCACCAAGTCACTGGTGTTCGCCGTTGTCACCGTGCTCGCCACCCTGGCGCTGGCCGGCACCATCCGCAACAGCGCGGCCGGCCCCTCGAACGAGTACGTCGCGATGTTCAGCGACGCCACCAGCCTCAACAAGGGCGACGACGTGCGGATGGCCGGGGTCAAGGTGGGCACCGTGACCGGCGTCGAGGTGAGCGACGACCGGGTCGCCCGGGTGCGCTTCACCGTCGCCGACACCGCACCACTCGGCACCGGAGCCCGCGCCCTGCTGCGCTTCCGCAACCTCGTCGGGCAGCGCTACGTCGCCCTCGAGCCCGGCGACGTCACGGGCAGGCGGCTCGCCCCGGGCCACGTGTTCGGCCTCGACGCCACGCAGCCGGCCCTCGACCTGACCGTGCTCTTCAACGGTTTCCAGCCGCTGTTCCGCCTGCTCGACCCCGAGGACGTCAACAACCTCAGCGCCCAGGTGATCGCCGTGTTCCAGGGTGAGGGGCCGACGGTCGAGGGGCTGCTCAAGAGCACGGCCAGCCTCACCTCGACGCTCGCCGACCGCGACCAGGTGATCGGCCAGCTGGTCACCAACCTGTCCTCGGTCCTCGGCGTCGTCGAGGAGCGCTCCGGTCAGCTCGACACCACGCTGGTCACCCTGCAGCAGCTGGTGAGCGGCCTGGCCGCGGACCGCACGACGATCGGCTCGACGATCGACGGGATGGGCGACCTGTCCGAGAGCGTCGCCGATCTGCTCCAGGAGGGGCGCGCCCCGCTGAAGCGCTCGATCAAGGCGCTCGGCGACCTGTCGGGAGTGCTGGCCGACAACGAGGACGTCATCGACAAGGCGCTGGCGACCCTGCCGACGAAGGTGGAGCGGCTCGCGAAGATCGCCAGCTACGGCTCGTGGGTCAACTTCTACCTCTGCTCGATCAAGGGCCGGATCCCCCTGCCCGAGGGCTACTACGGCGACCTCGGCGTGCAGCCGGTCGCGGGGAGGTGCCGCTGATGGCCGCGCGCACGCAGCGACGGTTCCCGACCGCGTTCGCCGAGCGGAACCGGGTCGTGATCGCCGTGATCGGTATCGCGGCCCTGGTCGCCACCTTCTTCGCCACGTTCTACGCCGAGGACCTGCCGGTCGTCGGCGGTGGCGACAAGCACCAGGCCTACCTGGCGGAGGCCGCCGGCCTCCGCGCCGGGGACGAGGTCCGCGTGGCCGGGGTGAAGGTCGGCAAGGTGACCGGGGTCGACCTCGTCGGCGACAAGGTGCTGGTCAGCTTCCGGGCCAAGGGCGTGGAGATCGGCAGCGAGTCGACCGCGGCGGTCAAGATCAAGACCCTGCTGGGCCAGAAGTACCTCTCCGTCGACCCGCTCGGCACCGAGACGCTCGACGCGCCGATCCCGCTCGAGCACACCACGACGCCGTACGACGTCAACGCGGCCTTCTCCGACCTGTCCTCGACCATCGGCGAGATCGACACCGGCCAGCTCGAGCAGAGCATGGCCACCCTGTCGCAGGTCTTCGCGAACACACCGGAGTCGGTGCGCGGCATGGTCGACGGGCTGACCCGCCTCTCCCACACGATCTCCAGCCGCGACGAGGAGCTGGCCAGGCTGTTCCGCTCCACGTCGAGCGTCACCGACACCCTTGCCGCCCGCAACGACGAGATCGGCAAGCTCGTCGACGACGGCAACCTGCTGCTCACCGAGCTGGCCAACCGGCGCGAGTCGATCCGGCAGCTGCTGCGGTCGACGACCACGCTCGGGCGCGAGCTCGCGGGCGTCGTACGCGACAACCAGGCGCAGCTCAAGCCGGCGCTCGACAAGCTCGATCAGGTCGCGGCGATGCTGCGTCGCAACCAGAAGCACCTCAACGACGCGCTCGAGGTGCTCGGCCCCTACTACCGGATGCTCACCGCCGCGATGGGCAACGGCCGCTGGCTCGACTCCTACATCTGCGGCCTGTTCGACGCGCAGGGCGCGCCGGTCCTCGACAACGACGTGGTCCGTGACTGCCGACCCGGAGGTGGCTCATGAAGTCCCGGTCCCTGCGCTGGACGGCTCTCGCCGCCGGCCTCGTGCTGCTCGTCGCCGCGGCGGTGGTGGGGGTGCGGATGCTGCGCCCCGGCACCGAGCTGACAGCCGACTTCGACTCCGCGGTCGGCCTCTACCCGGGCTCCGACGTCCAGGTGCTCGGCGTCCCGGTCGGCACCGTCACGAAGGTCCACCCCGTGGGCGGAAAGGTCCGGGTCACGATGCGCCTCGACGACGGGCGCAAGGCCGCCCGCGGCACCGGTGCCGTGATCGTCGCGCCGACCCTGGTCAGCGATCGGTACGTCCAGCTCACCACGCCGTGGGTCGGCGGCCCGGCGTTGAAGAACGGGGCCCGGATCACGAAGACCGCGGTCCCGGTGGAGATCGACCAGCTCTACAAGAGCCTCGCCGACGTGGGGGAGACCCTCGGCCCCGACGGAGCCAACCGCGACGGCGCGCTCTCGGACCTGTTGGACGCCGTCGCCCAGAACCTCGACGGGCAGGGGTCCTCGATCAACACCATGCTGCGGGACTTCTCGAAGGCCTCGGCGACCGTGTCCGGCGTCGACGACGACTTCTTCGCCACCGTCGAGAACCTCGACACCCTCAACCAGACCCTGCTCGACCACGACCAGGGCGTGGCCGGCGCCAACCAGCAGCTCGCCGTCGTCGCACAGTACTTGTCCGAGGACCGCGGGAACCTCACCTCGGCGATCACCGAGCTCGGCAAGGCCCTCGCGCTGCTCGAGGGCTTCGTGAAGGAGAACCGCGGCGCCCTCAAGCGCAGCGTCGACGGGCTGCGCGGGCCGAGCCAGGTGCTGGTCAACCAGCAGAAGTCGTTGGCCGAGGCGGTGCGCACCATCCCGCTCGCGCTGCAGAACTTCGTCAACACCTACGACCCGACCTCCAACACGCTCCAGGGCCGCGGCAACCTCAACGAGCTGACGCTGTGGAGCGACGACGGCAAGTCCGCGCGTACGTCCGACGATGCGCCGCCGGTGCTGCTGCCCGGCCTGGACGGGGGTGAGTGAGGTGCGCACCCCCCTTCGTCGTACGACGGCTGCGCTGGTCGCCGTTCTCGCTCTCGCGGTCAGCGGCTGCGGTGTCCTCGGCGGCGGTGTCTACGACGCCCCACTGCCGGGCGGTGCCGATCTCGGCAAGGACCCGATCACGGTGACCGCCGAGTTCGCCGACGTCCTCGACCTGGTGCCGCAGTCGAGCGTGAAGGTCGACAACGTCGCCGTCGGCCGGGTCACCGACATCGACCTCGGCGACGACGGTCGCACCGCCGTCGTGACCATGCAGGTGCGTCGCGACGTCGACCTCCCGTCGGCGACGACGGCCCGGCTGCAGCAGACCTCGTTGCTGGGGGAGAAGTACGTCGCCCTGGTCCGGCCCGAGGGCGGCGGCGAGAACATGCCGGCGTCCGGCCGGCTCGCCGACCACGCCGTCCTCACCTCCGCCGACACCGACGCCGCCGCCACGGCCGAGCAGGTCCTCGGCGCGCTGTCCCTGGTCCTCAACGGCGGCGGGGTCGGCCAGTTCCAGGAGATCTCCCGCGAGCTGCAGCAGGTCGGTGCCGGTCGGACCGAGGAGGTCCGGGAGTTCCTCGACCAGCTCGGCCGGTTCGTCGGAGTCCTCGACCAGCGCAAGGACGCCATCACCGGCGCGATCGACGGCCTGGCCCGGCTCTCCACGTCGCTCGACGGGGACCGCGAGCAGATCGCGAAGGTGCTCGACGACCTGTCGCCGGGCATGAAGGTGCTCGTCGAGCAGCGGCCCCAGCTGACCAAGATGTTGCAGTCGCTCGACCGGCTCTCGAAGGTCACCGTCCGCACGCTGAACGCCTCGCAGAAGGACATGGTCCGCGACCTGCGGGCCCTCGACCCGATCCTCTCGGAGCTGGCGAAGGCCGGTGCCGACCTGCCGTACTCCCTCGAGATACTGCTGACCTATCCGTTCCCCGACTCGGTGCTCGGCGCGATCCGCGGCGACTACCTGAACGTCTTCATGACCACCAACTTCCGCACCCTTCCTGCGGGCTGTGCGGCGGTTGGCTGTTCGTGGCCCCAGCCCACGGCAGGTGGCGGGTCGGCGTCGCGCTCCCGCAACCTCTCCCTCCCCGGGGACGCGCCGCCGACCCTGCTGCCGTCCACGGACAGCGCCACACCGACGACCGGCACGCCGACCGTGCCCGGGCCCTCGATCCTGCCGGGCACACCGTCCTCGTCCGGGTCGGCGAGCGGGTCCCCGAGCGGTTCCCCGGCCAGTGGCTCACCGAGCGGCTCGTCCAGCGACACCGCGAGCGGGTCGCCCAGCGGCTCGGCGAGCGGCTCGGCCAGCAACGAAGGAGGCGAGTGACGTGCAGCAGCTCACCCGCGGAGTCCACGTCAAGCTCGGCCTGTTCGTGCTGGTCGCGCTCCTCGGCACCAGCTACCTCGGGGCGTCGTACGTCGGCTTCACGCCCTTCTCCGACGGCTACCGGGTCACCGTGTCCCTGCCCGAGGGCGGCGGGCTGTTCGTCCACTCGGAGGTCACCTACCGCGGCGTCCAGGTCGGCAGGGTGACCGCCATGGAGCCCACCGACGACGGGGTCGAGGTGACTGCCGAGATCCGGCCGGACGCACCGGACATCCCCGCCGACTCCACGGCGCGCGTCCGCAACCGGTCCGCGATCGGCGAGCAGTACCTCGACCTGGAGGGCACGTCGACCGAGGAGCTGCTGGCCGACGGCGACCACCTCAGCGCCGGCCGGGAGGCACTGCCGGAGGACCTCTCCGAGGTGCTGCGGGCCAGCCGCGACCTGGTCGCGTCCGTGCCCTCGGACTCGCTCACCACCGTCGTCGACGAGAGCTACCTCCTCTCGCAGGGCATCAGCCAGGACTTCGGCCGGCTGCTCGAGACCGCACGGGACTTCCAGCAGGCCGCCGACGACAACTTCCTGGTCAGCGCCTCATTGATCCGCAACGCCGACCGGGTGCTGGCGACCCAGGAGGACTCCAGCACCGCGATCAGCTCCTACAGCGAGGACCTCGCGCTGCTCGCCAAGGCCCTCGCCGACTCCGACACCGACCTGCGTACCCTGATCGCGGCGACCCCCGGGGCCGCGCAGCAGCTGAGCCTGCTCGTCCGCGACGTCGGCCGGCCGCTGTCCAACCTGATGGACAACCTGATCCCGACCGCGACCGTCTTCGGGACCAACGCCACCGCGGTGCGGGACGCGCTGATCCGGCTTCCCGAGGCGGTCAGCATCGGCTGGGCCACCACCAGCGGCCGCGGGGTCAACCTCGGCATGGTGCCGACCTTCTTCAACCCGCTGCCCTGCACCACTGGCTACAGTGGCACGACCCTGCGCCGGGGCACCGACGCGACCGAGGGGCCACCGCTCAACCGGCGGGCGGGTTGCACCGCGCCACGTGTCGAGGGCAATGTGCGCGGCCCCCAGGCCGTGGCCGGGGGCACCGGCGGCGGGAGCGGCCAGCGCCCGGCCGACGTCGACCTCGTCGATGACCTCGACGACCTGCTGGGAGGCGGTCGGTGATGGGCGGGTTCGGGTACGACGTGGAGGAGATCGGCATCAGCGACGAGGACGCTCCGGAGCAGACCCCCCGGAAGGAGCCGGCCTCTGTGACGGCGGAGGCACCGGACCGCTCCGGACGCCGCTCGATCGAGCTGGGCCTGCTGGTCCTGGTCCTGGCCGTGGTCGCGCTGGTCGCCGGCGTGGTCGCCTGGCAGCGCGCCGGCAACCACGACGAGGCGGCCGTGACGCGGGCCGCGCTGCGCGACACGGTGCTGATCACCGCCCGCAGCCACATCGAGACGATGAACACCCTCGACCACGACGACGTCGACGGTGGCCTCGAGAAGTGGCAGGACGTCACGACCGGCACCCTCAAGGACCAGATCGCGGCCACCGACGACGAGACCCGCAAGCTGATGGCCGACCAGCAGATGGTCTCGACCGGCAAGGTCGTCGACGCCGCCGTCCTCGACCTCACCGCCAGCACCGCCACGGTGATCGCGTCGGTCGAGGTCACGGTCCGCAACGACGCCGACCCGTCGGCCGCGCCCAGCGTGAAGCGCAACAGGTTCGCCGCCGACCTGGTCAAGGTCGGCGACCGCTGGCTCCTCGAGGGCCTCGACCAGGTGGCGGTGGAGATCAAGTGAACGTCGTACGCCGGCACGGGGCTCTCGTGCTCACCGTGCTCCTCCTCGCCGCGGCCGCCCTCGCCTTCCGGCAGGCCGACGTGGCCCGCGGCAGGGACAACGTCGGCAACCACGCCGTCGTGGACGCCGCCTCCACCACCGAGGTGCAGTCCGCCGTGTCCTCCGCCCTGGTCCGGGTGTTCAGCTTCGACTACGCGAACCCGGACCCGACCCAGCAGGCTGCCGACGACCTGCTCGACGGCAAGGCACGCGAGCAGTACGACCTGCTCTTCGCGGCGCTCCAGGAGAAGGCGCCCGGCCAGCAGCTGGTGCTCACCGCCCAGGTGCAGGTCGCCGCGGTCAAGGAGCTCACGGCACGGTCCGCCACGTTGCTGGTGTTCCTCGACCAGGCCTCGCAACGGGCCACCGACAAGGAGTCGGCGGTCTCCGCGGCCCAGCTCTCGGTGCGCGCCACGAAGACCGGGGACACCTGGAAGGTGAGCGGCATCGAGCCGCTGTGAGGCGGCGAGCCGGCACGCTCGGTAGCGTCGCCCGCATGACCGACGGTCCCGGCACCCGCAGCCAGCGGTTCTTCGCACGCTGGTACCCCGACCTGATGCAACGCGCCGAGGACGCCGGCCAGGCCGGCATCCGCGCCCGGCACCTCGCCCGCGCCCACGGCCGGGTGCTCGACCTCGGCACCGGCAACGGGTTCTCGGTCCCGCACTACACGACGGCGGTCACCGAGCTGGTCATGGTCGAGCCCAACCCCGGCCTGCGCAAGCAGCTGCAGCGTCGTACCGCCGACATCAAGGCCCGGGCCTGGGAGATCGTCGACGGGGACGCCTACGCGCTGCCGTTCGAGGACGGGTCCTTCGACACGGTCAGCGCGTCGCTGGTGTTCTGCTCCCTGGACCGGCCCGAGGCCGCGCTCGCCGAGCTCGCCCGGATCACCCGGCCCGGCGGGACGTTCCTGTTCCACGAGCACGTCCGCGGCACCGGCCTGCTCCGCGTGCTGCACGAGGTCGCGACGCCGCTGCAGTCGCGGATCGCCGACGGCTGCCACCTCAACCGCGACTTCCTCGGCCTGCTCGACCGCTCGCCACTCGAGGTCACCGAGGTCGAGCACCTGCGGATGCCCGGGCCGCCCGCCCGGATCACCCCGATGGTCGTGGGCGCCGCGACCGCTTGTAACTAAGGGTTACAGCACGAAAACCACTGCAACAGCGCCCGGGTAGTGGCCACACCGCCCGGGTAGAAGGCCCCGTGCGCCCACGATGCGCAGAGAGTGGCGTCGCATCGCGTCCCGTGCCCTGGGAGCACGACTACCCGGGCGGTGTGGTTACTGCCTCGGTGCTGTTGCAGCGAAATCCTGCACGTAACCCTTAGTTACAAGCGAGCGAGCGGCGGTCAGATGACCCCGGCCGCCAGCGCCACCTCGCGGTAGGCCGCGGCCAGCGACGCGACGGTCTCGTGGGCGTTGAGGCCGCTCGGGTTGGGCACCACCCACAGCTCGGCGCCGGACCACAGGTCGTCGATCGTGTCGGGTTGGCGGCCGGGGACGGCCTTGGGGAGCCCGAAGGCGGTGCGGTACGCCGTGATCCCAGCGATCGCCACGACCTTCGGGCGCTCGCGGGCCACCAGCTCGACCAGCTGCTGGCCGCCGGTCCTCAGCTCCTCGGCAGAGAGCTCGGAGGCCTTGGCGGTCGCGCGGTGCACGACGTTGCTGATCCCGATGCCACGCTCGCGCATCGTCGTCCGGTCCACGTCGGTCATCCCGTCGGCCGGGTCGACCGGCTCGGTGATCACGCCGCCGAGCACCAGCGCCGGGTAGAACCGGTTGCCCGGGTGGGCGAAGTGGGTCTGCGTCGCGGCGGTCCACAGCCCCGGGTTGATGCCGACGAACAGCAGCTTGAGCACCTGGCCGGGCGCGTTGGGGAGCAGGTCGGGGACCACGGCGTCGCGGTAGGACTCGAGCTCGGCTCGGGAGAAGGTACGGCGCGCCACACCGCGAGCCTGTCACGATGAGCCCGTGGCGAACGAGCCGGCACCGTGGAACACCTTCGTCGAGGGCGACAACCTCGACGTCCTCGCCACGCTGCCAGGCGCGTCGTACGACCTGATCTACCTCGACCCGCCCTACAACACGGGCAACGACTTCGCCTACCACGACGACTTCCGGGGCAAGCGCGGCGCGGGCGCGGCCGGCCGGCACGTCGCGTGGGTGTCGTACCTGCGGCCCCGGATCGAGGCCGGGCACCGGGTGCTCGCCGACACCGGCGCGCTCTTCGTCAGCATCGACGACCACGAGGTCGCTCACCTGCGGCTGCTCCTCGACGAGGTGTACGGCGAGGCGAACTTCCTCGCCCAGGTCGTGGTCAACCTCAACCCGAAGGGCCGTCAGCTGGGGAAGGGGTTCGCGACCTCGCACGAGTACCTGCTCGTCTACGCCAAGGACGCCGCCCGCTGCGTGCTCGACGCGACGTCGGCGACGACCGTGGTCGAGGAGGACTTCCCGGTCGAGGCGCCCGACGGCCGGCGCTACCGGCGACTGCCGCTGCGCAACACCAACAAGAAGTTCAACCCGCTCTCCACGCCGACCCTGCACTTCCCGGTCTGGGGTGACCCGGCGACGGGCCGCGTTGCCACGACGCCGTTCGAGGGTGCCGAGGAGATCAAGCCGGTCTTCGGGGACGGTACGCCGGCCGTGTGGCGCTGGTCCCGGCCGCGGATCGACGAGCGGCCCGACGACCTCGAGTGCCGGGTCGTGCGCGGGGCGCGGGGGGAGCGGGTCGACGTCTACCAGCGCGACTGGCGCCACCCCGTCGGCGGGCGCCGCAAGAAGCTGCCGACCATCTGGCTCGCCGAGGAGGTCGGCTCCACCGACACCGCGGTCGCCGAGCTCAAGGAGCTGGTCGGCCACGTCTTCGAGTCGCCGAAGCCGACCGGCCTGCTGCTCCGGGTCGTCGGCACCATGCCCGACGACGCCCGGGTCCTCGACTACTTCGCCGGGTCCGGCACCACCGGGCACGCGGTCGCGCTGGCCAACGCGGCCGACGGCGGGCGCCGTACCTGTCTCTCGGTCAACTCGGCCGAGCCGACCCGTACCGGCTCCAACGCCGAGCGCGCCGGCCACCCGACCGTCTCCTCGGTGACCCGGGCCCGGCTGCAGGCCGTCGCCGAGCGGGTCGGCGGCGGCTTCGCCGAGCTCAGCTGACGCCGGCCGCCTTCTCCAGCGCGGCGAGCTCGTCGTCGAGGAAGGTCAGCAGTCGCTGCAGGTGCGGCACCGTGCGGCGGCAGCCGGTGAGGCCGAAGCCCATGTTGCCGGCGTACGACGTGCAGGTGATGTTGAGCGCCATGCCGTTGATCGGGATGGAGACCGGGTAGTTGCCGACCAGCTGCGCGCCGTTCCAGTAGTGCGGCACCCGCGGCCCCGGCACGTTGCTGATGATCAGGTTGTACGGCGGCCGCACGATGCCCTGCATCTTCAGCATCGGCACCACGATCGAGGGCGCCATGCCGATCGCGCTCATCGCCACGATCTGCGCCGGCGTCATCGACGAGAGCGCCTCCTTGCCGTCCTTCATCGACTGGCTGATCGTGCGCAGCCGGTCGGCCGGGTCGGCCCTGTCGGTGGCCAGGCGCACCATCACCGAGCCGATGGCGTTGCCGCCGTCGGCAGACGCCGAGCCGGCCTGCTTGGCCTTGAGGCCGATCGGCACCATCGAGACCATCGACTGGTCCGGCAGCGCGTCGAGCTCGGTGAGGTAGGTCCGCATCGCGCCGCTGCACATGGCGAGCACGACGTCGTTGATCGTCGTACCGGTGGCCTTCCCGACGCCGCGGATCCGCTCGATCGGCCAGTCCTGGGCGGCGAAGCGCCGGGCACCGGTGATCGACTGGTTGAAGATCGTGCGCGGTGCGGCGAGGGAGACGGCGGAGGTCTCGTTCCTCAGGCCCTTGCGCAGGGTCTTCACCAGCGCCATCGGCATCCCGGCGGCGTCGGCGCTGATCGACAGGGCCGTGCGGACCGCGTCACCGGGCAGGTCGGCGAGGGTACGAGCGGCCGTGGTCGCGGCGTCGACGGCCGCGGCGGGCAGCGACTCGGGGCCGTCGGCCTCGGGCCTGCGCTTGCGGGCGGCGCCCTCGGCGAAGGGGGCGGGCATGTTGCGGCGGTCGGCGTCGGAGGAGAGGGTGCTCGCCATCAGCCGCATCGCGGAGATGCCGTCGACGAGGGCGTGGTGGAGCTTGGTGTACATCGCGACCCGGCCGTCGGCGAGGCCCTCGATCACGTGGGTCTCCCACAGCGGCCGCTCCCAGGCGAGCCGCGTGGAGTGCAGCCGGCCGACCAGCTCGAGCAGCTCGCGGACCCGGCCGGGCTGGGGGAGCGCGCTGTGCCGCACGTGGTGCTCGATGTCGAACTGCTCGTCGTCGCGCCAGACCAGGGTGCCGCCGGTCTTGACCGAGCGGTACGGGTGCTTGAGGAACAGCGGCGAGATCCGCTCCGTGTCGCGCATCGACTCGAACATCTCCCGGACGTAGTCCGGCCCCGCGTCCGTCGGCGGCTCGAAGAGCTGGAGCCCGCCGACGTGCATCGGCATGTTGCGGTTCTCGGCGAGCAGGAAGGCCGCGGAGGTCGGGTCGATCGGGCGGAAGCCGGGAACGGAGACCACGGAGCAGCCCCTTTCGTCGCAGGAGGGTCCCGATCCTTGCGCGTCGTGACGGTCGCCACAAGCGAATCGGCAAGCGTGGCAAGGCGTGATCCCATCGTGGGTGGGGTAGGAACGCCCCGGCTGCACGCGAACGGATGGGATCAGGCCTTGAGCAACATCACCCCTCCCGGCTGGTACCCGGACGGTGACGGCATGGAGCGTCGCTGGGACGGTTCCGACTGGACCGCCGACCGGCGACCGATGACCCGGTTCGCGCCGGCCGACGAGTCGACCCGGGTCCGGCCGGCGCCGGAGGACCCGCCGACCGCCGTCCCCCCGACACCGCTGCCGGCCGCTCCTCCGGCCGCTCCTCCGGTCGCCCCGCCCGCCGGCTACGGCCAGGTCCCGTCGCTCGGGTACGGCGGCCCGCAGCCGCCGTACGCCCCGATGCCGACACCGCCCCGGCGCAGCCGCCTGGGCCTGTGGATCGCGCTGGCCGTCGTCCTCGTCCTGCTCGCCGGTGCGGCCGGCACCCTGGCCGCGCTGCGTCCGTGGGAGGAGGCCCCGAGCGCCGGTGGCGGCGACGGTGGCGGCCAGGACCACCCGAAGGCCATCCAGGGCGACATCGACGGCGACGGCCATGGTGACGCGGTCTTCTACTTCTCCCCGGACTACGACAGCACGACCCGGGTCACCGCGAGCAGCAACGGCACGGTGTTCGCCACGAGCGAGCTCGCGGTCGAGGACTCGCAGGAGCCCGACGAGCTCCACCTCGACTGGGACGACGACGGCGTCAACGAGCAGCTGAGCTGGGCCTTCGTCGACGACGCCAACCAGCTGACCCTGTCGTCCACCGACAAGGAGTTCCCGGGCGACCAGACCTTCCGGCTCGCGCTGTCCTCGCTCGAGGACTTCGG
The DNA here is from genome assembly GCF_057813895.1 of Nocardioides sp. F233. Classification (NCBI taxonomy): domain Bacteria; kingdom Bacillati; phylum Actinomycetota; class Actinomycetes; order Propionibacteriales; family Nocardioidaceae; genus Nocardioides; species Nocardioides sp. F233. The sequence continues at coordinate 1,113,764 of NZ_JBVASH010000001.1, forward strand.
CACGAAGATCGACGTCCAGGCCGGCGACTTCGACGGCGACGGCAGCCAGGACCTCGCCCTCGTCGGGCCGAACGACCGCACGGTCGAGGTGCAGGTGCTGCTCGGCGACGGTGCGGGTGGCTTCGCCGACCCGGTGCGCTGGGCCTCGCTGACCAACGCGACCATCGACTCGACCGAGATCCGGGCCGGCGACTTCGACCACGACGGCAAGGCCGACCTGTGGACCCGGCTCCCGGCCGAGAAGGTCAAGGACGAGGACTACACCGGCTACTACTCCGGCAAGCAGGGCTACGCGCTGCTCACCTCGACCGGCAAGGACTTCGAGGTCGGCGCGGTGGCCGAGGACGACCTGTACGCCGACGCCTACCTCGTCGGCGACGTCACCGGCGACGGCACGACCAGCCTGGTCGCGGTGCAGGCCAGCTCGTACGACGAGGAGGTCGAGCTCACCGTCTACGACCTCGCCGACGGCCGCCCGCGCGCCGTCGCCGGCTTCACCGGCACCTCCACCATCGGTCAGCGCAGCCTGCAGGGCGCGACCCTGAGCGACGTCGACGGCGACGGCCGGGGTGACGTCGTGTTCGTCGTCAAGGCACTGAAGGAGGCGAAGTTCACCGGCGTTCAGGTGATGAGGTCGACCGGCACCGTGTTCGAGAGCGCGACCGTGTGGGCCGAGACGCCGGCGTGCGAGAACTCCGACTGCCGGATCGAGTTCCCCGAGTCCTGAGCGAGGGCCGGGTGCCTAGAGCCCGGCCTTCAGCTCGGTGACCACCGAGTCGACGACGGCGACCAGGTCGTTGCCGGTCCTCTCGGCGACCGCCCGCTGGCGCACGTACGACGGCCCGCGGGTCGCGATGTCCAGCACCGACGCCAGCTCCGCCTCGCAGCCCAGCCGGGCCGCGACCGGCTCCAGGCGCGGCACGAGCTCGGCGAGGTCCTCGGTGACGAGCCGCTCGTTCGAGTCGCTGTCGAGGATCACGATCGCGTCGACGCCGTACCGCGCCGCCCGCCACTTGTTCTCCTGGACGTGCCACGGCGGCATGGTCGTGAGCGTCTCGCCGGCGGCGACCCGTTCGTCGAGCCAGATCACCAGGCAGTGCATGAGCGCGACCAGGCCCTGCATGTCGGAGAGGGTGGAGACGCCGTCGCAGATCCGGTTCTCGAGGGTGCCGTGCTTGATCGCCGGGCGCAGGTCCCAGCGGATCTCGCTGAGCTCGTCGATCACGCCGGTCGTGAGCTGGTCGTGGGCGAAGTGCTCGAACTCCTCCCACTTGTCGAACTGAAAGGGCAGGCCCGCGGTCGGCAGCTGCTGGAACATCAGCGCCCGGTTGGAGGCGTAGCCGGTGTCGACACCCATCCAGATCGGCGAGGACGCCGAGAGCGCCTGCAGGTGCGGGTAGTAGGTCAGCAGGCCGTTGAGGACCGGCAGCACCCGGTCCTTCTCGGGCAGCCCGACGTGCACGTGCACGCCCCAGATCAGCATCTGCCGGCCCCACCACTGGGTGCGGTTGATCAGCTCGGCGTACCGGTTGCCCTCGGTCAGCTGCTGCCCGGTCCAGTCCGCGAAGGGGTGCGTGCCGGCGCCGTACAGGTCCAGGTCGAGGTCGTCGGCGGCGCTGGCGGCGTACTGCAGCGTGTCGCGCAGGTCCGCCATCGCCTCCCCGACGGTGCCGCACACGCCGGTGACCACCTCGACGGTGTTCTTGAGCAGCTCCTTGTGGAGCTTGCCGGGCGCGGGCATCCGGGGCTTGGCCCGGGCGAAGAGGTGGGCGGCGTCGTTGCGGAGGTCGCGGGTACGCCGGTCGACCAGCGCGAACTCCCACTCCACCCCCAGCGTCGGCTCGGCCGAGCCGTGGAAGTCGATGCGCACGCGATCAGCGTAGAGGTGTCGCGCGGCGACCTGACAGAGTTGGGGGATGGACGACCTGCGGACCCTCCACCGCACGCTCGACCTGTGCCTCAAGGTCGGCGAGGTGCTGCTGTCCTCCGGGGCCGGTGCCCCCGACGTGGTGGCGACGATGCGGGCGCTGGCCCGGGCGCTCGGCGTACGGCACACGCAGGTGGACGTCACCTTCACCTCGCTGGCGATGAGCGTGCAGCAGGGCCCCGACGAGCCGCCGGTGGTGCAGCTGCGGGCGGTCACCCAGCGCGAGATCGACTACGAGGACCTGACCCGGGTCGACCACCTGGTGCGTGACGTGATCGCGGGGGAGACCGACCTCGAGGGTGCCCGCACCGCACTCGCGCAGATCGTGTCGTCCGGGCACGCGCGGCCGCGCTGGGCCGCGACCCTGGGCTGGGGCGTGATGTGCGGCGGCATCGGGCTGCAGCTCGGCGGCAACCTCGTCGTCGTCCTCGTGGCGACGCTGGCCGCGATCTGCATCGACCGGCTGCAGCTGCTGATGACCCGGCGCCGGCTGCCGGGCTTCTACCAGCAGGTCGCGGGCGGCGTGGTGGCCACGGTGCTCGCCGCGCTCGGCACCCGGCTCGCCGAGCCGTGGGTGCACCTCAACGCGTCGCTCGTCGTCACCGCCAACATCATCATGCTGCTGGCCGGCATCGGCTTCATGGGCGCGGTCCAGGACGCGCTCTCCGGCTTCTTCGTCACCGGCGGCGCCCGGATCCTCGAGGCGGTGCTCGCCACCGCCGGCATCATCGCGGGCGTCAGCGGCGGGCTGTCGCTGTGCGCCGCCGTCGGCCTGGAGATCCCGCGGCTGACCCTGCCCCGCCTCGACCTGGTCGGCGTGACAGCGGTCGCGGTGGGTGGAGCGGTCGGCGCGGCGGCGTTCGCCTTCGCGTCGTACGCACCCCTGCGCACGCTGCTCCCGGTCGGCCTGCTCGGCGGGTTTGCGATCGCCGCCACCGAGGCGATGTCCGAGGCCGGTGCGGGCCGCACCTTCGCGGTCGGCCTGTCCGCCTTCGTGATCGGCCTCTTCGGCTACACCGTCGGCCGCCGCTTCCGGGTCCCGCCGCTGGTCGTGGTGGTCTCGGCCGTCGTACCGCTGCTGCCCGGCCTCTCGATCTACCGCGGCCTGTTCCTGCTCGGCCAGGAGGGCAGCCAGCAGGCCGCCCAGGGCCTGCTCGCCATGGTCACCGCCGCCTCCGTCGCCATCGCCCTGGCCTCCGGCGTGATCCTCGGTGAGTACGTCGCCCAGCCGGTCATGCGCGAGGCCCGCCGGGTCGAGGCTCGCCTCGCCGGCCCGCGCCTGGTCGGTGTCACCCGGGTCCGGCGGAGGGGACGGGGGCGGGCCCGCGAGCGAGGGCAGTGACGGCCGGGCACGTTGGTGAGGTTTCGCCGGACTTCCCGGTGGGAGGCTCCTCGCGATCGATTCGCCTGATTACGGGAGACAACCATGAAGAAGACCACCCTCGGCCTCGGCAGCATCGTCCTCGCGGCCGCCTTCTCGCTCACCGCCTGCGGTGGCACCGACGAGGGCAAGCTCGCCAAGGAGTACTGCGGTCTGCTCCAGGACGCTTCCGACGCCGCGGAGTCGGGTGACGTCGACAAGGCGCAGAAGGCATCGGAGGCGCTGCTGAAGTGGGCGGAGGACAACAAGGACGTGAAGGGCGACGAGGGCGACTTCGCGAAGGCCATCAAGGACGAGTGCGGCGACCTGTCGCCGACGGCTCCCTGATCGTTCGCAGCCTCTCGCGAGCCGGGCTCCCGCTGCCAGCGGGTGCCCGGCTCGTTGCGTCACCCGGGCAGCGTGTCGACGATCGCCGGAAGTGACGCCGTGATCACCTGCAGCAGGTCGTCGCGGGACAGCCCGGCAGAGGATTCGCACCAGGTGAGGACGAGGTCCTCGACCATGGCCTGCCAGGCATGGATGATCAGGCGCACGGCGGGGGTGTCGGGAATGACGAGGCCGCCGGGGTCGGCGGTGAAGAACCGGTCGGCGAGCGCCGCGAACGTGGTGTCGTAGATCGCACGCAGGTTGTCGTTGCCGGCGGTGGCGGCCTTCACCAGGGAGCGGTAGCCGGTGTGGTTGGCGACGACGTAGTCGACGTACCCGGCCAGCGAGGCGAGCAGCCGCTCCATCGGCTCGCCGTGGTCCGGGGGAGCGGTGCGGGCGTAGAGGTCGTCGGCCGCGTGCTGGACGACAGCCTCGTAGAAGCCCTGCTTGCCGCCGAAGTAGTGGTACATCAGCCCGCGCGAGATGCCCGCCTCCTCGGCGAGCAGGTCGATGGACAGCTCGTCGAGCGAGTGGGTCGCGAGCAGCCGGACCCCGAGCTCCAGCAGCTGGGTACGACGCTCCGCCGGCGAGAGCCGGGTGCGCGGGGCGGGGGAGGGCGTGGCGGTCGTCACGCCGGACAGTCTATTGACAGATGTTCAATAACGCCAATAGCGTCGTGCCATGAGCTCCCGCAGCACAGGTCGCACGCAGGTCGACCACCTCATCGTCGGCGCCGGCTTCGCCGGCCTGGCCGCCGCCATCAAGCTCGACGAGGCCGCCGAGCGCGACTTCGTCGTGATCGAGAAGGACAGCGACGTCGGTGGCACCTGGCACATCAACACCTACCCGGGTGCCGAGTGCGACGTCCCGAGCCAGCTCTACTCCTACTCGTTCGCGCTGAACCCGGACTGGTCGAAGGTCTACTCGCCGCAGCAGGAGATCTGGGAGTACACCCGCAAGGTCGCCGAGAAGTCGGGCACGCTCGACCGCTTCGTCTTCGACACCGCCGTGCTCGACGCGACGTGGGACGACGAGACGCAGCGCTGGATCGTGCGCACCGAGGGCCCCGCGGGCATCAAGGAGTACGCCGCCCGCACCGTCGTCGCCGGCGCCGGCGGGCTCTCCGAGCCCCGGCTCCCGGAGATCGAGGGCATCGAGACCTTCCAGGGCGAGATCTTCCACTCGGCCCGCTGGAACCACGACGTCGACCTGACCGGCAAGCGCGTCGCGGTCATCGGCACCGGCGCGTCGGCCGTCCAGCTCGTGCCCGAGCTGCAGAAGGTCGTCGGCCACATGGACGTCTACCAGCGCACGCCGAACTGGATCATCCCCCGCAACGAGCGCTCCTTCAGCGCCTTCGAGAAGACCGTGTTCAAGCGGGTTCCCGGCGCCCAGCGCGCCCTGCGCGCCCTCGTCTACGGCACCCTCGAGTCCCGCGTCCCCGCCTTCGCGAAGTTCCCGCAGGCGATGCGCGCGGTCGAGATGCAGGGGAAGAAGAACATCGCGAAGGGCATCACCGACCCCGAGCTGCGCCGCAAGGTCACCCCCGGGTACCGCGCCGGCTGCAAGCGGATCCTGATCTCCAACAAGTGGTACCCCGCGCTCGACGCCGACAACGTCGACCTGGTCACCGACCCGATCGCCAAGATCACCGGCAACGCCGTCGTCACCACCGACGGCGTGGAGCGGCCGATCGACGTCCTCGTCGTGGCCACCGGCTTCTACGTGACCGAGCCCCCGATCGCGCGGCACATCACCGGCCGCGCCGGCGTCACGCTCGGTGACCTGTGGGACGAGAGCGGCATGGCGGCGTACAAGGGGACGACCTTCCACGGCTTCCCCAACCTGTTCCAGATCGTCGGCCCCAACACCGCGCTCGGCCACTCCAGCATGATCTTCATCATCGAGTCGCAGGTGAAGTACGTCGTCGAGGCCGCGAAGGCCATGCGCCGCGAGGGCCTCGCCGCCGTCGAGCCGACCCAGGCCGCGCAGGACGCGTGGACCGCCGAGATCCGACGGAAGATGAAGCCGACCGTGTGGCAGACCGGCGGCTGCGCCAGCTGGTACCTCGACAAGTTCGGCAACAACACCACCCTGTGGCCGGGCCAGACCTTCACCTTCCGGCAGCACCTGAGCACGTTCGACCTCGACCGGTACGACGTCGAGGTGTCCCACCAGCGAGAGGCAGTCAACGCGTGAAGAACCTCAACAACAAGGTCGTCGTCATCACCGGCGCGGGCTCCGGCATCGGCCGCGCCCTGGCCGTGAACCTGGCCGGCAAGGGCGCGCGGCTCGCGCTGTCCGACGTCAACGAGGCCGGCCTCGACGAGACCGCCGCGCTCGCCAAGGACGCCGGTGCGCCGGACGTGCAGACCGCGAAGCTCGATGTCGCCGACCGCGAGGCGTTCGCTGCGTACGCCGCCGCCGTGGCCGACCACTTCGGCCAGGTCAACGTCGTCATCAACAACGCCGGCGTGGCGCTGGCCGGTGACGTGGTCGACCTGTCCTACGACGACATGGAGTGGATCGTCGGCATCAACTTCTGGGGCGTCGTGCACGGGACCAAGGAGTTCCTGCCGCACCTGATCGCCTCCGGCGAGGGTCACGTCGTCAACCTGTCCTCGCTCTTCGGCCTGCTCGCGATGCCCGGCCAGAGCGCCTACAACGCGACGAAGTTCGCGGTGCGCGGCTTCACCGAGGCGCTGCGCGAGGAGATGCTCATCGCGGGGCACAACGTCGGCGTGACCTCGGTCCACCCCGGCGGCATCAAGACCGCGATCGCCCGCAACGCCCGCGTCTCCGACAAGGAGGACAAGGCCGCCACGGCGAAGCTCTTCGACGAGAAGCTCGCGAAGATGACCCCCGAGCGGGCGGCCGAGATCATCGTCAAGGGCATCGTGAAGAACCAGGCGCGTGTCCTCGTCGGCCTCGACGCCCACGCGCTGCACAACTTCCAGAAGTTCACCGGCTCGCGCTACGAGGACGTCGTCGCGCTCGTCTCCAAGAAGGTCCTCCCGGCGAAGGCCGTGTGACCCTCGGCGCCCACTAGGGTTGCCGTGTGGAGGCGGTGACCGACGGTGTTCTCGACCGGATGTGGTCGCGCAGCCGCCTGTCGCTGCGCGGCCGCTTCGACCGGTGGCGCGACAAGCTGTGGGTCGTCGCGCAGTGCTCGATCGCAGCCGGACTGGCCTGGTTCGTCGCGCACGACCTGCTCGGTCACGCCCTGCCGTTCTTCGCGCCGATCGCGGCGGTGCTGTGCCTCGGTACGTCGTACGGCCAGCGGCTGCGCCGCGTCGTCGAGGTCATGCTCGGTGTCGCGATCGGCGTGTTCATGGCCGACGTGCTGGTCTCCGGCATCGGCTCGGGCGCCTGGCAGCTCGCGCTGATCGTGTTCCTGTCGATGTCGATCGCGCTCTTCCTCGACGCCGGCATCATGTTCGTCTCCCAGGCTGCGGTGCAGTCGATCGTGGTCACGGTGCTGCTGCCCGGCGCCGGCGGCGCGTTCCTGCGCTGGACCGACGCCGTGATCGGCGGCGGTGTCGCGCTGCTCGCCGCGATGGCGGTGCCCGCCGCGCCGTTGCGTCGCCCGCGCGAGCAGGCCGCCGCCGTTGCCCGCAAGATCGCCCAGCTGCTGCGTGCCGCCTCCGACGTGATGGTCGACGGCGAGGTCACCCCGGCCCTCGAGCTGCTCGCCGACGCCCGGACCACGGACCGGCTGATCCGCGAGCTCCAGGCCGCGGCCGAGGAGGGGATGGCCGTCGTCAGCTCCTCGCCGTTCCGGATCCGGCACCGCGAGCCGCTGCGCCGGATGGTCGAGCTGGTCGACCCGCTCGACCGGGCGCTGCGCAGCACCCGGGTGCTCGTGCGGCAGACCACGATCATCGCCTACCGCCGGCTGCCGGTGCCCGCGTCGTACATCGGACTGACCGCCGAGCTCGCCGACGCCGCCGAGGCCGTCGCCCGCGAGCTGCACGCCGACCGGGTCGCGATCGCGGCCCGGGACGAGGTGCTGGCCGTCGGCGCCGCGACCGGGCAGGTCGAGCGCAGCGACATCCTGACCGCCGAGGCGATCCTCGCCCAGCTGCGCGCGATCGTCGCCGACCTGCTCATGGTCACCGGCATGGGCCAGCTCGAGGCGACCGACGCGCTGCCGCCGCCGCGCTGAGCCTGCGACCGGAACCTGTGACCGCATGTCACACTTTCCGCCGTGAGCAACGTGGTGGAGCAGAGCGTCGAGATCGCGGCGCCGATCAGCAAGGTGTTCGCGTACGTCGACGACTTCACGTGCACGAAGGACTGGATGTACGGCCTCACGAAGATCGAGCCGGTCACCGACCAGCTCCGCGGCGTGGGTGCCCAGTACGACGGCGTGATGAAGGTCGGCGTACCGCTCAAGGCGCGCATCGAGTGCACCGCCTGGGAGCAGGACCGGCTGCTCGAGCTGACCTCGGTCAAGGGCGTCGAGACCACCCAGCGCTGGAGCTTCACCGACCTCGGCGGTGACCGGACCCGGGTCGACGCCTGGATCTCCTTCACGCTGCCGGGCGGCCCGGCCGGCAAGGCGATCGCGGGTGCGGTCAAGCCGGTCGTCGGTGTCGCGGTCAGGCACTCCAGCGAGGCGCTGGTGCGCAACGTGGAGTCGCTCGCCTGACCCTGGAGCTGGGCGGCTGAGGGTGGCCCCTGGGCCACTCTCACGCACCCGACTCCGGTGATCGGTGAATCCGGTTGGGTCTGCGGGCGCCGACACGGGACAATGGCCGCGCTGTGAAGATCTCCTACCCACCCGACCTCCCGGTCAGCGCCCGACGCGACGACATCGCTGCCGCGATCCGCGACCACCAGGTCGTGATCGTCGCCGGCGAGACCGGCTCCGGCAAGACCACCCAGCTGCCGAAGATCTGCCTCGAGCTGGGGGGCGGTGGCCCCGGCGAGGACGGGCGCCCGCGGATGATCGGGCACACCCAGCCGCGGCGGATCGCCGCTCGCTCGGTGGCCGAGCGGATCGCCTCGGAGCTCGGGACCGAGCTCGGCGACCTGGTCGGCTACCAGGTCCGGTTCACCGACAAGACCTCGAAGCAGAGCCGGATCAAGCTGATGACCGACGGCATCCTGCTGGCCGAGCTGCAGCGCGACCGGCTGCTGCGCCGCTACGACACGATCATCATCGACGAGGCGCACGAGCGCAGCCTCAACATCGACTTCCTGCTCGGCTACCTGCGTCAGCTGCTGCCGAAGCGCCCCGACCTCAAGCTGGTCATCACCTCGGCGACCATCGACCCGGAGCGCTTCGCCGAGCACTTCGCCGACGTGCGCACCGGTGAGCCGGCGCCGATCATCGAGGTCTCCGGCCGCACGTACCCGGTCGAGGTCCGGTACCGGCCGCTGATGGACCTGCCCGAGGACGACGAGGACGGCGAGCCGATCGTCCGGGACCAGACCGAGGCCATCGTCGACGCCGTCAAGGAGCTCTCCGCCGAGGGTCCGGGCGACGTCCTCGTGTTCCTTCCCGGCGAACGCGAGATCCGCGACACCGCGGAGGCGCTTGCGCCGCTCGGGGACGGGATCCGCGGCGTCGACGTACTGCCCCTCTTCTCGCGCCTGTCCGCCGCCGAGCAGCACCGGGTCTTCGCGCCCGCCAAAGGTTCCCGGCGTCGCGTGGTGCTCGCGACCAACGTCGCCGAGACCTCGCTGACCGTCCCCGGCATCCGCTACGTCGTCGACACCGGCGTCGCCCGCATCTCCCGCTACTCCGCGCGCACCAAGGTCCAGCGCCTCCCGATCGAGCCGATCAGCCAGGCCTCCGCCAACCAGCGCTCGGGCCGGTGCGGCCGGGTCGCGGCCGGCATCGCGATCCGGCTGTACGCCGAGGAGGACTTCGAGGCCCGCCCCGAGTTCACCGACCCCGAGATCCTGCGCACCAACCTCGCCTCGGTCATCTTGCAGATGACCTCCCTCGGGCTCGGCGACATCGAGCGGTTCCCGTTCGTCGAGCCGCCCGACCGGCGCAACGTGCAGGCCGGAACCCAGCTCCTCGAGGAGCTCGGTGCGGTCTCGACCGGCCCGACCGCCGGGAGGAACGGCGAGCTGACCAAGGTCGGCCGCCGTCTCGCCCGGCTGCCGATCGACCCGCGGCTCGGCCGGATGCTGCTCGAGGCCGAGCGGCTCGGCTGCGTGCGCGACGTCCTCGTCATCGTCGCCGCCCTCTCCCTCCAGGACCCGCGCGAGCGGCCCGGCGCCGACCACCCGACCGAGCGCGCGCAGGCCGACCAGCTGCATGCCCGGTTCAAGGCCGAGGGCTCGGACTTCCTGTCCTGGCTCAACCTGTGGAACCACCTGCGCCAGCAGCAGAAGGAGCTCTCCGGCAGCGCCTTCCGCCGGATGTGCAAGCGCGAGTACCTCAACTACCTGCGCGTGCGCGAGTGGCAGGAGTTCGTCACCCAGCTGCGCCAGGTCACCAAGGAGATGGGGGTGCGGCTCGAGGCGCCCAGCGACGTACCCGACGCCGACGGGATCCACCAGGCGCTGCTCTCCGGCCTGCTCTCCCACATCGGCGTGCTCGAGGAGCGGGAGAAGCCCAAGCCCGGCGCCCGCAAGGACAACCGCCGGCCCGGGCCGCGGGAGTACCTCGGCGCCCGCGGCGCGAAGTTCGCGATCTTCCCCGGCTCCGGCCTGGCCCGCAAGAACCCGCCGTTCGTGATGGCCGGCGAGCTCGTCGAGACCGGCCGGCTCTGGGCCCGCCAGAACGCCGCCATCGACCCGCGCTGGGCCGAGCAGCTCGGCGCCCACCTCGTGAAGCGCACGTACTCCGAGCCGAGCTGGTCCCGCAAGCGCCAGGCGGTGATGGCCCGCGAGCGGGTCACGCTGTACGGCGTACCGCTGGCGGCCGACCGGGCCGTCTCCTACGGCAAGGTCGACCCGGAGCTGTCGCGCGAGATCTTCATCCGGCACGCCCTCGTCTACGGCGAGTGGGACACCCGGCACCGGTTCTTCCAGCAGAACCGCCGCCTGCTCGCCGAGGCCGAGGAGCTCGAGCACCGGGCCCGCCGGCGCGACCTCGTCGTCGACGAGCACACGCTCTTCGACTTCTACGACGCCCGCGTCCCCGAGGGGATCGTCAGTGGCGCGCACTTCGACCGCTGGTGGAAGGACGCCCGGCGCGCTCAGCCGGAGCTGCTCACCTTCGACCCGGCGATGCTCACCCACGACACGGCCGACGAGGTCCGCGAGGCGGACTATCCCGAGGAGTGGTCGGTGACGGGCGGTCTGACCTTCCCGATCAGCTACCACTTCGAGCCGGGCGCGAAGGACGACGGGCTCACCATCGACATCCCCGTCGCCACCCTCAACCGGGTCGACGACGACGACTTCTCCTGGATCGTCCCCGGCCTGCGCGAGGAGCTGGTCACCGAGCTCATCCGCAGCCTCCCGAAGGCGCTCCGGGTCAGCTTCGTGCCCGCCCCGAACACCGCGCGCGAGTTCCTGGCCGCCGTACCCGCGGGGGAGGAGGCGCTGCTCACCGCACTCGAGCGCCACCTGCGCTCGACCACCGGCGTCCACGTCCCGCGCTCGGCCTGGGGCCTCGCGTCCCTGCCCGCGCACCTCACCCCGAGCTACCGGGTCGTCGACGAGAACGGCTTGGTGCAGGGGCGCGGCAAGTCGCTCGCCGAGCTCAAGGCACCGCTGCAGCCGCAGTTCGAGCGTGCTATTGCCGCCGTCGCCTCCGACTCCGGCGTCGCCCGCACGGGCGAGAAGGACTGGGTCTTCGACGAGATCCCGGTGACGGCCACGTGGACCCGCGCCGGTCACGAGGTCGAGGCGTACCCCGGCCTGGTCGACGAGGGCAGCGCCGTCGGCCTGCAGGTGTCCGGCTCGGCCGACGAGCGCGACGCCCGGCACCGGCTCGGCGTCGTCCGCCTCGCGCTGCTCGCCCTCGGCCCGGCCCCGCTCGCCGGCGTCCTCGACAGCCTCGGCAACGCCGAGAAGCTCGGCCTCGCCGGGACGCCGTACGCCGGTGTGCCCGCCATCCTCGACGACTGCCTGCGCGCCGTCGTGGTCGACGCCGTCGACGCCCGGCCGCCGGTCCGCAGCCGCCAGGAGTACGACGACCTGCTGGCCGCCCTGCGCCCGACCGCCGCCGCGGGCGTGCGCGACGTGCTCGCCGAGCTGCTCCGCGTCCTCGCCACCTGGCGCGAGGTCGACCGCCTGCTGAGCGGCCGCGCCGACCTGCCGATGCTGCCCGCGCTCACCGACCTCCAGGGCCAGCTCGGCCGTCTCGTCCACGACGGTTTCGTGGGGGAGGCCGGAGCCGCCCGGCTGCGGCGCTACCGCACCTGGCTGGCGGGGATGCGCGAGCGTCGTACCGCTCTCGCGAACGGCGGCCCGGCCGCCCTCGCCAAGGACCGGCAGCGGATGGACGTGCTCCAGCCGCTCCAGGACGCCTACCTCGCCCGGATCGCCGCGCTCCCCGACGGGCGCCCGGCCGGATCCGGGCTGCGTGCGATCCGGTGGATGCTGGAGGAGTACCGGGTCTCGCTGTGGGCCCAGCAGCTCGGCACCGACGGCCCGATCTCGGACGTGCGGATCCGCAAGGCCTTCGACTCCCTCTGACCCGGCAGAAACTGGCTCCCGCTCTCCGCTGACCCGGCAGAAGCTGGCCCGGAAAACGCGCCGACCCGGCAGAAAGTGGTCCGGAAAACACACCGACCCGGCAGAAACTGGCCTCGCCCGACGTCACTTTCTGCCGGGTCGGCGCGATTCACGCGCACCTTCGAGCCGGGTCGGCGCGATTCACGCGCACCTTCGAGCCGGGTCGGCCCGACTCCGAAGCCACTTCGAGCCGGGTCGGGAGAGGTCGAGCACGCCGGACCGGGAGCGCCTCACGGCGCAGGGCCGCTCGTAGCGGCTGAATTTGGGACCCGGGGCTGCCGCGGCCCGGCGTGCTCGAGTGCCAGTCTACGGCCTCGGACCCAGTGCTCAGGTCAGGCGACGTGCGAGCTCCAGGTGGCCGGCCGCCTCGAGCTGCTCGGCGAGCGCGAGCATGCGGCGGATGTCGGCGTCGGGTACGTCGTGCAGCGTGGCCCGACCGGCCGCGACCACCCGGGCGAAGGCGGCCGCGCGGAGCAGGACGTCGGCGAGCTCGCCACCGGCGATGCCACGCAGCACCTCGTCGACCATGGCACGCAGCTCGTCGGGGCCCGGCGGGTCGGCGACGCCCGCGACGACCCGGGCGAACTCGGCCCGGGAGCGGCCGGCCTCGAACTGCCGGGCGACCCCGGCCGGGTCGGCGTACACCCACGAGCGGAGCAGGTAGAGCCGCCACAGGCAGCCGGCCAGGGTGTCGGCGGCGGCGTGGGACCAGACCTCGGCGATCGCCTCGATGCCCTCGGTGTCGGCGAGGTGGACCAGGCGCTCGGCGACCCCGGCGTCGTCGCTGGTGCGGGCACCACGGACGAGCAGCACCGCGGCCCGCTCGGCGGCCTCGGTCAGCAGCGCGGGGTCGGCCGCGCCGACGTACTCGTCGAAGAAGGCCGCCTCCCGCGGCGCGGGGCGGTGGTGACGCTGGTGCTCGGACACCCACTCACCCTAGAACCACGCGCCGCGAGGGGCCCTGTGACCGGCCGGTAGGGTTGCGGCCGTGGGTCGGTTCACGTGGCGGACGGGTGCAGTCGTGGTCGGGGTCGCTCTGGTGGTCCTCGTGGGCATGATCGCCCTCGCGAGCGGCACGGAGCACAAGCAGCGGCCGCACCGGCCGCAGCCGACGGCCGAGACGATGACCGAGCTGCAGCTCGCGGTGTGGGGTACGGCGCCCGAGATCGCGGCGTACCAGACGGTTGTCGACGACTACAACGCCAGCAGCAAGGACACCAACGTGTCCATCGTGTCCTGGCCCGACGCCGATGCGATGCTCGATGCGATCCGCAGCGGCGGCGCCAAGCCCGACCTCTACCTGCTCCCGCGCAGCGACCTCGCGCAGACCGTGGCCGAGAAGCGCAACGTTCCGCTGCTCGACCTGGTCAACGAGCGTGAGATCCCGATCGGCGACGACTGGGCGCGCGACGCGGTCTCGGCGTTCTCGGTCGACGACGACCTGCAGTGCATGCCGTACGCCGCCTCGCCGATGGTCATCTACTACAACACCGACCTCGTCGACTTCGCCGCGATGGAGGCCGAGGGCCTGCCGGTGCCGCGCCAGGACCACACCAGCTGGAACCTCGCGGAGTTCCGCGCGGCCGCCGAGTTCGGCAGCCGGCCGCGCCGCAACACCCGCGGCATCTACATCGAGCCGACGCTGCGCGGGCTCGCGCCGTTCATCCTCTCCGGTGGCGGCAAGGTCTTCAACGACGACAACAACCCCACCAGCCTCGCGCTCAGCGACGACGGCTCGACCGACGCGCTGCGGCGTACCCTCGAGCTGCTGCGCGACCCGCGGCTGACCCTGAGCACCAAGCAGCTCGAGCAGCGCCCGGCCGTCGACTGGTTCAAGCGCGGCAAGCTCGCCATGATCGCCGGCTTCCGCGGGCTGACCCCGGAGCTCCGCGGCGTCGAGGGCCTCAACTTCGACGTCCTGCCGATGCCGTCGCTCGGCTCAGCCCAGACCGTCGCCGACCTCAACGGCATCTGCCTGGCCCCGGCCCGCCCGGAGCGCAACGAGGCCGCGGCCAACGTGCTCAGCTACCTGGTCAGCGACGAGGCGCTCGCCCGGGTCGCCGAGACCGGGTACGTGCAGCCCGCCAAGCTGACCGTCGCGTTCTCCGACGACTTCCTCCAGCCGGGGCTGGCGCCGGAGCACGCCTCGCTGTTCAACACGGTGATGCGCTCGATCGTGCTGCCGCCGCTGATGACGCAGGGCCGCGAGCTGCGCCAGCTGGTCGACCCCGACATCGAGACCTTGCTGACTACGCCGGACATCGCCGACCTCCAGGAGTCGCTGAAGGCGATCGACGAGAAGTCGCGCAGCCTGCTCGACCCGGACTACGTGGCGCCGTCGGAGACCCCGTCGGGCTCCCCATCGGGTTCGCCGTCGGGCTCGCCGTCCGACTCCGCCACGCCCTGACGCTTCCGCTTCGCCCGGCTCGCGGACGACGCCTCGGCGTCGAGGACCGCGCGGCTGAGGGCCGGAGCGGTCAGCCCGATCTGCCAGCTGCGCGCGCCCAGCGCCCGGAGCTGGTCGATGACCGCCTCCAGCAGGTCGACCGCGTCGCGGGTGCTCGGCGGTGACCACATCACCCGGCGCAGGGTGTCGGGGGTGAGCAGGTTCTCGAGCGGGATGGAGTGCTCCTCGGCCAGCGCCGAGACCGCTGCGCGGGCGAGCTCGAGCCGACGGGCGGCGACCGGGTCCTTGTCGGCCCAGGTGCGCGGCGCCGGGGGACCGTCGCCGTGGGTGACCCGCGAGGGCAGCTGGTCCTCGGAGAGGTTCGCGGCCGCCTGCAGGGCGGCCAGCCACTCCTTGGCGTGCCGGGCGGCGCCGCGGCCGTGGAAGCCCTGGGTGCCGAGCAGCGCTCCGCGCGTCGTGGGCATCGCGGTCGCCGCGGCCACGATGGCGGCGTCGGGGATCAGTCGGCTCGGGGTCACGTCGCGCTCGCGGGCGATCGCGTCGCGCGCCTCCCACAGGGCCCGCACCGCGCCGAGGGTACGACGGCCGCGGACCTTGTGGAGCCCGGACGTACGCCGCCACGCGTCGACGCGGACCGCCGGCTCGAAGCCGCGGACGTGCTCGAACTCCTGCCGGGCCCAGTCGGCCTTGCCGGTCTCCTCGAGCTCCTCGGCCAGCAGGTCGCGCAGCTCGACGAGCACCTCGACGTCGAGGGCGGCGTACTCCAGCCACGGCTCGGGCAGGGGCCGGGTCGACCAGTCGACGGCGGAGTGCTCCTTGCGCAGGTGCCGCCCGAGCAGGGTCTCGACCAGGGTGGCGAGCCCGACGCGCGGGTAGTTGAGGAGCCGCCCGGCCAGCTCGGTGTCGAAGAGCGCGACCGGGCGCAGCCCGACCTCGGCCAGGCAGGGCAGGTCCTGGGTGGCGGCGTGCAGGATCCACTCGGCGTCGCCGATGGCGTCGGCGAGCGGCGTCAGGTCGCCGAACGGGATCGGGTCGATCAGGCCGATGCCGGCTCCGGCCCGCTTGACCTGGATCAGGTAGGCGCGGTTGGAGTAGCGGTAGCCGGACGCGCGCTCGGCGTCAATCGCCACCGGACCGGAGCCCGCCGCGACCAGGTCGCAGTAGGCCGCGAGGGCCTCGGGGGTGTCGATCACCGGCGGCAGGCCGTCGGCGAGGGTCAGCAGCACGACCGGCTGCTGGTCCTCCTCGGGCGTCTCCTCGGGGGTCGGCTCGTCGGCCATCAGCCGCCCCGCTGGCCGCGCCGCGACGGCATGACCGCGATCCCGTCAGGTACCGGCTCGAGACCGCCGGCGGTGCACATCAGCTCGCCCCACGCCTCGGCGTGGGTGGCCATGTCGCTCGGGTCGACGGGCGTCCACGACGCCCGGATCTCCAGCTGGGCGCTGCCCGGCTCGTCGGCCATCGAGCCGTACGACTCGGTGACCACCTTGGTGACGGTGCCGGAGACGGCGACGTACTCGGCGCCGTGGGCCTCGAGCGCGTCGCTCAGCCAGGTCCAGCCGACGTCGGTGAGCATCGGATCGGTCGCGAGGTCGTGGTCGATCTCGGCCCGGCAGTAGGCCACGCAGCGGAAGGTGCCCTCCCACGCGTCGTTGCCGGCCGGGTCGTGGAGCAGGACGAGTCGCCCGGTGGCGACCTCCTCGTCGTCCACGGTGACGTCGGCGGACAGCGCGGCGGCGTACGGGGCGATCCGCTGCGGTGCCGGCATCTCCTCGCAGAACACCTCGGGGCGGAACGTGGCCGCGCGCAGGCCCGCGACGGCAGCGGTGAACTCGGGGGGAGTGCCGGCCGCGCCGGACCCCTGGTTCATCTCCTGGCGGGCGACCATGGGGCCACCCTAGGCCGACAGGGCCGGATCGATGTGCGTCCCACGCCGTTGACCTGAGACCCTGACCCCGTGACCGCCCCCCTGCACGACAGCGCACTCCTCAAGGCAGCCCGCGGTGAGAAGGTGCCGCACACCCCGGTCTGGTTCATGCGCCAGGCCGGCCGCTCGCTGCCGGAGTACCTCGAGGTGCGCGAGGGCATCGCCATGCTCGACTCCTGCATGAACGCCGAGCTGATCACCGAGATCACGCTGCAGCCCGTGCGCCGGTACGGCGTGGACGCGGCCATCTTCTTCTCCGACATCGTGCTGCCGCTCAAGGCCGTCGGCGTCGACCTCGACATCGTGCCCGGGGTCGGCCCGGTCGTCGCCTCGCCGGTGCGCACCCTCGCCGACGTCGAGGCGATCCCGGACCTCACGCCCGACCAGATCCCCTACATCACCCAGGCCGTGCAGAACCTGGTCGGCGAGCTGGCCTCGGTCAACGGCGGCACGCCGCTGATCGGGTTCGCGGGCGCGCCGTTCACCGTGGCGTCGTACCTCGTCGAGGGCGGGCCCTCCAAGGAGCACGCCAAGACGAAGGCGCTCATGTTCGGTGCCCCTGAGGTGTGGGACGCGCTGATGCGCAAGATCGCCGACGTGTCCGCGGTCTTCCTCGAGACCCAGGTCGCGGCGGGTGCCTCGGCGGTCCAGCTGTTCGACTCGTGGGCCGGCGCGCTGACGCCCGACGACTACGTCCGGTTCGTGCAGCCCCACTCGGCCCGGGTGCTGGAGCGGGTCGGCGAGCTCGGCGTACCCCGCATCCACTTCGGCGTCGGTACGTCGAACCTGCTCGACCTGATGGGCGAGGCCGGTGCCGACGTGGTCGGTGTCGACTGGCGCACCCCGCTCGACCGGGCGATCCCCCTCGTCGGCGACCGCTCGGTGCAGGGCAACCTCGACCCGACGCTGGTGTTCGCGCCGACCGAGGTGATGACCGCGCGCGCTGCTGTCGTCATCGAGGCCGGTCGCGCGGCCCGCGGCCACATCTTCAACCTCGGCCACGGCGTCATCCCGAGCACCGACCCCGACCAGCTCGCGCGGCTGACCGAGTTCGTGCAGTCCTACCCGCTGGGCTGAGCGGCTCGCGCTTCACAGGAAGCGCACAGAACGGGGACAGTCCGCACCCACGACGCGGTCGAACACTGGTGGTCACCAACGACCTCCGGAGGACCCCGTGACCGAGCCCGTCATGACCACGCCGGCGCCGCGCGCCACCCTGCCGCCGGCTGCGGCGCGTCCCGCCGCCGCGGCGCGCGCCGAGGCGGTCCGGGTCGGCGCGGGCCTCACCCTGGCGGCGGGCCTCGCCCTGCCCGCGTCCTGGTGGCTGCGCGACGGCGGGCTGACCGCGATCATCGACCTGGGCTCGGCCATGACGGCGCTGGGCCAGCTCAGCGGCCTGGCCGGCTCGGTCCTGCTGCTGGCCCAGGTGCTGCTGATGGCCCGGCTGCCGCTGCTGGAGCGGGCGTTCGGCCAGGACCGCCTCGCCGGGCTGCACCGGGTCGTCGGATTCACCTCGTTCTCGCTGGTGATGCTCCACGTCCTGACCGTGACGTGGGGGTACGCCGCCGGTTCGCTCGCCGCGACGCCCGGGATGCTGTGGACGCTGACCTGGGACTACCCGGGCATGCTGCTCGCCGCCGCCGGCACCCTGTGCCTGGTGATGGTGGTCGTGACCAGCATCCGTGCCGCGCGCCGCCGCCTGCGCTACGAGTCCTGGCACCTGCTCCACCTCTACGCCTACCTCGGCGTCGGCCTCGCCCTGCCGCACCAGCTGTGGACCGGGCAGCAGCTCACCACCTCGCCCACCCGCACCGTCTTCTGGTGGACCGCCTGGGGCACGGCCGCCGGCGCCGTCCTCGTCTGGCGCGTCCTGCTCCCGCTCGCGGTCAACCTGCGCCACCGGCTCCGGGTGACCTCGGTGGTCCCCGAGGCGCCGGGCGTGTGGTCGGTCCACGTGACCGGACGACGCCTCGACCTGCTGCGAGCCGAGCCCGGACAGTTCCTGCTCTGGCGCTTCCTCGGCGCCCCCGGTCGGTCCCGCGCCCACCCGTACTCGCTCTCCGCCGCACCCGACGGCCGCAGCCTGCGGATCACCGTCGCCGCGGCCGGCGACGACAGCGAGCGCGTGGCCGCGCTGCAGCCCGGCAGCCGGGTCCTCGTCGAGGGCCCCTACGGCCGGCTGACACCCCGCGCCCGCGAAGCGCGCAAGGTCGCTCTCATCGGAGCCGGTGTCGGCATGGCGCCGCTGCGCGCCCTCGCCGAGGGGATGGAGTTCGCCCCCGGAGAGGCGGTGTACGTCGAGCGGTACCGCACCGCGCCGCTGTTCGCAGCCGAGGTCGACCAGCTCGCCCGGGAGCGCGGACTGCAGGTGCTGCGCCTGCCCGGCGTCCGTCGTACTGCTGACTCGTGGTTGCCCGTGCTGTCCCGCCCGGTCGACGACGTGTCGGCGCTGCGGGGCTGGGTGCCCGACATCCACGAGCGCGACGTCTACGTCTGCGGCCCGCCGGGATGGTCGGCCCTGGTCCGGGCAAGCCTGGTCGCGGCAGGCGTGCCCGACCGGCGCCTGCACGTCGAGGAGTTCGGGTGGTGAGCGGCATGCGACGCATCGCGCTGTGGTTCGCGGGGACCGTCTCGGTCGTGGTCCTGCTGTTCAGCCACCAGACCTCGAACGGTGGCGGCACCACCCTGGCCACGCCGGGCTCCGGGTTCGTCGCGACCGGCGGCACCTCGGCTGGCAGCGCCACGGGGAGCACGGTGACCGGCGACGTCTCCCAGACCCGCTGGGGGCCGGTCCAGGTCGCGCTCACCGTGGACGGTGCGACGATCACCGCGGTCGAGGTGCCGCAGTACCCGAGCGGCAACGGCCGCGACCAGGAGATCAACAGCCGCGCCCTGCCGGTCCTGGTCCGGGAGACCCTCGCCGCGCAGAGCGCCTCGATCGACATGGTCAGCGGCGCGACCGTCACCAGCAACGGCTACCAGCAGTCGCTGCAGAGCGCGCTCGACAAGGCCGGGCTGTGAACGTCCACCGCCGTGCCTTCGAGGTGATGGGCACCGTGGTCAGCCTGGCGCTGCGCGGCCGGTACGCCGAAGGCCCCGAGGCCGAGGCCGCCTGGGCCGAGGTGATGGCGAGCCTGCGCCACGTGGACGCGGTGTTCAGCACCTACCGCCCCGACTCGGTCGTCAACCGGTGGGGTCGCGGTGAGCTGGCCCTCGTCGACGCGCCGCCGGAGCTGAGCGAGGTGCTCACCCTCGCCGACGTCGCCCGGGAGGCGAGCGGCGGTGCCTTCGACATCGAGGCCGTCCGCTCGCCGTACGGCGGCGGTCCGGACCCCTCCGGCGTCGTGAAGGGCTGGGCGGTGCAGCGCGCGAGCCGCGCCCTCGAGCGGCTCGCCGCGACCGACTACTGCCTCTCGGCCGGCGGCGACATGGTCTGCCGGACCCGGGTGCCCGGTGCCCCCGCCTGGCGGATCGGCATCGAGGACCCGGCCGACCCGCACCGCCTGGTCGCCGTCCTCCCGGTCGTCAACGGCGCGGTCGCGACCTCGGGCAGCGCCCACCGCGGCGCCCACATCCACGACCCGCGCACCGGCACCGCACCGGACGGACTGCGCCAGGTCACCGTCGTCGCGCCCGACCTGGTCGCCGCCGACGTCGAGGCCACGACCGCCTTCGTGCTGGGCGAGCAGGGCGTGCCCTGGCTGCTCGCCCGGGGGCGGACCGGGGTCGTGGTCGCTGCCGACGGCGCCGTGGCGACGTACGGCGACGAGCCCGTCAGGCGCCGGCGGCCTTCTTCGCTGCCGCCTTCTTCGCGGGTGCCTTCCTCGGCGCTGGCTTCGTGGCCGTGACCTGGCCCTTGAGCCCGACCCGCTGACGCTCCTTGTCGACGACCAGGAACGGCTGGGCCTCGACCAGCGGCAGGAGGGCATCGAAGCCGTAGCGCTTCGGCTCGAACGCGCTGAACAGGCGCCGCAGGTTCGTCCCGAGGGAGCTCAGGTTGGCCCAGCCGTCCTCGCCGGCCGCATTGTTGACCGCCCGGGTCAGCAGGCTCTGGAGGTTGGGGAGGTCGGGCGCGTCCTCGGGCTCGCCGGCCTCGTCGGCGGGCGCCGCGTCGACCGTGCCGAGCAGCTCCAGGAGCAGGAACTGGTCGCAGGCCTCCTGCAGCGCGCGCGGCGTCCGCTCGCGGCCGACTCCGTAGACGGTCTTGCCGGACTCCCGCAGGCGACTCGCCAGCCGCGTGAAGTCGCTGTCGCTCGACACGATCGCGAAGCCGTCGACGTTGCCCGAGTAGAGCAGGTCCATCGCGTCGATGATCAGCGCCGAGTCCGTCGAGTTCTTCCCACGGGTGTAGGCGAAGGTGTGCTCGGGCGAGATCGCGTGCTTGTTGAGCTTGTCCTTCCAGCCCCTCAGGCTCTCGCCCGACCAGTCGCCGTACGCCCGCTTCACGGTGGTCCTGCCGAACTTCGCCAGCTCCTCCAGCAGCGGGCCGGCGTACTGGTGCGAGACGTTGTCGGCGTCGATCAGGACGGCGATGCGCAGGTCAGCCATCCGCCCATCATGGCCGAGCGACAGCCCTCAGCAGGTGAGGGTGGTGCGGCGGATCACGAGGAACTCGGTCCTCGTCTGGTCGGAGAACCGGAGCAGGTCCTCCATCACGACCGGCTTGCTCGCCTCGCTGGCGTACTGGCGGTCGCGGAAGTCGAGGTACGTCGGGAAGTAGGCCTCGAAGATCCCGTCCAGTGGTGGCGTGCCCGCCTCGGGGTCCTCGGACACGGCGGACTGTCGGAGGCGGGACGCGCCCGGGTGGTGCTCCTCGACCATCGCCGGGTGCTCCGTGCGCCAGATCCGGGTGAACTCCTCGCGCGTGACGTCCGAGCGCCGGTGGAGCAGGCCGAGCTCCCAGATCCCGTCGGTCTCGCCGCCCGCGCCGGCGCGGGCGGGGTGATCGGTGAAGTCGTGCACCAGCTCGGTCATCCGGTAGACCTCGGCGCCGGCTGAGCGGGCCCGCCGCAGGGCCTCCTCGGGCAGCGGGGCCTCCGGGTCGACGTACACGTGGACCAGGCCGAGGAGATCCGTGGCGTGGTCGAACGGTCCGTGGTCGACGCGCTCGTCGAGCAGGATCCGCCCGACGTGAGGCGTGTCGAGCAACGACTCGGCGAGCCAGAAGGCCGCCGTACGGTCGCGTCCGTCGCCGGCACGCAGCGCCAGCAGCCACTTGTCACGCAGCGGTGAGGTCTCCATCCGCGCACCCTAGCGGGGATCGTTCGGACCCGGACGACATGGTCAGGAGGCGGCGCTCGCGCTCGCGCCGGCCGCCCGGTACTCCGCGGCCCGAGCGGTCAGCGCGGCCTGCAGCTCGCGCACGGGCAGCGGCTGCTGGAGCGCCTTGCGCTGACGCAGCTGCAGGGTGAGGAAGGTCTGGTCGCCGGCGATCGGGCGGGCCTCGATCATGCCGACCCGGTGCAGCGGGTCACCGATCACGGCGTAGTCGGGCAGCACGGTGACCCCGACGCCCTCGGCCACCAGCGCCTTGCCCATCTCGGCACCGTCGGTGCTGTGCGCCGCCGGCGGGACCTCGGGGCCGAACGCGCGGTGCACGTAGCGGTGCATCACGTAGCCGGGCCGCATCATCACGAACCGCTCCTGCCGCAGCTCGTCGATGGTGACCTGCGGGCGGGCGGTGAGGGGGTGCCCGGCCGGCAGCACGGCGACCGGGCGACCGTGCAGCAGGTCGATCCCGTCGAGGCCGACCGGGGCGTCGTCGCCGTCGAGGACGTTGACCAGGCCGAGGTCGAGGGTGGCCTCGGCGAGCCCCTCGTCGATCTGGGACTGCTGGAGGGTGAGCACCTCGACCGTCGTGCCGGGATGGCGCTCCTGGAAGGCGCGGACCGCCGGGATGAGCAGGGTCGAGGTGGCGGCGTGCACGGTGCCGACCCGGATCACCCGGGCGTCGGTACGACGATCGCCGGCCGCGTTGCGCAGTCGCTCCACCGACGCGAGCACGTCGGCCATGTAGGGGAGCAGCTCGCGGCCCTCGCGGCTGATCCGGGCGCCCGAGCGACGGCGGTCCAGCAGGGTGACCCGCAGCTCGCGCTCGAGCTTGGTGAGTGCCTCGCTCAGGGCCGGTTGGGAGAGGTGGAGCTTCTCGCTGGCCCGGCGCAGGGAGCCGTGCTGCGTCACGGCGGTGAGGTACTCGAGCTGTTCGATGCGCATGGGTGCGGCCTTTCACGTCCATCGGTGACGCCGTGGGCCGATGTCCTTGCCCGGGCACCAAATACAAGTAAGTCTGTAGACAAACAGTAACACGGGGGACGGGGGGATTCCGGACCGGCTCACGCAGTGCGGGCCGGACCCCGCGTCCGGCGCCGCAGCAGCAGCCGGGCGGGCACTGCCAGCAGGGCGAGCAGCAACAGCCACGGGACCAGGAAGCCGACGACCACCAGCACGGCGCCGGCTCCGTCCGCGAACGCGTCCCAGCCCCGGCTCAGCCCGCCGAGGAAGCCGTGGGCCTCGTCGTCCTTGCGCTCGTGGCGCACCACCGGCTGCTCGATGTAGACGGTGACGGTCGACATGCCGGTCTGGTCGGCGAGCCAGTGCTGCCGGGACTCGAGCGCGTCGAGGTCGGCCTGCCGACTCGCGAGCTGGGACTCGATCGCGACGATCTGCTCGATCGTCTCCGCGCGGGCGAGCAGGGTCTCGATCCGGCTGACGCTCCTGCGCTGGGCCCGGATCCGGGCCGCGACGTCGACCACCTCGGCGCTGACGTCCTCACTGTTCGTGGTCGTGCCGGTCGGTGTCGCGACCGCCTCCAGTGCCGCCACCACGTCGTCGAACTGGTCGCTCGGCACCCTCAGCACCAGCCGCGCGGTGCTCAGCACGCCCTTGTCGCCCGTCGTGGTCTCCTGCTCGCCGACGGTGCCCTGGTGGGCGTCGACCACCTTGCGCACGGCCAGCCGCGCCCGGGCGACGTCCTTCGCCTCCAGCGACACCGTGCCGGTCGCGATGACCGCCGGCTGCTCGGCCGTCGCCACCTTCGCGCCGTCGCGTCCGGTGCTGTCGGCCAGCCCCGCGGGCACCTCCGCCTCCGGAGCGGCGCCGTTCACCGCCGCATCCGCCGACGCGGCCTTGGCGCTGCTCCCGCCCGCGCTGTCGTCCGAGCCGGAGCTGCTGCAGCCGGCGAGGGCCACGGCCGCGACCAGGCCGGCGAGGAGGAGGGAGGTACGACGTGGTGAGGTGGGCATGCACCTCGGACGGCGGCGCGCGCCCTGTGGTTCCGGTGTCCTCGGATCCGCTGGTTCGGCAGCCGTCGGCGCCGGGCTTCGCCATGCTGGCGCCCGTGACTTCCTGGCAACGGAGCAATGCGCTGATCGCGTTGCTCGGTCTCCTGCTCCTGCTCGTGCCAGCCTCCGTCGACCGTGCGTCCGCGACACCGGTCGGACCGGGGTCCCGTGCGGACGCCACAGCGCCCGGACAGAAGGTCTCCGGTGACTGCGCCGTCGCCCAGGCCCAGGTGGCCGGTCTCCAGGCGATGGATGCCCATCTGGCGACCAAGCTGAAGAAGGCTCGGAAGGCGCTGCGCAAGGCCCGCTCGGACGGATCGAGGTCGCGCGTGAGCAAGGCTCGCAAGAAGGTCAGGCATCTCAAGGCGAAGGTCCTGGCGAACCAGGCTGCGTCGGGCGGCGCCCAGCAGGCCCTGTCCACGGCGTGTGCCCCACCTGCGCCCCGACCGGACCAGGGCACCATCGAGCTCACCATCGCGTCGCCGTCGGGCGTCGCCGGCTCGGTCGTGCTGGCCCCGACGACGGGCGCGGGTGTCGTCCGGGCCAAGTCGCCCGACGTCGCGTCCGACGTGTCCTCCCACGTGGTGGCCCCGGGCAGCTGGCAGGTCGACCCCCAGCCGTTCGTCCAGGCCGGCAAGCTCTACCTGGCCGACCCTGCGACCGCCCAGGTCGCCGCGGGCGCGGTCGTGTCTGTCCGGGTGGAGTTCCGTGCGGCGCCCGTCGCCGGCGACCTCGAGGTCACGGCGCTTGCGGCGCACGGGGTGAGCATCGGGTGGACGGCGCCGAACGGGTTGGGGTCCGATGACGTCGTGGTCAGGTACGCCGAGGGGAGCCAGGCTCCGCGCTCGGTCGCCGAGGGCGCGGCCGCCACGGTGACCGGCGAGAGCGCCGTCATCGACGGCCTCGCCGCCGCAACTGAGCACGCCTTCGCCGTGTTCACCCGGGTCGGCGGTCGTTGGCTCGGCCCGATCAGCCTCACCGCGACGACACTCCCGACGACCGACCCGACCGGACCGACGGCGACCTGGGTCACGGCACCAGGCGTGAGCCTCCTCGCGGACGACGTCTCGGTGACCCGCACCGACACCGGCGTCCTCGCCCGGCGTACCGGCTGGGTGCCGGTGGTCGGCCAGGCTGTCGTGCTGCGGCCATCGGCCCAGTTGCCGGCGGGACTCGTCGGCGAGGTCACCAACCTGGCGAGCGACGGCACCGCCCTCGTGGTCCCGGCCAGCCTCGACGCCGCCTTCGACCTGCTCGACTACGACGTCCCGGACCTCGCGGCCGACCTTCCCGCTCAAGGGGCCCGGACCAGCCGCGCCTCCGCGGCCTCCGGGATCGGGTTCGAGTGCGAGGCGGGCATCAACGCCTCCTTCTCGACGGTGAGCCTGGCGCTCGGCGGGCACCTGCAGGGGAGTGTGCTGACGTCGACGATCGCCGGTGTCGCCGTCCCCGTCGGTGCGTCGTACGACGCCGAGGTGACCCTCACGTTGAAAGTGGCGGCGCAGATCGAGTCCGAGGCGGCGGCCAGCTGCTCGCTGAGCCTGGCCAAGGTGAAGCGGACCTTCTGGGTCGGTGTTCCCGTGGCCGTCGAATTCGAGCCGCGGGCACAGCTCGAGGTGACCACCTCGATCTCCGTCAGCGGCCTGGGCTTCGAGGCAACGGGCGGTTTCTGGGCAACGGGCTCGGTCAAGGCCGACGGCACCGGCACCAACGACGGTGGTGCCATACACGACGCGAAGCTCCTCGAGCCGCAGGGTGAGGTGAGCGCCGACGTCCACCTGAAGCTCGGCGGCAAGCTGTTCGCGGGGCCGGGAGCGACCAGCGACTGGGCGGGTGCCACGGCGGGCATCCAGGGCGAGCTCAACCCGCTCGACCTCGGTGTGGCGGTCAAGTCGATCGACCCGGGGTGCATCCAGTTCAGTGCCGGCCTCAGCGGCAGTGTCGACCTGCTGGCCAAGGCCTGGGTGGGCGCGTTGAAGCTCGAGGCCAAGCGACCGGTGTTCACCGGTGCGGTGACGTACGGCGGCCCGTGGTTCGTCCCGTCGGGCTGTGAGGCCGACCTCCCCGATCCGACGGACTTCTGCACCAGCCAGACGTCCGTCCCCAAGTCCGAGTGCCTGGCCCTGATGGCCATCAAGACGGCCAACCCCCAGGCGGTCAGCCTCGGTGGATGGGGGACCGGCGATCCGTGCGAGTGGAGCCAGATCACCTGCTGGTC
Organism: Nocardioides sp. F233; assembly: GCF_057813895.1. Lineage (NCBI taxonomy): Bacteria > Bacillati > Actinomycetota > Actinomycetes > Propionibacteriales > Nocardioidaceae > Nocardioides > Nocardioides sp. F233. The sequence continues at coordinate 1,139,916 of NZ_JBVASH010000001.1, forward strand.
GCCCCCGTGCGGCCAGCAGCCCTGCGCGCGCGCCGTGGACAGCGTCGGTCTCGCCTTCGCCGACGTGACGACCCTGCCGGCAGCCATCGCGGACCTCGGGCATCTCCGCTCGCTGTCGCTGTGGGGCGATCCGCTCAGCGGACTACCCGACCGGCTGTGGGACATGGCGAGCCTCCAGGAGCTGAACCTCGGCCAGACCGGTCTGTCCGTGCTGCCGGGCGACGTCGGACGGCTGACCGGCCTCAACGGCCTCTACCTTGCCGACAACGAGCTGACCGTGTTGCCTGCCGAGCTCGGCGACCTCGACGCGCTCACCTGGCTGTCGGTCGAGCGCAACGAGCTCACGTCGGTGCCCGCCGTCGTGCCCCAGCTGGCCGGGCTGGAGCACCTGATCCTCAGCGGCAACCACCTGACCGAGGTGCCTGCCTCGGTGGGCGGTCTGACCCACCTCCGTGCCCTGTACCTCGACGACAACGAGCTCCCCGGCTTGCCCACCCCGGTGTGGAACCTCCCGCTGCTCGAGGAGCTGCGCCTCGGCCTGAACCAGCTGACGCAAGTGCCGGCGGACATCGCCGGGCTCGTCCACCTCACCCACCTCGACCTGCAGTTCAACCAGCTCGCCAGTCTGCCCGCTCAGCTGTGGGGACTCACGGGATTGCGTGAGCTCCACCTGGCCGGAAACGCGTTCACGAGCATGCCGGCGGGCCTCGGCAACCTGGCCCACCTGGAGACTCTGGACCTGGACCAGAACGACCTGAGTGGCGACATCTCGTCGTGGGCCTCCGGGCTGCGACAGGCCGGGACGCTGGGCTCGCTCACGCTGTGGGGCAACGGGTGCCTCGACGTCGGAACGGACGTCGCACTGGCCGCGTGGGTCGGCAACCTCGACCCGCAGTGGCGACAGAGCTGCCCGGGCTGAGCCTCGCTCAGAGCAGGCCCTGCGCCTTGAGCGCGAGGTAGTGGTCGGCCAGCGCGGGAGGCAGCTCGCCTGCATCGGCGTCGACGACGTCGACCCCGAGTCGCACCAGCATGGCGCGGGTGCGCTCGCGGCGATCGAGCTCGTGGGAGGCGGCCGCGGCGGCATAGACGTCGTCGGCGGTGGGCGGCGTGGGACCGTCCTCGTCGGCGAGCGCCGCCATCCGGGTCAGCTCGGGATCGCGCACGGACGCGATCACCACGCGGTGGTGGCGGGTGAGGACCGGCAGCACGGGCAGCAGGCCGTCGGCGATCGCAGCGGGCTCGAGCGCGGTGAGCAGGACGACGAGCGCGCGCTGGCGACCGAAGCCCTGGACCGCGCCGGCCAGCAGGTCCCAGTCGGCCTCGGCGAGGACCGGCTCGAGGTCGGTCATCTGCTCCTGGAGCCGCATCGCCACGTCGCGGGCGCCGTGCAGCCGCTGCCGGGCGCGGACCCGTCGGTCGCCGGCGACGAAGTCGACGCGGTCACCGGCCCGCGAGGCGAGGGCGGCGAGCAGCAGGGCGGAGTCCATCGCGGCGTCCAGCCGCGGCATGCCGTCGGTCTCCGCCTCGCCGGCGGCGCGGGCGACCCGGCCGGCCGACGTACGGGAGGTGTCGAGGACCAGCACCACCCGGCGGTCCCGCTCGGGCTGCCAGGTGCGGACCACGACGTGGGTGCTGCGGGCCGAGGCGCGCCAGTCGATGGAGCGTACGTCGTCGCCGCGGACGTACTCGCGCAGCGAGTCGAACTCGGTGCCCTGCCCGCGCACGCGTACGGCGGCCCGCCCGTCGAGCTCGCGCAGCCGCGCCAGCCGGGAGGGCAGGTGCTTGCGGGACTCGAAGGGCGGCAGCGCCCGGACCGAGCCGGGCACGTCGTACGTGCGCTGCCGGGCGACCAGCCCGAGCGGCCCCCACGACCGGACCGTGACGCCGGCGGCGCGCAGGTCGCCGCGGCGGCGGGGGAGCAGCGGCGTGGTCAGCCGTCGCTGGTCGCCAGCGGCCAGCCGCAGCCGGAACCGGTTGTCGCGGGCCTCGGCCGACGGCTGCCAGGCGTCGCGCACGTGGAGGTGCAGTCGGCGGCCGGTCGCGGCGAGCACGAGCTCGGACGACGCGGGGTCGCCGAGCCGGACCGAGCCCGGCGGGCGCCGGGTGATCGTCGCCAGCGCGGGCGAGGGGGTGAGCAGCCGGTCGAGGCCGACCAGCAGCAGCACCCCGAGCAGCCACAGCCACACCGTGCCGGCCTGCGGGCGCAGCACGACCGCTGCCAGCCCCAGCAGGAGCAGCAGCGGGACGCGGCCGGAGATCGCCATCCGACTAGCGCGGGACCGGGACGGACGCGATCGCCGACGCGAGCACCTGGGCGACGTCGACGCCCTCGAGCTCGGCCTCGGCGCGCACGCCGAGGCGGTGGGCCAGCGATGCCTGGGCGAGCGCCTTCACGTCGTCGGGCGTCACGAAGTCGCGACCCGACAGCCACGCCCACGCCCGGGCCGCACGCAGCAGCGCGGTCGCACCACGCGGGCTCACGCCGAGCGAGAGCGACGGGGAGGCCCGGGTGGCCCGCGCGATGTCGACGATGTACGACGCCACCTCGGGTGCGACCTGCACCTTCTTCACCGCCGCCTGCCCGGCCTCGAGGTCGGCGGCACCGGCCACGGGACGCACGCCCGCGCCGGCCACGTCGCGCGGGTCGAAGCCCTCGGCGTGGCGGGTGAGGATGGTGATCTCGTCCTCGCGCGGCGGCACGGGCAGCACCACCTTGAGCAGGAACCGGTCCAGCTGGGCCTCGGGCAGCGGGTAGGTGCCCTCGAACTCGACCGGGTTCTGGGTGGCGGCGACCAGGAACGGGCGCGGCAGCGGCCGGGTCACGCCGTCGGCGGACACCTGGCCCTCCTCCATCGCCTCCAGCAGCGCCGACTGCGTCTTCGGCGGCGTCCGGTTGATCTCGTCGGCGAGCAGCAGGTTGGTGAAGATCGGCCCCTCGCGGAAGCTGAGCTCACCGCCACCTGCGGAGTCGATGACCAGCGATCCGGTGATGTCGCCCGGCATCAGGTCGGGGGTGAACTGCACCCGGCGGGTCTGCACGTCGAGGCTCTGGGCCAGGGTCCGCACGAGCAGCGTCTTCGCCGTACCGGGCACGCCCTCCATCAGCACGTGGCCGCCGCACAGCAGCGCGACGAGCAGCCCGGACACGGCCGCGTCCTGGCCGACCACGGCCTTGGCGACCTCCTGGCGCACGGCCATCAGCCGCTCGCGCACACCGGCCTCGTGGGTGGTCTGGGTCATGAGCGTCGTACCTCTCTCCTCAGTCGGGCCAGGTCCTGCGCGAACCGGACCAGGTCCTGGTCGGTCGCCGGTGGCATGCGGTCGTCGTCGAGCAGGGCGGCCACGGCCTCGACCGGAGCCCCGAGGTGGCGCGCGGCCGCCTCGACGACCACCGGGGTCGGGGCGCCGCGGTCCAGGCGCAGCCGGCGGGCGATGTCGGCGCGGGCGGCGCGGCGCAGCGCGGTGGCGGCGTGGTCGCGGTCACCGCTGCGGCGGTACATCCGGCCGCGGCTGCTGGCGGTCTCGACCGCGCGGACCACGACCGGCAGCGGCTCGGTCGACAACGGGCCGAGCCGGCGCACCCGCCACAGCAGCAGCGCGGCCCCGGCCAGCGCCAGGATCCACAGGCCCGGCCCGATCCAGTCGGGCAGCAGGGTGCCGATCGTGACGGCGTCGTCGGACACGGCGTCGGTGGCGTCGGGGACGTACCAGACCAGCCGCTGGTCCTGCCCGAGCAGCCGCAGCCCGACCGCCGCGTTGTCGGCGCGGGTGACCTGGTCGTTGGTCAGCGCCTGGCCGGCACCGAGGAGGACCAGCCCGTCCACGCTGCGCACCAGAGCCCGGTCGGAGACCGGGAAGCAACCCTCGCCGGTGTACGACGTGGCACGGTCCACCTCGACGCGCAGCCCGTCGAGGTCGACACCGGCGATCCCGTCGGGGCAGCGGGCGGCGACGGAGTCGTCCTTGCCGGCGGGCACGGTGAGCAGCCCGAGGTCCGGGTCGATCTGGTTGAGGATCGCGAAGTCCGGCTCGACCAGGACGATCCGGGCAGCGGCCGAGGCGTGCTCGCGCATCCGCCGCAGCGTGCTCGGCGCCAGCTGCTCGGTGCCGCTCACGACGACGGTGGTGCGGTGGTCGACCTTCGCCTCGTCGAACGCGTCGGCCGAGCGGGCGATGGTGACGTCGACGCCCTGGTCGGCGAGCACCTTGGCGATCGCCTGGGCGCCGTCGGGCCCGGGGTTGCGCGGGTCGGCGTCGCCCGGGTACTGCTCCGAGCCGCGGGTCGTCCACACCGCAACCACGATCGCGAGCACCACCGCTGCGGCGACCACCAGCTGGCCCCGCGAGACACGCACCCGAGCCCCCGTCGCGGTCGTCATCGGCGCACCGCCCGCCCGGCGAGGGCGTCGTCGAGCGCCAGCAGCTCGGCCGCCTGCCCGGCCGTGGCCGGCCGCTCGCCGTAGAGGACGCCGTCGAAGAGGTCGGCGCCGCGCAGCACGGCCTGACGGTGCTCGGGGAACACCGCGACCAGCGCGTCGGCCAGCTCGTGGGCCGTGGCCTGGGGGAGGTCCTCGATCCGGCCGCGCTCGACCTGGCGCACCGCGGCCGCCCGGTAGGCGTCGACCAGCGCCCCGGCGGCGTCACCTGCGGCCAGGGCGGCCTCGGCGCGCGCCCGCAGCTGGTCGGCGCTGACCACCTCGTCGGTCAGGGCGGGGGTGCTCGCGGCCCGCCCGGTCGCCGTACGACGGGCGCGGCTCGCGAGGAAGAGGACGCCGGCGACGATCAGCAGCACCACCAGGATCGCTGCCGCCGTGGTCAGGCCCGACGAGCCGGAGGCGGCGTCGACGGTGCCGGAGATCAGCCGGTCGAGCCAGCGGGTCAGCCGGCCGATGATGTCGTCCTGGTAGTACTCCGGGCGCACCAGCTCGCGACGCAGCTGACGGCGCGCCTCGTCCCCACTCGGGTCGAGCGGCGGGTCGAGGCGGACGAGGGCGAGCGCCGGGATCATGCCGGGACGATCCCCGCCTCCCGCATCAGCTCGACGTCGAAGGCCTCCTTGCGCATGCGGAGGTCGACGTACTGCACCGACGTGACGGCGGCGAGGAAGGGCGCGACGAAGGCATTCTGGACGACCACGGCGATCGCCTGGGTCAGGATCAGCGCGAGCACGGCGTGCTGCGGGGCGGCCAGCGCGACCACGTTGCCGACGATGCTGACGGGGAAGGACAGGAGCCCGCCGGCGAACTGCGCGATGACCACGGTGAGCAGCGCGATGCCGAAGGTGCGCCAGTACTGCCGTGACGAGAGCCGCCAGCCGCGGCCGATCGCCCCGAAGACGCCGACCGGCTCGAGCATCAGCGCCGGCACCGGCAGGTAGTAGAAGCGGATCCACAGCCAGCAGCACAGGGCGATGAAGGCAGGCACGCTCACCAGGCCCCAGATCACGACCGGCCACGGGTTGCTGCTCACCACCACCACGAGCACCCACAGCAGGATGTAGGCCACGAGCAGGAACAGGAAGGTCACGTTGAGGACCAGGGTGAGCCCGAGCAGCCGCCACCGCTTGCCCCGCGTCGCGGCCCACGCCTCGCCGAGCCCCAGCCGGCGGCCGACCGCCGCGGCCCGGGTCACGTGGGCGACCATGCCCGTCACGAACACCACCCCGACCTGGGCGACGACCAGGGACAGCAGCAGGGAGCCGTACGCCGCCAGCGCCCCCACCAGCTCCGCTGTGCTGGCGTTGGGGTCGAGCTCACCGGAGGCGTCGGCCGCGATGCCGATGGTGAGGCTGACGATCACCGTCACGACGACCGGGATCAGCATGGCGACCGCGGTCACCATCACCGCGGCGCCGACCGTCGCCTTCGGGTTGAACCGGATGATCCGGAACGCGCCGTCGTAGATGTTGCCGAGGGTCAGCGGGCGCAGGGGGAGTGCGCCGGGCTTGTGGGCGGCGCCGAGCACCAGGCCGGGGCGCGGCCCCGGACCGGTCGGGTACGGCGCCCAGCCGGCCGGCGCCGGCCCGGGGACGTAGCCCCGGGGCGCCCCCGGCGGCGGGAACGAGGCCCCGGCGACGCCGGGCGGGACCGGGTCGGCGGGCGCGGGCGCACCCGGGGCCGGGTACTGCTGCGAGGGGCCGTCGGTCATGCGGGTCATCCTTGCATCCGGTCCCTGCGGAACCGGGGGAGACGGCCTCGAGAATGGAGCGCCCTCCGCAATTTGGTACGCCCCGGGAACTCTGCCAAGATGTTCCGGTTGCCCCGGACAGGTCGTCGGGGTGCGTGCCAATCTTGACTACTGAATCGTGTCTCCCCTGCGGAGTGGTCGGCCCTGCCGATCCGAGCCGCGTGGAGCGTGTGCAGGTCGTCGACATCAGCTCGCACCGCACGCCCGGGAGGCCCGAGGCAGCCAAGAACAACAGCTCGACTTCCCCAGGGAAGACGTGCGCGCCCACAACAAGGTGCGACACGCCCGACCGCGGGGGTCGGAGCTGAAGGACCCAGAGTCGTACGACGAGTAAGGACGAGAGAGACCTATGGCGGGACAGAAGATCCGCATCAGGCTCAAGGCCTATGACCACGAGGTGATCGACACCTCGGCGCGCAAGATCGTGGACACGGTCACCCGGACGGGTGCGAAGGTCGCCGGCCCCGTGCCGCTGCCGACCGAGAAGAACGTCTTCTGTGTCATCCGCTCGCCGCACAAGTACAAGGACTCGCGCGAGCACTTCGAGATGCGCACCCACAAGCGGCTCATCGACATCATCGACCCCACGCCGAAGACCGTCGACAGCCTCATGCGCCTCGACCTGCCGGCCGGTGTCGACATCGAGATCAAGCTCTGAGGTTCGAGACATGACTATTGAGCGCAACGTGAAGGGCCTGCTGGGCACCAAGCTCGGCATGACCCAGCTCTGGGACGAGAACAACCGGGTCATCCCGGTGACCGTGGTCGCCGCCGGCACCAACGTCGTCACCCAGGTCCGCCAGCCCCAGCCGGACGGCTACAACGCCATCCAGATCGGCTTCGGCGAGATCGAGGGCCGCAAGGTCAACAAGCCGCAGGCGGGTCACTTCGCCAAGGCCGGTACGACGCCGCGTCGCCACGTGGTCGAGATCCGCACCGCCGACGCCAGCGAGTACACCGTCGGCCAGGAGCTGCCCGTCGACACGTTCGAGGCCGGCCAGGTCATCGACGTGACCGGCACCAGCAAGGGCAAGGGCTTCGCCGGTGTCATGAAGCGTCACGGCTTCGCCGGCGTGAGCGCCTCGCACGGTGCCCACCGCAACCACCGCAAGCCGGGCTCGATCGGCGCGTGCGCCACCCCCGGCCGCGTGTTCAAGGGTCTGCGCATGGCCGGTCGCATGGGTACCGACACCGTCACCACCCAGAACGTCACCGTCCACGCCGTCGACGTCGAGAAGGGCATCGTCCTGATCAAGGGCGCCGTTCCCGGCCCCAAGGGCGGTCTCGTCGTTCTCCGCACGGCTGCGAAGAAGGGCTGATCACCATGGCCAAGACCGTTTCCGTCGACTTCCCCGCCGAGATCTTCGGTGTCGAGGTCAACATCCCGCTGATCCACCAGGTCGTCGTCGCCCAGCAGGCCGCTGCGCGTCAGGGCACCCACGCCACCAAGCGTCGCGGCGAGGTCCGCGGCGGTGGCAAGAAGCCCTACAAGCAGAAGGGCACCGGCCGCGCCCGTCAGGGCTCGACCCGGGCGCCGCAGTTCGCCGGCGGTGGCATCGTCCACGGCCCGCAGCCGCGTGACTACAGCCAGCGCACCCCCAAGAAGATGAAGGCCGCCGCCCTGCGCAGCGCCCTCTCCGACCGGGCCCGCAACGAGCGGATCCACGTCGTCGAGGGCCTCGTGTCCGGCGACAAGCCGTCGACCAAGGCCGCGCTCGCCTCGCTCTTCGAGCTGACCACCCGCCGCAAGTTCCTCGTCGTGCTCGAGCGCGCCGACAGCCTCACCTGGCTCTCGCTGCGCAACGCGCCCGAGGTGCACATCGTGGCGGTCGACCAGCTCAACACCCGCGACGTCCTCGTGAGCGACGACGTGGTGTTCAGCAAGGCCGCGTTCGACCGCCTCGTCGGTGGCAACGCCGAGGAGGAGACCAACTGATGAGCACCCTGCACAAGGACCACCGCGACGTCCTGATCGCGCCCGTGGTGTCGGAGAAGAGCTACAGCCTCCTCGACGCCAACAAGTACACCTTCCTGGTGCACCCGGACGCCAACAAGACCGAGATCAAGATCGCCGTGGAGAAGGTCTTCGGCGTCAAGGTCACCTCGGTGAACACGCTCAACCGTCCGGGCAAGGTCCGTCGCACCAAGAACGGCCTCGGCAAGCGCAAGGACACCAAGCGCGCCATCGTGAGCCTGGCTGACGGTCACCGCATCGACATCTTCGGAGGTCCGGTCTCCTGACCGGGCTAGGTAGAGGAATCTGACATGGCTATCCGCAAGTACAAGCCGACCACCCCGGGCCGTCGTGGCTCCTCGGTGGCCGACTTCGCCGAGATCACCCGGACCACCCCCGAGAAGTCGCTGACCCGCCCGCTGCCCAAGAAGGGCGGTCGCAACAACCAGGGCCGGATCACCACGCGGCACCAGGGTGGCGGTCACAAGCGCGCCTACCGGATCATCGACTTCCGTCGCTACGACAAGGACGGCGTTCCGGCCAAGGTCGCTCACATCGAGTACGACCCCAACCGCACCGCGCGCATCGCGCTGCTGCACTACGCCGACGGCGAGAAGCGCTACATCGTGGCGCCGAAGGACCTGACGCAGGGCATGCGGGTGGAGTCGGGCGTCGGTGCCGACATCAAGCCGGGCAACAACCTGCCGCTGCGCAACATCCCCGTCGGTACGACGATCCACTGCGTGGAGCTCCGCCCCGGTGGCGGCGCCAAGCTGGCCCGCTCGGCCGGCAACAGCGCGCAGCTCGTCGCCCGTGAGGGCTCGCGTGCCACCCTGCGTCTGCCCTCGGGCGAGATGCGCTACGTCGACGTGCGCTGCCGCGCCACGATCGGCGAGGTCGGCAACGCCGAGCAGTCGAACATCAACTGGGGCAAGGCCGGCCGCATGCGCTGGAAGGGCAAGCGCCCGACCGTCCGTGGTGTGGTCATGAACCCGGTCGACCACCCGCACGGTGGTGGTGAGGGCAAGACGTCCGGTGGTCGCCACCCCGTCTCACCGTGGGGCAAGCCCGAGGGCCGTACGCGCAAGCGCAAGGCCAGCGACTCCCAGATCATCCGACGCCGCAAGTCCGGCAAGAACAAGCGCTGAAGGAACTGAGAGATGCCTCGCAGCCTGAAGAAGGGCCCCTTCGTCGACGGCCACCTGCTCAAGAAGGTGGACGCCGAGAACGAGAAGGGCACCCACAACGTCATCAAGACCTGGTCGCGCCGGTCCATGATCATCCCCTCGATGATCGGCCACACGATCGCGGTCCACGACGGTCGCAAGCACGTCCCGGTCTTCGTGTCCGACTCCATGGTCGGCCACAAGCTCGGTGAGTTCGCGCCGACCCGCACCTACCGCGGCCACGTCAAGGAAGACCGGAAGGGACGCCGTCGATGAGCACCACTGAGCGCAACCGCGTCAGCGCGCGCCGCGAGTCCCTCCTGGGCGACGAGCCCGGCGCGTTCGCGACCGCCCGCTTCGTGCGGATCACCCCGATGAAGGCCCGCCGCGTCATCGACCTGGTCCGCGGCCTGCCCGCCGACGAGGCGCTGACCCTGCTGCAGTTCGCGCCGCAGGCGGCCTCCGAGACCGTCTACAAGGTGCTGCAGAGCGCCGTCGCGAACGCCGCGACCACCGAGGGCCTCGCCACCGGCGACCTGGTCGTCTCGGTCGCGCGGGTCGACGAGGGTCCGACGATGAAGCGCTGGCGTCCGCGTGCGCAGGGCCGGGCCACCCGGATCAACAAGCGCACCAGCCACATCACCATCGCGGTCCAGCCGGCCGATGTCGTCGCGAAGAAGGGCAAGAAGTAATGGGTCAGAAGATCAACCCGAACGGCTTCCGCCTCGGCATCTCGACCGACCACAAGTCGCGTTGGTACGCCGACAAGCTGTACAAGTCCTACGTCGGCGAGGACGTCGCGATCCGCAAGCTGCTCAGCAAGGGCATGGAGCGGGCCGGTATCGCCAAGGTCGAGATCGAGCGCACCCGTGACCGGGTCCGCGTCGACATCCACACCGCGCGTCCGGGCATCGTCATCGGTCGCCGTGGCGCCGAGGCCGACCGCATCCGCGGCGAGCTCGAGAAGCTCACCGGCAAGCAGGTCCAGCTGAACATCCTCGAGGTCAAGAACCCCGAGATCGACGCGCAGCTGGTCGCCCAGGGTGTCGCCGAGCAGCTGTCGGGTCGCGTGCAGTTCCGCCGCGCGATGCGCAAGGCCATGCAGACCTCGATGCGTTCCGGTGCCAAGGGCATCCGGATCCAGTGCTCCGGCCGCCTCAACGGCGCCGAGATGTCGCGCACCGAGTTCTACCGCGAGGGTCGCGTCCCGCTGCACACGCTGCGTGCCGACATCGACTACGGCTTCTACGAGGCCCGCACGACCTTCGGCCGCATCGGCGTGAAGGTCTGGATCTACAAGGGCGAGGTCGCCGGCTCCCGTGCCGAGCGCCAGGCCCAGGCTGCTGCTCGCGCCGGTGTTCCCGGCCGCGGTGGCCGCCCCAGCCGTGGTGGCGACCGTCCGACCCGTGGGTCGCGCGGTGACCGCCCGAACCGCTCGGACCGCAACGCCGACGGTGCCGCTCCCGCGGACGCCGTCGAGGCTGCGCCGGCCGCCGAGCCGACCACCGGAACGGAGTCCTGACCCATGTTGATGCCGCGTCGCGTCAAGCACCGCAAGCAGCACCACCCCAAGCGGTCGGGTGCTGCCAAGGGCGGTACGTCGCTCGCGTTCGGTGACTTCGGTATCCAGGCGCTGGAGAGTGCGTACGTCACCAACCGCCAGATCGAGTCGGCCCGTATCGCGATGACCCGCCACATCAAGCGTGGCGGAAAGGTCTGGATCAACATCTACCCGGACCGCCCGCTCACCAAGAAGCCGGCCGAGACCCGCATGGGTTCCGGTAAGGGTTCCCCCGAGTGGTGGGTCGCCAACGTCAAGCCCGGCCGCGTCATGTTCGAGCTCTCCGGCGTCCCGGAGGACATCGCTCGCGAGGCCATGCGTCGTGCGATCCACAAGCTGCCCATGAAGGCCCGTTTCATCACGCGAGAGGCTGGTGAGTTCTGATGGCGAACGTCATCCGCGCCCACGAGCTGGACGAGCTCAACGACGTCGACCTGGAGGCCAAGCTCCGCGAGGCCAAGGAGGAGCTGTTCAACCTCCGCTTCCAGGCGGCCACCGGCCAGCTGGAGAGCCACGGTCGGCTCCGCACGGTCAAGAAGGACATCGCCCGGATCTACACCGTGGTGCGTGAGCGCGAGCTCGGCATCCGGACCGCCCCGGGTTCGGAGGAGGAGAACTGATGAGCGAGTCCAACGAGACCGCCCGCAACGCCCGCAAGACCCGTGAGGGTCTCGTGGTCAGCGACAAGATGGACAAGACCGTGGTCGTGTCCGTCGAGGACCGCGTCAAGCACGCCCTGTACGGCAAGGTCCTGCGCCGCAACACGCGGCTCAAGGCCCACGACGAGCAGAACGACTGCGGCGTCGGCGACCGTGTCCTCATCATGGAGACCCGCCCGCTGTCGGCCACCAAGCGCTGGCGCGTGGTGGAGATCCTCGAGCGCGCGAAGTAAATCCGTTCGGCCAGGCTCAGGCTCCCGTGAGGGTCTGAGAACCGGCACGACAACCAGGAGAAATCGATGATTCAGCAGGAGTCGCGACTCAAGGTCGCCGACAACACCGGTGCCAAGGAGATCCTTTGCATCCGCGTGCTCGGCGGCTCCGGTCGTCGATACGCCGGGATCGGTGACGTCATCGTCGCCACCGTCAAGGACGCCATTCCCGGTGGCAACGTCAAGAAGGGCGAGGTCGTCAAGGCTGTCGTCGTGCGCACCGTCAAGGAGCGTCGCCGGCCCGACGGTTCGTACATCCGCTTCGACGAGAACGCGGCGGTGATCCTCAAGAACGACGGCGAGCCGCGCGGTACGCGCATCTTCGGCCCCGTCGGCCGCGAGCTGCGTGAGAAGAAGTTCATGAAGATCATCTCGCTGGCACCGGAGGTGCTGTGATGGCTGCCAAGTTCATTCGAAGCGCCCGCAAGAAGTCCGAGCAGAACCGCAAGAAGCCCAACCTGCGCGTCAAGAAGGGCGACACCGTCAAGGTCATCGCCGGCAAGGACAAGGGCGCCGAGGGCAAGATCATCAAGGTCCTCCGTGAGGAGGAGCGCGTGATCGTCGAGGGTGTCAACCGCATCAAGAAGCACACCAAGGTCGTCGACCAGGGTGGGCGCGCGGGCAACACCGGCGGCATCATCACCACCGAGGCCCCCATCCACGTGTCCAACGTGATGCTGGTCGAGGGTGACGGCGTCACCAAGATCGGCTACAAGCGGGTCGACGTGACGAAGCGTCGCGCCGACGGTTCCGAGTACCCCTCGACGCGCAGCGTGCGCATCTCCCGCAAGACCGGGAAGGAGATCTGAGATGAGCGAGACCACCATCGAGAAGGTCACGCCTCGGCTCAAGACCAAGTACCGCGAGGAGATCCTCCCGGCGCTGCGTACCGAGTTCGAGATCGCCAACGTCATGCAGGTTCCCGGCGTCGTCAAGGTCGTCGTGAACATGGGTGTCGGCGAGGCTGCCCGCGACTCGAAGCTGATCGAGGGCGCGATCCGCGACCTCACCGCGATCACCGGCCAGAAGCCGGCCGTCACGAAGGCCCGCAAGTCCATCGCGCAGTTCAAGCTGCGTGAGGGCATGCCGATCGGCACGCACGTCACGCTGCGTGGCGACCGGATGTGGGAGTTCCTCGACCGCCTGCTGTCGCTCGCGCTGCCGCGCATCCGCGACTTCCGTGGTCTGTCGCCGAAGCAGTTCGACGGCCGCGGCAACTACACGTTCGGCCTGACCGAGCAGGTCATGTTCCACGAGATCGACCAGGACAAGGTTGACCGCCAGCGGGGCATGGACATCACCATCGTCACCACGGCGACCAACGACGAGCAGGGGCGCGCGCTGCTGAAGCAGCTCGGCTTCCCGTTCAAGGAGAACTGACATGGCGAAGACTGCGCTCAAGGTCAAGGCGGCCCGCAAGCCCAAGTTCGCGGTGCGTGGCTACACCCGCTGCCAGCGTTGCGGCCGGCCGAAGGCGGTCTACCGCAAGTTCGGCCTGTGCCGGATCTGCCTGCGGGAGATGGCCCACCGCGGCGAGCTGCCCGGCGTCACCAAGTCGAGCTGGTAACACCCAACCGTTGAAGGTCCACTCGCCGCGTTGCTGAGTGGAAACCACAGCAGAAAGAACACACATCATGACGATGACTGACCCGATCGCAGACATGCTCACGCGTCTGCGCAACGCCAACCAGGCGTACCACGACGCGGTGACCATGCCGTACAGCAAGCTCAAGGAAGGCGTCGCGGAGATCCTCAAGCAGGAGGGCTACATCACCTCCTACGGGGTCGCCGACAACGAGAACGGCGTCGGCAAGCTGCTGACCGTGACCCTCAAGTACGGCCGCAACCGTGAGCGTTCGCTCGCCGGTGTGCGCCGCATCAGCAAGCCCGGTCTGCGGGTGTACGCCAAGCACACCGGTCTGCCGAAGGTTCTCGGCGGCCTGGGTGTGGCGATCATCTCGACCAGCCAGGGTCTGCTGACCGACCGCCAGGCCAACCAGAAGGGCGTGGGTGGGGAAGTCCTCGCCTACGTCTGGTGACAAGGGAAGGAGAGAGAAGAACATGTCGCGCATCGGCAAGCTCCCCGTCCCGGTCCCCGCGGGCGTCGACGTCCAGGTGGACGGCTCCGTCGTCACGGTGAAGGGCCCGAAGGGCACCCTGAGCCACACCGTGGTCGCTCCGATCACGGTCGAGAAGGGCGACGGCGTCCTCGACGTCAAGCGCCCCGACGACGAGCGCCTGTCCAAGGCCTACCACGGCCTGTCCCGGACGCTCATCAACAACATGGTCGTCGGTGTCACCGACGGCTACGAGAAGAAGCTCGAGATCGTGGGCGTGGGTTACCGCGTCCTGTCGAAGGGCCCGACCCAGCTGGAGTTCCAGCTCGGTTACTCGCACGTCATCATCTTCGACGCCCCCGAGGGCATCACCTTCACGGTGGAGAGCCCGACCAAGCTGGGCGTCGTCGGTATCGACAAGCAGCTGGTCGGCGAGGTCGCCGCCAACATCCGCAAGCTCCGCAAGCCCGAGCCGTACAAGGGCAAGGGCGTCCGGTACTCCGGCGAGCACGTCCGTCGCAAGGTCGGAAAGGCTGGTAAGTGACCATGGCGATCACCCTCAAGCACCAGCGGAACCTCTCGGCTCGCGCCAGCTCCAAGCTGCGCCGCCAGATCCGCGGTCGCAAGAAGATCTCCGGTACCTCCGAGCGTCCGCGCCTGGTGGTCACCCGCTCGAGCAAGCACATCACCGCGCAGGTCGTCGACGACCTGGTCGGCAAGACCCTGGTGTCTGCCTCGACCCTCGAGGGCGACCTGCGCGCCTTCGACGGCGACAAGACCGCCAAGGCGAAGAAGGTCGGCGAGCTCGTGGCCGCCCGCGCCAAGGAGCAGGGCGTCGAGTCGGTCGTCTTCGACCGGTCGGGCAACAAGTATCACGGTCGCATCGCGGCCCTGGCTGATGGCGCCCGCGAGGGCGGCCTGACCTTCTGACCGCGAACAGGACTGAGGAGAAATCATGAGCGGACCCCAGCGCGGACAGCGTTCGGGCGGCGACCGTGGTGGCCGTGGCGGTCGCGACGGCGGCCGTGGCGGCGCCGAGAAGAGCCAGTACGTCGAGCGCGTCGTTGCGATCAACCGTGTCGCCAAGGTCGTGAAGGGTGGTCGTCGCTTCAGCTTCACCGCCCTCGTGATCGTCGGTGACGGCGACGGCCTGGTCGGCGTCGGCTACGGCAAGGCCAAGGAAGTTCCCGCGGCGATCGCCAAGGGCGTCGAGGAGGCGAAGAAGAACTTCTTCCGCGTCCCCCGCGTCCAGGGCACGATCCCGCACCCGGTCCAGGGCGAGAAGGCTGCCGGCGTGGTGTTCCTGCGTCCGGCCGCTCCCGGTACCGGTGTGATCGCCGGTGGCCCGGTGCGTGCAGTCCTCGAGTGCGCCGGCATCCACGACGTGCTCAGCAAGTCGCTGGGCTCGTCCAACCAGATCAACATCGTGCACGCGACCGTCGCGGCGCTCCAGATGCTGGAGCAGCCCGAGTCGGTGGCCGCGCGTCGTGGTCTGCCCGTCGAGCACGTCGCCCCGGCGGCGCTGCTCAGGGCCAAGGCCGAGGGTGAGGCCGCTGCGGCCGCCGCCAAGGCTTCGGCGCCCGAGGCGGTGTCCATCTGATGGCACAGTTGAAGGTCCAGCAGACCAAGTCGAAGATCGGCGCCAAGGCCAACCAGCGTGAGACGCTGCGCAGCCTCGGCCTCAAGCGGATCGGCGACGTCGTGATCAAGGAGGACCGTCCCGAGATCCGGGGCATGGTCCACACCGTCCGTCACATGGTGACGGTCGAGGTCGTCGGAGGCGAGTGACAATGACGCTCAAGCTGCACCACCTGCGCCCCGCGCCGGGTGCCAAGACCGCCAAGACCCGCGTGGGTCGTGGTGAGGGCTCCAAGGGCAAGACCGCCGGTCGTGGTACGAAGGGCACCAAGGCCCGCTACCAGGTCCCGGTCGCGTTCGAGGGTGGCCAGATGCCGCTGCACATGCGGCTCCCGAAGCTCAAGGGCTTCAAGAACCCCTTCAAGGTGACCTTCCAGGTCGTCAACCTCGACCGGATCAGCGCGCTGTTCCCCGAGGGCGGCGACGTCACCCCGGAGACGCTGGTCGCCAAGGGCGCCGTCCGCAAGGGCGAGCTCGTCAAGGTGCTCGGCCAGGGTGACCTGACGGTCAAGGTGTCGGTGAGCGCGAACGCGTTCTCGGCGTCGGCCAAGGAGAAGATCGAGGGCGCCGGCGGGACCATCACGGTCCTGTGATGGCGCTGCGAGGGGCGCGTCGGTCCCGGGTGTTGCCCGGGTCTCGTCGCGCCCCTCGTGTCATCTCCACGGTCTGCCGGGCGTACCCCGCTGGCGGCTGTGTGCCCCCTGTTAGGCTTCCCGCTGGCCACAAGGCCAGCGATGAGAGAAGAGGACCCGCGTGCTCACCGCGTTCGTGAACGCCTTCCGGACCCCGGACCTGCGGCGCAAGCTGCTGTTCGTCCTGATGATCATCGTCATCTTCAGGGCCGGATCGCAGATCCCGGCACCTGGCGTGCATGTCTCCAACGTGGAGAAGTGCATCAAGGTGGTCGAGGAAGGCAGCAACGCCAGCCTCTACAGCCTGGTCAACCTCTTCTCCGGAGGAGCGCTCCTCCAGCTGACGATCTTCGCGCTCGGCATCATGCCGTACATCACCGCGAGCATCATCCTGCAGCTCCTCGTCGTGGTGATCCCGCGGCTCGAGGCCCTCAAGAAGGAGGGCCAGGCCGGTCAGACGAAGATCACCCAGTACACGCGCTACCTCACCCTGGGCCTCGCGGTCCTGCAGGCCACCGGCATCGTCGCGCTCGCGCGCACCGGCAACCTGCTGCAGGGCTGTGACAACACCCAGTACCCGTTGCTGCACAGCAACGACACCAAGACGTTCCTCGTCATGGTCGTGACCATGACCGCCGGTACGGCCGTCATCATGTGGCTCGGCGAGTTGATCACCGAACGCGGCGTCGGCAACGGCATGTCGATCCTGATCTTCACCCAGGTCGTCGCGACGTTCCCGATCGCCCTGTGGCAGGTCAAGATCAGCCAGGGCTGGTGGACCTTCGGCATCGTCGTCGTGATCGGCCTCGTGCTCGTGGCCGCGGTCATCTTCATCGAGCAGGCACAGCGCCGGATCCCGGTGCAGTACGCCCGCCGGATGGTCGGCCGCAAGATGTTCGGCGGAAGTTCGACGTACATCCCGCTCAAGGTCAACCAGGCCGGCATCATCCCGGTCATCTTCGCCTCGTCGCTGCTCTACCTGCCGGCGATGGCGGTCCAGTTCAACCAGGAGAACCCCAACAAGTTCATCCGGTGGGTCAACGAGTACCTCGTCGACCAGGGTCACCCGGTGCACATGGCGGCGTACTTCCTGCTGATCATCTTCTTCACCTACTTCTACGTGTCGATCACCTTCAACCCTGAAGAGGTGGCCGACAACATGAAGAAGTACGGCGGCTTCATCCCCGGGATCCGGGCGGGCAAGCCGACCCAGGACTACCTGTCCTACGTCCTGTCCCGCATCACGCTGCCGGGCGCTCTCTACCTGGGTCTGATCTCGCTCGTACCGCTGATCGCGTTCGTGCTGATCAACGCCAACCAGAACTTCCCGTTCGGTGGCACGTCCATCCTGATCATGGTCGGCGTCGCACTGGACACGGTGAAGCAGATCGAGAGCCAGCTCCAGCAGCGCAACTACGAAGGATTCCTGCGTTGAGGCTTCTGATCATGGGCCCCCCGGGCGCCGGCAAGGGCACCCAGGCGAAGGCCGTCGCCGACCACTTCGGCGTTCCGGCCATCTCCACCGGCGACATCTTCCGCGCGAACGTCGGCCAGGGCACCCCGCTCGGTGTCGAGGCCAAGCGCTACATGGACGCCGGCGAGTACGTGCCCGACGAGGTCACCAACAACATGGTGCGTGACCGGATCGCCGAGTCGGACGCCGAGAAGGGCTTCCTCCTCGACGGCTACCCGCGCACCCTGGCGCAGGTCACCGAGCTCGACAAGATGATCGACGCGACCGGCCACCGGCTCGATGCCGTGCTGTGCCTGACCGTCGACCAGGAGGCCGTCGTCGGCCGTCTGCTGAAGCGGGCCCAGATCGAGGGTCGCGCCGACGACACCGAGGACGTCATCCGACGCCGCCTCGAGGTCTACGCCGAGGAGACCGAGCCGCTCATCGCGGTCTACGCCGAGCGTGGCCTGGTCGTCTCCGTCGACGGCATGGGCGACATCGACGACGTCCAGCAGCGGATCTTCGACGCGCTCGACGACATCCCGCAGTCCTGACGGCGTCTCTTGTTCTTCGACCAGCACCGGATCGAGATCAAGACGCCGGAGCAGGTACGCGTGATGCGTGCGGCCGGCCTCGTGGTCGGCCGCACGCTCGCGCGCCTGCGTGACGCGGTCCGTCCCGGCGTCACCACCGCCGAGCTCGACGCCCTCGCCGAGCTGAGCATCCGCGAGCAGGGCGCTGTCCCGTCCTTCCTCGGGTACGGCGAGCCGCCCTTCCCCGCCAGCGTCTGCGCCTCTGTGAACGACGAGGTCGTGCACGGCATCCCCGGCAGCCGGGTGCTCGCCGAGGGCGACGCCATCTCCATCGACTGCGGGGCGATCGTCTTCGACGACTCCGGGCAGGGCTGGCACGGCGACGCCGCGATCACGGTCGCCGTCGGTACCGTGCGCGACGAGGTCACCGAGCTGATGCGTGTCACTGAGGAGTCGCTGTGGCGCGGCCTGGCCGCTGCCCGCATCGGTGGCCGCGTCGGCGACATCTCGCACGCCGTGGCGTCGTACGTCCGCAGCCAGGGCGACTACGGCATCGTCGACGGCTACACGGGCCACGGCATCGGCACCGCCATGCACATGGAGCCCGACGTCCCCAACGAGGGACGCCCCGGCCGCGGCCCGCGGTTGCGCCAGGGCACCGCGCTCGCCGTCGAGCCGATGATCAGCCTCGGCACCCACGACAGCGACGTCGCCGCCGACGACTGGACGGTCGTCACGGCCGACGGCAGCTGGGCCGCGCACTACGAGCACACCTTCGCCCTCACCGAGCACGGTGTGTGGGTGCTGACCGCCGAGGACGGCGGTCGGGCCCGCCTGGAGGCTCTCGGCGTCCCGTACGGTGGCGACTGACGCAGATCTGCCGCTCTTGTTCTCAGATCTGGTAACTCTGTCCGTGATCTGGGTTGCTCTGCCGCCGATTGTGGCGTGAAGCCTTCTCAAAACTCCCTACTCTCGCTCGCGGAGGGAGTGTGAGAACAGTGGGTGGAGTGCGTCCGAAGCAGGGTGGGAGCCGTCGTCGCTGGGCCGGAGGGGCCCTGGCGATGCTGGTCGGGATGATCGGTCTGGTCGCGGTGGTGCCGCCGTCGGCCGGTGCTCCGGACTCGTTGCAGATCGACAAGACGGTCGACCAGGCCGAGCCGAAGCCGGGGCAGACGTTCACGTACCTGATCCAGGTGCGTTGCTCCGAGGACGACTGCCTCGACACGCAGGTCGTCGACGAGCTGCCCGACGAGCTGGCGGGCTTCCCGATCCAGAACGTGACGTTCAGCCCGAACGCCGCCACCGTCCCCCGCACGGTCACCTGGCAGCCGGGCGGCGCGGCCACCCCGCCCTCGACCGTGGTGCCGGGCACCTCGTTGACCGTCGACCTCGACCAGGTGACTGACGGGCCGGTCGGCACCGGTCTGCAGGCCGGTACGACGTACACGATCTCTGTCTCGCTGAAGGTCCCGGACGACTACCCGCCGGGCCGGAGCCCCGACATCGTCAACACCGCCCGGGTGTCGGCGAGCAACGCGGACACCAAGCAGAGCGCCGCCACCATCAACGTCGACGCGCCGATCACCATGGGCGCGGACGTCACCAAGTCGTGGCAGCCGGGCAGCCAGCCCTTCGAGCCGGGCGCCGACTCGACGATCGCTGTCGGCATCCGCAACGCCGGCAACGTCGCCGTCGACCGCCTGACCGTGCAGGAGCCGAAGGCGGCGCCGGACGGTGCCGCGACGCTCGCTGCGAGCAACCCCTTCACCATCACCGACTTCACCGGCTTCGGCGCGGTCACCTTGCCGGCCGGCTGCGACACGGTCCGGGTCGACGCCTACGTACGCTCGGGAGGGACCTGGAGCTGGGTGCAGGGAACCGACGCTCCGGCGTCCGATCCGCTCGCGCTGCCGGCCGGGGTCGGCAATGCCGAGGTGGGTGGCATCCGGATCACCTGCTCCGGCGAGATCGCGCCAGGCCAGCAGATCAAGGCAGACCTCGGCCTCGAGCAGCGCGGCACGCACCGCAACGACGGCAGCGACCTGTCGACCGCCGAGCACCGCGTCGACAACGTCGCCACCGGAAGCGCCGTGCTGGCCGGCCAGCCGACCGCGACCGACGACGCCACGGCGTCGTACGTCGTGCGCCCGGCCATCCCGACGGTCGAGGCCGGCAAGGACATCTCGCCGGGCGGCATCACCGCCGGCCAGGACGCCTCGGCGACGATCAGTGGCACCAACGGCGAGGTGCCGGTCACCTCGCTGGGCCTGCAGGACCGCGACTTCTTCACCGACGAGGTCACCTTCGGTGGCTTCACCGCGCCGCTCACCTGGCCTGCGGCCGCCACCCAGGCGACCGTCACCTACCACCTGCTCGCGGGCGGGACCGACACCGTGGTCGTCACCAGCGGCCAGACACCCGCGCCGCCCTCGGCGAAGATCTCCGGCTTCGACATCGATTGGACCGGCCCGATCGGGGCCAACGAGACCGGTGGCGCGAGCTTCACGATCGACACCACCGAGGACGCCACGGCCGGCGATCCCGACGTGACGCTCACCAACCGCGTCGACGCCGACGTGCGGGCGAGCAACGGGCTCACCGACAGCGACGACGCCAGCGACACGCTGCGGATCGTGGATCCGGCCATCAGCACCACCCTGACCAAGACGGTGCGGCCCTCGGCCGCCGTCGAGCCGGGGGAGTCGGTGATCTCCTCGCTGCAGGCCAACGCGGTCGCACACGGCGACGGCGCGCTCGTGCGCGACATCGTGGTCGAGGACGCCGTCGGCAGCGGCAGCGCCGAGTTCTGGGACGCCTTCGACCTGGTCTCGATCGCCCCCACCCAGGTGCCCGCGGGCACGGTGCTGACCGTCGAGGTGCAGGACACGGCGGGTACGTGGCACACCCTGGTCGTGCACGGCCCGCAGGTCGGCGCCTCGGTGCTGCGGCGCGACGCCGCGGCCACCACGGCACTGCTCGCCGGGCTCGGCCTCACCGGCGACACGGTGCAGGGCATCCGGTTCTCCTTCCACAGCGCTGCCGGTTTCCCGAGCAACACCACGCTCACCCCGAACATCGAGTTCGAGGCCCGCGGCGACCTCCGCGACGGCGGTGCGGTCACGCCCGGCCCGGACCGGCCCACGCCGTACGTCAACTCCGCGACGGTCGACGCCGACGGCGAGTCCGCCGGCGGCGCCACCCTCCACGACGACGACGGCGACACCGGCACCGGCACCGTCGTCACCGACGCCGGCGGCCCGGGCGACGGCGTCGAGATCCGCAAGACCTGGGTGGAGGCCGCGGTCGACGCACAGTCCGACGACCGGGCGACCACGCACCTCGACTGGAGCGTCAGCCGCGGCCACTCGCCCGTCGTGATCACCGACGGCGTCGACCCGGCCACCACGCCGGTCGCCGAGACCGTCTACGACGCGTTCGACCTGGTCCGGATCTCGCCGGTCGCGGCCAGCTCGACGCCGTACTCCAGCGGCTGGTACCTGCGCTACGACACCGTCACCCAGGTCGCCCTGTACGACGGCAGCGGCTGGACCGTCGTCCCCGCGCCGGGCGGCAGCTGGATGGACGGCAGCCGCGGCTTCAAGGGCTACGACCTGACCGGACCCCAGCGCGCGTCGACCACCGGCATGCGGATCACGCTCGCCGAGACCGCGGCCGACACCGCCGCCCGCCAGGCGGCCCAGCAACCGGGCGGTGCGTTCGACCCGTTCGCGCCCGACCCCGGCTCCGGCGTCGGCGCCGGCAGCACCGACCGCCGGTTCTCGCTGCTCTGGCAGGTGCGCGACAAGGCCCGCTCGGACGGCGCCTTCGTCGTCGAGGACCGCGACTACAACACCGCCGACCAGGGCCTGGTCGACAACGACGTCGAGATCGCGGGCACCCCGACCGCCGGCGGCCCCGCCGTCACCGACACCGACCACGACACGATCCAGGTCCTCGACCCGGACCCCGTCGTCGCGGTGACCAAGGCGGTCACCCCGACCTCCTCGATCCACGTGCCGCCCGTCGGTACCGCCCCGGGGGCGTACCCCACCGCGACCTGGACGATCACGGGCAGCAACGGTTCGACGGCGCGGGCGTCGTACGTCCGGCTCACCGATCCGGCGCTGTGCACCGACACCACGGTGCCGGACTGCCAGAGCAGCGCCGACCCCGCGGGCGCCCAGGCCGACCCGTTCGACACCGGCGCCGACCACCTCGGCGACCCGGCCCGCCCGAACCCGCTCAACCGGTTCGACGTCACCGGCATCACCATCGCGGCGAGTCACCCCGGCCAGGTGGACCTGAGCGCCAGCACCGTGTGGCTGCTCCGGTACGACGAGGCCGCCGGCACCTACGCCACCGAGCGGACCACGGCCGCCGCCGTCAACGCCGGCCTCGCCTCGCCGCAGACGATCGTCGGCATCAGTGTCACCTTCCAGGGCAGCGCCCCGGCGACCACGGGCGGCACGATCACCGAGGACAACCAGCTCACCGTCACCCTGGCGACCCGGCTGCGGCCCACGCTGCGTGCCACCGGCGCCGACCAGGTGCTGCGCGCCGGCCAGACGGTGGACGTCGCCAACCGGGTGTTCGCCCAGTCCTACGACCCGGTGACCAGCCCGGGCGTCGCGACGGGCGACGTCGACGACGCGACGGTCACGCTGACCGGCGGTCTCGTCAACATCACGCCCACCAAGGCGATCTCGCCGACGGTGATCTACGAGCCGAACCCGGACGTCCCGGTCACCGTGACCCTCGGCGCCGACCAGGGCTCGAACCCGCGCAGCACGCTCGCGCCGCAGGTGCTGGTGGTCGAGGACCACGCCGACTCGACCGAGTTCTGGGACACCTTCGACTTCACCGGCCTCGGCGCGGTCGCCCTGCCGCAGGGCGCCGACCGGGTCCAGGTCGACCTGCACGACGGCAGCCAGTGGGTGCTCGGTACGCCGACACCGACCGCGACCCTGCCCGCGGGCGTCCCGAACGGCCAGGTCCAGGGCATCCGGTTCACGTTCACGCGGGCCGACGGCAAGCTGTTCTCCGCCACGGTGCCCGCACCGAGCTGGGCGGCCACGGCGACCTTCGGTGTGCGGCTGCGCGCGAGCCATCGCGCCTCCGGCGATCCGGTGCTGTTCGACCACGTCGTCGAGAACACCCAGACGTCCTGGACGACCCGGCCCGACGGCAACGACTCCGAGCACGAGGACGCCGTCGCCGCGGTCGAGCTGGCGCCCGGCAGCCGCGAGATCGCGGTCCGCAAGCTGACCAACGACGGCAACCGGCTCGCGTCGGTCGGCGACGCGGTCCCGTTCGACCTCACGATCGAGAACACCGGGACCGGCTACCTGAACCTGACCGAGCTGCGCGACGTGGTGCCGCCGGCACTGCTCCACACCGGCTCTCCCGCGCCTGTCTACACCCCCGACCCCGACGGGTCCCTGTCGGACGACGTCACGGTGACCACCGATTCCGGTGGCTCGGTCCTGCGGTTCACCTGGCCCGCGGGCGGCTCCCAGATGCGTCCGGGCGAGGTGTTCCGGATCCGGGTGTTCCTCGAGCTCCAGCCGGGGCTCGGGACGGGGCAGACGGCCACCAACACGATGACGGTGCGCACCGAGCAGACCCTGTCGTCGTGCCGCAACACGGTGCCCGGTGGCCCTCTCACCGGTGACTGGGGCCAGGACCCGACCACCTGCGGGACCTCCGACTTCGTCGGCACCGTCACCGGGCCGAACCTCTACACGGTCAAGGGCGTGCGGGGATCGCTGGCCGGAGCGACGCAGCCCGGCGCCCCGGGTGCGGTGTGCACGCCGAGCCTCGCGGCGACCGGCGGCTCCTACTACCGCTCGCCCTGCGTGGCCAACAGCGAGGTCGACGGCACCGACGACTGGGTCCTGCACAGCGTCAACGCCGGCACCGTGAACATCGACGAGATGACGGTCTTCGACCAGCTCCCGGTGCGCGGTGACCGCCAGCTCGTCTCGGGGAGCCAGCGCGGGTCGGCGTACCGTCCCCAGCTGGTCGCCGGCTCGCTCCAGGTCGCGGCTCCGCCGGGGACCACCCAGCGGGTCGAGGTCACCACCCGGCCCGGCGTGTGCGTCGGGACGTGGAGCGGACTGGCCACGAGCCCCGTGTGCGAGCAGAACAACGAGAGCTGGTCGGTGGCGGACGGCACGACGGACTGGAGCAAGGTGACGGGAATCCGCGTCCACCTCGACTTCCGTACGACGCCCGCGGGCTCGCTGCGCGCCGGCGAGACCGCCGACGTGACCTTCTCCACCGTCAACCTGCTCGCCTCGGACGACGACCCCAGCGGGGTGCCGCGCGACGTTCCCGCCCAGGACCTGGTGGCGTGGAACCAGCACGGCATCAAGTTCAGGTACAGCGGGGTCAGTGCCTTCCGGCAGATCGCGCCGAACCGGGTCGGGGTGCAGCTGCGGACCGGGTCGGTCCGGATCACCAAGCAGGTGACCGGTCCGGCCGCCGACTACGCGCCCGACACCTTCCGGGTCGACGTGACCTGCCAGGCCGGCGGCGTCGTCCTCGACCTCGGGACGGACGCGGTGGTCGAGCTGCGCCAAGCCGACCAGCTGACCGCGCGCATCGACGGCATCCCCGTCAGCGCGAACGGCAGCTCCTGCACGTTCACCGAGCAGGGCGCGGTCGGCGAGTTCGGGGAGACCTCACGCTCCGGCACGCCGGTGACCGTGGCGGTCGGGGACACCCCCGCCGCCGCGACCATCACCAACGACTACCGGTTCACCGGGCTGTCGGTGACCAAGCGGGTGCAGACCCAGGCGACCGGCACCACCTTCGGGCCGTTCACCTTCACCCTGCGCTGCACGTCGATCACCGGAAGGGACGTGACCTTCGACGGGACCGGCGCGACCGACCTGGAGTTCACGCTGCGTGCCGGCGAGACCTTCACCGCACCGGCGGACACGATCCCGGTGGGCGCGGCCTGCACGGTCACCGAGACCGACCTGTTCTTCGCGGACCACATCGTCGTCACCGGCGGCGACGTCGTCGACCACGGCGACGGCTCCGCGACGGTCACGCCCGGCACCGAGCCTGCCGCGGTCGAGGTCACCAACGCCTACGACGCGGGCACGCTCACCCTGGAGAAGAAGGTCGACGGCGACGGCGCCGCGCGCTGGGGCACGGGCACCTTCACCTTCCAGGTCCGCTGCACCTACCGGGGGCAGACGCCGTACGACGAGACGGTCCGGCTCGCCGCGGGCGGCACCCGCACCGTGGGTCCGTTCGCGATCGGCACCTCCTGCGTGGTGAGCGAGACCGGCTCCGGTGGCGCGACGTCCACCCTCCTGGCCCCGGCCGACGGCACCGTCGTGGTGCCGGCGCCGGACCAGGCGGGCGGGCTCAGCCACGTGGCGGTGACCGCGACCAACACCTTCCGGTTGACCTCGCTCGAGGTGATCAAGAAGGTCGTCGGCGATACCACCACCGGCGGTGCGAAGGGCCCGTTCCGCGTGTCCCTCGCCTGCACCTGGCTCGTGGACGGGCAGCGGGTCGCCTTCGACGTGCCCGGGGGAGCGACCCGGGTGCTGTCGCGGGGCAGCGGCTACCGGGCGTCGTACCCGGAGCTTCCGTCGAGCGCGGCCTGCACCCTCACCGAGACCAAGGACGGCGGCGCCTCGTCGACCTCGATGACGGCCAGTGTCGCGGGCAGGACGAGCACGTCGAAGAAGCCGACGATCGCCGTCGACCTCACCACGACGACCGGTCCGGGGCAGGCCTCGGTGCGGGTGGTCAACGAGTTCGACGAGGTGGCGGGCAACGAGGTCGGCAAGGGCGGTGGCCTGCCGAACGCCGGTGCGCCCTACCGGCCCTGGCACCTGGCCCTCGGGCTGCTGCTCCTCCTCGCCGGGCTCGGCGCGGTGCTCCGCAGCAGGCTCAACTAGGCTGAGTGACATGGCGCGGGACCCGATCACACCAGCGGCTCTCGCGGCTCGCCCGATGCTCTTCGCATCGGGCGAGCAGGCCTACGTCGCCGCCGCGGTGCGGCACACCTCCGAGGTGCCCGACGGTGCCGATCCGGCGTGGGCCGACCAGGTCGTCGCGGAGCTCGAACCGGGGGAGCGGGCGCTGTGCGCGTTGTCCTTCGCCGCCGGCGCACCGGGGCTCGCGCACTTCGTGACCGGTGCCGAGCACGCGCTGCAGCGGCCCGACACCGACACCAGCGTCGAGCGGACCTACGAGGTCACCGAGTTCCCGACGCCCGACGAGTACGCCGCGATGGTGGCGACCGCGCTCGAGAAGATCGCGAGCGGCCACCTCCACAAGGTCGTGCTCGGCCGGTGCCTCGACGTGGTGAGCACCCCGCCGCTGGTGCCCGCCGAGATCATCGACCGGCTGCTGACCACGCGACCCGGTCGTTACGTGTTCAGCGTCCCGCTCGAGTGCTCTGCCGACGGCGAGGGCCCGATCCTGGTCGGCGCCAGCCCCGAGCTGCTCGTGCGCCGCGAGGGTGCGGTCATCTCGTGCACGCCGCTGGCCGGATCGGTGCCGCGCTCCAGCGACCCCGCCGAGGACGCCCGGCGCGCCGGTGAGCTGCAGCAGTCGGCCAAGGACCTCGCCGAGCACGCGTTCGTGGTCGAGGCGATCGTGCACGCACTCAAGGACGTCTGCGTCGAGATCGAGTACCCCGCCACCCCGGAGCTGCTCTCGACCGACACCGTGTGGCACCTCGCCACGCCGATCCACGCCCGCCTCGCCGATCCGGTCGACGGGCCGAGCGCACTGCGGCTGGCCCAGCTCCTGCACCCGACCCCGGCCGTGGGCGGCGTACCCACCGCGGCGGCCAACGCCGTCATCGCCGACCTCGAGGGCGACCTGCGTGACTGGTTCGCGGGCTGTGTCGGCTGGGTCGACCGGTACGGCGACGGCGAGTTCGCGATCACCATCCGGGCGGCCGTCATGGACGGTCCGCGGCTGCGGCTGTTCGCCGGCGCGGGGATCGTCGCAGGCTCCGACCCGGCGTCCGAGGTCCGCGAGACCGGCGCCAAGCTGGCCACGATGGCCCGGGTCACCGGCCTGCCCTGATTGGACCGGCTTCCCCGCGGCGTGCGAGGATTCCGGGCACCAGGGGGGAGTACTCCTTCGCTGCGGGCTCGTCATCACGAGCGGTCGAAGTCGCCCGCTCCGGTCCCGTAGGCTGCAACGACGGCGTCATCGTCGGCAGCGGAAGAGACCTCGGGCGATCTGTCGACGCATCCGCCCCTGAAGGGACACCCCTATGGACGTGACCACCCTCGAATGGACGATCACCATCGCGGTGACCGTCGGAGTCCTCCTCTTCGACGTCTTCGTCATCGCACGTGACCCGCACGAGCCGTCGATGAAGGAGTGCGCCATCGCGCTCGCCGTCTACGTCGGCGCGGCCGTGGCCTTCGGTGCCTTCATCCTGATCCACCACGGGCACGACTACGGCATCCAGTTCTACACGGGCTGGCTGACCGAGTACTCGCTCTCGATCGACAACCTCTTCGTCTTCATCATCTTGATGTCGGCGCTCAAGGTGCCCCGCAAGTACCAGCAGGAGGCGCTGCTCGTCGGCATCGTCCTCGCGCTGGTCTTCCGCGGCATCTTCATCGCTCTCGGCTACGCGCTGATCGAGAACTTCAGCTGGATCTTCTACGCCTTCGGCGCCTTCCTGGTCTACACCGCGGTGAAGCTGGTCAAGTCGTACGGCGCCCACGAGGACGAGCACCCCGAGGACAACGCGATCGTCGCCTTCACCCGGCGCCGGATGCGGGTCGGTGACAGCTGGCACGGCCTCAAGCTCTGGTACCACGAGAACGGTGTCCGCCTCGTCTCGCCGATGCTCATCGTCGTCATCGCGCTCGGCGTCACCGACATCCTGTTCGCGCTCGACTCGATCCCGGCGATCTTCGGCATCACCCAGGAGCCGTACCTCGTCTTCACGGCCAACGTGTTCGCGCTGATGGGCCTGCGCCAGCTGTACTTCCTGCTCGGCGGGCTGCTGCAGAAGCTGGTCTACCTCTCGCTCGGCCTGGCCTTCATCCTCGCCTTCATCGGCGTCAAGCTGGTCCTGCACGCCCTGCACGAGAACGAGCTGCCGTTCATCAACGGCGGCGAGCACGTGGCCGTGTGGGACATCCCGTCGCTGTTCAGCCTCGGCGTGATCATCGTGACCCTGGTCGTCACGGCCGTGGCGAGCCTGTGGAAGTCCTCGCGCGGCGGCGACGACCACGTCCCCGACCACGCCGTGACCCCGCGCGACCAGGCCGACGTCGACGACACCACCGGCCCCGACTGGCGGTGACCGCCCGCCCGGTCCACCTGGTCACCTAGGGTGTCGGTCGTGGATCGACTCCAGGTGCAGTGGGCCGGGCAGACGCGGACCTTCGACGGACCCCGCATCGTCGTCGGGCGTGAGCTGGACTGCGACATCCCGGTCACCGACGCCAAGGCGTCGCGGCACCATGCCTTCCTGCAGGTCGAGGACGGTGCGTGGGTCGCGGTCGACGCGAGCAGCAACGGCACCTACGTGGCCGGCCAGAAGATCAGCCGGCTGCCGCTGACCGGTGCTCCGGTCAGCCTCCACCTCGGCAGCCCGACCGGTGAGCCGGTCGTCGTCAGCGTGCTGGTGTCCGCGGTGGCCCCGCCGCCACCCCCGCCCTCGGCCCCGATCGCTGCACCCGCTCCTGCTCCCGCCCCGCGACCGATGCCCGTCGCGGAGCCGACGCCGGCTCCGGCGCCGGTGGGGGAGTTCTGGAAGAACCTGCCGCCGCCGCAGGTGCCGGCCAGCGGGGGACCCGTCGATGCCTGGCGACCGGCCGGCGTACTGCCTCCGGGGCAGCTGCCTCACGGTCACTCCATCGTCCTCCCGCAGCAGGTCCAGACCGGCCGGTCGCTGACGATCGGTCGCGAGCACAGCAACGACGTCGTGCTGGCCGACCCGCTGGTCAGCCGGCACCACGCCCGCCTCGACCCGGCGACCCCGACGTCGCCTGCGGTGCTCCACGACCTCGGCTCCTTCAACGGCACCTTCGTCAACGGCCAGCGGGTCCAGGGCGCCGTCCAGCTGGCGCTCGGCTCCGAGGTCATCTTCGGCAACCAGACCTTCCGGTGGGACGGCCACCAGCTGATCGCCTCGGCGACGGCCCACGAGTTCACGCTGTACGCCGACGGGCTGACCCAGGTGGTCGCCGGCGGCAAGCGGCTGATCGAGAACATCTCGTTCAAGCTCGAGCCGCGCAGCCTCACCGCCGTCATCGGCCCCTCGGGAGCCGGCAAGTCCACGCTGCTCGGTGCGCTCACCGGCCTCAAGCCGGCCAGCCACGGCCGGGTGATCTGGCAGGGCCACGACCTCTACCAGCACTACGACCAGCTGCGCTTCCAGATCGGCCTGGTGCCGCAGCAGGACATCCTGCACCCGCAGCTGAAGGTCCGGCAGGGCCTGCGGTTCGCCGCCCAGCTCCGGCTGCCGCCCGACACGACGGCGCAGGAGTGGGACCACCGCGTGCAGACGGTCGCGCAGCAGATGCAGCTCACCGAGCGGCTCGACAACCGGATCGGCACCCAGCTCTCCGGCGGTCAGCGCAAGCGCGTCTCCATCGCCACCGAGCTGCTCACAGCGCCGCCGCTGCTCTTCCTCGACGAGCCGACCTCCGGTCTCGACCCGGGTCTCGACCTCGAGGTGATGCGCCAGCTGCGCAGCCTCGCCGACGACGGCCGCGTGGTCATGGTCGTGACGCACTCGGTGCTCGCGCTCGACGTCTGCGACAACGTGCTCGTGCTCGCCCCGGGCGGCCGGATCGCGTACTTCGGACCGCCGGACGGCGTGCTCACCCACTTCGGCAAGACCAACTACCCCGAGGTCTTCGACCTGCTCGACGACGCCGACCTGTGGCAACGGATCCCCGTGCCCCAGCACGCCGTCGACACCTCGGCGATGCCGCAGCAGTCGCACGGCGGCGCCGTACCCGCTCCGCCGCGCCAGTCCGTCTCCCGTCAGCTGACCACCCTGGTCAAGCGCAACCTCGCCGTCGTCCTCGCCGACCGGCTGCTGCTCGGCATGCTCGTGCTGCTCCCGCTCATCCTCGGCGGGTTGAGCCGGGTCGTGCCCGGCCACGACGGCATCTCGATCCTCGAGGCCGGCGGCAAGGTCGGCGAGGCCCAGCAACGGCTGACGGTCCTCATCGTCGCGGCCTGCCTGATGGGCACGGCGCTCGCCATCCGGGAGCTGGTGGGGGAGCGGCCGATCTTCAAGCGGGAGTACGCCGTCGGCCTCTCGCCCGGCATCTACTTCACCAGCAAGGTGCTCGTGCTCGGCACGGCCGCGTTCGTGCAGGGCCTGGTCGTCACCTTCCTCGCGACCGTCGGCCTCCCCGGCGCCGACGGCACCGCCGGCACCTTCCGGGTCGCGATCGCGATCGCAGTCCTGTCCGCGGTGATGGTGGTCATCGGCCTCGCGCTGTCCGCGCTCGTCACCAGCACCGAGCAGACGATGCCGGCCCTGGTCGGCCTGGTCATGCTCCAGCTGGTCCTGTCGGGAGCCCTCTTCGAGATCGCCGGCCGCGTGCTGCTCGAGCAGATCGCCTGGCTCTCGCCCTCGCGGTGGGGGTACGCCGCCTCGGCCTCCGCGATCCAGCTGGTCGACCGGTTCGAGGGGACCGACCGCTCCGACTGGATCGCCCAGAGCGGGGCCGGGCACTACCTGATGGACGTGTTCATGCTCTGCCTGCTCGGGGCCGGGGCGTTCGGGGCGGGGTTGCTGCTGGTGCGCAGGAGCGCGACTTCCGACGACTGACGCTGCTCGGGGTGTGCGGATTCATCACGGGATGTAGGCGAGTCCCCGCTTCCCCTCCGGAACTCCGCTACAGGACCGCCGGTTGATCTACATACCGTGATGAATCCGCGGCACGCTCGGGGAATGTGTGGCGGGGGTAGCGCCTTGGATCTGGTGATGTCTTCGTCTCTCGCGCTCTCCGTCCTCGACCTCGTCCCCGTCCGCAGCGACCAGGCCACCGGCGACGCCCTCGCGGCGACCCTGGACCTGGCCCGCGCCGCCGACAGGCTCGGCTACCGCCGCTTCTGGCTCGCCGAGCACCACAACATGCCGGCCGTCGCGGCGACCAACCCTCCGGTCGTGATCGGTCTGGTGGCGTCGGCGACCGAGCGGATCCGGGTCGGTTCGGGTGGCGTGATGCTCCCGAACCACGCGCCGCTGGTGGTCGCCGAGCAGTTCGCGCTGCTCGAGGCGGCCTTCCCGGGGCGGATCGACCTCGGCATCGGGCGGGCGCCGGGCACCGACCCGGTCACCAGCTGGGCGCTGCGCCACGGCGCCGGCGGCGTCAGCGACGAGGCGGTCACCCACTTCCCGGAGTACGTCGACAACGTGCTCGCGATGATGGAGCCCGCCGGCGTCGGGCTGGCCCTGCGCGGGTCGCAGCACGTCCTCAGGGCAACGCCGGCCGCGCAGTCGGTGCCCCAGATCTGGCTGCTCGGCTCCTCCGACTACTCCGCGCGCCTGGCCGCGGCCAAGGGCATGCCGTACGTCTTCGCCCACCACTTCTCGGGCTCCGGCACCGCCGAGGCGCTCGAGCTCTACCGCTCCACCTTCCAGCCGTCCCCGGAGCTGGCCGAGCCGCGGACCTTCCTCACCGTCAACGCCTCGGTCGCCGACACCGCCGAGGAGGCCGGCCGGCTGGCGCTGCCGCAGCTGCTGCAGATGCTCGCACTGCGCACCGGCCAGCCGCTGGTCGCCCAGCGCACCGTCGAGGACGCCGAGACCATCGTCGAGGCGGGCCTGCCCGAGGCGCACGAGGGCCTGGTCGACGCGATGCGGCGACGTTGGGTGATCGGCGACGCCGACGGTGCCCGGGCCGAGCTGGCCGACCTCGCGGCGTCGTACGGCGTCGACGAGGTGATGGTCAACCCCGTCGCCGGTGCCTTCCGGGGCACCGACCCGCGGACCTCGCCTGCCCGGGTGCGCAGCCTGGAGCTCCTGGCGGGCTGAGCCCCCGGCCGGTTTCGAGACGCGCCGTCGTGGCTTCGTCCCTCAGCTGCGGGCGCCCTCAACTCCCTCGGCACACCGGCGGACCCCTCGTGCCTCGGTGCCCGCCGGCCTCGGGGATTGGGAGTTCGTTGACGCCAGCACATAGACTGGCGTGTCGGTCCAACGTGGGTTTCGTGTGTGGTGCACGACCCGCGAGGTCCACTCGGTCGCCTGCGGGCAGCCGAGAGGTTCCCGGACCACCGGTAGACACAACATCCCCGAGCAGATTGTGAGACATGGCGAAGAAAGAAGGCGTCATCGAGATGGAGGGCTCCGTCGTGGAGGCCCTTCCGAACGCCATGTTCCGCGTCGAGCTGAGCAACGGCCACAAGGTCCTCGCTCACATCAGCGGCAAGATGCGCCAGCACTACATCCGGATCCTCCCCGAGGACCGCGTGGTGGTGGAGCTCTCGCCGTACGACCTCTCGCGCGGCCGGATCGTCTACCGCTACAAGTGAGCCACCGCTCACCTGTCCTGCCACTAGCAAGAAAGGGCTGACATGAAGGTCAACCCGAGCGTGAAGCCGATCTGTGACAAGTGCAAGGTGATCCGTCGCCACGGCCGCGTCATGGTGATCTGCGAGAACCCGCGCCACAAGCAGCGCCAGGGCTGAGCCCGGCTGGTTGTCGAGGAGGTCGCGCAGCGACCGCCTCGAGACACAACTGAACAACTCATCAACGTGATCGCTTAGCCGTCGTACGACGGCGAACCACCTCCGGTGCGGATGGCCGGAGCTGGGCACGCAAGGCCCGGATGCATCACGACCACACCACCGCAACCGTTTGAAAGGAAGCCATCATGGCTCGCCTCGTCGGAGTCGACCTGCCGCGTGACAAGCGCATCGAGGTCGCACTCACCTACATCTACGGCATCGGCCGTACCCGCGCCCAGCAGCTGCTGGAGGCCACCGGCGTCAGCCCGGACCTCCGCGTCCACGAGCTGGGTGACGAGGAGCTGGTCAAGCTCCGCGACGAGATCGAGGCGAACTTCAAGATCGAGGGTGACCTCCGTCGCGAGGTTCAGGCCGACATCCGCCGCAAGATCGAGATCGGCAGCTACCAGGGTCGCCGTCACCGCATGGGCCTCCCGGTCCGCGGTCAGCGCACCAAGACCAACGCTCGCACCCGCAAGGGCCCGAAGCGCACGGTTGCCGGCAAGAAGAAGGCCAAGTGATCTGAGCCTCTGGCTCGACACTGCCTCACGACCAGCTTTCTCAAGGAGATAACGCATGCCTCCCAAGGCTCGCGCGGGCGCCAAGAAGGTGCGCCGCAAGGAGAAGAAGAACGTCGCTCAGGGCGAGGCCCACATCAAGAGCACGTTCAACAACACGATCGTCACGATCACCGACCCGACCGGTGCGGTGATCTCGTGGGCCTCTGCCGGCACCGTCGGCTTCAAGGGCTCCCGCAAGTCCACCCCGTACGCCGCTCAGATGGCCGCCGAGGCCGCTGGTCGTCGGGCGATGGAGCACGGCATGAAGAAGATCGACGTCTTCGTCAAGGGTCCGGGTTCGGGCCGCGAGACGGCGATCCGTTCGCTGGGTGCGATCGGCCTCGAGGTCGGCACCATCCAGGACGTGACCCCCGCCCCGCACAACGGCTGCCGCCCGCCGAAGCGCCGGCGCGTCTGAGCGTCTGACCAGGACTTAGAGGAGAACTTCAATGGCCCGTTACACCGGACCCCTGACCAAGAAGTCGCGCCGTCTCGGCGTCGACCTCGTCGGCGGCGACGCTGCCTTCGAGAAGCGCCCCTACCCCCCGGGCCAGCACGGCCGCGCGCGGGTCAAGGAGAGCGAGTACCGCAACCAGCTGCAGGAGAAGCAGAAGGCCCGCTTCACCTACGGCGTGCTGGAGAAGCAGTTCCACAAGTACTACGTGGAGGCTGCCCGTCGCCAGGGCAAGACCGGCGAGAACCTGCTCCAGCTCCTCGAGTGCCGTCTCGACAACGTGGTCTACCGTGCCGGCTTCGCCCGCACGCGCCGCCACGCCCGCCAGCTGGTGACCCACGGTCACTTCCTGGTCAACGGCAAGAAGGTCGACATCCCGTCCTTCCAGGTCACCCAGTACGACATCATCGACGTGCGCGAGAAGTCGCTCGAGATGACCCCGTTCATCGTGGCTCGCGAGACCCACGGCGAGCGGATCGTTCCGGCCTGGCTCGAGGCGCTCCCGACCCGCATGCGGATCCTGGTTCACCAGACTCCCGTGCGCGAGCAGATCGACATGCCGATCCAGGAGCAGCTCATCGTGGAGTACTACTCCAAGAAGTGATCGCGAGCCCGTCCCGGTCCACCTCCACCACGTGGAGGAGCCGGGGCGGGCATGCGTCATCCCGCAGTCCCTCTTCTCCATCTCCGCACCACGTCTGGGTCCTCATATAGCGGTCGGCCCGGAAAGGAACGAAACAAGTGCTCATCGCACAGCGCCCCACCCTGTCGGAGGAGACCGTCGACCAGTTCCGGTCGCGCTTCGTCATCGAGCCGCTCGAGCCCGGCTTCGGCTACACGCTCGGCAACTCGCTGCGTCGTACCCTCCTCTCGTCGATCCCCGGTGCCTCGGTCACGAGCATCAAGATCGACGGCGTCCTCCACGAGTTCTCGACGATCGAGGGCGTCAAGGAAGACGTCACCGAGATCATCCTCAACCTCAAGGGCCTCGTCGTCTCCTCCGAGCACGACGAGCCGGTCACCATGTACCTGCGCAAGTCGGGTGCCGGTGACGTCACGGGTGCCGACATCGCGCCGCCGGCCGGCGTCGAGGTCCACAACCCCGACCTGAAGATCGCCACCCTCTCCGACAACGGCAAGCTCGAGCTCGAGCTCGTCGTGGAGCGCGGCCGCGGCTACGTCTCGGCCGTCCAGAACAAGGGCGCCGACAACGAGATCGGCCGGATCCCGGTCGACTCGATCTACAGCCCGGTCCTCAAGGTGACCTACAAGGTCGAGGCCACCCGTGTCGAGCAGCGCACCGACTTCGACAAGCTCGTCATCGACGTCGAGACCAAGCCGTCGATCCTGCCCCGCGACGCCATCGCGTCGGCCGGCAAGACGCTGGTCGAGCTCTTCGGCCTGGCCCGTGAGCTCAACGTCGAGGCCGAGGGCATCGACATCGGCCCGTCGCCCGTCGACGAGCAGCTCGCCGCCGACCTCGCCCTCCCGGTCGAGGACCTGCAGCTGACCGTCCGGTCCTACAACTGCCTCAAGCGCGAGGGCATCCACACCGTGGGTGAGCTCATCAGCCGCTCGGAGCAGGACCTGCTGGACATCCGCAACTTCGGTGCGAAGTCCATCGACGAGGTCAAGGCCAAGCTCCACGAGATGGGTCTGTCCCTCAAGGACAGCGCCCCGGGCTTCGACCCGTCGGCCGCCCTGGCCAACTACTCGGACGACGAGGACGACGACGAGTCGTTCATCGAGTCCGAGGAGTTCTGACCTGATCCGTCCCGCTCGGGACATCACCTACCCCGGTACCTGACACGGCCGGGGAGAATCGAGAGAAGCAATGCCCAAGCCCAAGAAGGGCCCCCGCCTCGGCGGTAGCGCCGCGCACCAGCGCCTCATCCTGTCGAACCTGGCCACCGCGCTCTTCGAGCACGGCCGGATCACGACCACCGAGGCCAAGGCGCGCACGCTGCGTCCGTACGCCGAGAAGCTGATCACCAAGGCGAAGAAGGCCCACGCCGGCGAGAACCCGCTGCACCAGCGCCGCGAGGTCCTCAAGGACATCCGTGACAAGGGCGTCGTGCACACCCTGTTCGCGGACATCGCGCCGACCTTCGCCGACCGTCCGGGTGGCTACACCCGGATCACCAAGATCGGCAACCGTGCGGGCGACAACGCCCCCATGGCGGTCATCGAGTTGGTCACCGAGACGTTCAAGCCGGCCGCTCCGAAGGCTGCCAAGGCTGCTCCGGCTGCCGAGGCTCCGGTCGAGGAGGCCCCCGAGGCCGAGGTGACCGAGGCCGAGGAGACCGAGGCTGCTGAGGTCGAGGCCCCCGAGGCCGAGGCCGAGGTCACCGAGGAGGCCGCCGAGGAGGCGCCCGCCGAGGAGTCCGCCGAGGACGCCGACAAGGCCTGAGCTCACGCTCTCCGACGGCCCGTCACCCGCGAGGGTGGCGGGCCGTCGCGCTTTTCCCCTCGTCGGCGCGGCCTCCGTAGACTGGAGCCATGACGATCGACCTGGGGAGCCCGCGCCTGCTCGAGGACAGCGAGCGTGAGGTGCTGCTCGCGGCCCCCCGCGGCTACTGCGCCGGTGTCGACCGTGCGGTCGTGACCGTCGAGCAGGCGCTGGACCTGTACGGCTCGCCCGTCTACGTGCGCAAGCAGATCGTCCACAACAAGCACGTCGTCGCCAACCTCGAGGCGCGGGGCGCGATCTTCGTCGAGGAGCTCGAGGAGGTGCCGGCAGGTGCACGCGTGGTGTTCTCGGCGCACGGTGTCTCGCCGGCGGTCGTGAACGAGGCGGCCGAGCGTCACCTGAAGACCATCGACGCCACCTGCCCGCTGGTGACGAAGGTGCACCGCGAGGCGGTCCGCTTCGCAGCCGACGGCTACACGATCCTGCTGATCGGGCACGCGGGCCACGAGGAGGTCGAGGGCACCGCGGGCGAGGCCCCCGATCAGACCATCCTGGTCGAGCACCCCGACGACGTGGCGAAGCTGGAGTTCCCCGCCGACGCCAAGCTCGCGTGGCTCTCGCAGACGACGCTGAGCGTCGACGAGACCATGGAGACCGTACGACGCCTCCGGGCCAAGTTCCCGCAGCTCGAGGACCCGCCCAGCGACGACATCTGCTACGCCACCCAGAACCGCCAGGTCGCCGTCAAGGAGATCGGCGCGGCCGCCGACCTGGTGATCGTGGTCGGCTCGGCCAACTCCTCCAACTCGGTGCGCCTCGTCGAGGTCGCGCTCGAGGCCGGGGCCAAGGCGTCGTACCGCATCGACGACGTGTCCGAGCTCGACGAGGCCTGGCTCGACGGTGCCTCGACGGTCAGCGTCACCTCCGGCGCCTCGGTCCCCGACCACCTCGTCACCGAGGTCCTGGCCTACCTCGCCGAGCGTGGCTACCCGGACGCCCGGGCCGTCCAGACCGCCGAGGAGACCCTCGCCTTCTCGTTGCCCAAGGAGCTGCACCGCGACCTCAAGGCCGCCGGGCGCAGCACCAAGACGGCTGTCCGCCTCTGATGGCCCGCTACCTCGACGTCCACCCGGACAACCCGCAGCCGCGCACGCTGCAGCAGATCGTCGCTGCGCTGCAGGACGACGCGCTGATCGCGTACCCGACCGACTCGGGCTACGCGCTGGGCTGCCGGATCGGCAACCGCGAGGGCCGCGACCGGATCCTGAGGATCCGCGGCCTCGACGACAAGCACCACTTCACGCTGATGTGCCGCGACTTCTCGCAGCTCGGCCAGCTGGTCCACGTCGACAACTCGGCGTTCCGGGCGATCCGGTCGGCGACGCCGGGTCCCTACACGTTCATCCTCACCGCGATGCCCGAGGTGCCGAAGCGGCTGCTGCACCCGAAGAAGAAGACCGTCGGCGTGCGGATCCCCGAGAACACCTTCGTGCAGGCGCTGCTCGAGGAGCTCGGTGAGCCGCTGCTCAGCTCCACCCTGATCCTGCCGGGCGAGACCGAGCCGCGGACCATGGGCTGGGAGATCAAGGAGGACCTCGACCACGAGGTCGACATCGTCGTCGAGGCCGGCGAGGTCAGGCCGGAGCCGACCACCGTCGTCGACTGGTCCGAGGGCTACCCCGAGGTGATCCGGCGCGGCGCTGGGGACCCCGACCGCTTCTAACGGGTTCTAACGCGGGTGGTGCTCCACGAAGGAGCGCCGCAGGGCGAGCAGGCCGAGACAGGCGGCGTACCCGAGCGCCAGGGCGATGCCGTGGCGCGAGAGCCCGGCCAGCACGGCCTGGACGATGCCGTCGTCGGCGCGGGCGATGCTGCCGCGGTCGCTGATGCCGAGCAGCAGCACCACGAGGGCCATCGCCAGCGGCGGCAGCACGCCGATCAGGAAGAAGTCGGGCGGTCGGACGGCGAGCGCGGCGCCCACGCAGAGCGTCACGAACGCCAGGTCGAAGAACAGCCCGAGCCCCTCGGAGAGCACGAGGTCGAGCACGGTCGCGCTCAGCAGGAGCGCGATCGCCAGCGAGGCCACCTCCCGGCCGGGACGGCAGCCCTCCTCCCACAGGGTCCGATGGCGCTGCGCAGCGCTGCTCACGTCTCCACGCTAGGACATGGGTCCGACGGAATCAGGGACTGAGGCGTCGTCCGGTCGCCGTGTCGAAGACGTGCGCCGCGCCCGCGGGGATCGCGACGTGGAGCACGTCGTCGGGGCCGACGTGCCCGCGCGAGGGGAGTCGTACGGCGATCGTGGCGGTTGCGTCGCCGAGGTCGGCGGTGCCGTGGGCGAAGCCGTCGGAGCCGAGCTCCTCGACCAGGTTGACCCGGACCGGGATGCCGGCGCCGGGCGCGACCAGCTGCCAGGCCTCGGGGCGGACGCCGACGGTGACCTCCGGGGTCAGGGAGGCGCGGGTGTGCGGGTCGAGCGGGACCGCGTACCCGCCGAGCGCGAGGCCGTCGTCGCCGCCGACCTTGGCGCTCATCAGGTTCATCTGGGGCGAGCCGATGAAGCCGGCGACGAAGAGGTTGGCCGGCCGGTCGTAGAGCGCGAGGGGAGCGTCGACCTGCTGGATCTCGCCGCCGTTCATCACCGCGACCCGGTCGCCCATCGTCATCGCCTCGACCTGGTCGTGGGTGACGTAGACCGTGGTGACGCCGAGCTCGCGCTGCAACCGGGCGATGTCGCTGCGGGTCTGCACGCGCATCTTGGCGTCGAGGTTGGACAGCGGCTCGTCCATGCAGAACACCTGGGGGGAGCGGACGATCGCGCGGCCCATCGCGACCCGCTGCCGCTGGCCGCCGGAGAGCTGCTTGGGCTTGCGGTCGAGCAGCTCGGTGAGGCCGAGCAACGCGGCGGCGTCGGCGACCCGGCGCTCGCGCTCCTCGCGCTCGACCTTCGCGATCTTCAGGGCGAAGCCGAGGTTCTCGCGCACCGTCTTGTGCGGGTAGAGCGCGTAGCTCTGGAAGACCATCGCGATGTCGCGGTCCTTGGGTGCGAGGCGGGTGACGTCGCGCTCGCCGATCAGGATCCGGCCGGCGTCGACCTCTTCGAGGCCCGCGAGCATCCGCAGGGTGGTGGTCTTGCCGCAGCCCGACGGCCCGACCAGGACGAGGAACTCGCCGTCCTCGACCACGAGGTCGATGCCGGGTACGGCGGGGGCGTCCGCGCCGGCGTACCACCGCTGCGCGCCCTCGAAGGTGATGCTGGCCATCGCTGCTCCTCGGCTGTGTGTCTGACCCCAGTGTGTGACCTGGATCGCATTCAACTCTTGCGAGGGTATATGTAAGTGTGCTGAACTAACAAACATGTCCTGGCGCAGCCCGACCTCCCGGTCGCCCCGAGAGCGGATCAAGCTCGACCGTGCCGACTCCCGTCGCCACCACCGCTCGATGCTGCTCCAGGAGCTGTTCGCGTCCGGCCCGGCGAGTCGCGCCGATCTGGCTCGTAGCAGCGGGCTGACCCGGGTCACGGTGTCCGACCTGGTCGCCGAGCTGCTGGCCGAGGGCCTGGTCGAGGAGCTCGGTACGCCGATCGAGAGCCGGGTCGGCAAGCCGCCGACCATGGTCGGGCTGGTGGCCGACGCCAAGCACGTCGTCGCGATCGACCTGTCCGTCGACGACCAGGTGGCCGGCGCCGTGCTCACCCTCGAGGGCCAGGTCGTGCTCCGCGACGCGAAGCCGCGTGAGGGCCGCACCGGTGCCGACGCCGTGGCCCTGGTCCGCGAGTTCGCCGCCGACCTGATCGCGCGCAGCAGCCGCCCGCTGCTCGGCCTTGCGGTCGCGACCCCCGGTGTCGTCACGCCCGACGGCGTCGTCCTCGACGCGCCCAACCTGGGCTGGCACGACCTGCACCTCGCCGACGACCTGGCCGCCGCGCTGGACCTGCCGGTCTACGTCGCCAACGACGCCAATACCGCCGTGATGGGGGAGTTCGTCTTCGGCAGCCGCGGTGAGGGCGGCCTGCTGCTGCTCCGGCTGAGCACCGGTCTCGGCGCGGGTCTCGTGATCAACGGCGCCCTGCTGCACGGGCAGGGCGGGGCCGCCGGCGAGATCGGCCACGTCCAGGTCGACCCCGACGGGCCGCTGTGCGGCTGCGGTCGGCCGGGCTGCCTGGAGACCTACCTCGCCGTGCCGCGGCTGCGTCGTGAGCTCGCTGCAGGCGACGCCGACGCGGTGCTCGCCGATGCCGGCGCCCGCCTCGGCCAGGCGCTCGCGCCGGTCGTGGCCACGCTCAACCTCGGTGAGGTGGTGCTCAGCGGACCGGCCGACCTGGTCGAGCCGCTGGCGCGCGTGGCCGAGCAAGCGGTCCGGGACCGGGTGATGCCGGTGTCGGCCCAGCAGTTCGTCGTCCGTACGTCGTCCCTCGGCGACGACGGCGTGCTCGCCGGAGCCACGGGCATGGTGCTCGCCGGCGAGCTGGGGGTGTCCTGAACCATGAGGAAGATCGAAGGGAAACTAGCGGTGCGACTCAACAAGACCCTGGCCACGAAGAGCGTGGCCGTCGCAGCCATCACCGCCCTGCTGGGCGTGACCAGTGCCTGCGGCTCCGACAAGGAGGACGCCGGCGGCGGCCCCGACAAGGCCGAGATCGTGGTGTGGCTCAACGGCGCGGACACGCCGGACTCCGCCCGCACCTGGCTCAAGGAGACCTTCGAGAAGGAGCACCCCGGCTCCACCCTCAAGATCGAGCAGCAGGAGTGGGAGGGGCTCGTCGAGCGGCTCACCACCGCGCTGACCTCCGCCGACCAGACCCCCGACGTGGTCGAGGTCGGCAACACCCAGGCCGCGACGTTCACCACCGTGGGCGCGTTCAGCGACCTGACCGGCGACCTCGCCGACCTCGGCGGCGACGACCTGCTGCCGGGCTTCGTGGAGGCCGGCTCGGCCGACGGCAAGACGTTCGCGGTGCCCTACTACGCGGGCTCGACCTACGTCTTCTACCGCAAGGACCTCTTCGAGAAGGCCGGTATCACCGAGGTCCCGGCCACGATGGCCGACTTCGTCGCCGCGGCCAAGAAGCTCAAGCAGGACAGCGGACAGGCCGACTTCTCGGGCTACTGGCTGCCCGGCAAGGACTGGCGTGACGGCGCGGCCTTCCTCTGGGACGCCGGTGGTGACTTCGCCCAGGCCGACGGCGACGGCTGGAAGGCGACCCTCTCCACGCCCGACTCGATCACGGGCCTCGAGGCCTTCCAGGACCTCTACACCTCGGCCTCCGGCGCGCCTGCCGACGCCAACGAGTCCGACCCGGTGACGCCGTTCTGCGCCGGCAAGATCGGCATGATGTCCCGCCCCGGCTGGGTCGAGGGCATGCTCACCGACCCCGAGAGCGGCTGCCCGGACCTCGCGAAGCAGGTCGGCGTCTTCGCCCTCCCGGGCGGCGACGGCGAGCCCGCCCCGGTGCTCCTCGGCGGCTCGAACATCGCGATCTCCGCGAAGTCGCCCAACCAGGACCTCTCGCGCGACGTGGTCTCCCTGATGCTGAGCGAGGACTACCAGACGATCCTCGCCGAGGCCGGTCTCACCCCGGCCCGGCAGTCGTACGCCGCCAAGCTCGGCGACGACGAGTTCGCCCAGGCCACCATCGCGGCCGCGTCGAACGCCAAGCTCACCCCGCCGGCCGCCAACTGGGCGACCGTCGAGGGCAAGTTCGTGCTCGAGGACCTCTACAGCAAGATCGCGCAGGGCGGCGACGTGAAGAAGCTCGCGGCCGCCGCTGACGAGCAGATCGACGCCGAGCTCAACTGAGCTGCATCATCGACGGTGTCCGGCCGGCCCCCAGCCGGCCGGACACCGTGCCGTCCACCCCTGCCCTGAGAGGAGCATCGTGACCCGCCCCGCTGCCCGTCGTACCAGCCTCCCGCTGGGTCTCGTGCTTCCCGCGACCGCGCTGCTCGCCCTCGCGCTCGGCTACCCGCTGGTGCGCCAGGTGGTGCTGTCGCTGCAGGAGTTCGGCCTGGCCCAGCAGTTCGGCCAGCCGCCGGCCTGGAACGGGCTCGGCAACTACGTCGACCTGCTGACCGACAGCGAGCTGTGGGTCGTGGTGCTGCGCACGGTCGCCTTCTGCTTCGTCAACGCCGGCCTGACGTTCGGCATCGGCCTGGGCCTGGCGCTGCTGATGGCCCGGATGAGCCGGCCGGTGCGGATCCTCGCCCAGTGCGGCCTCCTGCTCGCGTGGGCGATGCCGGTCGTCGCGGCGATGACGGTGTGGCAGTTCCTCTTCGACACCGAGTACGGCGTCGTCAACTGGATGCTCACCCGGGCGGGTGGCGACTTCGAGGGCCACGGCTGGCTGCTCGACCCGTGGTCGTTCTTCCTCGTCGCCACGATCATCGTGGTCTGGATGAGTGTCCCGTTCGTCGTGTTCACGCTGTACGCCGCGCTCACCCAGGTCCCCGAGGACGTCGTGGAGGCCGCCGAGATCGACGGCGCCACGCCGTGGCAGCGGTTCGTCCACGTCGTGCTGCCGGCGATCCGGCCGGTGCTGCTGGTGGTCGTGCTGCTGCAGGTCATCTGGGACCTGCGGGTGTTCACGCAGATCTACACGCTCCAGAAGGCAGGCGGGGTCAGCACCGACACCAACGTGCTCGGCACCTACATCTACACGCTCGGCATCAAGGGCGGGGACTTCGGCACCGCGGCGGCCGCCGCGATGTTCATGCTGCTGCTGACGATCGTGCTCACCGCGCCGTACGTCCGGCTGATGATCAAGCAGGAAGAGGACTGAGCGGCATGGCTCGTCGTACGCCCACCGCCGTGCGGATCGGTGCCGACCTGGTCGGCATCCTGGTCCTGCTCGCCTGCGTCTTCCCGGTCTACTGGATGGTCAGCCGGTCGTTCCTGCCGCGCAACCGGATCAAGGGCGAGGACCCGGTGCTGTTCCCGTGGCACGGCACCCTCGCCAACTACCGCAAGGTCCTCGGCGACGACGGCTTCGGTGACGCGATGGTGACCAGCCTCAGCGTCACCCTGCTGACGGTCGTCGTGGCGATCCTGTTCGCCTTCCTGGCGGCGGTGGCGGTGAGCAGGTTCCGGTTCCGCGGGCGTCGTACCTTCATCCTCACGCTGCTGCTCATCCAGATGATCCCGGCCGAGGCGCTGTTCATCAGCCAGTACAAGATGCTCGACGGGATGGGCCTGCTCAACTCGGTGATCGGCCTGACACTGGTGTACGTCGCCGGCGTGCTGCCGTTCACCGTGTGGACCCTGCGCGGGTTCGTCGACGGGGTGCCGCGCGAGCTCGAGGAGGCCGCCATGATGGACGGCTGCTCGCGCACGGGGGCGTTCTTCCGGGTGACCCTGCCGCTGCTCGCGCCGGGCCTGGTGGCCACCGGCGTCTTCGGGTTCATCCAGGCCTGGAACGAGTTCACGCTGGCGGTCGTCGTGATGACCGACCCGGGCAGCAAGACGCTGCCGGTGTGGCTGGTGGCCTTCACCGACTCGCGCAGCCGTGGCGTCGACTGGGGCGCGATCATGGCGTCGTCGACGCTGATCACGATCCCGGTCATCGTGTTCTTCCTCCTCGTCCAGCGCCGGATGGTGACCGGCCTGACCGCGGGTGCGGTGAAGGGATGAGCGCTGGTGTCGAGCGCCTCGCGCTCGAGGTGCAGCTGGCGTCCTTCGCCGGTCCGGTGCTCACCGACGAGTGGGCGGAGCTGCTGGAGGACGGACTCGGCGGGATCTGCCTGTTCGGGTCCAACCTGACCGGATCGCTCTCCGATGTCGCGGACCTGGTGCGGGAGATCCGGTCCTGCCGTCCCGCGGCGCTGGTCGCCACGGACGAGGAGGGTGGCGACGTCACCCGCCTGCACACGCGCACGGCGAGCCCGATGCCGGGTGCGGCGGTGCTGGGCGCGGTCGACTCGGTCGCGCTGACCCGGTCGGTCGGTCTCGCGGTCGGTGCGGAGCTCGCGTCTGTCGGGATCGACCTCGACCTCGGGCCGGTCGCCGACGTCAACAGCAACCCGGACAACCCGGTGATCGGCACCCGCAGCTTCGGTGCGGATCCTGAGCTGGTGGCGCGGCACGTGGCGGCGTGGGTGTCCGGGCTGCAGTCGGCCGGTGTCGCGGCCTGCGTGAAGCACTTCCCCGGGCACGGCGACACGGGTCAGGACAGCCACCT
The DNA here is from genome assembly GCF_057813895.1 of Nocardioides sp. F233. Classification (NCBI taxonomy): domain Bacteria; kingdom Bacillati; phylum Actinomycetota; class Actinomycetes; order Propionibacteriales; family Nocardioidaceae; genus Nocardioides; species Nocardioides sp. F233. Next base: position 1,184,321 of record NZ_JBVASH010000001.1, read on the forward strand.
GACGCTGCCGGTGCTCGCTGCGGACGCCTCGGTCGTGCGGGGACGCGAGCTGGTGCCCTTCGCTGCTGCGGTGCAGGCGGGCGCGGCGTCGGTCATGACCTCGCACATCCTCGTCCCCGCGGTGGATCCGGACCTACCGGCGACCTTGTCAGCACCCGTGCTGGCGCTGCTGCGCGAGGAGCTGGGGTACGACGGCGCGATCGTCAGCGACGCGCTCGACATGGCCGGCGCCTCCGCCTCTCGGGGGATCCCGGAGGCTGCGGTGCTCGCGCTCGCCGCCGGCTGCGACCTGCTCTGCATCGGCCCCGACAAGCCGGCCTCGCTCGTCCGGGAGGTCCAGGCGGCGGTGGTCGACGCCGTCGCGTCCGGGCGGCTGCCCGTCGTCCGCCTGGTCGAGGCAGCCGCGCGGGCCGGGCGGATCGGGCGAGGCGCGGGCTTGGCCGGGGTGCTGCCGGACCCGGATGCGCTGGTGGCTGCGGCGCGGCAGGCGTGCGTGGTCGAGGGCGCGCTGCCGGACCTGGCCGGTGCTCGGGTCGTGAGCGTGGAGACCGAGGCCAACATCGCCGTGGGCGCGGGGCGTTGGGGGCTCTCACCTGATCTGGTGGTGGCGGCCGGTGCGGCGCTGCCGACCGGGCCGGTCGTCGTACAGGTCCGGGATGCGCACCGACGTGCCGAGGCGAGCGCCGCGCTGGCCGCGCACCCGGGGCCACTGGTCGTCGTCGAGTGGGGCTGGCCCGGCCCCCGGACCGGGTGGGAGGCCGCGCCGCACGCGCGGATCTGCACCCGGGGCAACGGGCAGCCGTCGATCGCGGCGGTGACATCGATTCTTCGAGAGGCGGGCTGGAGCAGGTGAGCGGCGTGCTCATGGGACTGGACATCGGCGCGACCAAGATCCTCGGGGTCGTGGCGTCGGCTCAGGGAGAGGTGCTCGCGTCGGTGCGGGTCGCCAGCCCGACCGGCGGTGACCGGGTGGTCGCGTCGGCGGCCGAGGTGGTCGAGAAGCTGCGTGCTGCGGCCGGGTCCGCGGGACGCGGCGTGGTCGGCGTCGGGATCCCCGGACTGGTCGACGTCGAGCACGGCACGGTGCGGCACGCGGTGAACCTCGGCGTTGCCGACGGGTACCCGTTCAGCGAGCGGCTCGGCACCGCCACCGGCGCCCGGGTCGTGCTCGACAACGACGCCAACGCGGCGGCCCTCGGTGCGGCCGCGCTGCTGGGGGAGCGGGACCTCGGGTACCTCAGCCTCGGCACCGGCCTCGCTGCCGCCCTCGTCCTCGACGGTGCGGTGCGGCGGGGATCGCGCAACGCGGCGGGCGAGATCGGGCACATCCCCGTCGACCCGGCCGGTCCGCGCTGCGAGTGCGGGCAGGTCGGCTGCCTCGAGACGGTCGCCTCCGGCTCGGCGATCGCCGCGCTCTGGCCCGGCAACGGCCAGCCCGCGGCACAGGCGCTCTTCGACGCGGCAGCCGCCGGCTCGGTCGAGGCCGCGGCGGTGCGGGACCGGTTCGCGGCGCGGGTCGCGGACGCCGTACGCCTGGTGGCGTTGACCGTCGACCCCACGGTCGTCGTGCTCGGTGGCGGGGTGGCGCAGGTCGGCGAGCGGCTGCGGGTCGCCGTCGCGCACGCGCTGGCCGAGCAGGCCGCGGCGTCGCCGTTCCTGCGCTCGCTCGACCTGGCCGGGCGGTTGCGGCTGGCGCCGCTGGATCGGCCGGTCGCGGCGCTCGGCGCTGCGCTGCTGGGGGCGTCATGACGGGCTCGTTGCGGGTGGTCGGGGGATCGGTCGACGTCACGGTCGTGGACGGCGTGGTGGCCTCCGGGGCCGCGGAAGGTCCGGCGTACGACGCGTCCGGGCTGACTGTGCTGCCCGGCCTGATCGACCTCCAGGTCAACGGCGCGGCCGGCATCGACCTGACCCTCGAGCCGACGCGGCTGTGGGAGGTGGCGGCGGCACTGCCGAGGTACGGCGTGACCGCGTTCCTGCCGACGGTCATCACGTCCTCGCCCGTTGCCCGGGCGAGTGCCCTGGAGACCCTGGCGGCCGGACCGCCTCCCGGTTGGGCAGGAGCGTGGCCGCTCGGACTGCACTTCGAGGGGCCGATGATCGCGCCCGCGCGCAAGGGCGCCCACCCGGCGGCGTGGCTGGTCCCGCCGTCCGCGGAGGTGATCGCCGGCTGGTCGCGCGAAGCCGGGGTGGCGATGGTGACCATCGCGCCCGAGCTGCGTGGCGCGCTCGACGTGATCTCGAGGCTGGTCGACGCCGGCGTCCTCGTCGCTGTCGGCCACACCGAGGCCAGCGCCGAGCAGGTGGCCGCGGCCGTCGAGCGCGGCGCACGGTCCTTCACGCACCTCGGGAACGCGATGCCCGCCATGGCCGGCCGCGCGCCCGGGCCGGTCGGCGCGGCGCTCGCGGACGATCGACTCGTCGCCGGCGTGATCGCCGACGGGCACCACCTGCACCCGACCACCCTCGCCGGCTGGGCCCGCGCCCTCGGCCCGTCGCGGCTGCTGGCCGTCACGGACTGCACCGCCGCGCTCGGCATGCCGGACGGGCCTTCCCGGCTGGGGGACCAGGCGGTCGTCGTACGGCAGGGGACGGTGCGGCTCGAGGACGGCACCCTCGCCGGCTCGGCCGCTTCCCTGTCCGAGTGCCTCCGGGTGCTGCGGTCCGCGACCGAGTGGTCGCTGGAGGAGGTCGTGGGCTGCTGCACGTCGGTCGCGGCGGACCTGGTCGGCGATGCCTCACGCGGCCGACTGGCCGCCGGTGCACGCGGCGACCTGACCCTCGTCGACGACAACCTGGACGTGGTCGCCACGGTCGTGGGCGGTCGGCTGCTGCACGGATCACTGGGATCGCTGGAAGGTGAGCGCTGATGGAGGTCGTCCCGCTGTCCTCGGCCGAGGAGGTCGCCGCATTGGGTGCGGACGTGATCGAGGCCGCGGTCCGCTCAGGCGCCGGCGTGCTCGGGCTGGCGACGGGCTCGACCCCGCTGCCGACGTACCGGGAGCTGATCCGGCGTCACTCGGCGGGCCTCGGGCCGTCGTACGACGGGGTGCGGTGCTTCACCCTCGACGAGTACGTCGGCCTCCCGCCCGGCCATCCCGAGAGCTACCGCGCCACCATCGCCCGCGAGCTCACCGACCCGCTCGGCATCCCGGCCGACCGCGTGCAGGGGCCCTCACCGGACGTGGCTGGGCTGCCGACCGCGGGGGAGCGCTACGAGGAGGCGCTCGTCGCTGCGGGCGGCATTGACGTCCAGGTCCTCGGCATCGGCTCCGACGGTCACCTCGCCTTCAACGAGCCCGGCTCGTCGCTCGCCTCGCTGACCCGCCTCAAGACCCTGACCGAGGAGACCCGGCGCGACAACGCCCGCTTCTTCGGCTCGATCGACGACGTGCCCCGGCACGTCCTCACCCAAGGCCTCGGCACCATCCTGCGTGCCCGGCACCTGCTGCTCCTCGCCACCGGCGCCGGCAAGGCCGCCGCGCTCGCCGCGGCTGTCGAGGGCCCGGTCTCCGCGTCGTGCCCGGCCTCGGTGCTCCAGCTGCACCCGCACGTCACCGTGCTCTGCGACGCGGCTGCCGCCGGCGAGCTCGCTCGGCGCGACCACTACCGGGAGGTGTACGACGCCAAGCCGGCCTGGCAGGCGCTGTAGCGCTTGTAACTAAGGGTTACAGCACAGAATTCGGTGCAACAACGCCCGGGTGGCAGCCACAGCACCCGGGTGGATGGCCGCGGAACGCGCTCAGGTCATCTCAACCGGTCCGATGGTCGGTCGGCGCAACTACCCGGGCGCTGTGACATCTACCCGGGTGCTCTGGCCGCGAAAAGCGGTACGTAACACTTAGTTACAAGGGCCGGCGTCCCCGCGCTCAGTCGGCCAGGTCCACGACCACCGGCGCGTGGTCGGACGGAGCGGCCGGGAAGACCGCCGGATCACGCTCCTCCCGGTCGATGAATGCCCCGGTGACCCGCTCGGCGAACGACGCGGAGCCGAGGACGAAGTCGATCTTCAGCCCGCGGTCACGCTCGAAGCGCTGGCGGTAGTAGTCCCAGTACGTGTAGCCGGGCGCGTGGGCACGGGTGACCTCGGACCAGCCGCCGTCGAGGAAGGCCTGGAAGGCGGCGCGCTCGGCGGGGGTGACGTGGGTGGAGTTCTTGAACTGGGCGATGTCGAAGACGTCGTCGTCGGTGGGGCAGATGTTCCAGTCGCCGACGAGGGCGGTCGGCACATCGAGCCAGGGCGAGGCAGCGGTGCGCAGCCGGGCCAGCCAGTCCAGCTTGTAGACGTAGTGCGGGTCGTCGGGCTTGCGTCCGTTGGGGACGTACAGGCTCCACACCCGGACGCCGCCGCAGGTCGCGCCGAGCGCGCGGGCCTCGACCTCGAGCGCCTCGCCGAAGCCGGGCTGCTCGGGGAAGCCGACGGTGACGTCGTCGAGGCCGACCCGGCTGAAGATCGCGACGCCGTTCCACTGGTTCAGGCCGTGGGCGGCGACCTCGTAGCCGCGCGCCTGCAGGCCCATCAGCGGGAGCTGCTCCTCGCGGGCCTTGGTCTCCTGGACGGCGAGCACGTCGATCTCGTGCCGGTCGAGGAAGGCTTCCACGCGGTCGATCCGCGTGCGCAGGGAGTTGACGTTCCAGGTGGCCAGTCGCACCGGGCAACCCTAATCTGCAGGCATGGACCGCGTACGGCGGGGAGTCGGCCCGGCGTGCGTCGCCGGGGTCGTCCTCGGCGCGCTGGTCGCCGGTGCGGTCGCGGGTGGGTTCCCCGACCTCCACGTCTACCGGTACGGCGGCAGCGCGGTCCTGCACCAGACGGGGCTCTACGCCGCCGACGACCCGGTCACCGGCTACCCGTTCACGTACCCGCCCTTCGCCGCCCTGCTCATGGTCCCGCTCGCCGTCCTCCCGAGCACTGCAGCCGCGGCGCTGTGGACCGCCGCCTCGGTCGCGGCCCTGCTGGCGGCCATCACGCTGGTGCTCCGGACCCGGGGCCGACAACCACACCCCGCAGCGGTCGCGGCACTCGGTGTCGCCGCGCTGGCCCTGGAGCCGGTCTGGCAGACGCTCTCGTTCGGCCAGGTCAACCTGCTGTTGATGCTGGCCCTCGTGGTCGACCTGCAGAAGCCCGAGCAGCGCTGGTCCGGCGTCCTGGTCGGGATCGCCGCGGGGCTCAAGCTCACCCCGCTCGTCTTCGTGGTCCTCCTCGTCCTCGTGGGCCACCGTGCTGCAGCACGGCGGGCGATCCTCACCTTCGCCGGCACCGTCCTCCTGGGAGCACTGGCGCTGCCGGGCTCCGCGGCGTCGTACTGGACCGACGGGCTGCTCGACGCCCGTCGCGTAGGGCCGCCGGCGCTGGCCCACAACCAGTCGGCGTACGGCGCCCTCACCCGCCTGGTCGGGGAGCCGGCGCCGACCTGGCTCTGGCTCGCCGTCGCCGGCCCGGTCGCCATCGCGATCCTGGCCGTCGCCCGGAGGTGGTGGGCCGACGATCGCACCGCCGCGCTCTGCCTGGCCGCGGTCGCGATGCTCGTCGCCTCGCCGGTGTCCTGGTCGCACCACTGGGTCTGGGCGGTCCCGATCACGCTCGTCCTCTGGCACCGCAACCGGGCAGCAGCCGGTGCCTGGGTCGCCGTCTTCGTTGCCCGGCCGTTCGTCTGGCCGCCGTGGGGGCAGGGCCGGGAGTACGACTGGCGCTGGTTCGAGCAGGTGCCGGGCAACGCCTACCTCCTCGCCGCGCTCGTCCTCACGATCGTCGCCGCGGGAGCATTGAACCGACGACGCAGTCCCGTCGTATCCCCAGCCGGGAGGTGCGGATGACCGAGGACCGGGCCACAGCGATGCAGGTGCTGTACGACGACCACGCGGCAGCCCTGTGGGGCTTCTGCCTGCACCTGACCGGCAACGACCGGGCCCGGGCGGAGGACGTCGCGCAGGAGACGATGCTGCGCGCCTGGCGCAACGCCGCGGTCCTCACCGAGTCGCGTGGCTCGGTCCGCTCCTGGCTGTTCACCGTCGCGCGCAACATCGTGATCGACGAGTGGCGCTCACGGCGCGGCACCCGCGAGTTCGCGACCGCCGAGCCGCCGCCGGGCGAGGTCACCGACGACGGGACCGACGAGCTGCTGCTGTCGTGGGTCGTCGCCGACGCCCTGCGCCAGCTCTCCGACGACCACCGCGCGGTGCTCGTCGAGTGCTACTACCGGGGCCGGTCGGTGGCCGAGGCCGCCCGCCGCCTCGACATCCCGGAAGGAACCGTGAAGTCCCGCACCCACTACGCGCTGCGCGCCCTGCGACTGATCCTCGAGGAGACGGGGGTGGCGTCATGATCCAGCCGGAAACGAGCTGCGAGTACGCCCACCTCGACGGCGTCTACGTCCTCGGTGCGCTGGCAGCGGGGGAGCGGGCGGCGTACGAGCGCCACCTGCCGGGCTGCGCCGAGTGCACCCGCGCGCTGCGCGACCTGGCCGGGATCCCCGGCCTGCTGGGGCGGGTGCAGGCGGAGACGGTCGAGCAGCTGCAGCCGGCCGAGCCGGTGCCCGCGACGCTGCTGCCGGCGATGCAGGCCGAGGTACGCCGGGCGCAGGGACGGCGCCGCGTCGCGGTCGGCTCGTTCGTGGCCGCGGCCGCGGTGCTCCTGGCGCTCCTCGCGGTCGGGATCGGCACCACCCTGGGCGACGACGCCCAGCCCCCGCAGCAGCAGCTCGCCGCCGCGCAGCGGATGGACGCCCTCGGCACCCCGTCCTCCGGCTGGGTCTCGCTGACCCGGCGCGGCTGGGGCACGCAGATCGACCTGACCTGCACCTACGAGGGCCCGGTGGCAGGCGCGGCGACGTACGTCCTCGTGGTGACCGCGACCGACGGCCGGACCGAGCAGGTCGGTACCTGGCGCACCGCCGACGGCCAGGAGGTCCACGTCACCATGGCGACGGCGGTGGCCCCCGACGACATCGCGTCGGTCGAGGTCCGGACCGACTCGGGCTACTCAGTCCTTCGCCTGGCGCAGTGAGCGGAGCGAGGCGAACCAGCCCTCCGCCGACGCCGCGGCAACGGCCACCACGACCGCCAGGATCTCGGAGATCGCGGCCAGCCACGCGTACCAGGTGCCCCACGACGTGTGGATGCCGAACAGCCCACCGGTCGTGGCGATGATGAACGCCAGCAGGGTGGTGGCGCCGAGGCCGGCCAGCAGGAACAGCGGGATCCAGCTGCGCCAGGCGACCACGAGGACGGCGATCACCGCTCCCGCGAGCACGTTCACCACGAACAGCTGCCCGACCGTGCCCTGGTCGCGCACCCCGTCGAACCACAGGTAGAGGTGCACCGCCGCCGTCACCACGGCCGCCAGCGCACCGATCACTCGGATGCCCATCGCGCGCTCCTAACGCTCGTTTGAGGGGAACACGCAGGAGAGGGGCATCCGGTTCACTTCCCGTACGCCGCCAGGAACCGGTCGCGCACCGTGTCCATCCGCCACACCGGCGCGTCGGGGGAGGGCAGGATGCCGGGCTGCCAGCCCCAGCCGTCGATCCGCGCGATGGTGGCGGGGTCCTGCGCGAGCACCGTGATCGGTACGTCGTGCCCGGGGTTCCGGCCGCTCACGTACGAGTGCGGCTGGTGGTCCCCGACGATCACGAGCACCCGGTTCGGGTCCGGGTAGGTCATCAGGAACGAGATCAGCGTGCGCCACGTGTACCGCACGGTCGCGGCGTAGTCCGCCTGCGCCGTTTCCGGGTGCCGCTGGCCGTCGACGCCCTCGTGACCGCGCTCCGGCATCCCGTCGTACACCGATCCGTCGCCGACCTCGGCCCACGGCACCTCCTGCGGTACCGGCGCCCACGGGTGGTGGCTGGAGATCAGGTCCACCTCGGCGAACACCGGCTTCCGGCTCCCGGGTGCGAGCTCCGCCGTGCGGAGGTGGTCGAGCGTGTACTGGTCGGGCATCGGTGCGTACCCGAACTCGGGGCCGCGGTAGCCGACGTTGCGGGAGTCGTAGAGCTTGTCGAAGCCGTAGTACGCCGCACCTTCGGGCCAGTCACGGGTGTTGGCGGGTACGTCGAACACCGTGCGCCAGCCGGCAGAGCCGAACGCGCGCGTGAGGCTGAGGCGGTCGCTGTCGAGGAGCTGGCCGTAGCGGCGTTCGCTGCTCGTCCACGCGCCCGACTGCAGGGTCGCGTGCGCCAGCCAGCTGCCGGCGCCGAAGGTCGGCGAGGTCAGGAACGCGCTGCGGGACTGGTAGCCGGCGGCGGCCAGCTCGCGGTTGCCCTGCTCGAGGACCTTGACGACCGACGGGGCGAACCAGCTGTCCTCCAGCGCGATCCGGCCGTAGCTCTCGAACCAGACGAGCAGCACGTCCTTGCCCTGCAGGCCGCCCAGCAGCTGGTCGCCGGGCGTCGCGGCGTACGCGTCGGTGGCGAGCTCGCGGGCGAAGACGCGGGTGTCCTGGCGGTCGGCGCGGACCTGGTCGACGGTGTCGATGACCAGGCCGGCCGACCCGGCGGCGGCGACGTGGTCCACCGGACCGCCGAAGGCGGCGCACACCACCCACACGGTGCCGAGCGCGGCGAGCGAGCGCCAGGTCGTCCGCGGGTGTGCGGCCGACGCCCGGGTGGCCCGGCCCACCGCCCAGGTCAGCACGACGGCCAACGCGGCCACCAGCGCCAGCACACCGGCGAGGGTGAGCACCGCGAGCACCCCGCCCCGGGTGTCGCGGACGACCTCGTACCCCTTGGGCAGGTAGGACCAGTCACCGAGCACGTCGAAGGGCCGGCCGAGGTAGGTGTCGAAGCCGAGGCCGAGACCGCGCAGCACTGCGAGCGCGGTGACCACGAGGCCCAGCACGACGGCCAGCACGCGGCGTCCGCGGGCCGGCAGCACGACCGCGAGTGCCGCCAGCGCCAGCCCCTCGACGGGGATCCGGGCGAAGTCGGCGGGGCTGATCCCGTCGGCCACGTGCGGCGGGGCGAGCGCCAGCCAGACGGCGACGACCGCGGTCGCGGTGACGAGCCCTGACGGGGGCGGGGTGACGGGTTCGGGGTCGTGGCGGTGCCGCCACTGCCAGATCGCGTCGTGGCCGAAGGACTCCACCAGCAGGGCGAGGGCGGCACCGACGGCCAGGCGGACCACCGGATCGGGCAGCAGGGTGGACGCCGCGACGGTCAGCACGATGCCCTGGATCGCGGCGACGACCTTCGCCCAGTACCGCGGCGGCGTCGGGCGTCGCAGCCACGGCAGCGCCCACCCGGCGACGACGTACGCGTAGCGCATCGCGCCGATCACGAGCACCCACCAGCCGACCTGCGGCGCCACGTGGACGCTGAGCACCGCGATCAGGAAGGCGTCGGTCTCCATGTCGAAGCGCGCCCCGAACGCGCTCGCCGTACCGGTCCGGCGGGCGACGTACCCGTCGACCGCATCGAGCACCAGCGCCACGGCGGCGACCGTGACCAGGACCGCCGTGAGCCGCGCGGACAGGGGGTCGGCGAGGCCGCGGACGGTGAGCCCGGCGACGCCCACGGCGAGCGCGGCACGCACCGCGGTCACCCGGTCGGCCGGGCCCAGCTGAACCGGATCCATCGCACCTCCGTGTCCTAGGTTGTAGCGGGCTGCAATGACGGGTACGACGAGCGCACGGCGCCGGTTCAACGAGAGGAGTCCGGGTGGTCGACGAGGCGTGGGCCTACTGGATCACCGAGCCCGGCCACGGCGAGATCCGACCGGTCGCGCTCCGCGAGCCACGGGCCGACGAGGTCCTGGTCCGGACGGTCCGTTCCGCGATCAGCCGCGGCACCGAGACCCTGGTCCACGGCGGCCGGGTGCCCGCCAGCCAGTACGCCGTGATGCGGGCACCCTTCCAGGAGGGCGAGCTCCCGGGCCCGGTGAAGTACGGCTACCTCAACGTCGGCGTCGTCGAGCGCGGGCCCGAGGAACTCGTGGGCCGCACCGTGTTCTGCCTGCACCCGCACCAGACGGCGTACGTCGTACCGGCCACCGCGGTCGTCCCCGTGCCCGACGGCGTCCCGCCGGAACGGGCGGTGCTCGCCGGCACCGTCGAGACCGCACTCAACGCCCTGTGGGACGCGCCGCCGCTGCTCGGCGACCGGGTCACCGTCGTCGGCGCCGGACTGGTGGGCTGCTGCGTCGCGCGCCTTGCTGCGGGCGTGCCCGGCGTGAGCGTGACCCTCGTCGACACCGACCCGGGGCGGGCGGCGGTGGCCGCCGCGCTGGGCGTCGCCTTCGCCGGCGCCGCGGACGATGTCGGGCGCAGCGACCTCGTCGTGCACACGAGCGCGACCGAGGCCGGGCTGCGGCGGTCCCTCGAGCTGGTCGCGCCGGAGGGGACGGTCCTCGACCTGTCCTGGTACGGCGACCGGCCGGTCAGCCTGCCGCTCGGCGAGGCGTTCCACTCCGCCCGGCTCACCCTGCGCAGCAGCCAGGTCGGCATGGTCGCGCCCGCCCGGCGGGACTCGCGCAGCCACCGCGACCGGCTGGCGCTCGCGCTCGAGCTGCTCCGCGACCCGGGCTTCGACGTACTGCTCACCGACTGCTCGCCCTTCCGCGAGCTGCCCGAGGTCATGGCGAAGATCGCCGCCGGCTCGATGCCGGGGCTGTGCCACTCGATCGACTACTCCCACGACCACCACGACAACGAGGAGGCCTGATGTTCCGGGTGACCGTCCGCGACCACATCATGATCGCGCACAGCCTGACCGGGGAGGTGTTCGGACCGGCGCAGCGGCTGCACGGCGCGACGTACGTCATCGACGCGACGTTCGCCGGCGCCGACCTCGACGCCGACGGGATCCTGGTCGACATCGGCCGGGCCACCGACGTGGTGCGCGAGGTGCTCGGTCGGCTGCACTACCGCAACCTCGACGACGAGGACCTGCTCGCCGGGCAGAACAGCTCGACCGAGGTGCTCGCCCGCTGGGTCGCCGACCGGCTTGCCGAGCGCGCGGGCTCCGGCGACCTCGGCCCGGGCGGACGGACCCTCGCCACGATCACGGTGACGCTGCACGAGTCGCACGTCGCATGGGCCAGCTACGAGCGGGCGTTGTGACGCTCCACGTCCTGGTGCCCGACGGCGTCGACGACCCGCAGCGGCCGAGCGGCGGGAACGTCTACGACCGCCGGCTGATCACAGGTCTGACCGCGCTGGGACGTGAGGTTCGGGAGAACCGGGTCGGTGCCGTCGGCCTGGACCGGGTGCTGGCCGGACTGCCCGACGGAGCGGTGGTGCTGGTCGACGGGCTGGTCGCCTCGACGACTGCGTGCCTGGTCGCAGAGAGCCGCCGGCTGCGGGTGGCCGTGCTGCTGCACATGCCGGGCTCCGGACCCGCCGAGCCGGCGGTGCTGCGCTCGGTGACGGCCGTCGTGACGACGAGCGACTGGACCCGGCGCTGGGTGGTCGACGAGGTGGGGGTGCCCGCCGACCGGGTGCACGTCGCCCTGCCCGGCGTCGACCCCGGCCCGCTCGTCGCCGGCTCGGCGGCCGGCTCGAACCTGCTCGTCGTCGGACCGCTCACCCCCGCCAAGGGGTACGACGACCTGCTCGCCGCCCTCGCCGAGGTCCGCGACCTCGACTGGACCTGCCGGTGCGTGGGGGCGGTGGACCTGGCGCCTGCGTTCGCGGACGCCTTCCGGGCCGAGGTCGACCGGCTCGGTATCGCCGACCGGATCGAGCTCACCGGCCCGCTCCCGCCGGCGGCGGTGGAGGAGGTCCGATCGGCGAGCGACCTCGTCGTGGCGCCGTCGCACCGGGAGTCCTACGGCATGGCGCTGGCCGAGGGAGTGGCCCGTGGCCTGCCGGCGATCGCCACCGACGTCGGCGGGCATCCCGAGGCGCTGGGGACGGCCGGCCTGCTCGTCCCTGTCGCCGCCCCGGCCGCGCTCGCGGTCGCGCTGCGATCCTGGCTGGCCGATGCCGAGCTGCGTGAGCGGTGGAGAGCTGCCGCAGCGCAGCGCCGGCCGCACCTGGGGTCGTGGCCCGGGACGGCGAGCGAGGTGGACCGCGTGCTGAACCGGATCGCGCCGGCCGCCGTACTCATGGGCAACGGGTAGCGGGGGAGACAGGGGAGAGGAGCCGGCCATCGACAGGACGAGGCTCGGGGCGCGGATCCGGCTGGTCGCCGGGATCGCGATCCTGGTCGCGCTCGCCGCCCGGCTGGGCGCGCGGCCGTTCCTCGACGGGCTGGCGCACACCGATGCCCGTGCGCTGGCCGTCGCGCTGGTGGTGACGGCCGGGACGACGGCGTGCTGCGCCCGGCGCTGGAGCCTGCTGACGACCGGGCTCGGCGTGGCGATCCCGTTCCGCGAGGCCTACCGCAGCTGCTACCGCGCCCAGCTGCTCAACGCCACCCTGCCCGGCGGCGTGATCGGCGACGTGCACCGCGGCTACCGGCACGGGCAGGACGCGGGTGCGCTCGGGCGCGGGCTGCGCTCGGTGGTCTGGGACCGGGCGAGTGGCCAGGCGGTCCAGGTCGCGCTCGCGGCGGCCGTCGTACCGCTGCTGCCGCCGACCCTGCGGGGCTGGGCCCTGGCCGGGCTGGCCCTGCTGGTCCTCGTCGGCCTCGCCGTGCTCGGCGCCGCGCCGGTCCGGCGCGAGGCCGCGGCCGCCCTCCGCGGGGTGTGGCCGCAGGTGCTGCTGCTGTCTGCGCTGGCGGCCACCGGCCATGTCGTCGTGTTCCTCGTCGCCGCGCGTACCGCCGGGGTCACGGCATCGACCCCTCACCTGGTGGCGCTGGCGTTCCTCGTCCTGCTGGCCTCGGCCATCCCGCTGAGCATCGCCGGCTGGGGGCCGCGGGAGGGTGCCGCGGCGTGGGTGTTCGGTGCGGCCGGGCTCGGTGCGGCGACCGGCGTCGAGGTCGCCGTCGTGTACGGCGTGATGTCGCTCGTCGCGACCCTGCCCGGCGTCCTGGCACTGGAAGGAGCCTCCGCATGGGTCAGCGGCCGTACGTCCTCCTGAGCTGCTGCATCTCCCTCGACGGCTACCTGGACAGCGCCGGCGCGGAGCGGCTGCTGCTGTCGAACGACGCCGACTTCGACCGCGTCGACGGGGTGCGGGCGGGCTGCGACGCGATCCTCGTGGGCGCGGAGACAGTCCGCAAGGACGACCCGCGGCTGCAGGTCCGCTCGGAGGAGCGGCGCCGGCGCCGGGTCGCGGCAGGTCTGCCGGTCGGCCCGGTCAAGGTGACCCTGACCTGCCGGGGCGACCTCGACCCGGACGCCCGGTTCTTCACCCACGGCGACGGCGAGAAGCTCGTCTACTGCCCGGACACGACGGTCCCCGAGCTCGAGAGCCGGGTCGGTGCGGAGGCCAAGGTGGTCGGGCTCGGCGCCGAGGTGCGGATGGACGCGTTGGTCGCCGACCTGGGCTCGCGCGGCGTACGACGGCTGATGGTCGAGGGAGGCGGCACCGTCCACACCCAGTTCCTCACCGCGGGGCTCGCCGACGAGCTGCAACTGGTCGTCGCGCCGTTCTTCGTGGGGGACTCGCAGGCCCGCCGGTTCGTCGGCGACGGGGGGTTCCCGTGGCACGCGGGCAGCCGGGCCGAGCTCGTCGAGACGCGGGCGATCGGCGACGTGGCGCTGCTGCGCTACGCGTTGTCGGAGCGGTTCGCCGCGGACGGCTGATCAGGGCTGGGGCAGGGTGGCGCTCAGCAGGCCCCCCAGCGTGCCGACCAGGCGCTCCTTGTCGTACTTCTCCGGTTGGTCGAGCACCAGCCGCCCGAAGTGCTCGGCAGTGATCATCACCAGGTGGGCGAGCACGTCGACATCGACGTCCGGGCCGCCGCGCCGCTCGAGGCCGACCTGCAGCGCATCGGCGATGTAGCCGCGGATCAGCTCGCGGGTCGTCTCGATCCGGTCCCGCACGATGGCGGGCGCGTTCTGGGTGAGGCCGAGGACCGGGCGCCAGGTCTCCGGCTCGCGCTGGACCACGTCGATCAGCCCGCCCGCGGCCGCGAGGATCCAGTCGTCGACGTCTCCCTCGAAGGTGCGCTCCGGCATCAGCTGGAGCGCGGAGGCCAGGGCCCGGCGCTGGGTGCGGTCGAGGAGGGCGTGCAGGAGCGGCTCGAGGCCGTCGTACGCCGCGTAGACGACCGGCCGGGTCACGTCGGCCTCGCGGGCGATCGCCTCGACGGTGACCTTCTCGTAGCCGTCGCGCACCAGGACCCGCGAGGCGGCGTCGAGCAGGTGCTCGCGGCGCTTCTCGACGGGCAGCCGCTTGGCGTAGCGGCGCTTGGGCGGCGTGACCTCCTTCACCCGCTCGACAATATTCCACTGGTGTAAAGTTCGTGAACCTACACACCTGTAGCAATCAGATGAGGAGTGCCGGGATGTTCGGTGTCCAGACCCGCAAGCAGATGCTCGCCAGCTACGAGCCGATGGCCGACTACGGCTTCCTCGGGCCCGACTCGGTGGCGTGGAGGGTGTGGTCGCACCCCACGTCGTACGTCCTTGGCTTCGCGCGTGCGGTCACGATCGAGCACTTCGACCCCAACCTCGCGGCCGCGGTCGTGCAGTCCGGCGGCGTGAAGTACCGGCCGTCCACCCGCTACGGCCGCACCCTGCGCTACTTCGCCATGCAGCTCTTCGGCGGCGCCGAGCAGACCGCGAAGGCGGCCGACGTCCTGGTCAAGGTGCACTCGAAGGCGGTCGGCCACGACCCCGTCACCGGCAGCACGTACGACGCCAACAGCTCCTCCTCCCAGCTGTGGATCCACGTGACCGCCTGGCACTCGATCCTCAAGTGCTACGAGATGTTCGGCCCCGGCAAGCTGACCGAGGCCGAGGAGAACCAGTTCTGGGCCGAGTGCGCCGAGATCGCCAAGCTGCAGACGATCGACCCCGCGGAGGTGCCCGCGACGCGTGCCGAGGTGCATCGCTACTTCGAGGAGTGGCGCCCGCGCCTGGCTGCCTCCGAGGCCGCGCAGGACATGATCCACTTCATCATGCCGCTCGACGTCGCGCTGCCGCCGAGCATGCCGGGCTGGCAGAAGAAGCTGGTCGCGCCGGCCATGTGGGTGATGAGCAAGGGCGTGATCTCGACGTACCCGAGGTACATGCGCGACATGGCCAACCTCCGGCAGGGCCGCGCGATCGACCTCGTCGCGCTGGTCGGCAACAAGGCGCTGCACAAGCTGTTCGAGCGCTCCATGAACGCGCGCCTGGCCCTCTTCGAGCTGCTCGCCCCCCAGGCCGTGGAGATCGCCGCGCCCGCCATCCTCGGCATCCCTCCGAAGAGCGACCGGGTCTGGGGCGTGCGCGAGGCACAGGAGCACTTCGGCTTCGACATCCCGGCCGATGCGCACCACGACGTACGCGAGAAGCAGCGCGACCGGGTCTTCAACCAGGGCGTGAAGCCCTCGGACGAGGGGCTGGAGGAGTCGCAGGCGCACATCGGGCCGATGGACCCGGCTCAGGTTCCTGCAGCGACCGGCGCTGCCGGTTTCTGAGTCTTGTCGGTGACGGGGTAGCGGCGATTCGATGAGCGCCGATCCACCCCTTCCACCGAAAGGTTCTTGCATGTTGTCCTCCCGGATCCACAAGATCTCCGCCGGAGTCGCGTGCCTCGTCGCAGCCTTCGCGGGCGCGACCGTGTCGACCGCCGCCGATGCCGACAGCAATGCGGCGGTGCCGACGTTCAAGCAGTTCGTCGCGTCGACCTACGTCGACGTCGACGGCGCCTATGTCGTCAACGGCGACGAGGCGATCAGCACCAAGGCCGACCTCCGCACGTTCTACGACAGCATGGTCGCTCCGGCGAAGACCCGTGCGGACGGCCTGATCGTCAACACCGTCAACGGCGCGGACGACAAGTGGAGCGCCTCGCAGGTCGCGAACCTGACCTACTGCGTGAGCACGAAGTTCGGCACCCGCCACGACGACATCGTCGCCGCGATGAGCGCCGGCGCCGGCCTCTGGGAGGCCGCGTCGTCGAAGATCAACTTCGTGTACGTGCCCGCCCAGGACGGCAAGTGCACGACCCGCAACAACGCCGTGCTCTTCTCCGTGGAGCCGGTCGCGACCACGCAGTACATCGCGCGGGCGTTCTTCCCGAGCACCCCGAAGCGGCAGCGCAACGTGCTCGTCGACGACTCGATCTGGACCTCCGGCACCTGGGAGCCCGGCGACATCCTCGGCCACGAGCTCGGTCACACGCTCGGCTTCCGGCACGAGCACACCCGGCCCGAGGCCGGCACCTGCTTCGAGGACAACAACTGGCGGCCGCTGACGCCGTACGACTCCTCGTCGATCATGCACTACCCCCAGTGCAACGGCGGCTCGGCCGACCTGGAGTTCCAGGCGTCCGACGCGGCCGGTGCGCGGGCGCTGTACGGCTCCTGACTCCCTCAGGTGAGCCTGCGGTGAGTCCGCGGTGAGCGGCGAGGGGACCCGAGCGGTGATTCGGGTCCCCTCGTCGTACCGCCCTAGAATCCGCGGGTGGCACTCACCATCGGCATCGTCGGTCTCCCCAACGCAGGCAAGTCGACGCTCTTCAACGCGTTGACCAAGAACGACGTCCTCGCGGCGAACTACCCGTTCGCCACGATCGAGCCCAACGTGGGCGTCGTGGGCGTGCCTGACCCGCGCCTGGCCCAGCTCGCCGAGATCTTCGGCTCCGAGCGCCAGCTGCCCGCGACCGTCGAGTTCGTCGACATCGCCGGCATCGTCCGCGGCGCCTCCCAGGGTGAGGGCCTCGGCAACAAGTTCCTCGCCCACATCCGCGAGTCCGCCGCCATCTGCCAGGTGACCCGCGTCTTCCGCGACGAGGACGTCACCCACGTCGACGGCGAGGTCAACCCCGGCAACGACATCTCCACCATCCAGACCGAGCTGATCCTCGCCGACCTCGAGACGGTGGAGAAGGCCGTCGTGCGGCTGGAGAAGGAGGCGCGCAAGGTCAAGGAGCTCGCCGCCAACCTCGAGGCCGCCAAGGAGGCGAAGGAGGCCCTCGAGGCCGGTACGCCGATCATCGCCACCTCGATCGACCGCACGCTGCTGCGCGAGCTCTCGCTCCTCACCGCCAAGCCGTTCATCTACGTCTTCAACTGCGACGCCGACGAGCTCCAGGATGACTCGCTCAAGGAGAAGATGCGCGCGCTGGTCGCGCCCGCCGAGGCGATCTTCCTGGACGCGAAGTTCGAGTCCGAGCTGATCGAGCTCGACGACGAGGAGGCCGCCGAGTTCCTCGCCGAGGCCGGCGTCACCGAGCCCGGCCTCGAGGTGCTGGCCCGGGTCGGCTTCGACACCCTCGGCCTGCAGACCTACCTCACCGCCGGCCCCAAGGAGTCGCGCGCGTGGACCATCGCCAAGGGCGCCACCGCCCCCGAGGCCGCCGGTGTCATCCACACCGACTTCCAGAAGGGCTTCATCAAGGCCGAGGTCGTGTCCTTCGCGGACCTGCTCGCCGCCGGGTCGATGAACAAGGCCAAGGAGGCCGGCAAGGTCCGGATGGAGGGCAAGGACTACGTCATGGCCGACGGTGACGTGGTGGAGTTCCGCTTCAACGTCTGACGCGGGGGGCTGTCTCGGGCGACCCTGGCCGGTTCCTGGAGCCCACCTCCACAGCCAGGGCCTCGCCGACGTGAGCCCGAGAGAGAACTCCAGATCGCACGTCGACTTCCTCCGCGCTACCCGGGCAGGCTCGGGCCAGTCCTGAGGCGACGCGGGCGAGCTCGAGATGGAGCCCGCACCAGCGGTCCGGTCCGGGGAATCTGTGTCGGTTGACAGCGCTCTTCGTTCGGAGGAACGTCACAGGAGTCAAGTCTTCGAGCCGCAGCATTCTTGTCGGTGGCGATCGGGTCTCGGGACGTCCGCACTGAAGGGCGCGCCAGAGCCGAGGTCGATCCCACGACCGTCAGGACCGGTGGCCCCATGAGTGCTGCGCCGCGGATGCGGATCACGATCATCGACGACCATGCGCTGTTCGCCGAATCGGTCGCGTTGACGCTGGAGCACCAGGGATACGCGGTACGGCGCATCGACCTCGCGGATCCCGGCGCCACGCTCGCCTCGGTGCTGTCGGCGACCTTGCGCACCGTCCCGCGCCTGGTGCTGCTGGACCTGTGTCTCGGCCGGGTCGGTGACGGGACGCGGTTGGTTGCTCCGCTGGCGGCGTCGGGAGCGTTGGTCGTCGTACTCACGGGCAGCCTCAGTCGGCCGGAGTGGGGCGAGTGCCTGCACCGAGGGGCCCGGGCGGTCCTGCTGAAGTCGTCGTCGTTGAACCTGGTCGTCGGCACCATTCGGCGTGCGCGTGACGGCCTCGCGCTGATGTCCCGCGACGAGCGCGCCGAGCTGATCGAGGTCGCAGCCCAGCACCGGTTGGCGCACCGGGGCATCGCCAGCCGCCTCGAGCGGCTCACGCGGCGGGAGAACGAGGTCCTGGGGTCCTTGATGCGGGGGATGCAGGTGTGTGAGATCGCCCGCGCCGGCGTGGTCTCCGAGGCGACCGTGCGCACCCAGGTGAAGACGATCCTCGCGAAGCTGGAGCTGACCTCGCAGCTCGCTGCGGTCGGCGCCGCCAACCAGGTCGGTTGGCGCTGTCCCCGGGACTGAGAGGCGCCGGGCGGTGCCCTCGCGCCGTCCGACGTATCGTTGGGTGCGAAGCTCCCGCTGCACGCCCGGTGCGGTGGGTGCGCGACGAGAGGCGGCACCATGAGTGCGCCCGGATTCCACTACCCGCACAGGTATCCCGACGCGCTGGGGCTTCTGCGACTGCGGTTGACCGACCTGCCGCACCTCGCCCTCGCCGACGGGATCTGGCTGCCGTACGGGCGCGACCTGGTCCGGGAGGGTGCCCACCTGGTCGACGAGTTCCCGGAGGACCGGGGCCGGATCGACCGGCTCGCCTACGCGCCGGGTGACTGGGAGGTCGCCGCGACCGAGATCTTCACCCGGCACGGTCGGGTCAAGGTCGGGTTCCTGCCCGCGGCACGTGGACGGGGGGTGGTGCTGGTCCGTCTGCACACCTCCGAGGTGCTGCAGATCCGGATTGCCTGGCCCGGCCGGATCGTGGAGGAAGGGTTCTCCCAGGAGAGCCAGCCGCCGATCCCGACCGGGCGCAGGGCACCCGGAGTACCGTGAAGGAAGACTGGTCGACCTGAGGCCTCCATCCGGACACCCGGACCGGTCGAGAGGTGGCGTCATGACGATGCCAGGTACACCCGTCCTCCCTGCCGCCGATGCGTCGGTGTCCGACGTCCCCGCGCCGCACGCGGATCGTCCTCCCCTCCGTCTTCGGATGGGTCGCACGATGGGAGTCGACCGACTCGACGGCGGTTGGTGGCCGCAGAGCCGCGACCTGACGGTGGAGCTGGCCGACCTGGTCGACCACTTCCCGGCCGACTGCGGCCGCGTCGTGCGGGCACTGTTCTCCCCACCCGACTGGGATCCGGCTCCGCGGCGCGTGCCCGTTGCCGCCGGATACATCAAGGTCGGCTCGTTCCCTCGCGACGACACCCACCTCATCGAGCTGAAGACCTCCGACCGCACGGTGCTCCGCGTGCTCGTCGTACCGCCCGGGTTCAGCGAGGGCCAGGGCACGGAGGCACTCCTGGCGGCTGCGACCCCCGGCAACTCCCATGCTGCGGGGGACCTGCTGTCCGTGGTGAGTGAGCACCCCGACGTGGACCCGGCCGACCACTGGGAGGACGACGGCGGTGCGTGGTGGGGGGAGGACAGGTCCGCACCCTCCTTCCGGGCCGGACCCGGAGCCGGCGACCGATGAGGTTCGTCGTCGAGTCAGCGGTGGCGGGCGACCCCGCCTGGTGGCTCATCGACGACGACGGCCTCGTCCTCGCCTGGTCCGGCACGACCTATGCCAGTCTGGCGATGGCGGACCATGCTGCGCACCGCTTCCGTGTGGAGCCCGGCGGACGGGAGTACCGCCTGCAGGAGCGCAGGGGGAAGTCCTGGCGCTGGACCGCCTGGAACGCAACGGGACAGCGGGTCGCTGTCTCAGGGGACTGGTTCGCGACCAGCTCCGAAGCCACGGACGCCGCCCGCCGGATGGGCGATCTGGTGGGCGCAGCCATCGGCCCCTGAGGACCCGCTGAGCCCGAGCTCCGGGTACCCGGCATCGAGGAACTGCCAGTCTGCGTCGACTCGCTGCCATTCAGCGCCGGTGTGCAATATCGCGTGGCGCGGGCCGTGTTGTTGCCGTCAGGATCGGCGATGAGCAGGCAGGAGCCCGATGAACAGGCAGGCGCGTCTCGGCATGGTCGCGACGGCCCTCGCGATCGTGTACGTCGTGTGGGGCTCGACGTACCTCGGCATCCGGGTGGTCGTCGAGGACGTGCCACCCCTGACCGGGATGGGTGCACGGTTCGTGGCTGCCGGGCTGCTCCTCGGCGTGGTGCTGCGACTGCGGGGCGTCGAGGTGGGCGTCACCCGCGCCGAGCTCCTCGGTGCGGCCCTCCTCGGGCTGATGCTGCCCCTGCTGGGCAACGGACTGGTGGCGATCGGGGAGAGCAAGGGTGCGCCGAGCGGGGTCGCGGCGCTGCTGGTCGCCGCGGTGCCGCTGTGGGTGGTGGCCTACCGGTTCACGAGCGGTGACCGGCCGCGGGCCTGGTCGGTGCTGGGAGTACTGCTGGGCTTCGTCGGGCTCGCGTGGCTGGTGCTGGGCGGCCGCGGCCAGGGGAACGTGCCGCTCGTCGGCGCCGCGTTCGTGCTGGCTGCGAGCGGGTTCTGGGCCTTCGGCTCCTGGGTGCAGCCCCGCCTCACCCTGCCGAAGGACCCGTTCGTGCTCGCGGTCCACGAGATGTGGACGGGTGGCGTGATGATGGTGGCGCTGGGGCTCGCCGTGGGGGAGTCGCCCACGCCGTTCGCGTACGACGCCCGGACCTGGCTCGCATGGCTGTACCTCGTCGTGATCGGGTCGATGGTCGGCTTCAGCGCCTACGTGTGGCTGCTCGCGAACGCGCCGATCGGCCTCGTCGCGACCTATGCCTACGTCAACCCGGTCGTCGCGGTCTTCCTCGGCTGGGCCCTGCTCGACGAGCCGATCACGAGCGCCGTCCTCGTCGGCGGGCTGGTGATCGTGGCCGCCGTCGCCGTGGTGATCACAGTCGAGCGACCGCCCAAGCAGGCGGAGGACCCGGCCCTCGAGCCGGCCTGAGCCGGGACGCTACCTGCGGAAGGTCAGGTGGATCGTGCCGCTCTCGGCGGTCTCGGTGACCACCTCGTAGTCGGCCTCCAGCCCCCGCAGGTCGTCCCAGAGCCGGATCCCACGACCGAGCAGGATCGGCGCGATCGCGACGTGGAGCTGGTCGACGAGACCGGCGGCGAGGAAGTCGCGGACCACGCTCGCGCCGCCACCGATCCGGACGTCCTTGCCGTCGGCGACCTCGAGTGCGCGGTCGAGGGCCTCGCGCGGCGTGGCGGCGAGGAAGTGGAACGTCGTACCTCCGGCCATCTCGATCGGGGGCCGCGGGGCACCGTGGGTCAGCACGAACACCGGGACCCGGAACGGCGGCTCGTCACCCCACCAGCCGCGCCAGTCGGGGTCGTCGGGGAAGTTGTGCAGCCCGAACATGCCGGCACCCATGATCTCCGCGCCGAGCTCGGCGAAGTACGCCGCGGCGTACCTGTCGTCGACACCGGTGGTGCCCTCGCCCGAGGTGTCGTGCAGCACCCGCTCGCGGAAGGTCCTGGTCGCGGCGTACGCGCCGGTCAGGCGTGGCCAGTCGTCGCCGAACGGGTTGTCGGGCGTCTGGTCCGTCGTCGTCGCGAAGCCGTCGAGGGAGATGTTGAGGTCGACCCGGACTGCCATGGCGCCAGCGTACGCATGGGACGATCCCGCGCGTGACCATCACTCTCACCGACCTCCTCGTCGCCGACCCGCCGGAGGCCTGGCGCGAGGCGGGGTTCGCCGTGGACGACGACGGCACCTGCCGGGTCGGGGCGGTGCGGATCCGGCTCGTCGGGTGGGACCGGGGGACGGGGATCGTCGGGTGGGAGCTGGGCGGAATGCCGGCGAGCACCACCGATCTCGACGGCATCCCGACGGCGGCGTCGACGACGCCGGCGGCGGAGCCCGCCACCCATCCGAACGGGGTCACGCATCTCGACCACGTCGTGCTGCTCTCACCCGACCTCGCGCGGACCACGGCGGCGCTGGAGGCCCTGGGGATCGACGTACGGCGCGAGCGGGACGGCGCCATCAACGGGGCCCCGGTGCGGCAGGTGTTCTTCCGGCTGGGTGAGGTGATCCTCGAGGTGGTGGGCTCGCCGGACGCCGCGAACAAGGGGCCGTCCAGCCTGTGGGGACTGACCCACGTGGTGGCCGACATCGACGCGGCGGCAAGCCGGCTGGGCGAGCGGACCAGCCCGGTGAAGGACGCGGTCCAGCCGGGGCGGCGGATCACGACGCTGCGACACCGCGACCTCGGGATGTCGGTGCGGACCGCGCTGATCTCTCCCCACACCCCCTAGGAACAAGGCGAAACTCGTCGATCAACTCTGGTTGTTCGAACATGTGTGCGATAGAATCGACCCATGATCTCGGACCTCTCGGAAGCCACGCCGGAGCAGCTGCTCCACGCTTCCGAGGGCAGTGTCCGGGAAGGCCGGCTCCTCGAGGTCCACAAGCTCGAGTTGCTGCTCGCCTGGGCCGACCTCCACTCCAGTGACCCGCAGGCCGAGCCCGACGCCGTGCCCGTGAGGTTCGGCGGTCCGAAGCTGATCAGCCTCGGCGGTGACGGCACTCCCGAAGTGGTCGACCTCGCGCTGGCCGAGATCGCGATCGCCCGCCACGAGAACGTCCTGGCGACCCGCAGCGCGCTAGCGGATGCGTTCGACCTGCGCCACCGGCTGCCGCAGGTCTGGGCCGGTGTGAAGGGCGGGCGCTGCGAGGTCTGGGTGGTGCGGAAGGTCGCCCGGATGTCGCGCAAGCTCGACCGCCACCAGGTCCGGATCGTCGACGCTGCCGTGGCTGCCGCCCTGGATGAAGCACCCGCGCGGATCCTCGCGATCGCGGAGGCCAAGGTGATCGAGGCCGACCCGGTCGCCCACGCCGAGCAGATCAAGGACAACCAGAAGGGCAAGGGTGTCTGGTATCCGCAGCCCCGCCCCGGCTCGCAGGTCGACGACACCGACAACACCGCAGGCATTGGGGTCGTGTTCGCGCGGATCGACGAGGCCGACGCGCTCGAGCACGCCCGGATGATCGAGGACCTCGCCACCGCCCTGGCCGAGCAGGCGGCACCGCTCGCAGACGGTCAGGAGCCCGTCGGCATGGACCACTGGCGAGCCGAAGCCTTCGCGATGCTGGCCGACCCTGCTGCGGTGCTCGCGTTCCTGCACGGCGTCGAGGCCGAGCCCGCCAGCACCCCGGTCGCACGGGCCGCGGAGATCGTCGTCCACGTCGCCCAGCAGGACGACGGCAGCCTCGGCCCGCTGGCCCGGGTCGAAGGCCTCGGCCCCCGGCTGTTGGACCAGGTCCGCGGCCTCCTCCGCAGCTACGCCAACGTCACGGTCACCCCGGTGATCGACCTCCACACCGGCAGGTCGGTCAACGGCTACGAACACCCCACCGACGTGAAACGCCGCACCGAGCTCCGCACCATCGGGGACGTCTTCCCCCACGCCACCGGCCTCTTCGCCAAGCGGGGTCGGGCACCGGATCACGACCACACGACGCCGTACGACAGGCACGGCCCACCCGGCCAGACCGGCGACCACAACGACACCCCACTCACCCGGCACCACCACCGCGCAAAGACACACGTGCGTGGCTACACCGTGCTGCAGCTCGGCCCCGACACGTGGGTCTGGGGCACACCCCACGGCCTCTACCGGCTCGTCACCACCACCGGCACCACCACGATCACCCGGGCCGAGTTCCACCTGCGCGCACAGCAGGCGATCGTCCTCGCAGACGACTACGCCGCCTGACCGACGGACAGGGACGTTGAAAAGGTCGACAATGTCCCGATGAAGTCACGCATCGGGGCAGTGATGGTCGTGGCGGCGCTCGTGCTCGCCGGCTGCGGAGGCAGCGCGGACCAGTCGGACGCCGTACCCAGCAGCACGCCGACCCAGGCGGGGACGACACCCACCCAGGCGCCCTGGCAGGCACTCGACGGCCCGCTCGGCCGCTGCGGTCCGCAGCCGGCGGACGTCGCGGAGGCGGGGTTCGCTCCGACGGTCCTGAAGGACCCGGACGTCGGGCGGATCCCCGCGGTGACGGCGGGCAGCGGCAGCACGGTCGCCGTGCTGCTGCACCAGACCGACGGCAATGGCCTGTGCGGGTGGCTGGCGTACGCCGCCGACCTGGTCGCGCAGCCGGGGGTGCAGGTACTGGCGATCGACCTGTGCGGGTACGGCGAGTCGAAGTGCCGCGGCGATCGCACGGGCCCGCACCAGGTCGACGCCGTCGGCGTGGCCGTGCGCGAGGCCCGGACCCGGCTCGGCGCGACCCGGGTGGTCGTCGTCGGGGCCTCGATGGGCGGCAGTGTCGCGCTGATGACGGCGGCCACCGACCCCGACGTGGCGGCGGCCGTTGACCTGTCGGGGCCGGTCGACTGGAAGGGGATCGAGGTCGTCGACGGCGGTCGGGCGCTGAAGGTGCCGGTCCTGGTCGCGATGGCTGACAGTGAGGGCGAGGACCAGGTCAGCGGAGCGCAGGCGATCGTCGACCAGGCGCCCGAGGGCAGCCGGTTCGAGGCGGCCGAGTCCGGCCACGGCTACGACCTGCTCCTCGACGCCGACGCGCAGCCGCTGCCGCTCGCCGAGGTGGTCGCGGCCTGGATCCGGGGCTGACGTCAGGGACGGCGCTGGAGGACGACCCAGCCGAGGGCTACGCCGAACCCGGCGACGATCGGCCCGATGAGCGAGAAGGTGTTGGACGTCTCGTCGCCGATGACGCCCCACGAAAGTAGGGTCCAGTAGCCGCCGACGAGCAGCAGCGCGATCGCGGGCGGCAGGCCGAACAGCAGCTTCTGCCAGCGCGGGCGGGCGCCGTACCGGTCCGGATCCATGGCTCCAACCTACTGGGAGCACTCTCCAAGCCGCCGCGCGGCGTCAGCCGAGGGCCAGCTTCACTGCCACCAGGACCATGGTCGCCGCGATGCACAGCTCCAGCACCTGCCAGGACCGCGGCCGGGCCAGGAACGGGGCCAGCAGTCGCGCACCGAAGCCCAGGCCGCAGAACCAGAGCAGGCTCGCCAGAGCCGCGCCGACGCCGAACCACCAGCGGCCGGCCGGCTCGCCGCCGTCGTGGGCGGTCGCGATCGACCCGATGAGGAGCAGGGTGTCGAGGTAGACGTGCGGGTTGAGCCAGGTCAGCAGGATGACCCGAGTGACCACGCTGCGCCGGGTCTCGCTGGCGGCGTCCGCGGTGCCGTTGGTGGCTGCCAGCGACTCGGGCCGGCTGGCGCGGCGCAGGGACGCGACGGCGTACCAGAGCAGGAAGGCGACGCCCAGCCACCGCACCACGGTCAGCGCCCAGCCTGTCTCGTCGACGAGCGCGCCGACGCCCGCGATGCCCGCGGCGATCAGGACCGCGTCGGACGCCGCGCAGATGAGCACGACGACGCCGACGTGGGAGCGGAGCAGGCCCTGCCGCAGGACGTAGGCGTTCTGGGCGCCGATCGCGACGATGAGGGAGGCCGTGGTCAGCAGACCGGCGAGGGCAGGGGCGAGCACGCGGTCGAACCTAGGGTCGTCCGAGTGTGAAGGCCAGCGAATGTTCCTACAGGAACATGAGCGGTGCTTAACATGGTCCATGCGCTTCGACCCGGCCCAGCTGGAGACCCTCGTCGCCATCACCGAGGAGGGCACCTTCGAGGCCGCCGCCCGTCGGCTCCACGTCACGGCCAGTGCGGTCAGCCAGCGGGTGCGCGCGCTGGAGCAGGCGGCCGGCCAGGTCCTCGTCCGCCGTACGACGCCCGCCACCGTCACGCCGGCGGGGGAGCCGCTCGTCCGGCTCGGTCGGCAGCTGCGGCTCCTCGGCACGGAAGCGGCGATGACGCTCGGCAGCGACGACGTCGTCGACCTCGCCGTCGCCGTCAACGCGGACTCGCTGGCGACGTGGTTCCGGCCGGTGCTCGCCGCGGTCGCGCAGCGGCCGGGGACCGCGCTGCGCCTGCACGTCGAGGACCAGGCCTACTCCGACGACCTGCTGCGTCGCGGCGAGGTGCTCGCCGCCGTCACCGACGAGCCCCGCCCCGTGCAGGGCTGCATTGTCGAACGACTGGGCGGGATCCGGTACACGCCGGCGGCCGCGCCCTGGCTGGTCGAGCGGCACCGTCGCGGCCGTGGGATCGACTGGGCGGCGATGCCGCTGGTCGTCTACAACGAGAAGGACCACCTGCAGGACGACCTGCTCGCCACGCACGGCGCCGGTCGTCCGCCGGTCGTGCACCGGGTGCCGAGCACCGCCGACTTCCACGAGGCGATCCGGGCCGGCCTCGGCTGGGGGATGCTGCTGAACCCGCAGCTCGCCGAGAGCCTGGCTGCCGGGGAGGTGGTCCGGCTCCCCGGAGCCCGACCGGTCGTCGTACCGCTCTTCTGGCAGCGGTGGCGCCTCGACAGCCCGGCGCTGGCCGCGCTCACCGACGACGTACGGCGGGCGGCGCGGGTGTTGTCGGTGGGAAGGGCTACGAAGGTGTCATGACCGATGTGTGGCCGTTCGTCCGCCAGGAGCGCCTCGCCCTGCTCGCCGACCTGGAGTCGCTGACGCCCGAGCAGTGGGAGGTCCCGTCGCTGTGCGCGGGGTGGAGCGTGCACGACGTGCTGGCCCACCTCGTCGACGTCGCGAAGACCTCGGTGCCGCGGTTCGTGCTGACCATGGCGCGGGCGCGCTTCGACTTCGACCGGCAGAACCAGGACGGTGTCGACCGCGAGCGCGGCGCCACGCCTGCGGAGACCCGGGCGCGTTGGCGAGCCGCGGTCGACCTGCGCCGCTCGCCCCCGGCCCCGCGGGTGACCCGGGTGGTCGAGGAGATCGTGCACGGCGAGGACGTACGCCGTCCGCTCGGCATCGCCCGTGCTTACGACGCCGGCGCGGTCATGGATGCCTTCGGCTGGCAGGCCCGCACCTCGGAGTCGATGGGCGGCACCCGGCGCGCCCTCTCCGGGCTGACCCTCGCTGCGACCGACGCGGACCTGGTCCACGGCGAGGGGCCGCGGGTCGAGGGGCGCGCGCTCGACCTGCTGCTCGTCTCGGCCGGCAGGACGGTGGCCCTCGACGACCTCAGCGGGCCCGGGGTGGACACGCTGCGGGAGCGGTTCGGCTGAGGATCAGGCCTCCGCCGTCGCCTTGATCCCGGTCAGCGTCTGCCGCATCCCGTCGCGCAGCGATGCCGTGAACACGTCCATGCCGCCCATGAATCCCTCGGTCAGCTCGCGGGAGAGCTCGGAGATGCCGTCGGGGGTGGCGCGACGCTGGGTGAGCACGGTGCCGGTGTCGGACGGCGCGAGGTGGAAGGACCACACCGCCCAGTTCTCCTCGACCCGGAACGCGATCTCCTGCTCCGGCTCGAACCGCAGGATCCGGGCGTGGGTGGTCCACTCCAGCTCGCCGTGCTGGTTGCGGTTGGTGAACGCGACACCCTCGGCGGGCTCCGCGCCGTCCTTGGTCCGCGTGGAGGTGACCTGCGGGCTCCACTCGGCCATCCGGCGTACGTCACTGACGAGCGCCCACACCGTCGCCGGTGGGGCGTCGATCCTGATCGAGTCCTCGAGCTGGTCCATGCCTTCGGACCGTAGCCCCGATCCATCTTTGCGTCCAGTCGGTCGTATAGTTTTCGCATGACCGACACCGACGGACGACGGGCCCGGGGCGACGCGACCCGGCGCCGGGCGGCCCGGTGCGCGGCCGACATCGCCACCACCCACGGCCTCGACTCGATCTCGGTCGGGGGACTCGCGACGGCGACCGGGCTGAGCAAGAGCGGCATCCTCACCGTCTTCAGCACCCGCGAGGCGATCCAGGTCGCGGCCGTCGCCGAGGCCCGCCGGGTGTACGTCGACACGGTGATCGCCCCCGTCTGGGGAGCCCCGCCCGGGCGGGACCGGCTGGCGGCTTTGCTCGGCGCGTGGGTCGACTACCAGCGGGCCGGAGTCTTCCCGGGCGGGTGCTTCGTGGCGGCGACGTCGGCCGAGTACGGCCATCGCGACGGCCCGGTCGCCGACGCCGTGCGGGCGCTCAAGCGGGAGTGGCTCGACCTGCTCGAGGGCGAGCTCGTGGCCGCGGGCGTGGCGGACCCGGCCGAGGGCGCGTTCCAGATCGACGCCTACCTGGTCGCCGCCAACACCCGGCGCCAGCTGTTCGGTGAGGACGCGGCGCTCGGGACCGCGCGGCGGCTCGCGCTGGCGGTGCTCGCAACGACCTCAGGCTGAGCGGGTCGAGCCCTGGTGCGCCCGGCGTACCAGCTCGACCACGGAGACCCCGTGCTCGGCCGGAGAGGTCCGCTGCTGCCGGTCCAGCCACATCGCGGCGTCGAGGGCATCGGTCGCCAGCCGGCGCAGGTCGTCGGCGCTGAGCTCCTCGGTTCCCTGCAGGGCGTCGTCGGGCTCGGAGACCGTCGCCGTGAAGGCAGGCCCGGACGGCGCGCCTTCGAGCCACCAGGTGCGCAGCAGGCCGAACCGAGGGCCCTCGTGCAGCCACGTGCCCGGGTCGTCCTCGGCGTGCTCCGCCGGCGTGGTCACGCACCACGACGGGCAGTCCGGCTTGTCGTCCTCCGCCTCCATCTCCCTCTGATCGGCGCCGCCACTGTCTGGTTGAGGAATCGGCTCGCGCGGAGCCCGGCCGCGGGCGGATACTGGCGGGCATGCCGTCCACCAGCCAACTCGCCGCCTTCGCGATCGCCTCGTTCCTGTTCATCCAGGTCCCGGGGCCGAGCCTGTTGTTCACCATCGGCCGTGCGCTCACGGTCGGGCGCCGCGACGCGCTCCTGTCGGTGGTGGGCAACGCACTCGGGCTCATCGCGCAGGTCGTGCTCGTCGCGGTCGGACTCGGTGCCGTCGTGGCGGCGTCGGCGACCGCGTTCACGCTGCTCAAGCTCGCCGGTGCGGCGTACGTCGTCTACCTCGGCGTGCGCGCGATCCTGCACCGCGCCGACGCTCGGGCCGCGCTCGAGGCCGTGGGAATCGGCGCCGCCCCGGCGCCCACGAGCGGGTTCGCCTCGGTGCGGACCGGCCTGGTCGTCGGCGCGACCAACCCGAAGACGATCGTCTTCTTCGTCGCCTTCCTGCCGCAGTTCATCGACGCCGGTGCTCCTGCCGCGCCGCAACTGGTCCTGCTGGGCGTGCTGTTCGGTGCGATGGCGGTCTGCTCCGACGGCTGCTGGGCGCTGCTCGCTGCCCGGGCGCGGGACTGGTTCGCCCGCAAGCCCACGCGCCTCGACTCCCTCGGCGCGGCCGGCGGCGTGATGATGGTCGGCCTCGGGGTCACGCTCGCGACCGCCGAGAGTCACTAGACCAGTCGCCGCCCGCCGTAACGAGCGGGAGCGGGACGTCGTTTCCTCCATGTGAAGCACGTCACACTGCTCCGGCTCGCCCTGATCACGTCGCTCGCCACCGGCCTCGGCACGGCGCTCGTCGCACCGGGAGGCGCCGCCGCGGCGGCCGACCCGTTCACCACGACCACGCTGCACTTCAAGGTCCTCGTCGGCCCCGCCGGCGACCAGGTCTGTGACGTCATCGGCGACGTCTACGTCCCCATGGGCGCGAGCAGCGACGACCCGGTGCCGGCGGTGCTCACCACCAACGGCTTCGGCGGCTCCAAGGACGACCAGGCCGCGCTCGGGGCGGCGCTCGCCTCGCGCGGGTACGCCGTGCTGTCGTACTCCGGGCTCGGCTTCGGCGGCTCCGGCTGCAAGATCACCCTCGACGACCCGGCGTACGACGGCAAGGCGGCCAGCCAGCTGGTCAGCTACCTCGCCGGGGCGGACGCGATCGCCTACCTCGATGCGGGGCACACCCAGCCGGCGCCCGTGCAGACCGCGGTCGAGCTCGACGGGCCGGGCGACCCGCGGGTCGGCACCTTCGGCGGCTCGTACGGCGGCGGGTTCCAGTTCGCGGTGGCCTCGATCGACCACCGCGTCGACGCGCTGGTCCCGGTGATCACCTGGAACGACCTCAGCTACAGCCTCGGCCCCAACAACACCGCCCAGACCACCGGCGTCTCGACCTCGGTCCCGGGCGCGGCCAAGCTGGTGTGGGCGCTGGGCTTCTCGGCGATCGGCGTCACCGGCGACCTGCAGAACCAGCAGGTGCCGCCCGACCTGCTGCCGTGCCCCAACTTCGCCGACTTCGTCTGCCCGGCGCTGGTCACCGCGGGCGCGACCGGCTACCTGCAGCCCGGCGACGTCGCGAAGCTGCGTGGCCGGTCGGTGGCGTCGTACCTCCCGCAGGTCACGGCCCCGACGCTCCTCATCCAGGGGGAGCGGGACACGCTGTTCAACCTCAACGAGGCCGTGGCGACGTACCGCGCACTGCAGGACCAGGGCACCGAGACCAAGATGATCTGGCAGCTCGGCGGTCACTCGGGCAGCGGCGCGCCCGGCGAGGTCAGCTGGTCCGACCCGGCCGGCGGCTACGTCAGCGGCCGGGTGCTCGACTGGTTCGAGCGCTACCTCAAGGGCCGTCACTCGGTCAGCACCGGGCCGGAGTTCGCCTACTTCCGCGACTGGGTCGACTACAGCGGCACCGCCGCGCCGGCGTACGCCACCGCGTCGAGCTTCCCCGTCGGTACGGCGCGCACGTGGCGGCTCTCCGGCGCGGGTGACCTGGTCACCGGCGCCACCCCGACCGCCGCCGGTGCGCAGTCCTTCCTGACCCCCGGTGCCGGCCTGCCGACCCGGCTCGACGAGATGGACGTGCTCGGCAGCATGCTCGGCCCGATCCCGTCGCTGGTCACCGACCTGCCCGGCACGTCCGCCGCCTGGTCCACCCCGGCCCTCACCGCACCGCTGCGGGTGGCGGGCTCGCCCACCGTCCGGCTCCAGGTCGGTGCACCGACGGCCGCGCTCACCCAGCTGCTCGGCCCGCTCGGCGAGCTGGTCGTGTTCGTCAAGGTCGCCGACGTCGCGCCCGACGGCACCGCCCGGCTGATCAACGGCCTCGAGGCACCGGTCCGGGTCCCCGACGTCACCCGCCCCTTCACCGTCCAGCTCCCGGCGATCGTCCACGAGTTCGCGCCGGGCCACCGGCTGCGCCTCGTCGTCGCGGGCGGATCGATCAACTACCGCGGCGGCGCCCTGGCCACGCCGGTCACCATCGCCTCCGGAAGCGCGCAAACCCTCACCCTCCCGGTGGTCCCGTGAACTAACGTTGACCGTGATGAGCACGGATCCGGCCGCCCTGCCGGGCGCCGCCGTCACGGTCAACGGAGCCGCCCGGGCGCTGGTCGGCGCCCAGCCGCCGCTCACCGCTCTCGACTGGCTGCGCGGCCTCGGGCTCACCGGCGCCAAGGAGGGCTGCGCCGAGGGGGAGTGCGGCGCGTGCGCCGTCCTGGTCGCCCGCCCGGGCTCCGACGCGGCGACCGAGTGGACGGCGATCAACGCCTGCCTGGTCCCGGCCGCCGCGCTCGCGGGCCAGGAGGTCGTCACCTCCGAGGGCCTCGGTACGCCGGACGCCCTGCACCCGGTGCAGCACGAGATGGCGGTGCGCGGCGGGTCGCAGTGCGGCTACTGCACGCCGGGTTTCGTCTGCAGCATGGCTGCCGAGTTCTACCGCCCCGGCCGCGCCTCCTTCGACCCGCACGCCCTGTCCGGCAACCTGTGCCGCTGCACCGGCTACCGCCCGATCGTCGATGCCGCCGAGGCGCTCGGACCGCCCGCCGCCGACGACCCCCTCGCCGTCCGTACGACGACAGCCCCGCCCGCTGCCCCGCCGCACTCGGTCCCGGGCTGGGTCCGGCCCGCGACCCTCGCCGAAGCGCTGACCCTCCTCGCCGAGCCCGGCGCGGTCGCGATCGCGGGCTCGACGGACCTCGGCGTCGAGGCCAACCTGCGCGGCTCCCGTCCCGCCCTGCTGGTGGCGATCGACCGGCTCGACGAGCTGCACGGCCTGAGCGTCGCCGGCGACGTGGTCGAGATCGGCGCGGCCCTCACGCTCAGCGAGGTCGAGCGCCGGCTCGAGGGGCGGATCCCCTTGCTGGACGCGGTGTTCCCGCAGTTCGCCTCCCGGCTGATCCGCAACGGCGCGACCTTCGGCGGCAACCTCGGCACCGGCTCACCGATCGGTGACCTGCCGCCCGCGCTGCTCGCCCTGGACGCCGAGCTCGTGCTCGCGGGACCGGAGGGCGAGCGAACCGTCCCGCTCACCACCTTCTTCACCGGCTACCGGCAGTCGGTCCGGCAGCCCGGCGAGCTGATCGCCCGGGTCCGGGTCCCGCTGCCGCTCGCCACCACGTCGGCCTTCCAGAAGATCGCCAAGCGCCGCTTCGACGACATCTCGTCGGTGGCGGTCGCCTTCGCGCTCGACGTCGTCGACGGCGTCGTCCGCAGGGCGGCGATCGGGCTGGGGGGAGTGGCCGCCACCCCGATCCGCGCGACCGCCGCCGAGCAGGCTCTGGTCGGCACCGTCTGGACGCCGGAGGGCATCGCCCCGGCCGCGGCAGCGCTGGCCGCGGCGGGCACGCCACTCGACGACCACCGCGCGAGCGCGGCCTACCGACGGGCGATGCTCGGGCAGGCACTCCCGCGGCTGCTCGCCGAGACGACGGAGGGGGCACTGTCATGAGCGTCGGCGAGGCCCGCCCCCACGAGGCAGCCGCCCTCCACGTCACCGGCCGCGCGCTCTACACCGACGACCTCGCGCTGCGCGCGCCCGGCGTCCTCCACGCCCACCCGGTCCAGGCGCCGCACGCCCACGCCCGGGTGACCCGCCTCGACCCCGCGCCGGCGTACGG
The DNA here is from genome assembly GCF_057813895.1 of Nocardioides sp. F233. Classification (NCBI taxonomy): domain Bacteria; kingdom Bacillati; phylum Actinomycetota; class Actinomycetes; order Propionibacteriales; family Nocardioidaceae; genus Nocardioides; species Nocardioides sp. F233. Next base: position 1,217,178 of record NZ_JBVASH010000001.1, read on the forward strand.
GATCGCCGGCGTGGTGCGGGTCCTGACCGTCGCCGACGTCCCCGGCGTCAACGACTCCGGCACCAAGCACGACGAGCCGCTGTTCCCCGACGAGGTGATGTTCCACGGCCAGGCGGTGGCCTGGGTGCTGGGCGAGTCGCTCGAGGCCGCACGTCTCGGCGCGCTCGCGGTGGCCGTCGACTACGCGCCACTGCCGTCCCTCGTCACGGTCGCCGAGGCGATCGCCGCCGAGTCCTTCCAGGGCGCGCGCCCGACGATGGTCCGCGGCGACGTCGAGGCCGGATTCGCCGAAAGTACGCGGGTCTTCGAGGGCGTGACCGAGCTCGCCGGGCAGGAGCACTTCTACCTCGAGACGCACGCGTCCTTCGCGCAGGTCGACGACGACGGCCAGGTGTTCGTGCAGTCCAGCACGCAGCACCCGACCGAGACCCAGGAGATCGTCGCCCACGTGCTCGGCCTGGCCAGCCACCAGGTGACCGTGCAGTGCCTGCGGATGGGCGGTGGGTTCGGCGGCAAGGAGATGCAGCCCCACGGGTACGCCGCCGTTGCGGCCCTCGGCGCCACGCTCACCGGCCGCCCGGTCCGGGTGCGGCTCACCCGCCAGCAGGACATGACGATGAGCGGCAAGCGGCACGGCTTCCACGCCACCTGGAAGGTCGGGTTCGACGACGACGGTCGCCTGCAGGCGATCGACACGACCCTCACGTCCGACGGCGGCTGGAGCCTCGACCTCTCCGAGCCGGTGCTGTCGCGGGCGCTGTGCCACGTCGACAACGCGTACTGGATCCCGCACGTCCGGGCCGCCGGCCGGATCGCCCGCACCCACACCACCTCCCAGACCGCGTTCCGCGGCTTCGGCGGCCCGCAGGGGATGCTCGTCATCGAGGACGTCCTCGGCCGCTGCGCGCCCCTGCTCGGGCTGGCGCCCGAGGAGCTGCGCCGCCGCAACTTCTACGTCGAGGGCCAGGCGACGCCGTACGGCCAGCCGGTGCGGCACCCCGAGCGCCTCGACCGCGCCTGGCAGCAGGTCCTCGACACCAGCGAGTTCGCGGTGCGACGCAAGGAGATCGAGCGCCACAACGCCGGAAACCCGCATTCCAAGCGGGGTCTGGCGATCACGCCGGTGAAGTTCGGCATCTCCTTCAACTTCACGTCCTTCAACCAGGCCGGCGCACTGGTGCACGTCTACAAGGACGGCTCGGTGCTGATCAACCACGGCGGCACCGAGATGGGCCAGGGCCTGCACACCAAGATGCTGCAGGTCGCGGCGACCGCGCTGGGCTTGCCGATCGAGCGGGTCCGGCTCGCGCCCACGCGCACCGACAAGGTGCCCAACACCTCCGCCACCGCGGCGAGCTCCGGCGCCGACCTCAACGGGGCGGCGGTCAAGGACGCGTGCGACCAGGTCATGGCGCGGCTGGTCCCCGTGCGGGAGAAGCTGGGCGCTGACGCGGCGTGGGACGAGGTCGTGCGGACGGCGTACCTCGACCGGATCCAGCTCTGGGCCGCCGGTTTCTACCGCACCGAGGGCCTGTCCTGGGACGCGACCACGATGACCGGCCACCCGTTCAAGTACTTCGCGTACGGCGTCGCCGCGGCCGAGGTCGAGGTCGACGGCTTCACCGGTGCGTACGACGTACGCCGGGTCGACATCGTCCACGACGTCGGCGACAGCCTCTCGCCGCTGGTCGACCTCGGGCAGATCGAGGGCGGCTTCCTGCAGGGCGTCGGCTGGCTGACGCTCGAGGACCTGCGCTGGGACAGCTCGGACGGCCCGACGCGGGGCCGGCTCGCGACCCCGTCGGCGTCGACGTACAAGCTGCCGAGCCTGTCCGAGCTCCCCGCCGACCTGCGGGTCGCGCTCCTCGAGCGGGCCACCGAGGACGGCGTCGTGTACGGCTCCAAGGCCGTCGGAGAGCCGCCACTGATGCTGGCGTTCTCGGTGCGCGAGGCGCTGCGCGACGCGGTCGGCGCCTTCGGGCCGCCCGGCGTCAGCGTCGAGCTCGCCTCGCCCGCGACGCCCGAGGCGGTCTGGTGGGCGATCGAGAGGGTCAGGAGCTGAGCATGGACTGGCTGCGCGCACTCCAGCACCTCCGCGACACCCGCACCCCCGGGGTCCTGGTCACGATCACGGAGGTCCGCGGCCACGCGCCGCGTGCGGCCGGCGCCAAGCTCGTCGTGACGTCCGACGCGACGTGGGGGAGCATCGGCGGTGGCAACCTCGAGGAGTCCGCCGTACGCCGGGCGCGGGCCCTGCTGCACGACGCCCGCACGGCCGTGGTCACCGAGACGTACGACCTCTCCGACCGGGCGCCCGGCGAGCACGGCGTGCAGTGCTGCGGCGGTCGGGTGACGGTCCTCCACGAGCCGCTGCCGGTACGCCGCTCGGTCGCGGTCTTCGGCATGGGACACGTCGGCCTCGAGCTGGCGCTGCTGCTCAGCCGCCACGACCTGGAGCTGCACCTCGTCGACTCCCGCGCCGACCAGCTGGCCGACGACCGGCTGGCTCCCGCGCTCACCGGGCCGGCCGACGTACGCGTGCACCGGGTGCCCGTGCTACCCGAGCTCGTCGTCGCCGAGCTCCCCGTCGGCACCGACGTGCTGGTCCTCACCCACGACCACGCCGAGGATCTCGCCCTCCTCGACGCGCTGCTCCGCTCCGAGGTACCCGGCTCGATCGGCCTGATCGGCTCCGATGCGAAGTGGACCCGCTTCCGCGCTCGCCTCGCCGACCTCGGCCACGGCGAGTCGACGATCGCCCGGGTGCACACGCCGATCGGCGACCCGGCGATCATCGGGAAGGAGCCGGCCCGGATCGCCCTCGCGGTCGCGGTCGAGTTGCTCGCGCCCGCGCGTTTGAAGGACGCGGCGAGCGGTTAGGTTCACCTGCGTTGAGTTGGCTCGCCGAAACGGCGGCCACCCCGTCGCGTGTGAGGACCCGGCCCGTCATGAACTACCCCCCGCCCCCGCCCCCGGGCCAGCCGCCGTACGCCCAGACCTGGGCGGCGCCGGCCGGTCCGCCGCCACCGCCGAAGCGCAGCCGCACCGGGCTGACGATCGCGTTGATGGCGGTCGGGCTGGTGCTGGTCCTGGGCGTGATCGGCGTCGTCGCGCTGGTCGTCCGCGGTGATGACTCGGACAGCTCGGAACACTCGGCCGGCGCCGGCGGAGGCGCGCACGAGACGTCGTGCGAGGTCTACGCGGACGTGGTGCTGAACAGTGAGGTCTGGGCCGCGACCGACCTCGACCCGGACAAGCTGCAGGAGATGTACGACGCAGCCCTCGCCGACATCACCGACGACGAGGTCGCGGCGCTGGTGGAGGCCGAGGCCACGGTCACCGTGTCCTACTACCGCGCGCTGGGTGAGTGGAAGCAGTCCCTGGACGACGCGCTGGCGCAGGGCGAGTACCCCGACACCGCGATCCCGGCCGACATCACCTCCCAGCAGGGCAAGATCCCTGAGAGCCAGGCCGCTGTCGTCGAGGCGTGCCAGGACGCGCTGCCCGCTGGCAACGACAAGCCGATCCCGAAGATCACGGCTCCGACCCTCAACACGCCCAGCTGGATGGACGACGAGTGACCTCGCGCAGGTTCCCCTGGCTGGCGGTGCTCGGATCGTTCGCCCTGGCGCTGGTCCTGGTCGTCGGTGTCACCGTGGTCCTGGTGCTCGACCGCGACGAGTCGGACGCGTCGAAGGAGCGCCGGAGCCGGGCCGACGAGCTGAAGGAGCGGCTGCTGGAGGATGCGCGGGCGGAGCTCCCGACGACCGCGGATGTCGAGAACGCGGTTCCCGGCTACGACTACACCACGCCCGTGACCGGCGTCGGCACCGACGCCGACCTGGCCATTCCGGCCAGCTACGACGCCGAGGTGAGCGACCCGTGGCGGGGGGCGGCCGGCAAGATCGAGGTGTACGCCGACGCGGCCCTGACCAAGCCGGTTCCGATCGAGATCCTCCCTGACCTGACCTCGTCCGCCTCCGACCCGCACCTGGCCATCACGCCGGTAGGGGTCAGGTCGTCGTACATCACACGCCAGGACGGCCAGGCGAAGGGCGCGCTGGCCGACCTCGGGACGTACTGGAACCTCAATCCCCACGTCTACGTCGTCCAGTACCTCACCGCCGACGGCGCCCAGCGTCCTCGGCCGCTGGTCACCCAGGTCGACTTCGTCGCCGAGACGCCCGCGCCGGCGCAGATCACCTCGTCGGTGACCGCCGAGGGCGATGCGTTGCTGGAGTGGACGCGGGTCCAGGACGCGACGGAGTACGTCGTCGTGCTGCTGCAGCGGCGCGGCGACGACCTCAACGACTCGGTGCGCGTCGTCGGGCGCACCACGGAGACGACCTGGTCGTCGGCCTCGACGTCGAAGTGCTACCACGACTGCACCCAGAACGAGGTCATGCGGCTGACCACGGTCGACGGGTCGACCCAGCTGTCGTTGCCGCAGCTGGTCGCCGAGAAGGTCGACGCCCGCCTCGGCGTCGTCGCCGTCGTGGACCGGGAGGCGTCGGCGATGGCTCCGATCGACTTCAACGGCCTGGAGACACTGCCCGTCCGGGCCGACCGGAAGTGGGACGACGGCGCCGACATCGACAACCGCGGCCTGGCGGCGCTGCCGAGCCGGTTCCTGTTCGTGTCCATCGACGGCTCGACCCGTGCGACCGGCGCGAGCGTCGACCGTTCCGAGGTGAGCCGCGACGGGGACCACTGGGTCGTCCCGCTGCGCGGGCAGGGGACCCGGCTGGTCGATCCCGTGCGCATCCCGGTCACGGCCGTCGACGACATCGACGCCGCGGTCGCGACGTTCAACGAGCGCGCGCAGCGCGACTACCCGCCCGCCGGGCTGGACGAGGCGGGCATCGTGATCCGCGCCGACCTGCCCAAGGTGCCGGGCCCGGAGCTGCCTGCGCCGGACTACCCGGTCTTCGGGAGCAACGAGCTCACGACGTTCATCGCCGGGCAGCTGATCGCGGGCTCCACGGCCATCGACGTCTCGGAGTTCGACGACCAGCCGGGACTTCCCGAGATCGAGGACGCTCTGAGCGAGGCCATCTACCAGAACCCCTACGCCCTTGCGTACTTCGACCGGTTCGCCGTCAGCGGTTCGGTCATCCACGTCGAGTCGGGCCTGTCGCTCACCGAGAGGCAGGCGTTGCAGAAGAAGGTCGCCGACGCCAGCGAGGCCGTCGTGGAGAGCGTGATCACCGCTGGGATGAGCGCGTCCGACAAGGTCGCAGCCATCAACCGTTACCTGGTGGACCACGGCGACTACGACCACCCCGCCCTCGACTCCACGACCGGCAACCGGTACGACATCCCGACCAGCTACCGGTACGCCTGGCAGCCCAACGGCATCCTCGTCAACAACCTGGGGGTGTGCATGAGCTACGCGTACGCCTTCCAGGCTGTCGCTGAAGAGGCCGGGCTCGAGACGGTCGTCATCGTGGGTGAGCTCGCCGACGGTGGTGGCCACGCGTGGAACAAGGTCAAGGTCGGTGGCAGCTGGCGCGCGGTCGACGTGACCTGGAACGACCCCCGGGGGCCCTGGACATCCTCGTCGGGCACCCGTTACCTGATGATCCGCGATGCGGGGTTCACCGGTGACGCTCTCCGGTCGGAGGACAGCCGCTGGATGTCCGACGCCTACCTCAGCCAGTACGCCACCCGCTGATGCGCGCCGCGTTCCAGGGCTACTGGATGGCGCCGGGCGCCTTCGGCGGCGTACCGGCCTGGCTGGTCGTCGAGGACGGACACCTCGCCCTGCTGGCTCCGGGCCAGAGCCCGACCGGCTTCGTCGACGTCTTCCGGGTCCCGGCCCACCAGGCCAGGGTCTCCTCGGCCGCGCAGCGGATCACCGTCACGGTGGCCGGGCGCTCCTACCCGGTGCTCGCCCGGCCACTCGGACCGGTGATCGGCCCCGTGCTCGGCGTGGCCGGCGCTGCGGTCCACCTCGCGGACGGCGACGTCGCACACCGGGCAGGTACGGCGGGGCGCGTCGTGAATGTCGCAGCCGACGCGTCCGCGTTCGCCCGTCAGGGCGGACCTCAGCTCCTTGCAGCACTGCGGCACGAGGGCGGGCAGGTGCGCCGCGTCGGCTACGGCGTCCTGCTGAGCGTCGGCTTCGTGATCGGCCTGCTGGTCGCCGTCCTGGTCACCGTGGTGACGGTGGCGGTACTGGCTCAGTAGGCAGTGCGACCCTCGTTCGCCAGCCACGCGTCGAAGGGCGCGGCGGCGTCGGTGGTCGCGACCTGGGTGACGGGCATCGTCCACTCCGAGCGCGGCCGGTCGAACAGCTCGTAGAAGGCCCGGTCGTCGAACCCGCCGCGGGCGGCGTCGTCGCGGTCGGCGGCGTACACCACCCGGTCGAGGCGGGCCCACAGCGACGCGGACACGCACAGCGGGCACGGCTCGCACGAGGTGTACAGCGTGCAGCCGGTCAGCTCGAACGTCCCGAGCGTGGTGCAGGCGGCGCGGATCGCCATCACCTCCGCGTGGGCGGTGGGGTCGAGGTCGCGGGTGACCCGGTTCTGGCCCTCGGCCACGAGGACGCCGTCGCGGACGATCGCCGCGCCGAAGGGCCCGCCGCCGGCGGCGACATTGGTCGTGGCCAGCTCGACGGCCCGTGCCAGCCAGGTCTGCTCGCTCATGCGGCCATTCAACCCTGTGAGGCGACCAGCCGCTCCATGACGCGACGAAGCGCCTGGACGACGTGCTGCGCCGAGCGTCGGCGCAGGGTCTCCGGGCGAGCGAGCACGTCGATCGTCCGGCTGGTGCTCAGGCCGTGGAGGGGGCGGAGCACGACGTCGTCGTACGGGTGGGCCGAGGTGTAGCGCGGGAGCAGGCCGATCCCGGAGCCGGCGGCGACGAGCGCCGCTACGGCGCCGTAGTCGTTGACGCGGTGCACCACCTCGGCGTTGCGGCGGGTGAGCGCGGCGACGGCGATGAGGACGTCGTCGGGGGAGTAGCCGACCCGGCTGGTCACCCAGCGCTCGCCGACGACGTCGCGGGGACGCAGCCGCTCACGTCCGGCCAGCGGGTGGTCGGCGGGGAGGGCGACGTCGAGGGGCTCGCGGGCGAGGGTGACGACGTGCAGGTCGTCGGTGGGCCAGGGCGGGCTGTGCTCCATCCGGTGGGCCAGGACGAGGTCGTACTGCGCGGTCAGCGCGGGGAAGTCGCGCTGGGCGACGTCCTCGTCGGTCAGCCGCAGGTCCGGGGCGTCGGGATGGCTGCCGAGCTCGCGCAGCAGCGGGCCGAACACCGCCTGGCCGGCGCTGTGGAAGCTGCTCAGGGTCACCGTCCCGCCGGGTGCGTCCTCGAACTCCTCGACCGCACCGCGGGCGGCGGCCATCGCGTCGATGACGTCGGCGCCGGCGCGGGCGAGGGAACGTCCGGCGTCGGTGAGGGTCAGCACCCGCCCGTCGCGGCGGGTCAGTGGCGTCGCGAACTGCCGCTGCAGCGCGGCCAGGTGCTGCGACACGGCCGACGGCGAGACGTGGAGCGACTCGGCGACGGCCGTGACACTGCCGAGGGCGCCGAGCTCGCGCAGGATGGTGAGCTGGTGGATCTCCACGGCACCAGCCTACGGTGAAGCAATCACTTAAAGGACGGTGCAGGAACTGCCCGTTGCTCTGCATGGTCGTCCGGCGCTCCAATGGACCCATGAAGGCGCTCTACAAGGCCGAGGCGGCCCCCGGGCTCGTGCTCGTCGATCGTCCCGACCCCGTCTGCGGTCCGGCCGACGTGATCATCCGGGTGCTCCGCACCGGCATCTGCGGCACCGACCTGCACATCCTGCGCTGGGACGACTGGGCCGCCGGCGCGGTCAGGGCGCCGCTGACGCCGGGCCACGAGTTCTACGGCGAGGTGGTCGAGGTCGGCCCGCTCGTCACCGACGTCTCCGTCGGCGACCGGGTCTCCGGTGAGGGCCACATCGTGTGCGGCACCTGCCGCAACTGCCGCGCCGGGCGCCGCCAGATGTGCATCCGCACCATCGGCCTCGGTGTGCAGCGCGACGGCGCGTTCGCGGAGTACCTCAGCCTGCCGGCCAGCAACGTCTGGGTGCACCACCCCGACGTCGACCCCGACCTTGGCGCGATCTTCGACCCGCTCGGCAACGCCGTGCACACCGCGCTCGCGTTCCCGCTCGTCGGCGAGGACGTCCTCGTCACGGGCTGCGGCCCGATCGGGCTGATGGCGATCGCGATCGCCCGCCACGTCGGTGCCCGGTACGTCGTCGGCACCGACGTCAGCCCGGCCCGGCTCGAGCTGGCCCGGGGGATGGGCGCGGACGCGGTCGTCGACGTCTCGACGGGCTCGGTCGCCGACGTGCAGCAGGCACTCCACATGCGCGAGGGCTTCGACATCGGCTTCGAGATGAGCGGCGCCCCCTCCGCGCTGCCGCAGATGATCGACAACATGAACCACGGCGGCCGGATCGCCATGCTCGGCCTGCCCAGCGCGCCGTTCGCGATCGACTGGGGCAAGGTCGTGACCCACATGCTCACGCTCAAGGGGATCTACGGTCGCGAGATGTTCGAGACCTGGAACGCCATGGGGGCGATGCTGCAGTCGAGCAGCGCCCTGCGTACGGCGATCGGCTCGGTCATCTCCGACCGGCTGCCCGCGCGCGAGTGGGAGCAGGGATTCGAGATCGCGGCGTCCGCCGGGGTCGGCAAGGTCGTGCTGGACTGGACGGAGCTGTGATGTACGGGAACTTCAGGAACCACCTCACCGCCGAGCTCGACGGGATCGAGCAGGCGGGGCTCACCAAGCGCGAGCGCGGCATCCGCGGCCCGCAGAAGGCCGAGATCGTCGCCGACGGCGCCGAGGTCCTCAACTTCTGCGCCAACAACTACCTCGGCCTCGCCGACGACCCGCGGCTGCTCGAGGCAGCCCACGGAGCGCTCGACGAGTGGGGCTACGGCCTGGCCAGCGTCCGGTTCATCTGCGGCACCCAGGAGCAGCACCTCGAGCTCGAGCGCCGGCTCGCGGAGTTCCTCGGCACCGAGGACACGATCCTCTACTCGTCGTGCTTCGACGCCAACGGCGGCGTCTTCGAGACCCTCTTCGGGTCCGAGGACGCGATCATCTCCGACGCCCTCAACCACGCGTCGATCATCGACGGCATCCGGCTGTCCAAGGCCCGCCGGCTCCGGTACGCCAACCGCGACATGGCCGACCTCGAGGCCCAGCTGCAGTCCGCCGCCGACGCCCGCTTCCGGGTGGTCGTCACCGACGGCGTCTTCTCGATGGACGGCTACATCGCGCCGCTGCGCGAGATCTGCGACCTCGCCGACAGGTACGACGCGCTCGTGCTCGTCGACGACTCCCACGCCGTCGGCTTCATCGGTGCGGGCGGTCGCGGCACCCCCGAGCTGTGCGGCGTGGCCGACCGGGTCGACATCTACACCGGCACCTTCGGCAAGGCGCTGGGCGGCGCGTCGGGCGGCTACGTCTCCTCGCACCGCGAGATCGTCGCCCTGCTGCGCCAGCGCTCGCGCCCGTACCTGTTCTCCAACACCCTCGCCCCCGCGATCGTCGCCGGCACCCTGCGCGCGCTCGACCTGGTCGAGGGCTCGGGCGAGCTGCGGGAGCAGCTGCAGGCCAACGCCGCGCTCTTCCGCGAGCTCATGACCGCCGAGGGCTTCGACCTGCTGCCCGGCGAGCACCCGATCGTGCCGGTGATGTTCGGCGACGCCGCGCTCACCGCCCGGATGGCCGACGAGATGCAGAAGCACGGCGTCTATGTGACCGCGTTCAGCTTCCCGGTCGTGCCGCGGGGCGAGGCCCGGATCAGGGTCCAGCTCTCCGCGGCGCACACCGAGGAGCAGGTCCGCCGCTGCGTGGACGCCTTCGTCGCCGGACGCGAGGCCGCCCAGGGGTGACGGTCAGGGAAGGAGTGGCGTCGTCAGGTTGATATGACAGGAAGATTTCCTGTTCAATGGGACTCATGACGGACGTTCTCTCGCTCGCTGACCGTATCGACAGCCGCGGTGCCGCCGTGGTGGCGGATCCGTCCTGGCAGGCGCTGAAGGACGCGGTCGAGCAGATCCGCACCTGGCAGCTCGCCGACGGCTCCGTCGACCTCGCCGCCGACGGCGCCCCGACCCGCGAGACGGTCGCCGCCGCCGTGGCCCGCGTGGTCGACGCCGTCGAGGCGCTCTCGCCGCTGCTCCCGCACGACGCGGCGTACCACCGCGCGCTCGTCACCGACCTGCGCCGCTGGGCCGACGCGGGCTTCGGCGTACCGGACTTCCTCGACTCGCTGCTCGCCTTCCAGCCCGCCGCCGAGCGTGTCGACGGCCGCCAGCACCTCGTCGTGTTCCCGATGTACACCCAGAACGGCAACCCGAACCGCAACCTCGAGGCCGTCGCCTTCCGGATGGTCTGGCCCGAGTGGCTCGCCGACCTCGAGGCCACGCGCTACGACAACCCGCTGTTCTGCGGCATCGCGTTCGAGGACTTCACCAGCGGCTACGACACCAACTCGGCGGTGCTCTTCCCCGAGACCGTCGCCGTGCGCGAGGTGCCCGAGCGGTTCAGCTGGGGCGGCATCTTCTGCGACCGCGAGGCCGCCCGCTTCCGTCGCGTCGGCACCGCAGCCGTCGACCTGCTCGGCGTCGAGCTGCCCGACGAGGTCCGTGGCCTGCTCGAGGACCAGCAGCGCAGCCAGGACGCCTTCGTGCTCTGGGACATGATCCACGACCGCGCCCACAGCCACGGCGACCTGCCGTTCGACCCGTTCATGATCAAGCAGCGCCAGCCGTTCTGGATGTACGGCCTGGAGGAGCTGCGCTGCGACCTGACCGCGTTCAAGGCGGCCGTCGAGCTCGAGGCCGAGGGCAACGAGGTCGCCGCGGACGCGCAGCACGCGATCCTGCTCGACCGGATGTTCCGGTTCCCGGTCACCGGCGAGCGCACCCGCAACTACGACGGCCTCGGCGGCCAGCTGCTGTTCGCCTACCTGCACCAGCACGACGCGATCCGCTGGACCGACAACAAGCTGCGCATCGACTGGGACCTCGCGCCGCAGGTCACCAACGCGCTGTGCGCCGAGATCGAGCAGCTCTACCGCGACGGCATCGACCGCCCGAAGATCGTGCACTGGCAGGCCGCCTACGAGCTGGTCAGCCGCTACCTCGCGCCGCACCCGGCCTCGAAGTGGGCCCGTGGCGCCGACGCGCTCGACTTCTCCAAGCAGCCGCGCGAGCTCGTCGACGACGTGCTGGCCGACGAGTTCCCGCTGAGCATGTTCTTCGAGGCCCTGGCCAAGAAGCTCAAGAACGTGATCGCGGAGACCCGCGGCATCACTGCCGCAGCATGACCCGGGTCATCGCGGTCGCCGGTGCCGGCGGCCCGGCGGGTCGTGCCGCCGTACGCCGGCTCGCGGCCGGTGGCGCCGTCGTCGTCGCTGCCGACGCCGACCCTGCCCGGCTCGACGGCCTCGACGCCGAGTGCAGCGTCGTGGACCTGCTCGACCCGGACGCCACGCGCGCCTGGATCGACGACGTCGTCGCCCGGCACGGTCGCCTCGACGGGGTCGTGCACCTCGTCGGCGGCTGGCGTGGCGGCAAGGGCCTGACCGCCGAGGCGCTCGACCACTGGGCGGTGCTCGAGCCGCTCCTGGTCCGCACGCTGCAGCACACCTCGCTGGCCGCGCAGTCGGCCCTGGTGGAGTCCGGTGGCCGGTTCGTGGTGGTCAGCGCCGCCGGTGCCGGTACGCCGACCGCCGGCAACGCGTCGTACGCCGCCGCCAAGGCCGCGGCCGAGGCCTGGACCCTCGGCCTGGCCCATGCCTTCGGCCGGGCCGACGGGGACGCCGCCGCTACGATCCTGGTGGTCAAGGCACTGCTCGACGATGCGATGCGCGCCGCCCGCCCGGACGCCGCCTTCGACGGCTTCACCCACGTCGACGACCTGGCCGAGACGATCGCCGGTCTGTGGGACCGGCCGAGCGCCGAGCTGAACGGAGAGCGACTGTGGCTGACGCCGCGACCCTGACCACCGGTTCCACCGCTGCCCAGCGACGGCACGACCCCGAGGCACGCCAGTTCGCCAGCGACAACTACGCCGGCGTGCACCCCGAGGTGCTGGCCGCGATCGCGCTGGCCAACGGCGGCCACCAGGTGTCGTACGGCGAGGACGCCTACACCGAGCACCTGCAGACGATCATGGCCGGGCTGTTCGGCGACGGCGTCGAGGCGTACCCGGTCTTCAACGGCACCGGCGCCAACGTCGTCGGCCTGCAGGCGCTGACCGACCGCTGGGGTGCGGTGATCTGCGCCGAGACCGCCCACATCAACGTCGACGAGGGCGGCGCCCCCGAGCGGATGGGCGGCCTCAAGCTGCACAGCGTCGCCACCCCCGACGGCAAGCTCACCCCCGAGCTGGTCGACAAGCACGCGTGGGGCTTCGACGACGAGCACCGCGCGATGCCGCAGGTCGTCTCGATCACCCAGTCCACCGAGCTCGGCACGCTCTACACGCCCGACGAGGTGCGCGCCCTCGCCGAGCACGCCCACGGGCTGGGCATGCGCCTGCACCTCGACGGCGCCCGGCTCGCGAACGCGGCGGCCGCGCTCGACGTACCGCTGCGTTCGTTCACCTCCGACGCCGGCGTCGACGTGCTCTCCTTCGGCGCCACCAAGAACGGCGCCCTCGCCGGCGAGGCCGTCGTGATCCTGAACCCCGAGGGCGTCAGCCACCTCAAGCACCTGCGCAAGCTGTCGATGCAGCTGGCCAGCAAGATGCGGTTCGTGTCGGTGCAGTTCGAGGCGCTGCTCGCCGACGGGCTCTGGCTGCGCCTGGCCGGACACGCCAACACCATGGCGCAGCGGCTCGCGGCCGGTGTCCGCGAGGTCGACGGCGTCGAGATCCTCCACCCGGTGCAGGCCAACGGGGTCTTCGCCCGGCTGCCCCACGACGTCAGCCGCCGGCTGATGGAGCGGCACCGCTTCTACTTCTGGGACGAGGCCGCCGGCGACGTGCGGTGGATGTGCTCCTTCGACACCACCGAGGACGACGTCGACGCCTTCCTCGGCGCGCTGCGCGAGGAGATGGGCCGGGCCTGACCGGTCAGGACCGCAGGCTCTCCCGCTTCATCCCGAACACCCACCGCCTGCGCGGGTGCTCGCTGACCGACCACAGGCAGCCGGTCTCCGGCCACCAGACCAGGTCCTCCGGGCCCGGAGGCGTCGCCCACCTGTGCTCACGCAGCGCACCCGGGCGGCCGACGTACACCGACCCGGGCTTGCGTCGCCCGCGTGATCGGCTGACGTAGTAGGTGCCGTCGACCGCGGCCACGCCCTGCATCCGCGGGACGCCGCGGTCGTCGACCTCGGGGACCGAGCGGCCGTCGGCCTCGTGCCGCGGCAGGCCGCTGTCGGGGTCGATCGCGAAGCGCGCCATGCGTCGGGTCTGGGAGGCCGAGCCGTACTCGCCGACGACGAGGGCCGGTACGTCGTGGCTGCGGTCGAGGGTGAGGAACGAGAAGCGCAGCCGTTCGACGCCCTCGTCGTGCCCGCTCTGCTGGGTGAACCGGATCGGGAGCACGTAGCGGTGTCCGAAGGTCTCGTACGACGACCCGGCCGGTACCCGCAGCACGTCGGCCACGTGGGCGCTGTAGATGCCCGCGCCGGTCGCCGCGACGTGGAGGAAGTCGCCGTGCCACACGATGCCGCCGGCGTGCACCCTCAGTGGCCGGAAGCCGACCTTGCCGTCGACCAGCGTCGGGATCACCAGCAGCACGTGGCCGTAGCGACGCCGCTCGACGTCGACCACGCTGATCCGCGACCCGCCGGCCTTGCGGGCGTACCACGACGTCACCAGCACGTCGTGCCCGTGTCCCTCGCGGAAGCCGGTCTGCGCCGAGGTGGTGATGCCCTGCGGGTACCAGTTCGGGTCCTGCCGGTCCGCGGCCTCCCAGGTCCACGCCCGGCTGACCTTGAGCCCGAGCATCCGGGGGAGCGGTGCGAACGTGCGGCGCAGCCGGAACGGCAGGTCCGGCGCCATCGCCGCCATCCCCACCCGACCACCGCCGTCGGCGGTCAGGGCCGCCACGAGCGCGTCGATCTCGTCGCTGTTCTCCGCGGTGCGGGTCAGGTGCAGTCCGGCCACGGCGGCCACCGTAGTCGAGGATGCGCAGCGTCGGTGGTCGAGGAGGTCGCGCAGCGACTGTCACGAGACCACCCGGGATGCTGCCGGAACTGTGCGCGGGCTTCGGTCGCGCGGTGGTTGTGTTCGGAAAGGCGCTGACGAGGAAGGGCCGTAGATGGTCGGGTTCGGCGGTCGGGTTGCGGTCCGCGACGCCTCTTCCGGGGCTTCTGGCGACGTCGCTTCTCCACACCCCACTGATCGAGTTTCCCCAGTCCACAGGCGGGTTTCCGACGCTGGATTGTGTCGGACCCGGGTGGGAGAATTCAGTCATGGATCTCGGAACCCAGCCCCGCACGACAGCAGCTCTGCTGTCGCGGGTCGGCAGCCGGATCCGTTCCCGCAACGCCCTCCTGATCGAGGAGTGGGAGGACATCGCCACCTGGGCCGGCGAGCACATCGTCACCGGGCCGCAGGGTGCGGCGACGATCACCGAGGGCTACCTCGACACCGGCATCCCGATCGCCGGCGACGGCGCACCCCTGGTGTCGGAGTTCGCGTTGATGGAGCTCGTCGCGGTCCTCGGCCGCACCCCCGACGGCGGCAAGGCCTACGTAGGGCGGGTCATCGAGTGCGCCTGGCGACTCCCCAACCTCTACGACGCCGTCACCACAGGCAAGCTCGCCCCGTGGCGGGCTGAACGTATCGCCGACCTCACCCACGGGCTGTGCGCCGATGCGGCGGCGTTCGTGGACCGGCAACTGTTCAACGCCTCCGGTGTCGGGTGGGCCCAATTGGAGCGCCTCGTGGCCGAAGCAGTGCTGCGGTTCGACCCCGCCAAGGCCGAGGCCGACAGCCGAGACGCAACAGACCGGCGGCACTTCGACATCGGGCAGGTCGACGACCACGGGCTGGTCCACCTCGACGGACTGATGGATGCCGCCGACGGACACGACCTCGACCAGGCAGTGTCCCGGCGGGCCGAGGTCCTCGGCCGGCTGGGTGACGAGAGCTCGTTGGACGTGCGGCGTTCAAAGGCGGCCGCGGAGCTCGCCCGCCAGGACCTCGCGCTCGACCTGATCATCCCCGACCCCGACACCGGCGAGGTCGTCGCCACCGTCCCGGGCCGCAAGGTGATCCTGAACGTGCACGTCACCGACACCACTCTCACCGGCGACAACCCGGTCGGCCGCTGGGAGGAAGGCCGGTGCCCGATCACCACCGCCCAGATCCGCGAGTGGCTCCGAGCCCGGCACACCACCGTGATCGTGCGGCCGGTCATCGACCTGGCCGACCACGTCCCGGTCGGTTCCTACGAGATCCCCGAGCGGCACAGGACCCGGGTCCAGCTGCGCGACCACACCTGCCGGTTCCCCCACTGCAACCGCCCCGCGACCAGGTGCGACATCGACCACCACCAACCCCACGGCGACGGTGGTCCGACATGTCCCTGCAACCTCGTCCCACTCTGCCGACGGCATCACCGCGCCAAGACCCACTCGACCTGGCACTACGCGATGCAGATGCCGGCGACCTACGTCTGGACCAGCCCGAGCGGGTTCCGGTTCCGCGTCGACCACCGCGGCACCCACCCCATCCACGAGACCGGCGACCCGAGCCCGCCCGACCGGTAGCGATCCCGCCCGACACCCCGCGAGTCCCCACGATCGCGGGGGCATCGGCACGTCCGGGTCTGCGAGGATGGCCGCATGCGGGGCATCTTCTTCGACGAGGACGACGCGCGGGCGGCCGCGCTGGTGCTGGTCCGTGGCGGCTTCGCGGCCGAGGTCGTCCGCGAGCGCCTCGCGGGCGAGGACGACGACGAGGACCACCCGTGGGCCGTGGTCACCGATGCCCCGGAGATCCAGCTCGAGATGCTGGTGGAGGCGTACGACGGCTGGCTGGACCACGACGACGAGGACCCGGCCGCCCCGAACGGTCCGGCCGGGCCGCCCACGAAGGCGGGGTTCGTGCTGCCGCTCCCGGACGCCCCGAAGCGGATCAAGCGTCCGGAGTGAGGCTGGCCGCGTCGGCTCATGAGGCCGGACGTCCGGCTGTCCGGCTGTCCGGCTCCCCGGCTCTCCGGCTCCGGTGCGAAGTAACACGCCGTCCGCGCGACTACCTGACGCGTGTCAGCAGATCGAGGCCGAAATTCGGCACGATTCTGCTGAGATCAGCCGACCAGTCGTGTGGACGGCGTGTTACTTCCCCGGCCGGCCGACTGTGCTGAGCCGCCGGACACGACCTGCCGCGCTACTTCCCCAGCGTGCACGCGAACGGCCCGTCCGCCTGCAGCCAGGCCCGGGCCATGATCCGGCGGTCGTCGGGGCCGGCGTCGGCCAGCACCGCCCGGTCGTCGGCCGCCACGTCGACGTCGGCGTCGAACCCGGTGGCGCCCGCCCGCTCGTCGAGGTACGTCGTCAGCCCGTCGGCGTCCGCCGTCGCGTCCTCCTCGTCCGGGAACAGCCGGACACCGGAGACCGCGTCGGCGGTGGCGAACAGCGCCATGGCGTCGGGGTGGAGCAGTCCGCCGTACTGCTCGGCGACCTGCTCGGGGCTGAGCCGCCCGGAGCCGCCGCAGGTGGGTTCGAGGGTCAGTGCGGCGTACTCCAACCCGTCCTGGTCATCGGCCTCGTCGACCAGGTCGCCGAAGCTGCCGGCGTCGGCGAGGGAGTCGGAGTGGTCGGTGACGACATCCAGCAACGCCGAGACCTCGGAGCCGGAGACGATGAGCTCCTCGTCGGGCACGAGCGCGAGCGTCAGCAGGGGCGCCACGGGGTAGCGACCGCCGACCAGACCGGTCGCGTCGGCGGCGGCGAGATCGACCTCGAACACGGGGCGGTCCGAGGACCCCGAGCGCTCGAAGCCGGCGTCCTCGAGGTCGGCGGCGACGGCATCGAAGTCGAGGTCGTCGGACATCTTCCACACCCGGCCGAGGCCCTCGCCGTTCGCGATCGCCTCCCACTCGACGTCGGAGTCGTCGAAGGCGGCGTCGCCCATGACCGCCGACCAGCGTGACAGCTCGGTGCCGTACGCCGTCTCGGGCTCCCCCTCGCCGACCCGCTCGGCGATGGCGGCGCGGTCGACGAAGGTGACGGTGGTGGCGTCCGCGGGGAGGTACTCCAGTGCCTCCTCGAGCCGCGAGCTCCCGTCGAGCAGCGCGCACCCGGAGAGGGAGGTCCCGGCGACGGCGGTGAGGAGAGCAAGGCGCCCGAGGTTCCGCATGGGCCCCATCATTACGCTCGTCCTCATGACCGCAACTGCCGCCCACCGGCTGCTCCTCGTGCACGCCCACCCCGACGACGAGTCGATCGGCCAGGGCGCCACCATGGCGAAGTACGTCGCGGAGGGCCGCGGCGTCACGCTGGTCACCTGCACCGCGGGCGAGATGGGCGAGATCCTGGTGCCCGAGCTCGAGCACCTCGCCGCCGACAAGGAGGACCGCCTCGGCGAGCACCGCAAGGGCGAGCTGGACGCCGCGATGAAGGCGCTCGGCGTCACCGACCACCGCTTCCTGGGCGGCTTCGGCACCTACCGCGACTCCGGCATGAAGTGGCACGAGGACGGCCATGCCGTCGCGGCCGACGACATCCACGCCAACGCGTTCTGGCACGCCGACCTCACCGAGGCCGCCACGCACCTGGTCGCCGTGATCCGCGAGGTGCGGCCCCAGGTGCTGGTGGCGTACGACGAGTTCGGCGGCTACGGCCACCCCGACCACATCCAGGCCCACCGGGTCGCGATGTACGCCGCCCAGCTGGCTGCGGCGCCGTCGTACCGCCGCGACCTGGGGGAGGCCTGGGAGATCACCAAGATCTACTGGGGCGCCATCGCGGAGAGCCGGATCCGCGAGGGCCTGCGCCGGATCCGCGAGGCCGGGGACACCACGACGTTCGAGGGGATGGACCCCGACGGCGACCTGCCGCCGATGTTCCGCCCCGACGAGGACATCTCCTGCGAGGTCGACGCCAGTGACCACGTGGAGCAGAAGCTCGACGCGCTGCGGGCGCACGCCACCCAGATCACGACGGACGGCCCGTTCTTCGCGCTGTCGAACAACCAGGGCGCGCAGGCGTTCGGGCGCGAGCAGTACCGCCTGGTGCAGGGCACCGCCGGCTCGCTCGACCCCGAGACCGGTTGGGAGACCGACCTGTTCGCCGGCATCCCCGGCGAGTGAGGGTCCTGGTCGCTCTCGGCTGCCTGGTCCTCGGTGCGGTGGTCGGCCTGGGCGCCGTCGTGCTGCACGGCTACGCGTGGGGTCTTGGGCTCGGCATCGCCGCGACCGTCGCGACCCTGGTCGCCCTCCCCGGCGGCTGGTGGCGGCGGCTGCCGTTCGCCCTCGGCTGGACGGCGATCCTGGGCGTCGCGACGATCCAGCGGCCCGAGGGCGACTACGTGATCGCCAGCGACGCGTCCGGCTACCTGCTGCTCGCGACCGGCGCGGTGGTCCTCGGCTCCGGCTTCGTGGGGCTGCTCGGGCGCCGTACCACGGCTGAGGATGCGGAAGGGTGAGCAACCCCTCCTTAGGATGTCGCGGTGACGTTCTGGGAGTCCGAGTCCGCGACGGGCGGCAAGGCTGAGCGACCCGGCGGCAAGGTCGTCGTGGTCGTGATCGTGCTGCTCGTCCTGCTCGCCGGTGGCGGGTACGCCGCCGCGCACGCCGTCGCGGGCGACAAGGTCCCGACCGGCACCACGATCTCGGGCGTCGAGGTCGGCGGCCTGACCCGGTCCGCGGCGATCGACAAGCTCGAGAAGACCTTCGGCCCGCGTGCCGACGCGCCGATCACCGTCAGCGTCGGCCACCAGGGCGCGACCGGCAAGGTCAACGACGCCGACGTCGAGCCCGGCGACATCGGCCTGGCCATCGACTACGCCGCGTCCGTCGACGCAGCCGGTGCCGGCGACTCGTGGAGCCCGGCGCGCCAGTGGGACTACTTCACCGGTGGCGGCAAGGTCGACGCCGTCGTCGACGTCGACGAGGACCTCCTCGACGAGAAGCTGACCGAGCTCTCGGAGGGCCTCGGCACCCCGCCCCAGGACGGCACGGTCACGTTCTCCGCCGAGGGTGTGCAGACCACCCAGCCGCAGGCCGGCCAGGCCGTCGACCGCGACCAGGCCCGCACCGCGATCACCGCCGCCTTCCTGGCCGGCGAGAAGTCGGTCGAGCTCGAGGTCGCTCCGGCCCAGCCCGAGATCGACGCGGCCGACGTCGCCGAGGCGCTCGACTCCTTCGCGAACCCGGCCATGGCGAACGCGGTGACCCTCCAGTTCGGCGAGAACGACGTCAAGCTCGCACCGGCGAAGTTCGCGCCGGTCCTGTCGATGCAGCCCGAGAACGGCAAGCTCGTCCCGCACGTCGACGAGGCCGCCCTGACCGAGCTGGTCAAGGGCGCCACCGCCAACGGCGCCCCGGTCGACGCGACCGTTAAGATCAACAAGAAGGGCAAGCCGAAGATCGTCCCGGCCAAGCCCGGTGTCACCTTCGACTCCGGCGAGGCCGCCCAGGTCTTCCTCGGCCTGCTGACCGCCCCCGAGGGTTCGCGCAGCGGCCCGGTCACCGCGCAGGTCACCGACGCCGCGTTCACGACCAAGGACGCCGAGAACCTCAAGATCGTCGACAAGGTCTCCGAGTTCTCGACGTACTACCCCCACGCCGACTACCGCAACACCAACATCGGCCGCGCCGCCGAGCTGATCGACGGCACCCTGCTCAAGCCCGGCGAGGAGTTCTCGCTCAACGGCATCGTCGGTGAGCGCACCGCCGAGAACGGCTTCACCGAGGGCTACATCATCAGCAACGGCATCCTCAAGAAGGACCTGGGCGGCGGCGTCTCGCAGATGGCGACGACGACCTTCAACGCCATGTTCTTCGCCGGCCTCAAGGACATCCAGCACAAGCCGCACTCGTTCTACATCGACCGCTACCCGGTCGGCCGCGAGGCCACGGTCGCCTGGCCGACGGTCGACCTGCGCTTCCAGAACGACACCGAGTACGGCGTCCTCATCCACGCCTGGGTGGTCCCGAGCACCTGGTCGCGCCAGGGCAAGGTCACCGTCCAGATGTGGTCCACCAAGAAGTGGGACATCGACTCCACGACGTCGGCCCGCTACGCGGCGGTCCCGCCCAAGGTCCGCACGCTCACCACGCCCGACTGCGAGCCGAACACCGGCTGGTCCGGCTTCCAGGTCGACGTCACCCGGATCTTCCACCAGCACGGCGACAGCGCGGTCGACCACACCGAGAAGTTCCACACGGTCTACACGCCCGCCGACACGGTGAAGTGCGAGAAGCCGCCTGCCCCGACGCCCGGGGGCAGCCCCGATCCGGGGCAGTAGCAGCCACCTTCCTGCGCGGTTCGCCTCGACCCCGCTGCCTCTCGGCCGATGGGTACGGCGGAGGGTGACCCATGATGCTGCGCGCCGCGTTCGTCCCGCCGACCGAGGTGGTGGAGCGGTTGCGCGCACTCGGAGACCGGCTGGCCCGGCTGCCGGGGATCCGGCCGGTGGAGCCGGACCGGGTCGACGTACCGATCGCGGGGCTGGGCAACGTCGTGGACGACGACGCCCACCGGTTCGCCGGGCTCCTGGCGGAGTGCCTGTCCGACCTCGAGCCCGTCGTCGTGCGGCCGGTCGCGGTCGAGGTCCAGGGCGAGGACGTGACGGTCCGGCTCGACGGTGACCTCGCGGCGCTCTCGGAGGTCGCTCGGGCGGTCGGGATCGCGGCGCAGGGCATTCGCGTCCTCGTCGACCGGCGCGCCTTCCGGCCAGCTGTCGTGGTCGGCTCGGGGACACTGGCCGGGATCGGCACCGGGACCGACGTCCTGGGTGAGCTCGCCGGCACCAGCTGGCTGGTCGAGGACGTCGACCTGGTCCGTACCCGCTGGTTCGGGGGCGAGGCGCGAGCGGAGACGGCGTACCGGATCCCGTTCGGCCTCGACGGTTTCGGTGGCCGGGACTTCCGCACCGGCTGACCGCCTGTTCCCGGTAGAATAGGAACACGTTCTATTTTCAGGGAGCTTCCATGACCGCGACCCCCGTCATCGAGGGCTGGTTCACCACCGGCGACGAGCCCCGGCTCCTCGCCTCCCGCTGCACCGCGTGCAGCAACGTCGTGTTCCCGCCGGTGTCCAGCGACGCCGGCGCGGCAGCCTTCTACTGCCGCAACCCCGCCTGCGACGGCACCGAGCACGACACCGCCGAGCTCTCGCGGCGCGGCCGGGTGTGGTCCTACACCGACGCGCAGTACCAGCCCCCCGCGCCGTACGTCGCGCCGACCGACCCCTTCCAGCCGTTCGCGCTGGCCGCGGTCGAGCTGCCCGAGGGGATCGTCGTGCTCGGCCAGGTGGCCGACGGCTTCGGCGTCGCCGACCTGACGGTCGGCACCGAGGTCGACCTGGTCGTCGAGACGCTCAACGTCGACGAGACCGGGGAGCGCACCATCTACCGCTGGAAGCCCGTGGCCGGACAGGAAGTGAGCGCATGAGCGTCGTCATCGCGGGTGCGGGCATGCACCCCTGGGGCAAGTGGGGCCGCAACTTCACGGAGTACGGCGTGCACGCCGCCCGCGAGGCCCTCAAGGACTCCGGCATCGCCTGGGCCGACGTCGACCTCGTCGTCGGCGGCGAGACCGTCCGCAACGGGTACGCCGGCTACGTGGCCGGCTCCACCTTCGCCCAGGCCCTGGGCTGGAACGGCGCGCGGATCGCGACGTCGTACGCCGCCTGCGCGACCGGCGCCCAGGCCATCGACACCGCCCGGGCCCGGATCCTGGCCGGCATGAGCGAGGTCGCCCTCGTCGTCGGCGCCGACACCACGCCCAAGGGCTTCCTCGCCCCCAACGCCGGTGAGCGCTGGAACGACCCCGACTGGCTGCGGTTCCGGCTGCTCGGCATGACCAACCCGGCGTACTTCGCCCTCTACGCCCGCCGCCGGATGGACCTCTACGGCGCCACGTCCGAGGACTTCGCCCAGGTCAAGGTCAAGAACGCCCGGCACGGCCTGAACAACCCCTACGCCCGGTTCCGCAAGGAGTCGTCGGTGGCGGAGGTCCTCGCCTCGCCGATGGTCTCCGACCCGCTGCACCTGCTCGACATCTGCGCCACCTCCGACGGCGCCGCCGCGGTCGTGCTGACCAGCGCGGAGTACGCCAAGAAGCACGGCATCACCGCGCCGGTCACGGTGGCCGCCGTCTCGACGGTCACCCCGACCTTCCCGAACACGGTCATCGACATGCCGCTGCTCGCCACCGACTCGTCGGCCCTCACCGGCGTGCCGGAGCGCACGTTCAAGGAGTCGATCGGCCAGGCGGCGTACGAGGAGGCCGGCATCGACCCCTCCGACGTCGACGTCGCCGAGGTCTACGACCTCTCGACCGCGCTTGAGCTGGACTGGATCGAGGACCTGCAGCTGTGCAAGCGCGGCGAGGCCGAGGCCCTGCTCCGCGCCGGCGACACCACCCTCGGCGGCCGGATCCCGGTCAACCCGTCCGGTGGTCTGGCGTGCTTCGGCGAGGCCGTCCCCGCGCAGGCGATCGCGCAGGTCTGCGAGCTCACCTGGCAGCTCCAGGGACGCGCCGAGGGCCGTCAGGTCGAGGGAGCGAAGGTCGGCATCACCGCCAACCAGGGCCTGTTCGGCCACGGCTCGTCGGTGATCCTCTCCGTCTGATCGCGGAGCGAGGAATCAGCTCGCCGGCGGGAGGATCTCCCAGACCACGTGCTCGCCGGCGAGTCCCTTGAGCTCCACCGCGTCCCGCTCCACGAGGGTGAGGGCGGCGTCCTCGTCGAGCGTCTCGCGGACGGCGTCGCTGGCGAGGATCTCGCCACCGTGGGCGAGGTTGGCCACCCGGGCCGCCATGGCCACGTTGCGGCCGAAGTAGTCGCCGTCGCGGGCGACCACCTGGCCGGTGTGGATGCCGATCCGGACCAGGATCGGCCCGTACCGGCGCAGGGTGACGTCGCGCGGCAGGTCGCGCTGGATGCCGAGCGCCGCGCGGCAGGCGGCCTCGCTGTCGCGGAAGGCGACCATGAACCCGTCGCCGGCGGTCTTCACGACCTGGCCGCGGTACCTCTCGATCTGCGCGCGCAGCACCCGGTCGTGCGCGGCCAGCACCTTGACCCACGTCGCGTCGCCGAGCCGGTCGTTGAGCGGCGTCGACTCCTCGATGTCGGAGAAGAACAGGGTGACCGTGCCGTCCGAGGCGGCCATGTTGAGGATGTCGGCCCGCTCGTCGTCGCTGGCCCAGGTCTGCAGGTCCTCGACGGTGCTCTGGATCAGCCCGGTGATGCCGTGGGAGCGGACCTTCGAGGCGGTCCGGATCACCCGTCGTACGGCGCGCTCGGCCGAGTTGCTCGGCGGCGGCGGCCGCAGCGCCGCGTCGAGGTCCGACTCGAGCTGGGCGACGTGGGCCCGGGTGTCGGCGAGCTGGCGCTGCAGCTGCCCCCGGTCGCGGGCGAAGGCGAGGACGAGGCCGAGCAGGCCGACCACCACGACGCACAGGACCCCGACGACGATCGCCACGTTCGAAGACTAGGGCCAGGAAACCTCTTGCGGGCCGCAGTAGCGTGAGACGGTGACCACTTCGGCTCCGACGATCTCCACCCTCGGCGAGCTGCGCGCCTCCGGCCACCAGCACAAGCACCTGCGCGCCGAGCTGCGCGACAACCTGCTGGCCCGGCTCGCGGCGGGGGAGGACCCCTGGCCCGGTCTGCACGGCTTCGAGGACACGGTCATCCCGCAGCTCGAGCGCGCGATCATCGCCGGCCACGACGTCGTCCTGCTCGGCGAGCGCGGCCAGGGCAAGACCCGGCTGCTGCGCACCCTGGTCGGTCTGCTCGACGAGTGGACCCCCGTCATCTCCGGGTCCGAGCTCGGCGAGCACCCCTTCGACCCGGTCACCGTGACGTCGAAGGCCGCCGTGGCGTCGTACGGCGACGACCTGCGGATCTCCTGGCGTCACCGCGAGGAGCGGTACGCCGAGAAGCTGGCCACGCCCGACACCAGCGTGGCCGACCTGATCGGCGACGTCGACCCGATGAAGGTCGCCGAGGGCCGCTCGCTCGGCGACCCGGAGACCATCCACTTCGGCCTGATTCCTCGCTCCCACCGCGGCATCGTCGCCATCAACGAGCTCCCCGACCTCGCCGAGCGGATCCAGGTCGCGATGCTCAACGTGATGGAGGAGCGCGACATCCAGATCCGCGGCTACGTCCTGCGGCTGCCGCTCGACGTGTTCGTCGTCGCCTCCGCCAACCCCGAGGACTACACCAACCGCGGCCGGATCATCACGCCGCTCAAGGACCGCTTCGGCGCCGAGATCCGCACCCACTACCCGAAGGCCCTCGCCGCCGAGATCGCCGTGGTCCGGCAGGAGGCCGACCTGTTGCCCGACCGGGTCGACGTCCCCGACTTCCTGGTCGAGATCCTCGCCCGGTTCACCCGCAACCTGCGCGAGTCCAGCGCCGTCGACCAGCGCTCCGGCGTCTCGGCCCGCTTCGCGATCGCCGGCGCCGAGACCATCGCGGCCGCGGCCCTGCGTCGCGCCACCATCCAGGGCGAGGACCGCGCCGTCGCCCGGGTCGTCGACCTCGAGACCGCGGTCGACGTGCTCGGCGGCAAGATCGAGTTCGAGTCCGGCGAGGAGGGCCGCGAGTCCGAGATCCTCACCCACCTGCTGCGTACGGCGACCGCCGAGACCGTCCGCGAGAAGCTCCGCGGCCTCGACTTCGCGCTGCTCGTCGACGCCATCGAGGAGGGCGCCACGGTCACCACCGGCGGCGCGGTCACCGCCCGCGACGTCCTGTCCGGCCTGCCGGTGCTGGGCGAGTCCGACCTCTACGACCAGGTGTGCGAGCGGGTGAACGGCACCGGCGGCGGCCGCACCGACGGCGAGCGGGCGGCCGCGATCGAGCTCGCGCTCGAGGGCCTGTTCCTCGCCCGCAAGATCGGCAAGGACTCCGACGGCACGGAGACGATCTATGGCTGATCCCTCCCCGTTCGGCGTGCGGGTCTCCTCCGGCACCCTCCGTCAGGGTGAGGGGGTCGTGCTCCCGCACGCCTGGACCGAGGAGGGCGTGCTCGCCGGGCCCGCGACCAACGGCGCCCAGGTGCTCCACCTCGCCGTGGCGCTGTGCGTGCTCAACGACACCTACCGCGAGGCCCGCCGGCTCGACGTACCCGTCCACGGGGTCGCCGTGACCGCCGACGGCGGCTTCGACGACGTGTGGACCTCCACCGGGATCAGCTACGACATCGCCCTCGACACCACCGCTCCCTCGGAGACGGTGCAGCTGCTGCTCGAGGTGGTCGACGAGGTGGCCGAGATCCCGCGTGCGCTGCGCGCCGGGGCCGACGTGCGAAGGAGCGAGCAGTGAGCCGCTACCGCCGGTACGACGGCGGCGACCCGCTCGCCCCGCCGGTCGACATCGCCGAGGCGCTGGACGCCATCGGCCAGGACGTGATGGCCGGCTACAGCCCCGAGCGCGCGATGCGGGAGTTCCTGCGCCGCGGCGGCCAGGACCAGGCCGGCCTCGACGACCTCGCCCGCCGGGTGGCCGAGCGTCGCCGCGACCTGCTGCAGCGGCACAACCTCGACGGCACCCTCGACGAGGTGCGCGAGCTGCTGGACAAGGCGGTCCTCGAGGAGCGCAAGCAGCTGGCCCGCGACGTGATGATGGACGACGGCGACCGCGCCTTCCGCGAGATGCGGCTGCAGAACCTGCCCGACTCGCCCGCCGCTGCCGTCACCGAGCTCGGCGACTACGACTGGCAGTCCCGCGAGGCGCGCGAGGCCTTCGAGCAGATCAAGGACCTGCTCGGCCGCGAGCTCCTCGACCAGCGCTTCGCCGGCATGAAGCAGGCCCTCGAGAACGCCACCGACGAGGACCGGCAGGCGATCAACGAGATGCTCGGCGACCTCAACGAGCTGCTCGAGAAGCACGCCCGCGGCGAGGACACCCCCGAGGACTTCGAGGAGTTCATGGCCAGGCACGGCCAGCACTTCCCCGAGAACCCGCAGGACATCGACGAGCTCCTCGACACCCTCGCCCAGCGCTCCGCCGCCGCGCAGCGGATGCTCAGCTCGATGAGCGCCGAGCAGCGCGCCGAGCTGATGCAGCTCTCCGCCCAGGCGTTCGGCTCGCCCGCGCTGATGGAGCAGCTCGACCGGCTCGATGCGAACCTCATGTCACTGCGCCCCGGCGAGGACTGGGGCGGCTCGGAGCAGTTCGGCAACGGCGAGCAGGGGCTCGGCCTCGGCGACGGCACCGGCGTGCTCCAGGACCTGGCCGACCTGGACGCGCTGGCCGACCAGCTCGCTCAGGGGTACGGCGGCGCCCGGCTCGACGACGTCGACCTCGACAAGCTCGCCCGCCAGCTCGGCAACGAGGCCGCCGTCGACGCCCGCAAGCTCCAGGAGCTCGAGAAGGCACTGCGCGAGTCCGGGGCGATGGAGCGCGGCTTCGACGGCGAGCTGCGACTCACGCCCAAGGCGATGCGCCAGCTCGGAAAGGCGCTGCTGCGCGACGTCGCCCAGAAGATGTCCGGCCGGCAGGGCCAGCGCGACGTACGCCAAGCCGGCGCGGCCGGCGACCTGTCCGGTGCGACCCGGGCCTGGGAGTTCGGCGACACCGAGCCGTGGGACCTGCCCCGCACCATGCTCAACGGTGTCCTGCGTCGCGCCGGCGATCCCGGTGGCCGCCTGTTGTCGATCGACGACGTCGAGGTCGCCGAGACCGAGGCCCGCACCCAGGCCGCAGTCGCGCTGTGCGTCGACACGTCGTTCTCGATGGCGATGGACGGCCGCTGGGTGCCGATGAAGCAGACCGCGCTCGCGCTGCACACCCTCATCGGATCGCGCTTCCGTGGCGACAGCCTGGAGCTGATCGGCTTCGGGCGGCACGCCCAGACCATGCGGATCGAGGAGCTCACCGCCCTCGACGCGCGCTGGGCGAAGGGCACCAACCTCCACCACGCGCTGCTGCTGGCCAACCGGCACTTCCGCAAGCACCCCAACGCCCAGCCGGTGCTGCTGATCGTCACCGACGGCGAGCCGACCTCCCACCTGGAGTCGAGCGGCGACGTCTTCTTCTCCTACCCGCCGCACCCGATGACCATCGCGCTCGCCGTACGCGAGCTCGACAACGCCCGCCGGCTCGGCGCGCAGACGACCTTCTTCCGCCTCGGCGAGGACCCCGGCCTGGCCCGGTTCATCGAGTCGATGGCCCGCCGCGTCGAGGGCTCCGTGATCGCTCCCGAGTCCGACGACCTGGGTGCTGCGGTCGTCGGCTCGTACCTCGGATCTCGTCGTGGCGGCACGGGCGGACGTGGCTCCGGGCCGGGGACGTACGGCGACTGGTTCGGTTCGCGCGGCTTCTGGGTGGGCTGACGCCCCGTTCTGAGCGGGGATTCCGGGGCCCTGTGGACAACCGGAACCCGTCGTTTCCCGGCCGGGCACGTCGGGCAGCCGGACCTGCATGACGATCACCCTCGATGTCCCGTACGCCGTCCTCAAGGCCGCCCGCGACCGCTGGGACCAGGCCGCCGACGAGCTCGACGGCGCCTGGCGCCGCCTCGCCAAGGTCTCGACCTCCGACCTCTCCGACGCCGTCGCCGCGGTGGTCACGGCCTTCGCCGACCCCTGGGTCGACGAGGTCAAGGCCGTCGCCCGGCGGGCGCAGGGGTACGCCGACGAGTTCGTCTTCTTCCGACGACTCCTCGTGCTCGTCGACCAGGCGCAGGCCGAGCGGCTGCGCGTGCTGCTCCCGTGGGCCGAGCGCGACGCGGCCGTGGGGGAGGTGGGCTGGCCGTGACACTCGTCTACGTCCCTGCCCAGGTGCCGCCCTGTCCCCAGCTGACCTCGACGCCCGCGGGTGCCCAGGACCTCGCCACCGACCTGCGCGCGGCGGCGATCGCCGTCAAGAACGTCCAGGGCTGGGCCGCCTCGATCGCCGCTCCTGCCTGGGAGGGCGACACCGCCGTGGCCCACGACCACGCCGCCACCCAGGTGGCCGTCCGCCTCGACGCCGCCGAGGCCGCGCTCGACAAGGCCGTCACCGCAGCCGACCGGTTCGCTGCCCGGCTGGGCCGGCTGTTCGTGCGACGTACCCGGATCAACGCCGACCGGGCCGAGATCAACGAGCAGATCGACGCGTTGGTCGCCGAGGTCGCCGCCGCGACCGACGACAGCCGGCTCGTCGAGTTCCGGGAGCGTGCCGACGTGCTCCACCGTCGGGCGTCCGCGTTGCGGGACCGGATCGACGCCTGGAAGACCGCCCGGGCCAGGGCCGAGGCCGACGTCGTCGCCGCCCTCAGGGGCGTCGACAGCGTCTCCGAGGGCCGGACGGCGGCATCCGATCCCGCTCGACCGCACACGGGCAACCTCACCCGGCAGCTGCGCCGGCTCGCGGGTGACCCGGTCGCACTGGCCGCCTGGTGGCGTGGTCTCCGGCGCGCCGAGCAGGAGGCGCTCACCACCGAGCACCCCGGGCTGGTCGGCAACACCGGCGGGGTGCCCATGGCCGACCGCGACGAGGCCAACCGGGGCGGACTCGCCCGCGACCTCGACTTCTACCGACAGCGGGACGAGGACGACCAGCTCACCGGCAAGGAGGAACGGGTGCTCGACAACGCGAGGTCCGTGGACCACGCCCTCGACGAGCACGCCGACAGGACCGACGACGCCGGCGCCCACCTCGTCAAGCTGCTCGCCTTCACCCCGGACCTGCACTCCGGTGACGGCGGCGTGGCGGTCAGCTTCGGTGATCCCGACACCGCCGACCACGTCTCGGTCAACGTGCCCGGCCTGACCACCGACACCTCCAGCATCGGCGGCAACCTCGACAAGACCCATGACCTGCACCTGGCAGCGGTCAAGGAGGACCGGGGCAGCGTCGCGACCGTGTACTGGGCCGACTACGACGCCCCGAGCGGCAACCCGCTCGATCCGCTCGACCCGCTCGGGCAGGCCGACTTCGACAGCGTCGCCCTCACCGGCAAGGCCGAGGCGGGCGGGGAGCGGTTCGGTGACTTCATCGACGGCGTCCGCGGCTCCGACCAGGGCCCGCCGGCCCACCTCACCGCGATCGGCCACAGCTACGGCTCCACGGCGGTCGGGCACGCCCTGGCCGACGGACTCCCCGTCGACGACGCCGTCCTGCTCGGCAGCCCGGGCGTCCCGGCCGACACCGCAGGCGCACTCACCGACGCCGACGTCTGGGTCGGCAGCAAGGACCACGACCCGGTGTCCCTGGTCGGAAGCAGCGACCGCGGCGGTCTCGGCGTGCTCGGCCACGACCCGGCCGACACCGCCTTCGGTGGCACCCGGTTCGAGACCGGGGACGGCGACCTGCGGGCCGAGGAGCTGCTCCACAACCACACGTCGTACTTCACCGGCACGTCGCTCGCCAATGTCGCCCATGTCGTCGCCGATGCCGACGACGAGGTCAGCGAGCAACCTCCACGCGGCGCCCCCGGCGGCGAGCACCTCACCCTGCCCGAGCTCCTTGTCGCGGCCAGCGGCGCGACCGCCGCGGAGGGACTCGCCGACGCCGCCACGTGGTCGTGGGAGCACTCGAAGCTCGGTGGGAGGCTGTGAGCATGCGCCTTCTCGGGAACGCACTGGCACTGCCCCTTGCCCTCCTGCTCGCCGTCGGTCTGACCGGCTGCGACGACGAGGCGGAGCGCACCGCGGTCGACGACGTCGTCCAGGCGGCGGACGACGCCCGGGCCGGCGTCCTGCACGACATCGCTGACGCGCTCGTGCTGAGCGGCGCCGAGGGCAGCCGGTCCTTCACCATCTGCGGCGACGACCTCGCGCCAGGCGGCGTCGTGCTGAACGACTTCGTGCACTTCGGCTCCTCGGGCGAGCTGACCCAGGAGAAGGCGACGGCCGCAGCCGTCGACCTGCTCGAAGCCGACGGCTGGACGGTCGAGGACCCGGACAACCAAGTGGCGCTCAGCGCCACCAAGGGCGACCTGGTGCTGGACCTCCAGATCGCGCCCGCCCAGGTCCAGGTCGACCTCGGGTCGGACTGCATCGAGACGTCGCGGAAGGTCGCCGAGGAGTACGACGACCGCCCGAAGGTCGGCCTCACCTGGTCCTCGTAGAGTCGCGGCCGTGGGGGACCTCAGCCTGACCGTCATCGCACTGCTCGCGCTGGCTGCCCTCACGGCCGGGTTCGTCGACGCCGTGGTCGGCGGCGGGGGACTGGTCCAGCTCCCCGCGATCCTGCTCGGTCTGCCGGGCGCGAGCCCGGTCCAGGTCCTCGCGACCAACAAGATCGCCTCGGTGTGCGGTACGGCCGCCAGCTCGGTCACCTACTACCGCCGGATCGGCCCGGACCTGCGCACCGCACTCCCGCTGATGGCGCTCGCGCTGACCGGTGCGTTCTCCGGCGCCCTGCTGGCCTCGCACATCCCGCGCGACGCGTTCGAGCCGATCGTGCTGGTGGCGCTGGTCGTGGTCGGCGGCTATGTCCTGCTCCGCCCCGAGCTCGGCGAGCAGACCGCGCTCCGGTTCGCCGGCCACCGGCACCTGGCTGCCGCGGCGGGCGTCGGGTTCGTGATCGGCTTCTACGACGGGATCCTCGGTCCGGGCACGGGCAGCTTCTTCGTCTTCGCCCTCGTCGGACTGCTCGGCTACGACTTCCTCCAGGCCTCGGCCAAGGCCAAGCTCGCCAACTTCGCGACCAACCTCGGCGCGCTGCTGCTCTTCGTGCCGCGCGGCGCCGTGCTCTGGGACGTCGGCCTGATGATGGGCGCCTGCAACCTGGTCGGCGGGTACCTCGGGGCCCGCACCGCCGTCGCCCGCGGCTCGCGGTTCGTGCGGCTGTTCTTCATCGCGGTGGTGTCTGCGTTCGTCGTACGCATCGGCGGCGGTGTGCTCGGGCTCTGGTGACACATAACCTGACCCCATGAGCATCCCGGTGGATCCCGCGGACCTGCGCCAGGCCCTGGCCGACTTCGACAGCGGCTACCTGCTGACGACGTCCTCCCCGCAGGTGAAGGTCGTGACCGTCGACCCGGTGGCAGGCGACGACGGCAGCCTGCGGATCGCCGGTCCGGGCAGGGGCACGCTGCGCAACCTGGCCGAGAACCCCGCGGTGACGGTGGTGTTCCCGCCGCAGGAGCGCCACGGCTACACCCTGCTCGTCGACGGCCACGCCACGGCCGACGGCGAGGACGTCGTCGTCACCGCCACCGCCGCGGTGCTGCACCGGCCCGCCGCCCACGCCGACGGCCCGCTCCCGCCCGAGGGCTGCGGCCACGACTGCGCCCCGGTCGGCGGCTGACCAACCGATGCACCCGTTCTGGATCACCGCCTTCCTCGACAGCGCCCCGGCGCACCACCAGGAGACGGTGGGCTTCTGGCAGGAGGCGACCGGGTACGCCGTCTCGCCGCCGCGCGGCGCGCACGACGAGTTCGCCTCGCTGCTGCCGCCCGACGGCGACCCGTACCTCAAGGTGCAGCGCCGCCACGCCGGCGCCGACCGGATCCACCTCGACCTCCACGTCAGCGACCCGTTGGCCGCGGCCGATGCCGCGCGGGTGGCGGGCGCGACGATCGTCGCCGATCGCGGGTACGTCGTGATGGCCTCACCCGCCGGTTTCGTGTTCTGCTTCGTCGACCACGCCGCCTCCGTGTGCCCGAAGGCCACGGTGCACGCCCACGGATCCGCGTCGCGGGTGCGGCAGGTGGCGATCGACGTGCCGCGGGCGTCGTACGACAGGGAGCTGGGGTTCTGGGCCGCCGTCACCGGCCTGGGGCCACGTCGCTCCGTGGTCGCCGACGAGTTCCACGTGCTCGACGCTCCCACCGGTCAGCCGCTCGGCCTGCTGCTCCAGCGCCTCGGCGCCGACGACACGGGTGAGGTGCGCGCGCACCTCGACTGGGGGACCACCGATCGCGCCGCGGAGACGGAGCGGCACCTCGGCCTCGGTGCGCGGGTGCTCGCGCAGCACCGGCACTGGACGGTGCTGACCGATCCGAACGGCCGGGCCTACTGCCTCACGGACGTGGCGCCGGGGTGAAGCCGGGCAGGAACTCCTGCATGATCGCGCGGAACGGCGCCTCGGCCTCGAGCTGGCTGAGCACACCGAGACCGCCGAGCCAGGTGCGGTGGATGAGGACGTACGACGGCGGCAGGTTGAGCTTGATGCTCACCGTGTAGGCCGGGTCCTTGGGGTTGTTGATCCGCTGGAACTGCTCGCGCATCCACTCCCGGCTGAACCGGAACCGCTCGACCAGGGTGGGGTCGACGAACGGCGCGAGGTAGTCCATGAGCAGCTCGGGCTCGATCCGGATCCGGTCCTTGAGGAAGCCCTCCGCACGCAGCTCGGAGATCAGCGCGTCACCGTCACCCGCCGCGCAGTGGGTGATCAGGCGGCCCATCGGCGCGGGCAGTCCGCGTTGCGGGAGCCGGGCCACGGCGCCGTAGTCGAGCACGCCGATCCGGCCCGGCGTCCCGTCGTCGTGGGGGATCACCCGGAAGTTGCCGGGGTGCGGGTCGGCGTGGAGCAGGCCGGTGCGGGCCGGCCCGGAGAACAGGAACCGCGTGAAGATCTCGCCGTAGTGGTCGCGCTCCTGCGGCGTGCCGTGGGCGATGACCGACGCCAGCGAGCCTGCAGAGTCGAGCCACTCGGTGACCAGGACGCGGGGACCGACCGCGACGACGTCGGGGACGACGATGTGCGGGTCGTCGCGGAACGCCTGCGCGAACTCCCGCTGGGCCTCGGCCTCGAGGTCGTAGTCGAGCTCCTCGCGGGCCCGGGCCTGGACCTCCTCGACGAGCGGCTTCATGTCGACGCCCGGGATGAGCGGCCCGATCGCCCGCGCCGCCCGGGCCAGGGTGCGCAGGTCGGCCATCAGCGCGTCGCCGGCGTTGGGGTACTGGACCTTCACCGCGACCCGGCGGCCGTCGTACCACCTGCCTTCGTGGACCTGCCCGATGCTCGCGGCCGCCGTCGGCGCCCCGTCGAGCCAGACCAGGCGCTCCTTCCAGTCCGCGCCGAGGTCCTCGGTGAGGATGTTGCGCACCGTCTGGGTGGGCATCGGGGGAGCGGAGTCCTGGAGCCGCGTGAGCTGCTCGCGGTACGGCGCCGCCATCTCCTCCGGCAGCGCCGACTCGAGCACGCTCAGCGCCTGCCCGAACTTCATCGCGCCACCCTTGAGCTCGCCCAGCGTCCGGAACAGCTGCTCCGCCGTCCGCTGCTGGATCTCGCTCATCACCGCCTCGGGAGCCGCCCCGCCCAGGCGCTTCCCGAACCCGAGCGCCGTGCGGCCGGCGTACCCGAGGGGGAGCGCCGCGAGCCGCGCAGTGCGCGCCGCGGCCTTCCGGGGAAGGTCAGCCATGGCCCCATTGTCGGGCATGGGGCAACCGGGGCCAGCCTCACGCGGGCCCGAGCGTGCTGTCCCCGCTGCCGGAGGCGGGCTCCTTGAGCTCCACGAACAGCACGTGGGTGGGGGTGTCCCCGATGTTCTCGCCGTGGTGCTCCTGCGCCGGCAGCCACCCCACCGTGCCGGCCGCCATCTCCACCTCGCGCTGCTGGTCGCCCGCGACCAACCGGCGGCGGAACGACGACAGCGTGTACATGACGCTGTCCGGGTGGGCGTGTGGCGTCGTCCGCGCACCAGGATCGTCGCGGTACTCCAGCACCCGCACACGGTCGTTCTCGAAGACCACCGCGTAGTGGTCCGGGTTGCTCGTCACCGGGTCCTCGGCCATCCCCCGACCATCGCACCGCACGGCGGTCGTGACCATGGCCCGGACGGGTCAGGCTGTCGCCGTGCTCAGGCGGTCTCCGGGAACGCAATCCCGGTGTTCGCGTGGCAGCGGTAGCCGTTCGGCACCTTGTGGAGGTACTGCTGGTGGTGCGGCTCGGCGTAGTAGTACGCACCGGCCGGCTCGATCTCGGTGGTGATCTCGCCGTAGCCGCGGCGGGCGATCTCGTCGCCGTACACCTTGGTCAGCTCGCGGGCGGTCTGCTCCTGCTCGGGCGACGTGAAGTAGATCGCGGAGCGGTACTGGGTGCCGACGTCGTTGCCCTGCCGCATGCCCTGGGTGGGGTCGTGGACGACGAAGAACTGCTTGACCAGGTCGGCGTACGAGACCTGGTCGGGGTCGAAGACGATCCGGACGGCCTCGGTGTGGCCGGTGCGGCCGCTGCAGACCTCTTCGTACGTCGGGTTCGGGCTGACCCCGCCGGCGTAGCCGACCGAGGTCGACCACACGCCCGGCACCTGCCAGTAGATCTCCTCGGCTCCCCAGAAGCAGCCGAGGCCGAAGACCGCGACCTCGAGGCCGTCGGGGACGTCGTCGGTGACGAGCGGGGTGTTGAGCACCTCGTGCTGCGCGGAGAGGGGGAACGCCGGGGTGGTGCGGCCGGGCAGTGCCTCGGCGGGGTCGACCATCTCGGTCTTGCGGCGGGAGAACATGTCCCCATTGTCTCCTCGGGCGCAAGTCTCAGCAGCGCGTGGCGCACCAGCGTCCCGCTTGACCGGCTCGGCGACGAAGAAGCCCGGATCAGGTCGTCACGACGGGTGCCGTGGAACGTCGTTCGACAGCGGTGGCGGTCGGGCGCACGAGGGTGGTACCACTTCGATACCGAGGGAACTACCATGACGGTCATGACCTTCACCCTGCGCACGGATGCCGAGCTCGACGCGGCGTTGGCTGAGCTCGCGGCGTCGCAGGGCCTGTCCAAGCAGGAAGTCGTGCGCCGCGCCGTGTTCGACCTGCACCAGCGCACCCAGCACAAGAGCCGGGTGGCCGCGGCATCGGCCGCCTCCCGAGAGCGTTGGGGCGAGGTGCTCGACCGGCTCGGCTCGGTCTGATGGTCGAGTACCTCGACCTGGAGGACCTGCTCGCGCTGACCGAGGACCTCCAGGCCGGACCGGTGCGTGACGCCGGGCTGCTCGAAGCCGCGGTCGCCCGACCGCGAACGACGGTCTTCGGCGACGACGCCTACCTGACGCTGCTCGACAAGGCTGCGGCGCTGCTGCACTCGATCTGCAGGAACCACGGGCTGGTGGACGGCAACAAGCGCCTGGCGTGGTTGGCCACCGACGTCTTCCTGCGGATCAACGGCGTCGTGCCCGTGCTGTCGGACGACGATGCCTTCGGACTCGTGATGGCGGTGGCTGACGGCTCCATCGATGTCGCGGAGATTGCTGCGGCGCTCGACCGCGCCGTGCCGAGCCTTGAGTAGGCTCGAACGGTGAGCGACAACCACATCGACGAGCACCTCGACGGCGCCGGCTTCGAGACCCGGGCCATCCACGCCGGCTACACGCCCGACCCGACCACCGGCGCGGTGATCCCGCCCATCTACGCGACCTCGACCTACGCCCAGGACGGCGTGGGCGGACTGCGCAACGGCTACGAGTACAGCCGCTCGGCCAATCCCACGCGCACCGCGCTGGAGTCGACCCTGGCGGCGCTCGAGGGCGGTGCGCACGGGTACGCGTTCGCGTCCGGGCTCGCCGCGGAGGACACCCTGATCCGGGCGCTGTGCAAGCCGGGCGACCACGTGGTCCTGCCCAATGACGCGTACGGCGGCACCTTCCGCCTCTTCGACAAGGTCGCCACGGTCTGGGGTGTCGAGCACAGCCCGGCGCCGGTGACCGACGTCGACGCGGTGCGCGCGGCGATCAAGCCCGGCGTGACGCGGATGGTGTGGGTGGAGACGCCGACCAACCCGCTGCTGTCGATCGGCGACATCGAGGCGCTCGCCGCGGTGGCCCACGAGGCCGGCGCGCTGCTCGTCGTCGACAACACCTTCGCGTCGTCGTACCTCCAGCAGCCGCTGGCCCTCGGCGCCGACGTGGTCGTCCACTCGACGACGAAGTACGCCGGCGGCCACTCCGACGTGGTCGGCGGCGCGCTCGTGGTCGACGACGAGGCGCTGGCCGAGCGGATCGGGTTCCACCAGAACTCCATCGGCGGCGTGGCCGGCCCGTTCGACTCGTGGCTGGTGCTGCGCGGCCTCAAGACCCTCGCGCTGCGCATGGAGCGCCACAGCGACAACGCCGAGAAGATCGCCGACTTCCTCTCGAAGCACCCGGCCGTCAGCCAGGTGATCTACCCCGGCCTCGCCGACCACCCCGGCCACGCGATCGCCTCGCGCCAGATGAAGCGGTACGGCGGCATGGTCTCCTTCCGCGTCAAGGGCGGCGAGGAGCAGGCGCTCGCGATCTGCGCGGCCACGAAGGTCTTCACCCTGGGCGAGTCGCTCGGTGGCGTCGAGTCCCTCATCGAGCACCCGGGCCGGATGACCCACGCCAGCGTCGCGGGCACCGACCTCGAGGTGCCGGCGGACCTGATCCGGCTCAGCGTCGGCATCGAGACGTCCGAGGACCAGCTCGCCGATCTCGACCGGGCGCTCTCCACGACCGTCTAGCCTGACCGGGTGACCAGCGACGGCCCGACCGAGTCCGCAGAGGCGACCGAGCCCGAAGCGGAGGACGCGCCGCCGCTGGGCCCCGAGCACGACGAGAGGGACGAACGCGAGGAGCGGCTGTTCCGCCGCTTCGCCCACCAGTGGGCGCTGGCGCGCGAGGAGCGGGACGAGCGGCGGCACGAGGCGCCGTCGTTCGCCACCGGTCCGTCCAACCTGCGCCGGGCGGAGGTGCCCTACGGCCTCGACCTGGCAGCGGGCTGGGCCTGGCGGCTGCTGCTGATCGCGGGCGCCGGCTACCTGCTGATGTGGCTGGTCGGATTCTTCGCGGTGGTCACCGTGCCGCTCGCGGTGGCGCTGCTGATCAGCGCGCTGGCGGCGCCGTTCGTCCACGGCGTGTCCCGGGTCGGCCTGCCCCGCGGGCTCTCGGCGCTGGTGGTGGTGATCACCGGCTTCGCCCTCGTCGGTGCGCTGCTGACCTTCGCGAGCCAGCAGGTCGCGGCCGGCGCCACCGACCTGGCCGACTCGACCGTGCAGGGGCTCCAGGAGATCCGCGACTGGCTGCGCGACGGTCCGCTGCACGCCAGCGACTCGCAGATCAACGACTGGATCAAGAGCGCCCA
Organism: Nocardioides sp. F233; assembly: GCF_057813895.1. Lineage (NCBI taxonomy): Bacteria > Bacillati > Actinomycetota > Actinomycetes > Propionibacteriales > Nocardioidaceae > Nocardioides > Nocardioides sp. F233. The sequence goes on from NZ_JBVASH010000001.1 coordinate 1,254,284, forward strand.
GGACGTGATCACCGAGCGGTCGAAGGACGGTCAGGTGATCAGCCAGGTCACCGAGGTCGGTGCTGCGCTCGGCCACGTCGTCGCCGGCTTCTTCATCTCCCTGTTCGCGACCTACTTCTTCCTCGCCGACGGCGACCGGATCTGGTCCTGGCTGGTCCGGATCGCCCCGCGGGCCGCGCGCGAGCGGGTCGACAGCTCGGGCCGGGTGGCCTGGCTGTCGCTGGTCCAGTTCGTCCGGGCCACCGTCGTGGTCGCGCTCGTCGACGCCACCGGCATCGCGATCGGCGCCGCGGTCCTCAAGGTGCCGTTCGTGCTGGCGATCGGCGTGCTGGTCTTCCTCGGCGCGTTCGTGCCGATGATCGGTGCCACCATCGCCGGCAGCGTCGCGATCCTGGTCGCGCTCGTCGACCAGGGTCCGGTCACCGCGCTGCTGATGCTCGCCGTCGTGATCGGCGTGCAGCAGCTCGAGGGCCACGTGCTGCAGCCCTTCCTGCTGGGCCGCTGGGTCTCGCTGCACCCGCTCGGCGTGATCCTGTCGATCGCCTGCGGCGTGCTGGTCGCGGGCATCGCGGGTGCGCTGGTCGCCGTACCGCTGGCCGCGGCGGCCAATGCCGTCGTGCTGCACCTGGCGGAGATGGCCGAAATGACCGAACCGCCGGCCTCCCAGGAGGAAGCCGGCGGTCCGGAGGAAGAACCTCAGCCGGCGTAGGGCTTCGCGTCGAGGATCACGACGGTCTGGGTCTTGCCGTTGACCTCGTAGCTCACGGTGTCGCCCTTGCTGCGGCCGTTGATGGCCTGGCCCAGCGGGGACTGCGGCGAGTAGACGGTCAGGCCCTCGGGGTCGATCTCGCGCGCGCCGAGGAGGAAGGACTCCGCCTCGTCGTCGTCATCGCCCTCGAACTTGTAGGTCACGACCATGCCGGGCTCGACGACACCGTCGTCGGGAGGCGTCTCGCCCACCTCGGCGCGGCGGAGCATGTCCTTGAGCTGGAGGATGCGGGCCTCGTTCTTGCCCTGCTCCTCGCGGGCGGCGTGGTAGCCGCCGTTCTCCTTCAGGTCACCCTCGTCGCGCGCGGCACTGATCTCGGCGACGATCTCGGCGCGGCGGGGGCCTTGGAGGTGCTCCAGCTCGGCCTGCAGCTTGTCGTAGGCGTCCTGGGTCAGCCAGATCGTGTTCTGGCCGCTCTGGTCGGTCTGCGTCATGGGGTGCTCCTGCACATGCTCGTTCGCGTACCCGTCCGGGTACATGAACGATCGAGTCTACCGGTAGCGGGTCTGTCCCGAGGTCTTGCAGCCGATCCACTCGACCGTGGTGGCCCGCCGCTCGGTGCGCACGGTGATCTCCTGCACGACCTTGTCGTCCTGCCCGGGGGTGAAGCTCTGCTCGCCGACCACGGCCTTGTCGTGGGAGATCGCGCGGGCCACGCAGGTCGCGTCGACCGGGCCGTCGCCGTACGTCACCCGGACCCGGATCGTCGCCGTGTGGTCGTCGACCACCTCGTGCCCGATCTCCTCCGAGGAGACCGCCGGGTTGGCGTGGAAGAGCATCGCCCACAGCAGCCAGCCGAGGAAGACGACCACGACCGTGCCGGCGCCGACCACGACCGCCGTACGACGACCGCGGGACGGAGCGCCGTAGCGCTGGGCCAGGTTGTCGGGGGAGGTGCTCACCGATCCATGGTCCCATGGCGGGAATCCCTACGATGGTGCGCATGCCCACCTCGCACGCGCCCGCCACCGACCGCTCCGGGCTGCGGTTGATGCACGTCCACGCCCACCCCGACGACGAGTCGAGCAAGGGCGCCGCGTCGACGGCGATGTACGCCGCCCAGGGCGCCGACGTCCGCGTCGTCACCTGCACGGGCGGCGAGCGCGGCTCCATCCTCAACCCCAAGATGGACCGCCCCGAGATCCTCGAGAACATCACCGAGGTGCGCCGCCAGGAGATGGAGCGGGCCCGCGACATCCTCGGGATCTCCCAGTCCTGGCTGGGATTCGTCGACTCCGGCTGGCCCGACGGCGACCCGAAGCCGCCGCTGCCCGAGGGCTGCTTCGGGCTGGTGCCGCTCGAGGAGGCGACCGAGCGGCTTGTGCGGCAGATCCGGCAGTTCCGGCCGCACGTCGTGACGACGTACGACGAGCGCGGCGGCTACCCGCACCCCGACCACATCCGCTGCCACGAGGTGAGCGTCGAGGCCTTCGAGGCGGCCGGCGACCCGGAGCGGTTCCCGGACGCGGGGGAGCCGTGGCAGCCGCTGAAGCTCTACTACCACCACTCGTTCAACCGTCCGCGGATGCAGGCGCTGCACGACGCGATGCTCGCCCACGGGCTGGAGTCGCCGTGGGAGGAGCGCCTCAAGGACTGGAAGCCGGAGCCCGAGTGGGACGCGCGGATCACCACCCGGGTGCCCTGCTCGGACTACTTCGGTGTCCGCGACCAGGCGCTGCTCGCGCACGCCACGCAGATCGACCCCGACGGCTTCTGGTTCGCGATCCCGCGCGAGGTGCAGCAGGACGTCTGGCCGACCGAGGACTTCGAGCTCGTGGTGAGCCACGTCGCGTCACCGACGCCGGAGGACGACCTCTTCACCGGCGTCACTCTGGACGCCTGACACACTGATCTCATGCATGCCGTCGTCGCCACCGTCGTCTCCGCCGTGGCCGCCAAGGACAAGCCGGTCGACCAGGACACCAACATCGTGGCGGGCTGGACGGCGTTCTGGATCTTCCTGCTGCTGATCGCCGCCGTCGTGGTGATCGGCTTCGCACTGACCCGGAGCCTGCGTACCGCGGCCCGGGCCAAGGACGCGGGCGTGTACGGCGACGAGCCGGTCGACGACGACCCGGAGTCCCCGAAGGAGTGATCCGGTGATCGGTCTCGACCAGCTCCTCGGCTTCGGCCTCGCTGCGCTGGTCCTGATCGTCATCCCCGGCCCGAGCGTGGTCTTCGTGGTCGGCCGGGCGGTGTCCTACGGCCAGCGGGTCGCGCTGGCCAGCGTGCTCGGCAACACGGCCGGCCTGCTCCTCGTCATGGTGCTGGTCTGCCTCGGCCTCGGCGCGATCGTCGCCGAGTCACAGCTGGTCTTCACCGTCATCAAGCTCGCCGGCGCGGCCTTCCTGGTCTGGCTCGGAGTCCAGGCACTGCGGCACCGCGGCGAGATGCGGATGGGCAGCGGCGAGGCGCGGACCCCGCTGTCGTGGGGGACCGCCCTGCGGCAGGGATTCGTCGTGGGGGTGAGCAACCCGAAGGGCTTCATGATGTTCGGTGCGCTGCTGCCGCCCTTCGTGGACCGGTCCGGTGCGGCCGCGTCGGTCCCCGCGCAGATGCTGACCCTGGGCCTGGTCGCGATCGCGATCGGCCTGCTCTGCGACTCGACCTGGGCCCTGGCCGCCGGCCGGGCGCGGGACTGGTTCGTGGCGTCCGAGCGGCGCGGCAGTGCGCTGGGTGCGATCGGCGGTACGTCGATGATCGGGCTCGGCGTCGGCATGGCCCTCACCGGCCACGGCGGTCACGCCAGCAGGTAGCCGCCCACCAGTGCCAGCACCTCGTCGAGCAGCTGCTCGCGGGTGACCGCGTCGGGCTGGTCGAGCACCCAGCGCATCGCGAGGTTCTCGATCGCCAGCACCACGACCCAGGCGGTGACCGCCGGGTCGGGGCGGGTGGTGGTGCCGGGCCGGGCGGCGAGGTACGTCGTCACGAGCTCGCGCACGCGACGCTCCAGGGCGGCGCGGCGCTCCCGGTTGCGCTGCACGGGCAGCTCCTCGGCCACCACGCGCAGCAGCTCGCGATCGGCCTTGAGCGCAGTGAGCAGCGCGTCCGCGGTGTCCCGGACCATCGCCGGCCCGAACTCGCCGATCCGGTCGGCCAGGGAGGCGGCGACCCGGTCGGCCACCTCCTGCCAGTACCGGTCGATGACGACCTCGAGGATCGCGGCCTTGTCCGGGAAGTACTGGTAGAGCGAGCCGGGGCTCACGCCCGCGACGGTCGCGACCCGGTTGGTGCTGAAGGCGTCGTACCCGCGCTCGACGAGGACCGTCCTGCCGGCAGCGACGATCCGCTCGACCATCTCCCGGGACCGGGCCTGCTGCGGGGCCTTGCGCACGTCAGGACTGTAGAGGCTCAGGCGATGCGGCTGGTCAGCAGGCGGCGCTTGGCGGCGTACATCTGCGCGTCGGCCTCGAGCAACGCGTCGGGGAGCAGGCCGATGTCGGTGACCGGGGCGGTGCCGACGCTGGCCCGGCGCCCGACCGCGGTCGCGAGGCGGGCGTGCAGGTCGTCGGGGGAGAGCCCGGGGGTGAGGACGGCGAACTCGTCGCCGCCGAGCCGGGCCACGACGTCGGTCTCGCGCAGGGCCGTGGAGAGCGTGTGCGCGAGGCGGCGGATGAGCGTGTCACCGGCGCTGTGGCCGTCGGTGTCGTTGACGACCTTGAGACCGTCGAGGTCGACGAAGCCGACGGCGGTGCGGGTGCCGGGGGTCCAGCGCAGACGCGCCTGCTCGAAGAAGCCGCGCCGGTTCCACAGCCCGGTGAGCTCGTCGGTGGTGGCCAGGTGGTGGGTGGCCTCGCGCAGGGCGACGGCGGAGGCGAGCTGGTCGTGGACGGCGAGCTTGTCGAGCGCGACCGAGGTGGCGTTGGCCAGGCCCTGGAGCAGGGCGATCTCGGCGTCGGTGGCGGTGTGGTGCTCGGCCCAGTAGGCGCCGATCGCGGCGATCGGGTCCAGGGTGCGCACCGGCATCATCACCAGGCTCTGGACGAAGGTCGGTCGGTACGCCGCGTGCGGGATCCGGCCGTCCAGGTAGATGTCGGGGATGACCACGTGCTGCTTGTTGAGCATGGCCCAGCCGCTGATGCAGGCCTCGAGGGGGAAGCGGTGGCCCTTCCACAGCGGCGCGATCGCGTCCTCGTCGGCGTAGTAGCACTGCTCGCCGTCGCGCAGGACGAAGGTCGCGCCGTCGCAGTCGGCCAGCTCGCGGGCTGCGGTCCGCACGACGTGCTGGACGCTCGGCAGGTCGGCGGCCATCGACAGCTCCTGGACGGCGAGCAGCAGGCGGTCCAGCTGGGCGGGCTCCATGGCGTCATCCTTCCATTCGCGAGTTGAATGCGAGCATTCACTCGCGTCAGGATGGAGGCATGAGCACCGAGGTGGCCCAGCCGCTCCCGCAGCCCTTCCCGTCCCGCTTCCGCGCCGGCGGTGAGCGCAACCGCCGGCTGGGCCGCCCGCTCAAGGTGGTCGGGCGGGTGCGCGGCACCGACGAGGCGCTGCTCGACCGGATCGGCCGCGCCATGCTCGAGCGCGACGAGCTCGGCGCGGCCCTCGCAGACGCGATCCGGTTGCGAGGGGATCACCCCGACCGGGTCCGGATGGACCAGTTCCGCCGGGCGCTCGAGGGCGGCCTGGCCGCCGTACCCGATGCGCCGCCGGCGCTCGTCGCCTTCCTCGCCGAGCTCGAGCGTGACCCGGAGTGGCTCGACCGCGACCTCGTCGAGGAGGGCGCCCGGGTGTTCCGGCGGCTCGGGCAGAACGCCCAGGACGTGCTGCTCCAGCTCTCCCTCGTCGGCGGGTACCGGTTCGGCGGCCCGACCGACCTGCTGGTCGCCACCGGCGGGCTGACCGGCGCGCAGACCCTGCGCCGGCTCGCGGAGACCCAGAAGTGGGGGGCGAGCCTCACCGACCCGGGCTCTCTCGCGGCGCCGTACGACGGCCGCCCACCCGGCGAGGGCTGGCGGCTGACCGTCCACGTCCGACTGATGCACGCGCTGGTCAACCACGCCTTCGAGGACAGCTGGGACACCGCTCAGTGGGGGCTCCCGATCAACCAGGCCGACCAGGCCTCGACCCTCGGCCTGTTCGACGGCGTGCTCATCATCGGCTCCCGGGCGCTCGGCGTACCGATCTCGTCGTCGGAGTCGCGGGCCCTGATGCACCTGTGGAAGTACGTCGGCTGGCTGATGGGCGTCCACCCCGACTTCCTCGTCGACGACGAGTGGGAGCGGCATCGGATCGACTACCACGTGCTGCTCGCGCAGGGGCCGCTCACCGAGGCCGGGCCCCAGCTGGCACAGGCCGTGGTCGAGGCGCAGGCGCTGCGTCGCTACCCCGGCTGGCCCGCCGTGCTGCAGGGCGCGCGTGCCCGGTACGAACGAGAGCGCCTGCTCTCGATGCTGACCGTCTTCCTCGGCCCCGAGAGCATGCGTGAGCTCGGCCTGCCGATGCGGCCGCCGTGGGCGCACGCCTACCTGGTCGGGCTCAACACGGTGCGCTACCGCGTGCTCAAGCGGTTGCCCGGCGGCCCTGACCGCCTTGCCCGGTGGGGCGGACGGCGGGCGCAGTGGTTGCTCGAGAGCTACTTCCAGGGGGATGCGGAGGACGTCGGCGAGCTCAGGGCGTGATGCCGAGGTCGGCCATCGTCACCGGCAGCGACGCGCGCCGGTCGTCGGTCCACCCGGCCCAGCCCAGCGCGATGCAGTTGTCGAAGACCTGCACCACGTCGCCGTGGTCGGTGCCCAGCATCAGCGACAGCGGCTCGCCCGTGGGTGAGCACTTCGCCAGTACCTGCGGGCCGGGGTGCGCCCACGCATCAGCGACACGGCTCAGCTGCTCGGTCGTGAGCGGCACCGCCTGGCCGATCCCGTGGCACACCGCCCCGGACGTGATCCGCTCGCGGCCGGGCTGCGCGGCGCTGGGAGCCAGCACCGTCGCGCAGTCGAACGGTCCGTCGTAGGGGCGGGCATCGGGCAGCTTCTCGCGCTGGGCCGCGAGGGCGTCGAGGTAGGCCGCCAGCAGGTCGCCGCCGTCGACCTCCCGGCCGGCGACGGTCGCCGGGGCGCAGGGCGTCGCGGCGACCTGCTTCGTCGTGCCGTCGGCATAGCGGAAGCGCAGCACCTGGCGGGTCGCGACGAAGTCGATCGCCGCGCAGCGGCCCGGGTCGAAGTCGGGGAGCGCGGCGACCCGCGCGGGCAGGCCGTCGAGCTCGACCAGGCCGTCGGCCGTCGGTGTCGGCCCGTCGGCGCACAGGCGCACCGCGACCAGGTCGTCGTACGTCGGCACCGCAGCCGCGCTGCGCTCGGGCTCGGTCGGACAGGCGGGGACCGCGTAGGGGTCCGTCTCGCGGGCGACCGTCGGTCGGTCGTGGCCGCGGGTGCCCGCCACGGTCGCCACCGTGGCGACCGCGAGCACGGCGACGGCCGCGGCTGCGCCGCCCGCCCGTCCGCGGTTCCGGCGTCGCCGGGCCGCGGCGGCCAGGACGTGCGGTTCGAACACGGGCGCGTCGTCGGGGACGGCCCGTTCCAGCAGGTCGCGCAGGTGCTCAGTCATCGCTCTCCTCCAGCAGTCCGGACTCGCGCAGGGTGCGCAGCGCGCGCGAGGCCTGGCTCTTGACCGTGCCGATGCTGATGCCGAGCGCCGCCGCGGTCTGCGCCTCGGTCAGGTCGTCGAAGTACCGCAGCACCACGACCGCGCGCTGCCCGCGCGGGAGCCGGGTGAGCGCCGCGACGACGTCCTGGCGCAGGCCCGGGTCGGGCTCGCCGGTGGCCGGCTCGGGCAGCTCGCCCGTCGGGAGCTCGCCGTTCCAGCGGCGGCGCCACCAGTCGGTGTACGTCGTGACCATGGTCCGTCGTACGTAGGCATCGACCGCCTGCGCATCGGCGATCCGGCCCCACCGCCGCCAGCACTTCATCAGCGCGGTCTGCACCAGGTCCTCGGCCCGGTGCCGGTCGCCGGTCAGCAGCCAGGCGCTGCGCCACAGGGCCTGGCCCCGGGCGGCGACGTACTCCTCGAACGACGGCAGCCGGTGGGTTGCCTCGTCGTCGAGCACGGGTACAGCCTCGCGCATTCGTCCACCTCCGACTGTGCAGACGGGCCGGGTGCGCGAAAGGGTTGTCAGGCGGTCGTGGCGGCTTCGCCGGTGTCGCGGACCAGGTAGACCCACGGGAAGGCGCGGCAGCCGACCTGCCACCCGTCCTTCTCGTAGCGGCCCAGGCCGCCCGTCCACACGACCCGCTTGTGCTCCCACTGCGTCGCGGTGCGGACCATCCGGTGCCGCAGCAGGCCGGCGCCCGTGGTGCGCCAGCCGAGGCGGCCGGCGAGCTCGAGCTCCTGCATCTCGTCGAACGCGGTGACCGGTCCGAGCCAGCGCTCCTCGGGGCCGTCAGCGGTGCCGGCGGAGTCGGGCTCGCGGCCGAAGCGCTGCTGTGCGGCCTGCCGAGTCAGGCCGAGGGTGCTGCCGATGGCCGACCAGCTGTGCCCGCCGGCGCGGGCTGCGTTGACCGCCTGCTGGAGCAGGTCGGCGGTGACCAGGTCCGCGTCCGCCGTACGACGCACCAGGGCGAGCTGGTCCTGCGCGTCGGTGCCGCTGAGGATCGCGCGACCGATCGCCTCGGCGAGGTCGCTCACTTCTGGTCCTCGTCGCGGCTGGGCAGCCACATGCCGTCGTCGTCCTTCCGCTTGCGTAGGCGTGCGGACGTCGTGACGACGCCGATCAGGACGAGCGCGACCCCGGCGCCCTGGCCGAACCCGCGGAGCAGGCCGTGGACTGAGAGGGTGCTGGCGATCAGGGCGACGCCGAGCGCGATCAGGACGAGGGACTTGTCGGGCATGTGTCAACGATGTCTTGACGTCTCCGGAATGTCAACCTTTGGTTGACGGTGCCCCGGTGGTGGGTGTCGGCGGCGTGTGGGACATTCCTGTCGTGCCTCGCCCGACCCGTCCCGACGTCCCCGGCGCCTACCTCGCCCGGCTGCGTGCGATCTTCGCGCGGCTGCCCGAGTGCCACGAGGAGGAGGCCTGGGTCGGTGTGCGTTGGCGGGTCGCCGGTACGACCGTCACGGTCGCCCACGTGTTCGGCGGCGAGGACCAGCTGTTCCGGATCACGTTCCGCGCCGAGCCGGACGAGGTGATGGCGTTCCAGCACCTCGGGGCGCCGTACTTCAAGGGCGAGTGGGGCAACAACGTCGTCGGGATGCTCGTCGACGACGACACCGACTGGGTCGAGCTCGGGGAGCTGCTCACCGACTCGTTCTGCCTGCAGGCGCCACAGCGCCTGGTCGACCGCGTCGACCGCCCGGGAGCCTAGGCCTCGGCCTGGGGGCGCACCAGCCGCAGGCCGGTCGCCAGCAGCCACACGAGCCAGGCGAGGTAGCCGGGCATCCCCACGAACAGCAGGGGCGAGCCGTCGGCGATCGCGAGACTGCCCGCACCGGCGGCGAGCAGCAGGCCTCCGCCGGCGACGCCGAGCACACGCTGCCACGGCCGTGTCAGCCCACTCGCGTGCGCCGCCAGGGCGGCGGCGGCGAAGGTGGTGCCGAGCGCCGGCAGTGCCAGCGCGAACGCTGCTGCATGCAGCTGCCAGACGAGCTCGAGCTCCGGGCTCGGCTCGACGAGCTCGCCGGCGGACAGCACGACGCCGTTCCACAGCACGGCGTAGAGCGCGAAGACCGCCGAGAGGGTCGCGCCCGCGGCCACGGCGAGGCGCGACCAGTCCGCGCCTGCACCCCCGCGGCGCTCGACGAGCCCGTGGAGTCCGGTCACGAACCCGAGCAGCAGCGGCAGGTTCAGCGCCTCCAGACCGACCGCGAACGCGACCGCGCCCCGGTGCTCCGCGTGGAAGGCGAGGACGTCCTTGATCGGATCGCCGTAGCCCGGCGCTCCGACCGCGACCAGCACCGCGTTCTGGACCACCAACGACGCTGCCAACGCGATCGCCGTCCCGGCGACGACCTTCCTGGGTGACCTCATCGGTTGCTCCTTCGTCGCGGTCGGATCAGCTGTGTGACTCCACGATCGGTGACGTCGACGACGGGCGGATCGGCTTCGGGGCTCGTGTTCGATCGGCCGAAGGAACGCTCTGTCCCTCGTGCTTTCGGCTGATCCGTGAGCCGCTCAGCCCTCGGCCGAGCGGGACCAGCCCTCTTCGGTCTCGTCGATCGGCGCCCAGCTCGGGATGAGGAACAGGCCGGTCGCCTCGACCGCCGCATCCTGACCGGGGACGCCGATCTGCGCCTCGACGGTGATCTTGCGGCCCTCCTCGTGGGCGATCCGGGCCTCCATCCGGACCGGACCGAGCGGCAGCGGCCGCCGGTAGCGCAGGGTGAGGGTGCCGGTCATGGTGAGGCGCCGGAACCCGCTCGCGGTCTCACCCATGATCTGGTCGAGCATCAGCGCGGACATGCCGCCGTGGACCATCCCCGGAGGTCCTTCGTACGCCGCACCCAGGGTCATCTCGGCGTGCGCGTTGCCGAAGCCGTCGTGGACGATGTCGACCGGCGGCGCGACCGCGTTGCCGCGCCCGACGACCGCGTTGCCCCAGTTCCAGCTGCGACCCTGCGAGTTGTAGCGGACCCCGGCGGACCCGGGCAGCTCGGCGGTGCGCAGCCGTGCGACCAGGGCGTCGACCTCGGCCTGCACGGCAGCCAGCTCCTCGTCGGGGACGGTGCTGCGGATGGTCGCGTCGACGAGCTCGCGCACCGAGTCGGCGAGGGCGGAGACTGCCTTCTCGCGACGGTCGACCTCGTCGGTCGGGATCTCGTCGTGGATGAACATCTCCATGGTCATCCCTAGATTGTCGTGCATGAGTGACCGCGCTCCCGATGCCGCCCCCGCCGTCCAGACCATCCGCGTCGAGCGCACCCTCGTGATCGGGCTCGACCGCCCGGCCAAGCGCAACGCCATCAACGGTGCCGTGACCCGCGGCCTCGACGAGGCGCTGAACCTGCTCGAGGACGACGACGACCTGTGGTGCGGCGTCCTGACCGGCGGCCCGTCGGTGTTCTCGGCGGGCGCCGACCTCGCCGAGGGACCCGGCGAGCCGACCGAGCGCGGCGGCATCGCCGGGATCATGTCGCGCCGCCGGCCCAAGCCGCTCGTCGCCGCGGTCGAGGGGTACGCGCTCGGCGGGGGCCTCGAGCTGGTGCTGTGCTGCGACCTCGTCGTCGCCTCGCGTACGGCGACGTTCGGCTTCCCCGAGGTCAAGCGCGGCCTGATGCCCGACTTCGGCGGCGTCTTCCGCGCGCCGCGGGTGCTGCCCGCCAACGTCGCCCGCGAGATGCTCCTGACCGGCGACCCGATCGGCGCCGAGCGGGCCGAGCGGCTCGGCTTCGTCAACCGCCTGGTCGAGCCCGGTACGACGCTCGACGTCGCCCTCGGCCTCGCCGCCACCATCAGCGGCAACGCCCCGCTCGCGGTCCGCGCCGCGCTTGCGCTGGCGCACGACGAGATCAACGGCGACGAGACCGCCAGCTGGGCCGCCAGCCACGCCGCGCACGAGCGGCTGCTCGCGTCAGCCGACGTCGCCGAGGGGATCGGCGCGTTCTTCGAGCGGCGCGAGCCGCGCTGGACCGGGCGTTAGGCGTTCGGCAGGGCCGACCGCAGCCAGCCGCCCAGCTCGCGGACGACCTCGGTCGCCTCGCGGACCGTCCCGGCGTACAGGTGCGTCACGTGCCAGTGGCCCTCGAGCCGGTGGTACGTGACGTCCGCACCCGCTGCCCGCGCAGCCGACACGAACCGCTCGACGTCGTCGACGAACAGCTCGTCGCTGGCGGCGTGCACGAACAGGGGCGGCAGGGCCGCGAGGTCGGCGGGGTCGGCGAGGAGGGGCGAGACCTCGGGGTGCTCGCGGTGGCGGCCGGCGTACGACGTCGCTCCGAGCTCGAGCCAGCCGCGGGTGAGCAGCGGGTCGTCGACGTGGTCGGCCAGGCCGTCGAGGCGGGCGTCGACCCACGGCGAGATCAGGCCGAGCGCTGCCGGGACGGGCATGCCCGTCGCGTGGGCGCGCAGGGCCAGGGCGAGGGTCAGCCCGCCACCGGCCGAGTCGCCGGCCACGACGATCCGCTCGGGCGGCAGCCCGCTGTCGAGCAGGGCGCGGTAGGCGGCGAGGGCGTCGTCGACGGCGGCGGGGTACGGGTGCTCGGGCGCGAGCCGGTGGTCGAGGACGTGCGCGACCGCACCGGTGGCATCGGCCAGGTGGGCGGCCGCGGCGCGGTGGGTGATCGGGGAGCCGACGATGTGGGCGCCGCCGTGCAGGTAGAGCAGCGCGCGGTCGGGGTCGGTGGCCGGTGTGGTGATCCGGTCGGCCGGCACGCCGCCCAGCGTGGTGCGCTCGGTCGTCGTACCGGGGGGGAGGACGGGGAACCTCATCAGCGCGTCGATCACCTGCCGTTGCCGCGCGGGGGAGAGGCGGGTGCCGAGCACCGGCCGCACGACATGACGGGTGAGCAGCCGGGCGGCGCGGAGCGGGACCTGCATGCCCGCATCCAAGCAGGCGCTCGGTCGGCCGCCGGGGATCAGTTGACGGCGGGAGGCGTACTGTCGAAGCAGGGGCCATCCAGGCTCCCTCTCAGAGAGAACCGCCATGAGCGACAAGTCGCCGCGCCAGAGCATGTCCAAGAAGACCGGGAAGTCCATCAAGGAGAAGCGCGCCGAGAAGCGCGGCAAGGCTTCCGAGGAGACGTTCTCCGAGAAGATCCATCCGGGCAAGAAGAAGTGACGCGGCTCGGGCTGGGGGTCATCGGATCGTCGGCCAAGGAGAACGAGCATCGGCTTCCGATCCACCCCGACCACCTCCGCGCCCTCGACGCCGACCTCCGGGCACGCATCACGCTCGAGCACGGGTACGGCGCGCTGTTCGGCGTCGACGATGCGTCCCTCGCCGAGCACGTGGCCGGGTTCGCCTCACGCGACCAGCTGCTGGCGGGCTCCGACGTCGTGCTGCTGCCCAAGCCGCAGCTCGCGGACGTCGAGGCGATGGGCCCGGGGCAGGTGCTGTGGGGATGGCCGCACTGCGTGCAGGGCGCCGAGCTCACCCAGGTCGCGATCGACAACCGCCTGACGGTCATCGCCTTCGAGGCCATGAACCACTGGACGCGCGACGGCACGGTGGGTCTGCACGTGTTCCACAAGAACAACGAGCTCGCCGGCTACTGCTCGGTGCTCCACGCGCTCCAGCTCGCCGGTCTGACCGGCGACTACGGTCGCCGCCTGAGCGCCGTCGTGATCGGCTTCGGCGCGACCGCGCGGGGCGCGGTGACCGCCCTCAATGCGCACGGCGTGCACGAGGTCGCGGTGCTGACCAACCGCGGCGTCGCCGCGGTGGGCTCACCGATCCACTCGGTGCGGATCCGCCAGTTCGAGCACGACCAGGACGGCGAGCTGGGGAGCCACGTGATCACCGAGCGCGGACGCGAGCCGCTGGCGGCGTACCTGGCCGAGAACGACATCGTCGTCAACTGCACCCTCCAGGACACCGCCCACCCGCTGGTCTACCTCCGCGACGAGGACATGGCCGCGTTCCGCCCCGGGAGCCTCGTCATCGACGTGTCGTGCGACCTCGGCATGGGATTCAGCTTCGCCCGCCCGACCAGCTTCGACGAGCCCACGTTCGTGGTGGGCGACAACGTCCTCTACTACGGCGTCGACCACTCGCCGTCGTACCTGTGGAGCTCGGCGACCTGGGAGAACAGCAACGCACTGGTCCCCTTCGTGCGGCGGGTGCTCGAGGGCGGACCCGGCTGGGACGCGGACGAGACGCTGAGCCGGGCGATCGAGATCCGGGAGGGCCGTGTGGTCAATCCTGCGATCCTGGCGTTCCAGGGGCGAGAGGTGGAGCCGCCGTACCGGGTCGCTTGAGGCCAGGTGAGCATCGCCCGCCGCCGCGAGGTGACGGTCTACGGAGGGGTGTGCGAATGGACGCCAGGTTTCTCTACACCGCCGAGCTCAAGGTCGCCGAGCCCATGGACCGTGAGTTCCTGAACAGCGTCCACTCCCTCGTGGACCACCTTCGGGGATCCGTGACCGACGACGTCCGCACGCAAGGCCATCGGCTACGCATCGACAAGGTGCTGGCCACGCTGTCCGTCACCTTCGCCATCGCCGCGGACTTGTTCGACGACGCTCGCCGGCTGGCGCGCTGCTGGGGCCGGGTCAGGGATTCACGATCGCTGATCGGCCAGCGGACGGCCTGGTCTGGGAGCTGATCGACGGCGTGCTGCAGTCCAAACCGCTGAGGACGGAGGCGGAGGCGCGTATCGTCGACAACCTGGGCCGCCTGCTCGGTGGCGGTGAGGGGCCTGCCGCAGACGACTTGTAGTGGCCGGGCACTAGCTGCTCCCCTTGCGTCGGCAGCCGGGTGGACGGACTGCCGATGTCGACAGCGGTCAGAGGTTTGTCGACCATGGTCACGCGGTCAACGAGAGGGAGCGGGCGATGGGTCTCTTCGGGCGGAAGCCGAACAACGCTGCTGCGGCACGACGGGCCGAGTTCGTCCCGGTGGACGGTGAGCAGCTGTTCGTCGGCGAACTGTCCTATCAGCCTGCGCTGGTCGCACTACTTGCTGGCCGCGGCCATGCAGCCGCAAGCCTGCCGACCATGACCAGGCCGATCAGCGAAGACTTCCTGGCCCGCATGGTTCCCGAGGCCAACAACCAGTACGACGCCAACGCGGTGGCCGTCCATGTCGATGGACATGTCGTGGCGTATCTCTCCAGAGCCAACGCCATCGCCTACCGTCGGGCGTTCGGTGCCGCCATCGCAGAGGTCCCGTTGGTGCTGTGGGTCAAGGCGTCGGGCAAGGGAATCGTGTCCGTCTGGCCGCGGGACTGAGTCGGTCCATCTGGTCCATGTGGTTCGGCGTGACCGTTGCGGTCTGCTGGATGATGGCTGCGTGAACCGCCTCGGTGCCGCGACAAGCCCGTACCTCCTCCAGCACGCTGACAATCCCGTCGACTGGTGGGAGTGGGGGCCAGAGGCATTCGCGGAGGCCAAGCGGCGCAACGTCCCGATCCTGCTGTCGGTCGGGTACGCCGCCTGCCACTGGTGCCACGTCATGGCCCACGAGTCCTTCGAGGACCGGGCGACGGCGGACTACCTCAACGAGCACTTCGTCAGCATCAAGGTCGATCGCGAGGAGCGGCCGGACGTGGATGCGGTCTACATGCAGGCGACCACCGCGATGACCGGGCAGGGTGGGTGGCCGATGACGGTGGTGATGGACCACGAGGGGGCGCCGTTCTTCGCGGGGACCTACCTGCCGGACCAGCCGCGGCACGGGTCGCCGTCGTTCACGCAGGTGCTGCAGGCGCTCAGCGGGGCGTGGGTCGACCGGGGCGACGACGTACGACGCACCGCGGCGAGCGTCGCGGAGCACCTCCGCAAGGATGCGAGCCTGCCGGCCTACGCGCTGACGGGGGAGCGGATCGATGCAGCGGTCGCGACCCTGGCGCAGGAGTACGACGCGATGGCGGGTGGGTTCGGGGGTGCGCCGAAGTTCCCGCCGACGATGGTGCTGGAGTTCCTGCGGCTGTACGGGCGTCTCGATACGCCCTCGCCCAGGGGCTCGGGCTACTCGACGACCTCGGATGGCTCGGGCTACTCGACGACCTCGGATGGCTCGGGCTACTCGACGACCTCGGAGGCGGGGGGCTCGGGCTACTCGACGAACAGCGGCGGCTACGTGGCGAGCAGTGGGCAGCAGGCACGGCACATGCTGGCGCGGACGGTCGCGGCGATGGCGGGCAGCGGGATGTACGACCAGGTGGGCGGCGGGTTCGCGCGGTACGCCGTGGACCGGGCCTGGGTCGTGCCG
Organism: Nocardioides sp. F233; assembly: GCF_057813895.1. Taxonomy (NCBI): domain Bacteria; kingdom Bacillati; phylum Actinomycetota; class Actinomycetes; order Propionibacteriales; family Nocardioidaceae; genus Nocardioides; species Nocardioides sp. F233. The sequence goes on from NZ_JBVASH010000001.1 coordinate 1,269,856, forward strand.
CACTTCGAGAAGATGCTCTACGACAACGCCCAGCTGCTGGGGCTCTACGCGCGGCTCGGCACCGAGCTGGGCAACCGGATCGCCACCGAGACGGCGGACTTCATGCTTCGCGAGCTGCGGACGGCGCAGGGCGGGTTCGCCTCCGCGCTCGACGCGGACAGCCCGGCCGAGCCGGGCGGGCACGCGGAGGAGGGGCTGTTCTACGCGTGGACGCCCGCGCAGCTCGCCGCGACACTCGGGCCGACCGACGGAGCGTGGGCAGCGGAGCTGTTCAACGTCACTCAGGACGGCACCTTCGAGCACGGGATGTCGACGCTGCAGCTGCGCCACTACCCGGTCGACGAGGCGGACCGCGCCCGGCTGGACGACGTACGACGCCGGCTGCTCGCCGCCCGCGAGCAGCGCCCGCGCCCGGCGCGGGACGACAAGGTGGTCGCCGCGTGGAACGGGCTCGCGATCAGCGGGCTGGTCGATGCGGGTCGGCGACTGGGCCGCCCCGACTACCTCCGGGCAGCGATCGAGACCGCAAACCTTCTCGAGAGGCTGCACCTGCGCGACGGCCGGATCCTGAGGGTCTCCCGCGACGGCGTGGCCGGCGCGCACGCGGGCGTGCTCGAGGACTACGGGTGCGTGGCATCCGGCTTGCTCGCCCTCGCCCAGGCGACGGCCGACGCCCGCTGGCTCCGTCTCGCGACCCAGCTCCTCGACACCGCGCTGGCCGGATTCGCCGCTCCGGACGGGGGTTTCTTCGACACCAGCGCCGACGCGGAGGTCCTCGTCGCCCGACCGCGCGACCCCGGCGACAACGCCAGCCCGAGCGGGTTCAGCAGCCTGGTCCACGCGCTGGTGGAGGCGCACGCACTGACCGGTGAGGGACGCTACCGCGACGCCGCGGAGACGGCTCTGGCGACCGTCAGTGTGCTCGCCGACAAGGCGCCGCGGTTCGCCGGCTGGTCGCTCGCCGCGGCGGTCACCATGCTCGACGGCCCGCTCGAGGTCGCCGTCGTCGGCCCCGCCGGCGAGGCACGGGACGCCCTCGTCGCCAAGGCGCTCACCCTGCCGGGCGCGGTGGTGGTCGCGACCGAGACCACGCAGGACACCGAGATCCCGCTGCTCACCGGCCGGACGCCGGTCGACGGCAGGCCGGCGGCGTACGTCTGCCGGGGCTTCGTGTGCGAGCGGCCGGTCACGGAGCCGGCCGGCATCGGGTGACCCGCCGGGCCTGGGGGCTCGTTCTCGCCCTCAGCATCGTCGTGTTCGCGGTCGTCGTGATGGCCGGCCGCGTCGTCAGCCCGCCCGACCCGGAGTACGCGTTCACCGAGACCCAGCCGGGGGAGCCGGGCGCCCCCGTGACCTGGGATCCCTGCGTCCCGATCGTCTACCAGGTCCACACCTCGCGGGCGCTCGGTGAGGAGAAGAAGGCGCTGGCCTTCGTCGGCGAGGCCGTCGAGCACGTCTCCGCGATCACCGGCCTGCGGTTCCGTCGTGAGCCGGTCGGGCAGCCGTTCGACGTGGCGATCTCCTGGGCCTCCGCCGACGAGGTCGACTCGCTGGCCGGCAAGGTCGCCGGGGTCACCCGCGCCACCGTCACGGAGTACGCCGGGCGGAAGTGGTTCGCGAGCGGTCAGATCGTCCTCGATGTCGAGGTGTTCGACCGGATCGGTCTCGATGAGGAGGGGCGGGCCATCCTGCTCCACGAGCTCGGCCACCTCGTCGGCCTCGATCACGTCGACTCGCGGGCAGAGCTCATGTACCGGACCACGACCGGCCGGCTGGACTACGGTCGCGGTGACCGTGAAGGGCTGGTCCGTCTCGGGAAGGGGGCACGGTCATGCAGCTGAGCCCGTGGCGACCGGTGCGACCCGAGCCGGAGCGGTTCCACGACGAGGGCTCCGCCGACCCGCCGAAGATCGTGCTCGAGCGGGTCGAGACGGGCGACGTCCACCGGCGGACCGAGCGGTTCCGGATGCTGCACCGGATCGCCTACCGCGACCGCGAGTACGGCGACCTGCTGGTCCCCGCCGATCTCGGCACCTTCGAGACCGACCTGACCTCGGTGCCGACGATCTTCACCTGGCTGGTGCCGCGCACCGGACGCCACCTCCCACCGGCGCTGATCCACGACGGCCTGGTGCACGCGCCCGACGAGGCACCGACGTACCTCTCCGTCGAGGGCCACGTGCTCGACCGGGTCGCCGCCGACCGGGTGTTCCGCGCGGCGATGCGCGACACCGACACCGGACCCGTGCGCAGCTGGCTGGTGTGGTCGGCGATCACGCTCTCGACGATCTGGCACGGGTCCGTGTCCTGGAGCCGAGCAACGCACCTGCGCTACAGGATCGCGGCCGCGGCGAGCGTCGCGATCATCGTGGTGCTCGGCGTGCTGGCGACCCTGGACCTGTTCGACGTGATCGACGAGGTGCCCTGGATGGGGGACCGGTCGTTCGTGATGGAGCTGGTCGGCGGGCTGGCGGGGGCGGTCGTCGTACCGCTGCTGCTCGGGCTGACCTGGGGCCGGTTCGCCGTCGCGGGCGTGGTCTCCGGGATCGCGCTCGCGGTGCTGCTCCACGTCACCGTGGCGCTCGGCCTGATCACGCTGGCCTACCAGGCGGCCGAGTGGATCGCCCGGCGGCGGCCCGTGGCGGCGATTGTCATCGCGGGCGTTGTGATTGCCGCCCATCTGGTGCTGATTGTCTTGTTCCTGACGCCATTCCGCTCGAACTGACTCACGAGTAGGTTTCGGGGCGTGACCATCGACGCCGCCGCCACCTTCACCTCGCTCGACCCCGCCACCGGCGCGGTCGTCGGCACCCACCCGATCCACACCGCGGCCGACGTGGCGGCCGCCGTGGCCACCGCCCGCAAGCAGTCCGAGTGGTGGCAGGCCCTCGGCTTCGACGGCCGCAAGAAGGCGCTGGTCCGCTGGCGCAAGGTGATCGCGCGGCGGATGGAGGAGCTCGCCGCGCTGATGGCGCGCGAGACCGGCAAGCCCGACGGCGACGCGCTCCTCGAGACCGCGCTCGCGATCGACCACCTCGCGTGGGCCGCCAGTCACGCCGAGAAGGTGCTCAAGCGGCGCAGCGTCTCGCCCGGCCTGCTGATGGTCAACCAGGCCGCGAGCGTGGAGTACCGCCCGCTCGGCGTGGTCGGCGTCATCGGCCCGTGGAACTACCCCGTCTTCACGCCGATGGGCTCGATCGCCTACGCCCTCGCTGCCGGCAACGCGGTCGTCTTCAAGCCCTCGGAGTACACCCCCGGCGTCGGCGAGTGGCTCGCCGCGACCTTCCTCGAGGCCGTCGGCCGGCCGGTGCTCCAGGTCGTCACGGGGTACGGCGAGACCGGCGCCGCGCTCACCACGGCAGGCGTCGACAAGGTCGCGTTCACCGGCTCGACGGCAACCGGCAAGCGCGTGATGGCCGCGTGTGCCGAGTCGCTGACGCCCGTCGTGATCGAGGCCGGCGGCAAGGACGCGCTGATCGTCGCCGAGGACGCCGACGTCGCGGAGGCCGCCGAGGCGGCGTTGTGGGGCGCGGCTGCCAACGCCGGCCAGACCTGCGCCGGCGTCGAGCGGGTCTACGTCCACGACCGCGTCTACGACCAGTTCCTCGACGAGCTCGTCGCCCGGGCCAAGCTGCTGGAGGCGCGTCCCGGCGGCCAGGTCGGCCCGATCACCATGCCCTCGCAGGTCGACATCATCCGCCGCCACGTCGACGACGCGCTGGCCCGCGGCGGCCGCGCCCTGGTCGGTGGTCCGGTCCCCGAGGGTGCCCGGTTCGTGCAGCCGACCGTGCTGGTCGACGTACCCGAGGACTCGGCGGCCGTGCAGGAGGAGACCTTCGGCCCGACCGTCACCGTCTCGCGCGTGAAGAGCATGGACGAGGCGATCGAGCGGGCCAACGGCACCCGCTACGCGCTCGGCTCGACCGTGTTCTCCAAGGACCACGGCATGGAGATCGCGCAGCGGCTGCGCGCCGGCATGACCGCGATCAACGGCGTGATCTCGTTCGCGGGCATCCCGACCCTGCCGTTCGGCGGCGTCGGCGACTCCGGCTTCGGCCGGATCCACGGCCCCGACGGGCTGCGTGAGTTCACCTACCCGCACGCGATCGCCCGTCAGCGGTTCAAGCCGGCGATCGCGCTCACCACCTTCCGTCGTACGGCGAAGGAGGAGCAGCAGCTCACGAAGGTCGTGCGCGGCCTGTACGGGCGCGGGAAGAACTAGCGGCTACCGCCAGAGGTCCGTCGTGCGTCCCGCGCCCCGGGCACGCACCTGGCGGCGTTGGCGTCGCTCGTTGGACGACCCAGTACGACTTCGCTCCGCCGCCTTGCCATGCACGCACCCGGAGCACGGGCCGCCTCAACGGACCTCTGGCGGTAGCCGCTGGCGCCGGCAGCGCACGCGACGACGGCGAGACCGCCGACCACGGTCAGCCAGGTGATCTGCTCGCCGAGCAGCAGCCCCGCCCAGGTGATCGACAGCACCGGCTGGGCGAGCTGGACCTGGCTGACCTGCGCCATCGGGCCGATCGCCAGGCCGCGGTACCAGGCGAAGAAGCCGAGGAACATGCTGATGCACGCCAGGTAGGCGAAGCACAGCCACTGGGTCGGGCTCGCCGCCGGCGGGTCGGTGACCACGCTGAGCGTGGCCAGCGCGAGCATCACCGGCGCGGCCAGCACCAGCGCCCAGGAGATGGTCTGCCACGAGCCGAGCTCGCGGGAGATGACGCCGCCCTCGGCGTACCCGGTCGCACAGGCGAGCACCGCCAGCACCAGCAGTACGTCGGCCCGCTGGAGGTGGCCCCCGGCACCGCCCTGCAGCACCGCGAAGCCGACGGCGGCGAGGGCGCCCAGCGCGGCGAACGCCCAGAACGCGCGGACCGGACGCTCGCCCGTGCGCAGCACCACGATCACGGCCGTCGCCGCGGGCAGCATCGCGATCACCACCGCGCCGTGGCTGGCCGGCACCTCGGTCAGCGCGTACGACGTCAGCAGCGGGAACCCGGCGACGACCCCGCCGGCGACGATCGCAAGGCGCAGCCACTGGCGACCGTGGGGGAGTGCCTGCCGGGTGAGCGCCAGCGCGCCGGCGGCCAGCGTGGCGGCGACGACCGCGCGGCCCGCGCCGATGAACAGCGGGTCGAGGCCGCCGAGGGCGACCCGGGTCAGCGGCACCGTGAACGAGAAGGCGACCACGCCGGCCAGGCCCCAGGCGAGCCCGGCGGGAAGGGCTGATAGCGGGTGCGATCGCGGGACGATAGCGCTACTCTGTACTGACATGAGCAACGATAGCAGTGCGCGGATCGTCGCGGGACTCCGTGCCTGGATCCGGGACGCCGCCGCGGGCGCCCAGCTGCCGTCGTCCCGCCACCTCGTCAGCGAGTACGGCGCCAGCCCGGTCACCGTCCAGAAGGCACTGCGCCGACTGGTGGCCGAGGGTCTCGTCGAGAGCCGTCCCGGCGTCGGCACCTTCGTCCGCGCGGTCCGACCGGCCCGCGGACCGGACTTCGGCTGGCAGACCGCCGCACTGCGCGCTCCACGCGCCGACCTGGCGAAGGTCGCCGGCCCGCTGCAGACCCCGCCGCCCGACGTGCAGGCCCTGCACGCGGGCTACCCGGGACCGGACCTGCTGCCCGAGCGCCTGGTCCGCACCGCGCTCGGCCGGGCCGCGCGGGGAGCGGCCGCCACCTCCCGCCCGCCCGCGGCCGGGCTGCCGGAGCTGCGGGCCTGGTTCGCCACCGAGCTCGCCGACGCCACGCCGGGCCACCTCAGCGCCGTCACGCCGAACGACGTCGTCGTCGCACCGGGCTCGCAGAGCGCCCTGGCCTCGATCTTCCGGGCGCTGGTCGCCCCCGGCCAGCCGCTGCTCATCGAGTCGCCGACGTACTGGGGCGCGATCCAGGCCGCCCGCCAGGCCGGCGTCGAGCTGGTGCCCGTCCCGAGCGACGTGCACGGGCCGGACCCGGCCGAGGTCGACAGGTCCTTCCGGGAGACCGGGGCGCGCGCGTTCTACGCCCAGCCCAGCTTCGCCAACCCGACCGGCGCGCACTGGAGCGTCGAGCGTGGGGAGGAGGTGCTCGACGTCGTACGCCGGCACGGCGCCTTCCTCGTCGAGGACGACTGGGCCCACGACTTCGGCATCGACGCCGAGGTCCGGCCGATCGCGGCCCGCGACGACGCCGGTCACGTCGTCTACCTCCGCTCGCTGACCAAGAGCGTCTCGCCGTCGATCCGGGTCGCGGCGCTCTACGCCCGGGGGCCGGCCCGGGACCGGATCCTCGGCGACCGCGCGGCCGAGTCGATGTACGTCAGCGGGCTGCTCCAGCAGGCCGCGCTCGAGGTCGTCAGCGACCCCGGCTGGCGCACGCACCTGCGCCGGCTGCGCGGCCAGCTCCGCGAGCGCCGCGACCTCCTCGTCGCGGCCGTCCGCGAGCAGGCGCCCTCGCTCGCGCTCGACGTCGTCCCGTCCGGCGGGCTCCACCTGTGGACCCGGCTGCCCGACGGCACCGATGCCGAGCAGGTCGTGCGGGACTGTGCGGCCGACGGGGTCTGGGTCGCTGCGGGAGACCAGTGGTTCCCGGCCGAGCCGGCGGCGCCGTACCTGCGGCTGACGTTCATCGGCCCCGAGCCGGCCGGCTACCCGGCCGCGCTGGAGGTCGTCGAGCGGGCGATCCGGCGACAGGCGGGCTAGGCGCCGAGCGCGGCGTACGCGACCGCGATCGCCGCGCCCAGCCGGGCGTTGTCGCGCACCAACGCGATGTTGGTCTCCAGCGACGCACCGCCGGAGAGCTCGACGATCCGGCCGAGCAGGTACGGCGTGATGTCCTTGCCGCGGATGCCGCGCTCGTCGGCGTCGGCGAGGGCCTGCTGGATGGTGCGCTCGATCTCGGCCCGGGGGATCTCGTCCTCGACGGGCACCGGGTTGGCGACCGACACCGCGCCCTCCAGCCCGAGGTCCCACTTCGCCCGCATCATCGCGGCGACCTGCTCCGGTTCGTCGAGCCGCATCGGGGCCGCGAACCCGCTGGAGCGGGAGTAGAAGGACGGGAACTCGTCGGACCGGTAGGCCACGACGGGGACGCCGAGGGTCTCGAGGACCTCGAGGGTGCGGCCGATGTCGAGCAGTGACTTCACGCCGGCGCTCACGATCGCGACGTCGGTGCGGCTCATCTCGGTGAGGTCGGCGGAGATGTCCATCGACGACTCGGCGCCGCGGTGCACGCCACCGAGGCCGCCGGTCACGAACACCCGGATCCCGGCGAGGGCGGCCAGCCGCATCGTCGCGGCGACGGTGGTCGCTCCGTGCGCGCCGCGCGCGGCGACGTACCCGAGGTCGCGGATGCTGACCTTCGTGACCGACGGGTCCGAGGCGAGGACGTCGAGCTCGGTGGCGGAGAGCCCGATCCGCGGGACGCCGTCGAGCACGGCGATCGTGGCCGGCGTCGCCCCGCCGTCGCGGACGATCTGCTCGACCTCGCGGGCCATCTCGACGTTGCGCGGGTACGGCATCCCGTGACTGATGATCGTCGACTCGAGCGCAACGACCGGCCCGCCGGCCGCCAGCGCCTCCGCGACCTCGGGGGCGACGGACAGGAGCGGGTGGGGGCTGGTCACGGGAGGGTCTCCGTTCGGTCGGTGCGGTCGGCGTGGATCGCGGTGGCGAGGTCGGGGCGGACGTTGTCGGGGTGGGCGACGGTGAGCGCGGCGGCGAGGTGGCCGAGCTCGGCGGCGGCGACCGGAGTGGCGCCGCCGGTGCGGGCGGCGACGTACGCCGCGGTCATGGCATCCCCGGCCCCGGTCACGTCGACGACCTCGGCGGGACGGGCGTCGAGCGCGGTGACGACGCCCTCGTCGCTGAGCAGGCTCCCGCGCCGGCCGCGTCGTACCCACACCCGGCGCACGCCTCGCTCGTGCAGCTCGGCGGCCGCCCGGGTGACCGCCGGCCGGGTGTCGGCGACCGGGCTGCCGGTGAGCGCGGCGAGCTCGGCGAGGTTGGGGGTGAGCGTGTCGACCGGTGAGCCGTCGAGGAGGGGCGCGAGGCGGGCGGCCTTGGCGACGCTGACCGGGTCGAGGAGCAGGGGTACGCCGTGCTGGGCGCAGGCCTGGATCGTCCAGCGCACGACGTCGGCCGGGATGTTGCCGTCGACGACCAGGAAGGCGGCGCGCGGGACCAGGTCGCGGGCCCGGCCGAGCGCGTCGACGGTGAGCGCGTCGGTGGCGCGCATGTCGGAGGCGCCGACCACGAGCTCGCCGTCGTGGTCGAGCATGGCCAGGTAGGTACCGGTGGCGAAGGGCCCGCGGACCACGTGGTCGACGTACACCCCCGCATCGGCGGTGCGGGCGAGCAGCTCGCGACCGAAGGCGTCGTCGCCGACGGCCGCCACGAGGAAGGTACGCCGGCCGAGCCTGGCCAGTCCCTCCGCGATGTTGCGGCCGACCCCGCCGGGGGAGGTGCGGATCGTCGACGGGTTGCTCGTGCGCAGGACGGCACGGGCATCGGTCACCGCCTTGACGTCCATCACCGCCCCGCCGAGGACGACGATGTCGGGCTCGGCCATCACGTCGCGCCGGGCATCTCGCGGTGGTGGTTGAGGACCGCGATCTTCTGCCAGATCTTGCGCTCCAGCGACACCGTCAGCGTCTCGACCGTGCTCACCGTGTCGAGCACGACCGGGTCACGGGACGCCTCGGCGCACAGGGCCGCGGTCTTGCCGACCAGGCTGAGCAGCTCCGAGCAGTAGTCGAGGTAGTGCTCGAGCTGGTCGGTGTCGAGGTCCATCGGCACGCTCGCGTCGGTCGGCACGAACTCGGAGCGCAGCCGCTCGGGGTCCTTGGTCAGCTGGTGCATGTCGACGATGTGGGCCAGTGAGCGCAGCCGGTGGAGCAGCTCGAGCAGGGAGGCGCGCTGCAGCCGCTCGGGCACGGAGTAGAGGAACCAGATCGCCAGCGCCGCGAACACCAGGTCGTTGACCGCGCTCTCCAGCAGCGGGATCCACGCCAGCCCGTCGTCGGGCGCGTCCGCGATCGCCGAACGGATCGCCAGCACCATCACCGACCCGGTCACCACCAGCACGGCGACGATCCCGAACCGCGACAGCGGCCGCAGCCACGACCGTCGACCGCGCGCCGTTGCCGTCGACGAGTCGACCGTCTCCACCAGGCTCGCCAGCTCGCCGGCCACCGTGTTCAGCCCGCGGCCGGGGAAACGGGCCGCGATGCGCTGCTCGAGGCGGCGCACGGTCGCGAGAACCGGCGTGGCCTGGACGCGCTCGAGCGGGGACGGCACGGCGGCGCTCACCATCGGAGCATCCCGAGACCGGGGACGGCGCTGAACGCGTCGTCGGCGGTGACGAGGGTGAGGTCCTCGACGATTGCCTGGGCAGCGAGGAGCCGGTCGAAGGGGTCGCGGTGGTCCCAGCCCAGGGAGCCGGCGAGCAGGGCGTGCTCGGTGGTCACCGGCAGGGGAAGGGCGGGGAGGCGGGACCGCGCGTCGATCCAGCGCTCCCGCAGGGAGGCCGCCTCGGGGAACTTCCCGAGGCGGACCTTGAGCGACACCTCGAAGGCCGACACATCGGAGACGTACCGGCGCGGGGCGTCCTGCAACGCGGTGAGGACGTGCTCGGGGACCGTGGCGTTCCGGCGCACGCACCAGTAGAACGCGTGCGTGTCGAGCAGGAGGGTCACAGGCCCCAGCCCGCCAGCTCGTCGTCGTCGAGTGGCGCGAAGAACTCGTCGGGGATCTCGGGCAGGTCGAGGAATCCGAGCTCGACGGTGGGCCGGGTGTACGGCTCGAGGCGCGCGATCGGCTTGCCGCCGCGGGCGATCACGATCACCTCGCCCGCCTCGACGCGCGCGAGGAGGCGCGACAGGTTCGTCTTCGCCTCGTGCACGTTCACCGTGGTCATGGACCAAGTCTAGTCGACTAAGTCCGTGCCGGCGCCCTGCTCGATCACGTGAGCCGCAGCCTACGATGGAGCCATGGGTTCCGCCGTCCTCGACTGTGCCCATTTCACGGCGGGGGAGTGCCGGTCGTGCACCTGGCTCGGGCAGCCGTACGACGACCAGCTGGCCGCCAAGCTCGCCGCGACCCGCGCCCTGGTCGACGTGCCCGGGCTGGTGTGGCTGCCGCCGGTGTCCAGCCCGATGGCGGGTTTCCGCAACAAGGCCAAGATGGTCGTCGCCGGGACCGCCTCGGCTCCCACGCTGGGGATCCTCGGGCCGGACGGCGCGGGCGTCGACCTGCGGGACTGCGCGCTGCACGAGCCGGTGATCGTGGCGGCGCTGCCGGTGCTCGCGGAGCTGGTGCGGCGCGCCGACCTGACGCCGTACGACGTGGGCTCGGCCGCCCCCGTCAGCCAGCGGGGTGAGCTCAAGCACCTGCTCCTGACGGCCTCGCCGGACGGCGAGCTGATGGTGCGGCTGGTGGTCCGCTCGACCGCCGTCGAGGCCCGGGTCCGCAAGCACCTGCCGTGGCTGCTCGGCGCCCTGCCCGGTCTGCGTGTGGTCACCCTCAACGTCCAGCCCGAGCACCGCGCCGTCCTCGAGGGCGAGCGCGAGGTGGTGCTGACCGAGGCCGACACCCTGCCCATGCGGCTCGGCGGGGTGCGCCTGCACCTGCGCCCGCGCAGCTTCTTCCAGACCAACACGGCCGTCGCCGCGGCGCTGTACGCCGAGGCGGTCGCCTGGGTCGCCGACCTGGCTCCGGACCGGGTGGTCGACCTCTACTGCGGGGTCGGCGGGTTCGCGCTCCACCTCGCCGCCCCCGACCGGCAGGTGACCGGCATCGAGATCAGCGCCGACGCGATCGCCTCGGCCGAGCGGTCACGCGACGAGGCCAGGTTGCCCGGCGAGATCGACTTCGCGGTCGGTGACGCCACCGCGCCCGAGCACGCCGCACTGCTCGCGGGTGCCGACCTGGTCGTGGTCAACCCGCCGCGGCGCGGCCTGGGCCACGACCTGTCGGTGCGGCTCGAGGAGTCGGGCGCGGCGTACGTGCTCTACTCCAGCTGCAACCCGGAGACGCTGGCGCGCGACCTGGCCGACCTGACGTCGTACCGACCCGTGCGGGGGCGCCTGCTCGACATGTTCCCGCAGACGCCGCACGCGGAGGTCCTCGTGCTGCTGGAGCGGACCTGATCGGTTCAACTACCGAATTTGTCGCCCGACGGGCCGGGTCACGACGAATTCGGTAGTTGCGACGTCCGCCTCCGGGTCAGCGCAGCGAGTACGTCGCCAGCGAGACGCCGACGTAGTGCGTCACGAACGCGGCGATCGTGAAGCCGTGGAAGATCTCGTGGAACCCGAAGACCCGCGGTGACGGGTTGGGCCACTTGAAGCCGTAGACCAGGCCACCCATCGTGTAGAGCGCGCCGCCGACCGCGATGAGCACGAAGATCGCGATCCCGATGCCGAGCCCGAGGGCGGTCGCGCCCTCGAAGAACCCGGGGATGAAGAAGATCGCCGCCCAGCCGAGCGCGATGTAGATCGGTGCCGACAGCCAGCGCGGCGCCGTGGGCCAGAACAGCTTGAACGCGATGCCGAGCAGCGCGCCGGTCCACGCGGTCGAGAGCATCACGACGCGGGACGTGCCGTCGAGCAGGATCAGCGCGAACGGCGTGTAGGAGCCGGCGATGAACAAGAAGATGTTCGAGTGGTCGAACCGGTTGAGCACGGTCCAGACCTTCGGCGACCAGGTGCCGCGGTGGTAGAGCGCGGAGATGCCGAACAGGAGCAGCGCGGAGCCGGCGTACAGCGCCGAGCCGACCTTGGTCGTCGCGGTCGGGGAGAGGCAGATCAGCACGATGCCGGCGGCCAGGACGATCGGCGTCGAGACCAGGTGGATCCAGCCCCGGAGCTTGGGCTTGATCTCGGCGACCTTCTCGATGAACCTGTCGCTGATCTGTTCCCCGAGGTCGTCCAGCCGGGCGCGGACCTTGTCGTTCGCGTGCTGGATGGCCTGGTTCATGCACCGAGGGTACCGGTCGGCCCCGAACGCCACGACGGCCGGACGAACGTGATCTCACGCTCATCCGGCCGTCGTCGGCATGGCCCGTCCGGGCCATGCGCAGGCTCAGGCGGTGTGGACCGGCGGACCCTCGGAGGGCTGCACGATCACGAAGCCCGGCCCCTGGAAGGACACCTGGAACGCCTCGCCCGAGCCGCGGCCGATGAGGGCGCCCGCCGACATCGTGGAGCGGATCGAGGTCTGCAGGTGCACCGACCAGGCGACCAGCGCGTTGGCGTCGGCGAAGGTCGGGGCCTCGGCCGCGTTGAGCACGACCGGCGCGCCCTCGGTGGTGATCGCCACCCAGCCCGTGCCGCGCAGGGTGGTGTTGAACAGTCCGCCGGCGGCGATGCTGCCGCCCTTGACCCGCTCGACGTTCCACTCGAGCGACGCCGAGAAGGCGAGGACGTTCTTGCCGCTGACCGACAGGCCGCTGTTGTTGAGGTGCAGGATGTGCACCTCGTGGGCGAGGTCGGCGAGGAAGACGTCGCCCTGGCCCTCGACCCGCATCAGCGACAGGCCCTCGCCGGTGAAGGCCTTCTTGAGGAACTTCGCGGCGCCGCCGCCCTGGAAGTTGAAGTTGACGTTGCCCTGGTAGGCGACCATCGAGCCCTGCTTGGCCATGAAGGGCTCGGTGATCCGCACCCGCAGCAGCTTCTTGTTCTGCAGGATCGCGCCCGCGCCGTCGACCTCGCTGAAGCGGCCGTCGATCAGCTCGCCCGAGATGCCGGCGAACGCGTCGGCCGGCACCTGCTGGGGGCTGTAGCCGCCCATCGGCTGCTGCGCCATCGGCTGCTGGGCCATGGGCTGGGGCGTCGGCTGGTACGACGGCGGCTGGGCCGACTGGTACGGCTGGGCCGGCTGCGCCTGGCCCCACGACTGCTCGGGCTGCTCGGGCTGGGCGGCCGGCTCGGGCTGGGCGGCCGGCTCGGGCTCGACCGCCTGGGCGGCGTGGGCCGGCTGGGCGGAGCGCGGGGCGACCTGGGTCACGGCGTCGAAGGAGAACGACGGCTCGGCCGACTCGGCAGCGGCCTCCTCGGACGAGGCGGCGGCCTCCTGGCTGCCGACCCAGACGTCGGCGGACGAGCCGCTGTCCGACGTACTGGTCGCAGCGCCGGCGTCCGTGGCCGCCTCGGCGGAGCCGGCGTCGGCGGACGGGTAGAGGGGGTTGGTCGACTGCACGCCCTGGTCGGACACGTGGTCGGTCCACTGGGAGCCGTCCCAGTAGCGGAGCTCGTGGCGTCCGGTGGGGTCCGGGTGCCAGGCGGCTGCAGTCATGGTCGTCCTATCTCTCGGGTCTCCCGGGTCTCGGGTTCGAAGCCGGTGTCGGGATCATCGTGTCAGCCGGGTGGATGGGCCGGTAGCCCGGCTAATATCGGGGTGTGGCGGATTGGAAGCGCGGTGCGCGCAGGGTGCTCTACCCGGCGTACGAGGCACGCATGCTTCGCAAGATGCCGGCCAACCTGCCCAAGCACATCGGCGTCATGCTCGACGGCAACCGGCGCTGGGCCAAGGCGGTCGGCCGCGACACCGCCCACGGGCACCGCGCGGGCGCGGCCAACATCGAGCCGCTGCTCGGCTGGTGCGACGAGGTCGGCATCGAGGTGGTCACCCTGTGGCTGCTCTCCACCGACAACCTCAACCGACCGGCCGAGGAGCTCGAGCCGCTGCTCGAGATCATCGTCGACGCGGTCGACTCGCTCGCCGACCAGCGCCGCTGGCGATTGCACCCCGTCGGTGCCCTCGACCTGCTCCCCGCCGCCGCGGCCAAGCGGCTCAAGACCGCCGCCGAGGCCACGGCCGACGTCGACGGGATGATCGTCAACGTCGCGGTGGCGTACGGCGGACGCCGCGAGATCGCCGACGCCGTCCGCTCGCTGCTCACCGAGCACGCCGCCCTCGGCACCCCGCTCGATCTGCTCGCCCAGCAGATCGACATCGAGCACATCGAGGAGCACCTCTACACCAAGGGCCAGCCCGACCCGGACCTCGTGATCCGCACCTCGGGGGAGCAGCGGCTCGGCGGGTTCCTGCTGTGGCAGAGCGCGAAGTCGGAGTTCTACTTCTGCGAGGCCTACTGGCCCGACTTCCGCCGGGTCGACTTCCTGCGCGCGATCCGGGCCTACGCGCAGCGCGAGCGCCGGTTCGGGTCCTAGTTCGCCCCGCCGGTACCGTGGCGGCGTGAGCAAGCCCATCACGCTGCTGACCGTCGAGACGACGGAGCAGCTCAGCCCGGGGATGACCCGGATCCGCTTCTCCGGCGACCTGGCCGCCTTCGCGGAGAGCACCTTCACCGACCGCTACGTCAAGCTCGTCTTCGGCGACCCGGCCGAGCTCGAGACCGGCGGCCGCCCGACGCTGCGGACCTACACCGCGCTCGAGCCCGACGTCGCGCAGGGAACGCTCACCATCGACTTCGTCGTCCACGGTGACGAGGGCATCGCCGGCCCCTGGGCCGCGAACGCCCGGCCCGGCGACACCATCCACGTCCGCGGACCCGGTGGCGCCTACGCCCCCGACCCGGCCGCCGACTGGCACCTGCTCGCCGGCGACGAGGCCGCGATCCCCGCGATCCGCCAGGCGCTGGCGGCGCTGGCCGAGGACGCGCAGGGGTACGTCGTGCTGCAGGTCGACGGGCCGTCGTACGAGCAGCCGGTCGCAGCCCCTGCCGGCGTCGAGCTGACCTGGCTGCACCGCTCCGACCCGAGCCACCCCGGCCTGGCCGATGCCGTCCGCGCCCTGCCGTGGCGCGAGGGCCGCGTGCACGCGTTCGTGCACGGCGAGGGGCAGGCCGTGATGAAGGAGATCCGGCCCTACCTGTACGGCGAGCGCGCGGTCCCGCGCGCCGACGTCTCGATCTCCGCGTACTGGAAGCAGGGCCGCACCGAGGAGACCTTCCGTGAGTGGAAGGCCGACCTGGCCCGCACCGAGGAAGGCACGTCATGAACACCCCCACCCGCCTGTTCCGCACCGTCGCGATCGCCGAGGCGATCACCTGGACGGGCCTGCTGTTCGGCATGTTCCTCAAGTACGGCCCGGCCGAGAACGAGACCGGGGTGCGGATCTTCGGGATGCTGCACGGCATCGTGTTCGTCGCGTACGTCGTCACGACCGTCGTGGTGTGGGTGGACCGGCGCTGGTCGGCGGGCCGTGGCCTGCTCGCGCTGGTGGCCGCCGTACCGCCGCTCGCGACGCTGCCGCTCGAGTGGTTCGCGATCCGCAAGGGCTGGCTGGGCGACGCATGGCGGCTGCCCGCGGGTGCCGGCTCCTCGCTGCCCGACCGCGTCGTCGCCTGGCTGCTCACCAACCCGCTGCGCGGGCTGGGTGTGGGCCTGGTCGCCGTCGCCGCGCTGACCGGCGTCGCACTGGTCGTGGGCCCGCCCGGATCCTGACCCCGGTCGATCCCGGTCAGCGGGAGAGCCCTTCCGGCAGGGAGATGAGCCGGTGAGGCTCGCCGGATGAGCGACCTCAACTGGACCCTGTCCGTGGGGATGGTGCCGACCGGCGACCTTCCCGAGCTGGCCCGTGCGGCCGAGGCCGAGGGCTGGGACGCGATCAGCCTCCCCGACTCGGTGTTCTTCCCCGAGCAGGTCTCGGCCGACTACCCGTACTCCGGCGACGGCAAGCGGATGTGGGCCCCCGACACCGACATGCCCGACCCGCTGGTCACGATCGCCGCGCTGGCCGCGGTCACCGAGCGGATCCGGTTCCGGGTCTCCGTGCTCAAGCTGCCGCTCCGCGACCCGCTCCTGCTCGCCAAGCAGGTCTCCACGCTCGCCGTGCTGACGGGGGAGCGGCTCGAGCTCGGCGTCGGCCTGTCGTGGATGCCCGAGGAGTTCCGGTTCACCGGGACCGAGATGCGAACCCGCGGTGCCCGCACCGACGAGGCGATCGCCATCCTGCGCGCCGTGTGCCCCGGTGACGGCCCGCAGTGGGCGGAGTTCCACGGCCAGCACTACGGCTTCGACCGGCTGATCATCTCCCCGGCCCCGCAGCAGCCGCTGCCGATCCTCGTCGGCGGCCACACCGAGCCCGCACTGCGCCGCGCCGCTCGCCTCGCCGACGGCTGGATCTCCGCCAACCTCCCGGCCGCGGACCTGCCGCCGGTGATCGCGCGGCTCGAGGAGCTGCGCGAGGAGGAGGGCCGCGCGGACCGGCCGTTCTCGGTCTGCGTCTCGCCCGTCGGCGTCGCCGACGCGGCCGGCTTCGACGAGCTGGCCGACGCCGGCGCCACGGACGTGTGGCTGAATCCCTGGCGCTTCCACGGCAACGCGGTCGCCGACCGGGAGACCCGGCTGGAGAGCGTCGCGAAGTTCGCGGCGGAGTTCATCCGCCGCTGACACGAAGAACGGCGGCCTCTGGTGTCACCGGGTGACACCAGAGGCCGCCGTTGCAGCGTTCAGACCGAGACGGGCTCGGTCTCCTCACCGAGGTACGCCCGGCGAACCGCGGGGTCGGTGCGGATCTCGGCGGGGGTGCCCTCGGCGATCCGGTGACCGAAGTCGAGGACGACGACCCGGTCGGCGTTCTCGAGGACCAGCGCGACGTCGTGCTCGATGAGCAGGATGCCCATGCCCCACTCGTCGGCCAGTCGGCGGACCAGGTGGCCGAGCTCGGCACTCTCGGTCTCGTCGAGGCCGGCGGCCGGCTCGTCGAGCATGAGGACCGACGGGCTGCTGGCGACGGCGCGGGCGATGGCGACGAGGCGGCGCTGGCCGTAGGAGAGGTCCTCGGCGCGGGTGTCGAGCAGCGGGGCGAGGCCGAGCTCCTCGACGGCGGCGACCACGGTGGCGGGCATCCGGGAGCGGCCGGGGAGGACCAGGTCGGTCAGGTAGGCGAGCCGGTCGCGGCGGTCGGCAGCGGCGAGCAGGTTCTCGCGCACGGTCAGGTCGTCGAACAGCTCGAGCGACTGGAACGAGCGGGAGAGGCCGGCCCGGGCGCGGCGGTACGGCGCCCAGCGGGACACGTCGCGCCCGTCCCAGGTGATCGCGCCGGCCGAGATCCGGTTGTTGCCGCTCACGCAGTCGATGAGCGTCGTCTTGCCCGCGCCGTTGGGGCCGAGCAGTCCGACGACCTGACCGGGCGCGACCGTCAGGGAGACGTCGTCGAGGGCGACGAACCCACCGAAGCGCTGGGTGAGGCCGGTGACCTCGAGGGTCCGGGCCGGGACGGTGGCCCGCTCGGTCGGCGGCAGCGGCTGCGGCTTGCCGGGGCGCAGGCCGGGGATCTTGGCGCGCAGCTTGCGGGTGGAGGCGTCGATCGACTCCGCGACGCCGTGCTGGCTGGCGATCAGCGTGATGATCAGCAGCAGGGCCGAGGCGATCGGCAGCCAGGACTGCCAGGTGAGGCCGTCCTGCACACCTGCGGTGGTGGCCGGACCGTCCGAGCCGAGCAGCGTGATCAGGCCACCGGGCGCCGAGATGGCGCCGATGAACGGACCGGCGAGGTAGCCGGTGCTGCCGATGACGGTCGCCGCGAGCACGGAGATCGAGGCGCCCGGCGCGAACAGCTGCGGATAGAGGATCGTGGCGTAGCTGAAGCCGAGCAGGGCGCCGCCCAGGCCCGCGATGCCGGCCGAGAGCGTGAAGGCGTACAGCTTGGCCTCGAAGACGTTGACGCCGATCGCGGCGGCGGCCCGCTCGTTGGTGCGTACGGCGAGCAGCCGGCGCCCGCTGCGCCCACGACGCACGTTCGCGACGACGAGCGCGGCCAGGACGAGCGCGACCAGGCAGACCAGCGCGTAGTTGCGGGCGTGGTCGATCGGCTCGATGTCGATGCCGAACAGGGTGATCTCGCCCGGGGTCACCTTCGCGGTGTAGTCGCTGTTGCTGAAGACCATCTGGTGCACCGCGAAGCCGAGACCGAACGTGACCACGGCGAGGTTGACGCCGCGGGTGCGCAGCGCGGGCAGGCCGAACAGCAGGCCGACCAGCATCGCCACGACCACGCCGGCGACCAGTGCCAGCTCGAAGGGCCAGTCGTGGAAGACCACGAACCGGCCGGCGGCGAAGGCGCCGATGCCGGCGAGGGCGAACTGGGCGATGGAGAGCTGTCCGGCGTACCCGGTCAGCAGCACGATGGACAGGCCGACCAGCGCGAAGGTGGCGCTGATGATGGTGGGCGCGTACCAGTCGGCGGAGGCGCCGAGGCCGACCCAGAGCAGCGCGCCGCCCGCGAGGACCAGCACCACGACGGGGCGGACCCGGCCGGTGCCGACGCGCGGGAGCCGGTCGGTGATGCTGCCGCGCAGCGGCAGGCCGCGACCGCGCAGCACCAGCACGACGATGATCGCGAGGAACGGTACGGCGTCCGAGACGCCGGTCTGGTCGGTGAAGTGCCGGGTCGCGGACTGGGCGGCGCCGAGGAACAGGCCGCCCAGCAGGGCGAGCGGGTAGGAGCGGAAGCCGCCGAGCAGAGCGGTGGCGAGCGCGCCGATGATGAGGACGCCGAACGGGGTCGGCGAGATGAAGCCGAAGGTCGTCGACGGGAACAGGCCGCCGGCCAGGGCGGCCAGACCGCCGCCGATCGCCCAGGTGACGCTGGCGAGCAGGTCCGGGGCCCAGCCCAGGGCGGCGGCGCCGCGCGGGTTCTCAGCCGACGCGGAGACGGCGTACCCGATCCGGGTGCGGGTGCCGGCGAGGGCCAGGGCGAGCGCGACGACGGTGGCGATACCGACCAGCCAGAAGGCGTACTGGCCGACCACGATGTCGCCGGGCACGGTGATCGCCTCGTTCGGCAGCGGCGACTCGGTGCGCAGCTGCTGGGCGCCGTACTTCAGCTGGACGCCCTCGGTCAGCATCGTCAGCAGGCCGAGGGTGGCGATCACCCGGGCCAGCGGGCTGGCGCTGCGCAGCGGGCGCAGCACCAGGTGGTGGGTGAGCACCCCGAGCAGGGCGGTCGCGGCGACCGCCGTGCCCAGGGAGACGCCCAGGCCGAGCCCGTGGACCGTCTGCAGCTCGTAGGTGAGGTACGCACCGACCAGCGCGAAGCCCGCGTGGGCGAAGTTGATGACACCCGAGCCGCGGTAGATCACGACCAGTCCGAGACCGAGCAGGGCGTAGATGCCGCCCGTGCCCAGACCGAGGAGGGCGTAGCGGATGAGGTCGGTCATGGTTCGGTGCTCTCGCTCAGGTAGGTGGCGGCGATGCGCTCGGCGTCGTCGCGCAGTTCGGAGGCAGGTCCCGAGAGGACGATGCGGCCGCGCCGCATCACGTGCACGTGGTCGGCGATCGCCAGCGCCTGGCGGACGTGCTGCTCGACGAGCACGACCGCGACGCCGTCGTCCGCGGCCTGTCGTACGGCGGCCAGCAGCCGCTCGACGACGAGCGGGGCCAGGCCCAGGGACAGCTCGTCGGCGAGCAGCACCCGCGGCTCGGCGGCGAGGATCCGCCCGAGCGCGAGCATCTGCTGCTGGCCACCCGAGAGCAGCCCGACCTTCTTGGACAGGTGGGGCTCCAGCTCGGGGAAGTAGGCCAGCGCCTTCTCGGCCGACCCGCGGCCGATCTTCAGGTTCTGCCAGCCGGTGAGCTGCATGAAGACGCAGCGCTCCTCGGTCAGGAAGCCCAGGCCCGCACGGGCCCGTTGGTGCAGGCGCCGCCGCCGGGCGTCACCGAGGACCGCCACCGATCCCGAGATCGGTGCCAGCTCGCCGGCGAGGGACAGCAGGGTGGTGGTCTTGCCGGCGCCGTTGGCGCCGAGCAGGGCCAGGACCTCGCCGGCCCGCACCCGCAGGTCGATGCCGTGGACGGCCGGGGTCCCGGCGTACCCGGCGGTCAGGCCGGTCGCCTCGACGACGACCTGGCCCGGCTCGACCCGGCCGCCCGGGACGGGCGGCGCCTGCACCGTGGTCACGACGCCGGGGTCAGGGAGGCGCCGAGGTCGACGTAGTCGCCGTCCTGGTTGAGCGCGCCGTCCTTGATGTCGTGGAACATGACCTTGGTGTTGAAGATCCGGTTCATGCCGGGGGCGGGGAACTCCTGGGTGAAGTTCAGCTCCGGCGTGAAGCCCAGGCCGTCGACCGCCGACGCCGCGTCGAAGGCCGCCTTGACGCCGGTCGCGGAGACGTCGGTGCTGTCCTTGAGGACCTCGGCGAGCAGCTGGTAGCCGACCCAGGTGCTCTGGTACGACATGTAGGACCAGCCGCCGTTCTCCTCGCTGGACATGTCGCCGACGATCTTCTTCGCCTCGTCCCACACGGAGTCACCCGAGGGCGGGAAGGGCGACATGGTGACCGCGCTGTCGAGGGCACCGCCGGCCTGGCTGATCGCCGAGTCGGTCAGGGTGCCCGGGAAGGCGTAGTACTTCGTCTTGCTGCCGAGGCTCGCGCCCGCGGCGGCGACACCCGTCAGCGGACCGGACGGGATCGACATGATCGCGCAGTCGTAGTCGCTGATCTCCTGGGCGATCGAGCTGAAGTCGGTGGTGGTCGGCGGCACCGGTACGACGGTCGCGGGCGCGTGGCCCTGGCTGGCGAGGCCGACGTTGCCGAGCTCCTTGACCGAGCCGCTGGAGGGCAGGTCGTACATCACGTTGGCGACCTTGTCGCAGCCGTCCTCGGCGGCCTTGGCGCCCAGGCCGGCCTGGGCGATGACGCCCGGGACGATCGGGTAGCTGTACTTGCTGGACAGCTCGGCGGCGCTGATCACCGGCGGGGCGATCCACGAGATCCCGGCCTTCTCCAGGATCGGCAGGATGGTGTCGCCGTTGGCGCTGAAGCCACCGACGACGGCGGAGACGCCCTCGTCCACGGCCTTGCGGGCGCAGTCGGCGGCCTTGTTGGGGTCGGCACCCTCGTTGCAGGGCACGACCACCACCTCGTGGCCGTTGATGCCGCCGGCGTTGTTGATGGCGACCTTGGCGCCGTCGGCGACGTCGAGCGCCGCCTTGAAGTTGATGGTGTCCGTGTCGTAGGGCGTGAACGTCATGACCTTGATCGGGTCACCCGAGAAAGTGACGTCGGCGTTCTGCTTCGGCTTGGCGAAGTCGTCCTTGCCGTCGTCCCCGCCACCGCACGCGGTGAGGCTGAGGAGCAGGACGGATGCGGTCGCGAGGCCACCGAGGCGGCGGCGACGGCTGATCTGGTCGGTCATGGCGCGGAACGTAGGTGCGGGAACCTCGCCGAATGTGACCTGTCGCACTCAGTGGGACAGGTCACATTCTGGCGGAACCTGCCAGCGTTCGCGCACGTCAGAGGGGGTATGACCGTCCTCGCTCGCCGTTCTGCCCTCCAGCTCGGACTCGCCGCCCTCGGCGTCTCCGCCCTCACCGCCTGTGGCGACGACGGACCCTCGTCGCGGGTGAGGAAGCAGGCCGAGGTGGACGGGATCGAGCTGGTCTCCTCCGACGTACGGCGGGCCGCGGGCGACCCGAGCCTGGTCGCGCCGGTCGTCGCCGGGCTCGACGCCTTCGCCGGCCGGCTGTACGGCGAGCTGGCGGGAGCCGGTGACGGCGGCGGCAACCTGGTGCTGTCGCCGTACTCCGTGGTGGTCGCGCTCGGCATGACCCTCACCGGCGCGGCCGGCACGACCGCCGAGGAGATGCGGTCCCTGCTGGGGGTCGGGAGCCTCGGCGAGCGTTGGCACAAGGGCGTCAACGCCCTCACCGCGACGATCGAGGGGCTGGCCGGACAGCAGGAGCGGGCCGACGGGTCGAAGGCGGAGCTGGCGCTGAGCACCGCCGACCAGCTCTTCGGGCAGCGCGGCGTCGCCTGGGAGGCCGACTTCCTCGACCTGCTCGCCAAGGAGTACGGCGCCGGACTGCGCACCGTCGACTTCGAGACCGCCGCCGAGAAGGCGCGCACCGCGATCAACGCCTGGGTCGAGCAGCAGACCCACGACCGGATCGTCGACCTGCTGGCCGAGGGCGCCGTCGACGCCTCGACGCGGCTGGTGCTCGTCAACGCGATCTACCTCAAGGCCCCGTGGGAGAGCCCGTTCGAGAAGAGCCTGACCGCGACCGGCCC
The DNA here is from genome assembly GCF_057813895.1 of Nocardioides sp. F233. NCBI lineage: Bacteria > Bacillati > Actinomycetota > Actinomycetes > Propionibacteriales > Nocardioidaceae > Nocardioides > Nocardioides sp. F233. Next base: position 1,291,818 of record NZ_JBVASH010000001.1, read on the forward strand.
GTTCCACCGCGCCGACGGCTCGAGCGTCGACGCCGACCTGATGCGGCTGCCCGAGCTCTCGACGTACCTGGTGAGCGGCGACGGCTGGAGCTCCGTGTCCCTGCCGTACGCCGGCCGCGGGCTCGCGATGACCGTCGTGCTCCCCGACGCGGGCGCCCTGGGCCGGGTCGAGGAGCAGGTCCGGTCCGGCGGCTTCGCCGCGTTCCTCGCGAAGGCCGACGGCGCGCAGCCGACCGCCGTCGAGCTGACCCTCCCGCGCTGGTCCTTCCGCACCAGTGCTCCGCTCAAGGCGCCGCTGATCGAGCTCGGCATGCCGACCGCCTTCGGTGACGGCGCGGACTTCACGCCGATGACCGAGGAGGACCTGCCACTGGTGGTGGCCGATGTCGTGCACCAGGGCTTCGTCGCGGTCGACGAGGAGGGTACCGAGGCGGCGGCCGCCACCGCGGTGATCATGGCGGAGACGGCGGTGCCGGTCACCGAGCCGTTCGTCGTCGACCGGCCGTTCCTGTTCGTGGTCCACGACGCCGAGCACGGCACCCCGCTGTTCGTCGGCCGGGTGACCGACCCCAGTTCGCTCGTCGAGTAGCCCGAGGCCCTGGCCGAGGGCGTATCGAGACGCCCTCCACCGTTCCCGTGCTGTTCACCGTCATCCCCCTTTCTCGTTGCGGAAGGCCGTCAACGTTCCCGGTGGTTGCGCGGTCCCGCGCTGCCATGGCGGCCCTTCTCGGGGTGGCCACGACCAAGGACGACTGTGACCAGCCTGCCCCTCGTCGATCCGAGCGCGCCCGACGTGCAGCCGCGCCGGATCTCCCGCAAGGCCACGGGTGCCGATGCGGTCTTCGTCAACATCTCCCGGGCGGTCGGCGCCTCGGTGCTGGTGATAACCGGTGGAGTCGGCCTGTTCCTCGGCTGGCAGGCGTTCCCCACGCTCCACCGCTACGGGTGGCACTTCTTCACCGAGTCCCAGTGGATGCCCGAGGCCGACGTCCTCGGCATCGCGGCCGTGCTGGCCGGCACCCTGCAGATCGCCCTGGTCGCCATGGTCATCGCGTTCCCGCTCGCCCTGAGCACCGCGCTCTACATCTCGGAGTACGCGCCGGCGTCGCTGCGCTCGGCCCTCGTCTCGCTCGTCGACCTGATGGCCGCCATCCCGTCCATCGTCTACGGCCTGTGGGGCTTCTTCCTCGTGATGCCGCACGCCGCTGCCTTCGCGACCTTCCTCCAGCGCCACCTCGGCTGGATCCCGGTCTTCGACGTGAAGGACACCGATCCCGACGCCGCGATCTGGGACGCCAGCCGCTACACCGCGAGCGCGTTCTGCGCCGGCATCGCCGTGGCGATGATGGTGCTCCCGATGGCCTGCGCCGTGATGCGCCAGGTGTTCAGCCAGACCCCGCCGGGGGAGAAGGAGGCGGCGCTCGCGCTCGGCGCGACCCGCTGGGGCATGATCCGGACCGTCGTCCTGCCCTTCGGCCGCGGCGGCATCATCGGCGGCACCATGCTCGCGCTCGGCCGGGCCCTGGGCGAGACGATCGCGGTCCTCCTCATCATCTCGCCGTCCTTCGACCTGAAGTTCCGCCCGCTCGAGATCGGCACCAACAGCGTCAGCGCGCTGATCGCCGGACGGTTCGGCGACGCCAGCGCGAGCCAGCTCTCCGCGCTGCTGGCGGCCGGCTTCGTGCTGTTCGTCATCACGCTCGCGGTCAACACGCTCGCAGCCATGGTCGTCAACAGGAGCCGTTCGGGCGCCGGGGCGGAGGCCTGAGATGACGACCTCACCGACCAGCTCGCCGGCCACCGCGCCGGTCGAGGCGCGCGGCACGACCGTGCTGCCGTCGTACGACGACGACGCCGCTCCCGCCGTGCCCCGGCCCTCCCTGGGGCGACCGACCGCCGACGAGAGGTTCGTGCGCTGGGGCGCGTGGGCCTCGGCCCTGGGCCTGGCCTGGCTGGTCACCCAGCGGCTGCTGCCGCTCCCCGGCCCGGCCTGGTTCCTCGTCGTCTGGTTCGTGCTCGGCCTGGTCGTCACCGCGGTCCTGTCGGCGCTCACCGTGTCGATGGTGGAGGTGCGCGACCGGGTCGTTGCCTCGGTCGTCACCGGCGGTGCCCTCGTCGTCGGCGCGGCACTGGTGAGCACCCTGTCGTTCATCGTGCTGCGCGGCTGGCGGCCGCTGCTGCACGTCAACTTCTTCGTCGACGACATGGCCGGCGTGGGACCGAAGGACCCGTTCGACGTGGGCGGCATCGCCCATGCCGCGGTCGGCTCCATGATCGAGATCGGCATCGCGCTGGTCATCGTGCTGCCGCTCGGCATCGGAACCGCGATCTTCATGACCGAGGTCGGCGGACGCTTCGCGGGCCTGGTGCGCACGATCGTCGAGGCGATGACCGCGCTGCCGTCGGTCGTCGCCGGCCTGTTCATCTACACCACGGTCATCGTGGTCGCCGGCTGGCCACGCTCCGGCCTGGCCGCGGCGCTCGCGCTCGCGGTGATGATGCTGCCGATCGTGGCCCGGGCCGCGGACGTCGTCCTCCGGGTCGTTCCCGGAAACCTGCGGGAGGCCAGCCTCGCGCTCGGCGCGAGCCGGTGGCGCACCGTGTGGCACGTCGTCCTGCCCACGGCGCGGCCCGGCCTCGCGACCGCCGTCATCCTCGGTGTCGCCCGCGGCGTGGGGGAGACCTCGCCCGTGCTGCTCACCTCCGGTGCGGCCGCGTTCATGGTCGTCGGTCCGACCGACGGCGTCATGAACTCGCTGCCGCTCTACATCTACACAACCGTGCGCAGCGGTGAGCCGCAGGCGATCACACGGGCCTTCGCGGCCGCGACCGTGCTGCTCGGCCTCGTCCTGTTCCTGTTCATCCTCGCGCGGGTCGTGGCCCGCCCGAAGCGGGCCAAGAAGGCCAAGCCCACCCGGCCCCGTGCCATGAAGGAGATCAACTCGTGAAGCGCCGTGGACGCACCCTGACGGCGGCCCTGCTGGCTCTCGTCTTCGGTGTCAGCCTGCCCCTGGCCGCCTTCGCCGCCGTGCCCTACGCCCAGATCGAGGGCACCGGCTCGACCTGGTCGGAGCTCATCGTCCAGCAGTGGATCGCCGACGTGAACGCCAACGGCATGAAGGTCGTCTACACCGGTGGTGGCTCGACCAAGGGCCGCAAGGACTTCGCCAACAACAGCGTCGACTTCGCGATCTCCGAGATCCCCTACCAGGGCACGGACGAACAGGGCCTCGCCGACACCAGCAACGGCCGCTCGTACGCCTACCTGCCGATCGTGGCGGGAGGAACGGCGTTCACGTACCAGCTCAAGGTCGGGAAGCAGCAGGTCAAGAACCTGCGTCTGTCGGGCGAGACGCTCGCGAAGATCTTCACCAACCAGATCACCAACTGGAACGACCCGGCGATCGCCAAGGACAACAACGGGAGGAAGTTCCCGGCCCTGCCGATCATCCCGGTGGTCCGCTCCGACGGGTCCGGTACGACGGCGCAGTTCACCACGTGGATGGACAAGCAGTACCCCAGCATCTGGCGTCCGTACTTCGGCCGCTCCGGGCTGACGTCGTACTACCCGAAGAAGTCGGGCAGCCGGATGGTCAGCCAGGCCGGCTCCGACCAGGTGATGAACACGATCAAGGGGTTCTCCGGCAACGGGATGATCGGCTACGTCGAGTACTCGTACCCGATCAACGCGAACTACCCGGTGGTCAAGGTGCAGAACGCGGCCGGCTACTTCGTCGAGCCCACGCAGTACAACACCGCGGTGGCGCTGACCCAGGCCAAGATCAACATGGACACCACGTCCCCGCTCTACCTGACGCAGAACCTCGACGGGGTCTACACGTACAACGACCCACGGTCGTACCCGATCTCGTCGTACTCCTACATGATCATCCCGACGGGCGCGAGCGACCAGCGGATGACGACGGCGAAGCGGCAGACGCTGGCCGACTTCATGTACTACTCGCTGTGCTCCGGTCAGACCAAGGCCGGCTCCTACGGGTACTCGTCGCTGCCTCTCAACCTGGTCCAGGCCGGCTTCGACCAGATCGCGAAGCTGAAGGCCGCCGACCCGGCGGTCGAGCTCACGAACCGTGACGTCAAGAGCTGCAACAACCCGACGTTCGACGGCAAGAACCCGAACAAGAACGTGCTCGCCCAGAAGGCGCCGAAGCCCCCCGCGTGCGACAAGGTCGGTGCCGGACCGTGCGGCTTCGACACCGGGACCGGCGAGCCGGCCACCGAGGACGCCGCCGCAGGCGGAGCGCCTGCCGGGGCCCCGGCGGCCGCACCGCCGGCCGCGGTCGACCCGGTCACCGGGCAGCAGGTGCCCGTCGCCGAGGCCGGTACGACACCTGTCTCCAGCGGCACCGAGCAGGTCTACGCCTCCCCGGACACGCTGTCGGCCTCGCGATCCGGCGACCGACGCCCGTTCGGGTGGGTCGTGGTCGCGGAGCTGCTCGCCCTGGTCCTGCTGCCGGGTCTGCTGGCCGCGACGTACCGGCGCCGCCTGGCCGCCCGAGGAGAGGGCCGATGAGCCGCCGTCCCGCAGCAGCGCTGCTCCTCCTCGCTCTGCTCGGCGCCTCGGTGCTGGCGGGCGGCACCGCCCAGGCCGACGACGACGGCCGGCCGAGCCACGGCCACAAGGGGACGATGCCCCGGACGCCGTACACCGCGCCGGAGCTGCCGACCCGGATCGGCGCAGGCAAGGGGGACTCGTCCTGGACGCAGACCCACTCCTTCGCCCGGCAGTTCGTCAACAATGACGGTTCGACCTACGACTTCCTCAACCCGCTCACCGGTCGGCCCTACGCGATGACCGTCAACGTCGACCACACCACGAACCTGCGCGGTCGCGAGCGGGTCCAGGTCACGTGGAGCGGCGCGCAGCCGAGCGCCGGACGCGCCTCCGACCCGTACGGCGTGCGCGGACTCACCCAGGAGTACCCGGTCGTCGTCATGCAGTGCCGCGGCCAGGGCGATCAGGTGCGTCCCGAGACCTGCTGGACCTCGTCGGTCACGCAGCGGTCCCAGGTCGGTGTCTCCAAGTCGGCCGCGGTGTGGATCGAGGACGAGCACGCGGACGCCGCCGACAAGGACGTGCTGTCCGGCATGAACCCGATGCCCGAGGCCGCCGACTGTCCCGCGATCGACCGGTCGGGCCTGCTCTACACGCACGTGACGCCCTTCGTCGCCGCCAGCGGCAAGGTCTACTCGGCCTGCGACGCCGCGCACATGCCGCCGGAGGCCGCGGTGGACTCTGCCTTCCCTCCGGCCGAGATCAACGCCTTCACGGACAGCAAGGGCAACGGATCCCTGCAGTTCGAGGTCCGGTCAAGCACAGAGAACGAGTCGCTGGGCTGCAGCCAGAAGACCCCCTGCTCCATCGTCGTCGTCCCGATCCAGGGCATCTCCTGCGAGCGCGCCTCGAGCGACGTCGACAGCCAGCTCGAGCCCATCGAGCAGGTCTGCCGCAAGACCGGCCAGTTCGAGCCCGGCTCGAGCAACTTCGTGGGTGCCCCGGACGCCGCCGTCTCGCCGGCGTACTGGTGGTCGGCGTCGAACTGGGCCAACCGGTTCGTCGTGCCGATCACGTTCGGGCCGCCGCCGGACGTCTGCGACCTGCTCGACAAGCGCTCGCCCACCGGCTTCTACGGCTCCGAGCTGCTGGCCCAGGCGGCCCTGCAGTGGTCGCCGGCCTACTGCCTGAACAAGAAGCGCTTCAAGTTCCAGATGAACCAGATGCCCGACGTGGCCGGGTTCCAGCTGATGAGCAGCGGTGAGGGCGCCGCGGCGATGGTCTCCTCGCAGCACGAGTCGAGCGGCGACCCCGTCGGCTACGCCCCGACCGCGATCACCGGGTTCGGGATCGGCTACGTCATCGACCGTCCCGGCAACGCCGGCGAGTACACCGAGCTGCGTCTCAACGCGCGGCTGCTCGCCAAGTTGATGACCCTCTCGTACGCGGGATCCACCTTCGGCGCCCAGCACCCGGGGATGGCGAGCAGCCCGTGGGGGATCATGGCCGACCCCGAGTTCATCAAGCTCAACCCTGGCCTCGACCAGATGCCGCAGGAGGCCGGAGCGACGCTCCTGTCACTGTCGAACTCCTCGGACATCATCGAGCAGCTCACCGAGTACATCGCCCAGGACAAGGCCGCGATGGCCTTCGTCAACGGGAAGGCCGACCCCTGGGGGATGCGGGTCAACCCGTCGTACAAGAAGCTGAAGCTGCCGACCTCGGAGTGGCCGCTGCTCGACGACTTCGTCCCGGCCGGCAGCACCCAGTGCCAGATCGCGAACCCGTCGACGTACTTCAACAACATCGCCGCACCGGTGACGTCGCTGCGCAAGATCTCCGACGCGCTGCTGGACGGCTGGCCGAACGTGCAGACCCGGTGCGACACCGACATCAGCACCACCCCGCCGACCTACAAGCTCGGCCGCGTGGAGCGGCAGCCCTACGGCTCCCGGTTCATCCTCGGTGTGGTGAGCCTCGGCGACGCTGACCGGTTCGGGCTGCGCTCAGCGGCCCTGCAGACCAAGCCCGACAAGTTCGTCGCTCCGTCCACGGCCTCGATGACAGCCGCCGTCGAGCTGATGAAGGAGGGCAAGAAGCGCGATCCGTACCGGCTGGACCAGGCCCAGGTGCAGAAGTCGTCGACGGCCTACCCGGGCACGATGCTCGTCTACACCGCCGCCAAGACCCAGAACCTGGACAAGAAGGACGCGGCCAAGGTCGCGCAGTTCATCCGGATCGCCACGTCCGAGGGCCAGCGCCCCGGCAGCGGCAACGGCGAGCTGCCGGGCGGCTTCGTGCCGATCCGCAACGCGGGCGCGACCAAGAGGCTGTTCGCCCGTGCCCAGGTCGTCGCGAACGCCATCGAGAGGCAGCAGGCGCCCGCAGCGCCGGCCGAGGGCGCTGCCCCGGCCATCGTGACCCCGGGTGCGCCGGACGCTGCGGCCGCCGAGGCTGCAGGGGCGCCGCCGGCAGCAGCGCCGGCAGGGGCGCCTGAGGCCATCGACATGCCCCCGACGCAGGCGGTGTCCTCGCAGTGGAGCGGACGCCTGCTCCCGGTGCTCTTCCTGCTCGGTCTCGTGTTCGCCCTCGTGAGCGCGGGTTCGCGGGGCTTCCTGCTCTGGAGCCGTCGCCGATGACCGCGCTCGACGAACAGGCCGCCGTGACCGAGGACGTGCCGACGACGTCGCCGGCACGCAGCCGCCTGGACCGGCTGCGGCGCCGCCCGCCGCAGCGCCGGGGGCCCCGACCGCCGCGGCCCGTCACCCCGCCGAACCGGACCCAGACCGCCGGCGCGGTGGTGAGCACGTCGACCACGATGGTGGCGCTCGTCGCGGGCTGGATGCTGCTGCAGCTCCTGGTCCTCGGGGGTGTGTCCCAGGAGCGCCACCAGCACCTGCTCTACGACGAGTTCCGCGCCCAGGTGGCCGCCGCGACCGCCACGGTCGGACCGGTGACCGCGCCGGGCGACCCCGTCGCCCTCCTCGAGATCCCGCGTCTGGGATTCCAGCAGGTCGTCGTCGAGGGCACCGCCTCCGGTGACCTGCTGGCCGGCCCGGGCCACCAGCGCAACACCGTGCTGCCCGGCCAGGCCGGGACGTCCGTCGTGTTCGGACGAGCCGCGTCCTACGGCGGTCCGTTCGCCGACCTCGGCGAGCTGGAGCGTGGTGACCGGATCGAGGTCACCGTGGGCCAGGGCCGCGTCGTGTTCACGGTGCAGGCCCTGCGCCGCAGCGGCGACCCGCTGCCCCAGCCGCTGGCCAGCGGGAGGTCGCGCCTCACGCTCGTCACGGCCGAGGGACACGGCCGGCTGAGCGCGATCGCGCCGGGCGAGGTCATCTACGTCGACGCCGAGGCAGCCTCGGCGTTCCCCGCTCCGTCCGGCCTTCCGCCGACGGTTCCCGATTCGGAGAAGCCGATGGGCGAGGACCTGGGGGCACTACCCCTGCTCGCCCTCGACCTCGCGCTGCTCCTGGCGCTGACGCTCGGGGTCATCGCCGCCCGTCAGAGATGGTCGCTGGTGCACGTGTGGGTGGTGGCAACGCCCCTCGCGCTCGCCCTGGCGTGGGTGACCACGGACGTGGTCATGAGGTTGCTGCCCAACCTGATCTGAGCGCCGTCCCGACGGCACCGACAAGTGAACACACGCCGCGGCCCTTGCACACACGGTGTCGGCCGCACCCACCACCACAGGAAGCGAAGCAGATGTCTGTACGCAAGTCCCTCGCGGCAGTCCTGGTGACCGCCGTCGCCGGGTCGACCGTCGCCCTGACCGCCGGCACGGCCTCGGCCGCCTACGCCCCGAACGCCGCGACCGACAGCAAGACCTCGGGTGTCGTCACGGCCGACCTGATCGGCGCCGGCTCGGACACCTCCGAGATGGCGCTCAAGCTTCTCGCCGGCGCCTGGAACAGTGGTGCCAAGGCCGGTTACGGCCAGACCTTCGACATCGCCACCTTCGGCGCCCTCGGTGGCGGCGACCTGCCGGCGCCGGTCGTCGTCGACGGGACCGGCCAGCCGCTGGCGCGACCCAACGGGTCCGGCCCGGGCCGCGCCACGCTCTACGGCACCGGCCGCGCCTCGGAGGTCGACTTCGCCCGCTCGTCGGGCGCGCCCTCCGCGCAGAACTACAGCGACGGCATGCGCTCGATCCCCTTCGCGCTCGACACCGTCGTCCCGGCGGTCGCGGGCGGCAACTCCCACAGCGCCAACCTGAGCCTGGCCGACCTGCAGGCGATCTACGTCACCTGCACCAAGACGACGTGGGGGGACGGCACCGCGATCCACCCCTACATCCCCAAGCAGGGCTCGGGCACCGAGTCCTTCTTCAAGAGCAAGGTGGTGCCCGCCGGGCAGACCTACGGCGCGTGCGTCAAGGACCACACCAACGACGCCGACCCGGCCGGCTCCTTCGTCCAGGAGCACGACGCCGGCCTGTTCGCGATCGACGCGCTCGCCCTCGTCCCGTTCTCGAAGGGCCGCGCCGCGCTGGCCGGCACCGTCAAGGACATCTCGACGAACGTCGACCCGGCCACGTCGACCGCGTTCAAGCGCAACCTCTACAACGTGGTCCGCGCCGAGGAGGCGTCGCGCGCCGACATCCAGGCCGTGTTCGGTGAGACCGGCTTCGTCTGCTCGGCCGCTGCCCACGACCTGATCGCGCAGGCCGGCTTCGAGCAGCTCGCCACGGCGGCCCTCGGCGGCGACTGCGGCAAGGTGATGAGCGCTGCCAGCAGCAACTTCACCCTCAACGCCGTCACCACCCCGGCCGTCACCGTCACCGGCGCCGGCAACCCGGGCGCGGTCAACCTGACCGCCAAGGTGACCTCGTCGCCCACCGCCGTCGGCTCGGTGACCTTCACCGAGGGCGCGACCGTGCTCGCCAGCAACGTCAAGGTCGTCTCCGGCCAGGCCGTCACCACGCCGCTGGCGCTGGCTGCCGGCAGCCACACCATCAAGGCCGTCTTCACGCCGGGCCAGTCGAACTTCCAGACTGCCCAGACGACGGCGACCGTCACCGTCGTCGCTGCGACCGCCCCGAACACGGCCGGCTGCGACACGGCCACGGCCAAGGTCACGAAGGCGAAGAAGGCCCTCAAGAAGGCGAAGAAGGCGCACAAGTCCGCCGCCACCGTGAAGAAGCTGGCCAAGAAGGTCAAGAAGGCGAAGCAGGCCCAGACGGCCGCCTGCGCCTGAGCATCACCGCACCACCCCGGTGCCGGGTGACCGCCCCCGCGCGGTCGCCCGGCACCGCCCTCTGAACAGGAAGAGCAGCATGGACACCGAAGCCACCGCAGAGCGCACGATGGTCATCCCCGCGGTCGGCGCCGACGTACCGGGCCCGGAGGCGTCACTGGCCTCCCTCGACGCGCGCGACATCACCGCCTGGTTCGGCGACCACAAGGTCCTCGACCGGGTCTCGCTCACGATGGACGCGGGCCGGATCACCGCCCTCATCGGCCCGTCCGGCTGCGGCAAGTCGACCTTCCTGCGCATCCTCAACCGGATGCACGAGCTCGTCCCGTCGGCCCAGCTGGCCGGCGAGGTGCTGCTCGACGGGGAGGACATCTACGACCCGAGCAAGCGGCTGATCGACGCCCGCCGTGCTATCGGCATGGTCTTCCAGAAGCCGAACCCGTTCCCGGCGATGTCGATCCAGGAGAACGTGCTGGCCGGCCTCAAGCTCACCGGCACCCGGCTGAGGAAGGCCGACAAGGACGAGCTGGTCGAGTCCTGCCTGGTCAAGGGCGGCCTCTGGAAGGAGGTCAAGGACCGGCTCGACGCTCCGGGCGGCGGCCTGTCCGGCGGCCAGCAGCAGCGCCTGTGCATCGCCCGCTCGCTGGCCATCAAGCCGCGGGTGCTGCTCATGGACGAGCCCTGCTCGGCCCTCGACCCGACGTCCACGCGGGTGATCGAGGAGACCATGCTCGAGCTCGCCCGCGAGGTGACGATCGTGATCGTCACCCACAACATGCAGCAGGCCGCGCGGGTCTCCGACCAGTGCGCGTTCTTCCTCGCCTCGCAGGGCCAGCCCGGTGTGATCGTCGAGCACGGTGCCACCGAGGCGATGTTCCAGAGCCCGCAGGACTCGCGGACCTACGACTACGTCAACGGACGGTTCGGCTGAGCGACGGGACTGTCGGCGCCCCGGCGTAGGCTGACGCCTGCACCCCCGGTCGCAGCCAGACCGGGGGCAATCGTCGTGTTCCTCGACCAAAGGTGTGCCCCGTGAGTCTCGCCGGCCTCGCCGACGCCGTCCTCGCCGACCCGACCCTGTCCGCCGCGCTGGCGGGCGCCACGAGCGGTGACCAGCCGACCGGTGAGCTGACCGGTCCGGAGGCGCTGCGGCCCTTCCTGGCGACCGGCCTGGTCCGGGCCGGGCGGCCGGTCCTCGTGGTCACCGCGACCACGCGTGAGGCCGAGCAGCTGGTCGCCGAGCTGGGCGACCTGATCGACCCGGCGGGCGTCGCCTACTACCCGAGCTGGGAGACCCTGCCCCACGAGCGGCTCAGCCCGCGCAGCGACACGGTCGGCCGGCGGCTCGCCGTGCTGCGCCGCCTGTGCCACCCGGGGACGGACGCGACGACCGGGCCGGTCCAGGTCGTCGTCGCGCCGGTGCGCAGCGTGCTGCAGCCGCAGGTCAAGGGTCTCGGCGACCTGGTGCCGGTCGAGCTGACCGTCGGCGCGACCGCGGAGATCGACGACGTCGTCGCCGGGCTGGTCGGTGCGGCGTACTCCCGCGTCGACCTGGTCGAGAAGCGCGGCGAGTTCGCGGTCCGCGGCGGCATCGTCGATGTCTTCCCGCCGACCGAGGAGCACCCGCTGCGCGTGGAGTTCTTCGGCGACGAGGTCGACGAGATCCGCTCCTTCGCGGTCGCCGACCAGCGCACGATCACCAAGGTCGACCGGCTGTGGGCCCCGCCGTGCCGCGAACTGCTGCTCACCGACGAGGTCCGGGCGCGGGCGGCCGAGCTCGGCCAGACCCACCCGCAGCTCCTCGAGATCACCGACAAGCTCGCCCAGGGCATCGCCGTCGAGGGCATGGAGGCGCTGATCCCGGCCCTCGTCGACGAGCTCGAGCTGCTCGTCGACCTGATGCCCGCCGACACCCGGATCCTGGTGCTCGACCCCGAGCGGGCCCGCGCCCGCGCGCACGACCTGGTCGCCACCAGCGAGGAGTTCCTCGCCGCGTCGTGGGCCACCGCCGCCAGCGGTGGGCAGGCGCCGATCGACCTGCAGGCGGCGTCGTACCAGTCGCTCGCCGACGTCCGGGCCCACGCCCGCGAGCGCGGCCAGGCCTGGTGGACGTTCAGCCCGTTCGGCCTCGACGACGAGGGTCTCGACGAGCTCGACCAGCGGATGACGGTGCAGCCGGCGCCGTCGTACCGCGGCGACGTGGCGAAGGCCTTCGTCGACATCACCCGCTGGCGCAGCGAGGGTCACGCCGTGGCGGTCGTGCACGTCGGCCACGGTCCCGCGCAGCGCATGGTCGAGGCGCTGGGGGAGCAGGACGTCCCGGCCCGTCTCGTCGAGGACCTCCCGGCCGGGCACCAGCTCGACCCGGCCGTCGTCACGATCACCTGCGGCAACCTCGGCCACGGCCTGGTCGACACCGGCCGCGGCCTGGCGATCCTCACCGGCGAGGACATCGTCGGCACCAAGGCCTCGGTGCGCGACAAGGGCGCGATGCCGGTGCGGCGCAAGCGGCAGATCGACCCGCTGGAGCTCAAGGCCGGCGACTATGTCGTCCACGAGCAGCACGGCGTCGGCCGGTTCGTCGAGATGAAGCAGCGCGAGGTGCAGGGCGCCATCCGCGAGTACCTCGTCCTCGAGTACGGCCCCTCCAAGCGCGGCGGCCCGGCGGACCGGCTGTTCGTCCCGGCCGACACCCTCGACCAGGTCACCCGCTACGTCGGCGGCGAGCAGCCCAGCCTCGACCGGCTCGGCGGCGGCGACTGGACCAAGCGCAAGAACAAGGCCCGCAAGGCGGTCCGCGAGATCGCGGCCGAGCTGATCAAGCTGTACGCCGCCCGCCAGGCCACGCAGGGCCACGCCTTCGGCCCCGACACCCCCTGGCAGCGCGAGCTCGAGGACGCCTTCCCGTTCCACGAGACCCCCGACCAGCTGACCACGGTCGACGAGGTCAAGGCCGACATGGAGCGGACCATCCCGATGGACCGCCTCATCTGCGGTGACGTCGGCTACGGCAAGACCGAGATCGCCGTGCGAGCGGCGTTCAAGGCGGTGCAGGACGGCAAGCAGGTCGCCGTCCTGGTGCCGACGACGCTGCTCGTCAACCAGCACCTGACGACCTTCTCCGAGCGCATGAGCGGCTTCCCGATCAACCTCAAGCCGCTCAGCCGGTTCCAGACCGACAAGGAGGCCGCGGAGACGATCGCCGGCCTCGCCGACGGCACCGTCGACGTCGTGGTCGGCACCCACCGGCTGTTCAACGCCGACACGAAGTTCAAGGACCTCGGCCTGATCGTCGTCGACGAGGAGCAGCGCTTCGGTGTCGAGCACAAGGAGGCGATGAAGCGGCTGCGGACCTCGGTCGACGTCCTCTCCATGTCCGCCACGCCCATCCCGCGCACCCTGGAGATGGCGATCACCGGCATCCGCGAGATGTCGACGATCACCACGCCGCCCGAGGAGCGGCACCCGGTGCTGACCTACGTCGGTGGCTACGAGGACCGCCAGGTCGTGGCGGCGATCAGGCGTGAGCTGCTGCGCGACGGACAGGTGTTCTACATCCACAACCGGGTGAGCTCGATCGAGAAGGCGGCGGCGAAGATCCGCGAGCTGGTGCCCGAGGCGAGGGTCGCGACGGCCCACGGCCAGATGGGCGAGCACCAGCTGGAGCAGGTGATGGTCGACTTCTGGGAGAAGAACTTCGACGTGCTGGTCTGCACGACCATCGTCGAGTCCGGCATCGACGTCTCCAACGCCAACACGATGATCATCGAGCGCTCCGACACGCTCGGCCTCTCGCAGCTCCACCAGCTGCGCGGTCGCGTGGGTCGTTCGCGCGAGCGGGCCTACGCCTACTTCCTCTACCCGACCGAGAAGCCGCTCACCGAGACCGCCCACGAGCGGCTCGCCACCCTGGCGCAGCACTCCGACCTCGGCGGCGGCATGGCGATCGCGATGAAGGACCTCGAGATCCGCGGCGCCGGCAACCTGCTCGGTGGCGAGCAGTCCGGCCACATAGCCGACGTCGGCTTCGACCTCTACGTCCGCCTGGTCGGCGAGGCGGTGCGCGACTTCCGGTCCGACGGCGGGGCGCCGGAACAGCTCGAGGAGGTCCGCATCGAGCTTCCGGTCGAGGCCCACCTGCCGCACGACTACATCCCCAGCGAGCGGCTCCGGCTGGAGATCTACAAGCGCCTCGCCGAGGTCCGCACCGACGCCGACGTCGACGAGATCGTCGGAGAGCTCCAGGACCGGTACGGCGAGCCGCCCGAGCAGGTCACCGCGCTGCTCCTGGTCGCACGCTTCCGGGCCCGGGTGCGGCAGGCCGGGGTCAAGGAGGTCACCACGGTCGGCAAGAACGTGCGCTTCCACCCCGTCGTGCTGCCCGAGTCGCGCACCATCCGGCTCAACCGCCTCTACCCGAAGTCGATCGTCAAGCACCAGCTCGAGTCGATCCTGGTGCCGCGACCCGGCATCCCGGGGCGGACGGGAACGCCCCTCGAGGGGGTCGCCCTGCTTGAATGGGCCCGGCTCGTCATCGACGCGGTCATCGACCCCAAGGAGTGAGTGTGCGTCCCACGTTCCGGTCCGCTGCAGCGAGTCTCGCTGCGGTTGCCCTGCTCACCGCCGGCTGCGGCGTCAGCGACAACGACGTGAAGCCCGGCGTGGCCGCCGAGGTCGAGGGCCAGCAGCTCTCGCTCAGCAAGGTCGACCAGGCGGTCCAGGACTACTGCGCCCTGGCTGCGACCAACCCGCAGGCACAGGCGGCGCCCATCGCGCTGGTCCGTGCGCAGTTCGTCGTCGGCTGGACCCAGGCGGTCGCCGTCGACGACCTGGCACCCGAGCACGGGGTGTCCCTGCCGGCCGAGCAGATCGACCGGACGTCCGTGACCGACGAGTGGGGCGCCCTCGGCACGATCGACGACGACAACTACGACACCTTCGAGTTCCTGACCTGGATCAAGCAGCGGCTCACCGACCCGGTCGAACAGCTGGGAGCCGACGAGTCCGGCGCGCAGGGCGACGCCGCCGTCGCCGCGGGCATCGCGCTGATCACGAAGTGGCTCGACGAGCACGACGTCAGCTTCAACCCGGTCTTCGGGACGTACGACGCCACGACCGGCGTCTTCAGCGGCGACCCGCTCTCGGTGCCGGTGAGCAGTGAGGCCAAGGACGCCAGCAACACCTCCGCCATGACGCCCGAGCAGGTCGCGAAGCTGCCCGCGGACCAGCGCTGCGGCCCGGCCGTCGCGCCGGCGGCGGTCGTGCCCCAGGGATAGGCAGTGTCCGAGCCTGCGGACGGGCCGGTCGCCGAGTTCGTCGAGGTGATGCGGCGGCTGCGGGCGGAGTGCCCGTGGAAGCAGGAGCAGACCCACCGCTCGCTGGTGCGCTACCTGCTCGAGGAGACCTACGAGACCGTCGACGCCATCGACGAGGCAGAGGCGAGCGGCGAGTTCGGCCACCTCGCCGAGGAGCTCGGCGACCTGCTGCTGCAGGTCGTCTTCCACGCCGTGATCGCCGAGGAGCGCGGCGACTTCTCGCTCGACGACGTCGCCCGAGGGATCACTGCGAAGATGCGCCGCCGCAACCCGCACGTCTTCGGCGACGTCTCCGACGACGACCTCACGGCGGAGCAGGTCGACGAGCGCTGGCAGCGGATCAAGGCGGCCGAGCAGTCCGCCCCGTCCGAGCTGCCGGCCGCGCTCCCCGCTCTCCTGTACGCCGACAAGACGCTCGGCCGCCGCGAGCGCGCCGGGATCCCGCTCGACCTGGTCCCGGACTCGTCCGACGTCGGCGAGCGCCTGCTCGCCCTGGTCGCCGAGGCC
Source organism: Nocardioides sp. F233 (assembly GCF_057813895.1). Lineage (NCBI taxonomy): Bacteria > Bacillati > Actinomycetota > Actinomycetes > Propionibacteriales > Nocardioidaceae > Nocardioides > Nocardioides sp. F233. The sequence continues at coordinate 1,307,352 of NZ_JBVASH010000001.1, forward strand.
CGTGCCGAGGGCGTCGACCCGGAGCAGGCGCTGCGCGACGCCGTGCGGAGGAGGCAGTGACCGAACCCGGCGGCTGGCTGGTCGGGCGCGGTATCGCCGACGTGACCGGCGAGCCGTGGGGCGTCGGGATGATGGGCTACGGGATGCCTGACCAGCGCACCTGCGGGATCCTGTCGCGCCAGTACGCCCGCGCGTTCGTGCTCGACGACGGGAGCCGCCGCACGGCGTACGTCGTCGCCGACATCGGCATGTTCTTCCAGGCCACCGTGACCGCGATCCACGAGCGGCTGGCCGACCGCTTCGGCTCGACGTACGGCGCGGGCAATGTCGTCCTCACGGCCACCCACACCCACTGCGGGCCGGGCGGCCACGGTCACGACATCCTCTACAACATCACCACCGGGGGCTTCCGCCCGCGCACGTTCGAGCGACTCGTCGACGGCGTGGTCGACGCGATCGCCCGCGCGGACGCCGACCTGGCGCCGACCACGCTGCGGCTCACCCGTGGCGAGCTGCACGACGCGAGCGCCAACCGGGCCCGGGCGGCGTTCGAGCGCGACCCGGCCGACGAGCGGGCGCTGTTCCCCGACGGCATCGACCCGCGGATGACCCTGCTGCGTCTCGAGCGCGCCGGCGAGCTGGCCGGCGTGATCAGCTGGTTCCCGGTCCACAACACCTCGATGTCCAACCGCAACCGGCTGATCAGCGCCGACAACAAGGGCTGGGCCGCCCACGAGTGGGAGCAGGACGGCGATCTCGTCACGGCGTTCGCGCAGACCAACGCGGGCGACCTCAGCCCCAACCTGGAGCTCCAGCCGGCCACCGGGCCCACGCGGGACGAACGCGAGAACACCCGGGTCATCGGCGAGCGCCAGCTGGCCGCCGCGCGCCGGCTCGCCGCGGAGCCGGGCGTCGAGGTGGCGCCGTTGGTCGACGTACGGCACCGGTGGGTGCGGATGGCCGAGCGGACGGCCGCGTCCGGCCGCACCGGTCGCGCGATCCTGGGCGCGAGCTTCGCCGCCGGCAAGCTGACCGACGGCCCGGGCTCGCCGCTGTTCGACGAGGGCCGCCGCAACCCGGTGCCCGAGCGGCTCAGCCGCTGGCTCTACCGGCGCCGGCCCACGCTGGCCGCGGCGCACGAGCCGAAGGACCTGTTCCTGCCCGTCGGCAGCCTGCGCTGGGTGCAGGAGACCTACCTGCTCCAGCTGGTCCGCTGGGGCCACCTGCACCTGCTCTGCCTGCCGTTCGAGGTGACCGTCGTCGCCGGGTGGCGGCTGCGGCGCGCGGTCGCCGCCGAGCTCGGGATCGACGTCGACGACGTCGTGCTGCAGGGCTACGCCAACGGCTACGGGCACTACGTCACCACGCCCGAGGAGTACGACGAGCAGCTCTACGAGGCGGGCTCCACGATCTTCGGCCGCCACGAGCTGGCCGTGCTGACCGACGCCGTCGTCGAGCTGGCCGGTGCGATGCGCACGGGGCGGCCGCTGGACCCGGGCACCCCGCCCTCACCCCGCCGGCTGCGCTGGACCCTGCCCGTCGGCTCGCCCCGGCTGGCCCGCTCCGCACCGGCCTCGGTGCTGGCCTCGCCTGCGATTGCGGCGGTGGGGGAGAGCGTCGTCGCGACCTTCCGCACCGAGCACCCGAACGCGGTGCTGCGGCCGACGTACCTCCGCCTCGAGCGCCGCGACGGCGACACCTGGCACCAGGTCGCCGACGACTCCTCGACGTCGACCACGATCCGCTGGCGGCGCGACCGCGGGCTGCGGTTCGTCGCCGAGGTCACCTGGGTGGCGGGGGAGCCCGGGACCTACCGGATCACCTGTGTCGGCAGCAGCGACGCGACGACGCCGCCGGTCGTCGTCCACTGACGTCCGGCGGCGCCGCTTCGGCCGAGGTCAGCGCGTGGGGGCCGCGACTCCCTCGACCCGCACCGTGCGGCGGCTCGACGCCACGACGATGCGGACCTTGCCGCTCCACGGGACCGCGAAGGTCGTCACGTCGACGACCTGCGTGGGGGTGGAGCGCTTGATCGCCTGGGTCTTCACGAGCCGCTTGCCCGCGTAGACCTTGACCTTGCCGGGCTTCTTGCCGGTGGCGACGACCAGGGCGAGGCGACGGGCGTCCCGGACCCGCAGGCTCAGCGTGCTGCCCTTGCGCTTGAGGGAGGCGGCCGGGACCGGCACGGTCCAGGTGCGCGTCGCCGCGGTCGGGTCGGTGTTGCCCGCGGCGTCCGTGGACGTCGCGGTCAGCACGTGGGTGCCCGGCGCGAGGCCGTTGAGGACGAGCGGTCCGGCCGGGCACGGCAGGGCGGTCCCGTCGAGGGTGCAGGTCGTGCGGGACCCGGGCTCCGTCGTACCCACGGCGAAGGCGGCGTCCGGTGTCGTGACGATCGAGCCGTCGGCCGGGCCACCGGTGAGAGTGGTGTCCGGGGCGGTGGTGTCCGTCGCGGCCACCGTCCAGGTACGGGTCACCGGGGTCTGGTCGCGGTTGCCCGCATCGTCGCGCGAGGTCGCCTCGAACACGTGACGGCCGGGAGCCAGACCCTCCAGGGTGACCTGGCCGCGACCGCACGGCGTCCCGGCGCCGTCGATCGAGCAGTAGAAGACCGTGGCGCCCACGGCGTCGAGACTGAAGGTGGCGGTGCGCGACGTGGTCGTGGATCCCTCGGCCGGGCCGCCGGCAAGGGTCGTCTCCGGCGCCGTCGCGTCGATGGTCCACTCGTAGTGCGCCGGGACCGGGTCCACCCAGGTCCCGTTGCGCCCGGCGACGGTCAGCGTGTGCGATCCGTCGGCGAGGTCGCTGAAGTGCGCCTGGCCGCTGTCGCAGGTGAACTGATAGCCGTCCAGCGTGCAGTCGAAGGCCTTGCCGCCCTGGGAGCTGAAGGAGAAGTCCGCGGTCCGGCTGTTGCCGAGCTTGGGCGGGGTCGCGGTGAAGGCGGTGTCGATCGAGTGCACCTGCAGCGACTGGGAGTAGCTCAGGTTGCCCGAGGCGTCCTCCGAGCGGACCGCGAAGATGTGCTGCCCCTCCGGCAGCGTGAGCGTGCGCGGCGAGGTGCAATTCTCCCAGGCGCCGTTGTCGAGCTGGCAGTGGATGGCCACCGCACCGCTGGCGGAGAAGGTGAACCTGAACCGACCTTGTTCGTTGACCACCTGGCTGGCGTTGAAGCTGGTCATCTTCGGCGGGTCGACGTCGCGGAACACGGCGACCGGGTACTTGTCGACGGTCGAGAACGCGCCCGAGTGCACCGCGCAGTCGCGGGTGCCGCTGCTGTTGCTGCGGGTCTCGTCGCAGCCCTGCCACTCCACGAACTCCCACCCGGCCGGCACGCCGAAGAAGGACGGCCGCAGCCAGACCCAGGCCTCGAAGGGCTCCTCGTTGCGGATCCGCGCACAGGTCAGCGTCACCCGGTGGTCGAGGTTGGTGGTGCGGTCGCACGCCGTACCGCCGCCGTCCTCGATCGACCCCTCCACGACCTCGACCCGGCCGGCGCCGGTGATGCCGATGGTGACGCCGACCTGACCGGCGTGGGCGGGGGCGGGGGTCATGAGCGGCACGAGGCCGGCCACCAGGGCCAGGGCGCCGATGGCCAGGCGGAGGATCGTGCGACTCATGCGTTTGCCTCCGTGTTGTCCGGGAGGGCGAGCCACTGCTGCCAGGTGAGGTCGCGGCCGACGTAGCGTGGCTGCTGGAGCGGCCAGTCGGCCGCGATCCAGGCGGGGACGAAGGCGTCCAGCGCCTGCTCCACGTCGCTGCCGAGGGCGCACTCGGCCACCCACCACGAGATGTCCGCGTCGGCGCCGACCTTGGCCGGCGGATCGACGTACACGCACCCGAGGAGGACGGTCTCGTCCGTGTCGAAGAGGCCGTACAGGAAGGACTCGTGGGCCTCGATCTCCGCCGCGTGGTGGGCGAGGTCGTCGACATCCGCCTCCCGGCTCAGCTCCACCGGGGGCCACCCCCACGCCTGTCCGTAGATCGACCACAGCCGGTCCCGCGACGCGTGCACCGCCGGCAGGTCGAGGTCGACGTCGGCGGGTCCCATCGGGCGCAGGTGGTGCGTCTGTGTCACCGGGACCCGGGTCGGGTGGGCCCAGGTCGCGGGCAGCCAGGAGGTGGGGGTGGTGGTCATGGATCCGAGGGTGGCTCGGGGCGCTTGTGGTCGCCTTGCCGGTCGCTTGCGTTTCGGTGGTCGAGGAGGTCGCGCAGCGACCGTCACGAGACCACCCGAGATGCTGCCGGAACTGTCCGCACGCTTCGGTCGCGTCGTCGTTGTGTTCGGAGAGGCGCTGGCGAGGAAGGGCCGTAGGTGGCTGGGCTCGGCGGTCGGGCTACGGCCCGCGACGACACTTGAGATGCACCGGGTGACGTCGGTTCTCCACACCCAATGATCGAGTTTCCCCTGTCCACAGGCGGGTTTCCGGCGTTCGGTTGCGTCGGAGGCGGGTGGGAGAATCCAGTCATGGATCTCGGAACCCGGCCCCGTTCGACAGCAGCACTG